>CAXSBC010000005.1:0-311014 GCA_964236105.1 uncultured Acetobacteraceae bacterium | reverse complement strand
TCACGGAGCGGCTGGGAATCCCTTCAGAGTCAGGAGCCGCCGCCGCTGGTATTAGATCGTGGCGTCGCGCGCGATCACGGCGGCGCTGCAATGTTCCCGCACGACATCTGTCGGCGCGCCCTCGCCGGCGGCCCGATCCTGCCCCCGGCAGCCAGCGCCAAGGTCGAGGGGCCCTGAGCACGCCGGTCGAGGTCGGCGCGGACGGAGCCCGGCTGACGCTCGGTCCCGACCGCTTCTTCGACGGCCGCCTGTTCGACTCGGACCGGATCAAGGCCTATCTGGCCCGCTTTGGACCCGGCTGACACCCCGTCCCGGGCAACCGCCTGCTCGCGCGCGATCGTCTCGTGCGAACCTCGCGACGACCTGCGCGGCGATGGCACCTAAATTGCAACCTGCAATGACGCGCACGGTGTGATCCGGGCGCCGGGCCGGTTCAATGACGAGCCGACATGGCCGACGCGCCACGCCTCACCGGAAGACCCGGGCCCCGCTTGCGTCCGAACCATGCCACCGGGAGACGCACGAATGTCCGCAGTCTCGATCGATCCGACCGCCCGCAAGGCCACACGGATCAGGCTGTTCAGCTTCAGCACCGTGCAGATGCGGGCGTTCCACATGACGTGGCTCGCCTTCTTCGTCTGCTTCTATGCCTGGTTCGCGGCGGCGCCGCTGATGCCGGTCATCGCCAGGGAGTTCCATCTCAGCACGCTGCAGGTGGCCAACATCAATCTCGCCGCCGTGCTGGTGACGGTGGTCGCGCGCCTGATCATCGGGCCGCTCTGCGACAAGTACGGGCCGCGCCGCACCTATGTCGCGCTGCTGATCCTGGGCTCGGCTCCAGTGTTCGGACTGGCGTTCGCCCAATCCTATGCCTCGCTTCTGTTCTTCCGGCTGCTGATCGGGGCAATCGGTGCCTCCTTTGTAATCACCCAGTATCATACCAGCGTCATGTTCGCGCCGAATGTGGTCGGCACCGCCAACGCCACCGTCGGCGGCTGGGGCAATGCGGGCGCGGGTGCCGCCCAGTCGCTGTCGCCGCTGCTGGCGACGCTGGCGGTCTCGCTCGGTATCGAGCAGCTCTGGGGCTGGCGGGCGGCATTGTTCGTGCCCGGCATCGCCATGCTGGCAATGTCGGTTCTCTATGCACGCTTCACCCAGGACCTGCCGCAAGGCAGCCTCGCCGCTGTCCGGGCGGCCGGACTGACGGACGATGCGGGCAGCAAGGGCGGCATCGCCGCGATGGCCGAGGCGATGCGGAACTACCGCACCTGGCTGCTGGCGCTCTGCTATGGCGGCTGCTTCGGCATCGAGATCTACATCCACACCATCGCCGCCACCTACTACGTGCAGACCTATGGACTCTCCCTCTCGTCGGCCGGCTTCGCTGCCGGATCGTTCGGTCTGCTCGCCTTCCTGGGGCGTCCGCTGGGCGGCGTCGTCAGCGACGCGGTGGCGCAACGCTTCGGGCTGGACGGCCGCACACGGCTCGTCTTCCTGCTGATCCTGGGCGAAGGGCTGGGCCTGCTCGGCTTCGCCCGTGCCCCCGACGTGGCCTCCGCGATCGTGCTGATGCTGGGCTTCGGCCTGTTCGTGCACATGTCCGCCGGTGCCGTGTATTCGGTGATGCCGTTCATCGACCGCAAGGCGATCGGCGGCGTCTGCGGCGTGATCGGCGCCGGCGGCAATCTCGGCGCGGTGTGCGCCGCACTGCTGAACCGCACCATCGTCTCGCAGTCCCGGTGCCTGGAGATCATCGGCGTCGGCGTGATCCTGGTCGCGTTCTGCGCGCTCGGCGTGCGCTTCTCGACCCAGAAGAAGACGGCGGAGCAGTCGCTGTACGACGAGGCGGTCGCCAGCCGCCAGGTGGCTGCATGAGGCCGTCCTGCACGTCGCCGCTTCCCGTTGTCGCAGAAGGACAGGTTCGTTGATCGACTCCATTCCCAAGTTCGTCCAGGGCGTCTTCGGCTTCACCGGCGCCGGCTACCAGTCGCCGACGACGGTCGCCGGCTACACCGTCTCGTCCGACAGGCGGGCTCAGCCGATCTATCTGCGCGCCGGCAACTCGACGGATGCCATGATCAGCGTCTCCCTGCTGCGCGACGGCACGGTGATGCGGATCTTCCCGGTCGGCGCCAGGGCCGGAACGCATGTGCAGCTGGTGGTGGTCGAGGACATCTCTCCCGGCAGCCGGCTCGACATCGCGGTGGCCGCCCCGAGCGGAGCCGACGGCACGCTGGTGCTCGATTTCGGGCTGCTGGAAATCTGAACCCCGGCCGGCAGGAGAAGACGATGAAGCAGAAACTGGTGGTGGTCGGCAACGGCATGGCGGGAGCTCGCGCCGTCGAGGAGGTGCTCGCCCGCGGCGGCGCCGGGATGTTCGACATCGTGATGTTCGGCGCCGAGCCCTACGGCAACTACAACCGCATCCTGCTGTCGAACGTGCTGTCGGGCATCGACGATCCGGCGGACATCTTCATGAACCCGCTCGACTGGTACGTCGCCAACGACATCACCCTGCATGCCGGCGAGACGGTGGTCGAGATCGACCGCGCGGCGAAGCTCGTGCTGTCGGACAAGGGCACGCGCGCGCCGTACGACGTGCTGCTGATCGCCACCGGCAGCCGCGCCTTCATGCCGCCGATCGAGGGCATGTTCGACGAGAACAGGCGGCTGCGCGACAAGATCTTCGGCTTCCGCACCATCGACGACTGCCACGCCATCGTCGCCCAGGCGAGGCAGTCCAAACAGGCCGTGGTGATCGGCGGCGGCCTGCTGGGACTGGAGGCAGCGCGCGGCCTGCTGAACCATGGCTGCGCGGTGCATGTGGTGCATCTCGGCGCGCAGCTGATGCAGATGCAGCTCGACACGACCGCGGGGACGATGCTGCGCCAGGCCATGCAGGCCATGGGCGTGCAGGTGCATCTGTCGAAATCCACCTCCAGAGTGCTGCTCGACGAGAGCGGGCAGGTCAGCGGGCTCGAGTTCAAGGACGGCACCAGCCTGGCCTGCGACATGGTGGTGGTGTCGGCCGGCATCCGCCCCAACAGCGAGATCGCGTTGCGGGCCGGCCTCACGGTCGAGCGCGCCATCGTGGTCGACAACATGATGCGCGCCGTGGACGACCGGAACATCTACGTGGTCGGCGAATGCGCGCAGCATCGCGGCCACGTCTACGGGCTGGTGGCACCGATATGGGACCAGGCGAAGGTGTTCGCCGACCAGGTCACCGGCCGCAACAGCGACGCCGCCTATCACGGCTCCAAGCTCTCGACGAAGCTCAAGGTGATGGGCGTCGAGCTCGCCACCATGGGCCTCACCGAGGCGCAGGAGGACCGCGACGAGGTGATCCAGTTCACCGAACCCAAGCGCGGCATCTACAAGAAGCTGATCGTGCGCGACGGCCGGCTGGTCGGCGGCATCCTGATGGGAGACATCAGCAAGGCCGCCTTCCTGATGCAGGCCTTCGATCGCGACAGCCCGCTGCCCGACGAGCGTCTGTCGCTGCTGTTCGATCTGGGCGCGCCGCCCGAGAAGGTGACGCTCGACGAGATGCCGGCCGACGCCCAGGTCTGCAACTGCAACGGCGTCACCAAGGCGGCCATCGTCGCCTGCGTCGCAGGCGGCAGCCGCACCACCAAGGCGGTGATGACGGCGACGCGCGCCGGCATGGGCTGCGGCGCCTGCAAGACGCTGGTCGGCGAGGTGGTGGGATGGGCCTGCGGCGGCGCCGTCGAGGAGGATCCGTCGATCCACTACTACGTGCCGAGCATTCCGCTGGCCAAGCCCGAGCTGGTGCGGGCGGTGCGCGAGCGGCAGCTGAAATCGGTGTCGTCGGTGTTCGCCGAGCTCGGCGGCGGCATCGAGGACGCGGCCGCCAAGCCGGCGCTTGCCTCGCTGCTGATCACGGTCTGGAAGGGCGAATACGAGGACGAGCGCGACGCGCGCTTCATCAACGACCGCGTGCACGCCAACATCCAGAAGGACGGCACCTTCTCGGTGATCCCCGAGATGCCGGGCGGCGTCACCACCCCGGAGGACCTGATCCGGATCGGCGAGGTGGCGCGCAAATACAAGGTGCCGCTGGTCAAGCTGACCGGCGGACAGCGGATCGACCTGGTCGGGGTCACCAAGGACGACCTGCCGCGGGTCTGGAAGGATCTCGGCATGCCGTCGGGCCACGCGTACGGCAAGAGCTACCGCACCTGCAAGAGCTGCATCGGCACCGATCACTGCCGGTTCGGGCTGGGCGATTCGATGGCGCTGGCGACCCGGATCGAACGTCGCTTCCGCGGTGTCGACAGCCCCGCCAAGCTCAAGCTCGCCACCGCCGGCTGCCCGCGCAACTGCTCCGAGGCGATGGTGAAGGATCTGGGCGTGGTCGCGATCGGCAACGACAAGTGGGAACTCTATATCGGCGGCGCCGCCGGCGCGCATGTCCGCAAGGGCGACCTGCTCTGCACGGTCGAGGGCGAGGACGCGGTGATGCGGATCGGCGGCCGCTTCATGCAGTTCTATCGCGACAACGCGAAATGGAAGGAGCGCACCTATACCTTCGTCGAGCGGGTCGGGCTGGAGCGGATCCGCGCCGTGGTGGTCGAGGACAGCGACGGCATCGCGGCCGAGCTCGACGCGGAGATGCAGAAATCCGTCGATGCCGCCTTTGATCCCTGGCAGGAGGCGATCCGGCCGAAGACGGCGAACCAGTTCGCGGACGTGCTCGTGCCGGCGGGAGAGTCGTGATGGGCACCACCCGGATCGTCGCGCACCTTGCCGACATACCGGTGGGCGAGGGTCGCCAGGTCGATGTCGGCGGGACGCGCATCGCGGTGTTCCGTCTCCGGGGCGACGCGGTGTTCGCGACCCAGGCCGCATGTCCGCACCGGCTCGGACCGCTTGCCGACGGGCTCACCGGCGCCGGCACGGTGATGTGCCCGCTGCACGACCGGATCTACGACCTGCGCAGCGGCGAGGGCGTCAACACCGAGTGCCGGATCACGACATACCCGGTGACGGTCGGTGGCGACGGCGCCATCAGCGTCACGGTGGATGCGCCGGCGACGGCAGTGATGCCGGTCTTCTGACGCTTCAGGCCGGGCGCTTCGGCGGTCGGGACACAGGCGAGGTTCTCGGATGCGGCACGACCGGCGCTGCGCATGTCGATCCCGGCACCCGGCCTGCGCTGCCTGCGCGCCATGCCTATCCGACACGTCAGGAGGCGGCTGAACATCCATGAGCGGTCGCACCGTCAGGAGCGTGTGTCCCTATTGCGGCGTCGGCTGCGGCATCGTCATGGAGGTGGCGGACGGCCGCGTCGTGAAGCTCAGCGGCGACAAGCAGCATCCGAGCAATTTCGGACGTCTCTGCACCAAGGGCAGCACCTGCGCGCAGGCGATCGCGGCACCCGGCCGCATGGACCGCGCCTATGTGCGGCGGCGCGACGGCAGCGGGCGCGACCGTCGCGACCACGTGCCGGTCCGCGTCGATGCCGCCATCGAGGAGGTGGCGCGCAGGCTCTGCGAGATCCGCGACACGCACGGACCGGATGCGATCGCGCTCTACGTCTCGGGACAGATGTCCCTGGAGTCGCAGTATCTGGCCAACAAGTTCGCCAAGGGCTACCTGCGCACGCGCAACATGGAGAGCAACTCGCGCCTCTGCATGGCCAGTGCCGGCACCGGCTACAAGCTGAGCTTCGGCTCCGACGGGCCGCCCGGCTCGTATCAGGATTTCGACCGCGCCGATTTGTTTCTCGTGATCGGCGCCAACATGGCGGACTGCCATCCGATCCTGTTCCTGCGCATGATGGACCGGGTGAAGGCGGGGGCGACGCTGATCGTCGTCGATCCGCGTCGCAACGCCACCGCCGACAAGGCGCATCTGTTCCTGCAGCTCAAGCCGGGCACCGATCTGGCGCTGCTGAACGGGCTGCTGCACCTGCTGCTGCGCGACGGCCATGTCGATGCCGACTTCATCGCGCGCAACACCGAGGGCTGGGAGGCGATGCCGGCGTTTCTCGCCGAATATCCGCCGGACGCGGTGGCCCGCATCACCGGCATCGGCGAGGCCGAGCTCGAGCGCGCCGCCGCGCTGATCGGTGCCGCGCCCGAGGTGATGAGCTGCTGGACCATGGGGCTGAACCAGAGCACCCACGGCACCTGGAACACCAACGCGATCTGCAACCTGCATCTGGCGATGGGCAAGATCTGCCGGCCGGGCAGCGGGCCCTTCTCGCTGACCGGGCAGCCGAACGCGATGGGCGGGCGCGAGATGGGCTACATGGGCCCGGGCCTGCCCGGCCAGCGCTCGATGGAGATCGAGGCCGATCGCGGCTTCATGGAACGGATGTGGGGACTGCCGGAGGCGAGCCTGCGCAGCGACGGCGGCAACGGCTCGGTGTGGCTGTTCGACGAGATGCGGGCCGGTCGGATCAAGGCCTGCTGGATCATCTGCACCAATCCTGTGGCGAGCATGGCCAACCGCGAGGCGGTGGTGGAGGCGCTGGAGGCGGCGGAGCTGGTGGTGACCCAGGACGCCTATCTGGACACCGAGACCAACCGCTACGCCGACATCATGCTGCCGGGCGCGCTCTGGGCGGAGGCCGAGGGGGTGATGATCAACTCCGAGCGCAACCTGACCCTGATGCAGCAGGCGGTCGAGCCGCCCGGCGAGGCGCTGCCGGACTGGCAGATCATCGCCCGCGTCGCCTGCGCGATGGGCTACGCGGACGGGTTCAGCTTCGGCTCCGCCTCGGAGGTGTTCGAGGAGCTGAAGCAGGCCGCCAACCCGAGGACCGGCTACGACCTGCGCGGCGCCAGCCACGACCGGCTGCGGGCGCAGCCGCTGCAATGGCCGATCCCGCCCGGGACCGACACCGACCGCAATCCGATCCGCTATCTCGAACAGGCAGGCGACGGCGCGACCGCCGACGGTCGCCTCGTCTTCGCGACCCAGAGCGGGCGGGCCCGCTTCTTCGCCCGGCCGCACATGATGCCGGCCGAGCTGCCGGACGACGACTTCCCGGTCGTACTCAACACCGGCCGGCTGCAGCACCAGTGGCACACCCTGACCAAGACCGGAAAGCTGCCGACGCTGAACAGGCTCAATCCCGGCCCCTTCGTCGAGATCCATCCCGACGATGCGACGGCGCTTGGCATCGCCGCCAGGGACCCGGTGGAGATCCGCTCGCGCCGCGGCCGGGCGATCCTGCCGGCGGTGGTGACCGACCGGGTGCAGCCGGGCAACTGCTTCACGCCGTTCCACTGGAGCGACGTGTTCGGCGAGAACCTGGCGATCAACGCGGTCACCAACGACGCGGTCGATCCGCTCTCGCTGCAACCGGAATTCAAGGTCTGCGCGGTCGCCCTCGCGCGGGCGACGGCGTCGATGCCGGCGGCGCCACGCGCCGGTCCGATCGAGCGGCCGGGCGGCACGGGGCGGGCGGATGCCGGCGTGGCGGCACAGCTCGCCGAGATCCAGGAGAAGAAACCCCAGACGAGCCGCAGCGAGATGTTCGGCACGCTGCTCGGCCTCGATGGCGCGCCTGAGGTCGTGCTCGATCCTCAGGAGCGGCTCTACATGCAGGGATACCTCTCCGGGCTGGCTGCCGATGCGGGCCGTGCCGACGGCATCCCCGCATTGCCGGCAGCAGCGCCGCTGCGGCCGCAGACGCGCCTGCTGCTCGACGGCATGCTGGCGGGGCTGTTCTGCCGGGTGCTGCCCCTGGCGGACGCGCCGGCGGCGGCGTCGCCCCCGGAGCCGGTGCTGCAGACGCAGGCGGCGTCGATCCCGGTGACCATCCTCTGGGCCTCGCAGCTCGGCAAGGCGGAGGGATTTGCCGCCGAATGCGCCGAGGCACTGCGGGCGCTGCGCCATCCGGTGCGGCTGCAGGCGATGGACGCGCTGCAGCCGGCGGAGCTGGCAGGCGCGCCGGTCCTGCTGCTGCTGGCCAGCACCTTCGGCGACGGCGACGCACCCGACAACGGGGCGGCGCTCTGGAGCGGCCTCGTGGCCGACAGCGCGCCGCGGCTGGACGGCACGCGCTTCTCGGTGCTGGCGTTCGGCGATTCCAGCTACGACCAGTTCTGCGGCTTCGGCCGCAAGCTGGACGCGCGGCTGAAGGCGCTGGGGGCGAGACGGCTGGCGCCCCGGATCGATTGCGAGCCGGACTACGAGGCGGCCGCACGCGGCTGGCTGGAGACGGTGACCGCAGCACTGCAGGCCGGCACCACGCCTGCCGGCGAAACGGCGTCCACCGAGGCGGCCCGGTCCACCGACCGCGCCGACCAGGACCTGCCGGAACGGCAGGCCTCGCAGCGACCGGTCGGCGCCGCCGCGGTCCGGTTCGGCCGGAACGAGCCGTTCCGGGCCCGGCTGGTCGGCAACCGGCTGCTGAACGCGGCCGGCTCGGAGAAGGAGACGCGACAGATCGTGTTCGACCTGGCCGACAGCCGGTTCGCCTACGAGGCCGGCGACGCGCTGGGCGTGTGGCCCAGAAACGACCCGGCGCTGGTGGCGGACATGCTGCGGACGCTGGATCTTGCGGCCGAGATGCCGGTCCCGGTGCCAGGTGCGGGCGAGATGCCGCTCGCCGAGGCGCTGGCGACCCGGTTCGAGATCTCCAGGACCACGCCGGAGATGCTGCAGTTCGTGGCCGACCGCTCGAAGAGCAGCTTCCTGACCGACCTGCTGTTGGAGGAGCGACGCAGCCATCGTGTCGACTGGCTGTGGGGACGCCAGTTCATCGACCTGCTGCACGGCTACCCGATCCGGACCGAGGCCACCGAGCTGCTGGGCCTGCTGAAGCGCCTGCAGCCGCGCCTTTATTCGATCTCATCGAGCCCGCTGGTGCATCCGACCGAGGTGCATCTCACCGTCTCGACGGTGCGCTACGGCATCGACGGCAGGCGACATGGCGGGGTGTGCTCGACCTTCCTGGCCGACCGGGCGGCCGACGCACGGGTGCCGATCTTCGTGCAGACATCGCCGTATTTCCGGCCGCCGACGGATCCGGCCCTGCCGATGATCATGATCGGCCCGGGTACCGGGGTGGCGCCGTTCCGCGCCTTCCTGCAGGAGCGGCAGGCGACGGGCGCTGCCGGCCGCAACTGGCTGTTCTTCGGCGAGCAGCGCGCCGGGACCGACTTCTATTATCGCGACGAGCTGGAGGCGATGCAGCGCAGCGGCCTGCTTGCCCGGCTCGACACCGCCTTCTCCCGCGACCAGGACGAGAAGATCTACGTGCAGCACCGCATGGCCGAGCAGGGCGAGCGGCTGTGGAGCTGGCTGCAGGATGGCGCGCATGTCTATGTCTGCGGCGACGCCAGCCGGATGGCGCGCGACGTCGACGCGACGCTGCGCCAGATCGTGCAGGTGAATGGCGGCATGGGAGCGGACGAGGCCGCTGCGTATGTCGCCAGCTTGACGAGGCAGAAGCGCTATCTGCGCGACGTGTACTAATCTCGCTGTCCTGGCGGAACGATCGGGGTCGTACGGTTCAGACAACCCGACGCGGATCGCCGTTCCGGACTGTCGTCCGGGATGTCGGCGGCCCTGCAAGCCGGTCCTGATCGGCAGGCCGAGGTGGGCGTTGCGGCCCGTTACGTAAACCCAACGTTTTGCGCATGAAGATCCCGAAAGCCGGTGATCACCTGCTCGCACGCAATGTGGGGATCAACGCCAACGAGGCTTCGGCTCGAGCCCGTGATCGTTCCAGAGTCAAATCGTCTTCTGTCGGACCAGCGTTGCGGCATTGCCGTTCCACCGGTCCGGGGACTGATTATCGGCGGCACGCTGTCCCGGTTTGATCGCGATGCAACCTCAAAGACGACGATTCCCGACTGGATCGCAACGTTCCTCTCCTTCGGCTTTCAGGCGCGGGCTGGCGCTGCAAGAAGCCTGCAGGTTCGGTTCGGTGCTCGACAATGCGACCGGTTATGGCTCGAGGACGCCAGCTGATGCGACCACTGAGTCCGGATGCGAGACTGTGGTCGTCGCCGCAGCGATCATGGCTCTGGCCGAGCAGACAGAGGCGGTGACGATTCCGGCGCCGGCATCGTTTCGGTCGAAACCGACTGATTGTTGTTCTGTCATCGGCTTTTTCCTGTCGGGCGGAGATGATGGTGTCTCGTGTCGACCGGGTTGGACCAGCATAGGTTCGAGCATGGAGATGCCGGCGATCGCGTCTGCAACGACGCGATCACATCACGATGATCAAGACGATACTTGACCGCATCGCCCGACGACAGCAGCGTCATAAATAAAGAAATTCCGACAATCCTGATCATGAACCCATGCTGGCGCCGGATGGTCACTCGACGATCATCGGATTTGTGTATAGGTAGCAGGCGACTTTCAGGGCGGAAAACTATGTCGCGGCACCCTGGGTCGGCTGACACAGCAAGCTGCTGCTGACGACCACGTCGCGGTGATCGGGAAACTTGTCCCGCCATCGCGACGTTATCACTCTATCATGCTGCCGCCTTTAATTATATCGAAAAGATTACGGTGATGAGAAACGTCGCTGATGTAGAAGCTTCCGTTCCCGAAACCTACGGGATGCCGGTCGCTTTTTCGGGCTGCTTTGGATGGCTGCATGGCGGCGGCGGAGAGGTCGGTGTCGTGATCTGTCCCGCGATCGGTCGCGACGCGCCGATCAGCCACACGACGCTGCGTCGGCTGGCGGTCGAACTGGCGCAGGCGGGATATCCGACCTTGCGGTTCGATTATCCGGGAACGGGAGATTCAGAGGACGTCGTCGATGGAGATCCGGCCGCTGCCTGGATGCAGGGCATCGACGACGCCATCGGCTTCCTGCGTGGAACAGGTGTGAAGAGGATCGTGCTGTGCGGCCTTCGCCTCGGCGCGCTGTTCGCGTTGTTGAAGGCGTCGGATCATCCAGGCATCGACGACATCGTGGCAATCGATCCGGTGACGTCCGGCAGCCTGTTCCTGCGCGAACTGGGAATCGCGGCCTCCTTCGGGGTCGATCGGCCGGGCCTGACGGACTCGACGCTCGAAATCGACGGCGTCGCGCTGGCCGGCGGCGCGGCCTCGACGCTGCAGGCCATGAGCGTCTTCTCCCTGCGGGACGCTCCGGGAAAGCGGCTCCTGATCCTCGGCTCGTCCACCTCGCGCGCAAGCGACCGGCTGGCCTCCCACATGGAGAGCCTCGGCATGGATGTGGCACAGGCGCGCTACGAGCGGTTCACCGAATATGGCGGCGACGGCTATGCAGGTGCCGCCGTCGGCCTGGACGAGATCCGGAGCTGGCTGCCGCTGCCGGTCGCACGATCCGACCAGGCTCTGGCACATCCGGCCAACGAGGCGGTCCTGGGCGGCAGCTGCTTCCAGGAGCGTCCGCTGCAGTTCGCACGCCACCTCTTCGGCACGCTGTGCCAGCCGCGCGACGACATCCGGCCGGGCCGCGTGGTGGTCATCGGCAACGCCGGCGGCGGACCGCGATACGGTCACGCGCGCTTCCATGTCCGCCTGGCGCGCCGGCTGGCGGCGGCGGGCATCGCCTCGCTGCGCTTCGACTTCGGCGGGCTCGGCGATAGCGGGTCCGGCGCGTTCGAGGCCCCCACCCATCTGTACGACACCGATCGGATCTCCGACATCAGTGCCGCCCTCGATGCCCTCGAGACACTGGGCTACCGCACCTTCATCGCCGCCGGGATCTGCTCCGGCGGCTACCATGCCTGGCAGGCGAGCCTGCGCGACCCCCGGATCGACACGCTGCTGATGGTCAACCCGGCGACCTTCTCCTGGCGGCCGGGGCAGTCGCTCGACACGCTGATGCAGGCCAGCGCCCGCTCGGCCCGGTTCTATATCGCCACCCTGTCCCGCCGCGGCGGATGGAAGCGTCTGGTGCGCCGCCAGTTCGACATGCGCCGCGCGCTCCGCACGGTGCAGGCGCATGCGCGCCGCCGCCTGTCGGCCGGTGTCGAGACCGCTGCCGGGCTCGCGGGCTGGTCCACCGAACGCGGCGCGCCGCTCAAGGCCATGCGCGGGCTCGGCCGGCGCGGAGCGCGGGTTCTCGTCGTCATGGCGGCCGACGATGCCGGACTGGACGTGCTGTCGGCGCATTTCGGTCGCGACGGACACCGGCTGTCGGCGATTGCGGGAAATGCCGTCAGGATCGTGCCTGAGCTCGATCACTCGGTGACGCTCGGCAGCGCGCAGGACGAGGTGGCGGACATCCTGCTGGAGTTCCTGAACCGCACGTCGGACCGGCCGCCGCTGCCGGCGCACTTTCGGCAGGAGACCGCGGAGCTGCGGCCGGCGCTGCTGCCCAGGGAGGCGATATGACCCGCGCGCGAATCACCCTGTCCGAGAGGCTCGGCGACGAGGACATGTCTCAGCTGGGCCTGATGCTACGGCACAGCTTCGACCTCGAGGAGATGAGCCAGACGGCGGACGGCCTGGAGATCGCGGTCCGGGAGGACACGCCGGTGGAAAGCCTGCAGCTCATGCTCAGGCGCATCGTGCGGGCGCGCCGCTACGCATCGAGCGACTCCCTGTTCGTCCGCACGGTATCGCCGCGCGAGGTCGTCGATCCGCAGCCGCTGCTGGAGGCGAAGGGCGAGGTCCAGCGGCTCGGGCCCGGACTGTTCGCCTTCCAGGGCGACTTCCTGCGTGTGCGCACGGCGATCGACGCCAGGGTGATCGCGATCGCCGGCGCGCACCAGGCGACGGAGCTGTCCTATCCGCCGCTCTGGCCGGTGCCGGTCCTGCAGGAGATCGACTATTTCCACGACTTCCCGCAGCTTCCCCTGCTGGCCTCCGGGGTCGAGGCGAGCTTCGAGGCGCGCGACCGGTTCGCCGCACGGTTCCGCAAGGGCGCCGGACCGGTGGCGATCGCCTGCACCGCGGAAAACGGCGTGGCGCCGGCGCAGAACGTGCTGGCGCCGACCGTGTGCGACTGCTGCTACTGGCTGCTGCGCGGCCGGCGCGACGTCGGCGACCAGACGTTCACCATGCACGGTCAGGTGTTTCGCAACGAGAGCAGCGCCGAGGGCAGGCTCGACCGTCTGACGGCCTACACGATGCGGGAGATCGTGATGATCGGCAGTCCGGCCTTCGTGCTGGCGCAGCGCGACGCGCTGGTCGACGAGATGTCGGCGCTGATGTCGTCGCTCGACCTCGCCTGCGACATCAAGGCGGCGGACGATCCGTTCTTCTGCAACGACGCTCTGCAGAAGACCATCATCCAGAGCCTGAACCGCCTCAAATACGAGGTCGCGGTGCCGCTCTCGGACGGACGCGAGGTCGCGGTCGCCTCCATCAACCTGCATAACGACTTCTTCAGCCGCAACTACGACTACACGGATCGGGGCTCCCAGCTGTTCAGCGCCTGCGTCGGCTTCGGCTACGAGCGGCTGACCTATGCCCTGTTCTGCCGTCACGGAGCGGAGCTGGCGGACTGGCCGGCCTCGGTGCTGGCGTTCCTGGAACTGCGCTGACGGCCACCAGGGGCACCCTGTGCCGGTGCTGCGGCGCCGAGCGGACATAGAGGACATGATGACGGACGACGACGTGCACGACCGGCTGACGCGCATCTTCCGCGAGCAGCTGCGCCAGCCCACCCTGCAGATCGCACCCGAGATGACGCAGGACGACCTGGTCGGCTGGGATTCGACGGCGATGGCCGCCATCATCATGTCGATCGAGGAGGAGTTCGAGTTCGAGATGTCCGCAGACGAGCTGCGCGGCGCGCGGAGCATCGGCGATCTGACGACGATCGTCGCACGGCACCGGTCGTGACCCGGTGACCGCCGGCCTCGACGACGCGGCGGCCTCGCCCCCTCGGCCGCTCTCGCCGGCGCAGATGCCGATCTGGCGCGCCGAGGTGCTGCGCCGGCACACGCCGCGCTGGACCCAGACCACGGTGGTCCGGCTGAACGGTCCGGTCGATCCGGACGCGCTCGAACGCGCGATCGCCGCGATCGTCGCGCGGCACCCGGCGTTGCGCACCCGGCTGCAGCGCCGCGGCGGCAAGGCCTGGCAGGTCGTGTCGGCGATGGCGCCGTTCTCGCTGTCGCGGCCGGCGATGCCGACGCAGCCGGATGGCGGGGCCGATGCGGTCGCGTCGTTCCTGCAGGCGACGCGGCATGACCGCTTCGACCTCTATGGCGGCATGCTGTTCCAGGCCGATCTGCTGGTGCTGGCGCCTGACCGGTCCGTGCTGGTGCTGCGCCTGCATCATGTCGCCGCCGACGGTGTGGCGCTCGGGCTGCTGGTGCCGCAGATTGCCGCCGCCTATCGGGGCGACGGGATCGATCCAGGGCCGGACCGGGCGTACGAGCGCTGGCTGGATCGCCAGCAGACGCCGCCCGCCGGCCTGGAGGCCGCATCGGCGCACTACCACGGCGAGCTCGCCGGCGCCCGCCTGCGCAGCGCGGCGCTCTACGACCAGCCGGACGGTGCGGAGCAGCGCGAGCCCCCCGACCTGCTCGAGGCGACCCGCACCCTGGATCAGGCGACCTGCGACCGGCTGCGCAGCCTGGCGCGTGCCCGCGGCGCCACGCTGTTCCTGGTGCTGTTCGCCGCCTATGCCGCCACGGTGCGGCAGTTCGCGGATCAGGACGACCTGGTGATCGCCACCTTCGTGTCCGGTCGCGCGGGCGAGCCGGAGCCGATCATTGGAAGCTGCATCAACACGGTGCTGGTCCGGCTCCGGCTCGGCGATGCGGACAGCGCGTTCGGGCTGATCGATGCCGTCAAGCAGGCGTGGCGCCCGGCGCGCAAGCATCAGGCGGTGCCGATGACGCTGCTGTCGGCGGCCGACGGCACCGCCCTGCCGCTGGCGCAGTGCGCGATCAACTTCCTGGACATGAACGAGACCTCGTTCGAGGCGCCCGGTCTGTCATCGTCCATCACCCACGCCCAGCAGGGCTTCCCGCTCAACGACCTGCTGCTCTACGCGCTGCGCGAGCAGGATGACCGGCTGCGGCTGCGGTTGATCTCCGGCTCCGGAACGGGACGCCTGAGCCAGTCCAGGCTCGACGACATGCTGGACGCGCTGGCGCGCCGGCTGTGCGACTGGGGTGTCGGGCCGCACCAGCGCGACGACCAGCCGCCGGCGTAGCGTCTGCCGACGCGTCGGCAGACGCCCGGTCCGACCGCGCCGGACTATGCGCCGGACTGGACGCCGGCCCAGGGTCTGGACTCACAACCAGCAGCTGATGGCGGCGGCGAGGCAGACGGGGCTGGCGAAGTTGGCAGCGTGCTTGTCGTAGCGCGTAGCGACGCGGCGGTCAGTCCGCTTCGCGGCCCGACCCTTCAGGCGGCAGAACATGCGCTCGATGGCGTTTCGACCACGGTAGAGGACGGGGCTGAAGCAGCTTTTGCAGATGCGGGTGCGCTTCGGCGGGATGCTTGGAACAGCGCCTTGCGTCTCGATCTGCTGGCGAACGGCGTTGGTGTCGTAGGCGCGGTCCGCCATGACCAGGGCCTTGGACGGCAGGCCCTGCAGCAGCGCCTCGGCCGCCCGACGGTCCGCTGCCTGGCCGCCGGTGGACGGGAAGGCGACCGGGCGGCCCAGCCCGCCGGTCAGGGCGTGGATCCTGGTGGTGCGTCCGCCCCTGCTGATGCCGATGGCCTGACTTTTCTGCCCCCTCTGCCGCCCGCGGCACAGCGATCGACGTATACGTCGATCCTTGATGTGCGTGCTGTCGAGCAGGAGTTCGGCTGGTGGGCCGCCGTTGCGGCCGGCACCTCGAACAGCCTCTGCCAGATACCAGCGGCACCCCGGCGGACGAAACGGTTGTAGAGCGTCTTGCGCGGGCCGTAGACCGCCGGAGCGTCGATCCAGCGGCCGCCGGACTTCATGACGTGCACGATCCCGCCGGTCGTCCACCCGTGGGACGCCGCGAGACCTGCGCGGCAGCAGCGGCTGAAGCCGCTTCCACTGCCGCTCGTTCAGCCAGACCTCGCCCGCCATCGGTCCCCCTCAACCTGAACGGATAGCGAGTCACAGGATGAGGCCGACGGGAACCCCGTTAATGGGTCCAGATCCTAGGCGCCGCAGCGGTGCTGTCTCCGGGTCTCGGCCGGTCACACCGCATCGTCATCATTATCACCATGGCCGACCGCGAGGCGACGACGGGACGAAAATCCGGTCGGGCTTGCGCGACAGCACGGCTCATCGCCGGTGCAACGCCACGTTGCAATCGTGTCCTGCCGGATAGGATAAAGCGTGCAACGTCTTAATACCGTCACGAAACGGTTGCCGGCTGCGCAGGAGTTTCAGGTCGGCAGTCAAATGACACTGCAGCGGTTTCAATGAAACTGAAGTGCAGCACTCGAAATTTTGCGACCGATTAACACGAGAATCTAGGTTCACTTCTCCGAGACGAGTCTGCTAGGAAGGCCGCAGGGGGAAATGCATGACTGATACAGAGAATTCCGCGGGTCTGGTGCAGGTGACCGCAGCACGCGCATCGTCGTTCCTGAGCTCGATAGGTATCAATACCCATCTGGGTTCTTGGGATCAGTCCTGGGGTGTCGGAAACGGACAATGGGCTGGCGCCGAAGCGAAAGTTCTTGCCGAACTTCGGTATGTCGGCATCGGCAACATCCGCGATTCCATTCCGCAAGGCGGTACGATTGCCGAGATGAGCGATCTCGGAAACGACGGCTACAAGTTCGATCTTGTGCAAAGGGTGAGTGGCGGTCAGGTGGGATTGGCAGCGGACATCACCACGATGACGACGATGATGGCATCCGCGCCGGGCTCCATCATCAGCTATGAAGGCGCAAACGAGTACAACAGCAACAATTACGGGCTGAACGGACAATATTCCTACGGCAATCTGTCCTGGGGCGCGCTCGATGATCAGGTGTCGGAAGCGGCACTCAGAAACAGCGCTTTAGGAAACCTGACCTATGTCGCGGCGTCGACCGCCTCGCTCGCATCCGCGCCAAGCGTGGCGCCCTACGTGAATGCCTCGAACTGGCATGTCTATAGCGGCGACGGCCAGCAACTCGACGTCAATCTCGCAGCGGGTATCGCGGCCGCCGCGGCGACGGCATCCGGCAAGCCGGTCATCATCACCGAGACCGGCATCTCATCGGCCTCGACCTCCGTGACCAACTGGGGCGCATCGGGCGACGAGTACACGCAAGGGCTGATCGACACCAACGGCGTGCTCGACGGCTTCAAGGACGGCGCGTCGCAGACCTATCTCTACGACCTGATGAACGACACCCAGGCGGCCAACCTGGAAAACAATTTCGGCCTGTTCAACGCCGACGGATCGGCCAAGGCCGCCGCGACCGACATCCACAACCTGACGACCATCCTGGCCGATACCGGCACGAACGCCGGCAGCTTCAACACGACGTCGCTCAATCTGTCCCTGTCCGGCCTTCCGGGCACCGCCTCGGACATGCTGCTGCAGAAATCGAGCGGAACCTACGACCTCGTGCTGTGGAACGGCGGCGCCACGATCTGGAACACGTCGACGAACAGCGAGGTCACGCCCGCGACAGCCAACGTGACGGTGCAGCTCGGCGGGGTCTATCAGACCGTCAAGCTGTTCGACCCGCTGGTCTCGAGCAGCCCGCTGCAGACATTGAGCAACGTCAGCAGCCTGTCGGCCGGATTGTCGAAGGATCCGCTGATCGTCGAGATCTCGTCAGCAGGCGGCTCGGGAATACCGGCGCCGACGCCGGTGGGCTCGGGAGCGCACACCCTGACGCTGCAGATGTCGGAAGATGCCTGGCAGGGCGATGCGAACTTCACCGTCTCGGTCGATGGCCAGCAGATCGGCGGCACGCAGACCGTCGTCGCGTCGCACGGAGCGGGGCAGAGCCAGGAGTTCGACGTCTCGGGCAACTGGAGCACCAGCGCGCACCAGGTCACCGTCTCCTTCCTGAACGACGCCTATGGCGGCAGCTCCAGCGCCGACCGCAACCTCTATGTCAACAGCGCCAGCTACAACGGAAGCTCGGTCGCCGGGGCTCCCAGCACGTTCCTGTGGACCGGATCGCACACCTTCACCCTGGCTTCGACAGCGGCCACATCCGTCGACGCGATGGATGGTGCGACCGCCAGCACGCAGAGCATGTCGGCCGCATCCGCGATCCAGACCTCCAGCACGCCTGTCGCCTACGACTTCTCCGACGGGCAGGATCATTCCCTGAGCACGGCGTCCACAGCCACCGACGTCATCACGCTGGGAAGCGGTCAGGCGACGCTGACCACCCAGGGCAACGACACGATCCTCGGCGGCACCGGCAGCAGCACGATCTCCGCGCTGGGCGGCAGCCTGTCGGTCACCGGAGGTTCCGGCAGCATGACGTTCGTCCAGGGTGCTGCGTCATCCAACGTGAGCCTCGGCAGCGGAGCGGCGTTGATCGACATCGTGCAGGGCATGGCGGGCGGCTCGCTGACGCTGTCGGGCTTCACGGAAGGCAAGGACTACATCCATCTCTCTGGCTACGCCGGCACGGGCATCCAGAGCGAGCAGGTGATCCAGGGCTCCACGCAGCTCGTGCTGACCGACAACACCCGGATCGAGTTGAGCAACTTCGTCGCCAGCGACACGCACTCGCTCTTCACCTGACACCACGACCCGTCGGCGTCCGCACCAGCGGACGCCGGCGCGGTCATGTCCGCATGTCCGGGGTCTGCGGGTTCGTCACGTGCCGGATGTTGCGCGACGCCAGCAGGGCGGCGGCGCTGAGCAGGATCACCACCGATCCGACGGCGAGCGAGCTTCGCGCCCCGATCAGGTGCGCGACCGGGCCGCACAGGGCAAAGCCGATCGGGCTCAGCCCCGTCGCGACCAGGCTGAACAGCGAGTTCACGCGAGACAGCACCTCCTCGGGAATGCGCTCCTGGATGGTCGTCTGCACCGTGACGTTGAGCACGGTCAGGGCGGCGCCGAACATGGCGCTGCCGAACGCCAGCGGCAGCACCGGCGTATGGAACGCCAGAAGCACCAGCGGCGTCGTCAGCAACGCGGCGGCGAGCTCGAAGGCCACAAGCGGACGAAGCGGACGGAAGCGGAAGATCAGCAGGCCGCCGACCATGCCGCCCACGCCCGTGGCGGACGCGACCAGTCCCCACAGGCGCGCGCCGTTCGGCAGGGAACCGAACAGCACCGGCCCGAGCACGAAGAAGGGCGCGAACGCCGCGAGGTTCAGCAGCCCGTATTGCGCGGTGACGAGCTGCAGCCAGCGATGCTGCCCGAATTCCTGCCAGCCGAGCTTCAGGTCCTCCAGGAACGACACCGGATGCTTGCGCTCATGGGGGGTGAGCCGCATCAGGGCGAGACAGGTTGCGCTGATCGCGTAGGTGAGCGCGTTCAGTCCGATCGCGATCGGGGCGTTGCCGAGCGCGACGAGCAGGCCGCCGAGCGACGGCCCGAGAACAGCGGACAGCGAGCCCGAGATGCTCAGCAGGCTGTTCGCCTCCCTAATCCGCTCGGCCCCTGCCACTTCCGGGATCAGGCCGCTTTCCGCAGGTCCGTAGAAGGCGTTGCCGACCCCCACGCAGGCCGCCAGCCCGAGCAGGGCCGGCAGCGACGGATGGCCCGATGCCAGCAGGAACGCCAGCGTCGCCTGGCTCGCACAGCGCAGGATGTCGGCCGACATCATCAGCCGGCGCCTCGGCCAGCGGTCTCCGATCACGCCGCTCGCCAGCATGAGAATGACCGTCGGCGCCGTCTGTGCCGCGAGCACGGAGCCGATGGTCGTGGCGGAATAGCCCAGGGCGAGCAGGGCGAATGTCAGCGCGACCGGCACCACCGCCGAGCCCAGGGTCGATGCCGTGGTCGCCGAGAAGAACAGGGCGAAGTCGCGCTGACGAAGGATGGTCCAGTAACTGCCCTTGACGCGCGCCGGGCGTGTCGATCCGTTGATCATACCGAGGTCCAGACAGTGGAGACAGGCTGCTGCGATCCGTTATCGGTCGTGTGGTGTCCCGATCCAACCGGCAATTTCATCCCTGATCCTCCTTCGGGCGGCGCGATGTCCCGAACCTGGCCGAGGCCGGCTGCAGGCCCCGGAGCGAGCCGCCTGCCCGACAACCCGCCCGCCTGCCGGGATTGGCGGCACGGCCGGGAGCCTGTAGGGGAGCCTTGACAACGACCATGGCGGACGGTGGCGGGTCCATCCGTCCTCCCCACGTCCCGACCGGCCACGACGACCGTCCGGGCCTGCGAGCTGAAGGGAGCGATCGATTGATCTGGCGCGGCATCCGCCGACGGGAGCGGGCGGTTCAGCTCTGCCGGCTGCTGCTTGTCGTCGCGGTCTGGCCCGGCCAGGCGGCGCGGGCCGCCGGTCAGACGGCCCTGGCCTGCGACGCGTCCGCCGTGACCGCGAGCTGGCCACGCATCCATGTCGTGGTCACCGGCATACGCAAGGTCGCCGGCAACGTCACCCTGACGCTGTATGGCGAGCAGCCCGCCGCCTTTCTCGCCCACAAGGGCTCGATCGCCATCGTCCGGGTGCCGGTGACCGGACCTGCCGCGCAGGCCTGCCTCGCGGTGTCCTCGCCCGGTTCCTACGCCCTCGCCGTCTATCACGACGCGAACGACAACCATCATTTCGACCGCACGATGCTGGGCCTGCCGGCGGAGGAGTACGGCTTCTCCAACGATGCGCCGACGCTGTTCGGCCCGCCCTCCTTCAAGGCCGCCCGCTTCACGGTCGCGGCCGGCGGCGCGCAGATCGCCATCCGACTGCGCTCCTGATCCGGTCCGCGCCCGCGGCCGCAGCCCCGATGCCTGGAACGTCCGTGCCCACACCATCACCCGCCCGTCCGCGCGGCAGCCGCTCCCCGCTATGGTCGCAGGGCCGCGGCCGGGCCACGTCGCGTGGATGATCATCGCCGACAGCTGGCACGGGGCTTCAACTGGCTCGGCGGCGCCACCGTCATCGCCAAGGTCATCGACTTCTCGACGATCCTGGTCATGCTGCTGTATCTCACCAAGCAGCAGGTCGGCGTCGCCTCGCTGGTCATCTCGGTCGGCATGGTGGTCGAGGGCCTGAACGGGCTCGGCACCAGCGAGGCGCTGATCCAGAGCCGGTCGGTCTCGCGCCTGCAGCTCGACAGCCTGTTCTGGTACGTGGTCGGCGCGGCACTGCTGGTCGGCGGCCTGACTTTGCTTGCTGCACCCTGGATCGCGGCGATCTACGGCGTGGGCGGGATGGCGGCCTACTTCCTGGCGGTGGCGGTCAAGCAGCCGCTGGTCGGCGCGGCCCTGATCCCGCTCGCCCTGATGAACAGGGACCTGCAATACGAGCGCATCGCGGCGGTCAATGTGTGCGCGACGCTGGCCGCGGCACTCACCCGCCTGGCGCTGGGCGCGCTCGGGGCGGGAGCCTGGGCGCTCGTCGCCGGCTACGCGGCGAGCGGCCTGTATGTCCTGCTGGGCGCATCCGTGGCCCGACCGTTCCGACCCCAGCCTCGCTGCTCGATCCCGGCGATCCTGCCGCTGATGCGCTTCGGCGTCGGCGCCGGCACCGCGAACGTCGCCGAGCAGATGTTCAAGAACATCGACTACCTGCTGATCGGCTGGTTCTACGGGGCGGCCCAGCTGGCGATCTACCGTGTCGCCTTCGACATCGCCATGGAGCCGGCGATGGCGATCGGCACGCTCATCAACCGCACCGCGCTGCCGGTCTTCGCCCGCGTCTCGGCGGTCAAGGCGGATCTGGCACGGACCCTGAGCTGGTCCCTGCACAGGATCGCGATGCTGGTCGCCCCGCTGACGGCGGGCCTGGTGCTGGCGGCCGGCCCGCTGACCTCGCTGATCCACGATCACCAGGGCAACAGCTACGGGGCGGCCGCCCTGCCGCTCAGGGTGCTGGCGATCGCGGCCCTGCTCCGCGTGACGACGATGCTGCTCGCCACGGTGATGATCGGATCGGGGCGTCCGGGAACGGCGGCCCGCCTGTCGGCGACGACGCTGCTGCTGCTGGCCGCCAGCATCCTGGTCGCAGGCTTCAGCCTTCCCGCCCGCAGCGGCCTCGTCGCGGTCTCCGCGATCTGGCTGGGTCTCTATCCGCTGGTCCTGGCCTGGGGTGCCCGCTACCTGCGGCGACACTGGGAGGTGCGCGCCCGCGACCTCGCGCGCGCCTTCGCAGCCCCGCTGACCGGCATCGGCGTCATGATCCTGATCGTGTCGGCGGCGCGCCATCTGGTTCCAGGCGCCGGGCCCAGGCTTCAGGTCGGTCTCGTGGTCCTGACGACGGCGCTGCTCCAGGCGGGCCTGTTCCTGCAGGACCGTGCGGGACGGCGGCGGGCCTCCTGAACCGGCCTGCCGTCAGGCCAGGTCCCGAACCGCGTCATAGAGCTCCTCCAGCCGTGCCGACTGCCTGCGGACATCGAACTGGCGCTCGACGAAGGCACGGGCCTGCATCCGCAGACGAAGCCGTGTCTCCGGCTCGTCGAGCAGCTGGCGCATCCGTCGGCACAGCGCGTCCGGATCGCGTTCCGGAACCAGGAAGCCGGTCTGCCCGTCGACGACGCCCTCCGGTATGCCGCCGACACGCGATCCGATGACCGGCACGCCGGTGGCAGCCGCTTCCAGCAGCACCATGCCCAGCCCCTCGACCCGCCCGGTGGCGGTGCGAACGCTCGGCAGCACCAGCATCATGGCGCCGCGCATCCAGCGAACCACCTCCGCATGGGGCAGCGCGCCGAGAAACCGGACCTGGCGCTCCAGCTCCAGGGTCTTGACCAGCATGCGCAGCCGACGGTGCAGCGGACCGTCGCCGATGATGACCAGCTGCAGGTCGTCATGGTCCTGCACCAGGGTCCTGAAGGCCCGGATCAGGTATTCGGTGCCCTTCATGTCGACCAGCCGCGCGACATGCAGGATGGTGCGGGTCTCCTCGCGCGGGTCGCGCAGCCCGATCGCCTGGCAGTCCACGCCGGTATGCAGGACAAGCGTGCGCGCCTCGGGAAACCCCATCGCCAGCACCTTGTCGCGGATGAACGAGGACACGCAGAGAAACAGATCACCCTGCCTGGCGAGCCGGCGGCGGAAGATCGGGTAGTTCGCCCAGGCGGGCGACGACAGCAGGGCGGCCGTCGACAGGGTCGCGTCGTAGCCGTGGAACGTGGTCACCAGGGGCACCCGCAGACGCCTGGCCAGCGGCAGGGCATAGACGCCGTCGATGCCGAAATGCGCATGGATCAGCGCCGGGCGTCGGCGTCCGAGCAGGTGCTGATACGGGCGCGGGCTGCGCGTGATCATCTGGCAGCCGATGCGCGGCCATGACCGCCAGGAGGCGAGGTCCTGCAGGGCGAACGCCTCGGCGCCGGCTGGCGGCTCGCCGTAGCGCAGCCGTCCGAGATAGAACGCCCTGTAGCGCTGCAGCTGCTCGGCCTGCTGGGTTATGAAGGGCTCGGAGATCCTGAACAGGTTCTGACGGAAGATCGCAACCTCGCGCACGCCTGCCCTCGCATCGTCTGCCTCGCCGGACGTGCCCGACGCGGTCCCGCCCGCTTGTCGCAGCAACAGCCCGCCGCCGGAAGCCGACGGCGTCATCGTCTTGCCGCGTGGTATCGTCGCGAGGCGCTGTTCAACTGCTGGGAGTCTGCACGGATGCCCATACCTGCCCGGCTGCATTTCTGCTGGATCGGGCCGCGCCTGCCCTGGGCCTACGTGTTCGCGGTGCTGTCGGCTTCCGAGCGCAGCGGGCTGCCCGACATCGTTCTGCATCATACCGACGCGCTCGTGGAGAGCGACGAGTTGCAGGCGCTGCGGCGCGCGCCTCGCGTCCGGCTGTCCCGCATCGATCCCCGCCTCTGCCTGACGCAGACGGGACACCGGCTCGGGCTCGGCGACGGACTGGCCGAGCTCTATCGCAGCCTTGCCGATCCGGTCATGCGCTCGGACGTCCTGCGCGCGGCGATCCTGTATCTCGAAGGCGGCATCTACCTCGATCTGGACACGGTGACGGTCGGATCGCTGCGTCCCCTGCTCGACGCGACGCAGTTCGTCGGCTCGGAGGTCATCGTCTGGCCGCACAGCGTCCGGGTCTCGCGCTCGCCGACCGTGCTGGCGCGTCACCTCGCTCTCGACCTGGTTCGCAAGGCGCTGCGTCGGGCGCCGCAGGGCTGGGCGGCATTCCGGCGGATCGAGAGGTTCTATGCGCGCGGCGTCAATAACGCCGTCATGGGCGCCGAGCCTTATGCCGGCCTGCTTGCGGACTACCTCCAGGCAATGCTCGAGCTGTCGCCCGAACGGCAATCGCGTCGCTACGCGCTGGGACCGAGCCTGCTTCAGCAGGTGGTCGCCCGTCGCCAAGGACACGAGCTGACCATTCACCAGCCGCAGGCCTTCTATCCGCTGCCGCCCGAGATCTCGGAGCACTGGTTCCGGACCGTGCGCCGTGTCCGGCTCGATGCCGTCCTGTCGGCGGAGACACGGGTCGTGCACTGGTATGCCTCGGTGCGGACCAGGGCTCTCGTCGCGCAGATCACGCCGCGATACGTCGAGGACCATCACGAGCATCAGCTGTACAGCGCGCTGGTCCGGTCGTGCCTGCGCACGCTGCCGCAGACGACATGATGCCTGCGCCGGCCGCGACCCGGTCGGTCACGCGGACGAGAGCCGCAGGACAGGTGCAAGGCGATGCCATCGAGGCCGGTATGCGCGACGGAACAGGCAGGCGGCCACGACCATGACCAGCAGCGGCGGCGCCAGCGTCGTGACGGCGGGAGCCACGTCGAGCAGGAGGCCGAGACGGTTCAGGATCTGCTGGCCGAGCGAGAACACGATGCCGAACGCGACACCGCGCACGAGCTGCTGTCCGTTGCTCTGCGCCCGCGGCGAGCCGAACACGAAGGGGGCCGCGATCATGACCATCGCGATCATCGACAGCAGAAGGCTGGCCTTCGCCCAGAGCGCCTGCCGGTAGCGTGCCGCGTTCTGATGGTGCTGCTCGAGGCTTCGGATATGCCGCCAGAGCCCGATCGGCGGGATGCTCTCCGGGGCAAGCAGCAGGAACTGGAGCTGCTGCGACGGCATGAACGACTGCCAGGACAGCGATGCCAGATGATCGGTCCTGATCTGCGACGCATAGACGCGCCGTCTCGACACCTCGGTCAGAAGCCAGGTGCCGTCCGGCCGGATGTCGGCGCGGCCGGCATGGATGATGCTCGCCAGGCTGCCGTCGACGTTGAAGGCGTAGATGTCGATCCCGATCGGGATGTTGCCGGGCTGGAACTCCTGCACGTTGAGATACTGGCGATCGTTCTGCGCCCAGAAGCTGTTGTCGCCCTGCAGCGACACCGACGAGAACAGGGCGGAGGTTCGCCGTTCCTGTGCCATCTGCTGCGCGGGCGGGATGACGAACTGCATGACCAGGAGCAGGGCGATGGCCAGCGGCATGACAAGGCAGAGCACGGCGCCGACGATGCGGTACTCGGACATGCCGAGGCTCAGCATCGCGGCGATCTCGGCATTCCTCGACAGGGCGCCGAGCGTCAGCAGCGAGCCGAGCAGCATCGAGATCGGCACCGCCTGCAGCAGCCGGGACGGCGCGGTCAGCAGCACGTAGAGGAAGGCGTCGACGACGCGGTAGTGTCCCTGGCCGACGGATGCCAGCTGCTCGACGAACTCCAGCAGGCTGAACAGGCCGGTCAGGGCCAGGGCGACGATGGCGACGGTCCTGAAGGTGGCAAGCATCAGGTAGCGGCTGAGCAGCGTCATGCCCGCCTGGGCATCCAGGCCTGGGCAGCAGCCGGGACAGGGCGGCCGGTCATGCGCTTCTGCGTCTCAGGACGAGACTTCGGTCGGGCTTGCAGATGACGAGCAGGAGCAGGCCGAGCAGCACGGGGGCCCACCAGATGCCCGGGAACTTGTCGATGGCGCCATGCTGGACCCAGGTTCGCGCCGAGGTGCAGAGCAGGTAGTAGCCGAAATAGATCAGCAGGGCCCGGCCGAACTTCGAGTACTTGTTCTGCCTCGGCTTCGTGCGGCTGAGCGGGATCCCCAGCAGGCCGAGCAGCAGCGTCGAGAGCGGCGTGGACAGCCGCCACTGCAGCTCGGCATTGTCCTCGTTCGCAGTCGATGCCGCCAGCCGCGCGCTGCTGGCGGCGACGGAGCTGTAGCCGATCGGCTCGTCGTCGGGGCGATCGGGACTGACCACAAGTCCCTGCGCCTCGACGATCTCGTCGGGACGGCCGGGCCCGCGGTCGAGCTCGTAGATGTGCGCGTCCGTCAGATGGATGTCGGGACTGCTGTCGGTCGCCTTGTCCGCCAGACGCGCGAAGATGATCTCGGTGCGGCCCTTGCGCTGGAGCCTGAGGAAGACGTCGCGGGCCGCGGCGCCGGGGCCGGCGCGGTGACCGAGAAAGATGACCCGGGTGCCGTGCCGGCCGACATAGAAGGAGCCGGCTTCCATGGCGTTGACGTCGAGCAGGGCGGTCGAATGGCCCGAGATCTCGTGCAGCCGCTGATACGCCCACGGCCGCACGAACAGGGACAGGCCGGCGACCAGGACGGCCAGACAACCCGACAGGGTGAGCACCGCGCGTATCATCGTCGCCGGCGTCACGCGCAGCGCGAACATCGCCGCGAACTCCGACTCGCCATGCAGCCTGGCAAACGACAGCATCACCGAGACGTAGAGCGAGGCGGGTATCAGCACCTCGAGCGAGATGAGGATCTTCAGCCCGACCAGCTCCAGGATCGCGCTGGTCGGCAGCAGGCCTTGGACGGCGTCGGACAGGAAGCCGGTCGCGCTGTAGCTGGCGAACAGGGCGACGAGGATGGCCAGGATCGCCACCAGCGGCTTGCTGAGTTCCCGCACCAGGTAGCGGTTGATGATCATGATCGCCTACCGGGCAGCGTCCGCAGGCCGCCTCGGGGTCCGCGACCGCCGACGCGCGGCGCAGCGCCGGCGCCCGGCCGGGCGCGACGTCCGGGCTGGCAGGACCCTCCCTGCCCGGCCCCGGCAGGCCCTGACCGCCGATGTCGGCAATGTCGCGTGCAGCACGATGCCGGGATGGAACAGTGCTGGAGCCGTCCTGGCAAGCCTGGTGCGGGTCGGATCGGCGTCATCGTCACCTGAGCGCCGTCGCGAGCGGCCGGACCGCGTAGAGCGTGCTGGTGCCGCCATGCCAGGCGACCGACAGCCTGGCGTTGCGATAGCCTGCCGGCAGCGAGGCGTCGATCAGCCAGAGGTAGTCGATCCCGTCGAACGGGATCGTGGCCAGCGCATCCTGCATGGTCGGCCGCCTCTTCGGGATGCCGCCGCAGGTGCCGGGCCAGACATACTGGGAGGGATCGTCGAAGAACCGGGTGGACGGTCGGTAGCGGATCTGCAGCAGGTGCGCGCCGTCGACATCCCATTCCGAGTTGGTCCAGCTTCGCCGATACACCGTCGCCAGCTCGCCCAGATGGTCGAGGCGGTTGGCACGCCAGTGATGCAGCGAGTTGCAGTCGCGGTCGTTGATCACGATGACCCGGCTGTGCTCGGGAATATGCCGGAGCGCCAGCATCTCGGCCGCGTAGCGGGCATCGTAGGCTGCAAAGCCGGTCGCGGTGAAGGACAGCCGCACGACAAGCAGCGCAAGCCCGGCGGTCGCCACCCATCGCGCCAGGCGCGGCTCGACCCGGCTCCAGTCCTGGGCGGCGAAGGCCAGCATCGGGATGAGCGGCAGCAGCCGTTCGTCGGCATAGCTGGAGCCGCTGAGCGAGGACGGCGTGACGATGAACAGCACCATCAGGCACAGCAGGCCGGGCACCACCGCCCGGTGCGGCCGGGCGCCGCGCCGCCAGCCGATCACGAACACGGCCAGGGCCGCCAGCAGCGAGCCGACATCCAGCAGCAGGCTCTGGTCGCGCAGCAGCATGGTCACGCCGTTGACCTTGGCCGTGACGCTGATGCGGTTCCGGCCGGCGAACGACGAGGCACTCAGCCGCCACAGCAGGATGATGAGCACAGACGACAGCAGCGGCCGCACCCGGACGAGGAACTGCCTGACCTGCCTCCCGCGCCAGGCGAGGTCGAACTCGCGGGCGCCGGCGAAGATCACGAACAGGCAGCCGGCAACCACATGGCACAGGAACAGCAGCGGCACGAAGAGCCAGGTGGCCGCCTCGCGCAGGCGTGGCCGTCCGTCGAGCCGGACCCAGGTCGCAAAGCCCACGAGCGACAGCGCGGCACCCAGCATGTAGTTGAGGAAGCCGTAGTTCAGCGGGTAGCTGTAGACGAACAGCAGCGCCCAGGCGATCGCCGCCGCCCCGCGGGGATTCAGCACGCGGGCCAGCATGAAGATCCCGGCCGCGAGCAGCAGCGGTATGAGGAGGGCCACAAACCAGTAGGCGCGGGTGATGCCGATCGCCGGCTGCAGGGCCGCCACGATCAGGTCGGTGCCGAGGTTGGGCACCAAATACCATCGGAAGCTCATGAGCCGCGCGAAGACCGGATCACTGGAGTAGGCGGCCACGGCAGCCCCGCCCATGTGGCCGGGCAGATCGGTCAGGGGCGGGATCCTGACCAGCAGGAACGGCACGATCAGCAGGACGCAGATCGTGATCATGAAGGGCGCACGGCTCGCCGAGCTCATGTCGAGGATGCGTCGCATGAAGGCCTCCCGGTTCGTCGAGTCGGCGCAAGACTGCCGTCGTCAACCGATCGGGAAGGCTTCGCGGTGCCGGATCCAGCGCCGGCACCTTAATCAGCGCGACGCCCGGGTCAAGCGGCGGACGGCGGGAGCCGGCGTCATCCAGGCAACGGCCGGACCGGGCACGCGTCATGCCTCGGGCCGGCGACGCGCCGGCCCATCGGCGGATGCTGCAAGCCCGACCCAGGATCAGCGAGACCGACCGCGACCGACCGTCGCCGGCTCAGGGCTGGCCGGCCGTCCCAGCTCGTCGATGATCGGACAGTCCGGCCGGTGATCGCCGTCGCATCGATCCGCCAGCTCGCGCAGCGCCTGGCTCATCTGCGCGATCGCGCGCGCCTTCGCCTCAAGCGCTGCGACATGCGCGAGCGCCACCCGCTTCACGTCGGCGCTGGCCCGGCCGCTGTCGCGCCAGAGCGTCAGCAGCTCGCGCATCTGGTCGACCGAGAAGCCGAGTTCCCGCGCGCGGTGCACGAAACGCAGGGTGTCGATGTCAACCGGCGCGTAGGACCGATAGCCGCCGCCGGTGCGGTCGGCGGTTCTGATCAGGCCGATGCTCTCGTAATACCGGATCATCTTGGCCGAGACGCCGGAGGCAGCCGACGCCTCGCCGATGGTCATCGGCCGCCCTCGGGCCGCCAGCGCCGCAGCAGCAGCGCGCTTCCCACCACGCTCACGCTGGACAGCGCCATCGCGCCCCCGGCCACGACCGGGCTGAGCAGCCCGGCAGCGGCCAGCGGGATGCCGACCACGTTGTAGGCCAGCGCCCAGAACAGGCCGCGACGGATGCGGCCGACCGTCCGGCTGGCGATGTCGAGTGCTGCCGGCACCAGGCGCGGGTCGCCCTGCATCAGGGTGATCCCGGCCGCGGCGGCCGCGACGTCCGTGCCGGTCGCCATCGCCAGACCGAGATCGGCGGCAGCCAGTGCCGCGGCATCGTTCACCCCGTCTCCCACCATGGCGACCGGCCCGTCCGCCCGCAGCCGCCCGATCAGCGCCGCCTTCTCGGCCGGCAGCGCGCCGGCATGCACGTCGTCGATGCCGAGCGCGCGGGCGGCCGCGTCGGCGGCGCCCTGGTTGTCGCCGGTGAGCAGCACGACGTGCAGTCCCCGAGCCCGCAGCGTGGCGACGGCCTCCGCGGCTCCCGGCCTGAGCGCGTCGCCGAAGCCGAGCAGCCCGAGCAGCCGGTCGCCGTCGGCGAGATAGGACACCGTCCGCCCATCCGCCTGGAGCGCCCCGGCGACCGCCTGGAGGTCACCCAGCGCCACGCCGCCATCCTGCATGAGCCGGGCGCTGCCGAGCCGGAGCTGCCGGCCATCCACCCGCCCCTCCAGCCCCAGGCCCGGGAGGGCCCGGATCAGGCGGGCGACGGGCAGCTCCCGGCCCGCGGCACGGGCCAGCACCGCGCGGGCCAGCGGGTGCTCGCTGCCGGCCTGGAGTGCTGCCGCCAGCCGCACCAGCGCCTCCGGATCGACGCCGGCTCCGGGTGCCGGCTCCAGTGCCACCAGCTCCGGCCGGCCCGCGGTCAGGGTGCCGGTCTTGTCGAACACCACGGTGCGGATCGCGCGCGCCTGCTCCAGCGCGGCGGCGTCGCGGATCAGGATGCCGTGCCGCGCCGCCACTCCGGTGCCGACCATGATGGCCGCCGGCGTGGCCAGCCCGAGCGCGCAGGGACAGGCGATCACCAGCACGGCGACGGCGTCGATCGCGGCCGTCTCGATGCCGCTGCCGGCCAGCCACCATCCCAGCGCGGTCAGCACGGCGACAGCCGTCACGACCGGCACGAAGACCGCGCTCGCCCGGTCCACCAGCCGCTGCACCGGCGGCTTGGCGGCCTGCGCGTCCTCGACCAGACGCACCATGCGCGCGAGCCGGCTCTCGCCGCCGACCGCCGTCACCGCCGCCAGCAGCAGCCCGTCGCCGTTGAGCGCGCCGCCCACCACCAGGCTGCCCGGCTGCTTCGCGACCGGCAGGCTCTCCCCGGTCAGCAGGCTCTCGTCGGCGCTGCCGACGCCGTCGCGGACGATGGCGTCGGCGGCGATGCGCTCCCCCGGCCTGATCACCAGCAGATCGCCGACGCGCAGCCCGGCGGCAGGGATGTCCTGCTCGACGCCGTCGCGGCGCACCCGGGCATGCTCCGGCCGCAACCGCTCCAGCGCGCGGATCGCCTCGCCGGCCTGACGCCTGACCCGGCCCTCGAGCCACTTGCCCAGCCGGACGAAGGCGATCACCGCGGCCGAGGCCTCGAAATACAGCGCGCCGCCCTGGCCTGCCGCCATCTGCCAGACGCTCAGCCCGAACGCGGCACTGGTGCCGAGCGCCACCAGCGTGTCCATGTTGCCGGCGCCGCCCTTCAGGGCTTTCCAGGCGCCACGGTAGAAGCGGGCGCCGAACACGAGCTGCACCACGCCGGCGAGCGCCAGCTGCGCCGCACCCGGCAGCGCCCAGCTCAAGCCGAACGGCATCAGCAGCATGGGCAGAAGCAGCGGAACGGCAAGCACGAGCGCTCCCGCCGCCATCGCTCCCTCCCGCCGCGCGGTCCGCTCGCGCGCGGCCGCGACGCTGGCCGGCGCCTCGCCGGTCGCGGCCGGCGCGGTGCCGTATCCGGCGCGGCGCACGGCATCGGCCAGCTCGGGCGCCCCGACCGCGCCGGCGACGACCTGCGCCATCGCCCGCTCGGTCGCCAGGTTGACCTCAGCCGTGCAGACGCCCGGAACGGCCAGCAGCGCGCGCTCGACCCGGCCGACGCAGGAGGCGCAGCTCATGCCGGAGACCGCCAGCTCGATCCGCTCGAGGACGGCAGGATAGCCGGCCGCGGCAAGCGCCTCGGTCAGCCGGCCGGTCTCGAAGCCGGTGCCCGGCACGATGGCGGCGGTCTCGGTCGCAAGATTGACCGACGCCGCAGCCACGCCCGGCACCGACAGGATCGCCCGTTCCGCACGGCGCACGCAGCCGGCACAGCTCATGCCGGTCAGACCGACGCTCAGCGTCGGTGCTGCGGCCGACGGCGCGGCTTGACGATGGTCGACAATGTCCTGGTCCATGATGCTCGCCTCGACTTCCGCCTGTGCAGATGGGGGTTCCCATCGTGGGAAGGTCAAGGGGAGCCGGACGGGATCGCGACCGCGACATCGCCGCGGCCGGGCAGCGTCGATCCGGCAGCCGACGCGCCAGGACGCATGATCGTCACGCTTCAGGCGAGCCAGGGGCCTGCGGTTCTGTCACCATCGCAGCGATGGTCATGCACCCTGCCCCGCCGCCGGCATCCACGCGCCGGTTCCACGAAGGCGCCGTCGCGGCGTGCCTGCTGCTCTGGCCGGTCGCGGCGCAGGCGCAGGCCGCGCCGGACAAGAGCCAGTACGACCTGTTCGACCCGACGCCGGACAAGCAGATGCGCGGCTTCAACACCGACCGGCCAGGCAACTCCTCGGAGCCGTTCACCGTGGATGCCGGCCACGTCCAGGTCGAGACCAGCCTGTGGTCCTACAGCTGGGACCACTGGACGCCGGACAGCAGCCTGACCCGCAGCTATGCCGTGCTGGACCCGGAACTGAAGCTCGGCGTGACCAACTGGGCCGATCTGGAAGCCATCCTGCCGCTCTACAACAGCCTGGTGACACGCACGCCCGGCAGCGGCCTGCAGCCGGCCACCCGGTCCAGCGGCCAGGGCTTCGGCGACGTGCAGCTGGGGGCCAAGGTCAACGTCTTCGGCAATGACGGGAAGGGCGACACCGGATTGGGCGTGCTCGGCTTCGTCAAGGTGCCCACCGCCGCGAGCGGTCTCGGCAACGGCAGCGCCGAGTTCACGCTGGCGGCCCCCTACCAGCTGCCGCTGCCCGCCGATTTTTCGCTGACCGTCGAGCCGGCCCTCGGCCTGCTGCGCAACGGCGAGAAGCCGGGCTATCACGGCGACTACCAGTTCATCGTCAATACGAGCCGGCAGATCCCCGGAACCCCGCTCATCGCGTCGTTCGGCGTCACGCTGGATCGGCAGGGCGACCATAATTCGGCGGAACAGGACATCATCTCGTCGGCCGTGCAGTGGCTGATCGGACCGGCGCTGCAGCTGGATGCCGGCGTCTTCATCGGCCTCAACCGCGGAGCGACGGACTGGAACCCCTCCGTCGGCATCTCCTTCAGGTACTGAAGCGCCGCCCTTCCGGCTGCGGCAGATCCGGCCTGCGCGCATCCGGGCTGCCGGTTCGTGGTGCCGTCCGCAAACCAGGCTGACGCGCCGACCCGATCTCGGCCTCAGCGCGATGCGTTCGTGCGATCGCAGCTCCCAGCATGAGAACCGAACCGATCACGGGCTGTATCGCCCGACTACTGCGGCTGGACGCCGTTCTGCTGCGGCTGGACGCCATTCTGCTGTAACTGGGCGCCATTCTGCTGCTGCTGCTGCGGATCGAGTGGCGCCGCCCGCTTGCGGTGGGAGAAGCAGCCGAGCTCGTAGCAGCCGAACAGGGCGGCCGCGCCGACGCCGATCGCCACCTTGGTGCCGGTCGACAGGCCTGCCCGCTGGTTGGGAGCCGGCTGCTGGGCCGCCGACGCCCGTCCGGCGGCACCCACGGTCACGCCGACACGCTGCGCCTGCTGCGGACCGCCGCCCGCCGGCAGATAGTCGATCGTGATCTGCTGGCCCGGCGGCAGCGAGCCGATATAGCCTGCAAAGGCCACCACGCTCGGAAACACCTGTCCGTTGATCGCGATGATCTGGTCGCCGACGGAAAAGCCTGCCTGGGCGCCGGCGGATTGCGGGTGCACGCCATTGACCCTGAGCAGCTCGAAGCTGATGCCGCTGCTGGTGATGTGCTGGCCCGGTCCGACATCCATGCCCAGCGCGCCGCCGCGCCGCGGCTGTCCGGCAACCTGCTGCTGGGACAGCAGCTGGTATCCCATCTGGTTGTCGGCGCGAGCCGGCACCGTCAGCCCCTGCAGGGCCAGCAGCGACGCCGCCAGGATCGCCGTCGCCTTGTGGTGTACCATGCTGTCTCTCCTGGCTGCCTGTCGACCGTCCGCCCGATGAGGCAGGCTAGACCGACATCGTGCCTTCCTGCGGCAGCTGGCCGTCCGGAGTCATGCCGTGCACCGCATTGGGCAGGTGCTGGCTGAGCTGGGCCAGGAAGTCCTGCGGCTGCATGCCGGCCTGGTTCGCCATTCCCTGTACCTGGTCCTGGCCGAACACGCTCTGCAGCTGCTGCGGCGATACCGACTGGTTCGGACCGTTGCCGACCCAGGACTGCGCGACGTGGCCGAGGCCCGCCTGCTCGAACTGCGAGACCAGGCCGCCGAGGCCGCCGCCCATGCCCCCCGCCGCCTGTCCGCCCATGCCCCCTGCCGCCTGCCCACCGAAGCCGCCGCCAGCCTGTCCGCCGCCGCCAAGCAGACCCGACAGCACGCCACCCATCGGCGAGGCCGAGCCGCCTGCGGAGCCGCCCATGAGGCCGCCGAGCACCTGATCAAGAAGTCCCATGTAATGTTCCCTTTAGGTATCGATGATGTGCCGGAACCGGACCGTAACGACGGCTGCAGCCGGCATACCCGCAGCCGGTCCCGTATCAGCGTCGGACGCTGCGGCCGACGATCGCGTGATAGACCACCAGCACGATGATCGCGCCGACGACGGCGACGAACAGGCTGTAGATGTTCAGCCCGGTGACCGGTGTGGCGCCGAACAGCGTGAACAGGTAGCCGCCGACAAAGGCGCCGACGATGCCGAGAACGATGTCGAGGATCAGTCCGTCGCCGGACTTGTTGACAATCTTGCTGCCAATGAAGCCGGCGATGAGGCCCAGGATGAGCCAAGCAATGATCGACATAATCTTATTTCCATCCGTCTGATGTGGGTTGCTTGAGTGACTGCGCCGCGCAGACCTGGCGCTTCGATAACGTTCCGCTGCCGACTCTGTTCCGGCCGGTCTGCGGTTCCCTCGTCGGCCTGCGCCGACAGGGTCTGCCGCATCATCGGTCGGGACGGGGAACCGGCGGTCCGGAGCCGGGCCGTCCTGGTCACGGAGCCGGCTTCGGCCCGCTCTCCTCCTGTCCGAGCGCCTCCTTGCGGACCGCGGTGTCGCCGGCATGCAGCACGTCGGTGACGACCTGCCTCGCATCCTGCGCCAGGCTGCCGCTCATCGCGGCGTCCACCAGCTCTCCCGGGCTCCTGCCGCCGGTCAGCCCGTGCGACCCGGCACTGTCCTGACCGGTGGCCAGCACGGTGTGGGCGACGCTGCTGCCCTTGTCGACAACGGTCTGGGCGAGATCGCGCGCGGTGTCGCGGGCCTGTCCGGCGATCTTGCCGAGTGCTGCCTCCTCCTGGTCCGACTGCGGCAGCAGCGCGCCCAGCAGGGCGCCCGCAGCCAGCCCGATCGCACCGAGCAGCACCGGATTGGCGGTCACCGCCGCGGCGAGACCGCCGCCGGCCTGTCCGGTCGCCTGGACGCCCTGCGACAACGCACCGCCTGCCCTCTGCGCGGCGTCGCCGATGGTCCTCGTCGCCCCCTGCGCCATGCCGGCGATGGAGCTTGCCGCTCCGCCCGCCATGTCGCTGAGCCCATGGGCGCCGTCCGTCAGCGCCTGCTGCGAGGCAGCGAGCACGTCGCCGACACGCTTGCCGAACGCTCCGGCGGTCTCCTGGGCATGCTGCGCCAGGCCGAGCGCCTGGCCGCGTGCGGCGGCGAGACGGGCATCGTAGGCGTGGTCGGCCTCGCCCTGCTGGCGCGCGACGCCGCGTTCGGCCTCGGCGACCCGGGCGGCCGTCGCATCATGGCCGCCATCGGCGAAGACGTGCGCGGGGCTGTAGACGCGCACCATGCCGGTGTTGGCCGACGGCGGCGGCGCCACCGGTGCCGCACCCATACCCGCGCCACCCTTGGAGGCCATCAGCCAGGCCAGGCCGATGCCGGTGACGGCGGCCGGCATCGGGTTGCTCCGCACGCTCTCCAGCAGGTTGCGGCCGAAGTCGGCGCCCTCGCTGCCGCGGAAATAGCTCATCAGATCGTCGAGCACCTGACCGGGCGACAGCCGGTCCTGAAGCTCGCTCAGGTGGCTGTCCAGGCGCGACCGGGTCTGATCCAGGCTGCGCTCGATGCTGCGCGGGTTGGAGGTGTTGTCGGACATCAGGTGTGCTCCTTCAGAACGCGCGCATCCTTCTGCAGGCTGGACGCCATCCGGTCGGGGGTGAGGGACTTCAGCGACAGCCGGGCGAGCCCGGAACGGGCGAACACCGCGCCGATCAGCACGATCAGCAGGCCGACGATCAGCGACGCCGCCCAGGTCGGCAGCACCAGCGCCAGGGCGGCCGCGATCCCCTGCAGGAACACCACGAGACCGGCGAACGCCACCAGCGCCCCGCCGAGCAGGAAGATCGACGCCATCAGCACGCGCTGCAGCTTCTCGTCGAACTCGGCCCTCGCGAGCCTGATCTCGCCGCGAACCAGGTCTTGGATGTCGGTGGCCAGGCTGGACAGGACGTCGATCAGCCCGTTCGTGCCGGCTGGTCTATTCCCGCTCATGCTGGCCTCCCGACAGGCTCGGGAGATCGGCCTTGGACGCGCCGGCGATCGCGATCCGGCCGACGCGGGACAGAGCGAAACCGGCCGCGAGCGAGGCGCCCGCGAACAAGGCCGGCTGCCGGCGCGCGAGATCCTGCAGACCGCTCATCATCCCGTTGAGGTCGTTGGTGCGCAGCGTCGTGGCAAGCACGCTCAGCTCGGCGGCACCGCGCTCGACCAGATGGGCGATCAGGTCCTGATGACCCTCGAGCTGCTCGCCCGAGCGATGCACCGCCTTGGCGACATCCTCCAGCCGATCGGCCAGGCTGTCCTTCTGGGCCTGCGCGGTCGCGGTAACCTGCTCGCCGACCGCTCCCACCAGCGAGGCGCCCTGCTGCCTGGCTTCCTGGGCGAGCTCCCTGGCCTGACCGGCAGCCTGCGCTCCGGCATCCCGGGCCTGGGCACCGACCTGCCGGGCGGCGTCGCCGGCGGCCTGGAGGCTTGCCGCGCCCTCCTTGATGGTCTCGGCGGTTCGATTGGTGTCGCTCATGCATGCCTCCAATGGTGCTCAGGGCCGCGCCGGCAATCGCCCGCGCGGCCCGACAGCCTCAGCGTCGGGGAAGGATCAGACCCGTCGCGCGCGCTCGGCTGCCACCTGGTCGGCGCTGTAATGCGGCGCCGTCTGCTCGAACTTTTCCCAGCCGCTCGTCTGGTAGTCGGTGCGGCGGGCCGCCACGTCCACGGCTGCCGGCATGCGCCCGGACAGCACGGATTCGATGCTGGCGGCCTGGCTCTCGTCACCGCGAACCGACACCAGCGTGCCGCCGCGGCGGACGCCCTCGGAGTAGGTGTGCGCATGCTCTTCCGGCACGCCCGCATGGACCAGCGAGCCGAGCAGACCACCGCCCGCGGCTCCCACGCCGGCGCCGGTGACGGTGGCGATCAGCCAGCCGGCCGCCACCACCGGGCCGACGCCGGGAATGGCAAGCAGACCGAGACCGGTCAGCAGGCCGAGACCGCCGCCGACCAGCGTGCCGCTGGTGGCGCCGGTGCCGGCGCGCGTCTCGTCCGTGGCGTCGAGGGCCGCAGGCGCGGTGCTGCTGGTGCCGACCGCGCTGGCGGCGTGGCTGTTGTCGGCATTGTTGCCGACGATGCTGATGTCGCTGTGCGGGATGCCCGCCGCCTCCAGCGCCTCGACCGTCTGCCGGGCGTCGTCATAGTTGTCGTAGAGGTGAGTGAACGTGCGAATGGCCATGTCGGCCTCCTCGGGGAAGTTGCGTGTCGACGGGATGGGCAGGCGGCGGCTACATCTGGCCGGCATTGCCCTTGTAATCGAGCCAGACCTGGACGGACGCGCCGTCCTTCATGCCGGTGCCGCGCCAGACGCCGTTGCTGTCCTTGCGCAGGCCCGAGACCTTCTGGAAGCCGTGGCTCTCGATGCGGCGGCGCGCCTCGCCCCGGCTGAACGAATTGGCGCCGTGCGCCGGTTGCGGCGCGTCGGCGTTGGTGGTGGCGACCGCCTGGTTGTCGTTGCCGCTCGCAGCCGCCGGACCGGAGGGCTGCATGTTCGACATCGCACCCGGAGGAGCCGGGGGCGGCGCCGACTGGGTCACTGCCGGCGCGGGCGAGGTCTGAGCCGGCGACGACGCAGTCTGCGCCGACGCGGCACCGCTCACGATGAGCGCAGCGGCTGCCAGGACAACGGGAATTGACTTCATGGTGGTCTTCCTCATCTCGGCACCCCGGTCCGACGGCACCGAAGCCGTGTTGTCCGCAGGGTGGCCGTCATACGAAACGATGCGGCCCGGACCGGCGACGCATGCCGGTCCGGGCCTGTCCGGTCAGATCTTCGGCGCGCGCGGCGTCGTCGGCGTCGTCGTGGTGCGGTCGGTCGCGACGTCCGCGCCGGGAACCTGCTCGATCTTGACGTCCTCGCGACGCACGGTGTCCTTCACCGTCTCGACGCGGTCGGTCGCATCCTTGCGCAGGCCGACTTCCTCGTAGACATGCGCGCTCTTGCCGACGACGGCCTGCTCGGCGGTCTCCGTCATCTCGATGGTGCGGTCGGTGAAAGCGCTGTCGGCGACGGTGCGGCCGTCGGTGACCGGGCGCCGCTCGACCTTGACGGACTCGCTGTGTAGCGTGACCTGCTCCTCGACCGGGACCTCGACGACGAAGCGCCGGACGCGCGTGGTGCCGCGATTGACCAGGCGCTTGCCGACGACCAGCTCCTCCTCGGAGAGCTGGATGACGCCGCCATCGGTCGGGGCGGTGGCTGCGGTCGACACGGGCGCTCGCGCCGGGGCGGTCGCCTGCGGCGCCGTCTGCGTCAGACCGTAGGACGAGGCACGCTGATCGAGATCGATCGGGCTGTGCTGCTCCAGGATCTCGCTCACCGACGTCACGTATTGTGCGGGCGCCTTGACCGTCACGACGGTGGAGCCGCCCTCGATGCTGCGGCCAAACACGGTTGCATCGTGATCCGGCTCGCCGCCGAACAGGCTGGACCAGAAGCCGCGATCCTGCACCGGCATCGCGGTCGCGCCGCCAGCCGTGCCGCCGGCTGTGCCGGTGGTCGAGCTGGCATGCTGGCTGATCGAGTTCTGCGGCACGTTGGCGGCCAGCAGGCTCTTCACCGCGGCTTCGGCATGGGCTGCGGTGTCATAGACGGCAACGATTGTTTCATCGGGCATGCTGAGTACTCCAGGGTTCTTCGGGGATGTGCAGATACGGGGATTCACGGACGGCGTCGACGGCTATGGGAGATATGGCTGGCACGCGGTGTCTGCGTCGGGACATCATCTCGACGACGCCTGGTCCTGACGGCCAGCGGCCACACTCCGCCGCCGATCGTGCACCGGCAGTCGCCAATGTGCGCGGCCCGGCCCGGCGAGGCCAGGTCCGGACCGCACTGCGGCGATGCTAGTCCCTCAAGGTGTCGCGGACACCGTCCTTGGCGCCACCGACGGTGTTCTGCACCTTGCCGGCGGCCTTCTCGGTGGTGCCCTCGGCCTGCACCTTGGTGTCGCCGGTGACCTTGCCGATGGCTTCCTTCACCGAGCCCGTCGCCTGCTTGGCGGCGCCGGCGACGCGATCCTTGTCCATAAACCTGTTCTCCCGCGTGCTAGGTCATGATTGCCTCGCTGCATGAGAAACCACGAATCCGCCGATAAGTTGCCATGCCGGTTTCTGCGAAAGACGGACCGACTGGTGCATCGGCACTAGCCGGACTTGCGCCGGGGTATCAGTCGGGGTCAGGCACGACGCCGTAACGCAGGCCGCACCGCCGCTCCCGTCACGCCGCGCTCGCGCGCCCAGATGATCAGCTTGGCGCGGCTGTCGACCCCGGTCTTGCGGTAGAGGCTGGCGATGTGGTTGCGGATCGTGTTGCGGGAAATGCCGAGGCCGTCGGCGATGGCCAGATCGTCCTGGCCCTGGCAGACCAGATCGAGGATCTCGCGGGCGCGCGGCGGCAGGTCTGCCACCGATGCCATGTCGGGCGAGCCGATCTCCGGCTGCCGACGCGCCAGCTTGTCGAGCACCGCCTCGGTGAACCAGCTGGTATCCTTCATCACCGCGGCGATGGCATCCGCCACCTCGATCTTGGAGCGCTGCCGGTCGACGATGTTCTGCGCCACCAGCAGCACGCAGCTCTGGCCGCGTATCTCGACCAGTTCGGCTGCGACCAGGCAGTCGAGCGGCTCGCCCGCCTTGGTGGCGACCGTCAGGGCCAGGTTGGCCACCCGTCCGTCCCGTCGCAGCAGCCGCTCGAGAGCCCCGGTCGCGTCGGCATCGCGCCAGAGCGGCAGGGCCTGCGCGCTGCAGCCGACGATCTCGTCCGCCGCATAGCCGGTCTCGCGCGCGAAGGCGTCGTTGGCCAGCAGGAAGCGCCAGTCCTTCCAGACCAGGATCGCCGTCGGTACCGGCGCCATGCGGAACGCCAGCTCGAAGCGCTCCTCGCTGCGTCGAAGCGCCTTCTCCGCCTGACGGCGTCCCTCCAGATCGGCAAAGGTGAAGAGCATGCAGCGGATGTCGCCGACCTCGATCGGCTGGCCCGCCACGATCACGCAGCGCTCGCCGCCCTGCGGCAGCTGCATCGTGGCCTCCATCTGCGGGATCGTCCGCCCCTGCTGCAGCCGCTCGATGGCCAGCTCCCGCCGCGCTGCCCCCTCCAGGATGTCCACCTCGTAGATCGAGCGGCCGACCACGTCCTCCCGCCGGCAGCCGGTCATGTCGAGGAAGCCCTGATTGACCCGGATGTGGCGCAGGTCGCGTAGCCTCAGGATCAGCGCCGGTGCGGGATTGGCGTTGAAGGCCTGCTCGAAGCGCTCCTCGGCGTTGTAGCGCTCGGTCTCGTCGTCGAGGATCAGCACCAGCAGGTCCGGAACGCCGTCATCGTCGGTGAGCACCATGCTGCGGATGCGGTGCGTCCACCGGGCGTCCCGCTCGCCCGCCGGCGTCACATCCACCACCGCCTCCTCGAAGGTCTCGCCCGCCGTCAGCCGCTCGATCGGCGTCTGGCCGGCGCCTGAGCCGCTGGCGTCGCGATAACGGAGCTCGAAGCGCTGACGGTAGTCCGACACCGTGGCGCCGAGCTCGGCGACGGTCCGGACGCCGTGCATCTGCAGCGCCGTCGCATTGGCCCAGATGATGGTCTGGTCGGTCTCGATCAGGATCACGCCGTCGCTGACGCCCGCGACGATCTGCTGCAGGTAGCGGTAGCGGGCGTTCTGGCTCGGGAAGCTTCCGGACATGAGCGGCCTTGCAGCGGACCCAGGCTGAACGGCGGCCCGCCGGTCCGGTTCGCCCGGCATGCGTCCGGGCACCGCCCGCACGTCGCGATCAGTGGCGCCAGTCGATCCCCGCGCGCAGCGATGCCGGGCTGACCAGGGCCGTCGCGGTGCGCGCCTGCGGCTCGTAGCGCCACGCCGCCGGATCGCGCGGCGCGTCGACGTCGTGCAGGATCACCGCCACCTCGGTCCACCAGCCCGGATACGCGCCCTCGGTGGCGGCCTCCCGGATCAGCAGCCCGGTTGCGGTCGGCTCGCAGCGGTAGCTGCAGCGCAGGAACCGGCCGGCGCGGTAGTCGAAGCTCACCCCGTCATCGAGGTAGAGCGATCCGGCGCAGTCCGGCCCCGGATACACATGCAGCTCCAGCGGCCCCTGCGGCACCTCGGCCGTGCTCTGGATCACGGCCTGGCCCGGGACGATCGATCCGGCCCGGACATACACCGCCGGTCCGCCGTCGGACGGCGTCGCCTGCAGCAGCCGCAGGCCGCCGCGTCCGTCGCCGCCGGGCAGCGCGCGCCCTTCCACGCTGATCGACGCATCCCGCGCGCCGGTCACCCGGCGGCCGGTGCGGTGGTCGTACCAGTTGCCCGGCGGCAGCAGCACCGGATAGGGCGCCGGCGACTCCCCGTGCGGCGGCGGCGCCACCATCAGGCCGGACCCCCACATGAACTGCGACGGCGCCGCATGATCGAGCGGCCAGGGGTCGCCGGCCTCGGGGAACTCCAGGAACAGCGGCCGCATCATCGGGATGCCGGTGCGCGACGCCTCCTCCGCCAGCGTGTAGGTGTAGGGCAGCAGCCGGTAGCGCGCCTCGATCGCCTGCCGGCGTCGTGCCTCGTGCTCGGCGCCGTGCACCCAGGGCTCCTGCGGCGGCGTGTGCTTGTCGGTGTGGTCGCGGCTGATCGGGTTGAACATGCCGAGCTGCAGCCACCGCGTCAGCAGCTCAGCCGACGGCGTGCCGGCGAAGCCGCCGAGATCGACGCCGCAGAACGGCATCCCCGACAGGCCCAGGCTCAGCAGCATCGGCGTGCTCAGCCGCAGGTGGTTCCAGGTGGAGGAGTTGTCCCCGGTCCAGGTGACGGCGTGACGCTGCGTGCCGGCGAAGGCCGCGCGCGTCATCACGAAGGGCCGCTCGTTCGGCCGCAGCGCCAGCAGCCCCTCATGCGTGGCGCGCGCGTTGAGCAGCCCGTAGACGTTGTGGATCTCGGCCTGGGTCGCCGTGCGCGGCGCGAAGCCCGGCTCGTCGATCCGGCTCTGCACCTCGAGCGGGATCGTCCGCGTGGCCGTGTCGAACACCGACGGCTCGTTCATGTCGTCCCAGAACCCGGCGGCACCCGCCTCGCAGAAGGCGCGATACAGCCCGCCCCACCAGCGCCTGGTGCCGGCGCGGGTGAAGTCGGGAAACGCCGACGGTCCCGGCCAGACCGGGCCGACATAGACGCTGCCGTCCGCATTGCGCAGGAAATGATCGCCGCCGCTGCCGGTGTCGTAGGGCGCGTAGCCTGCACCGGGCACCACCGGCACATGCATGTCGGCGATCAGCACCGTGCGGAAGGCCTGGCGCCGGAGCTCGCCCAGCAGTCCGGGAAGGTCGGGGAACGTCGCCGCATCGACGGTGAACGGCCGGTTGCGATCCTGGTAGTCGATGTCGAGCCACAGCACGTCGGCGGGAATGCGCTTCTCGCGGAACTGCCGCGCGACCTCGCGGACCTCGCCGGCACTCATGTAGCTGTAGCGCGACTGCTGGAAGCCGAACGCCCAGACCGGCGGCAGCGGCGGCAGCCCGGTCAGCCAGGCATAGCGGCGCAGCACGTCCTTGGGCGACGGTCCGTTCAGCACGTAGCAGTCGAGCGGTCCGCCCGCGGCGCCGATGCGAAGCTCGTGCTCGCAGGTCCTGCCGACGTCGAAGCTGGTCCGCCAGCTGCTGTCCAGCAGCAGCCCGTGCGCCACGCCGCGCCGGACCCCGATGACGAACGGGATCGCCTTGTAGAGCGGGTCGCTGCCCTCCTCGAAGCCGTAGGCGTCGGTGTTCCAGAGGGTGAAGCTGCCGCCGCGCCGGTCGATCGGACCGGCACGATCGCCCAGGCCGAACACGTGCTCCTCCGGCGCCAGCCGTCTGCGCAGCCCGAAGCCCTGCTCGCCGAATTCCGGACCGCAGCCGGAGACGTCGGCCGCGACGAGCCGCCCCTGTCTGTCGGTGATCGTCACCGCACCGCTGCGCCAGTCGACCCGCACACGCAGCGAGGCGGTGTCGAAGCCGACCGTGGCGCCGTCCCGCACCGGCGTCACCGCGGCCCGTGCTGCGCGCGCGTCCGGCAGCACCGACCAGGACGCGTCTTCCGGCAGCACCGCGCCGCCCGAGCCGCGCACGCGGATCACGTCGTCGTCGAGCGCCGTCACCCGCATCACGCCGCGCCGCAGCCGGAGCGTCAGCCCGTCGCGGTCGATGCTGCAGGCGGGCCCGTGCGCCCGGCTCAGCCGCACCGCCGCGGCAGCCGCCAGCAGCGCCAGCGCGCCGCGCAGCGCCAGCCGCGCGAGCCTTGGGGACCGCGTCATCGCCGCACCGGCCGCCCCGCGCGCCGCCGGTCAGGCATCCGGCTGCAGACGCAGATGCTGCAGCATCAGCACGGTCTTGGCATCGACGATCTGTCCCGAGGCGATCATCGCCCACGCCTGCTGCAGCGGAACCTCCAGCACGCGGATCTGCTCGCCCTCCTCCTCGAGCCCGCCGCCGGCGGCGATGCGGTCTGCCGGCGCGTAGTCGGCCGTGAACAGATGCAGCTTCTCGGCCGAGGCGCCCGGGCTCATGTAGAGCGCCAGCACCTGGCGCAGCCCGCGCAAACGGTAGCCCAGCTCCTGCTCCGCCTCCTTGGCGATCGCCTCCGCCGGCGCGTCGGTGCCGTCGATCATGCCCGCACAGAGCTCGACCAGCGACGGCGCGTCGCCGTTGACGACCGCGGCGATGCGAAGCTGGCGCACCAGCAGCACCGTCTGGCGCGCGCGGTCGACCGGCAGCACCGCCACGCCCGGACCGTTGTGATAGACCTCGCGGTCGAGCGCGCCGTCGATGCCGTCCTGGCGGAACGTGACCTTCTCCAGCCTGAACCAACCGTCGGAAAGGGTCTCGCGCGCCTCGATCCGGACGCCGCCCGTTGCCTGCTGACCCATGACGTCCCCCGACCGACCCTGCCGCGCGCGTCCCCGACCGGGACACTGCCGCAACGCCGTGCCACCGCCGCAAGATGCGCCCGGCCGCGCAAACGACGCCGCGCGGCCGCTCAGCCCGTCTGCAGGAACTGCAGCCGGGCCAGCCGCGCATACAGGCCGCTCTCCTGCATCAGCGCGTCGTGCGCGCCGGTCGCGACGATGCGGCCGGCCTCGATCACCACGATCCGGTCCGCCTTGCGCACGGTCGCCAGCCGGTGCGCCACGATCAGGGTGGTGCGGCCGCGCGACAGGGTCGCCAGCGCGTCCTGCACCGCGCGCTCGGACTCCGCGTCCAGCGCGCTGGTCGCCTCGTCCAGCAGCAGCACCGCCGGATCGCGCAGGATCGCGCGCGCGATCGCCACCCGCTGCCGCTGGCCGCCCGACAGGCGGACGCCCTTCTCGCCCAGGAAGGTGTCGTAGCCGTCCGGCAGCTGGTCCAGGAAGTCGGCATGGGCGGCGCGGCCGGCGGCACGAACCTCCCCGTCGGTGGCGTCCGGCCGGCCGTAGCGGATGTTCTCGAGCGCGCTGGTGCTGAAGATCGCCGGGTCCTGCGCCACGATGCCGATGCGGCTGCGCAGGTCCTCCGGCGCCAGCTGCGCCACGTCCAGCCCGTCCAGGCGCACGACGCCCCGCCCGGGATCGTAGAAGCGCAGCAGCAGCTGCAGCACGGTGGTCTTGCCGGCACCCGACGGACCCACCAGCGCCACCGTCTCGCCCGGCGCCACCTCCAGCGAGAAGCCGTGCAGGGCGGCGTGATCCGGGCGGGCGGGGTAGCGGAAGGTCACGTCGTCGAACGTCACCCGGCCTGCCGAGCGCGCGGGCAGCCGGGCCGGATGCGCCGGCGCTGCGATCGTCGGACGCTCGTCGAGCAGCTCGCGCAGGCGTTCGGCGGCGCCGCCGGCGCGCTGCATCTCGCCCCAGAGCTCGCTCATCTGCGCGCCGGAGCTGGCCAGCAGCACGGCGTAGAACACGAAGGCGGACAGGTCGCCGCCGCTGAGCCGGCCTGCGATCACGTCGCGCCCGCCGATCCACAGGCTGAACACGATCGCGCCGAAGCCGAGCAGGATCACCGCGAAGATCAGCGTCGCCCGCGTGCGGATCCGCAGCACGGCGGCAGCCACCGACCGCTCGACCCCGGCGGCGAAGCGGGCCCGGTCGATCGCCTCGTGGGTGAAGGCCTGCACGGTGCGGAGCGCGCCGATGGTCTCCTCGGCATGGGCGCCGAGGTCGGCGATGCGATCCTGGGCGTGCCGGGACAGGCGCCGCTCCCGCCTGCCGAACAGCACCAGCGGCATCACCACCAGCGGCGCGACCAGCAGCACCACGCCGGCGAGCTTCGGGCTGGTGACCAGCAGCATCGCCAGCGAGCCCGCCAGCAGGATGGCGCTGCGCAGCCACTGCGAGATCGCGGTGCCGATCAGCGACTGCAGCACCGCGATGTCGGCGGTCAGCCGGGTCAGGATGTCTCCGGTCCGCGCCGTCTCGAAGAAGGCGGGCGAGAGCGAGACGACACGGCCGAACAGGTCGCGGCGCAGGTCGGCGGCGACCCGCTCGCCCAGCCAGGAGACCAGCATGAAGCGCAGCACGGTGGCCACCGCCAGTGCCGCCACCACGACGAACATGGCGATGGCGGCGTGGTCGAGCTGCGCCATGCTGCCGCTGGCGAAGCCGCGATCGATCAGCCGCCGCACGCCCTGCCCCAGCGCCAGCAGCAGCCCGGCCGCCGCCAGCAGGGACAGCGACGCGCCCAGCACCCGCCCACCGTAGGGGCGCAGGTAGGGCAGCAGCAGGGCCAGGGAGCCGAGAGGCGCTCCAGGCACGGTCGGCGAGGCCGGATGCGGCAGGCTGCTCACGCCGGGTCCGGAACGCGCGCCGCCGGCCGGGCTTGCGGCTAGAGGCCGATCTCGAGCTGGGCCGTGTCGAAGTAGCTGCGGAAGGCGGCGATGCCGGCCTGGCCGAACTCGAGCACGGTGACGCCGCCATAGCGGATCGCCTTGCCGCGGATCGCCCCCTCGCTCACCCATTCCAGCAGCGCCACGTCGCCCTGCTCGACGATGTTCTTGAACTCCGACGAGATCGTCTCGAAGCTGGCCCGGTAGCGTGTCCAGAACGCATGCGCGCCGGCCTTGCCTTCCGCGTCGTGCTTGACCATCGGATTGGACAGGTCGGCATCGTCGGCGAACAGCACGGCGATCGGCTGCGCGTCGCCGGTGGTCTCGAGCTGCCTGAGCGCGTCGATGAAGTGCTGGGTCCGCTGTTCCATGACCTGCTCCTGTTGGGTCGCGCGGATGGCGGACGCGGCCGCGCCGCCATCCCGGCAGCCACAGTAAGCTCCGCCATCCGACGCCGGTTCCGCGCCCACGCGTCGCGGGTCGGGTCGTCCCGGACGGGGCGGGCGGTGCCGGGCACAAATGCCGGCCATGATCGCGGTGGCACGCGCCGAGCGGACCGCAGTCCCGAGGCCGGCCTCCGGGCCTGCCCGCGATATCCGCCAGCAGCCCGCGACGCGGCCCCTGGGCGGCCCCTGGGCGGCCGGGGGCGCGACGGGCCGGCCGCCTCGTCCTGAAGGCAGCCGGTTTGCGGTCGCAGCGGGCGGCTAGTTCTTCACCTTCAGGGACAAGGTGAGCGGGGCGAACACACCGCCCACGACCGGCCTGGCCTCGAACCCGGTGAACGCGCTGTTCGGATCGTAGTAGTCGGGGAACGGCACGCCGGCGAGCGTCGTGTTCGCGTAGTTGTAGACCTCGTCGATGATGTTCTGGGCCAGGGTCGGGTCGTTGGTTCCGGCCGCGGTCCACAGCTCCCAGTCCGCCTTGGTGAAGGTATGCGGCGGACTATCCAGCGTGCGCGGATCGAGCTGGATGCCGGTCGGATGTTCCTGGGTCTTGTAGAAGGCGGCTTCCTCGCTCAGCACGCTCTGCGGGATCAGATGCAGCCCGAGCAGCCTGTCGGGATAGGAGTTGTATTTGAGGCTCCAGTAGCTGTCGGGCTCCCCGGTGGTGTCCGGGCTGTAGGCATTGGCCGGCTCATGATACTGCAGCAGCAGATGGGAGGAATCGCTGTTCTGCGAGAACCGCGTCCAGGCGCTGATCAGCGTCTCGGCCTCGCGGCTGAAATACCTGGCATCCTTGGTGTCGCCGGCATAGGCGGCGATCTGTCCCATGGCGCCGACCGCGACGATGCCCTTGAGCGCCAGATTGACGCTGTGCGCGATCGGGCCGGTGAAGTCGTCGGTCTGGTTCTGGAACTGCGGATCGAGCGCGTTGGGATACGGAACGCTCGGCGGGATCGTCGTCAGATATTCGGCCCACTGGCGGAAGATCGCATAGTGCGTCGACGCATAGACGGCCGCATTCGCCAGCGTCGTGTGCTGCATGTAGGCATCGGCCATGATCAGCATGTTGGCAGTCTCTTCCACCGGCATGTTCTCGCCGCCGCCGTCATTATGCCCGGTCGCGTTCGGATAGGTGGAGCCGAGATCGTGCGGCGCGAACAGTTCCGGCCACTGGCCCGATTCCGCATAGAAGACGACCGGCGCGATCAAGTAGCGGACGAGTTCGGGATTGGTATACAGGAAGGCCGGCATCGATGGATACAGCACGTCTACCGTGGACACGTTGTCGCTGCTGCTGATCTCCTCGAGAAACAGATATGGGTTGCTCGTGGTGCCGGTCAGCTCGGTGCCGGCGAATGCCTGCCGCAGGGTGAGCGCCGTGAGCCCGGCATAGTGCGCGCCCCCGAACGCCGTGGCGGCCCTGGTGATGCTTGCATCCAGCGTGTCGGCGCGCGTCACCGCCTTGGACGCGTCGTTGTAGGCAAAAGCCAGCATGCTTTCATAGGTCGGCCAGTATTGCCGCCAGAGCGACGATACCGGCGTTCCCAGGAAGTTGATGGCAGGATCGCGCACATGTCCGAGCAGCAGCGTGAACGGCTTGCTCGCCGTGGCGCCGACGGTGCCGAAGGCGTTGCTGAAGGCGAAGACCGGATACTGGTCGTTGATCGCCCGCGGCTGGTTGGTGTCGTTGGTGTTGCTCAGGGTGCCGAACCCCACGAATTGCGAGCGCACCGCGCTGTCGGCGCCTGACTGCGTGGTGAGGCTGCCCGAGGTCGCGGTCGAGAACAGCACGGTCCCCCAGGACGGATAGTCGTTGACCTGGTTGAACACCGTGGGCGAGTTCGGCGTGACGGTCCATGTCGACAGCGTGCCTCGCCTGCTGCTGCCGTCGGCATCGAGTGCGATGGTTTCCGGCGCCCACTTGATGAGCTGGGTGCTGTCCCCGTGCGCCCATTCGCCGCTGATGTCGAAATAGACACTGACCGAGTGCGTCGCGCCGTCGCTGCTTTGCGCGGTGGTGACGATGTCGGATAGCGGCATGCTGAGCCGGCGAAGGTCGTTGGCCTCGACGGGCGACAGGAAATCGACGGTCAGGTTCACGCCGCCGCCGTTGAAGGTGAAGATCGACTGCGTCGGCGTGGTGTTGAGCGAGGTCTGCGTCATGGTGTTCGCGATCTGCGGAACGGCGGGTGCGCCCAGGAACAGATAGGACTTGTTGTCGATGAAGGCGATGCCGGTGATCGCCTTGACCGCGCCGTTCCAGTGCTCGGGCCAGACGCCCGGCGCGATCGCGCTGCTGGCTCGCAGCCAGGTATTCATGTAGGGCGCGCGGGTGATCAGCGGGATCGCCGGCGGCTTGATCGGCGTGAACGTCTGCGCCCTGACGCCCTGGCCACAGCTGAGCACCGTGATCGCAGCGATCGAAACAAGAGCGGCAGTCCGCAACAAGGCGGCACGAGTGCCCGGACGTTTCGTCATGGCTTGTCTCCAGGAGTTTGCAGTCGGCGTCAGCCGTGATGCATCCCGAGCGTCGGGTGTCGTATCGGCAGCCTGATCCGCGCGACAGATGCAGGCGTGCCGGCCGCATTTCGGGCGGCCAGCGACTGCACCGGCTTCGTTAAGGATCAGGCTGACGTGACGCTGTTCGACTGCATCGCGACCTGCCGGCATCGATGAGCGGGGTCGACGCGTCGGCTGGCTGGCGTTATGCCGAGCCGTGGACCGGTGGAGTCTGCACGGCCCGAGCGGTGCATCCTCCGGTCACGATACCGGCTATGATCCTACAGCGCGCCGACACCGTACAGATTTCGGTCGTCGCCGATCTTGCAGCAATCGTCAGCATGTTTCCTCCACACGATGCTGGTCAGGGCGCGAAGGCCGCTGATCCGGCGCGTCTGTGCGCGCAGCGACAGGAAACTCCTTATGTCTGACAAATGCAATCTCTATCAAAGCAATGTGAATTCGCTGCGATCGCTCATTGTCGCACCGAGTAAACGTCCCGTCCCCGCGCCCGTCATGGACAAACTGGCGGCGACGCGCAGCATCCCGCCGCCGAGCGCGCCGCTGCTGCCGCACGCAAGATGCCGGACTTGATCTCCATCGTTTGCATCTGCAACATGCCTGCAATGCAGAAGCCGAAATGTCTGCCGCGCCGTGTCTCAAAATGACGACCATTCGGCGCAGGATGCGTCGCTGCGCCCTCAACGACCGGCCCGCCTCGTGCGAGCCTGTCCGCAACGGAGATCAGAACGATGACAGCACGCGTGTCAGCCCGCGGCCTTGCCGTCACCGTCACGGCGGCGCTGGCCGTCACGAGCCCGCATCCGTCGCAAGGCCAGCCCTCCGCCGACGCCGGCCGCGGCATCCTGACCGGGCAGGCGGCCTATGGAGACTGGCGGCAGGACAGCCCGGGCCAACGCCGCCGCCTCGGCCCGGCCGACATGCCGGCCCCGTTCGCGAGCCGGTCTGCCAGCAACACGCCCTCGCTGGCCGATCCCCCGGCCGGCGCCCTGCCCAAGGTGCCGCCGGGCTACGTGGTGCAGCGCTTTGCGGCCGGGCTGGAGGGTCCGCGCCTGGTGCGGGTCGCCCCGAACGGCGACATCTTCGTTGCCGAAACCGCCGCCGGCCGCATCCGCGTGCTGCGCGCGGCCGACGGCGCCTGGCATCCCGATCAGGAGCAGGTCTTCGCAGACGGCCTCGACGCGCCCTTCGGCATCGCCTTCTATCCCGCGGGCCCGAGCCCGCAATGGGTCTATGTGGCGACCATCAACTCGGTGGTCCGCTTCGCCTATCGTCCGGGCGACCTCAAGGCGTCAGGCCGGCCGCAGACCGTCGTCGGACGGCTCGCCGCGACCACCAGCGACCACACGACCCGCGACGTCCAGTTCAGCCGGGACGGCAGGCGGATGTTCGTGTCGGTGGGATCGGGATCCAACGCGGCGCAGTCCCTGGCACGACGCGATCCCGACCAGATCCGCCAGTGGGAGGCGCACACGCTCCGCGGTGCCGCCTGGGACGGGGAGGCGGACCGCGCGAACGTCCTGGTGTTCGACCCGGACGGGGGCAACCGGCACGTCTTCGCCGACGGCATCCGCAACTGCGTCGGCCTGGCGGTGCATCCAAGGACCGGCGATCTCTGGTGCTCGACCAACGAGCGCGACGGGCTCGGCGACAACCTGGTCCCGGACTACGTGACCCGGGTTCGCGAAGGCGCCTTCTATGGCTGGCCGTGGTACTATATCGGCGCCAACGAGGATCCGAGGCACAAGGGCGAGCGGCCCGACCTCGCCACGCAGGTGACGGTTCCGGACGTGCTGCTGCAGCCGCATTCCGCCCCGCTGCAGATGACGTTCTACGACCCGCCCGCCGGAGGTGCCGCCGCATTCCCCGCCGACGTCAGGGGCGATGCCTTCGCGGCCCTGCACGGCTCGTGGAACCGTGCTGCGCGCACCGGCTACAAGGTCGTGCGGCTGCAGCTCCATGACGGTGTCCCGACCGGCATCTACCAGGACTTTATGACCGGCTTCGTGATCGACCAGGACAGCGTCTGGGGCCGGCCGGTGGGCGTCGCGGTCGCGCATGACGGGGCGCTGCTGGTCACCGAGGACGGCAACGGCACCCTGTGGCGGATCGCCTATACCGGCGGCGGCGGCAGACCGACCGGCAACTGACCGCTCGTCGTCGGCCCCATGCCGGACGCCATGCCTGCTGCGCGAGCCGCGTTCCGTGCGAGGATGCTCGCGAAGCGGCCATCGGAACCGGCAGCCGGGTGGCTCGGCCCGATTCAGCGAACCCCGAAAGTCTCGATGAACTTCGTCACCGATCTCGCCGACCTCGCCGTCGTCCTGCCGCTGGCGATGCTGATCGCCGCGACGTGCCTTGCCGCCGGGTGGCGACGCGGCGCGTCGGCCTGGTGCATCGTCTTTCCGGGCCTGTGCCTGGGCATGCTGGTGCTGAAGATCCTGACCTTCTCCCACGGTCACCTCCTGGGGCGGATCGGGCTGCACAGCCCGAGCGGTCACACCGCGGTCGCGATCCTGGCCTATGGCGGTCTGTTCGCCCTGTCGACGGGCCTGCGACCGAGAGCCGTGTTCCTGATCGGCATCCTCGTCGGCGCGGTGATCGGCACGACGCGGGTCGCGCTGGGATTCCATACGGTCACGGACATCGTGGTCGGCGCGGTCGTCGGCCTGTGCGGGCTTCGCGTGCTGACCAGACTGGCCGGCGCCTGCCCGCCATCCGCACGCAGCACCCCGCGCCTGCTGCTGCTGCTGGTCGCCGTGGCCGGCTATGCCACGCTCGGGGTGCACCTGCCGGCCGAAGGCTATATCCGCCGGCTGGCGCTTCCCTGACCCGCTCCGGGACGCCCGGCTAGACCTCGAACACGACGCCCTGCGCCAGCGGCAGCGAAGTGCCGTAGTTCACCGTGTTGGTGGCGCGGCGCATGTAGGCGCGCCAGCTGTCGGAGCCGGATTCGCGGCCGCCGCCGGTCTCCTTCTCGCCGCCGAACGCGCCGCCGATCTCGGCGCCGGACGGCCCGATATTGACGTTGGCGATGCCGCAGTCGGAGCCCTCGACCGAGACGAAGCGCTCGGCCTCGCGCAGGTCGAGCGTGAAGATCGAGGAGGACAGCCCGGCCGCGACGTCGTTCTGCGCCGCGATCGCCTCCTCCAGCCGCGCATAGCGGATCACGTAGAGGATCGGTGCGAAGGTCTCGCGCCGCACGATGTCGATCTGCGTCGCGAGCTCGACCAGGGCCGGGCGCACGTAGAACGCGCCGTCGCCGCCGACGGCGACGCGCTCGCCGCCGGTCACCACGCCGCCGGCGGCCAGCGCCTCGTCGAGGGCTGCCTGCATCGCCTCGAACGCGGCCCGGTCGATCAGCGGCCCGACCAGCACGCCGGGCTCGCGCGGATCGCCGACCCGCACCGAGCCGTAGGCGGACTTCAGCCGGCCGACGAACGCCGCGTAGACGCCCTCCTGCACGAACAGGCGGCGCAGCGTGGTGCAGCGCTGCCCGGCGGTGCCCATGGCGGCAAACGCGACGCCGCGCAGCGCCAGGTCGAGGTCGGCGGCGGCCGAGACGATCGCCGCGTTGTTGCCGCCGAGCTCCAGGATCTGGCGCGCGAACCTGACCGCGAGCCGCGGCGCCACTGCGCGTCCCATCGCCGTCGAGCCGGTAGCCGACACCAGCGCCACCCTCGGATGCTCGACCAGCGCTTCGCCGACATCGCGTCCGCCGATCAGCAGCGTCGCCAGCTCCGCGGGCGCCTGCGTGCCGAACCGAACCATCGCGCGGCGCATCAGCGCCTGCACGGCAAGCGCCGTCAGCGGCGTCTTTTCCGACGGCTTCCACACCACGCTGTTGCCGCACACCAGCGCCAGGGCCGCGTTCCAGGCCCAGACCGCCACGGGGAAGTTGAAGGCGGAGATGATGCCGACGACGCCGAGCGGGTGCCACGTCTCCATCATGCGGTGCGCCGGGCGCTCGGTGGCGATGGTCAGCCCGTAGAGCTGGCGCGACAGCCCGACCGCGAAGTCGCAGATGTCGATCATCTCCTGCACCTCGCCCAGGCCCTCGGAGGCGATCTTGCCGGCCTCCAGCGTCACCAGACGGCCGAGCTCGTCGCGGGCCGCCCGCAGCTCCTCGCCCAGCAGCCGCACCAGCTCGCCGCGGCGCGGCGCCGGCACCAGGCGCCAGGCCAGGAAGGCCGCGTGCGCGCCCTCGATCGCGCGGTCCGCGGCGGCGGGGTCGGTCTGCTGCAGGCAGGCGGTCTGCTCCCCGGTGAGCGGCGAGCGGGCGACCAGGCCGCCGCCCGAGAGCGCGGCGCGGTCGATGCCGAGGCGCTCCAGGATGCCGGCGGCCTCGAGGGCCACGGAACCGGCGGCGGCGGCGGACTGGTCGTGCGGCGTCATGCGGTTCGGCCTTGTGCTGTGACGGGGCGGATCAGGCGGCGCGCGCGGCCGGCGCGTCCGCGACCGGGCCGTCATAGTTCCGGCCGAACCGGTTCGCCAGGAACGCCGGCAGCGCGATCTGCTCCTGGCGGATGAAGCCGGCACCCGGCAGCCGGCCTTCGGCCAGCATGTCGAGCACGGCGCAGATGCCGGAGGCGGTGGTGATCTGGATGGCGCTCCGGTCCACCCCGCCGATCCGCGCGCCGCGTATGTGGTTGGCGTAGCTTTCCTGCATCAGCCGGCCGCCCTGCTGCCCGGTGACGGTGACGAACACGATCACCACGTCCTGCAGGGTCATCGGGATCGCGCTCTCCAGGATGTCCCTGAGCAGCGGGCGGCGGTCGCGCAGGCCCAGATCGTGCAGCAGCGTGCGCATGATCGCCGCGTGGCCCGGATAGCGGATGGTGCGGTAGTTCAGGTTGCGCACCCGGCCGGCCAGCGTCTCGCACAGCGAGCCGAGGCCGCCCGAGGTGTTGAACGCCTCGTAGGCGATGCCGTCGAGCGCAAAGCTCTCGAGCTCCTCCAGCGGCATGGTCTGCTGCAGCCGGCCGTCGACGATGGCCTCGCACGGCTCGCAATACTCGTTGATGACGCCCTCGGTGCTCCAGGTCAGGTTGTAGCCGAGCGCGTTGGACGGGAACTGCGGCAGCGCGCCCACCCGCATGCGCACGTCGCCCAGGCTGTCGAAGCGGGCGGCCAGGTCGTGCGCCACGATGGTGATGAAGCCCGGCGCCAGGCCGCATTGCGGGATGAAGGCGGTGGGCGACCCGTCCGCCAGGGCGCGCACCGCCCGCGTGCCGGCCACGTCCTCGGTCAGGTCGAGATAATGCGCGCCCGCCCGCTTCGCCGCGGTGGCGATCCGGGCGACCAGCTGGAACGGGCTGGCATTGAGCACGGCGAACATGCCGTCGAGGGCCGCCGTCACCGCGCCGGCATCGGCGATGTCGACCCGCCGGCGCTCCACCGGCCGGCTGGTCTGCAGCCGCGCCAGCTGCGCCTCGTCGTGATCCAGCACGCTCACCGCGTAGCTGCCGCAGGCGGCGAGCAGCTCGGCGATCATCGTGCCGATCTTGCCCGCGCCGATGATGGCCACCTTCTGCATGAACCCGACCCCTGTCCGCGATGCCGCCTCAGTCTGCCGCTGCACCGTTCGGGCGCCAGCCGCCGATCGGCGGCGGCGTGCGCAGGCGTCCGTCAGAACGCCGAAAACGACGACGAATCGCCGACCCTGCGTCAGGCGCCGGCCTATATTTGACGGTTTCCTGACGCAAAAAACTCGCCTTACGTTGCGTTCCCGCCCATCCTGCAACGCCGCCTCACCGGGATCACCGTGCAAGCTCCTCTCGACAGCCTCCATCCGCCGTTTGACCACCCTTTCCTGCAGGACGGAGAATGCGGCGGCCGGCTGCAGGCCATGGACTGGTCGCGGTCGCCGCTCGGGCTGCCCGAGCACTGGTGCCCGAGCCTGAAGACGGCGGTCGGGCTGCTGCTGCCGTCCAGCACGCAGATCGTCCTGTTCTGGGGGCCGGATCTGGTCGCGCTCTACAACGACGCCTACAGCCGGGTGATCGGCGGCAACCATCCGGCTGCGCTCGGGCAGCCGGCCCGGATCGGCTGGGCGTCGGTCTGGTCGTCGCTCGAGCCGCTGCTGCGCGGCGTGCAGCGGACCGGGCTGCCGTTCGACAGCCAGGCCATGCTGTTCCGGCAGAACCGTCACGGCGTCGACGAGGACACGTATTTCGACGTGTCCTACAGCCCGGTCCGCAGCTCGGGCGGCACCATCGAGGGCGTATTCTGCATCGTTGCGGACCAGACGCGGCGCATCATCGACAAGCGGCGGCTGAACACGCTGCGCATGCTGGCCCTGCGGCCGCGGATCGAGAGCGCCGATCAGGCGGCGCGCAGCTTCACGGCCGGGATCGCCGAACAGAACCCGGCCGACGCGCCGTATGCGGTGGTCTATCTGCGCGGGCCCGACAACATCCTGGCGGTAGCCGCGTCGCATGGCGGCGTCCCGGAGCCGGCACTGCTGCGGCTGCCGTCCGACGTGGAGGCCCACGGGGATCCGAGGCTCGCGGCCCTGGCCCGGGTGATGCAGTTCGGCGTCATCGAGTGCATCTCCGGCCACCCCTTCGTCGTCGACCCGCCGCCGGAGGTGGATGACCGCCAGGTGCTGCTGCCGCTGCATGCCGGCAGCGACGTGGCCGGCGTGCTGGTGATCGCCAGGAGCCGGCATCTGCAGCCGGCGACGGACTACCGGAGCTTCTGCGCGCTGCTGGCCGCCCAGCTGTCGGCCTCGCTGTCGACCGCGCACGTGGTGGCCGACGTGCGCCATCGGGCACGCGCGCTGGAACAGCAGGTGGCGGCGGCGCTGGCCGAACGGGAGATCGCCGAAGCGCGGCTGCGGCAGTCGCAGAAGATGGAGGCCATCGGCAAGCTCACCGGCGGCGTCGCGCACGACTTCAACAACCTGCTGCAGGTGGTCGGCGGCAACCTGCACCTGCTGAGCCGGGACGTGGCCGGCAACCCGCGCGCCGAGCGGCGGGTCGCCAACGCGCTCGCCGGCGTCGAACGCGGCGCCAAGCTCTCGGCGCACCTGCTGGCCTTCAGCCGGCGCCAGCCGCTGGAGCCGAAGGTGGTGCGGATCGGCGGGCTGATCGCCGATCTCGAGGACATGCTGCGCCGCTCGCTCGGCGAAGGCATCGACATCGAGGTCACGGCCGGCGCCGGTCTGTGGAACGCGCTGATCGACCCGGCGCAGATGGAGAACGCGCTGCTCAACCTCGCCATCAACGCGCGCGACGCCATGGGTGGCCAGGGCCTGCTGACGATCGAGGCCGGCAACGCGGTGCTCGACGAGGCCTATGCGCGCGCGCACCGCGAGGCGGTGCCGGGCCCGTATGTCGTGGTGGCGGTCACCGACACCGGCACCGGCATGACGCCCGAGATCATGGAGCAGGTGTTCGAGCCGTTCTTCTCGACCAAGCCGGAAGGCAAGGGCACCGGGCTCGGCCTGTCGATGGTGTACGGCTTCGTCAGGCAGTCCGGCGGCCACGTCAGGATCGACAGCGAGCCGGGACGCGGCACCACCGTGCACCTGTACCTGCCGCGCACGCTGCAGGCCGAGGAGCTGGTGGACCAGATCGACATCGGGTCCGCGCAGGGCGGCAGCGAGACCATCCTGGTCGCCGAGGACAATGACGGCGTGCGCGACACGGTGGTCTCGATGCTGGCCGACCTGGGCTACCACGTGCTCAAGGCCCGGGACGCCGCCAGCGCGCTGACGGTGATCGAGAGCGGCGCACGGGTCGATCTGCTGTTCACCGACGTGGTGATGCCGGGCCCGATGCGGGGCCCGGAACTGGCGCGTGCCGTGCGCAAGCGCATCCCCGACATCGCGGTGCTGTTCACCTCGGGCTACACCGACGAGAGCCTGGCGCAGGGAGGCAAGCTCGACGTGGGGGCAGGACTGCTGGCCAAGCCCTATACCAGCGACGCGCTGGCCCGCAAGCTGCGTCAGGTGCTGTCCATGCGCAGCGCCAGGACCCGCCCGCGCGCCGGCAGCAACGCCACCTCCACCGGCCTCGGCGCCAGCCCGCCCCGCCCGTTGCGGCTGCTTCTGGTCGAGGACGACGCGATGATCCGCGACCGCAGCGCCGAGCTGCTGACCATGCACGGCCATGCCGTGGTCCGGCCGGGCGATGCGCCAACGGCGCTCGGCGCGCTGGCGCTGCAGGATTTCGACGTGCTGATCACCGATGTCGGTCTGCCGGGGATGAGCGGGATCGACCTGGCCCGGCGGGCGCTGCATCGCCATCCGGGTCTGGGCGTGGTCTTCGCCACCGGCGCCGACACCGATGGCGCAGCGACCGGGGCGCTCGAGCATGCGGTGCTGCTGCCCAAGCCCTATGACGAGGCCGCCCTGCTGGCCGCGGTGGCGACGGCGGCGCGGACGCGGTCCTGATCTCCGCCGCCGGTCACGGTGCGTGGTCGCCCGGACATCACCTCGGCGGACGTCGTCCCGGCGGATGCGCAGCCGCCATGCAGCGCCGCCGGCGAACAAGCGGCCGCCTTGCGCGTTCGGTCGTGCGACACGGGAGAAACGAGATGAGCAAGGACACGACCTGGTATGTGGTGGCGGACGGCGGCAAGGCCCGCATCCTGACCGCCGGCGACGGCGGCGCGCTGCGGACGCTGCAGCATTTCGACAATAGCGGCCACGGCGACACCGACGTGGATGCGAGCGCTGGCACCAGCCAGCTCAAGGCGCCGAAGTCCGATCCGCACGACCAGGCGAAGACGCACTTCGCCAAGCAGGTCGCCGCCCGGCTGAACGAGGCGGTGCGCACCGGCAGGACCGACGAGATCGTTCTCGCGGCACCGGCGCACGTGCTGCACGACATCCGCGAGGCGCTCGACAAGGCGGCGACGGCCAAGCTCGGCAAGTCGCTGAGCAAGGACCTCACCAACACCCCCGAGCACGATCTGGCGGCGCATTTCGACTGAGCCCGGAGCGGGGTGGCGGGCGGCGGGTCCGCCACCCCATCGAACCATGACGGGCCCGATCCGTTGCGATCCCGCGCCGGCGTCGTCGCCGGTCGATCCATCATCGGGAGACTCCGCAGTGCGTTCCTCGTCCGTGACAGCCGCGCGCAACCCCGCGCCGTATCGTCTGCTGCTCGCCCTGCCGCTTCTCGCCGCCGCGTGCGGACAGGCCGGCGCCCCCACCAGGGCCGACATCCAGCAGGTGATCCAGGGCCGGATGCAGGCGGCGAACCGCCAGACCTCGGACAACACGCTCGGCCTGTTCAGCGGGCCCTACGACGTGAACGACTTCAGCGTCACCGCCGCCGACTGCACGGCCAGGGATAACGGCGTCTATGGCTGTGCCGTCACCGCGGTGACCAAGAAGGGCACCAACACCGCGCAGCTGCAGTTCAAGAAGGTCAATGGCGGCTGGACGCTGGTCCAGCCCTGAGCGGCGGCGTCAGGCCGCCTCCGGCTGCTCCGGCCAGCGCACCGGTTGCCCGTCCCACTCGCGCACATGCTCGTCGAGCCGCGGCCGCCGTACCGGCAGGGCCGGCTGCGCCGGCGTTCCCACGAACAGGAAGCCGGCCAGCGTGTCCGGCGCGGTGATGCCGAGCGCTGCCTGCACCTGCCGGTCGTAGCTGTTGGCGCCCGTCACCCAGATCGCGCCGAAGCCTTCGCCGTGCAACGCGTTCAGCAGGTTCATCGTCGCCGCCGCCACCGACATCAGCTGCTCGACCTCCGGGATCTTGTGAGCCGGACGCACATGCGCGCCCAGAGCGATGATCAGCGGCGCGCGCAGGAACTTGGCCTTCTGTTTGTCGATCAGCGCCGTCGGCGCCGCCGGGTCGCGCGCCTGCAGGGCCTGGGCCACCACCTCGGCCAGCGCCGCCCGCGCCGGGCCGCGGATCAGCACGAACCGCCAGGGCGCCAGCCGGCCGTGATCCGGCGCCCGCAGCGCCGTCTCCAGGATGCGGTCCAGCAGCGCGCCGGACGGCGCCGGCTCCTGCAGCGACGAGATCGAGACGCGGTCGAGAAGCTGGTCGAGTGCGCTCATGCGCGTGCCTCCTGGTCGTGGATCGAGCCCGACGCGGCTCGGCAGGTCGCGGTTCCGGACGACCGGCCCCTAGGAGCGTGGCGGCCAGGCGATCGCGGAGATGCCGGGTTCGTAGCCATGCAGCCGCGCCACCGTCAACGCGGCCGCCGGCAGCGACCAGCAGAGCAGCGACGGGCTCCGCAGCAGCCGGCCGGACACCACCAGCACGTCAGCCAGCGCCCGCACGACATGGGCCAGACGCGCCCGCGCCCCGCGGGTCGGCGCCAGGTGCGCGAGATAATCGTCCAGCACCGCCTCGTCCGCGTGCTGTGCCGCCGCCAGCGCGCGCAGCAGGCAGCGCTCGTCGCCGGTGAGGTCGGGGTCCTCGGGGCCTGCGATCTGCAGCGGTGCCGGCGGCTCGGCCTCGAGCCGGCCGATCGCGCGGCGTATCCGCAGGATCGCCGGCTCCAGCGCGTCCTCGGCGGCGCCGGCCTGCCGCTGTCCGACGGACACCCCATCACGCTGCTCGCCGGGCGACGGCTGCACCTGCGCCGGAAGCACGCGCCGCAGCAGCCGGACGGCGACGCGCTCGTTCTCCGTCATCAGGCCGAGGCGCCGCATCGGCGGCAGGCCGGCGCGATCCGCAACCGGCTCCCGGCCGCCCGACATCGTGCTCATGCCTCCCTCCCTGTCTCCCGGCCGCAGCGAGAGCCGTTCGCGCCTGTTTGGCAAGAGCGGAAGCGGCTGGCGCTCAGCCGGCGCGGTCGAGCTCGGCGGCGATCGCCTCGCGCAGCGGCGCTTCCGCGACGGTGATGTCCGGGGCGTACCGTCCGGCGACGCGGCCATCGCGACCGATCAGGAACTTCTCGAAGTTCCACAGCACGTCCTCCGCCCTCGCCTCGATGCCGCGGCTGGCGAGACGGGTCCGCATGCCGCCATCGGCCCGTTCCGCCGCCACCGGCGCCGCCGCGAGCAGCGCGCCGTAAAGCGGGTGCCGCCCCGGCCCGTTCACCTCGATCTTGGAGAAGATCGGGAAGTCGACCCCGTAGGTGCTGCTGCAGAAGCTCTGGATCTCCTCGTCGCTGCCTGGCTCCTGGCCGCGGAACTGGTTGCAGGGGAAGCCCAGCACCACCAGCCCCGCCGCCCTGTGCCTGTCATAGAGCTGCGCCAGCGACTCGTATTGCGGCGTGAGTCCGCACTTCGAGGCCACGTTCACCACCAGCACGACCCTGCCCGCATAGTCCGCGAGCGTCGCCTCGGTGCCGTCGATCCGGCGCAGCCGGATGCCGGTCAGGTCGGCCATGGCGCATCTCCTGGTGCATGCCGCGCCGCAGGATGGCGGACACGGGTCGGACGGTGCCGCGCGCCGCCTGGTCCTGCAAGCCGTTCCCCCCGACGCGGGCCCGCCTCGCCGGGCAGCCCCGCACCCTGGCGCCGATCGGTCCGGCCTCGTGCCGGGGCGCCGACGCCGGTGCATCCGCAGCGTCCTTGCGGCATGATCGCTTGCATGGCGGCGCTGTTCGTGAGCCGCTGGCCGGGCGGTCCCAGCCAGCACCCGGAGTTCATCGATGGTCTCTCTTCTCGTCGGCGACCATGTGTCGGATCTCAGCGGATCGCATGAGGGCCGGCTGGTCGATATCGACGGCACGACCGGCTACGTGATGCAGAGCAACGGCGTCGAGATCGAGTTCAGCCTCAGCCAGCTGAAGCCGTACGAGACGCCGAAGGTGGCGGAAGCGCGCACGCTCTCCGGACCGCTTCGCGACACCCGCCTCGGTCCCGAACAGAGGACCTTCCTGGCGTCGGTCCCGGCCGAGGTGCTCGCCGCCATCGCCAAGAGCTACGACGGGGCGGAAGCGGCATCGGCGTCGCGTCCGGTGTTCGCAGCCCTGCCGGAGTCGAAGCGGCTGGAGATCATCCGCATCTATCTGCCCTCGCTGCCGCACGCGCTGCTGGTCAGGCACATGAAGCTCGTCGTGGCAATGCGCGACCTCGGCAAGGCCGGCGGTGCGGGCCGGCTCAGTACGGGCCGGAGCCGTCGTCCGGACTGAGGCCCGGTCCCCACGGTCCGTCCCAAACGCCGAAGCAACAGACGGGGCCCGCATCCATCTGCTGCTCGTCCACGAGCTGCCGCCGGAGCATCCATCGCCGGTGCCGGTCGTAGGCGGCCTCGCTGCCGACATAGAGGCAGCCGCAGACCAGGGGATCGGCATAGAGGTAGACGACGCGCCTGCCCGTCGCGCGCACGAGAATGCGAAACGGGACCAGGTGCTGCAGCATCGCATAGCGCTGCGGCGTGTCGGCCGGCCGCGCCACGAAGCCGGCGGCGGCGAGCTCGTCCTCCCTGGCCGCGACCCGCTCCTGCTGCGTGGCGCAGCCGCCAAGCAGGATGGCGAGGAGAAGCCACGCGCCGCACCGGGCTTGGCGTGTCACGGCCTGGATCATCGATCACCCCCCCCTCCCGCGGACCGGCGGCGCCGCGGGCCCTGGCGCATGACGCCGACGCGGCCATCCCGTTTCCTGCCGCCGGCCGCGGAAGGCGGGTGTGGCCTCGCTACCCGCGATCCTGTAGGGAGGACGCCATCATGGACGCTCCCCGACACGCCCAGATCCACCGCGTGACCGCGGAAACCGACATCACCCTGTCGCTGTCCCTGGACGGCACCGGACGCTCGGTGATCGAGACCGGGATCGGCTTCCTCGACCACATGCTGACCGCGCTGGCGCGCCACGCCGCGTTCGATCTCGAGGTCAGGGCGCGAGGCGACCTGCAGGTCGATTGCCACCACACCACCGAGGATGTCGGCATCGTGCTGGGCCAGGCGCTGGCGCAGGCGCTGGGCGACAAGGCCGGCATCCGCCGCTACGGCCACGCCGTGGTGCCGATGGACGAGGCGCTGGTCGAGGCGGCGATCGACATCTCCGGCCGCTCCTTCCTGGTCTGGTCGGTGCGGTTCCCGCGCGACAAGATCGGCGAGATCGACACCGAGCTGTTCGAGGAGTTCTTCCGCGGCTTCTCCTCCAACGCCCAGCTCGCCCTGCACGTCACGCAGAAGGCCGGCCACAACAACCACCACATCGCCGAGGGCTGCTTCAAGGCGGTGGCGCGCGCGCTGCGGGCGGCGACCGAGCCCGATCCGCGCAGCCTGGGCCGGGTGCCCTCGACCAAGGGCGTGCTGTGAGGCTTTACAGCACGCATTTCCGCCCGGCCGATCCGGCGGCGCCGTCGGTGTCGGAGCATCCGCCGATCCTGGTGCCGGAAGGCTTCAGCGTCTGGGGGCTGATCCTCGGCTGGCTCGTGCTGGCGCGTCCGGGCAGCTGGCTCGCGGCCGCGCTGGCCGGGCTGGTCACGCTGCTGATCGGCCTGCTGGCACGGTCCGTGCCCGGCGCCTGGACGCTGCTGCCCGGGCTGCATCTCGCGGTCGGGCTGTTCGCGCATGACTGGCGGCGGTGGGAGCTGGGACTGGCTGGCTGCGTGGCCGGGCCGATCGTGGCCGGGTCGGACGGCGGCGCGGCGCTGCTGCGCCTGCTGGACCTGCGTCCCGAGCTGTTCGGGCGGAGCCGGGGCGCGGGACCGGCGGCATGACGATGCCGACCGGCGGACGCGTCGCCGTGGTCGACTACCAGAGCGGCAATCTCGCCTCCGCCTCGCGCGCGCTGGCGGCGGCGGCGGCGCTGGCCGGCATCGCGGCCGAGATCCGCGTCACCGCCGATCCCGACTGGGTGCGCTCGGCCGACCGCATCGTGCTGCCGGGCCAGGGCGCGTTCGCCGACTGCGCCCGCGGCCTGTCGGCGGTGCCCGGCCTGCGCGCCGCCATCGAGGACGCGACCCAGAACGGCGCGCCGTTTCTCGGCATCTGCGTCGGCATGCAGCTGATGGCCGAGCGCGGCCTCGAGCATGGCGACACGCCGGGCTTCGGCTGGATCCGCGGCGAGATCGCCCGGATGGATGTGCCCGGCCTGCGGCTGCCGCAGATGGGCTGGAACGAGCTCGAGTTCGCGCCGGACGCGCACCCGCTGACCGACGGGCTGGCGGCCGGCGATCACGGCTACTTCGTGCACTCCTACGCGCTGACCGGCCACGATCCGGCCGACCTGGTGGCCACCGCCCGCTACGGCATGGCGGTGCCGGCGCTGGTGGCGCGCGGCAACCGCGCCGGCACGCAGTTCCATGTCGAGAAGAGCCAGCGGGTGGGTCTGCGCATCCTCGCCAACTTCCTGCGCTGGGCGCCCTGAGATGACGGACGCGAGCCGGGAGCCGGTGCTCGTCGCCGAACGGGTCGCCTCGCTCAGCGACGACGACATGCAGGCGCTGTGCGAGGCGACCAACGCCGCCATCCTGGATGGCGGCGGGTTCGGCTGGGTGGTCTCGCCCGGCCGGCGCACGCTCGAGCAGTATTTCCACGGCATCCTGCTGGTGCCGGAGCGGGCGCTGTTCGTCGGCCGGCTCGACGGCACCATCGTCGGCGCGACCCAGCTGCTGCGTCCGGCCCGCAACAACGAGGCGCAGGCGATGAGCGCCACGCTCATGCACAGCTACATCGCCCCCTATGCGCGCGGCCACGGCCTGGCCCGGCTGATGACGGAGGCGGTGGAGGACTGCGCGCGGGCGCTCGGCTACCAGGTGCTCAATCTCGACGTGCGCGAGACCCAGACCGCGGCGATCAGGCTGTATCAGGGGCTCGGCTACCTGCACTGGGGCGTCCATCCGCACTATGCCCGCATCCACGGCGAGATCGTCGGCGGATACTTCTTCACCAAGCGCCTGCAGGACGGCGCCCGCGCCGCACCCGTCCGCACCGAGCAGCCGCAGCCGCGATCCTCGCCCAGGCCGAAGGCCGCGAGCCCCGCCTCCGCGTCGAAGCCCCTCACCTTGTATCCCGCCATCGACCTCAAGGACGGCGTCTGCGTCCGGCTGCGTCGCGGCGAGATGGACGACGCCACGATCTATTCCGACGATCCCGGCGCGCAGGCCCGGGCCTGGGTCGCCGCCGGCTGCCGCTGGCTGCACGTGGTCGACCTGAACGGTGCCTTTGCCGGCCGCTCGGTGAACGAGGAGGCGATCGAGAGCATCATCGCCAACGCCGAGGTGCCGGTGCAGCTCGGCGGCGGGCTGCGCGACATGGCCGGCATCGAGCGCTGGCTGTCGGCCGGCATCGCCCGCGTGATCCTGGGCAGTGCGGCGGTGAAGAACCCCGCGCTGGTGCGCGACGCCTGCCGCGCCTTTCCCGGCCGCATCGTCTGCGGCATCGACGCCCGCGACGGCCGCGTCGCCACCGAGGGCTGGGCTCAGGTGTCGGAGCTGTCGGCGACCGAGCTCGGGCTGCGGATGCAGGACATGGGGGTCGCCGCCATCGTGTTCACCGAGATCGCCCGCGACGGCATGCTGACCGGTCTCGACATCGAGCAGACCTGCGCGCTCTCGGCCCGGCTCAGCACGCCGGTGGTGGCGAGCGGCGGCGTCGGGCGGATCGAGCATCTGCAGGAACTCAAGGCGGCGTCGGCGAACTTCGCCGGCATCGAGGGCGTGATCGTCGGACGCGCGCTGTATGACGGGCGGGTGGAGCCGCGCGAGGCGCTCGCGGTGCTGTCCTAGATGCTCAAGCTGCGGGTCATCCCCTGCCTGGACGTCAAGGACGGGCGCGTGGTCAAGGGGGTGAACTTCGTCAGCCTGCGCGACGCGGGCGATCCGGTGGAGCAGGCGGCGGTGTATGACGAAGCGGGCGCGGACGAGCTCACCTTTCTCGACATCACCGCGAGCCACGAGCGCCGCGACACCATCCTCGACGTCGTCAGCCGGACGGCGGCGCGCATCTTCCTGCCGCTGACCGTGGGCGGCGGCGTGCGCACCACCGACGACATGCGCCGGCTGCTGCTGGCAGGCGCCGACAAGTGCTCGGTGAACTCGGCAGCGGTCACGCGGCCGGAGCTGGTGTCGGACGCCGCGGTCAAGTTCGGCAGCCAGTGCGTGGTGGTGGCGGTCGACGCGCGCGCCGACGGGCATGGCGGCTGGGAGGTGTTCACCCATGGCGGCCGCACCGCCACCGGCCGGGACGCCGTCGACTGGTGCCGGCAGATGGCGGAGCGCGGCGCGGGCGAGATCCTGCTGACCAGCATGGACCGGGACGGCACCGGACGCGGCTTCGATCTGGCGCTGCTGCGGGCGGTCTGTGCGGCGGTGCGGGTGCCGGTGGTGGCGTCCGGCGGCGTCGGCACGCTCGGCCATTTCGTCGAGGGCGCCGAGGCCGGCGCGTCCGGTCTGCTGGCCGCCAGCGTGTTCCATTTCGGCCAGTTCACCGTGGCCCAGGTCAAGCAGGCGCTGCGCGATGCCGGGCAGCCGGTCCGCCCGCCCGTCTCCAGCCAGGATGCCGCCTGATGACCAAGCCTCCGAAGCGCCCCGGCAAGGCGACGAAGACTGCCGCGGCGCGGCGCCCGGTGGTGGTGGCCGAGACGAGCGCGGCCGCCTCGAAGCGGCCGGGCAAGAAGCTCCCGGGCAAGAAGAACACGGTGAAGAAGGCGACGGTGCGCCAGGCCAGGGCGCTCGCGCCGAGTGCGGCCACCCTGTCGCGCGCCACCGCGGGCGTGCTCGACCGGCTGTTCGAGGTCGTGATGTCCAGGCGGGATGCCGATCCCAACATCAGCCACTCCGCCCGGCTGCTGTCTCGCGGCACGGCGAAGGTGGCGCAGAAGTTCGGCGAGGAGGCGGTGGAGTGCCTGATCGAGGCGGTCAGCGGCAACAGCGGCAAGCTGATCGGCGAAAGCGCCGACGTGCTCTACCATCTCATCGTGCTGTGGGTGGATGCCGGGCTGCATCCGGACGAGGTCTGGCTCGAGCTGCAGCGCCGCGAGGGCACCAGCGGCATCGCCGAAAAGGCGTCGCGCCGCCTCCCGGCCGCATCGGAGGAGTAGCCATGCCGGTTCCAGGTCTTGGCGTGTACGATCCGCAGAACATCTTCGCCCGCATCCTGCGCGGCGAGATCCCGTGCAGGCGGGTCTTCGAGGACGCGCACGCGCTGGCGTTCCACGACATCGAGCCGCGCGCGCCGGTGCATGTGCTGGTGATCCCGAAGGGGCCCTACGTGTCGTTCGCCGATTTCTCCGCAAACGCGCCGGACCGGGAGATCGCCGGCTTCTTCCGCGCGGTCGGACAGGTGGCGACGCAGTTCGGCCTTGATGCGCCCGGCTACCGGCTGCTGTCGAACATGGGCGCCGATGGCGGCCAGGACGTGCCGCATTTCCATGTCCATCTGTTCGGAGGCGGCCGGCTCGGCCCGATGCTCACGCCGGGCGGACAGACGGCCTGATCCGGACCGACGCCGCCCGGTGTGTCGCCGATGCACGGCAGGCGATTCGACTGCCCGCGCCGGATCGAATGATTGGACAACAGCCTGGAGCCGAACTAACGTTATGTTAGATGGGCGCAGGCTGACATGGCGAACTCAAAGTCGAAGATCGTGGTCGCCGATGACGAGATCGGCATCAGGCTGCTCATCACCGAAGTGCTCGAGGATGCCGGTTTCGAAGTGCTCGAGGCCTGCGACGGCACCGAGGCGGTCAAGCTGATCCGGGCGACGGACGATATCGACCTGGTCATCACCGACATCAACATGCCGGGCCTGGACGGCTTCGCGGTGAGCGGCCATGCGCGCGCGCAGCATCCCGGCATCCCGATCCTGTTCGTGAGCGGCCGCTACAACAATCTGTCCGAGCACGTGACCATCGACGACTACCAGTTCCTGCAGAAGCCGTTCCACCTCGAGGCGCTGCTGGGCCAGGTGCGCAAGCTGCTGCCCCGGCCGATCCCCGACGGACGGCTGTGAGCGCCACGCGCGCGGGCCGGCATCCCGGGAGGGTTCCGTCGGGACCGGGTCCGGCTGCCCAGGCAGGCGATCATTCGGCCGCAAGCCCCAGGGCCTGCCGATCGAACAGCCGCCGGTAGAGCCCATCGGGGTGACGCAGCAAGGCCGCGTGCGGCCCGTCCTCGACCAGCTGTCCGTGCGAGAACACCAAGATCCGGTCCAGCGAGATCACCGTCGAGAGCCGGTGGGCGATGACGATCACCGTGCGGCCGATCATCAGCCGCTGCATCGCGTCCTGCACCAGCGCCTCTGACTCCGCATCCAGGCTCGAGGTCGCCTCGTCCAGGATCAGCACGCGCGCGTCGGCCAGGAAGGCGCGCGCGATGGCGATGCGCTGGCGCTCGCCGCCCGACAGCTTGACGCCGCGCTCGCCGACCAGCGTCGCGTAGCCCTTCGGCAGGCGGTCGATGAAGCCCGATGCGTTGGCGAGCGACGCCGCCGTCTCCACCTCGGCCAGCGTGGCGTCGGGACGCGCATAGGAGATGTTCTCGGCGAGCGAGCGGTGGAACAGCAGCGGCTCCTGCGGCACCAGCGCGATCTGCGTGCGCAGGCTTTCCTGCTGCACCCGCGCGATGTCCTGCCCGTCGATCAGGATGCGCCCGGCATCGACGTCGTACAGACGCTGCAGCAGCTTGGTCAGGCTGGTCTTGCCCGAGCCCGACGGGCCGACCAGGGCCACCCGGCTGCCTGCCGGAATGTCGATGTCGAGACCGCGGAACAGCAGGCCCGTCTGGCCGCGATACCGGAACGAGACCTGCTCGAAGCGCACCGCGCCGTCGGTGATGCGGATCGGCGCGGCGTGCGGCGGGTCGCGCACGTCGTCCGGCTCGCGGTAGAGCGCCACCAGCTCCTCCATCTCGTTGACGGAGCGCTGCACCACGCTGATCTGCTGTCCGATGTCGCGCAGATAGCCCTGCACCAGGAACACCATGGTCAGCACATAGGCGACGTCGCCGGCGCCGGCGCGGCCGTGCCACCACAACCACAGCACCGATGCGATCATCAGCACGCGCAGCGCCACCAGGCAGAGATTCTGCAGGTTGCCGCTGTTGGTTCCGCGCAGCCAGGTGCGGGTGGTGCGCTGCGACCAGCGGACCAGCACGCGGTCGAGCCGCGCATCCTCGCGCCGCTCGGCGCCGAACGTCTTGACCACCGCGTTGCAGGTGACGGCATCGGCCAGCGCTGCCCCCATGCGCGTGTCCCACCGGTTCGCGAGCCTGGCCGACGGCGCCACGTAATAGAGCGTCATCACCGAGGAGACGACCGCGAACAGCATCGCGCACAGCCCGAGCAGCAGCCCCATCACCGGCCAGCGCAGCGCCAGCACGATGGTGGTCCCGGCCAGCACGCAGACCTCGGGCAGCAGCATCAGCAGCAGCGTGTCGTCCAGCATGTCCACCGCCCACATGCCGCGGGTCAGGCGGCGGACGGTGGAGCCTGCGAAGTTGTTGGCATGCCATTCCGCCGACAGCCGCTGCACCTTGGCGAACGCGGTGCGCGCGATGTCGGCCATGATCCGCACCGTGAGCCGGGTGATGCTGACGAAGGCGAGCCGGCGGCCGAGCACGCTGACCAGCCCGAGCGCCGTCAGGCCGGCCAGCATCAGCAGCGCGTCATGCAGCGCCGCACCGGCCTCGGGCGGCCTGGCCCGGCCGCTGCCCAGCAGGCGCGGCGGCAGCCGCGTCACGTCGTTCACCAGCCGGCCGGCGAGGATCGGCGTCACCACGTCGGTCAGCGTCGCGAACACCATGCCGCCGGCAACCAGCGACGTCAGCAGCGGCCGCCGGCGCCACTGCCGGAACAGGAACCCCAGCACGTCGATGAAGACGCTGCGGCCGCTTTGCGGGACGACGTTCCCTGCGTGCGCGGACTCGCGCGCGGGTGGGGTCGCAGTCGTCACGCGGGCTTCTCCGATCGCTGCGCCGGGACCGTACGATGGGCGGCCAGCGCCCCGTCTGCCCGAAAGGCGGGCGCAGCCTCTACGGCAGAATCGCAGCCGGGCCTAAACTCTTTATCGCGAGCCGGGACAGGCAACCGGCATCCGCGCCAGCGGCCACGTGCGACAGGAGGGCGCGCCCTGCCGGTCCGGCCGCCCCGGCGTCAGGCAAAGCCCGGCCCGGCGCGGTGGCCGATGCCGGCGACGGCTGCACCGAACACGTCGATGCCGGGCGGGGCGACGACCGCGGCCGGCGCATCCGGAGCCGGAGTCTCGCGACCGGCGGCGGCGGTGGTCCGATACGCGTGCTCATGCAGCTGCATCATGCCCGGCAGGTCGTCGAGAAGGATCCGCGTGAGCCTCGGATCCAGCAACCGTCCGGCTTCACGGCTCATGCGCGGCAGGACCTGCCCGGCCAGCCGGGGCGGCGTATCGCCATGACCGGAAAGCACCGCGTCGAAGACGGCCGCCACCGACAGCACGCGGGCGGCGAACGGGATCTGCAGTCCCGACAGGCCGCGCGGATAGCCGCTGCCGTCCCAGCATTCCTGGTGGCAGAGAGCGATCTCGGCAGCACGATCAAGCAGCCCGGACCGGCCGTCGCGCAGGATCCGGGCGCCGATCGCCGGCACGCGACGCAGCCGGCGCTGCTCGGAGACGTCGAGCGGGCGGTCCCGGTCCGGCGGCGCGTCCGGCAGCGCGTCCGGCAGGCCGGCCCTGCCGACATCGTAGAGCAGAGCCGCCGCCCGAAGCTCGTCGGCCTCGGCGGCATCGGCGCCCGCCTGGAGCGCCAGCCGGTGCACGATGCGCGAGACCGTCGTCGTGGAAGGGCTTGCGATCAGGCCGGCGAGACGCGCGGCCGTCCTGGCGTCGCGCACCGCGTCGCCGCGGCCCCGGCGGCCGGTCCCGCCGACGGGCCGACGGACGCGGACGCGCGCCGCCAGGAACGCGCACAGCACGCACAAGGCGGCCGGAAGCAGCAACGGCCGGTGCGGGAACCACGCGCCTGCCGGAAGTGCCGCGGCGAGTGCCGCCATGCCGGCGATGGCGGCGGCCGACCCGGCAGGACGTCGCGCCATGCCGAGCCGCCGTCGCAGCTCCGCCCCGGCCGCCCGCGACAGCAGGATCGTGCAGACGAGAACGAGCATCATGCCGAAGGCCGGCATGTGTGCAACGAGGAGGGGTATCATCGACATGGGCGCGTTCACTTCGCTTCCGAAGAAGGAACCACGCGACATTCTGCACGAACGTTATATAAACGTAAATAAGCTTTTGACGGCGGACGAAAACTCCTGCCAGCCGTCACAATCAGGTCACGGCCGAGACGCGGGCGAAGCCTCGCCCGCCCTGGATCGCGACACCGGCGACCTGCGGCTGCATGCCGATCTGCAAGGACCAAGCGCATGAATGCCAGGCCCGTCCGTCCGGCTGGTGCAGCTGTCGCGGCACGTCCGGCGGCGGCGACCCCGATGACCCGCGAGGAGGTGGTGCTGTTCGTCACCGCACTCGCGGGTGCCAATCCGGACCCGCAGAGCGAGCTGACCTACGAGAGCGCCTACACCCTGCTGGTCGCGGTGGTGCTTTCCGCACAGGCGACCGACGTCTCGGTCAACAAGGCGACCGTCGGCCTGTTCGCCGATGCCCCCGATCCGGCGGCGATGGTGCGGCTCGGCGAGGAGGGCGTGGCACGCCATGTCCGCGCGATCGGGCTGTGGCGCGCCAAGGCGAAGAACGTGGTGGCCCTGTCGCAGGCGCTGCTCGATCGGCATGGCGGCACGGTGCCGTCCGATCGGGAGTCGCTGGAGGCGCTGCCCGGCGTCGGCCGCAAGACGGCCAGCGTGGTGCTGAACGTGGCGTTCGGCGAGGACGCGATGGCAGTCGATACCCACATCTTCCGGCTCGGCAACCGCACCGGCCTGGCGCCCGGCGTCACCGTGCGGGCGGTCGAGGATCAGCTGGTCGCGCGGATCCCGCAGCCGATGCTGCGCCCGGCGCATCACTGGCTGATCCTGCACGGGCGCTACGTGTGCAAGGCGCGCGTGCCGGAATGCTGGCACTGCGTCGGCCGAAGCTGGTGCCATTATCCGGACAAGCGGCTGCAGCCGGCGTGAAGCGGCCGCCCCTCCGCCCGGCGCGGCGCCGGTCACTCCGCGATGGCCATCGGCAGCGTCGGGCGGCGTGAGCCGGGCTGCGACGGCACCCAGGGACGGCTGCCCTGCAGCGTATGCGCGCCCTCCAGCGTCAGGCCGCGTCGTCCGAGCCAGACCGCCTGCGGCCCCTCGCGCCAGACGGTGAACCGGTCGATCCGCGGCAGGCCCGGACACACGCCGTGCGAAGGGCTCGAGGACACCAGCAGCGCCACCCCCACGCAGTCCTCCGGCTCGAGCGCCGGCCTGGCGTCCTGCTTGTCGGCGGCACTGGTGCCGGGTGCTGGCAGGTCGCGCAGCAGCAGCACGGTCTGGTGCCGTCTGGTCAGCAGGCAGGCGGCCGGATTGCAGACGATGTCGTCGGACGCGGCGACGCGGTCGGCCGGGACGGTGCCGGCGTCGGGCAGCGCGATCGGCGCCGCCGTGACCGCCCAGGCGCGCTGCCAGTCCGACAGCGTGATCGGGTCGGCCCAGCTCGCCTGCTCGACCAGCATCGAGCGGCCGGCATGCAGCGCGATGATCCTGCCGTCGCCCGAGACCAGCAGATCCGGTGCCGCGATCAGCCAGGGCGAGGCGAAGCCGATCACCAGCGGCAGCACCGCCAGCGCGCGCCAGCGCCGGCGCCACAGGCACAGCCAGAGCAGGCCGAAGCTCACCGCGAGCAGCCCCCAGGATGGCGGCACCGGCACCGGCAGGCTGGCATCGGGAAAGGCCGCGACCCAGCGCGCCAGGAACAGGATCAGGTCGATGCCGGCTCCCATCGGCCGCAGCGTCACCGCCTCCAGCCCGAACGGCATCAGCATCAGCGACAGCAGGCCCTGCGGCATCACCCAGAAGGCGGTGAGCGGCACCGCGACCAGGTTGGCCAGCACGAAATAGAACTGCACCCGGCCGAAATGGAACGCCGCGTAGGGCAGCGACGCGGTGCCGGCGAGCAGGCTGGTGAAGAACAGCTGGAAGACGTGCGTCGCCACCCGGTGGCGCATGCCGTCGCCATGCAGGCGCCGCATCACCGGGCGTGCGGCCTCGTAGCCCGCCAGCAGCGCCAGCACGGCTGCGAAGCTCATCTGGTAGGCGACGTCGAGCAGCGTCGCCGGATTGATCAGCAGCAGCAGGATCGCGGCGAAGGCGAGCGCTCGCATGCTGACCGTCCGGCGGCCGATCACCAGTCCCAGCATCGCCACGGTCGCCATCGCCAGGGAGCGCAGGCCCGGCAGATGCAGCCCGGTCAGCAGCATGTAGAGACATCCGGCCGCCAGCGCCGCCAGCGCCGCGATCTGCCGGCCCGGCAGGCGCAGCGCCCCCCACTCCCAGGCCGCCAGCCCCATCCGCACGATGGCCAGCGTCAGTCCCATGACGATGCCCAGATGCAGCCCGGCCACCGCCAGCAGATGCGCCAGGCCGGATGCTGCGAAGGCGTCGCGATCGACCTGCGGGATCGCGCTGCTGAGCCCGGTCAGCAGGGTGGCCGCGACCGCGCCGCGCGGGCCCGGCAGCACCGCCTGGATCCGGGCGGCGATGGTCTCGCGCAGCCGCCGCATCGAGCCGGCGGCGCCGACGGCCGGCCCGCGCGACAGCAGCGCGACCGGGGCCAGCGCGGTGCCGGAGCCGGCCAGGCCGGAGAAGAAGGCGTCGCGCTCCGGATCGCGGCCGCCCGGATAGTCCGGCGGTGCTGGCGCGTGCAGCATGGCGCGCACCTGCACCCGGTCCCCGGGCGACAGCACGGCCAAATCGTCGGCGCGCAGCCGGATGCGCAGGGCCCGCGCGGTCGCGGCGAAATCCTCGATCGGCCCGGCCTCGTCGCCCTTCGCCCGCGCGGTGCCGATCGACACCGCCTCCAGGGTCACGCGCCGGCGTCCGTCGGCCATCAGGTCGACCGCCGCCACCCGGCCGACAGCCAGCGACGCGTGTCGCGGCAGGGCCGGCATCGGCGGCATGCGGCGCGTGGCGAGTTCGGCCGCCAGAAAGCCGATCGACGAGGCGAGCAGCGAGGCGGCGGCCGCCTGCGCGATCCGGCTGCGCCGCGCCAGGGCCAGCAGCAGCGCCGAGCCCGCCGCCAGCGCGATCCCGACGCCCAGCGGCGGCTCCTGCGACAGGGCGAAATAGACCAGGATGCCGATGCCGAGCCAGACCGGGAGCCAGAGCACCAGCCGGTCGCGATCGGCCGCCACGCCGTCGTGCAGTCCGGCCTGGAGGCCCGCCAGACGGTGCCGCAACGACGGCCACCAGGCCGGACGCCGCAGAAGGCGTCGCAGAGGGCGCCGCAAAGGGCGTCGCAGGCGAGGACGGATACCGGGCGCGGCTGCTCGTTGCACAACCGTAAGTTTAACGGCACCTTGTCCGCATTGCCACTCCGACCTGCTCTACAGAAGCCTGCGACGTCATGGTAGAGAAGCGCCCGATGACCGTTCGCACACGCTTCGCGCCGAGCCCGACCGGGTTGCTGCATATCGGCAACGCCCGCGCCGCCCTCTTCAACTACCTGTTCGCCCGCCACCATGGCGGACAGTTCCTGCTGCGCATCGAGGACACCGATCGCGAGCGCTCCACGCAGCATGCGGTGGACGTGATCCTGGACGGCCTCGACTGGATGGGACTGAACCCGGACGAGCCGGCGGTCTACCAGTCCACCCGCCAGGCGCGTCATGCCGAGGTGGCGCTGTCGCTGCTCGAGGCCGGGCACGCCTATCGCTGCTTCTGCACCCAGGACGAGCTCAAGGCGATGCGCGAGCAGGCGACCGCCGAGAGCAGGCCGCCGCGCTACAACGGCCTGTGGCGCGACCGCGACCCCGCCGAGGCGCCGGCGGGTGCCGCCTTCACCGTCCGGCTGCGCGCGCCGCAGGAGGGCGAGACGGTGGTGGACGACCTAGTGCAGGGCGAGATCCGCGTCGGCAACGCCGAGATGGACGACATGATCATCCTGCGCGCCGACGGCAGCCCGACCTACCTGCATGCGGTGGTGTGCGACGACCACGACATGGCCATCACCCATGTGATCCGCGGCGACGACCACATGACCAACACCTTCCGGCAGTCGCAGATCTATGCGGCGATGGGCTGGACGCGGCCCGCCTTCGCGCATCTGCCGCTGATCCACGGGCCCGACGGCGCCAAGCTGAGCAAGCGGCACGGCGCGCAGAGCGTGGTCGAGTTCCGCGAGCAGGGGTTCCTGCCGGAGGCGCTGAACAACTACCTGCTGCGGCTCGGCTGGGGGCACGGCGACGCCGAGGTGCTGGGGCGCGACGAGCAGGTGCGGCTGTTCGACCTGGACGGGGTGGGCCGGTCGGCCAGCCGCATGGACTACGTCAAGCTGACCCACCTGAACGGGGTCTGGCTGCGCGCGGCGGGCGACGACCGCCTGACCGGCGACGTGCTCGCCCGGCTGCAGGGCCGTCCGGGGCTGGTGCTGGACGAGGTGGCCACCGCGCGTATCCGCCTGCTGATGCCGGGCCTGAAGGAGCGCGCGCGGACGCTGGTCGATCTCGCCGATGCCGCCGCCTTCCTGGCCCGCTCGGTGCCGCTGCCGTTCGACGCCAGGGCGAGCTCGCTGCTGACCCCGGACGCGCGCGGGCTCCTGCGCGGCCTTGCCGCCGAGCTGGCGCCGCTGGAGCCGTTCACCGCGGCCGGGATCGACGCCGCGCTGCGCCGCTTCGCCGAGCGCGAGGGAGCCAAGCTGGGCCAGGTGGCGCAGCCGTTGCGCGCCGCGATCGCCGGCAGCACCACGAGCCCGCCGATCGATGCCACGGTCGAGGCGCTCGGCCGCGACGAGACGCTGGCCCGCATCGGGGCGGCGCTGGCAGCCAAGGGCAGATCCTCTGCGGACGACAGCCACGCGCGCCCGGGGGACGGGCTGTAGGATGAAGGACCTCGTCGGTGGCTGACGGGTATTTCACCGCCGGCAGCGCGCGTCACCTGCTGGGACTGCAGGGCATGCACCCGACCCGGATCGAGCTGTTCCTGGAGCTGGCCGAGAGCTACGTGCTGCTCAACCGGCAGCGCAAGACGCAGCGCGACCTGCTGCGCGGCCGCACCCTGATCAACCTGTTCTTCGAGGACAGCACCCGCACCCGAACCTCCTTCGAGCTCGCGGGCAAGCGGCTGGGGGCGGACGTGATCAACATGACGGTCTCGACCTCCTCGGTGAACAAGGGCGAGACCCTGCTGGATACCGCCGCCACCCTGAACGCCATGCGCACCGACCTGCTGGTGGTGCGCCACGCCCAGTCCGGCGCGCCGGCGCTGCTGGCGCAGAAGGTCGAGGCGTCGGTGATCAATGCCGGCGACGGCACCCACGAGCACCCGACCCAGGCGCTGCTGGACGCGCTCACCATACGCAGGCGCTGCGGCCGGCTGGCCGGGCTCACGGTGGCGATCTGCGGCGACGTGGCGCACTCGCGCGTGGCGCGCTCCAACATCCACCTGCTGACCGCGATGGGCAGCCAGGTGCGCGTGATCGGCCCGCCGACCCTGATCCCGGCCGAGATCGAGCGGCTCGGCGTGAGCGTCCACCACACCATGGAAGCGGGGCTCGAGGGCGTCGACGCGATCATGATGCTCAGGCTGCAGCGCGAGCGCATGACCGGCGGGCTGGTGCCGAGTGCGCGGGAATATTTCCGCTTCTTCGGCCTCGACGCCGCGCGGCTGGCGCTGGCGAGGCCGGGCGCGCTGGTGATGCATCCGGGGCCGATGAATCGCGGCGTCGAGATCGACAGCCAGATCGCCGACCATCCCGAGCAGAGCGTGATCCAGGAGCAGGTCGAGATGGGGGTGGCGGTGCGCATGGCGGTGCTGGACCGGCTGTCGCGGGCGCAGGACCGGGCGAACGAGCTGTGAGCGGGCGCATCCTGTTCGAGAACGTCCGGCTGGTCGATCCGGCGAGCGGACTGGACCGGCCGGGCCGGCTGCTGGTCGAGGACGGGGCGATCGCCGGCCTCGACCTGCCCGCAGGCGGGGGGGTGCCGGAGGGTGCGGTCATGGTCCAGGGCGGGGGCGCGGTGCTGTGCCCCGGCCTGATCGACATGCGGGTGGCGCTGGGCGAGCCCGGCTACGAATATCGCGAGACCATCGCCCAGGCGGCCGAGGCGGCCTCGGCCGGCGGCGTCACCACCATCGGCGTGCTGCCCAACAACCAGCCTGCAATCGACGACCCGGCGCTGGTGCGGATGCTGCGCGCGCGCGGCGACGAGACCGGGCGGCTGAGCATCCTGCCGTTCGGCGCCGTCACCCGGGCCTGCCGCGGCGAGGAGATGGCCGAGCTGGGGCTGCTGCGCGAGGCGGGTGCCGTGGGCTTCACCGACGGCTCCCGCGCCATCGCCGATGCCCGCCTGATGCGACTGGCGCTGTCCTATGCGCGCGGCTTCGACGCCATGGTGGTGCAGCATCCGGAGGACCCGTCGCTGTCGCATGGCGGCGTCGCCACCGAGGGCGAGCTCGCCACCCGGCTCGGCCTGCCCGGCATCCCGGCCGCCGCCGAGGCGATCCTGGTGGCGCGCGACCTGCGCCTGGCGGTGCTGACCGGCGGCGCGCTGCATGTGGCCCATGTCTCGACGGCCGAGACGGTGGCGCTGATCCGGCAGGCCAAGGCGTCGGGCATACGCGTCACCTGCGACACGGCACCCCCCTATTTCGACCTGAACGAGACCGCGATCGGCGATTTCCGCACCTATGCCAAGCTGTCGCCGCCGCTGCGTCCGGAGAGCGACCGGCTGGCGATCTGCGACGGCCTGATCGACGGCACCATCGATGCGATCGGCTCCGACCACCTGGCCTGCGACGCCGACGACAAGCGGCTGCCCTTCGCCCTGGCCATGGCCGGCGGCGTCGGGCTCGCCACCCTGCTCGGCGTGACGCTGGCGCGCGTGCACGACGCCAGCCTGAGCCTGCTCCGGGCGATCGAGCTGCTGACCACCGGCCCGGCGCGGCTGCTCGGCAGCCCCGCCGGCCGGCTCGAGCCCGGAGCGCCGGCCGATCTCTGCCTGTTCAACCTCGACCGCGCCTGGAAGGTCACCGCCGGCCAGCTTCCGGGCCACGCGCAGAACACCCCGTTCGACGGCCGCGCGCTGGAAGGCCAGGTGCTCGGCACCTGGAAGGCCGGCAGGCGGGTGTTCGGATGAGCCCCGCCGCATGAGCGCGCCGCCCGCCCTTCCCGGCATCGCCCTGCCGGCCCTGGCCGGAGCCGGCGCCTATCTGCTCGGCAGCGTGCCGTTCGGGCTGATCGTCACCCGCCTCGGCGGTGCCGGCGACATCAGGCGCATCGGCTCGGGCAATATCGGCGCCACCAACGTGCTGCGCACCGGCAGGCGGGGGCTTGCCGCCGCGACCCTGCTGCTGGACGGGCTCAAGGGCGTCGCCGCGGTGACGCTGCCGGCCCTGCTGCTGCCCCGGCCGGTGCCCGAGCTGGCCGCCATCGCCGCGATCTGCGCCGTGGTCGGCCACTGCTGTCCGGTGTGGCTCGGCTTTCGCGGCGGCAAGGGCGTCGCCACCGGGCTCGGCGTGGCGCTGGCGCTCGACTGGCGGGCCGGGCTGATCTGCTGCCTGGTCTGGCTGCTCGTCGCCCGGCTCAGCCGGATCTCGTCGGCGGGCGCGCTTGCCGCCTTCGCGCTGCTGGCGCCGCTGCTGCTGGCCTTCCGGGATGGCGACCTGCTGTCGCCGGTGCCGTGGGCGGGCCTGGCCGTCGCCCTGGTGGTGTTCCTGCGCCACCGAACGAATATCGGCCGCCTCGCCGCCGGCACCGAGCCGCGGATCGGCGCGCGGTCCGCATGACGGCCAACGCCTCCCCCACCGCGGCCGGGCTGGTCGCGACCCTCCGGCTGGCCCGCACCGAGCAGGTGGGACCGGCCACGTACCGGCGCCTGCTGCAGCGCTTCGGCGACGCGCTAGCAGCCCTCGACGCCCTGCCCGGCCTGGCTCGCACCGGCGGCGGTGCGCCCCCCAGGCCGCCATCCGCGAGCGAGATCGAGGGCGAGATCGACGCCCTCGACCGGCTGGGCGGCCGCTTCATCGTGCTGGGCATGCCGGACTACCCGCCCCTGCTGGCGCAGCTCGCGGACGCGCCGGCGGTGCTCGGCGTGCTCGGCGACCCGGCGATCCTGCATCGCCGCTCGGTGGCCCTGGTCGGCGCCCGCAACGCTTCCTCGGCCGGGATGCGCATCGCCGAGGCGCTGGCGGCCGAGCTCGGCGGCGCCGGCCTGCCGGTGGTCTCCGGGCTCGCGCGCGGCATCGATGGTGCCGCCCACCAGGGGGCGATGCATGTCGGCCCCACCGTGGCCGCGATCGCCGGCGGCCTCGACAGGCCCTATCCGGCCGAGCATGCGGGCCTGCAGGCCCGCATCGCCGAGACCGGCTGCGTGGTCGCCGAGGCGCCGCTCGGCACCGCGCCGCAGAGCCGGCACTTCCCCAGGCGCAACCGGATCATCGTCGGGCTGTCGCTCGGCTGCGTGGTGGTGGAGGCGGCGCCGAAATCCGGCAGCCTGATCTCAGCCGGCCTGGCGCTGGATTACGGGCGCGAGCTGTTCGCCGTGCCGGGCTCGCCGCTCGACCCGCGCTGCCGCGGCTCCAACGACCTGCTGCGCCAGCGTCAGGCCCACCTGGTCGAGACCGCCGAAGACGTGCTGCGCGAGCTGCCGGAGCTGCCGGATCGGCTCGGCCCGACCGGCTTCGCCGAGCCCGCCGCCAGCTGGGGCGCCGACGCGCCGGAAGCGTGGGAGCAGCTCGGGACGGTGCGTGATTCGTTGCTCAGGCTGCTGAGCCACACACCCACACCGGTTGACGATCTGGTGCGTCGCTGCCAGTTCTCGATCTCCGCCGTGCTGGCTGTCCTGACCGAGCTGGAGCTTGCGGGCCGCGTCGAGTCCCATCCGGGGAACCGCGTCGGCCTGCTGGCCGAACAGCTCCGGTCGGGCTGACGGCAAGGCCGGGCGCTCAGTTCCGAGCAGCGGACCCCGGAGTATTCATGACCGACGTCGTCGTGGTCGAGTCGCCTGCCAAGGCGAAGACGATCAACAAGTACCTGGGCGACGGCTTCACCGTGCTGGCCTCCTTCGGCCATGTCCGCGACCTGCCGCCCAAGGATGGCAGCGTCCGTCCGGACGAGAACTTCGCGATGGACTGGGAGGCCGACGAGCGCGGCAACCGGCAGATCGCGGCCATCGCCAAGGCGCTGAAGGGCGCCAAGACGCTGTATCTGGCGACCGACCCCGACCGCGAGGGCGAGGCGATCTCCTGGCACGTCCGGGCGATGCTCGAGGAGAAGAAGCTGCTGCGCGGCATCGACGTGCAGCGCGTCACCTTCAACGAGATCACCAAGGGCGCCATCAAGACCGCGATGAAGCGGCCGCGCGAGCTCGACATGCCGCTGATCGAGGCCTACCTCGCTCGGCGGGCGCTCGACTACCTGGTCGGCTTCACGCTCTCGCCGGTGCTGTGGCGCAAGCTGCCGGGCTCGCGCTCGGCAGGCCGCGTGCAGTCCGTGGCGCTCAGGCTGATCTGCGAGCGCGAGGCGGAGGTCGAGGTCTTCAGGCCGCGCGAATACTGGTCGGTCCAGGCGCAGATGACGACGCCGGCCGGCGCCCCCTTCACCGCCCGCCTCACCCATCTCGACGGCAGGAAGCTCGACCAGTTCGACATCAACGACGAGGCCGGGGCGCTGGCGGCCAGGGCCTCGGTCGAGGCCGGGCAGTTCTCGGTGGGCTCGGTCGAGCGGCGCAAGGTCAAGCGCAACCCGCCTGCTCCCTTCACCACCTCCACCCTGCAGCAGGAGGCCAGCCGCAAGCTCGGCATGGGCGCGCAGGCGACGATGCGCGCCGCCCAGCAGCTGTACGAGGGCATCGAGCTCGGCGGCGAGACCGTGGGCCTGATCACCTACATGCGGACCGACGGCGTGCAGATGGCCCGCGAAGCCATCGACGCGATCCGGAGCCACATCGGCGAGGCGTTCGGCCGCGACTACGTGCCGGGCCTGGCGCGCGAGTACTCCAGCAAGGCCAAGAACGCCCAGGAGGCGCACGAGGCGGTCCGACCGACCGACGTCGCCCGCACGCCCGGGGAGGTCGGCCGCTATCTCGGCGACGAGCAGAAGCGGCTCTACGAGCTGATCTGGAAGCGCGCGGTCGCCAGCCAGATGCAGTCGGCCGAGCTCGACCAGGTGATCGTCGAGATCGCCGAGCCTGCCGCGAAGACCAGGCTGCGGGCGACGGGCTCGATCGTCGCCTTCGACGGCTTCCTCAAGCTCTACGCCGAAGGCCGCGACGACGACGCCAAGGCCGGCAGCGACGACGAGGACAGCCGGATGCTGCCGCCGATGCGCGAGCAGGACCCGCTCGCGCGCGGCCCGGTCGAGGCCTCGCAGCATTTCACCCAGCCGCCGCCGCGCTTCTCCGAGGCGAGCCTGGTCAAGAAGATGGAGGAGATCGGCATCGGCCGGCCGTCCACCTATGCCTCGATCCTGAGCGTGCTGCGCGACCGCGACTACGTGCGCATGGAGAACAAGCGCTTCGTGCCGGAGGATCGCGGCCGGCTGGTGACCGCGTTCCTGACCAGCTTCTTCGAGCGCTACGTCGACCCGCACTTCACCGCCGGCCTGGAGACCCAGCTCGACGAGATCTCAGACGGCCGCGCCGACTGGCGCGCGGTGATGGCGAAGTTCTGGGAGGCGTTCAGCCATGCGGTCGCCCAGACCAAGGACCTCAAGATTTCCGACGTCATCGACGCGCTCGACGCCGACCTGGCGCCGCACTTCTTTCCCGAGCCGGCGGCCGGCGGCGATCCGCGCACCTGCACCGCCTGCGGCACCGGCCGCCTCGGCCTCAAGCTCGGCCGCTACGGCAGCTTCATCGGCTGCTCGAACTATCCCGCCTGCCAGTTCACCCGTCGCCTGGTGGTGGACAGCAAGGAAGGCGACGGCGGCGAGACGCTCAAGGACGGCATGCGGGCACTCGGCACCCACCCCGAGACCGGCGAGGAGGTCACCGTCAAGCGCGGCCCCTGGGGGCTCTACGTGCAGCAGGGCGAGCCGGATCCGGCCGACAAGAAGGCCAAGCCCAAGCGCACCACCCTGCCGAAGGGCTTCGAGGGCGACAGCGTGACGCTGGAGCAGGCGGTGGGTCTGCTGTCGCTGCCGCGCCTGGTCGGGCTGCATCCGGAAATGGGCGAGCCGATCGAGGCGGGAATCGGGCGCTTCGGCCCGTATGTGAAGATGGGCGCGATCTTCGCCTCGCTCGACAAGGACGACGACATCCTCGAGGTCGGCATGAACCGGGCGATGGACGTGCTCGGCAAGAAGCTGGCCTCGGTGCGCACGCTCGGCGACCACCCGAAGGACAAGGAGGCGGTGCTGGTGCGCAAGGGGCGGTTCGGCCCCTACGTGCAGCACGGGCAGATCGTGGCCAACCTGCCGCGCGACCGGGCGATGGAGGAGTTCACCCTCGAGGAGGCGGTGCCGCTGCTCGCCGAGAAGGGCAAGCTGCTCAAGCCCCGGGGCAAGAAGGGCGCGGTCAAGGCCAAGCCCGCCAGGAAGCCGGCCGCCGCGAAGCCCGACGCCGTGCAGGCGGCGGTCAAGGCCCCGGCCAGGGCCGCGCCGGCCAAGCGGGCGGCGCCGAAGACCGCCGCGAAGCCGGCCGCGGCCGGCAAGCCGGTCGCCAAGGTCGCCGCGAAAGCCGCCGGAGCCGTCGGCAAGAAGCGCGCCTGATGCCGAAGCGCCCGCCCGGCACGCCGGCCGCGACACCGGCGATCGGGCCCGCCCGGGCGGCTGCCGGCCTGCTGCCGGATCGCGGCGAGCTGCGGCGCTTCATCGCCGGCTCAGCCGGGCGCATCGGCAAGCGCGAGGTGTCGCGGGCCTTCGGGCTTGGCCCCGAGCATCGCGCGGCGCTGCGCGACCTGCTGAAGGAGCTGGAGCGCGAGGGCGTGCTGGCCAATGCCGGCGCCAGGCGATACCGCGAGGCCGGACGGCTGCCGGAGTCGATGGTGGTGCAGATCACCGGCACCGACACCGGCGGCGACGCGCTGGCGCGGCCGGTCGGCTGGGACGGCGGCGGACCGCCGCCCGCCATCTACATGCATCCCGAGCCGAAGGGCCGCGCGGCGCTGGCGCCGGGGCAGCGCGTGCTGGCGCGCCTCAAGCCGATCGGCAACGGCAAGTACGAGGGCCGCACGCTCAGGCGGCTGGAATCCCAGCCCGGGCGGGTGCTGGGGGTGTTCCGGCCGGCAGCACCCTCGGACGAGCCCTACCGGCGCCGCCACGTCGCCGAGGCCGGCCGGGTCGTGCCCACGGACCGGCGGGTGAAGGCCGAATGGAGCGTGCCGCTCGGCGAGACCGCGGATGCCGAGCCGGACGAGATCGTGCTGGCCGAGCCGCTGCCCCATAACGGCTACGGGCTGAAGCCGGTGCGGGTGATCGAACGGCTGGGACGCCTGGGCGACGCGCGCTCGGTCAGCCTGATCTGCCTGTTCACGCACGACATCCCGCAGGTGTTTCCCGAGGCGGCGATCGCGGAGGCGGAAGCCGCCACCGAGACCGGACTCGCCGGCCGCACCGACCTCCGCGACCTGCCGCTGGTGACCATCGACGGCGAGGATGCGCGCGACTTCGACGACGCGGTGTTCGCGCAAGCCGATCCGGACGGCGGCTGGCGGCTGGTGGTGGCGATCGCCGATGTCGCGCACTATGTCCGCACCGGCTCCGCCCTCGACCGCGAGGCGCGCCGTCGCGGCAACTCGGTGTATTTCCCCGACCGCGTGGTGCCGATGCTGCCCGAGGCGCTGTCGAACGGCTGGTGCTCGCTCAAGCCCGAACAGCCGCGCGGCTGCCTGTTCGTGGAGATGCGGATCGGCGCGGACGGCGCCAAGCACGCGCACCGCTTCGGTCGCGGCCTGATGCGCAGCGCCGCCCGCCTGACCTACGATCAGCTGCAGGCGGCGGCGGACGGCGAGATCGGGCTCGCCCTGCCGGACGGGCTCCTGGGCAGCCTCTACGGCGCCTTCCGTGCGCTGCTGGCGGCACGCGCGCGTCGCGGCACGCTGGATCTCGACCTGCCGGAACGCAAGGTGGTGCTGGGCGAGGACGGCACCGTCGACGCCATCACCCCGCGCCCGCGGCTCGACAGCCACCGGCTGATCGAGGAGTTCATGGTGCTGGCCAACGTCGCGGCCGCCCAGGAGCTCGAGCGGCTGCACCAGCCCTGCATGTACCGGGTGCATGCGCCGCCCTCGCCCGAGAAGCTCGACGCGCTGCGCGACCTGCTCTCGACGCTCGACATCGCCCTGAAGCCGGCGGGCGAGGTCCGCCCGGCCGACCTCGACCATGTGCTGCAGCAGGTGGCCGGCACCGAGCAGGCGCCGCTGATCAACGAGATGGTGCTGCGCGCCCAGAGCCAGGCCGAATACAGCCCGGACAACCAGGGCCATTTCGGACTGGCGCTGCAGCAGTACGCGCACTTCACCAGCCCGATCCGGCGCTATGCCGACCTGCTGGTGCATCGCGCGCTGATCGCCGGCCTCAGGCTCGGCGAGGACGGGCTGGGCCGCGACGAGACGGCGGGCTTCGCCGACGCGGGCGAGCACATCACCGGCACCGAGCGGCGGGCGGCGCTGGCGGAGCGCGAGGCGATCGACCGTTACATTGCTGCACACATGGCGGGTAAAGTCGGCGCCACCTTCCAGGCGCGCATTTCCGGCGTGACCCGCTTCGGCCTTTTCGTCACATTATCGGAAACCGGCGCCAGCGGACTGGTGCCGATCTCTTCCCTCAGCTCCTCCGTGGCCGACGATTTCTGGATGCATGACGAAGCAGCACAGGCGCTGATCGGGCAGCGGACACGCCAGTCCTTCCGGCTGACCCAGAGGATCGAGGTCAGGCTGGTCGAGGCGACACCGCTGACCGGCGGCCTGCTGTTCTCGGTCAGCGGCGGTCCGGAATCGCAACCCTCGTCGCCGGCAGCCGGACGCGAGCCCGGTCGCAGGCAGGACCCGCGGTCCCGGGCCACGACCGGCCGTGCGCACGGAGGCGGCAAGCGCGGTCCGTGACCGGCGGAGATGGATCCGGCCGTCGCCTCGATGCCTGCAGAGGCCGGCCGGCACGGCGCCGGTCGCGGCGCCGCATGCTGCTGCTGTGCCTGCTGCTCTGCATCATGGTCGCCTCCGGGCCGCGCGCGGGTCGTGCGCAGCCGCCGCCCGACGAGCCGCCGCTGGACCAGGCGCTGGCCACCAGCGTGATCGAGACCGCGCTGACGGTGCTGCAGCCGCGGACGCTGGAGCCGCATACCGCACGCCAGCTCGCCGTCTGGGGGCTGAACGGCATCACCGCGATCGATCCGGGCCTGACCGTCGAGGCGTCGGCCGCCGCCGGCGCGCCGGTCCGGCTGTCCACGCCGCAGGCCACGCTGTTCACGCAGGCGCCGCCGGCCGCCGACGACAGCGCCGGCTGGGCGCGGCTGGCGGTGGGCGTGGCGGCCGCCGCCTGGAACGGCTCGCCGGCGATCCGCGGCGCCGGCCAGCAGGCGGTGATCCAGAGCTTCTTCGACGAGCTGTTCAACCACCTCGATCCCTATTCCCGCTACGTGGCGCCGGCGCCGGCTGACACCGAGCGCGCGGCCCGGACCGGCGGCACCGCGGGCGCGGGCCTGACGCTGGCGCGGGTGGGCCGCTCCATCGTCGTGTCGGCGGTGAACGCCAACGGCCCGGCCTGGAGTGCCGGCATCGTCGTCGGCATGCGCCTGCTCTCGGTCGACGGACGATCGGTGCGCGGACAGGAGGCCGACCTCGCATCCGCGGCCCTGCTCGGCGAGCCCGGCAGCACGGTGACGCTGGTGCTGGAGCCCGCGTCCGGCCGCCCGGCGGCGAGCTATGCCCTGCTGCGGGCGGCGGTGCCGCCCGAGACGGTGTTCGCCTTCAGCAACGGCAACATCGTGGTGGTGCGGGTGACCGGCTTCTCCACCGACACCGCCCAGGAGATGAGCCAGTTCCTCGACCAGGCGACCCGGGGCCGGGCCGGCGGCGCGTCCCGCCTGGCAGGGCTGATCTTCGACCTGCGCGGCAATCGCGGCGGCCTGCTGCAGCAGGCGGTGACGTCGGTGGCGCTGGTGCTCGACCATGGCGTGGCGATGACCGCCCAGGGGCGCGATCCGCAGGCGAACCACGTGTGGGCGGTGCAGGGCGGCGACCTGACCGACGGGGTGCCGATCGTGGTGCTGGTGGATGGCCGCACGGCGAGCGCTGCCGAGATCATGGCCGCCGCCCTCGCCGACCATCGCCGCGCGGTCGTGGTCGGCAGCGCCACGCTCGGCAAGGGGCTGGTGCAGACCATCGCCCAGCTGCCGGACGGCGGCGAGCTGTTCGTCACCTGGAGCCGGGTGCTGGCGCCGCTCGGCTGGCCGCTGCAGGGGCTGGGCGTGATGCCGCAGGTCTGCACCAGTCTCGGCCAGGCCAGGCTCGACGCGCAGCTGCAGGATCTCGCGGCAGGCACGCTCGACAACCGCCAGGCGGTGCTGGAAACCCGGGCGGCGCGCTCGCCGCTGCCGGTGGCCCGCATCCTGGAGCTGCGCGCGGCCTGCCCGGCTGCCATCGGCAGCGATGCCGACCTGGACGCGGCACGCGTCCTGCTGGATACCCCCGGCGCCTACCGGGCCGCCCTGGTGCCGCAGGCCGCCGGCCCGGGCGAGGATTGATCGAGGATGCGACGATGACCGAAGCGCGGCTGAAGGCCGGGATCTGGGCCAGCGCCGCCCTTCGCCGGGCGCATCAGGATGGCCGGTCCGGAATGGTGCTCCGGCGCGGCGACAACGATGCCGGCGCCGTTCTGGTCGTGCTGCGCGACCGTGCCGGCCGCCTCGTCGTGCTGACCCAGGCGCGGACGCCGGATGGCGACCCCGCCTGGACGCGCGGCACCGGCGAGGTGCCGGTCGACCAGGCCGACGCCGACGCCTATGTTGCCCGCGAGGTCGCACGCGACCCCGACCTGTGGGTGCTGGAGATCGACGGGCCCGACCTGATGCCGCCATTCGAGGCGACGCTGCTGTAGCCGGTCCCGGGTCGTCCGCGCGGGTGTCCGGCCTGCGCCGCAGCTGCGGCCCGACGATGCCGCCGTCCCACCCAAACCCCCATGTTCCCGTCCTGTCCAGGAGTAGAAAGAATTCCCGATGATGTCGCGTTCCAGCCGTCGATGACGGTCTCGACCACGAACGCCTCCGCGTCCGCCATCTCCTCTGCCGACCGCGTAGTGGCGGCCAAGCGGCAGCGCACCAGACGGTCGCAGGCCGTGCTCCACCAGCTGTTCGCCCGCAGCAGGGCGGTGCGTCGCGCCACGGTGGGCACGCTGGCCCAGCTGGAGCTCGCGATCCTGAGCGGCCACAAGCGCCGGAGCCGGCTGGAGGTGATCCGCCGGGTGCGCCGGGAGCGCGAGTCGCTGCTCAGCGGCAACGAGGCCTTCATGATCCACTCGCTGGCCACGGCACAGCGTGCGGTCGGCGGGATCATGGCCGAGGTGGGCGTGTTCCAGGGCTGCTCGGCCAAGCTGATCAGCCTCGGCGGCCGTCCGGACGAGCTGCATCTGTTCGACACCTTCCAGGGCCTGCCGCAGCCGGACCGGGCGGAGCGCAGGTCGATGCGCGCGGGCCACTATGCGGCGTCGCTCGAGGCGGTGCAGGCCTACCTGTCGGATCAGCCGAATCTGGTGTTCCACCAGGGGATGTTCACCGGCGACAACGTCGCCTGCGCGGACCGGCGCTTCTCGCTCGTGCATCTCGATGTCGACCTCAAGGACGGCACCCTGGCCTGCCTGAACTTCTTCTACCCGCGGATGCTGCCGGGCGGCGTGATCATCAGCCACGACTACTCGTATCTGGCCGGGGTGCGGGAGGCGTTCGACGAGTTCCTGGCAGGCAGGCCCGAGCGGGCGATCGAGCTGCCGACCTCGCAGGCGATGCTGATCAAGGCGTGACGCAGCGGACGGCCTTCCCGGCGGGACGGCGCCCGGTATGACCGGGCCGGTTCCTGCCGGACCCGACCGCCATGTCCGTCAGCCCGCCGCTCTCGGCTCCCTTGTCGGAGCCCAGCAGCTTCCCGTCGAGGCGGCCGGTGTCGCCGGCCGACACGGCGACGATCGGCAGGACGTTGCATGGCGACATCCATCACGCATGACCGGAAACAACAGAGCCTCGCGGAACCTTGAGCCACAGTCGGGCGAATCATGAACCTCATTCGGCATGTCCGGCCGATGCAGGGCCGACCGTGATGCGCGGCACGCCGAAACCACCGGCCGGCACCTCGACCGGCGGGTCGGCCGAGCGACAGGCGGCCGTCGCCAGCTTCGAGCGCGGCGACTATCGCACCGCCGCGCGGCTGCTGGTGTCCCTGCTCGCCCGGACGCGACCGGACCCGCTGCTGCTCCGGCTGTGCGGCATGGCCCTGCTTCGCTGCGATGCCGGCGCGCAGGGCCTGCCTTATCTGGCGCAGGCGAGGCGGCTGGCGCCGCAGGATCCGCTCGCCTCCCTCTGGCACGGCATCGCCCTGCAGGCGACGGGCCGTCCCGGGGAGGCTGTCGAGGCGCTTGCGGCCAGCGCCGCCGCGGCGCCGTCCGATCCGGCGCCGCTGATCCATCTGTCGCGCGCGCTGATGACGCTGCAGCGGCCGGCCGAGGCCGTGGCGGCGGCGGAACGGGCCGCCGGCCTGGCGCCGTCGATGCTGGAGGCGACCCACGCGCTCCGCCTGGCCGAGCTCGTGCTGCTGCAGGCCTCGCCGCCGGCCGACGCGTCGGCGTCGGGCCAGGCCTGGCTGCGGTTCGGCCTCGCGTGCCTGCGCCTCGACAAGGTCGCCGAGGCCCGGGCGGCACTGCGCAACGCCGTGGCGACGCCGGGACGGCATCCCGAGGCGGCGGCATGGCTCGCTCTGGTCGAGCATCTGTGCGGCGAACCGGCGACCGCGATCGCGCGGCTGCGCACGGTGCTCGACGAGGCGCCCGACTGCGTGATCGCCCGGCTGCTCCTCGCCGGCCGACTGGTGCTGAACAGCGAGCCGGACGAGGCGCTGGCTCTGCTGGACCGGCCGCCGCCGCCCGATCCGGCGCTCCGGGCGCGCTGGCAGGCCTGGCGCGTCACCGCCCTCATGGCGCTGGGCCGGCACCAGGATGCCGCCGCGGAACTCGCACGGGTCGCGGCCCCGCTCGGCGAGGCCGAGATCGTCCTGCGCTGGCAGCAGTCGCTGCTCGCGCGCGCCGCGGGCGACCCGGTCGCCGCAGCGGCACTCGCCGACCGGGCCGCGCAGCTTGCATCGGACCCCGGGCTCGCGGAGCTGGAGGACCGCATCGAGACGCATTTCGTCCTGGCCGACCTCCGCGCGGCCGAGGGCAGGCGGGATCAGGCCTTCGGCCACTGGCGACAGGGGCATGCGCTGCTGCGCGCAGCCCAGCCCTTCTCGCGGGCGACGCACTCGGCGACGCTGGCCGCGGTGACGCAGGCCTTCGACCGCCGCCGGCTGGCGCACGGCGCACGCAGCGCGCATGCCGACGCCGCGCCGGTCTTCATCGTCGGGCTGCCGCGCACCGGCACGACGCTGGCCGAGCAGATCCTCAGCGCGCACGCCGCCGTGCATGGCGGCGGCGAACGGCTGGCGATCCGGGAGACGCTCATGCGCCTGGCCGGCACCACCGAAGCGGCGCAGGCGCCCGCCCGGGTCGCAGCCCTCGACGCGCCGGCGCTGACCGAGGCGGCGGCGGGCTACCTGGACGCGCTGCATGCGCTGTCGCCTGGCGCGCGGATCGTCATCGACAAGATGCCTGACAACGTCATGCATCTCGGCTTCATCGCCACCCTGCTGCCAGGCGCGCGGGTGATCTGCTGCACCCGCGACCTGCGCGACGTCGGCGCGTCGATCTTCCAGCAGCGCTTCCTCGGCCACCACCCGTATGCGCACGATCTGGCCGACCTCGGCTGGTACATGGCCCGGCACGAGCGGCTGCTGGCGCACTGGCGCGACGTCCTGAGCATCCCGATGCTGACGCTCGACCACGGCGACTGGATCGTCGATTTCGACGCGACGCTGCGACGCGTGCTGGCCTTCCTCGACCTGCCATGGGACCCGGCCTGCGAGCGCTTCTTCGAGCAGGACCGCATCGTGCGCACCGCCAGCCGCGAGCAGGTGCGCCAGCCGATCAACGCGCGCGGCGTCGGCCGGTGGCAGGCCTATGCCGCACAGCTGGCGCCGATGCTGAACGAGCTCCCGGCAGCGGACTGAGGCCCGCCGGATACGACAACGGCCGCGCGACCCGAAGGTCGACGCGGCCGCTGCCTGGTGCCGGCCCGCGTGACGCGGGCCGGACAGTCCCGGCGGCTTAGAAGCGGAACTGCAGCTTGGCGTAGAACAGCCGGCCGATGACGTCGTAGACGGCCGGATCGGTGTTGGTGCCGGTGCCGGCGGCGACGAAGGGCGGGGTGCGGTCGAACAGGTTGTCGATGCCGGCCACGACCTGGAACTTCTTCCAGTTATAGGTGGCCTCGATGTCGTGGTAGAACACCTCGTTGGTCCTGGTGAAGCGGTCGACGGTCGGATCGGCGTCGTTGCTGCCATTGTTGTAGAGCAGGCCGTCGATGTAGCGCAGCGTCCAGCTGAAGCTGAAGCCGCCCTTCGAGTAGGTGATGGTCGAGTTGTCGCGGATGACCGGATAGCCGGACAGGCTGAGGATGTTGGTGCTGATCGTCGACAGCCGGCCCTTCAGGTTCACGAACGGACCGTTCGGCACCAGCTGCTCGGTGTAGCCGATGGTGTCGGTCAGGTCGGTGCTGAGCTGGATGTTGTTGCCGCCGCCGAGCCTGATCAGGTAGCTGATGTCGGCATCGATGCCGTTGGTGTGCACCTCGCCGAGGTTGGTCTCGACCGCGGAGATCGTGCTGATCTGGTTGGTTGCCGTGCGGGCGCCGATCGCGGCGCATTGCGGACTGCTGAAGTTGACGCTTTCGTAGCAGCTGTCGGCGATGAACTGGGTGTTGAGCGAGTTGATCTGGTTGGCGATCTTGGTGTGGAAATAGTCCACCGTGATCGCCAGCGCCGGCGTCCAGCGCGGGGTGATGACGGTGCCGATGGTGTAGGTGTGCGAGGTCTCGGGCAGCAGGCGCGGGTTGCCGCCGGTGATGGTGGCGATCTGTGCCGAACTCTGGCTGTAGCCGCTGCCCGGCCCGACATGCTGCCTGGTGCAGTTGGCGGCGACGATGCCGGCAAGCCCGCCGTAGCTGTTGATCTGCGCGCAGGGATCGGTGGCGGCGTTGAAGGACAGGGTGTTGCCGCCGAACGCTTCGGAGATCGCCGGCTGGCGGGTGCCGCTGGCCACGTTGGCACGGAAGCGGATGTCGCGGGTCGGCGAGTAGTTCAGGCTGAGCTTGTAGTTCTCCACCGAGCCGAAGGTGTTGTAGTCGGACCAGCGGCCGGAGATGTTGCCCGACAGGTCCTTGGCGCCGACCAGGTTCTTCAGGATCGGGATCTGCAGCTCGCCGAATGCTTCCGTCACGTTGAAGCCGCCGCCGGTCGGCGCGCTGATGGCCGCGGTCGACTGGCCGCTCTCGATGATCGGGTCGGGCCGGTCCGAGCCCTGCTCGCCGCGATGCTCGAAGCCGATGGCGACGCCGAGCGGGCCGTAGGGCAGCTGCACGATCTTGTTGTTGGTGATCGTGCCGCCGATGTCGCGGAACTGGTAGGTGGCGCGCTCCACCGAGCTGAAGGTCGCATACCTGGCGGCGGCCGCGCTGTAGTTGCCGGCGCCGAACGGGTTGCCGAGCGCGCAGGGGGCGGTGCAGACGCCGGGGTTGTAGATGCCGTCGTCGACGACGCCGTCATTGAGGCTCTGGAAGCCGACCGTCTGCTCCAGGTTGGTGAAGTTGATCTGCCCGTCGGTGGTGATCGTGGTCACCGCTCGGCCATAGCTGTAGTACAGGTCGTAGTTGTAGTTGCCGATGATGTTGCCGCGGACGCCGCCGGTGAGCTGCCAGGCATCGGACGAGGTCTTATAGACGCGCGTCGCGAAGTCGGTGTCGCGGCGATACTCCTGCAGATCCTCGTTCAGCCCGAGTGCCTCGGCGAACGGGTTGCCCTGCGGAATATCGAAGCTCTGCCCGGTGTTCGGATTGCCGGTGATCGGCTGGCCGGAGAGCTGCTCCTGCGTCGCCTTGTGGGTGTAGAAGCCCTGCAGATAGACGGTGGCGTGATCGTTGATGTCGAAGTGCGAGTTGCCGGCGAAGTTGCCCTGCGTCTCGCGGTCGCTCAGCTGCTGCGTCGCGCCGTAATCGTAGCGGCCGTTGATGTTGGGGTTGAGGCCGGCGCCCTGGTAGCTGTTCACGAACGGCTGCAGCTGGTTGCTGATGACCGTGTCGCTGCCTGTGATGCCCTTGCCGAAGATGCGGCCGGCGACCGGATAGCCGGAGCCGATGGTATAGGGCTCGGTGGGCGAATTGCCCGCCTCGCCCGACACCACCGGGGTCGCCCAGTCGCGATCCTTCTGCAGGATCGGGCCGCGATCGAGATAGCGGCCGCTCAGCGCCACGTTGCCGCGGCCCTGGGCGAAGTCGAAGCCGGTGGTGCCCTGGATGTCGCCCTGCTTGTCGTCGCCCGAGGCGCTGACATTGCCGCCGACATTGATCTGCGTGCCGACGAAGTTCTTCTTCAGGATGACGTTGATGACGCCGGCGATCGCGTCGGCGCCGTAGATGGTCGAGGCGCCGTCCTTGAGGATCTCGACCCGGTCGACCAGGGCGAGCGGGATGGTGTCGAAGTCGACGCAGTCCGACCCGGCGCCGTCAGGCGTGTGCACGAAGCGACGGCCATCGACCAGCACCAGGGTGCGGTTGATGCCGAGGTTGCGCAGATCGATACAGGACGCGCCGTTGCCGCCGTTGTTGTTGCTCGAGAATATGCCCTGGGTGCCGATGGACGGGATCTTGCGCAGCACGTCCTCAAGCGTCTGCGCGCTCGACTGCGTGATCTGCGCCGAGGTGATGACGGTGATCGGCGCGGCACTGGTGGTGTTGCTGGTGCGCAGGCGCGAGCCCGTCACCTGGACGTTCTCGGTGGCGGGCGAGCCGGCGCTGGCGTTCAACGGCGTGGTGGTGGCCGCGAACGGCAGCGGCGCGATCTGGGCGAGCTGGGTGCCCGAGCCCAGCACGGACGTATTGGCCGAGCTTGGTGCCGCGGCGAACGTCGTGGACCCGATCGGCGCGAAGCCGGACGTGACCTGCGGCAGCGACGTCTGCACGTCGCTCGGGGTCGACGCGGCGACCGACGAGGTGGAGGCGAGCTGCGCGAAGGCCGGCGCCGCGCCGAGCACGGGTGCCAAAGCCAGGGCCGCGATCGACCCGGCGAGGCCGGCCCGCAGGCTGAACTGATACCGGCGTGTCATCGTGCGTTACTCCAGTCGCGGCTCGAGCGCGCCGTCAGACGATAAAATGAGCGTGAGGCGAACACCGCCTGGCCTGTTTTCAAATCATTATGAAAATCGCTGCGCACTCTGAAAATCTTCCTGAAATCCTGCATGAAGCCTGCTGAACGCCCTTCTGGCAGGGGAAAAACCCCGGATGAGCTGCGGGAGATGTGACCCGGCTCGCGAGACACTTAAAGTTCAAGACAGCCCACCCATGCAATGCCGGCATGGAACCGTTCGTCACCAGTCGCTGCAGACGTTGCCGAAAAGTCACATTTGTCGTGAGCGGTCCGAGGCCCCGTGGTCCGGCGGTCACGCCCGGCCGGGAACCGGAGCCGTGGGCACGGCGGGCGCTTTTTCCGGCCGGCAAAACCCGCTAGGTGCAACAGGCGACGGGGGCGGCCTCGGCACGGCTGCCGGCATTGCGCGCGCGTCGGCCTTTCCGGCGGACGCGGAAGCGGAGGGACGTGGGACGATGACAAGACGGATCTGGCTGCTGACGGCGTCGACCGCCGCCCTGGCAGCGGTCGCGGTGCCCGCATCCGCGCAGCCGGTGCAGGGCCTGTATGGAGCGATCGCGGGCGGCGCCAACCTGGCGCAGGACCAGACGGTGCGCCTGTCGTCGCAGCAGCCCAGCGGCGAGCTTCGCTACGGACCCGGCCTCGCCGGGCTCGGCAGCGTCGGCTGGGGCTTCGGCAACGGGCTCAGGCTCGAGATCGAAGGCAACTACCGCAACGACACGCTGCAGCATTTCCGCGGCACCCGCTTCCCCACCCTCGCCGGCGGCACGCAGGAGAGCTACGGCGGCATGGCGAACGCGCTGTTCGACATGGATATCGGCAAGAGCTGGCTCTACCCGTATTTCGGCCTGGGCGCCGGCTATGGCTGGTCGCACACCGCCGAGCATTATGCCGGCACCAGCTACCCCTATGCCGAGCGGATCGGCGGCACCAGCGACGGCAGCTTCGCCTATCAGGGCATCTTCGGCCTGTCGTTCCCGGTGCCGTGGGTGGTGGGGCTGTCGACCACGCTTGAATACCGCTTCTACTCGATCCTCGGGCCGCAGCGCTTCACCGGCGACTCGATCGGCGAGGAGGGCGGCAACGGCGCCAAGCCCTACGGCACCGCCCGGGGCAACCAGGACATCACGACCAACTACAACCACACCCTGCTGCTCGGCGTGCGCTACGAGCTCAATCCGGCACCGCCGCCGCCGCCGATCCTGGCTCCCGCCGTGCCGGCGGCGCCGCCGATCGCCGAGGCCCGCACCTACCTGGTGTTCTTCGACTGGGACCGCTCCGTGCTCACCGCCCGCGCCCGGCAGATCGTGGCGCAGGCGGCGCAGGCCTCCACTCACGTGCAGACCACGCGGATCGAGGTGAACGGCTATGCCGACAACTCCTCGATCGCCGGCGGCGCGCGGGGTGCCGCCTACAACCAGGGCCTGTCGATGCGTCGCGCCCGGACCGTGCAGGCGGAACTCGTGCATGACGGCGTACCGACGACGGCGATCGACATCCATGCCTTCGGCGACAGGCATCCGCTGGTCGCCACCGGCCCGGACGTGCGCGAGCCGCAGAACCGGCGCGTCGAGATCATCCTCCGCTAGACGAACGGACGCTCCGGCCTATCGCCGAGGCCGGCCGCGCGGACAGGCCGGGTGCCGGGGACGATCCTCCCCGACACCCAGGCAGGACCCGGCTCTAGCCGAGGCCCGCGAACAGGGACGTCGACAGATAGCGCTCGGCGAAGGACGGGATGATCACCACGATCTGCCTGTCCGCGTGCTCGGGCTTGCGGGCCAGCATCAACGCCGCGTGCAGGGCGGCTCCTGACGAGATGCCGATCGGCAGCCCCTCCAGACGGGCGCAGCGGCGCGCGGCCGCGATCGCCTCGCGCTCGGACACCGTCATCACCCCGTCCAGCACGTCGAGCTGCAGCACGCCCGGACAGAAGCCGGGGCCGATGCCCTGGATGCCGTGCGGCCCGGGCTCGTCGCCGTTGAGCACCGCGCTCTCCGCCGGCTCGACGCCCCAGACCGCAAGCCCCGGCCGACGCGGCTTCAGCGCGCGCGCGATGCCCGTCGCCGTGCCGCCGGTGCCGATCCCCGCCACCACGATGTCCACGGCGCCGTCGGTGTCGACCCAGATCTCCTCGGCCGTGGTGGCGGCATGGATGTCGGGATTGGCCGGGTTGTCGAACTGGCGCGGCATCCAGCTGTCCGGCGTGCTGTCCAGGATCTCCCGGGCGCGCGCGATCGCGCCGGCCATGCCCAGGCGCGACGGGGTGAGCTCGAGCTGCACGTCCATCAGCCGCAGCATCTTGCGTCGCTCGATCGAGGCGCCTTCCGGCATGGTGACGATCAGCCGGTAGCCGCGCGAGGCCGCGACGAACGCCAGCGCGATGCCGGTGTTGCCCGAGGTCGGCTCAACCAGGACCGTCCGGCCCGGCGTGATGGTGCCGTCCCGCTCGGCCGAGAGCAGCATCGCCGCGCCGATACGGTCCTTGACCGAGCCCAGCGGATTGAAGAACTCGAGCTTCAGCGCGATGCGCGCCAGCAGCCCGTCCTCGCGGGTCAGGCGCGGCAGGGCCACGAGCGGCGTGCCGCCGATGGTCTCGACGATGCTGGGATAGATGCGTCCGCGCGGGGCTGCGAACTGCGTCGGCGGCATTGCCTCGTCGCCCAGTCCGACCGATGCCTTGGTGGAAATCCGGTTGATGCGTGCCATGGCCAGCCTAATAACACCGATCTGAATCGTGGATAAGACGACGGCCACCTGTTATGCACCGTGGCAGGCTCTGGTCGCAGAGTCGTCATCACAGGCACGGAGATCACGGAAGATGCTGCTTCGGCGCGACAGGGCGATGGTGGCGGTCGTGATCATGCTCGATGTCGCCTTCAATGCCGGACGCGCCGGCACGGTCAGCGCCGCCGACATCGCCGAGCGTGCCGGTCTCGCGCGTCGCGGCATCGAGCCGCTGCTGCAGACGCTGTCCCGCTCCTCCCTGCTGGAGAGCGTGCGCGGGCCCCGCGGCGGCTACCGGCTCGGCCGGCCGCGTCGCGACATCCGTCTTTCCGAGGTCGTCGAGACCGCCGTGTCGGAGGATGTCGGCGCCGAGGACGGGCCGGTCGGCGAGCTGTTCGGACGCGTGGTGGAGCCGATCTGGCGCCATCTCGACGATACGCTGCGCGCGGAGCTGCACGGCCTCACGCTCGACGATCTGGTGCGTCGGGCGGAGGGTGCCGGTCTGCGTCGTCCGCTGGCGGAGCCGATCAGCTTCTCCATCTAGCAAGCCGCCCGCCCGCGGCCGGATGCCGGCCGTGCGCGCGTGAAGCACGGTTCTGCGCCGTGGTCCGGCAGACCTGCGTCCGAGCACTGTTCTACTCGGGTCCCGCCATACCATATGCTGTTGTGGTTGGCGTCGCGGCCAGACCATGCGGCGTCGCCGACGCCGTCGCAGGGCTCCGGACGTCATGCAAACGGGCGGCCGGGCCCGGTTGCCGCCGACCTCGCAAGTTCCGATCTCCATGACCGGGGGACCCGTTCCCGGCTTTTTCTCCAGGATCAGCATCGTGCCAGATCAGATCATCGCCACGCCGGGCACGCTGTCGGACCCGGCGCCGAAGAAGCTTTCCGGGGTCGAGACGCTCAAGGCGGCAAGCCACGGCCTGCGCGGACGCCTGGCCGAGGAGCTCGCCGAAGGCGGCGCGCAGGTCAGCGAGGACGGCTACAACCTGCTCAAGTTCCACGGCAGCTACGAGCAGTTCGACCGCGACACCGCGACCGCGCTCAAGCAGCAGAAGCTCGAGAAGGACTACCAGTTCATGGTCCGCGTGCGCATGCCCGGCGGCATGCTGACGGCCGAGCAGTATCTCGGCCTCGACCGGCTGGCGGACGAGCATGCCAACGGCACGCTGCGCATCACCACGCGCCAGGCGATCCAGCTGCACGGCGTGCTGAAGGGCGAGCTGAAGCCGACGATCGCGGCGATCAACCACACGCTGCTCACCACGCTGTCGGCCTGCGGCGACGTGGTGCGCAACATCCTGACCACCACCGCGCCGCGACGCGACGCGAGGCACACCCGCCTGCGCGACGACGCGCTGATGCTGTCTGCCGCCCTGCTGCCGAAAAGCCGCGGCTACTTCCAGATCTTCCTTGACGAGGAGCCGGTCGCGGGCGCTGACGAGACCGAGACCCTGTACGGCCCGACCTACCTGCCCAGGAAGTTCAAGATCGGCCTCGCCGTGCCCGAGGACAACAGCGCCGACGTGCTGGCCAACGACCTCGCGGCGATCGCGCTGTTCGACGCGCAGGACGTGCTGACCGGCTACAACATCGCCATCGGCGGCGGGCTCGGCATGACGCACAACCGGGCCAACACCTTCCCCCGGCTGGCCACGCCGATCTGCTTCGTGGGCCCGGACCGGCTGCTGGCGATCGCCGAGGCGGTGATCCGGCTGCAGCGCGATCACGGCGACCGCACCGATCGTCGTCGCGCCAGGCTGAAATACGTCATCGAGGATCGCGGCCTCGACTGGACCCGGCAGACGCTCGAGTCCTACTACGGCGCGACGCTCGAGACGGCCCGGCCGATGGACCGGCTGCACATTCCCGACCTGCTCGGCTGGAACGAGCAGGGCGACGGCCTGTGGTGGCTCGGCGTGCCGGTGCCCTCCGGCCGCATCCAGGATACCGGAAGCGTGACGCTCCGCACCGCGTTACGCGAGGTGGTGCAGCGATTCGGCGTCGACCCGGTGATGACCGGGCAGCAGGACGTGCTGCTGTCCAACATCCGCCCCGAGGATCGCGACGCCGTCGACCAGATCCTGGCGGGGCATGGGGTCGTGCCGGCCACGGCGCTGTCGACCTTCTCCCGCTTCGCCCTCGCCTGCCCGGCCCTGCCGACCTGCGGCCTGGCTCTCACCGAGGCCGAGCGCGTCCGCGAGCCGATCGTGGACAGCCTGGAGACCCTGCTGCGCCGGCACGGGCTGCAGGACCGGCGCATCAGCCTGCGCATCACCGGCTGCCCGAACGGCTGCGCCCGCTCCTATTCCGGCGATATCGGCCTTGTCGGCCGCGTTCCCGGCCACTACGCGATCTATGTCGGTGGCGATTTCGACGGCCAGAGCCTGTCGTTCCGGCTGCTCGACCGGGTGCCGGAAGGCAGGCTCGGGGAGAAGTTCGCGCCGCTGTTCGCGGCCTGGGCGGAGCAGGGCGACGAGGAGGAGGGGTTCGGCGAGTTCTGCACCCGCCTCGGGCGCGACGCGCTGCTGGCGCTGACCGGCGACGAGGACGGCAAGGCCGCCTGATCCGCGACCGCTCAGGAGGTGGCGGCGGTCTTCTTCCTGTGGCGCGTCTTGGTCGTCGTCTTGTGCGCGTTGTGCGTCGTCGTCGGCGCCGCTGCGTAGGGCACCACCGCCGCCGGGCGCACGACGCCGGTCGCATCGTCGGACACCGTCACCACCATCGGCACGCGCGCGCCGCCGCCGCTCGGGATCAGGCTGACGGTGAAGCTGTCCGGTCCGGCATAGGCGGTGGTGGCCGTGTAGTCGATCAGGGTCTGGTTGTTGTAGTTGTGGATGAACGCCTTGCCGTGCGCGGGCAGCGTCTGCAGCACGAACGACGCATAGGCGGTGCCGTCGGGCTGTGACACCGCAACCGCGCACAGGCCGTCGTCGGAGCGGGCCCTCATCGTGGCGCTGTCGCCGGCCGGACCGGTCGCGACCGGGCTGACCGTGCAGACGGCCGACACCTTCTGATAGCCGAACGGATCCGGCTCGGCCGCGGCGACCGGGGCCGGAGCGGGCTTGTGCGCGCAACCGGCGATCAGGAGACCGGTGGTCAGCAGGGATGCAGTGGTTCGCGCGCGCACTCGTAGCTCCGAAGCTGGCAACCCGCGCCAAATGCGGGGGACAGTGCATTAGGCCAAAACCCGCAGCGGCGATAGACTGGGCACTCCGCGACTCGGAGCCGCAGGACGGCGCCATTCACCGGCTTCCGGGGTGCCGGTCGGGGGGGGCGGCGGTTTTGCCCATGTCAGACCGTGCAAACAGATGCAGTTTCGCCACACCGCACATCCTGGCACCGTGGCTGGTAGGATAATGCTTGCGGAACGGCACTTTACGGCGGCTACTTCACCTGTCAGATGAGCATACGGCCCGACTCGTCAGTCGTCGCCGCCACAGACTGGCCCGGAGAACAGCATGCCATTCCTCATGGGACGCGTCGCAGCAGGGATGGCCGTCGTTACCCTGGTGACCGGCCAGGCCTGGGCTGCCGGTCAGTGCGGCATCTCCTCGGCGCGGCAGGCGTTCAACGTGCAGGGGCTGAAGACCGAGCTCATGGTGACGGCGCTCTCCTGCAACGTGCAGGACCGCTACAACGCCTTCGTCGAGAAGTTCCATCCGGACCTCAACGCCGAGGAGACGGCGCTGAACAGCTATTTCCGCACCACCTACGGCCGCGGCGCGCAGACCGCGCATGACGACTACATCACCCAGCTCGCCAACGTGCAGTCCGAGCGCGGGCTGAAGGCCGGCGTGGCGTTCTGCCAGCAGCGGGTCAGCATGTTCGACGAGGTCGCGGTGCTGAACAACGCCGCCGATCTGGGTGGCTACGCGGAGGCCAAGGACATCGTCCAGCCGGCCAGCTACGAGAGCTGCGCCGCGCCAAGCCTTCCAAGCCATCCGGCCCGCGTTCGCCGGATCCGGGCGATGGGTCACGCCCACAAGGGCTGACCGCACGCCGGACGTCTTCCCAGGGGTGGGGGTGAAGGGGGATCGCGGCGACGCGGTCCCCCTTCTGTTTCAGCCCGGCCGCGCGCCCGCAGCGGTCCGTTCAGCCGGCTGCCGCCTTGGCCTTGCCCGCCGGCGGCTTGTCCGGCAGCACGTGCACGGTCTGGCCCTGGTTCAGATCGGTCGGCGGATTGACGATCACCTTCTCGTCGCCGCCGAGCCCGTCGCGCAGCTCGGCCTCGGTTCCGGTATCGCGCGCGATGCTGATCGGGCGCATCGCGACCTTGCTGTCCTTGTCGACCACCGCGACGTGCAGCCCCTCCTGATCGAAGATCAGCGCCGCATCCGGTATGATCACCGCCGGCATCGAGCGCTGGATGTCGAACCCCACCGTCACGAACAGCCCGGGCGCGAGCCTGCCTTCGCGGTTGTCGATATCGACCTCCACCAGCAGCGAGCGCGAGTTCTGCGCCAGCGACACCGACGAACGCGAGACGACCGCCTTGAACACCTGGCCGGGCAGCTCGGGCACCGTCACATGCGCTGGCAGGCCGACATGGATGCCGGCGAACTGGCTCTGCGGCACATAGACCTGGCACCGCAGCGTGGTCTCCTGGTCGATATGCAGCGCCGGCGTGCCGTTGCTGGTGTCGCTTTGCACCAGGTTGCCGACGTCGATGTTGCGCTGGGTGATGACGCCGTCGAACGGCGCGGTCACGTTCTCGAACCCGGTCAGCGCCACCAGCCGGTCGACCGTCGCCTGCTGCGCCCGCACGTTCGCCACCGCGACGCCGATGCCCGCCTGCGCGCTGCGCACGCTCTTGGAGCTGACCTCGAAGTTGGTGACCTGGGTGTCGCGGTTCTGGCTGGTGTCCCAGCCCTCGCTCGACAGGATCTGCGAGCGGGCGCTGTTCACCTTGGCGAGCTTCGAGTTCGACTGCGCCTGCCCCAGGCTGGCCTGAGCCTGCGCCAGCTGCGCCTGCACCTGGCCGAGCTGCGCCTGCGCCTGGGCGAGCTGCTGGTCGAGGTCGGGTGCTGCGATCTTGAGCAGCAGGTCGCCCTTCCTCACATGGCTGCCGATATCGACCAGACGCTGCTCGACATAGCCGGTGGCCCGCACGTAGAGGTCGGCTGAGGCGAAGGCGAGCGTCTGGCCCGGCAGCGAGGTCGCGGCGACGTCGGAGGTGTGCTTCAGCGACGCGACATGCACCTCGGGCACCGAGGATTGCGACTGCTTGAGGGTTCCGTTGGCGTCGCTTGACTGGCGCCAGTGCACGTAGCCGCCCCAGCCGACCAGCAGCAGCACGGGGATCGCGACATAGAGCGCCAGCCGCCGCCTCGGCGCCGGCGGCGGAGGCTCCTGCTCCTTCTGCTCGGCCGCGTCGTCCTTGGGCTTGCGGGCCTCGGCCGTCTCCGGACGGTCCCCGCCCTCCTGCCTCTCGTCGCGCGTGTCCCGATGGTCGCCGTCATGCTCGAGCGGGCTCATACGTAATCCTCCGGGGCCTTCACGTCGCCCCCGCGCAGCAGGCTGTAGAGGAACGGCACGAACAGCAGGGTGGAGCAGGTGCCCACCGTGATGCCGCCGATCACGGCGCGCGCCAGCGCCGCATTCTGCTCGCCGCCCTGCCCCAGATCCAGCGCCATCGGGATCAGGCCGACCACCATGGCGCCGGCGGTCATCAGCACCGGCCGCAGCCTGGCCTCGCCGGCGGCGATCGCGCCCTCGACGGCCGAGCCGCCATTCTGCTCGCGATGCTCACGCGCGAACGTCACCAGCAGGATCGAGTTCGCCGACGCCACGCCCACGCTCATGATCGCGCCCATCAGGGAGGCGATCGAGAAGGTGGTGTGGGTGATGAACAGGCTGAGGATGATGCCGCAGAACACCAGCGGCAGCGCGCACAGCACCACGAACGGATCGCCCCAGTCCTGGTAGTTCAGCACCATGAGCAGGTACACCGCCACCACCGCCACCACGAGCCCGATCTCGATGTGGAAGAAGGCGCTGTTCATGCTCTCGATCTGGCCGCGCACCACGATCTTGTCCGGCGCCTGCAGGTGCTTCTGCTCCTCCTTGACCACGCGCCCGATCTCCTTGGCCGCGGTGCCGAGGTCGGTGTCCTGCACGGCGGCATAGACGTCGTAGGTCGGCTCGGTGTTGACGTGGCTCAGCACCGACTGCTCGGTGTCGCGATGGAAGGTGGCGACGTTACTGAGCAGGCTGATCGGCTGCGCGCCGGTCTGGCCGCCGTCGCCGGTGACCAGCGGCGTGTTCGCCACCTGGGCGAAGTTGTCGAGCCGGTATTCCGGCGTCTGCACCGTCACCTGCCAGGGGATGCCGGTCTTGGGATCGGTCCAGAAGTTCGGCGCCACCTGGAAGCTGCCGGACAGCGAGATGTTGAGCTGGTTCGCCACCTGCTGCTCGGTCAGGCCGAGCTCGGCCGCCCGCTGGCGGTCGATCTGCGCCAGGAACTCCGGCGCGTCCACCACCTGCTGCAAATGCACGTCGACCAGGCCGGGCAGCTGACGCAGCCGCGCCTCCAGGGTCCTGGCCATCTTGAGGTCGATGTCCTGATGCCGGCCATGCACCTGCACGTCGATCTGCGACGGCACGCCGAAATCCAGGATCTGGGTGATGATGTCGGCCGGCTGGAAATAGAAGATCGTGTCGGGGAAGCGCTGGCGCAGCACCACGCGCAGCTTCTTGGTCACCGCGTTGCCGTTGACCCCGGGCTTGAGCGTGAGCAGCACCTGGCCGTCGGAGAAGGCGACAAACGTGCCGTCGTTGAAGGCCAGGTTATAGTTCACCGAGGGCAGGCCGATATTGTCGACCACCGCCAGCACGTTGCCCTTGCCCGCCGTCTCGCCGATCGTGTCCTCCACCCGGGCGAACAGCTTGGCCGCCTCCTCGATGCGGGTGCCGGACCGGGCGCGCACGTGCAGCGTGATCTGGCCGCTCTCGATCTGCGGGAAGTAGTCCTGGCCCAGGAACGGGAACAGGCAGGCGCTGAGCAGCAGCACCAGCCCGACCACCCCGGAGGTCAGCAGCCGGCGCGCCAGCACCACGTGCAGCAGGCCGATATAGCCGCGGTGGAACTTGTCGAAGCCGCGCTCGAACCCGCCATGGATGCGCTTGAAGAAGCCGGGCTTCCTGGCGTTGCCCCCATCCTGCTTCTTCGCCTCCGCCTGCTTCCTGTGCTCAGGGCCGACCAGCACGTCGATCAGGATCGGCACCAGCGTGCGCGACAGCAGGTAGGAGGCCAGCATGGCGAACACCACCGCCAGCGCCTGCGGGGTGAAGATGAACTTCGGGGCCCCCACCAGGAACAGCACCGAGATGAAGGCCGAGCAGATCGACAGCGTCGAGATCAGCGTCGGCTTGGCGATCGTGGCGGCCCCTTCCACCACCGACTCGCGGAAGTCCTTGCCGCTCTCCAGCACCCGGTAGGTGTTCTCGATCGCCACCGTCGCGTCGTCGACCAGGATGCCGACGGCGAGCGCCAGCCCGCCCAGGGTCATCACGTTCATGGTCTCGCCGATGGCGGCCAGGATCGCCAGCGAGCTCAGCACCGCCAGCGGGATCGAGACCAGCACCACCAGCGTCGCCCGCCAGGAGCCCAGGAACAGCAGGATCATCAGCCCGGTCAGGGCCGCCGCGATCAGCCCCTCCTCGGCCACGTCCTTGATCGCCTCGGTGACGAACACCGACTGGTCGAACAGCGAGACGATGTGGATGTCCTTGGGCGCTGCCGCGATGATGCCGGGCATCATCGACTTCACCGTGTTGACGATGTCGAGCGTCGAGGTCGGGCCGTTCTTCAGCACCGGCAGCAGCAGGCCGTTCTTGCCGTTGACGTGCACCATGTTCTGCTGCGGCGGGCCGCCCGCCCGCGCCCAGCCGACGTCGCGCAGCAGGATCGGCGAGCCGTTCACCAGCTTGATCGGGATGGTGTTGAGGTTGTCCAGCACCTTGGGCAGCGTGTTCAGCCGCATGATGAACTGGGTCTGGCCGAACTTCGCCAGACCCGACGGCAGCGTCAGGCTCTGGGCGTTGATCTGGTTCACCACCTGCATCGGCGTCAGCCCGTACGCCTGCAGCGCGTGCGGATCGAGGTCGATCATCACCTGCTCGGGCACGCCGCCATAGGGCGGCGGCATGGTGGAGCCGGGTGTCGTCTGCAGGGTCGAGCGCAGCCGGAAGCGCACGTAGTTGTAGACGCTGGCCTGGCTCTCGACGTCGGAGGTGGCGGCGATCTGGATCACCGGCACCGAGGAGGCGGAGAAGCGGATCACCACCGGCGGCTGGATGCCCGGCGGCAGCAGGCCGCGGATCGCGTTGGTCGCCGCCACCACCTGGCTGAGGGCCAGCGAGATGTCGACGCCGGGCTGGAAATACACCTTGGTGATGGTGATGCCCTGCAGCGTCGTGCTTTCCATGTCGCGGATGCCGACGACGTTGTTGGACAGAGCGAGCTCGTTGTACGACGTGACCTGGTTCTGCATGTCCGGCGTGTCGAGGCCGGTATAGGTCCAGATGATGTCGACCACCGGGATGTTGACGTCCGGCAGCACGTCCTTGGGCATGACCACCGCAGCGCCGCCGCCGGCCAGCATGATCAGCACCGCCATCACGTAGAAGGTGATGCGGAACTTCAGCGCGAACTTGACCAGACCCATACGCGCGCACCCCCGGGCCGGCCGGTGGGGACGGCATACCTTGGGGTGCATGTTGCAACGCGGCGGCGAAACGGCAAGAAGCGTCTGCCGCGATTCACACGTCGGTCGCGCCGGGTGTATCTTGACGCGCTCGCCGCCGGGGATGAGAACCAACCATGAACGATCTGTTCTCGCACACGCCCAGGGCCCCATCCCCGACCACCGCCCGGAGCCCGGCCGCGCCGGCATCCAGGCAAGCCGGCCGCAAGGAGGCGCCGCCGGCCGCGGACGCGGGCAGCTACTCGGCGCGCGACATCGAGGTGCTGGAAGGGCTGGAGCCGGTGCGCCACCGCCCCGGCATGTATATCGGCGGCACCGACGAGAACGCGCTGCACCATCTGGCTGCCGAGATCATCGACAACGCCATGGACGAGGCGGTGGCCGGCCACGCCACCACCATCGACGTCACGCTCGATCCGGGCAACCAGCTCACCGTGCGCGACAACGGCCGCGGCATCCCGGTCGATGCCCACCCGAAATTCAAGGACCGCTCGGCGCTGGAGGTGATCTTCACCACGCTGCATTCGGGGGCCAAGTTCTCCAGCAAGGCCTACGCCACCTCGGGCGGCCTGCATGGGGTCGGCTCCTCGGTGGTGAACGCGCTGTCGTCGCTGCTGGAGGTGGAGGTGGCGCGCGACCGCGCGGTGTGGCGCCAGTCCTACGAGCGCGGCCGCCCGACCGGCCGGCTGGAGAAGATCGGGCCGACGCAGAACCGGCGCGGCACGCAGATCCGCTTCGTGCCCGACACGCAGATCTTCGGGCCGCTCGCCTTCTCGCCGCTCAGGCTCTACCGGCTGTGCCGCTCCAAGGCGTTCCTGTTCCGCGGCGTCACCATACGCTGGGAGTGCGATCCGTCGCTGCTCCGGGGCCGCGAGGACACGCCTGAGAAGGCGCTGCTGCATTTCCCGGGCGGCCTTGCCGACAGCCTGCGCGACGAGCTCGGCGACAACGCGGCCCTGCTGTCGGAGCTGTGGTCCGGCGAGGCCGACCTGCCGTCGGGGCCGAACGGCGCGCAGACCGGACGGGTCGAATGGGCGGTCGCCTGGCTCGAGGCGGGCGAGGCCACGCTCGCCTCCTTCTGCAACACCATCCCGACGCCGCAGGGCGGCACCCACGAGACCGGCTTCCGCAACGCCCTGTTCAAGGGCCTGCGCGGCTGGGGCGAGGCGCGCGCCAACAAGCGGGCGGCCCAGGTCACCGCAGAGGACCTGCTGGGCGCGGTGGCGGCCAAGCTGTCGGCCTTCATCCGCGACCCGCAGTTCCAGGGCCAGACCAAGGAGAAGCTGACCAGCGGCGAGGCCACCCGCCTGGTCGAGACCGCGCTGCGCGACCGGTTCGACCACTGGCTCGCCGGCCATCCGGCGCAGGCGGACGCGCTGCTGGCGGCGATCATCGAGCGCGCCGAGGACCGGCTGCGCCGTCGCGAGCTCAAGGACACCGCGCGCAAGAGCCCGACCCGGCGGCTGCGGCTGCCCGGCAAGCTCACCGACTGCACCCGCGAGAAGGCGGAGGAGACCGAGATCTTCCTGGTCGAGGGCGACAGCGCCGGCGGCTCGGCCAAGCAGGCGCGCAACCGCGAGACCCAGGCGGTGCTGCCGCTGCGCGGCAAGATCCTGAACGTCGCCAGCGCCTCGGTCGAGAAGCTGCGCGGCAACCAGGAGCTCAAGGACCTGGTGGAGGCGCTCGGCTGCGGTCAGGGACCGCGCTACGACGGCGCCCGGCTGCGCTACGGCCGCGTCATCATCATGACCGACGCCGACGTGGACGGCGCGCACATCGCCTCGCTGCTGATGACCTTCTTCTATCGCGAGCTGCCCGAGCTGATACGCGGCGGCCACCTGCATCTGGCGCAGCCGCCGCTCTACCGCCTGACCCAGGGGGCGAAGACGATCTACGCGATGGACGACCGCGACCGCGAGCGCAAGCTGAAGTCCGGCTTCAAGCCCAACGCCAAGGTCGAGGTCAGCCGCTTCAAGGGCCTGGGCGAGATGCCGCCGGCCGACCTCAAGCGCACCACCATGGACCCCGCCCACCGCACCCTGCTGAAGGTGGTCGCCGCCCCGGAGGACCGGGACGCGACCGAGCAGCGGGTCGAGAGCCTGATGGGCCGCAGGCCGGAGCTCCGCTTCCAGTTCATCCAGGAGAACGCGCGCTCGGTCGAGCTGGACGTCTGAGCCCCCGCACGGGCTTCGCGCCGCCCGTCCCGGCCGGTAGGGTCGGCCGATGATCCCTTCCATCCTGCCGTTCCTGTCCGCCGCCGCGCTCATGATCCCGCTCGGCGGCTGCGTCGCCCGCGGCACCGGCCGCATCACCGACCTGATCCCGCTGCAGCTCCAGGAAGGCGCCAACCTGGTGCCGCATCTGGCGCCGGACGGCCGGCAGGGGCTGGTGGTGGAAGGACGCCAGCCGGGATCGTCGGCCTCGCTGATCGTGACCATGCTGCCGCGGTCCGAGGGCGCCCGCGGCTGGGACGTGGTGGAGATGGAGACGGCGGACGGCGCCCGAACCGCCACGCTCGACGGGCGCGGCCGCTCGGTGGTGTTCGCGCGCGCCAAGGTCTCGGGCATGCCGGCGACCCTGCTGCTCTTGGCAGCCCCCGATCCTGCCGATCCGGCGCCGGCCGGCTCGCCGCGTCGCATCCTGATCCAGACCCTGCGCCTGCAGGCGGACGAAAGCGTGGCCCGGTTCGAGGAGATGGCGACGCAGACCACCCGCCGCCGCTACTGCAGCGCCACCGACGCCCTGGCCGCGACCTATCGTCTGGCCCTGCCGGACAGCGGCGACGACCGCTGCCGGGAGCCATCTTCCTGAAGGGTCTTGCGAATCATCGTATCCCCCCATAGGTTGGGCATGACGAAACAACTGAAAGGAGGTGATCCAGTGTCTCATTGCCTGACAACGGCTCCACGCGGAGTGACCTGGGTGACCCTCTTCTCCAACGCGAAGGCGGTCTGACCAGGGCCTCACGGTTCGGGTCGACAGACAATGCAAGGCTCCGGGGGCAACCCCGGGGCCTTTTTTGTGTGCGCCGAGGCGGCCAGGCCGAGGGGTGCGGACAGCAGGCCCGGCCGGACAGGCTCAGCTCACCGCCTGCCAGGCCTGGCGCCACAGCTCGGGGATCGCCAGCCAGCGGTCGCGGCTGTGCTTGCCGTTCCGGGCCTGCATGCCGGTATGCACGCTGCGGAACGTCTGCAGGCCCAGCCCGTCCAGCGCCGGGCCGCCATGCTCCGCCGCCCGGTTGCCGACCAGGACGACGCCGCGCACGGCCCGCAGCAGGCGCATCGTGTCGCGCAACGCCGACGCGCCGGCGCGCAGCTCCGCGCCGGTCAGGGCCATGGTGCCGTTCCACCACGGGACGGTGTTCCAGATCACGGTGTCGTGGCGATCGATGCCGGCCTGGAGCATGAAGGCGCGGCAGGCCTTCGCGGTCGGATCGTTGGTGTTCCGGCTCACGAAGCCCGATCCCGCCGGCGGCACCGTCCTCGGACCCGGCTTTTCCAGCAGGAACAGCAGCCGGGCCGCGCTGCCGCCGTCGAGCGGATCGAAATCCGGCACGTAGCCCCGGCCGTCCGCACGCAGCGCGCGGACATGATCGGTCAGGGCACGGACGTGCGGATCGTCGAGCATGGCCAGGCGGCGCGCGCGGACTCCCGCATCGCCGAGCGATCCCGGATGGTCGTCGGGATGCAGGCCTTCGCCAGCCGCCGTCAGGCCGGTCGTCATGGCGCTGCCGATGTCGCGCCGTCGAGGGTGGCGTGCTAGCGCGCGACCAGCCGGAACCGCACCGGCCGATCCGGCTGCGTGGTGACCAGGCCGCGCGGCAGCACCTCGCCGGTGCCGGACAGCGTCAGCCTGAAGCGCCGCACCAGCCTGGCCAGCACCAGCGTCGCCTCGGCCAGCGCGAACTGCGCGCCGACGCAGATCCTGGGGCCGGCGCCGAACGGCATGTAGACCATCCGGTCCGGCGCTGGCGCACCCGGCATGAAGCGGCCGGGATCGAACGCGTTCGGCCGGAACCAGTGCGCCTCGTGACGATGCAGCACCCAGGGCGAGACGCTGACCACCGTGCCCGGCTCGACCGGTTCGCCGGCGATCACGTCGGCCTGCTTGGCCTGCCGCACGATCAGGTAGGCCGGCGGATACAGCCGAAGCGCCTCGTCGAGAAAGGCCCGGGTGAAGGTCAGGCGCGACAGCGAGGCGGCGGCCCCGTCCGGCGACAGATCCAGCCCCTCCGCCTCCTCGGCGATCGCCTCCTGGTAGTCCGGCAGGCGGGCTGCCGCATAGCAGGCCCAGAACAGCGAGACGGCCGTGGTCTCGTGACCCGCCAGGATCAGCGTCGAGACCTCGTCGCACAGCAGCGCGTGCTCGAAGCCGCGACCGGTCTCGGGGTCGCGCGCCTGGCGCAGCAGGTCGAACAGGTCGCGCGGCGCCTCGTCGCCGGGCACGTCCTGCGCCGTGCGGGCGGCGATGATGCGGTCCATCAGCGCCAGCCAGTCCTCGCGGAAGCGGGCCCGGCCGCGATCGAGCGGCGTGGTCCAGCCTGCCGGCAGCATCATGTCGAGCAGGCCGACCTTGGCGAAGTCGTGCGCGTAGCGGATCAGCAGCGTGCGGAGCTCGGACCCGAACGCGCGCATCTCGAGCGAGAACATCGACTGGCCGGCGATGTCGAGGGTGAGGCGCTGCAGCACCGGCATCAGCTCGAACGGCCGGCTGCCCGTCTGCGCCATCTCGTCCTCGGCGGCTGCGGCGACCGAGACGATGTGCCGCGACAGGATCGGCATCACCCGCGGCGCGAGTGCTGGCGCGATCACCCGGCGCTGGTGCCGCCACGCCTCGCCTTCCGCCAGGAACAGCCCGTCGCCCAGCACCGGCCGCAGCACGCGCCGGGCCGCCTCGTTGCGGACGTAGTTCTCGTGGTTGCCCAGCAGCACGTGGCGGATCGCCACCGGGTCGTTCAGCATGATCTGCTTGCGTCCCAGGAACGTGCCGGGCAGGACCAGCTCGCGATAGGCGGGCCTCCCCCAGAGCTCGAGCGGATTGCGACGCAGTACCAGGAAGGATTCCGCCTGGCTGCGCAGCCGGGTCGGCAGCGGCGGCCGCGGCAGTTCGAGGATGTCGGGGGCGAGAAGGGTGTCGGGCATCCTTATCAGGTAGCGTCCGGGAAGCCGCGCGCAACCAGCACCTGCCCATCCGACCGGTCGCGCGTCGCCTTCCCGTTCAGGCAGGTCCGCCGGGTGTCGCGGCGCATGGCCACGCACGGATCGCGCCGGGAAGGCTGCCGGCAGGGTCGACGGTTCCGGAGCCGACCCTACGGCGTCACCGCCGATGCCGTTCCGATCCCGCTCGGGCAGGCATCCTCAGCCATGGCCCGCCGGCAGATCGTGGGCCACCGGCACCGTCGCGGCCGGCGGCGTTCCAAGGGCGACCGGACCCTCGCCGCGCATGGCCGCGATCGCGGTCACCGCAGGGTCGAAGACGCGGGTGAAGGAGGACGGATAGATGCCCATCCACAGCGTGACGGCGGCGAGCGGCGCCAGCACCGCCACCTCGCGCGGCGACAGGTCGCGCAACGCCGTCACCAGGCTGCCCACGCCCTCGAACATGACGCGGCGATACAGCACCAGCATGTAGACGGCACCCAGGATCATCGCCGAGCCGGACAGCAGCGCCACCCAGAAGCCGACATGGATGGCGCCGATCATCACCAGCAGCTCGCCGACGAAGCTGCCGGTGCCGGGCAGGCCGATATTGGCCATGGCGAACAGCATCGCCAGGCTCGCCAGCACCGGCATTCGGCCCGCCACGCCGCCGAAGCCGCTGACGGTCCGTGTGCCGGCGCGGTCGCCCAGCATGGCCACGACGAAGAACAGGGCGGCGATGATGATGCCGTGGCTCAGCATGACGAACACGGCACCATCGATGCCGGTGGCGTTGAGCGTGAACAGCCCGACCAGCACCAGCCCCATATGCGACAGCGAGGAATAGGCCACCAGCCGCTTCATGTCGGTCTGCGCGAGAGCGATGATCGCCGCGTAGATCACGGCTATGATGCCGAGCGTGATCATCCAGGGCGCATAGCGATGCGACGCCGCCGGCAGCATGGCGATCGCAAAGCGCAGGAAGCCGTAGGCCCCGGCCTTGGCGAGCACGCCGGACAGCAGGGCCGTCGCGGCGGACGGCGCCTCGGTATAAGCGTCCGGCAGCCAGCTATGCAGCGGGAACAGCGGCAGCTTGACCCCGAAGGCGAGCACGAAGGCCAGGAACATCCAGCCCTGCGTGGCCGGCGCGAAGCGCGTGCGCAGCAGCACCGGGATGTCGGTGGTGCCGGCGATGTGCCACATGGCCAGCAGCGCCAGCAGCATGAACAGCGAGCCGCCGAAGGTGAACAGGAAGAACTTGATCGAGGCATAGACGCGCTTGGGTCCGCCCCAGATGCCGATCAGCAGCGAGCCCGGGATCAGCGTCGACTCGTAGAACACGTAGAACACGACGAAATCGAGCGCCGAGAACAGACCCAGCAGGGTGGTCTCCAGCAGCAGCACCGCGATCATGTAGTCGCGCAGCCGGCTCTCGACCGCGTGCCAGCTGGCCAGGATCGCCACCGGCGTGATGGCGGCGGTCAGCACCACGAACAGCAGGCTGATGCCGTCGAGCCCCAGATGGAAGGAGATGCCGAAGCCGGTCACCCAGTCGGCGCGGTCCTCGAACTGGAAGCCGGCCTGGCCGGGCACGAAGCGGACCCAGAGCAGCAGCGCCAGCAGCAGCGTCAGCAGCGTCGTGCCGAGCGCCACCTGCCGGGCGGTACGCTCGATCGCGGCCGGCGTGCCGCGCACCAGCAGCAGCGCCAGCGCGCCCGCCATCGGCAGAAAGGTGAGGATGGAGAGCAGGGGCAGATGCACGGATCACGTCGTCCCGATGGTCAGGCTGCGGCATGGCGGCGCCATCGCGACAGCCTGTTCATCCTAGGGCGCGCCGCAGCGGGGCACCAGAGCGGGCCGCCCGACGGCGCGTGCGGGCGGTGGGCCCATCGCCCGCCAGGCCGGACGCGCGGTTCATCCGCTCGTTCTAGAGAATTCGTTCACCTCTTGCCTGCAAGCTGCCGGTCTCGATGGATCGGCAGGAAACGCGTCCCATGACAACGGCAGTCTTCGTCGATCCCAGCGTCGCCGGTCCGGCGATGCTGTTCTCGACCGGTACGGTGGCGGACGGGGCCGAGCAGTTCCAGCCGGAGCCCGCTCCGGTCGGCCAGGGCAGCGATGCCGGATGGAACGTCACCCAGTGGAACACGCCGGCCGACCAGATCTTCGACGCGGCCGACCCGATCCTGTCCGATACGGCCGACACCGACCCGCTGCTGGGTGCCGCCGTGGCCTCCTGGCACACCGGCACCGCCGCCGACGGCAGCGCGTTCGTGGTCTACGGGCCCCCCGGCGACGAGACCTACCGGCTGGCCGCGAGCGGCGGATCGACCCGCGACACGTTCCTGCAGACCACCGGCTATGCGCCCGGCACCCTCACCTTCGACCACCAGATCGCCTTCAGCGCCGACGAGCGGGTGGCGTCGGCCGATGCCGGCGACGGCACCGCGATCGCGTTCAACGCCTTCACGGTGTTCTTCAACCGCAGCGACACCCCGTCCTACACGGCGTCGCTGCCGACGCTGGAGCTGTTCCTGCAGGTCCCGCTGACCGACTTCCGCGGCCAGCCAGGACCGTACCAGACCATCGCCAAGGGGAACGACTACCAGCAGATCTACAACCTGTCGTCGCAATCCTGGAGCCCGTCAGCGGCGACGCTGGTCAGCGACGCCTCGGTCAACGCGCTGGCCTTTGCCGCCGACCCCGGCGGCCTGCACACGATCGACATCGACCTGAACCAGGCGCTCCTGCGCATGACCGACGCCATGGCGGCGCAGGATCCGGCGAATGCGGCAGCCTTTCTCGACCTGTCGCGCTGGTCGCTCGGCAGCACCTATCTCGGCGTCGAGACGGGCGCCGGCACCAGTCCGGGCGGCGGATCGCTGTCGATCGACGTGGCGCATCCGGTGGTGACGCAGGATCTCTCGGCCGCGTTCTCATCGGATGCCGCCCCGGCGACGGTGCAGTCGATCGACGACAACCGCTACGCCAACATCGACGATACCGGCGTCATCACCACGCTGCCCGGGTCCACCAACACCATCACCCTGGCTGGCGGCATCGGGCCGAAGACCGTCACCAGCAACGGCACCGACATCGTCACCGTCGGCGCAGACCAGACCGTGGCGCTGCACGCGCAGGGGCAGCGGCTGACCGTCATCGGCCAGAGCCCGGGCTTTGCGTCGGCGAGCCTCGACGGCGCCGCGCCAATTGCGGTGTCGGGCTCGTTCGGCGCGCTCACCATCGACAACCGGGCCGACGACGCCCGGATCGCCGTCAGCGTCTTGGCAACCGCGCAGCTGAGCCTCGGCGGCGACGACGCGCAGGTCAGCGTGGCCGGCGCCGTAAATGCCGTCCTGTCGGGACGGGACGCCGTGCTTGCCGCCGGCGGCGGCGTGGTGGCGCTCGATGCCGGCGGCGGCCGGATCGACCTCACCGGCGGCGGCACGCAGACGATCTTTCTCAACGGCCAGGATGCCGGCGTCACTGAGACCGGCTTCGGCTCGCAGGTGGTGGTGGGCGCGGCCACTTTGTCCGGCCACCTGCAGCTCACGGGCGGCCACGGCGCGCAGATGCTCTGGACCGGCGGCGCCACCGCCACCGTGACCGCCGCCGCGGCCAGCGCGCCCGGCGCCTCCCTCACCATCGCGGCGCAGGCGGGCTCGAGCACCAGCCTGCAGCTGGGCGGCGAGCAGACCGAGATCGACGACCAGGGCGGCGCGGTCGCGGTCAATGGCGGCACGGTGGCAGGCGCGACCGTCACCATTCATGGCGGCTCCGGCTCGGTCACGGTCGCCGGCGGCGCCGAACGGCTGGTGGCGACGGCGGGCGATGCGGGCGGCACGCTGCAGCTGCAGGCCGGCAGCGGCGCGCAGACCATCTTCGGCGGCAGGGCCACCCTGGAGGTGATCGGCAGCCACGATACCGGCGGCACGCAGCTGATCGTGAATGGCGACGATCCGGGCGACGCCACCACGATCTTCGGCGGCCTCACCCGGCAGACGATCTGGACCGGCCGGGCGACGGACACCATCGTGTCCTCGACCCGGAGCGGCGACGCGTCCGGCTCGATCCAGGCCGTCATCCAGGGCGGCGCGTCCGCCTACTGGGGCGGCACCGAGCAGGCCAGCCTCGACAACCAGGCCGGGCGGCTCGAGGCGTTCCTGAACGGCGACGGCCGGGTCAGCATCCTGGCCGAGATGACGAACAGCACGACGATCCTGCACGGCTTCGGCAGCGATCGCGACAGCCTGACCCTGGGCGGGATCACCGATCCGTCGCGGCTTCACGTCGCCACCGCCGGCGGCAGCACCACGCTGTCGCTGGACAGCACAGGCGGCAGCGTGACGCTGCTTGGCGTGTCGCATGTCGGCCTGTCCATGGGGGCTGGCGGCGTCCTGGTCACCGGCTGACGCCGGACGCACGCACGGCCGGGCCGCCGCCCCGGCCTGCTTTGCCCTAGCGCCGGCCGAACATCCGCTCGATCTCGGCCCGGCTGAGCCTGAGAAAGGTGGGGCGGCCGTGGCTGCAGGTGGCGGCGCGCGGCGTCGCCTCCATCTGCCGCAGCAGCCGGTCCATCTCCTCGGTGGACAGGCGGCGTCCGGCGCGGATGCTGCCGTGGCAGGCCATGCGGGCGATCACCGCGTCGAGGCGGCCGGTCAGCGTCTCCGCCTCGTCGGGCGTGGCCAGCTCGTCCGCGCCGAGCTCCTCGGCGAGGTCGCGCAGCAGCGCTGCGGGGTCCGGGTTGCCCAGCAGCGCCGGCACCGCGCGCAGCAGCACCGAGCGGCCGCCGAACGGCTCGATCTCGATGCCGAACGCCGCCAGCGTGCCGGCATGCTCCAGCAGCCGGTCGGCCTGCTGTGCCGGCAGGTCGATCACGTCGGGCAGCAGCAGCCGCTGCGCCCGGATCCCGCCCTCCAGATACTGCTCCCGCAGCCGTTCGTGCGTCAGCCGCTCATGCGCCGCATGCTGATCGACCAGCACCAGGCTGCCGTCCCCGGCCACCGCGATGACATAGGTGTCCAGCACCTGCGCCACCGGGGCGCCGAGCGGATGCGCCATCGCTCCGGCCGGCGACGCCGGGGGTTCGGACGCTGCCGCCGGCCGCGGGTCCGGGCCCGGCAGCACGCGCGCGGCCGGACGCGCGGCCAGCCCCAGCTGCGCTTCCGCGAAGCCCGCTTCCATGGCGTCCGCGCCGGCGCGTTCCGGCGGATACCAGATCGCGGGTCCCGGCCGCCGGCCCGCCAGGGCGCCTGCCTGCACCCCGCCTTGCCCGGCGCCGCCGCCCAGCGCCCGGCCCAGGCTGCCGATCAGCAGCGACCGCACCGCCGCCGGATCGGCGTAGCGCAGCTCGGTCTTGGCCGGATGCACGTTGACGTCGAGCCGGTCCGCCGGGATGTCGAGAAACAGCGCGACCACCGCATGGCGTCCCTGCTCGATCACCGACCGGTAGGCCACCCGGATCGCGGCGCGCAGCACCGGATCGGCCACCGGCCGGCCGTTCACCACCAGGAACTGGCCGTTCACCGTGGCCCGGTGCACCGCCGGACCGCAGGCATAGCCGGACAGCACGATCCCGTCGCGCTCGCCCTCGACCGCGAGCAGCCCCTCAGGGCCCGCCTCGCACAGCAGCGCCGCCACGCGCGCCGCCCGGTCCTGGCGCGGCAGATCCAGCAGCACCCGGCCGTCGATCTGCAGCCGGAACGCGGTCGCCGGCGCTGCCAGCGCCAGGCGGCGCACGACGATTTCGGCATGTCCCGCCTCGACCCGCGGGCTTTTCAGGAACTTGCGGCGCGCGGGCGTGGCGAAGAACAGGTCCTCGACCAGCACCTGGGTGCCGGCCGGCCCGGCGCAGGGCTCGGCCGCCTGCACCAGCCCGCCCTCGACCCGCAGCCGCCACGCCTCGCTCTGGCCCGCGCCGTTCGGTCGCGAGGTCAAACACAGGCGTGCGGCGGCGCCGATGCTGGGCAGCGCCTCGCCGCGGAAGCCGAGTGTCGCGATCGCCACCAGCGTCTCGTCGGCGAGCTTGGAGGTGCAGTGCCGCTCGACGGCCAGCGCCAGCTCGGCGTGCGCCATGCCGATGCCGTCATCGACCACCTCGATCCGGGTGATGCCGCCATCGGTCAGCGACACCCCGATCCGGGTGGCGCCGGCATCGATCGCGTTCTCGACCAGCTCCTTGACCGCCGCACCCGGCCGCTCGATCACCTCGCCGGCGGCGATCCGGTTGACCACGCGCTCCGACAGGCGCCGGATCGACGGACGCAATGCTGCGGAGACGGACGGCGACATCGGCGGTCCGCAGCGCGGACTGCCTAGAACAGGCTGCCGAAGAAGCCCGGCTTGCTGATCTTGACGGTGGGGGTGGCGCCGACCGTCGGGCTGCGGCCGAGGGCTGCGTTCTCCTGCAGGCGCTGCCGCTCGGCGCCGGCATCGACCACCTCGCCGGCCTTGCCGCCGTTCCAGAACATCAGCTCGTTGACGAAGCCCTGGTTCGGGTGATCCAGCGCCCCGCCGGTGGAGGCCTGCGCGCTGGCCTGGCCGGCGCCTGCGACCAGAGCCTGCTGCCCGGCGCTGGTGGCGCCGCCGGACCCCTGCAGGGCGACGTTCGGGGCCAGCGTCTCGAGCGCCTGGGTCTGGGTGCTCTCCTCCTGCGGCCGGTCGGCGCCGGGCGTGGGCGGCTGCAGGCTGGCGCCAGGCGGCATCGACAGCGGCGCGCGGGTGGTGACGGTGAACTCGTCCGGCGAGGTGCGGGTCAAGCCGAAGTCGCGCTCGATCTCGTCGCCGCTGCAGGCCGAAAGCATGAGCCCGGTGGCCGACACGGCGGCCAGCAGGACGAGGCGGGGATGGGACACGGACATGGCCGCCTAATAGGCCGGAATCCGCGTCTGCGACAAGCATCACGATGACGCGGACGCGGCCGGCCCCGGTCGGCTCAGAAGGTGTTCGGGTCGGGCCCGATACGGCGGCCGGTGTCGAGGCTCTGCAGTTGCTCCATGTCGGCCGGATCGAGCACGAAGTCGAAGATCGCGATGTTCTCGGCGATGCGCGACGGGGTGATCGATTTCGGGATGGCGACGATGCCGCGCTGCATGTGCCAGCGCAGCACCACCTGGGCCGGCGTGCGATCGTGCTTCTGCGCCACCTCGACGATCGCCGGCGCGTCCAGCTCGCCCTGCGCCAGCGGGCTCCACGCCTCGGTGACGATGCCGTGCGCCTGGTGGAACGCGTGCAGGGCGTTCTGCGGCCAGGTCGGGTGCAGCTCGATCTGGTTCACCGCGGGCACGGTTGCGGTCTCCGCCAGCAGCCGCTCCAGATGCGGGATCTGGAAGTTCGAGACGCCGATCGCACGCGCCCGCCCGTCCTCACGCAGCCGCTCCAGCGCGCGCCAGCTCTCGACATATTTGTCCTGGGCGGGCTTGGGCCAGTGGATCAGATAGAGATCGACATACTCCAGCCCGAGCCGCTCCAGGCTGGCGTCGAAGGCGCGCAGGGTGGAGTCGTAGCCCTGGTCGTCGTTCCACAGCTTGGTGGTGACGAACAGCGTGCTGCGGTCCAGCCCCGAGCGGGCGATGCCGGCGCCGACGCCGCTCTCGTTGCGATAGATCCGGGCGGTGTCGATCGAGCGGTAGCCGGCCTGCAGCGCCAGCCCGACCGCCTGCTCGGCCGCGTCCGGATCGACCTTGAACACGCCGTAGCCGAGCTGCGGGATCGCGCCGCCCTGGTTCAGGCCGAGTGTGGGGACGTGCGCCATGCGGTGCTCCTTGGATTGGACCGAAGGCTATCCAACCACCGGGCGCCGCAGTCGTTCAGCCGGCGGCAGGATTTCCCGAGGCTCAGCGGCGAGCGGCGGGCTTGCGGTCGAACAGGCTGTCGAGCAGCAGCACGGCCACGCCGCAGACGATGGCGGCGTCGGCCAGGTTGAAGATGTAGTCCCAGGACAGGCGGCCGAGATGGGCGTGGATGAAGTCGACCACGGCGCCGAAGCGCACCCGGTCGATGACGTTGCCGACGGCACCCCCGGTGATGGCGCCAAGCGCCAGCGCGACCCAGGGCTTGGGGGTGCGGCGCATCCACAGCACCAGCAGCACCACCACCGCCAGCGCCACCGCGCTGAACAGGAACCGCCCCGCCGCACCCACGCCGCCGAACAGGCCGAAGGTCACCGCATGGTTCCAGACCATCTCGAAATCCAGCACCGGCAGCACGGTGACGATGCGCCGGTCCGGCAGGTCGAGCCGGACCAGGATCCACCACTTGCTGGCCTGGTCGGCCGCCAGCACCATGAGCCCGAGCAGCAGCCCGAGCGGCAGGTAGCGGCCGGGTGCCGCGGCGACGGGTGCGGGAAACGTGCCGCCGGCGCCGCTCATGCGGCGGCGGATCGGTCGGGCACCACGGCGGCACAGCGCAGGCAGAGGGCGGGATGGGCCGCCACCTGCCCCACCTCGTCCAGCACCCGCCAGCAGCGGGCGCATTTGTGCCCGGGTGCGACACCGACCGACGGCGCGGGCTGGGGCGCCTCGTCGCCGAGCCCGCGGGCCGCGAAGCCCGAGATCGGCGTCGCATCGACGCTCACCGTGGCGCTGGAGACGATCGCCAGCTCGGCCCAGTCGAGGCTGCCGAACGCCTCCGCGTCCGCAGGCGACAGCGGCAGCGTGACGGCGGCCTGCAGCGAGGAGCCGACGAGCCCGTCGCGGCGCGCGGCCTCGATGGCGGCGGTGACCTGCCGCCGCACCGCCCGCAGCCGCGCCCAGCGCTCGCCGAGTGCCGGATCGTGCCAGTCCGCCGGCACGGCCGGGAAGCTCTGCAGATGCACGCTGGTCGCCTCGCCGAAGCGGGCGGTCCAGGCCTCCTCGGCGGTGAACACCAGCACCGGCGCCAGCCAGCTCGTCAGCATCCGGTGCAGATGGTCGAGCACCGTGCGCGCGGCACGGCGGCGCAGGCTGTCCGGCGCGTCGCAATACAGCGCGTCCTTGCGCACGTCGAAATAGAACGCCGACAGGTCGGCGGCGCAGAAGCCGTGCAGCGCCGGATACACTCCCACCCACTCATGCGTCTCGACCGCGCGCGCCATCTGGCCGCCGAGCTCCGACAGGCGGTGCAGCACCCAGCGTTCGAGCTCCGGCATCGCCGCCACCGGCAGGCGCTCGGCGTCGGTGAAGCCGTCGAGTGCTCCCAGCAGCCAGCGCAGCGTGTTGCGCAGCCGGCGATACAGCTCGCCCTGCTGCTTGAGGATCTCGGCGCCGATGCGCAGATCCTCGTTGGTGTCGGAGTTCATCACCCACAGGCGGAGGATGTCGGCGCCGAGGCGGTCGCTGACGTCCTTGGGGGCGGTGACGTTGCCGAGCGACTTGCTCATCTTGCGGCCCTGCTCGTCGAGCACGAAGCCGTTGGTGACCAGGGTGCGGAACGGCGCGATCCCGCGCGTGCCGACGCTCTCCAGCAGGCTCGACTGGAACCAGCCGCGATGCTGGTCGGAGCCTTCGAGGTAGAGGTCGGCCGGGAACGGCAGGCCGGCCGGATTGGCCTCGCCCAGCACGAAGGCATGGGTGGAGCCGCTCTCGAACCAGACGTCGACGATGTCGAACACCTGCTCGTACTCGGCCGGGTCGCGGTCGGGGCCCAGGAAGCGCTCCGGCGGCGAGGCGTACCAGGCATCCGCACCCTCGGCGCCGAACGCCGCCAGCACGCGCTGCATCACCGCCGGGTCGTCCAGCACCGCGCCGGTGCGCTTCTCCACGAACACCGCGATCGGCACGCCCCAGGCGCGCTGCCGGCTGATGCACCAGTCGGGACGGCCGGCGACCATGCTGGTGAGCCGGTTGCGGGCCTGCGCCGGCACGAAGGCGACGTCCTCCAGCGCTGCCAGCGCCTGCGCGCGCAGGCCCTCGTCGGCATCGTCGCCAGGGCCTGCATCCATGCGGATGAACCATTGCGGCGTCGCGCGGAAGATCACCGGCGCGCGCGAGCGCCAGCTATGCGGATAGGAATGCACGATCTGGCTGCGCGCGACGAGGCCCGCGGCCGGCAGCTCGACGTCGGCTCCCTCCGACTGCGACGCCGCCATCGCGGCCTGCAGGGCCGCACAGACCGGTTCGGCCGCCTTGAACACGTGGAGGCCGGCAAAGCCCTGCACCCAGGCGGCATAGCGGCCGTCGCCCTCGACGGTCTCCGCCACCGGGATGCCGTTGGCGACGCAGAGCGTGAAGTCGTCCTCGCCATGCGCCGGCGCCATGTGCACCAGCCCGGTGCCGGCGTCGGTGGTGACGAAGTCGCCTTCCAGCATCGGCACGTCGTGGTCGTAGCCGCCATCCAGTCCGGGACGGCCGCGCAGCGGATGCGCGCAGACCGCACCGGCCAGCGCCGAGCCCGGCAGGGTGTAGAGCACGTGGTGCTGCAGGATGCCGGCGGCGGCGGCAAACGTCTCGATCAGCGCCTCCGCGACCAGCAGCCGGGCTCCCGGCTGCAGGCCGGACGACGCGCCGCCGGCCGTGTCCTGCGTCTCGTCGACGCGCAGCACCGCGTAGGTGATCCCGCCCCCATAGGCGATCGCCCGGTTGGCCGGGATGGTCCAGGGCGTGGTGGTCCAGATCACCGCCGAGACACCCTGCAGCGCCTGCGCCGGCGTGGGATCGACCAGCACCGGGAACGCCACCCAGATCGTGGTGCTGGCGAGGTCGTGATATTCGATCTCGGCTTCCGCCAGCGCGGTCTTCTCGACCGGGCTCCACATCACCGGGCGCAGGCCGCGATACAGCGTGCCGGCGGTCAGGAACCGGCCGATCTCGCCGGCGATCGCCGCCTCGGAGCCGAAATCCATCGTCGCGTAGCGGCCGGCCCAGTCGCCCTGCACGCCCAGGCGCCGGAACTCGGCTGCCTGGATGTCGAGCCAGCCCTGCGCCCAGGCCCGGCATTCCGCGCGGAACTGCAGCACCGGCACCTGGTCCTTGTCGCGGCCGGACTTGCGGTACTTCTCCTCGATCTGCCACTCGATTGGCAGGCCGTGGCAGTCCCAGCCGGGCACGTAATGCACCGCGTAGCCGCTCATGCGGCGGGCGCGGTTGATCACGTCCTTCAGGATCTTGTTCAGCGCGTGGCCGATATGCAGGTGCCCGTTGGCGTAGGGCGGCCCGTCATGCAGCGTGAAGGCGGGACGTCCCTCGGCGGCAGCCCGCATCTGCGCGTCCAGGCCCATCGCCTCCCAGCGCGCCAGGATGGCCGGCTCGCGGCTGGGCAGGTCGCCGCGCATCGGGAAGCCGGTGCTCGGCAGGAACACGGTGTCGCGGTAGTCGGTCTCGGTCATGCTGTCTGTTCTTGGCCCAATGCCGTCTCGCCGGCTCTGCGCACGCTTATGCGGAGCGCCGCACCGGCGGGTCAACCGCGTCCGGCGGCGCGTCCGGAGCGCGCGTGCCGCGACAGCCGGTCCGGCTGCGGGCCGTCGCCGAGGTCGGCCGCCTTGCGGATGTCGCGGACGCTCTGCAGCAGCGTGCGCCGCGTCTCGATGCAGCGGTCGGCCGCGATCCGGCGTCAGTCCCGCGAGCGCCAGGCCCGGCCACGTCGCGACCGACTGACCGCGGACGCGCGCTGTCGGCATGCCCGGCCGGCGGCTAGTCGTGCCGGCCGACGAAGACGTTCTCGTCCTCGGCGACGCTGTTGCGGTAGCGGTAGCTGGCGGTGCGCAGGATCGTGTTCGGGCCGATCCGGTTCATGGCGGGGTCCCGCGTCTTCAGGGCGGGCGAGCTGATCCAGGTCCAGCGCGCCATTCCCGGCGCGCCCGCGATGTCGCCCCGGCCGGACGGGGGCACGGTCGAGACGCCGGTGGCGGTCGCCTTGTAGGTCGAGCCGTTGACATAGACGTAGCTGTTGCGGGTGTAGCGCCCGGCCGACCAGAGGGCCTGCCCGGCGCCGACATACATCCCGGCCTGGGTCCGCACCGCCTGGTCGTCGTCGACGACGTTGTTGCTGATGCGGTTCGACTGCGCATAGCCACCGAACGCGCCGACCAGGTTGAGGGCCGGCTGCGGTCCGGTGCTGAAGCCGGGCGAGTGGTAGATCGCCTTGGTGCCGCCGTCCCAGAAGGTGAGCGGCCGCGCCGCCGGGTTCAGCACCTGGCCGCCATCGGTCAGCCGGTTGCCCTCGATGGTGTTGCGGTCGCCGTAGATGGCGATGCTGGCGGCGAGCGCCCGGTCGATGCGGTTGCCGGTCACCCGGATGTTGGAGCCGCTGAACGACATGCCGTTGTCGCCGGCATGCACCGAGACGTTGTCGCTGACCTCGCCGTCATGGGAGGCCACGAAGGCGGCGAAGAACTCAGCGCCGGTATAGGTCGTGGTCCAGTTGCCGCTAACCCGGAAGAAGCCCGATCCGGAGCCGGCATCGACGGCAAAGACGCTGGGCGCCTCGATCTGGTTGTGCAGGACGCTGTCATGGTTGCCGCCGCTGATCGCGATCGCCACCGAGGAGGCCCACAGGAACCGGCCGTCGCGGATCACGGCGCCGTCGCAGCCGGAATTGAGCTCGATGGCGTCGGTGTGGGTCATGCCGCCGCCGGTCATCCGGAAGCCGCTCGCGCCGCAGAACGCCGGATATTGCGGCGCGTGCGTGCCGTCGAAGGTGATGTTGCGGATGCTGGCGTCGTGCGCCGGGGCCGGCACGGTGAAGATGGGCTTCCGGTCGGTGCCGTAGGCCGCCAGCACGGTGCCGGGCTCCCCGACCAGCCCGCTGCCGGCGCCGAGCACGATCGGCGGCGTGAAGCGGTAGGGCAGCGCGCGGCGCCGGAAATACAGCGTCCGGCCGCGAGACAGCGCCTGGTTGATGACCGCCGCGTAGTCCGTCGCCGCGTCCGCCCGGGGCAGCAGCGTGAGCACGTCGACCATGCCGGCGGGAACCGGCGCCGGCGCGGCATCCGCCGCCGGGATCAGCAGGATCAGCAGCGTGGGCGCGCAGGCGGGCAGGATGCGCATCGGGCGAGCTCCTTGGAGGCGTGTCGCGGACGGAGCGCCGACGGCTCAGCCGCGCGGACGGCCGCTCAGGTAGTCGCGCGCCTGCCCGGCGTCGCGGGCGATCTGCGCCTTGAGCGCGTCGAGCCCGTCGAACTTGCGCTCCGCGCGCAGCAGCGTGTGCAGCGACACCGACAGCTCCTGCCCATACAGGTCGCCGTCGAAGTCGAACAGATGCACCTCGAGCCGGCTTTCCTGTGTGTCGTTCACCGTCGGCCGGCGGCCGATATTGGCGACCCCCGGACGGGTGCCGCCACCCGGCAGCCGCACCGTCACCGCATACACGCCGCGCGCCGGCTCCAGGTGCCGCCCGAGGCCGACATTGGCGGTGGGAAACCCCAGCAGCCGGCCCCGCTTGTCGCCGTGCGCGACCACGCCGCGCACCGCCCAGGACCGGCCGAGCTCCTCGGCGGCGCGCTCGGGATAGCCGTCGAGCAGCAGCCGGCGGATGCGGCTCGACGAGAACGGACCGCCCGCGTCCGACAGCGCCGGCACCACCGTCAGGCCGATGCCGAGGGCTTCGGCCTGCACCGCGAGCGTGGCGGCGTCGCCGCCGCGGCGGTGGCCGTAGGCGAAGTCCGTGCCGCAGGCGAGGTGCCTGGCGCCGAGCGCGCCGTGCAGCACCTCGGCCACGAACCGGTCGGCGGACAGCAGGGAGAAGTCGTGGTCGAACGGGATCTCGAAGATCCGCGCCACGCCCAGGGCCGCCAGCGCGTCGCGACGCTCCGCCGACAGGCTGAGCCGGAACGGCGCGTCCTCCGGACGGAACAGCTCGCGCGGATGCGGCTCGAAGGTCAGCACCCCCAGCGGCGCGTCCGGCCGGGCCGAGTGCAGCACGCGCAGCAGGTGGGCATGGCCCAGATGCACGCCGTCGAAGTTGCCGAGCGCCAGGATCGCGCCCCGTGCCGCCTCCGGCACCCGCCGCCAGTCGGTATGCAGCTCGGTCATAGGCCCGGCGCGGCGCGGGGCAGGTCGAACCGATGGGAGACCGCGTCGAAATCAGCGGCGACCGGATGCGAGGTGCTGGCCTGCGTGTCGTCCTCGGGGCGGACCAGCTGGCAGGTGAGCAGGCCGGCTGCCGCGGCGGCGTCGAGCTCGGCAACGACATCGGACAGGAACAGCACCGATCCCGGCGCCACCTCGAGGCGACGCGCCAGGCCCGCATAGCTCGCGCTGTCGCGCTTGGCGCCGAGGCGCGTGTCGAAGTAGGCGTCGAACAGCCGGCTCAGGTCGCCGTCCCGGCTATGCGCCACCAGCAGCCGCTGCGCCTCCTCAGACCCGGACGAGTAGATCGCCAGGCGGATGCCGGCCCGATGCCAGCGGCGCAAGGCCGGCGCCACGTCCGGATACAGCTCGCCCAGCAGCAGGCCGCTGCGGTAGCCGTCGCGCCAGGTCAGGCCCTGCAGCGTCTTCAGCGGGGTGATCTTGGCATCCGCGTCCATCCAGGCGAGGAGCTGCGCCACCGGATCGCCGCCGGGCGCCAGGCGCGCGATCTCGGCCAGCGCGTCTGCGACCGGCGCCTCTGCCGCCCGCTGCCGCACCAGGACCGGCAGCGCCTGCCTTGCATGCGGGAACAGCACGCGGTGCACGAAGGCGATCGGCGTGGTGGTGCCCTCGATGTCGGTCACCACCACCGCAGGGAGCGCGGACGCCAAGCTCAGGCGACCGGGAAACGCTCGGCCACGTCGTCCCCGGTATAGTGCGCGACCCAGCCGGTGGTGTCGGTGAACACCCGGAGCGCGGTCACGAACGGCGTCTCGCCGGCGTCGAACCAGTGCCTGATGCCGGTCGGCACCGAGATCAGGTCGCCCTCGGTGCAGTGCGCGTCATAGACGCGGCCATCGACATGCAGCACGAAGCTCGCCTCCCCGTGCACGAAGAACCTGACCTCGTCCTCGCTGTGGGTATGCTCCGACAGGAATTTCTGCCGCAGGGCGGGCTTGTTCGGGGTGTCGGCGTCGAGCTTGATCACGTCCGCGGTGCCGGCACCGCTCTCGCCCATCAGCCGGTCGAGATAGGGCCGGTAGGCAGCCAGGATGGTCTCGGCGTCGTCGTCCGGCGACAGCGTGACCGGGCTCTGCCAGCGCTCGAAGCGGACGCCGATCGTCGAGAGCTCGCGGGCGATCGTGTCGGGATCCTCGGCGCGGAGCGTCACTACTCCCGGAGCCTGGTCCTCGTAGACGGTCAATCGGCTCATGGCCTCGCCTCCAGCTTGCGACGTTCCAGGGTGCAGGCGAGCAGGAACTCCAGGGCTTCCAGCCGCGCCAGCGCGGTGTCGATATCGGGTCCCCAGACATAGACCCCGTGACCGCGGAGCAGGTAGCCGAGGCGGCAGGAGGACAGCTGCGGCGAGACCGTGTCGGCCAGCCGCCGGATGTCCTGGTCGTTGTCGAACACCGGCAGCTCGAGTGCCGCCTCGTGCGTCGCCTGTCCGGCGAACGCCTTCAGCAGCTCGTAGCCCGACAGCACGATCGCATCGTCGGAACCGGCCATCGACAGCACGGTGGCCGCGATCGAATGCCCATGCAGGACGGCGCCGCAAGGCATCACGTCGCGGTAGATCCGGCAGTGCAGCAGCGTCTCGGCGCTCGGCCTGTCGTCCGGACAGGCGGGACGGCCGTCGAGATCGACCGCGATGACGTCCCGGGCGGACAGATAACCTTTATGGATGCCGCTGCGGGTGATGGCGATCCGCCCGTCGGGCAGCCTGCAGCTGAGGTTGCCGGCAGTGGCGGGCACCCAGCCGCGCCTGTCCAAGCGCCGGCCGGCGTCGACGATCTCGCGGGCGGCCTGGTCCCAGACGCGGTCCGATGCCGGCGAGCCGGCGCGGCCCGCCTCGATCGCCCCGTCCATCGGCCTGCGTCAGCCCTGGTGGCGAACCGGCTCGGCCGGGACCACGCCGGGCGCCGGATAGGGCGCTGCCTGCGGATAGACCGGCGCGGTGGCGTTCGGCTGGTAGACGGGAGCCGGCTGGGCGGCGTGCGACACCACCTGCGGCGGCGGCGGCTGCGGCGACGACAGGCTGCCGGGAGCGCCGTGCTCCATCGACTCGTCGTCGCCCATGTTCTTCTTGAACGACTTGATGCCCTTGGCGAAGTCGCCCATCAGCGTGCTGATCTTGCTGCTGCCGCCGAACAGGATCAGGACGACGGCCAGAACGATCAGCCAGTGCCAGATGCTGAAGCTACCCATGACGACCTCTCGCTGCAGGATGCAGGCGCCGGATGCCTGCATGATGCCGTTTCAGTGAGCAACGACATGGCGCTGCCGGCCGCGCCATGCAAGCGCTGATTGGGAGGGTCAGATGCGTCCCCGGCGGCCGCTCAGCCGCGCTTGAGCGCCAGGATCAGCCGCTCGGCCTCCTCCGGCTCCAGCCCCAGCGCCCGCTCGGCCACGTCCCGGCCGAAGCCGGCGCGGCCGAGTGCCGCCAGCGCCTTGTTGCGCGACGCGGGCTCGTCGAGCAGGCCCGGGTCGCCGAACGGGCCGATCCGGCGGCGTCGCGCCTGCAGCAGGGCGGCGCCGAGCTCGGCGTCGGGATCGACCGGCAGCGCCGCCTGCACCAGCTCCGAGGCGACGCCGCGCCCGGCCAGATGCGCCCCGATCGCGCGGCGCGACCGGCCGCTGCGGGTCAGCGACCGCGCCTTGGCCTCGGCATAGGCGGCATCGTCCAGCACCCCGGACGCCACCAGGGCTGCCGCCACCGCACGGGCCGCGATCCGCGCCGCGGCGACCCCCGCCTCGACCCGCTCCGCCGCCTCGCCGCCCGACAGCGCGCGCCGCGACCAGCGCTGGATGCGACGGTCGAGCACACGCAGCAGCCCGGCCTCGGATGCGGGAAAGCGCGCCAGATGCGCAAGCGCGGCCTCGCGCAGCGCGCCGGCCGCCGGCACCGGACCTGCCGGCACCTCGGCCGCAGCGCGACGCGCGCGGCGCGCGGGCCTGGAGGGAGGCGTCGACGCGTGAGGCTTGGCATCATCCTGCATCGCCGGATCATGGCCCGATCGGGTGCGGCGTGGAACCGGCAGGCGGCCCGATCGGCAGGACATCGCCCTGCCCGGCCGCGCCGCGCGCGGGTCCGATAGGACGACACGCGGTTTGACTTGATCTCGCGCGACGCCGCATCCTGCAGGCTTGGCCTTTCCGTCACCCGAACCGGACGCAAACGCAAGAAAGCCCGACGATGATCGCTTCGCTGATGCCGACCTATAATCGTGCCGACCTCGCCTTCGAGCGGGGCGAGGGCGCCTGGCTCTACGCGACCGACGGGCGACGATTCCTCGATTTCGGCGCCGGCATCGCCACCTCCTCGCTCGGCCACGGCCATCCGCATCTGGTCGCAGCCATCGCCGAGCAGGCCGGCCGGGTGATGCACGTCTCCAATCTGTATCGGGTGCCGCAGGCCGAGCGGCTGGCAGCGCGGCTGGTTGAGGCGTCGTTCGCCGACAGCGTGTTCTTCTGCAACTCGGGCGCCGAGGCCAACGAGGGCATGGTCAAGATGATGCGCCGCGCGCAGGCCGCGACCGGCCACGAGGCGCGCACGCGCATCATCTGCTTCGACGGCGCCTTCCATGGCCGCACCCTGGCCATGCTGTCGGCCACCGGCAACGCCAAGTACCTGTCCGGCTTCGGCGAGCCGGCGCCGGGCTTCGACCACGTGCCGCTCAACAACATGAACGCGGTGCGCGCGGCGATCGGCCCGGCCACGGCCGGGATCATGATCGAGCCGATCCAGGGCGAGAGCGGCGTCAACGCGGCGACGGTGCGCTTCCTGCGCGAGCTGCGCGCGGCGGCGGACGAGTTCGGCCTGCTGCTCGGCTTCGACGAGGTGCAGTGCGGCATGGGCCGCACCGGCCGGCTGTTCGCGCACGAGTGGGCCGAGGTGCGGCCGGACGTGGTCTCGACCGCCAAGGGCATCGGCGGCGGCTTCCCGCTGGGCGCCATCCTGGCCACCGAGGCGGTCGCCCGGCACCTGACCCCCGGCTCGCACGGCACCACCTTCGGCGGCAATCCGCTCGCCTGCGCTGCCGGCAACGCGGTGCTGGACGTGCTGCTGGCGCCGGGCTTCCTGGCGCAGGTGCAGGCGCGCGGCCGCACCCTGGCGGCGGCGCTGGAGGGGCTGGTGGCGGCGCGGCCGGACCTGTTCGAGACGGTGCGCGGCCACGACACCGCGGCTGGCCTGATGATCGGGCTGAAGTGCCGCCACCCCGTCGCCGAGATCCAGCAGGCGGCGATGCAGGAGGGGCTGCTGACGGTGACCGCGGGCGACAACGTGCTGCGGATCGTCCCGCCGCTGGTGGTCACCGAAGCGGACTGCCTCGAGGGCGTGGCGCGGCTGGCGCGCGCTGCCGAGCGCGTGGCGCCGCAGGCGGACGGCGCCGCCTGGCGGCCGCTGCCGGCCCTGGCGGCATCATGAGCGCGGTGCTGGCCGCCGCCACGCCTGCCGCCCTCCAGCCGGCGGAGCAGCGTCTGCGCCACTTCCTGGATCTGCGCGATCTCGAGGGCGGGCTGCTGCGCGAGATCGTCGAGGCGGCGCGCTCGATGAAGCAGGCGCGTCGCGGCAAGCGGCAGGCGCATCCGCTGCGCCCTCTCGACGGGCTCACGCTCGGGCTGATGATGGAGAAGCCCTCCACCCGCACGCGGGTGTCGTTCGAGGTGGCGATGCGCCAGCTGGGCGGCGAGGTGGTGGTGCTGAGCCCGCGCGACATGCAGCTCGGCCGCGGCGAGACCATCCCCGATACCGGCCGCGTGCTGTCGCGCTTCCTCGACGCGCTGGTGTTGCGCACAGACAGCCCGGCCAAGCTGCGCGAGCTGGCCGCCGCCGCCACCATCCCGGTGATCAACGGCCTGACCAGCGCCTCGCATCCGGTGCAGCTGCTGGCCGACATCCTCACCTTCGAGGAGCATCGCGGCCCGATCGGCGGCCGCACGGTGGCCTGGTGCGGGGCCGGCAACAACGTGGCGGCCAGCTGGATCGAGGCGGCGATCCGCTTCGGCTTCATCCTCCGGCTGGCGACGCCGCCGGAGCTGCGGCCGAACCCGGCGGTGCTGGACTGGGCGGCGCGGAACGGTGCCGGCGGCGGACGGATCGAGCTGGTCGCCGATCCGCGCGCCGCGGTGCAGGGCGCCGCCTGCGTGGTCACCGACACCTGGACCAGCATGTCGGACGATCCGGCCGAGAGCCGCCACGCGCGGCTTGAGGCCTACCGGGTGGATGCGGCGCTGATGGCCGACGCCGCGCCCGACGCGCTGTTCATGCACTGCCTTCCAGCACATCGCGGCGAGGAGGTCACCGACGAGGTGATCGAGGGACGCTGGTCGGTGGTGTTCGACGGGGCCGAGAACCGGCTGCACGCGCAGAAGGGACTGCTGGCCTGGGTGCTGGGCGGCGAGGACTGGAAGCACCTGGCTGAGTCGGGTGCCGAGATCGGCAACGACCCCGGCCGACGGAGCCGCTGATGGCGGCGATCGGGCCCGAGCCGGAAACGCCCTCCACCACCGAAGACGTGCCCTCGACGCCGGGCTGGGTCGAGGGCAGCCTCGACGAGATCCTGTCGGTGCTGCGCCAGCAGCCGGCGCTGACCACGCTGCGCAACGCCTATCTCGACTGCCTGGCCGGCGCGCGCGGCCCGGGCGACCTCGACGCGGCACACGACCGCTGCCGGATGGCCCTGCTCGGCGCGCTGCGCGAGCAGCAGCAGGTGCCGGCACCGACGCTGCGCCAGCTCGAGCAGAAGCTCGAGGCGCTGGAGGCGGCGATCACCGACGCGATCTGAGGCAGGCGCTGCCGCTGCTGCGGCGGCGATCCTGGCGGCGGAGCGGCGCACGCACTATTTTGCCCGCATGGTTGCCACTCCCGACTTTCTCGACACCAGCCGGCCGGACGTGCCCGACATCGTCGTGCCGCGCGGCGTGACCCCGTTCTTCCTGCCCGGCCGACCGGTGCGCGGCAGGCTGATCCGCCTCGGCACGCTCGCCGACGCGCTGCTCAGCCGGCACGACAACCCGCACCAGGTGACGCGCCTGGCCGGGGAGGCGCTGGCGCTGGTGGCGGGTCTCGCCTCGGCGCTGAAGTTCCGCGGCTCCTTCAGCCTGCAGGCCAGGGGCGACGGCCCGGTCTCGATGATGCTGGCCGACTGCACCGACTCCGGCGCGCTGCGCTTCCATGCCCGCGTCGATGCCGAGCGCATGGCCTCCCTGCTGGATGCCGACGCCGCACCCAGCGCGCGCGCCCTGCTGGGCAGCGGCTACCTCGCCTTCACCGTCGACCAGGGCGGCGACATGGAGCGCCACCAGGGCATCGTGGCGATCGAGGGCGAGACGCTGAGCGCCATGGCCGGGCACTACTTCGAGACCAGCGAGCAGCATGACTGCTGGATCCGCCTCGCCTGCCGCAGGACGCCGAACGGCTGGCGCGCCGGCGCGCTGGTGCTGGAGCGGATCGCGGCCGAGGGCGGCATCGAGCTGGGCCGCGAGCTCGACAACACGGTGCTGGACGAGGCCGCGATCGGCCGCGACAGCACCGACGCGGAATCCTGGCTCAACGCGGTGACGCTGTCCGGCACGCTGGGCGAGGAGGAGCTGCTGGACGATGCGCTGGCGCCCGAGCAGCTGCTCTACCGGCTGTTCCACGAGGAGGGCGTGGCGGCCGACCGGCCCCGGGCGCTGGCCTATGGCTGCCGATGCACGCGCGCCAAGCTGTCCGGCATTCTCGAGGGCTTCCCGGCGGAGGATCTCGACCACATGCAGGTCGAGGGCGACATCGTCATGAACTGCGAGTTCTGCAACCTGGAGTTCCGGTTCCCGCGCGAGACCGTCCGGGGCAACTGAGGCGGAGCGCGTCCCGGCGCGGTCCGGGCACCAGCTCCGGCTTGCTGGCGCGGCCGTTGGTTTGTAGCGTCGGGCGTTGCGGTTTCTCTGCTGGAGGTTCCACGTGCCGATTTGGCCGGTCTCGATCGTCGACGGCAGCGCCCAGGTGGCTGACGCGGACGGCGCGCTCTACCCCATTACGATGTCCGGCAACCCGGTGCCTGCCTTCAACGCCGGCTGGAGCGCGCGGGGCCTGCAGACCGGGCTGGCCCCGTTCCACGTGCTCGAGCTGCAGCACGAGGGCGGCCAGGCGGCCTACTGGATGCTCGACACGGCCCTGGACTTTCGCGGCAACTCGGTCGCGACGCTCAGCGGCGGCGATCGCGAGCTGTTCTTCGCCCAGGCCGAGCGTCTGGTGCGCAACCTGTTCGACGACGCGGTCCTGGCGCCGCATGCCGCGGTTCCGGCGGCGGCGCACGAGTTCGACGGCTTCCTGCCGAGCACCGTGCGCGCGCTGATCGGCGAGACGATCGACCGTGTGGTCGGCCGGCCGGATGCGGTCTCGCTGTCGACCCTGGACGGCCTCTCCTCCAGCTATACCGGCAACGGGGTCGCCCTGCCGACCGCCTGGATCGCCCAGGCGCTGCAGGCCCCGGTCACCGCCGGGATCGCCCGGCTGTCGGTATCGCCGACGCTCTCCGTGCCGGCCCAGGGCGACGGGCCGGCGCTGATGTCGCAGGAAACGCTGGAGCTGGAGGCCCATACCGGCTTCCGGTTCCTGGACCGCGCCTCCGGGCTGGTGTTCTACGTGCTCGTCGGCGCCGACGACGCCGACCGGCATCTGTATGTGCCGTCGGCCAGGGCCGCCTTCACGCGCTCGCCCGCCGCGGCGGCGCATGATCCGCTGCTGCTGCTGATGGTCTACTACGCCACCCATGTCGGCCGCGCGGTGATGCTGCCGGAAGCGGACGGGCTGGAGCCGGGCCTGGTGCATGCCGTTCCCCCACCGCAGACCGGGCTCGACGAGCCTGCCGCCGCCGTCCCCATGCCGCCCCCTGCCCTGGTCGAGCCGATCGGCCTGTCCGAGCTGCCGCCGCCCGTCGCCACCGAGCGTCCCGTGACGGAGCCGGACGGCGGTGCCGCGGCGGCGCCCGGCAGCGTGGAGAAGCCGGTGCAACCCGCATCTTCCGTCCCGCCGCCGGCCGGCCGCATCGCCGGATCCGCATCCAGGCAGAACTGGTGGCAGCGTTTGCTCGGGCTCGGCAACGCCCCATGACCATGCAGGCCAGACGAGAGCCGCCCTCCAGGCGACACGGCGGCAGGAGCCGGCTGCCGTTCGCGGGCATCGGCATCCTCACGACGCTGATGCTGGCCGGCTGCGGCGGCGGCTCCGCCCCGGAGACGGCCTTCAAGCCGTACAGCTACGGCTACCTGACGCCGCTGCGGCTCAATGTCGGGCAGATCCGGATCGAGGACCACGTGCCGCCGGCCGGCGATCCCGCCGATCTCGGCCAGACCGCGCCGGAGCCGCCGGACCAGGCGCTGCGGCAGATGGCGCAGGACCGCCTCGTCGCCGCCGGCAATGCCGGCACGGCGGTGTTCACCATCGACGGGGCATCGATCACCGGCCAGCCCGGCGGCGCGCTGAACGGCGCGCTCGCGGTGCATCTGGACATCGTCAGCAACTCCGGCGGCCATTCCGGCTACGCGGAGGCGCATGTGTCGCGCCAGTTCGTTCCCGGCTCGGACACCGGCAACGATGGGCTGAAGTCGCAGCTCTACGGGCTGACCTCGCAGATGATGCAGGACATGAACGTCGAGTTCGAGTTCCAGCTGCGACGCACCCTGGGCGACTGGATGCTCGACGCGTCCGGCGCGCCGGTGGCCGCCACCGTGGAGCAGCAGCCCCTGACGGGACCCGGCAGCGGACCGGCCGGCCCGCCGGCACCGCCGGTCACGGCGCCCGCCTCGGTGGGCGCGCCGATGCAGCTGGCGCCACCGCCCGGCGCGGTGCCCATTCCCACGCCGCCCCCGGCTCCGGACGCGGCAAGCCCGGCCGGAGCCGACCCGTCGACCAGCGGGCCGCTGCAGCTCTCGCCCCCGGCAGGCTATCTGCAGGCGCCTCCGGGCGTGGCGCCGGTCGATCCGTCGGTCCCGGCCGCGCCGCCGCCCTATCCGCCGGCGCCGGGCGACGCGCCGAACGGCACCAGCGGCGCGCCGCTGCCGACGCCGTCGGGCTACTGAGGCGCGGCGCTAGGGCGCCGGCGCCTCGAGGGCGGTGTCGTCGAGCTCGCGCAGCACCAGGTTCGGCGTCAGGATCTGCGGCCAGACCCGGCCCTCCTCCGTGCGCGGTGGGTAGTAGATGTAGAACGGCACCCCGTCGCGCCCATGGGCGCGCAGGAAGCTGGTGATGGCCGCGTCGTGCAGCGTCCAGTCGCCCCGCAGCAGCGCCACCCGGTGCGACGCGAAGGCCGCGCGGACGGCATCGGTGCGCAGCGCGATCCGCTCGTTGACCAGGCAGCTCACGCACCAGGCGGCGCTCATGTCCACCAGCACCGGACGGCCGGACCGGCGCAGGGCGGCCAGCGACGATCCGGAGAAGTCCTGCCAGCCCTCGTCGTCGATGCCCGAGCGCGCGTTGCCGGGCGTCAGCTTGGTCAGGCCGGGCAGCAGCGCCAGTGTGGCCAGCAGGAAGGCCAGCGACAGGAAGCCCGTGAAGCGGGCGGTGCGCACGCCGCTGCTGCCGTCGGCCACGCTGGCCAGCCGCTGCGACAGGCCGAACAGCCAGGCGCCGGCGCCCAGCAGCACCAGCCCTGCCGCCACCGCCAGCACGGCCGACGAGCCGCCCTCGATGCCGGCGACCCAGGCGAGCCAGGCGCAGGCCGCGAAGATCGGGAACGCCATCGCCTGCTTCAGGATCTCCATCCAGGCACCCGGCGCCGGCAGCAGCGACACCAGACGCGGCACGCAGGCGAACACCAGATAGGGCAGCGCCAAGCCGAGCCCCATCGCCAGGAACACCGACAGTCCCGCCCAGGCGGGTGCCGCCAGGGCGCCGGCGATGGCGACGCCCATGAAGGGCGCGGTGCAGGGGGTCGCCACCAGCACCGCAAGCAGGCCGGTGGCGAAGTCGCCGACATGGCCCGAGCGGCTGGCCAGCCCCTGGCCCGCGCCGGCGAGGCGGCCGCCGATCTCGAAGGCGCCGACCAGGTTCAGCCCGACCAGGAACAGCAGCCAGCAGGTGCCGGCGACGAAGGCCAGCGACTGGAACTGGAACCCCCAGCCGACCGAGGAGCCGGCGGCGCGCAGGCCCAGCATCAGCCCGCCGAGTGCGGCAAAGGCGAGCAGGATGCCGGCGGTATAGAACACGGCCGACAGGCGCTGCTCGCGGCGCGCCATGCCCGACAGCCGGCCGAGCGCCATCGCCTTCATCGCCAGCACCGGGAACACGCAGGGCATCAGGTTCAGCACGATGCCGCCGGCCAGCGCCAGCAGCAGCATCCGCCCGAGGCCGGGCGACACCCCGCCCGCTCCCGCCGGCGCGCCGGCCGCCGCCTGCGGCAGCGCTGACACCGCAGCCGCACCCGGACCGCCAGGTGCTGCCGACACCGAGAGCGCGCTCTCCTGCCCCGACGGGTCGCGCAGCACCACCACCGCGTCGAACGGTCGGGCGGGCTCGAACCCCGGCAGGGTCTTGAGCGGGATCGTCACCAGCCCCGGCCGCACCTGGGCGGTCTGGGCGGCGACCTGGTCGATCAGCCCGGGCCTGGACGGGAACAGCCAGGCGCTGGCGATCGAGGTCGCCGACAGGCCGCTGCCGGACAGGGTGAAGGTGCCGTCGCGGGAGATGCGGGCGCCGAACGGCGACGGGCGCGGACTGGCGGCGCGGGCGGCCTGGAACAGGGGCGCCTGCGCCGAGGGCTGGACCGGGGCCTGCGCCGCGCCGGCCGGCAGGGTCAGCGACAGGCTGGCATGCTCGGGCACGCAGACGCTTGAGCAGGCGAGCCAGTCGGCGGTCGCCGACAGCACCAGCGGCGCATCCGCGCCAGCGGCCGCCACCGGCAGCAGGCGCAGCGGCAGCAGCACGTCGCCGGTGTAGCCGTAGCTCATCAGCGGGCCGTCGGGCAGACGGGTCGGCGTCGGCCACAGCACCTCCCCGGTCTGTCCCGAGCCGCCGCCGGATGCGGAGACCGCGATCGTCGCGGCCTCGCCGGCATCGCCGGGGTTAGACCAGTAGGTGTGCCAGCCGGGCGCCAGCCGCAGCCGCAGCCCGACGCCGAGCGGCCGGCCGGGCGCCCAGCTGTCGGCGTCGGTGACCAAGCTCGCCCGGTCGTGCGGCGTGTCGACGGCGGCACTTTCCGCCGCCAGCGAAGCCGTGCCCTGGATGCCGAACGCCAGACCGGCGGCAAGGGTGGCGGCCAGGGCGGACAGCAGCCGCGGACGGTGGAGGCGGACAGTCAACAACGGAACTCCCGGCAGCTGGGATGCTGTCGCCTCTTTGACACGATCCGCGGTCCCCTCATACAGGCGCCATGCTGCCCGACCCGATGCCCGACCTTCCCGTCGCAGACGCGCTGCCGGCGCTGCTGGACAGCCTGGCCGCGACCCCGAACGCCGTGCTGGTGGCTCCGCCCGGCGCCGGCAAGACCACGCTGGTGCCGCTGGCGCTGGGCGACGCCGCCTGGCTCGGCGGCAGCCGCATCGTCATGCTCGAGCCGCGCCGCCTCGCCGCGCGTGCGGCTGCCCAGCGCATGGCGAGCCTGATCGGCGAGGAGGCCGGCGGCCGGGTCGGGTTCTGCACCCGCATCGACAGCGCGATGTCGCCGCGCACCCGCATCGAGGTGGTGACCGAGGGCATCCTGCTGCGCCGGCTGCTGTCCGACCCGATGCTCGACGGCATCGGCTGCGTGATCGTCGACGAGGTGCATGAGCGCTCGCTCGATGCCGACACCGTGCTCGCCTTCTGCCTCGACCTGCAGCGCCAGCTCAGGCCCGAGCTGCGCCTGCTGGCGATGTCGGCGACGGCGGACGCGGCCTCGCTGTCGGCGCGGCTGGGCGGTCCGGTGATCGAGAGCCTCGGCCGCATGTTCCCGGTCGAGATCAAGCATGCCGGCCGCGACATCGCCGCCCTGCGCGATCTGCCCGACGCGGTGGCGCGCGCCGTGCGGACGGCGCTGGCCGAGCAGCCGACCGGCGACGTGCTGGCCTTCCTGCCGGGCGTCGGCGAGATCCGGCGCGCGAGCCAGGCGCTGGCCGGCATGGGGCTCGACGCCGAGCTGCTGGCGCTGCATGGCGAGCTGCCGCCGGCCGAGCAGGACCGGGTGCTGCGCCCGCCGCCGCCTGCGGAGCGGCGTCGTCGCGTGGTGCTGGCGACGTCGATCGCCGAGACCTCGCTGACGGTGCCCGGCGTGCGCATCGTCGTCGATGGCGGCTGGCGCCGCGTGCCGCGGCTCGATCCTGGCAGCGGGCTGACCCGGCTGGAGACGGTGCGGGTCAGTCGCGCCACCGCCACGCAGCGCACCGGGCGCGCCGGACGCGAGGCGCCGGGCACCGCCTACCGGCTCTGGAGCGAGACGACCGCGCGCACGCTGCCGCTGCAGGACCGGCCGGAGATCCTCGATGCCGAGCTGTCGGGCTTCCGGCTGCAGGCCGCCGCCTGGATGGCGGCCATGGACACCCCACCCCACGCGCTGCCGCTGCCCGACGCGCCGCCGGGCGGCGCCTTCGAGGCCGCCGGCAGCCTGCTGCGGGCCCTGGGCGGGCTCGGGGAGGATGGCGGCATCACCCCGCTCGGCAGCCGCATGGCAGCGCTTGGCGCGCATCCCCGGCTGGCGGCGATGATGCTGGCGGCGGCGTCGCCGGCCGAGGCGTCGCTCGCCGCCGACCTCGCCGCCCTGCTGGAGGAGCGCGATCCGCTGCGCCCCAGGCCGGTCGCGGGCAGGCGGGCGGCCGATCCGCCGTGCGACCTGTCGCTGCGGCTCGAGCTGCTGGCCGGCCGCTCGCCGCCCGATGCCGATGCCGACCGCGGCGCGCTTTCCCGCATCCGCCAGGCGGCGAACGGCTACCGCCGCCGGCTGCACGCCGACGCGCCGGCCGCGGGCGACCCGGCGGCCCTGCTGTCGGCGGGATTCCCGGACCGGATCGCCCAGGCGCGGGGCGAGACCGGATCGTTCCGGCTGTCCGGCGGCGGCGGCGCCAAGCTGCCGCGCGACGACCGGCTGGCCGGCAGCCGGCTGCTGGCGGTGGCCTCCCTGCATGTGCGCGACGCCGCCCGCATCACCCTGGCAGCCCCGCTCGATCCCGACCGGCTGCCCGCCGCCCTGCTGGACCGCACCGTCGAGCAGGTGGAAAGCGGGCTCGATCCGGTGAGCGGTGCCGTGCTGAGCCGGCGCCGGCGCCGCCTGGGCCAGCTCGTGCTGCAGGACCGCACCGTGGAGGCCGACCCAGGCGAGATCGCCCGGCTGCTGGCCGAAGCGGCCGCGGGCCGGATCGGCAGCGCGCTGGACTGGAGCGAGGCCGCGCGGCAGCTGCAGGCGCGGGTAGCGCTGCTGCGCCGGCTGGAGGGCGAGAACGGCGACCTGCCCGACCTGTCGGACGCCGCGCTCGCGGCCACGGTGCAGGACTGGCTGGCGCCGCAGCTGGGCGGCCTGAGCCGGCTGCCGGAGCTGGCCGGGCTGGACCTCGCCGGCCTGCTGCGCCGATGCCTGGATCATGCCGCCCGCACGCGGCTGGACCAGGCGCTGCCGACCCACCTGGCGCTCGGCCAGCGCCGGATCGCCATCGACTACACCCAGCCCGTGCCGACCGCCTCGTCGCGGGCGCAGGACTTCTACGGCACCACCCGGCTGCCGCCGCTGGCCGACGGGCGGCTGCGGCTGCAGGTGGCGCTGCTGTCGCCGGCCGGCCGGCCGGCGGCGATCACCGCCGACCTGGAGGGGTTCTGGCGCGGCGGCTGGGCCGACATGCGTCGCGACATGCGCGGTCGCTATCCGCGCCATGACTGGCCGGAGAACCCGGCGTTGGCTGCGGCGCCGGCGCCACACCCTGGCGGACATGCAACATCACGCGCGCCGCCGCGATGATTTGTCGCGCGTTCTGGGACTAGGATGGCCCGAACGCGTCCAGAACGGTGACTGCATGCCAAGATCCGGTCCGAGCCCCCGACCGATGCTGCCGGCCGCGTTCTGCGCCGGGCTGGCGCTGGGGCTGCTGCCCGGCCTGCCCGGCGCGCGCGCTGACGACCCGGTGCTGGTGCAGAGCGGACCGCTGACCTTCGCGCCGCTGGTCAAGCGGGTGGTGCCGGCGGTGGTCAACATCGCCGTCACCCAGGATGTCGACGACGACGGCGCGCAGTCCAGGGTGAAGGTGCCGCCGGCGCTGCGCGGCACGCCGTTCGAGAAGCAGTTCCGCGAGCGCATGCGCGGCCGGCGCGAGCAGATGCTGGGGGCGGGCTCGGGCTTCGTGATCGACCCGTCGGGGGTGATCGTGACCAACAACCACGTGGTCGGGCAGGCCGACAACATCCAGGTCTCGTTCTCCGACGGCTCCGAGCTGCCGGCCAAGCTGCTCGGCAGCGACGAGCTCACCGACATCGCGGTGATCCAGGTCAAGACCGACCACAAGCTCGCCTTCGTCACCTGGGGCCGCAGCCAGGACGTGCAGATCGGCGACTGGGTGCTGGCGGCGGGCAATCCGTTCGGGCTCGGCAGCTCGGTGACGGCGGGCATCGTCTCGGCGCGCGGCCGCGACATCGGCGCAGGCCCGTTCGACGACTTCCTGCAGCTCGACGCGCCGATCAACCCGGGCAACTCGGGCGGTCCCTCCTTCAACATGCGCGGCCAGGTGGTGGCGCTGAACACCGCCATCGTCTCGCCGACCGGCGGCTCGGTCGGCATCGGCTTCGGCATCCCGAGCGAGCTGGTGGCGCCGGTGGTCGAGCAGCTGCGCGCCAAGGGCCACATCGATCGCGGCTGGCTCGGCGTGACGCTGGAGAACGCGCCGGGCGGCGGCGTGTCGATCGTCTCGGTGGACAAGGGCGGGCCGGGCCAGCTCGCGGGCCTGCACGCGGGCGACATCGTCAGCCTGGTGAACGGCGAGCACGTGGACTCCAACCGCGGCCTGATCCGCACGGTGGCGGCCGCGGCGCCGGGCAGCTCGATCCGGCTGCAGGTGTCGCGCAAGGCCAAGCTGGTCGACGTGCTGGTGGTGGTCGGCCGGCGCACGGAAGGACCGGGCTAGCAGGCGGTCTCGTCCGGCGGCGGCAGGCGGACCCGCTTCTCCGGGACCTGCCGGCCCGCGACCGGCTGTTCCACACCGACCGGTTCCGTCGGACCCTGGACCGGGCGGCGTGTCTCAGCCTGCCTCGCGCCCTGGAAAGCCTGACGGCCGGGCCCCAGGCGGACCGTGCGCGCCTGGCGGGCAGCGCGGGATGGCGACGGGGGCCACGCTTCACGGCGGCAGGCGGGCGTGCCATGTCGGTCCAGCCAATTCCGAGCCAGGATCCCCGATGCGCCTGCCTTCCGCCCTGCTGCTGGCCCTCGCCCTGCCGGCCGCGGCCATCGCCGCCCCGCTGCACCGCTTCGACGCCGTGGCGATCGCGCCGGACGGGCAGCACGTCGCCGACATCGAGAGCGACGACGTCGCCGCCGACATCGCACCGCCGCTGTCGCTGGTGATCCATGACCTGGCGGGCGGTGCGATGACGGTGGCGCTGCCCTGCACGGCCGGCCCGAACTGCCGGGTGGGCTCGCCGACCTGGAGCGCCGACGGACGCCGCCTCGCCTTCCTGATCGACCGGGCCCAGGACAAGGCCGCCGACATCGAGGTGGTGGACCGGACGGGGGGTTCGCCCCGTCACCTGCTGGCCTTCGACGGGCCGCTCGACGGGCTGCGCTACGGACCGGGCGACCGGCTGGCGGTGCTGGCGACGGCGAGCGCGCACAAGCGGGTCGGCCGCACCGAGGCGGCGGCGCCGATGCAGGGCGAGATCGACAGCCAGACCGACGAGCAGCGCATCGCGGTGCTGGACGGCGCCGGCTTGCAGTTCGTCTCGCCGCCCGACCTCTATGTCTACGAGTTCGACTGGCGGCCGGATGGCGGCTTCGTCGGCACCGCCTCGCATGGCGACGGCGACGCGAACTGGTGGGTCGCCCGGCTCTACGCCTTTCAGCAGGGCCAGCCGGCGCGGACCCTGTTCGCGCCCGGCCCGCGCGAGCAGCTCGCCTCGCCGGTGGTGTCGCCGGACGGCAGGCAGGTCGCCTTTATCGGCGGCTGGATGAGCGATTTCGGCTCCACCGGCGGCGACGCCTACCTGCTGCCGATCCAGGGCGGCCATGCCACGCCCACCGACCTCACGCCGAACGCGCACGCCACCGTGACCGCGATCGACTGGCACTGCGGCGACGGGCTCACCGGCGTCACCCTGTCGAACGCCACCACCGCCGTCGCCAGGCTGGACCGCCCGGCCGGCGCCGCGTCGTGGTCCGGGCAGCAATCGCTGTCGGTCGATGGCCACGAGCTGTCGCTGTCCTGCAGCCCGCATGGCGCGGCCGCGGTCGCGCAGAGCTTCACGGCGCCGCCGGAGCTCGTGGCCGGGCCGATCGGGCGCTGGCGCGCGATCACCCACGCCAATGCCGGCCAGCCGGCGCCGTTCACCGCGCGCTCGGTCGGCTGGACCGACGACGGACGCGACGTGCAGGGCTGGCTGCTGCAGCCAGCCGGAAACGCGCCCGCCACGAAGCGGCCGATGATCGTGCTGGTGCATGGCGGGCCCGAGGCGGCGTCGACCCCCACCTTCCCGTCCACCCAGGGCGAGGTCCGCGGGCTGCTGGCGGCGGGCTGGGACGTGTTCGAGCCGAACTATCGCGGCAGCTACGGGCAGGGCGAGGCGTTCGCCAGCGCCAGCATCCAGGATCTCGGCGGCGGCGACTGGCGCGACGTGCTCACCGGGGTCGATGCGGCCGAGCGCGCCGCCCCGATCGACGATGCGCGGCTGGGCATCACCGGCGGCTCCTATGGCGGCTACATGACGATGTGGGCGGTGACGCAGACCCACCGGTTCCGCGCCGGCGTCGCCGATGCCGGCGTGTCGGACTGGCTCTCGATCGAGGGCGAGGCGCCGCAGGCGGGGTCGGACGAGGTCAATTTCGGCGGCTCGGTCTATGACGACCCGGCCGCCTACCTGCGCGCCTCGCCGATCACCCACATGCGCGGCGTCACCACCCCGGTGCTGATCGCGGTCGGCGCCGGCGACGTCGAATGCCCGATGCCGCAGAGCCAGGAGTTCTACACCGCCCTGCAGGCGCTGCACGTGCCGACGAGCTTCGTCGTCTATGCGGGCGAAGGGCACCGGCTGACCCGCCAGGCCGACCGCGACGATCTGCAGCGGCGTACGCTCGCCTGGTTCCAGCGCTGGTTCGACGCGCCGCGCTAGAGCCGCGGCCGGAACGCCTGCCGGCCCCCGACGCCTCCCGGCCACGCGCGACACCGACCGGCGACCTCGCTAGGCTGCATCGCGACGCACGACACGACGCCGCCGGAGACCGCCCGCCATGCCGAACCCCGTCCAGTCGGCCCTCCGCGCGGCCATAGAGGGGGGCGTCGATCTCGTGGCGGCCTTCAACCGCAAGCGGCTGCCCAGGACCGCCAGCCCCTTCTCCGTCGGCATCCACCAGCCGATGCCATCGGAGCTGACGCTCGAGAACCTGGCGGTGACGGGATCGATCCCGGCCGGGCTGAACGGGCGATACCTCAAAATGGGCGCCAACCCGGTCAGGCCGGAGCCTGCCGGCAACCACTGGTTCCTCGGCGACGGCATGGTGCACGGCATCGCCATCCGCGACGGCGGCGTCGCCTGGTATCGCAACCGCTGGATCGGATCGAGCCTGGCTGCCGCGGCACTCGGCCGGGCCGCGGCACCCGGCCCGCGCCGGGCCGGCAACGACACCGTGAACACCAACGTCGTCGAGATCGGCGGCCGCGCCTTCGCGCTGGTGGAAGCCGGCAGCTTTCCCGTCGAGCTTTCCGAGACCCTGGAGGAGCAGCGCTACAACCCGTTCGATGGCACGCTCGGCGGCTCCTTCACCGGGCATCCGCACCGCGATCCGCTCACCGGCGAGCAGCATGCGATCGCCTATGACGGCCGCGTCTGGGACGCCGTGCGCCATGTGGTGGTGTCCCCGGCCGGGAAGGTGGTCCGCGACCTGCGGGTCCCGGTCGAGCACGGCCCCTGCATCCACGACTGCGCCATCACCGGCCGCTTCGCCGTCGTGCTCGACCTGCCGGTCACCTTCTCGATGCGCGCCGTGCTGGCGGGGCACCGGTTCCCGTTCCGCTGGAACCCAGCGCACCGCGCCCGCGTGGGCCTGCTGCCCAGGCAGGGCGACGCCGCCGGCATGATCTGGTGCGACGTCGAGCCGTGCTTCGTGTTCCACGTCGTCAACGCCTTCGACGACGACGGCGGCACGGTGATCCTCGACGTCATCGCCTATGCGACGATGTTCGCCTCCGACGCCACCGGGCTCGATGCGCTGGGCCGGCTGGAACGCTGGACCGTGGACCCCGCCACCCGGCGCGTCGCGCGGCAAGTGATCGACGACACGCCGCAGGAGTTTCCGCGCATCGACGAGCGCCGCTTCGGCCGGAGCTACCGCTACGCCTACACGGTCTGCGTGCCGGCGGACGGGAACACGCAGCTCGTCGGCGCGACCAGGCTCTACAGGCACGATCTCGGGACGGGCACCCGCCGCATCCACGAGTTCGGCGACGGCCACGTGCCGGGCGAGTTCATCTTCGTGCCGGCCTCCGCCGGGTCGGACGAGGATGAAGGCTGGCTCATGGGCCTGGTCATCAACGTGCCCGACGAGACGACCGACCTCGTCATCCTCGACGCGCAAGCCTTCGAGGCGGCGCCGGTCGCCTCCATCCGGCTGCCGCACCGGATCCCGCCGGGCTTCCACGGGAACTGGTTCCCGTCCGTCTAGCGGTCCCGGCGCGACGGCAGGCCGCCCGCCTCGCACGGTCCGGCCGGCCTCTTGCATCGTGAGCATGCCGACCTGTCCGCGGGCATCGTCCTCGATACGGGATCGAAACTGTCCGGGTTTTAATCGAGACCAGGCTGGTCGCGCGCGTCCGGCCCCGGCCGCTTGTTGCATGATCTCGGTATCGGTGCTGCCATATTTGAAAGGCGTGCCGTCAGCCGGACGGCGTCGCCGCCGGTTCGAGATGTCCGCCCGGACAGGATCGGACGTCGCCGCCGTCCGGCCGTCCGCCCGGGCGGCGAGCCTGGGCGCGGCGGGGCAGGCGACAGGCCGATCCGGGTCCGCCCGCGGCAGGCGCGGTCCGGCCGGGCCCGGATGGACAAGCCCGGGCGACCGGGCGCACGCTGGCTGCCTGGGCCGGACGTCATGCGGTCCCGCTGGAGAAGGCACCCGCGATGCGCATCCTGCTGGTCGAGGACGATCAGACCGTCCGCGGCTTCGTCGCCAAGGGGCTCAAGGAGGCCGGCCACGTCGTCGACCAGGCCGACAACGGTAAGGACGGGCTGTTCATGGCCGTCAGCGAGAGCTTCGACACCATCATCCTCGACCGCATGCTGCCGGGCGGCATCGACGGGCTGCACCTGCTGGAAACCATACGCGCCCAGCGCAACCGCACCCCGGTGCTGCTGCTCTCGGCCCTCACCCAGGTCGACGAGCGGGTGGCCGGCCTCAAGGCGGGCGGCGACGACTACCTGACCAAGCCGTTCGCCTTTTCCGAGCTGCTGGCCCGCGTCGAGGCGCTGGGACGCCGGGCCAAGGGCGAGACCGGACCGACCACGCGGCTGGTGGTGGGCGACCTGGAGATGGACCTGCTGTCGCGGCTGGTGAAGCGGGCGGGGCAGAAGCTCGACCTGCAGCCGCGCGAGTTCCGGCTGCTGGAATACCTGATGCGCCATGCCGGCCAGGTAGTGACGCGCACCATGCTGCTCGAAGGCGTGTGGGACTACCATTTCGACCCGCAGACCAACGTGATCGACGTGCACGTGTCGCGGCTGCGCCAGAAGATCGACAAGCCGTTCCCGACCGCGCTGATCCACACCGTCCGCAACGCCGGCTACATGCTGCGTGACGAATGACGCGGCTCTGGTCCCGGCGCCGGCCCGCCGGGGGGTAAGGCGGCCCGGCGGCTGGACCGACATCTTCCGCTCGGCGAGCCTGCGGCTGGCGCTGGTCTATGCCGTGCTGTTCATGCTGAGCGCCGTGGTGTTCATGAGCTTCATCTGGTGGGCGACGATCGGCCTGCTGGAGCGCGAGGTGGATGCGGCGATCAACGCCGATGCGCGCGCGCTGTCGGAACGCTGGATCGAGGGCGGCCTGCCGGCACTCGCCGAGACGATCCAGCAGCGGCTGGACGGCAATGTCGACGACGATGCGATCTATCTGATGGTCGACAGCGCCGGCGTCCGCGTCGCCGGCAACCTGCGGGCCTGGCCGCACGACGTGGTGCGCTCCGACGTCACCTACCAGCTGCCGATCTCGCGCGACGGCATGCGCAGCCTCGCCGACGTGCATGCCTTCGCCCTTCCCGGCGGCTTCCGGCTGCTGGTCGGGCGCGACGCGCAGGCGCGCGCGATCCTGAAGCGGCTGCTGACCGACACGCTGGTCTGGGCGATGCTGATGGTGGGCGCACTCGGCCTGAGCGGCGCCTTCGTGGTGCGCAGCCTGTTCCGGCGCATGGTGCGCAACGTCGCCCGCACCACCGGCGCGATCGCGCGAGGCGACCTGGCGCAGCGCGTGCCGCTGTCTGGCAGCGGCGACGAGTTCGACCGCGTCGCCGAGACCATCAACGACATGCTGGACCGCATCGCGCGGCTGATGGACGGGGTGCGGCAGGTCTCCAACAGCATCGCCCACGACCTGCGCACGCCGATCACCCGCGCCCGCGCCCGGCTCGAGGACGCCGCCTCGCACGCGCCGGGCGTGCCGGAGATGCGGGCGGCGATCGATCGCGCGGTCGCCGACCTCGACGGGGTGACGGCGGTGTTCGAGGCGCTGCTACGGATCGCCGAGATCGAGGCCGGCGCCCGGCGCTCCGCCTTTGCCGCCATCGAGCTGTCGGCGCTGCTGGACAACCTGGCCGAGCTCTACACGGCACCGGCGGAGGATCAGGGGCTGGTCCTCGAACGGCTGCCGTCGCCGCCGATCACGCTGGCCGGCGACGGAAGGCTGATCCAGCAGGCGGTGGCCAACCTGCTCGACAATGCCATCAAGTTCTCCCACCCGGGCGGCGCCGTCCGGCTGTCTGCGACAGCCGATGCGCAGCAGGTGCGGGTCGTCGTCACCGACCAGGGGATCGGCATGCAGCCGGCCGAGCTCGCCCGCGCGTCCGAGCGCTTCTTTCGCGCGGAAAGCTCCCGCAACATGCCGGGCTCCGGGCTCGGCCTGTCGCTGGTGCAGGCGGTGGCGCAGCTGCATGGCGGCCGGCTCGAGCTCGGACCCGCCGCCGGCGACGCCCCGGGCGATGCGGCCGGCGTCACGGCGGGACTGCAGGCCGCCCTGGTGCTGCCGCTGGGCGGCGGAGCGGGACGCGCCATCCCTCCGCTCGCCGTCGCACCGTCGCCCTTGCGGATGGAGCCGCCGTCATCTGCGGACCATCGGCCGGAGAGACCGGTTCCGGTATCCTCGCTGCCATGATCCGTCCTCCTGTCCTCGCCACCCTGCTCCTGCTGTCCGGCGGCTCGGCCTATGCGCAGCCGGATGACGGCCCGACGGCGCCGATGGTGGTGACCACCGACACCAGCGCCTACTGCCTGAGCCTGTGGCAGCAGATCCGGGCGCATGGCGTGCTGCCGCGCGAGGTGCACGAGCTGCAGACCGAGGGGCGCGATCTCTGCCAGCAGGGGCAGGTGCGCGGCGGCATCAACCGGCTGCGCCGTGCCCTGATGGTGCTGCGCACCGAGCCCCGGTTGCCCGATGCGCAGGCGCAGGCCGTCGGCGATCCGCCGCAGCCGGCGACGTCGGCCGAACCGCACGGCTAGCCGGGCGACGGCGCGCGGGGATGAGTGGCGCTGCAGGCCGGGCCTGCCCGGGACCGGTGTGCTGAGCGACGTGACGCTGGGCGGCGGGCGCGGGCCAGCGCACCCGATGATGCGCATGATGGCGACCGCGGCCACGCAGGCCACGCAGCAGGTCGATGCCCACGCGTCCGCCGGGATCGAGCTGCATCCCTAGCGTCCGGTCGCTGCTGGTCGCGGCGGATGCCGAGGCCCGGGATCTCATCGGCGCCTGCCGGTGTTGTCGCCTCGGCTCTCCCCGGGCGGGTTGCCGGCGTCAGTGGGGATCGGTCAGCAGCACCAGACGCGCCGGCCGTCGGTCGCGCAGCAGGATGACGGCGTTCTGGCGGAAGCGTCGCGCCAGCACGATGCCCCGCCGGGGCGCGAGTGCTGCCAGCAGCAACGGCTCCGACCAGTGCCGGAAGCAGCCGTCGCCGTCGACGAGCACGATGCCGCGCAGCGCCTCGCGCAGGCGTGCCATCATCCGCCGGTTCCAGCCGTCGGGCAGGCGCCGGCCGCCCGGGTTGCAGGCGCTCAGCATGACCAGCTCGCGCCCTGCCCATGGCCCGGCCACGCCGCGCGGCCGACACCCGACGCGAGCCACCACCGCTCCCGCCCGGTACGTGCTCAGCCGGTAGCAGCGCAGCACGGCGGGCGTCGGCGGCAGCAGGCCGGTCACGCGCCCTCGAAATCGCCGAACCTGGTGTCGCGATGCACATACACCGACAGCAGCAGCCCGAAGCCGAACATCACCGTCAGCATCGCGGACCCGCCATAGGAGATCAGCGGCAGCGGCACGCCGCCCACCGGGATCGCGCCCATCACCATCGACAGGTTCACCACGCAGTACAGGAAGAAGTTCATCGCGATGCCGAGGCCGAGCAGCCGGCCGAACTGGTGCCGGCAGCGCAGCGCCATCAGCATGCCGCCCAGCACCATCACCAGCAGCAGCGCCATCACCGACAGCCCGCCGACCAGGCCCCACTCCTCGGCGATCATGGTGAAGATGAAGTCGGTCTGCTTCTCGGGCAGGAAGTTGAGCTGGCCCTGCGTGCCGTGCAGGTAGCCCTGCCCCCACATCCCTCCCGAGCCGAGCGCGATCTTGCTCTGGATGATGTTGTAGCCGGCACCCAGCGGGTCGTTCTCGGGATGCAGGAAGGTGGTGATGCGCGCCTTCTGGTAGTCGTGCAGGTGGCGGTAGGCGAAGTCGCCCAGGAACGGCAGCGGCGCCACCAGCAGCGCGATCTGCCACAGCCGCATGCCGGCGGCGAGGAAGATCGAGCCGCCGACGGCCGCGATGATCACCGCGGTGCCGAGATTGGGCTCCTTCAGCACCAGCGCCACCGGGGCCGCCACCATCAGCGCCGGCGGGATCAGGAACAGCGGGTTGCCGACCCGCGCCTGGCCGATGCGGTGGAACCAGGCGGCCAGCGCCAGCGCCAGCGCGATCTTGGCCAGCTCCGACGGCTGCAGCTGCACCCCGCCCAGCACCAGCCAGCGCTCGGCACCCTTGCCGACATGGCCCATATGCAGCACCGCTGCCAGCAGCAGCAGCGAGAACAGGTAGAGCGGCGCCGCCAGCCTCACCAGCACGCGCGGGCTGACCATGGCCACCCCCAGCATCATCACCAGCCCGAGGCCGAAGCGCAGGCTCTGCGGCCCGGCGAACGGCTTGGCCGACCCGCCGCCGGCGGAATACAGCGCCGCATAGCCGACACCGGCCAGCACGCAGATCAGCAGCACGTACAGCCAGCTCACCCGCCACAGCTTGGCCAGGACACGGAAGGAGGGCTCGGCGCGGAGCAGGCGCTTGTCGGTGATCATCGGCCGGAGAGATGCCGCGCGCCGGCGTCGCTGTCCATGGCAAGCACGGCCCCCGACACCGGCAGCGGGAAAAGGAAGGTCCGGCAGCAGGCGCGCCGAAACTTCGATGCAGCATGAACCCGTGCCGAGTGGGTTCGCTGGCCACAGATGGAGGCACGGGTCGATGCAGGCCGGCACGCGATCCCGCCGCGCGGACGGCACCGGCCGGTGCAGCTATCGGTGGTTCTCCGCAGTCCCGCTGACGAGCCGTTGGAGCGGACGCCGCTTAACCAACCACGTGCTCATCATAACGCTTCCTGGCCGCCTCGATGCGGTCCGCTTGACCGAGCGCCCATCCGGCAAGCGCCCGCACGGGTCCCAGAACCTCGCGGCCCATGTCGGTCAGCTCGTACTCGACCCGGGGCGGCTTGGTCGGCGTCATCGTCCGGGTGACGTAGCCGTCGCGCTCCAGGCCGCGCAGCGTGCTGGTGAGCACCTTCTGCGAAATGCCGATGCGCCGGCGCAGGGCGTTGAAGCGAAGGCATCCGTTCTCGAGCGAGACGACGGTCAGCATGGACCATTTGTCGCCGACCCTGGCGAGAGTTCCGGTCAGCGTCCGGGAGGTCGGTCAGGCATGGTTTCGTCAAGGTGCCTCCTTGCGGCTCGATCCAGCCTGGGCCTGGCTCTGGTCACCATTGGATACCATGGCCGTCGCGGAGGAGCAGGAAGCCGCATGGACTCGGGATATCTGGCCGGCTTCGTCATCATCCAGCTTCTCGAGGCGGGCCGATCGGTCCGCACCACGATCCGCGATCTCGCCCGCGCCGATGAGGTTCGCCACCCTGGAGCGCCACGTGCCGACGCGGCGTCTGAGCGTTCACACCGCCCACCTCCTGTCCGATGCCGGCTGGGACGAGGCCGTGGAGGGGTCGGAACAGATCATCCATGTGGCCTCGCCCATGCCGGTGCGGGAGTATCGGAACCAGGATCTCGAGAAGCCGGCGCGCGAGGGCGTGCGGCGCGTGCTGGAGGCGGCGCGTCGCGCCGGGGTGCGGCGCGTCGTGATGACGTCCTCCACGGCCGCCGCGAGCCCGCGCGCGTTCGGACCCGCGCCGTCGGACGAGACGGTCTGGACGGACCTGTCGGACAGGAGCGTCGGCCCCTATGCGCGATCCAGGACGCTTGCCGAACGGGATGCCTGGGCGCTGGCCGGCGCTGCGGGAGACGAGCTCACGCTCACCACCATCCTGCCGGGCTTCGTGCTGGGTTCGGCGCTCGGACCGGCGGCGGTGTCCGGCTCGCTGGAGCTTCCGCTGCACATGCTCACCGGCCGCCTTCCGCTCGTGCCCCGCGTGAGCTTCGGCGGCGTGGACGCGCGCGACGCGGCCGAACTCCACATCAAGGCGCTGACGGACGGTCGCGCCCGGGGCGAGCGGATCATCGCCGCGGGCGCCCCATCATGGCTTCGCGAGCTTGCCGCGACGCTGAAGCAGCGCCTTGGCGCCAGGGCGTCGAAGGTGTCCACCCGCGAAGCCCCTGACTGGCTCATCCGGGCGGCCGGCCTGTTCAATCCTGAGGCGCGCTTCCTGGCGGCCGACCTCGGCAAGCGCCGCATCTATGCGTCGAGCAGAGCCCAGTCGATCCTTGGCCGCACTCTGCGCCCCCTCGAGGAGGCTGTCGTCGACGCAGGCGAGAGCCTCCTCCAGTATGGCTTGGTGTAGGTCCAGGCAGCAGAGCCCGCCGGCTTGCAGCCCGCTCAGGAAGCAGGAGCGGCCGGCGCTGCCAACCCGATGTCTGGACGCGAACTCTCGGGTCCGTTGCTGATGCCGTTGGCGACTTCTCGACTGGCCTGAGTCAGGCGAAGCAGGCGCGAGATCCGTGTTGCTGCCCGTGCTTTGCCCTGCACGCAGGCGCTGAGCCGCACGGCGTTCAGGCTGCCGCAGTCGCGACGTGCCGCAGGCGGGTCCTGGCAAGTCCGACATGGCGCGAGCGGCGCAGCCCGCAGACGCGCACGCCCTGCGACGGGCAGCCCTCGATCCCGGCGCGCACGCCGTAGAGCGCCCGCTCTCCGGCGTGTCCTGCCGCCCCCGCGCGGCCTGGATGGCCTCGTGCCGGTTCGGCTGGCGGAACGTCACCTCGCGTGGCGCGGTCCTGGCCCGGATGCACAGGGCGCAAGTGGGACAGGTGCTGCAGGTCCGTTTGGCAAAGCCGATATGGACGCTGGTGCCCCGTCGGTCCTGGCCCGGCATCCAACCCACGCTCCTGTGCCCCTGCGGGCGGGTGACGGCGCGGACGTCCCGGTCGATGCTGGATGCCGAGATGCCGTAGCCTTCGTCGGGCCTTGGCCTGCCAGCCCGTGTAGGGACGGGACTGGACCGACCAGATCGATCCCGTGCTGGACTTGGCGTCGGTCAACAGGTTTGCGCCGACCTCCACCTCGCCCTGACCACGCTCGCCTGTGCCGTCGTCTGCATGCGCCAGATCAGACGGTTTTGTTTCCGGCTCCACGGCTGTTTCGCAACCAGGACCCGTCCGCTGAACTGGAACGCCCGAGACATCCCCGGCAGACCCGGGTGAGTCTGCCGGGGAACGTCCGGCTCAGACCATCATCGCCCCGCAGATACCGACTTGAATATGGCGACGCAGCCCGGCAGCCCGTCGCAGAGCGGGTTCGGGTTGGCGAGCGGAAGGTAGACCGTGCCGGTGAGCAGGTTCGTGGCCACGCTGTGCGCGTTCGGTCCGGTCGGCACGTTCTCGATCCACCGGTTGGAGGACGCGTCGATCACGCCGAGCACCGGCGTCGGCGCCGTCGCGTTCGGGTCGGTGAAATAGTCGCGGGACGCGGTGTAGTAGCGCTGGTGGATCAGGTCGTAGGCGACGAAGTCCTCGCCGCCGACCTGGGTGATGTTGGCCACGATCGCGCCGGTGCGGACGTTCACCACGTAGGTCCGGGGGGCGAAGGCGACCGGGTCGGGCGCGGGGAAGCCGGGATCGCAGGCGACGATGACGTTGTCGCCCGGCCCTTCGGCAAGCGTGGACGGCTCGCAGCCGTCGATGCCGGTGATCACCCGCGTCACGTGCCCGTCGTGAGGGTCCATCACCGCGATCGCGCCCTTGGTCGGGTCCTGGCCGAGCTGGGTGACGGTGGCGAGGAACGACCCCAACGCGTAATCGTAGAGCACGGTCCCGATCCCCTGGTCGACGGCGTTCGGCGTGCCGTTGGTGCCGTCGAACACGATGCGATTGGTGATCTTCAGGGTGGCCGTCGAAATCAGGGTGATGAATGCCGGGCTGGTATCGCCGTTGACGACCGCGACGCGCTGCGTGAACGGGTCATAGTCGATCGAGTCGGCACGTGACGTGCCGCCGGTATTGATGACCGCAATCTGCTTCGGCGATGTCGGGTTCGGCAGCAGGTCGAACACCCGCACCTGGCTTGGATAGTCCGTTCCCCACAGCCTATGGCCCGCGATGACCACGCCGTCGGGGCCGGAGTTGTCGACGTCCTCGCCGACGCCGGTGAAGACCGGCGGCGTTTGCCCGATCGGCTGGTTGGTGAAGGCGTTGAACAGAGTCACGCTCTTCGACGACCGGCTCGCGAGCGCCCCAAGCTGCAGGAATGGGTCGACGGTGATCTGGTCGAACGACTTGAACGGGTTCGCGGCCGAGGTCCCCGGCACCGCCATCGCGCCGATCGGCGCGATGGTCGATGCGGCGATCGCCGGCGCCGACGAGCAGGCGAATGAAAGGGCCGCGCAGGCGCAGGCCGTCGGGAGAAGCTTCATTGAACGTCCCATTGATTATTTGACGTGTTTTGAGGAGCCGTCATGTCTCCTGGACATAGGCTAGCCCGATGGCATGCACCCGGCAGGCGGTCGGCTTACATGGAATCGGCAGAGTATGGCGGGGATCATACGGTTCGGTCAGTGCTCGCGCCAAGGATCTGTCAGAACGGCCATCACGCTGGCCTCCACATCCCTTAGCTGCCAGCCTGGAACAATACCCAAACCGTATCATCTCGAACAGCATGCCTGCACCTGGCCGCCAGATCAACGCTTGAGACTATGGCACAAGCTTACAGTCACGGTGACTGTATCCCGCTTCATGTCGGGCGGAAACGGCGGCACGCGCGGCGGGAGGAATGGATACAGTTTCTCTGGCAAGCGACCTCGTGAAGGCCGGCGTCTCAAAAACCGATACGGTCCAGTCCAGGGCAGGTGAGATCCGGAGTACGTCGTGAGCCTGGACCGCGCGCACGGTTTGCTGACGTGGATCCTGGGACGGTTTCATGCTGCCGCTGAAGGTAGCGACCCAACCTGGAGAATGACGTCCTGATCGATCGCCAGGATGCGCTCCGCGTCGAGCGAGACGGCCGGGCTGATCGCTGGCGCAACTGCATCAGCACCGCCCGCTTGCGACACTGCATGCCACGCCGCCGCAGGTCATGCAGCACCGCTAGCAAGGTCAATGAGCTTCTTCGGCGGCCGCGGTTCACCTCCGTCGGCGGTCGAGACCGGCTTTACCTTAAATCTGTGGTCATCGAGGCCGGAGCGATCCGTCCCGACACGGTGACGCAAGCGTCGGCAACATGGCGAGGGCCTGTTCACGAGCTCCGAGCGCGGCTATCGGAAGCTCGGCCGCGCTCGGGTCGGCCACCGTTTCCGCCCTGAAGAGGATCGATCGGTGAGAAGCCACGCGACGTCGCTGGTCGGACTGCTTGGTGCGATGAGCCTTCTGGCATCGAGCGTCCTCGCCTCGGCTGAGCCTCCTTCCAACGGAAAGGTGTCGTACGCGATGTCGGCCGACGCCTGGACGATGGAACCGCCCATCCCGTCCATGGGCGGCGAGGCGGCTTCGGCAAAATTCGCGCGCTACGAGGGCATGCCGACGGGAACCATGACGCTGAACGACGGGGTGGCCGCCTCGAAGACGGCGCGTTTCTCCACGGGCGTCATCGACTTCGACCTCAAGCCGCTCGGTTACGACGATGCGGGCGTGGTCTTCCATCGCGAGGGTTCGGCGGAGGGCGAGTTCGTCTACCTGCGCGCCAATCCCGACTGCCCGGCCGCGAACGACTGCATCCAGTACGCGCCCATCACGCACACGATGATGGGGTGGAACATCTATTCGAACTACCAGGGCCCGGCGCCGATCTCGTCCACCGGCTGGAACCACGTCCATATCGAAGTCATCGGCGACGGGATGCGGGTCTATGTCAACCATGCCGCGGAGCCGTCCCTGGTCGTCCCGCGTCTCCGGGGGCTGAGACACGAGGGCGGCCTCGCCTTCAAGGGACCGGCGATATACGCCAACCTCGTCGTCGATCCTCACGCCCCGGCCGGCCTGTCGGCCGTCCCGGCCGCGTCCGTGCAGGCCGGGACGCTGACGGCGTGGCGCGCCTCGCCGCCCAGCGCCTACGACCGCAGCGGCACCGTCCTGGCCAAGGACGCGCCGGCCGGCGACACCTGGCGCCCGATCGAGGTCGAGCCGACTGGCCTCGTCAACCTCGGCCGCGCGTTCGGCTTGGCGCGGGCTCCGTCACCTTCCCTGGCCTGGCTCAAGACCGAGGTTGCCGCCGCCGCGCCCATGCGCCGGACCCTGCAGGTCGGCTTCGCCGAGGAAGCATGGGTGTTCCTCAACGGCCAGCTCGTCTACTCGGGCAGGAACGAGTATTTCCCCCCGGAAACCCGCCTGTCGCCGGACGGACGTCTCGAACCCGACAACGCGTCGATCCTCCTGGACCTGCGCCAGGGACGAAACGAGATCATCCTCGCGGTCGGGAACGACTGGCGCTCCCACAAAGGCCCGTTCGAACCGTCGCACTACGGGTGGGCCGCCGAAGCCCGCTTCGACCAGATCGAGGGTCTGGACCTGCACTGACCGTCCCCAAGCGTGAAGCCGCACCGCGCGTGGTGCATCGTCGCGCGTCCACCGTTCTCGGATCCGCTACGGACGGCGCGGCCGTTGGCGCCACCGTCATCTGCTGGCTCGGTGATCCTTTTAAGCCTGCCGCCGTACCCGGGCCCGGGATCACTCCGGCGGCAGCGGCGTGCAGGCCACCGACGCCGCCCGCCCCAGCACGATCATGCGACGCGCCGCGACCGCGCCCCCGGCCATCTCGCCCGCCAGGTGGGTCAGCAGCGGCGTGCTCAGCACCGCATGGGCGGCGGTGTTGATCGCGGCCTCGGTCACCGCGGTGGCGGTGGCGGCATAGGCGGTGCGGCGCAGCAGGCCGAGCGTGCCGAACAGGCTCGGGCGCAGGCCATAGAGCGTGGCGATCTGGCGGATCAGCCGCAGGCCGCGCCAGGAGATCAGCAGCACCACCAGCGACGGCGCCGGCGTCGCCGCCATGCCGGCCACCACCTGCACCGCCGCCCGCCGGCCGAGCGAGTCCGCGCGCGCGCGCAAGGCCACCTCGACGCCGGAGCGCAGCAGCGGCAGCACCGAGTCCGGATCGTTCAGCGCGTCCAGCGCCGGACGCAGCGCCGCTCCGCCCTCGACCCGGTCGAGCCAGCGACGCGCGGCGTCCAGCTTGCGGACCGGGTCGTTCGAGGCGAGGTCGCGGCGCAGCCGGTCGACGGCATGCAGCGCCGTCAGCGCGCGCAGCTCGCGCCAGATGCCGAGCAGGATCAGCCCGAACCCGAGCAGCGCCACCAGCAGCGTCAGCCCGCCCAGCAGCCGCGAGCGCGCGAACTGGGCCGCCACGAAGTTGCCGGTCTGCAGCGCCGCCAGCCCCAGCGCCAGCACCCCGAAGCCGCTCAGCACCAGCACCGGCATGCCCCAGCGCGGGTCGGCCGGGTCGACACCGGCGGGCATCGTCGCCGGCAGCATCTCCGGCGCGAGCTCCAGGCGCGGCGCCCGGACGGTCTCGGTCTCGATTCGCGGCAGGATCGGCGGCTGGCTCACAGCAGGTCCTCCAGCAGGAAGCCGAGCAGGGCGTCCAGGCCGATGTTCGGAACGCCCACCCTGCCGCCCCGCGACAGCCGCGCCGGCTCGAACGCCGGCAGCGCCAGGAACGGGTGCGTCCAGAACTCCGGGCCAGGCGGCCGGTCGGGCACCTCGCCCGGATAGGAGCGGGTCAGCCTCTCGTCGCCCAGCAGCCGGCCGCGCACCGCCGAGACCGGATGGCCGTCCAGGCTCCAGGTGAAATCCTCGGTGCAGCGCGCGGCCGCGACGGCGAAGCTGCCGCTGCTGCCTTCGGTGCGCAGGCGTCCGTCCGGCTGGCCGGTCAGCGCGCCCATCAGGGCGGCGAGGTTGCCGCGCTGCCGCTCCGACACGTGGTCGGCCTTGCTGGCGGCATAGGCGACCCGGCGGATCACCCGCGGCGGCAGGCGCAGGGCAGCCAGCGAGGCCAGCGCCGACAGCCACGAGCCCTGCCAGCGCAGGCCGGCGGACGCGGCGCCGAGGGCTGCCTGCGCGTCGGCGAAGGCGTCCGGGCCGGTATGCAGCGCGCCGAGCAGGTCGGCCAGGACCACCAGCCGATCGATCTGGCCGAACAGCGGCGAGACCAGCGCCTCGCGGGTGGCGGCGACATAGGCGTCGTAGCGCCGGCGCAGCAGGCCTGCCAGCGGCGAGCCGCCGGACAGCGGGAAGAACCGCGTCCAGGGGGCCTGCGGTCCGGGAGACGGCATCAGGAAGCGGCCCGGCTGCAGCAGCGACAGCCCGTTCGCGTCGCGCAGCCGTTCGAGTGTCGCGACATAGAGCCGGTGGCCGGACGCGGCGAGCGCCTCGTCGGCCGCAGCACCCGCCGGCAGGGCTGCGGCAAAGGCCTGGAAGTCGCGCGTCGCAGCCTCCAGGCCGGGCCGCCGCAAGCGCTGCAGCACCGAGTCCGACCAGTCCTCGAACGACAGCTCCAGCAGCGGCAGGTCGAGCAGCCACTCGCCGGGATAGTCCAGCAGCTCCAGCCGGACGGCGCGCGGCGGCAGGCTGCCCGAGCCGAGCTCCAGATCGAGCGCCAGCAGGGACACGGCATCGGTGCGCGCGGGCCAGCGCGGCGGGTCGGCGGCCAGCGCCGCCAGATGGGCCGCATGGTCGAACCGCGGCAGCGTCTCGGCGCCGGACGGGGCCAGCACGGCGCGCCGGATGCGGCCGCCGAGCGCGCCGGGCGCCAGCAGGTTGGCGGCGAGCGAGGTCAGCAGCACGGTCTTGCCGGCGCGCGCCAGCCCGGTCACGCCGATGCGCACGGTGCGCGGACGCAGGAAGTCGAGCGGGTTGCGCATCAGGTTGGGCAGCAGGCCGGGCCGGGCCGGCAGGGCGATCATGTCGGAGAGGCGGGGGGCTGGCGCATGTGGATCTCCGGCGGGTGTGGCGACAGGCCAGGGGCGCTGCCCCTGGACCCCGCCAAAGGCTCGCCTTTGGGATCCAGGTCTGGCGTCGGCTAGATCGCGTCGGCGACGCGCTGTCCGGGGGCGTCCCGGCGGGAGGCGGGATCGCGGGTCAGCGTGTCGGTCATGATGTCGCGGGCAAGCGGTGCGGCCACCTCGGCGGCGGCGTTGCCGTGCTCGATCACCACGGCGGCGGCGTAGCGCGGCGCGTTGTAGGGCGCAAAGCAGATGAACAGCGCGTGCGGCCTGAACTCCCAGGGCAGGTGGGCGGAGTTGAAGTGCCCGCTCTCGCGCAGCGCCCGGCTGACGCGGCGCACCTGCGCCGAGCCGGTCTTGCCTGCCATCTGGATGCCGGCGAGCGGCAGGCGGGCCTTGGGCGCGGTGCCGTGCGCCTCGTTCACCACCGCGAACATGCCCGACCGCAGCGACGCCAGATGCTCCTCCCGCACCGCGAGCTCCGGCCAGTGCACCGGCAGCGCGCCTGGCTGGATGACGCCGTCCAGCGAGCGGGTCAGATGCGGCTGCACCGCGCGGCCGGTGGCGATGCGCGAGGCGTAGGTCGCCAGCTGCAGCGGCGTCACCTGCACGAAGCCCTGGCCGATGCCGGCATTGATGGTGTCGCCGCCGTTCCAGTGGTGACCCTTGGCGCGCCGCGTGGCCGGCGTCGGGATCGCGCCGATGCGCTGGTGCGGCAGCTCGATGTCGAGCGCGGTGCCCAGGCCGAAGGAGTGCGCCGCGGCGGCGATCGCCTCCATGCCGGTCCGGCGCGCCACCTCGTAGAAGAACACGTCGCAGGAGAACTTGATGCCGCCATGCAGGTCGAGCGAGCCGTGGCCGTGCTTGGCCCAGCAGTGGAAGCGGATGCCGCCCACGTCGATATAGCCGGGGCAGTTGATGCGGTCGCCGGGCGACAGCGTGCCGGCCTGCAGCGCTGCCATCGCCACCGCCGGCTTGAAGGTGGAGCCCGGCGGATACAGCCCGGCCACGGTCTTGTTGATCAGCGGCGTGCGCTGGTCGCTGGTCCACTGCACCCATTGCGCCTGGCTGACGCCGGAATCGAACAGGCCGGGGTCGAAGGACGGCGTGCTGACCATCGCCAGCACCTCGCCGTTGCGGCAGTCCATCACCACGGCACTCGCCGCCTGGTCGCCGATCCGGCCCAGCACCGCCTGCTGCAGCCCGAGATCCACCGACAGCCCGACCGCGGTGCCCTGGACGCCCTCGCGCCGGTTCAGCTCGCCCATCACCCGGCCGACCGAGTTCACCTCCATCTGCACCGAGCCCGCGGTGCCCCGCAGCGCCACGTCGTGGAACTGCTCGACGCCCGCCCGGCCGACGCGCATGCCGGGCAGCCCGAGATTCGGATCGACGGCCACGTCCTTCTCGCTCGCCGGCGCCACGTAGCCGACCACATGCGCCATGGTCGGACCCAGCGGATAAAGCCGGGTGGTGCCGACATCGACCAGGATGCCGGGCAGGTCGGGCGCCTGCACCTCGATCCGCGCCATGTCGTCCCAGGTGAGGAAGTCGTGCACGACGACGGGGATGAAGCGACGGCCATGCTTGAGCTCGCGATCGATCCGCGCGCGCTCGTGCTCGTCGAGCGGGATGATGGCGGCGAACCGGTCGAGCGTCGCCGGCACGTCGGTGGTCTCCTCGGCCAGCAGCAGCGCGCGCCAGTTGACCTTGTTGCCGGCAAGGCTGGTGCCGAACCGGTCGAGGATGCGGCCGCGCGGCGGCGCCAGCATGCGCGTGCTGACGCGGTTGTTCTCGGCGAGCTCGGCATACTTGCGGCCGTCCGCGACCTGCAGCTGGTAGAGCCGGTCGCCGAGCGCGCCCAGCGCGCCCACCTGGGCCGCCATCAGCACCAGCGCCCGCCGGGTGAACATGCCGCGCGACGGGTTCTCCTTCTGCGCGCGGGCAGCCTGCCGCGCCTGCCGCCGGCCTGTAGCGCCGCCTGCGCCGCTCAGCCCGCGCCGCAGACGCTTGAACAGGCGGATCACGCCGCCCGCTCCGCGATCCGGTCGATCAGGCGCGCTCCGGATCGGCCATGCCGCGATGCGCCCAGGTGAACAGCGCCGACAGCAGCGGATACAGCCCGGCCGACAGCGCCAGCTCGAAGACCGCCGGCTGCAGCGCCAGCAGCCGCAGCGAGACGGCGCAGGTCAGCGCCCAGTCCAGCATGATCGCCACCGCCGCCACCAGCACGAACACCAGCCACACCAGCAGGAAACCCTGCCGCGCCAGCCCGTGCCGCCAGCCGAGCCCGAGCGCGTGCACGATCAGCAGGGTCAGGATGTCGAGACCGGGCGGCGAGAAGCTCAGCAGGTCGGTCAGCAGCCCGAGCCCGAACACCATGCCGGCCGGCATCGAGGCGGGCCGGAACACCGACCAGAAGAACACCGGGCCCATGGTGGCGCCCGGCAGCAGCGCCTGCTGCTCCGGCAGTCCGAGCGGCGCGCACAGCAGCAGCACGAGCAGCACGCTGAAGGTCGCGGGCAACGACCGGCGCGCCGCCGCGTCCAGCCTGCGCCAGACCGTCGGCCGCGGTCGGATGCCGGGCTGGCGTTCCGGAGGCAGCTCCCGCGGCATGGCGAGGAGGCCTCATCCGCGCCCGATCGGAGCGGACGTGCCGCCGGCGGCGCCGCGACCGGCATGCGGGACAACGGGCGGCAGACCGCCTGCCCGCGGCGCGACATGGCCGGGCGCCTCGGGCGGGACGATCTCGGACAGGCCGAAATCATACACCCGCACCACCTCCAGATGGTCGAGCTGGGCATAGGGCTCCAGCACCGGCTGGTTGGGACCCAGATAGTGCACCGTGCCGACCGGCAGGCCGGCGGGGAACGCGTTGGCGACGCTGTTGGTGACCACGCGCTCGCCTTCTTCCGGACGGATGTCTTCGGGATAGTCCATCAGTCGGGGCGCCGCCGCGTTGGTTCCTTCCATTATAGCGGCCGCGTGCGAGCCTTCCAGGGTCACCGGGACGCGGCTGGTCATGTCGGTGATCAGCATGATCCGGGCCGAGCGCGCGCCGACCTCCGTCACCCGGCCGACCAGCCCGCCCGCGTCGATCGCCACCATGCCCTTGGACAGGCTGCGGCCCGGCGCCACCGACAGCAGGATCGAGCGGCCATAGACGCCGCTCGCATCCGCGACCGCGCGCGCGGTGACAAAGGAGGGTGCAGGCTCGGGCATCCAGTTCAGGTTCGATTTCAGGGCGGCGTTCTCGGCCGCCAGCGCCACCGCCACGTCATACCAGCGGCGCAGCCGCTCGTTCTCGGTCCGCAGCCGGTCATTCTCGGCCGCGACGCCGACGAGGCTGCCTGCCTGCCTGCCGATGCCGCGCAGCCCGTCGATCGGCCCGGCCAGCAGCGCATAGAGCGGCGCCACCGCGTCCGACACCGTCACGCGGGCACGCTCGACCAGGCGGCGGTCGGCCTGGCCGAGGAGCATCACGCCGCAGGCGAGCCCGATCAGCAGCGGCAGCGTCAGCTTGGCGAGGGCCTGGCGCAGCTGGATCGATAAACGAAACACTTTCTTTCAATCCTCCAGGCGCCCGGGCCGAATCCCAGGCCCGTCGACATGTCTCAATACATGGTGGTGAGCACGTTGCGCAGACGTTTCATCTCCTCGAGCGCCCGGCCGGTTCCAAGCGCAACGCAGGAAAGCGGATTTTCGGCAACCGCCACCGGCAGTCCGGTGGCATCGCGCAGCACCTCGTCGAGCCGGTGCAGCAACGCCCCGCCGCCGGTCAGCACGATGCCCTTGTCGACGATGTCGGCGGCGAGCTCGGGCGGCGTGTTCTCGAGTGCCGTCTTCACCGCGTCGACGATCTGGCTGACCGGCTCGGCCAGGCTCTCGGCGATCTGGCGCTGGCTGACGATGACCTCGCGCGGCACGCCGTTCATCAGGTCGCGGCCCTTCACCTCGCGCCACGGCCCGTAGTCGTTCTCGTCGTTCGGCGGCTTGGCGGCACCCAGATCGATCTTGATCTTCTCCGACGAGGTCTCGCCGATCAGCAGGTTGAAGTTGCGGCGGATGTAGGAAATGATCGCCTCGTCCATCTTGTCGCCGCCGACCCGCACCGAGCGCGCATACACGATGCCGCCGAGCGAGATCACCGCGACCTCGGTGGTGCCGCCGCCGATATCGACGATCATCGAGCCGGACGGCTCCGTCACCGGCAGTCCGGCGCCGATCGCGGCCGCCATCGGCTCCTCGATCAGCAGCACCTTGCGGGCGCCGGCACTCTCGGCGCTCTCCTGGATCGCGCGCCGCTCGACCGCGGTGGAGCCGGACGGAACGCAGACGATGATCATCGGGCTGGCGAAGCTGCGCCGGTTGTGAACCTTGCGGATGAAATGCTTGATCATCTCCTCCGCCACCTCGAAGTCGGCGATCACCCCGTCGCGTAGCGGCCGGATCGCGGTGATGTTGCCGGGCGTCCGCCCGACCATGCTCTTGGCCTCGTTGCCGACCGCCAGCACGGTCTTCTTGCCCCGCACGTCGGCCATTGCCACCACCGACGGCTCGTCCAGCACCACGCCGCGTCCCTTGACGTAGACCAGCGTGTTGGCGGTGCCGAGGTCGATGGCCATGTCGTTGGACATGACGCCGAACAGGCGAGAGAACATCCCGAAACTCCAGTACGGACCCGGGCACGCTGCCCGGGCATGCCCGCGGATACCCGATGACGGATGGCGCCGAGGCGGGTCGATCAATCCGGGCCGCGTTCACCCCGCATTAACCATTCGATGAGACGTTGTCTCTCCCGGGCGGCGCCATTCCAGCGAACGGGCACCGTCCGGGAGGGCGGGCACGGCTTAGCGGCGTGTCACGCAGGGGGCAAGCGCTGGTTCGGGAGGACCCCGCCGCCTTCACAGCGGCGTGCGACAGTCGGCTGCCTTGCTTTGGACCGGCAGCGGCCATCGTTGCACCGCGTTCTCGCGGTTGAAGCGGGCAGCCGGGACGGGGTGGACGCGGCCCGAGGAACCCGCGCCGGCGACGGCGGGTTCCACCTTGCGTTGTTGCAGACCGCCGGGCGGGGCCCGGCATGGAACCGAGAAAGAGGAACGAGACGATGCTTCGAACACTGACCATGCTGACCACGGCAGCCGGACTGGCTCTGGGCCTCAGCGCCTGCGACCCCTACAGCCCCGGACAGCGCGCGGTGGGCGGCGGACTGCTCGGCGCCGGTGCGGGTGCCGGCATCGCCGGCATCGCCGGCGGAAACGCCGGGACCGGCGCGCTGATCGGCGGCGCGGTGGGTGCCGTCGGCGGCGCTGCGACCACGCCCAACCGCGGCTACTAGAAAGGCCGACGCCATGACATCCCGTCCGCCCTTCCGGTCCGCCATGCACACCGCGGGGCTCGGCGGGATGCTGGTCGCGGCGCTGTGCCTGTCGGCCTGCACCGACCCCTACGATCCGGGACAGCGTGCCGTCGGCGGCGGCCTGCTCGGCGCCGGCGCCGGAGCGGCACTGGGGGCGGCTGCCGGCGGCGGCCGGGGCGCCGCCATCGGTGCGCTCGCCGGAGGCGCGCTCGGCGCCGTCGGCGGCGCGGCGACGACCCCGCAGCCAGGCTACGCGCAACCCGCCTACGCCCAGCCAGCCTACGCCCAGCCAGCCTACGCCCAGCCTGCCTACTCGCAGCCCACCTACGCGCAGCCTGGCTATGCCGCTCCGGCCGGCGCCTACCCGCCTCAGGCCTATGCGCAGCCGGCCTACCCGCAGCAGCCCTATCCGCAGCAGCCGGCCTATGCGCCACAGCCGGACTACGGACAGCAGCCAGGCTACGCACCACCGCCCCCGCCGCCCGGCTACGGACAGCAGGGATACGGACAGGGCTACGGCTATTGAACGAGGGGTGCGGCAGGCCGGCCTGATCGGCGGCGGCTGATCTCAGGCGGAGAGGGCTTCCGGCTCGGTGCGCGCGCGCTTGACCAGGAGCTTGTTCAGCGCGTGGACATAGGCTCGCACGGCGGACACCACGGTATCGGCGTCCGCCCCCTGCCCGTCCACCATCTTGCCGTTCTCGTCCAGCCGCACGGTGGTGCGCGCCTGCGCGTCGGTGCCCTCGGTCACTGCGCCCACCGAGAACAGCACCAGTCTCGCCTCGTGCGGAAACAGCGCCCGCACGGCGTTGAAGGCGGCATCGACCGGACCGCTGCCGTTGGTCGCCGTCGACACGACCTCGCCGTCGATCGCGAGCTCCAGCTCGGCATGGGCGGGCCGCCTGGAGCCGGCGGCCACGTCAAGCGACACGAAGCGGATGCGCGCATGGTCGCGCACCTCGTCATCGACCAGGGCGACGATGTCGTCGTCGTAGACCACCTTCTTGCGGTCGGCGAGGTCCTTGAAGCGGGCGAACGCGTCCTGCACCTGGTTGTCGCCGAGCCCGCCATAGCCCATCGCCTTGAGCTTGTCCCGGAACGCCGCCCGCCCGGAATGCTTGCCCAGCACCAGCGACGACTTGGTCCAGCCGACGCTCTCGGGGGTCATGATCTCGTAGGTGGCGGCGTTCTTGAGCATGCCGTCCTGATGGATGCCGCTCTCGTGGGCGAACGCGTTGCGTCCGACGATCGCCTTGTTCGGCTGCACGTCGAAGCCGGTGATGGTGGCCAGCATGCGCGACACCTTCAGCAGCTCGGGCGTGCGGACCTGGTTGCGGAACGGCAGCACGTCCTGGCGCGTGCGCAGCGCCATCACGATCTCCTCCAGCGCCGCGTTGCCGGCACGCTCGCCGATGCCGTTGACCGTGCACTCGATCTGCCGCGCGCCCGCCTGCAGCGAGGCGACCGTGTTGGCGACCGCCAGGCCGAGATCGTTGTGGTTGTGCGCAGACAGGATCACCCGGTCGGCGCCCGGCACCCGCTCGCGCAGCATCGAGAAGATCGCCGCCATGTCGGCCGGCGTCGCATAGCCGACGGTGTCGGGAATGTTGATGGTGCTGGCGCCGGCCCTGATCGCCGCCTCGACGCAGCGGCACAGGAACTCGTGCTCGGTACGGCTGCCATCCTCGGCCGACCACTCGACGTCGTCGGTGAACTGCCGCGCGGCCTGGTTGCCGGCGGTGATCAGCTCCAGGACCGTGTCCGGCTCCATGCGCAGCTTGTACTTCATGTGCAGCGGCGAGGTAGAGATGAAGTTGTGGATGCGTCCCCGCGCCGCCGGACGGATCGCCTCGCCGGCGCGGGCGATGTCGTCGCGCCCGCCCGAGCGGGCCAGGCCGCAGATCACCGGTCCGCGCACCTGCTCCGCGATCTGGCGCACGCTGTCGAAGTCGCCTGGGCTCGCGACCGGGAAGCCGGCCTCGATCACGTCGACGCCGAGCTCGGCCAGCGCGTGCGCCATGCGCAGCTTCTCGGCGATGTTCATCGAGAAGCCGGGCGACTGCTCGCCGTCGCGCAGCGTGGTGTCGAAGATGATGACGCGGTCGTCCTCGACGCGGCCGAAGCTCGGATGGTCGATGCTCATGATGGCTCCGTGGGTGTCGCGGGCCGGGCTGGGCCCTGCCGGCGGATCTGCTGGACGGTTTCGAAGGCCTTGCGGGAGCCCCTGAGCGCCGGCGCTGCCGCCGGCTACGCGCTCAGGGGCTGCGAAGTCGCCGCGCGTCCGCGAGACCGGCGCGGACAGCGACCATGCCCGGCAGCGCCCGCTCGGTCGCGGATTCGGCACGCCTCATGCGGGACAGGGAGCAGATCACCGCCCCATCCTAGCCGAGGCGGTCGCGTTTGCCAGACCAAAAGCCGCGTCCCGCCGCGCTGCTGTCTTGCCGGCGGCGCATGGTCGTGGCTGCGGTCCGGCAGGACAGCCACCCTCCGTTACAGCAGCGCCCCTCCCGCCGGCCCTGGGGACTGACTAGATAGCCTCGACTTGGCACATCTCTCAGCATCTCGGGCTCCAGCACCATGCGCGCTCTTTCTCTTGCCTCCTCCGCCTTCGCCGGCCTCCTGGCCCTGTCCGCCTGCACGGTGGCGCCGCCGCCCGGACCGAGCATCCTGGCGCAGCCGGGCAGAGGCAAGAGCGTGCAGCAGTTCCAGGCCGACGACGCGCATTGCCGGCAGTATGCGGCGCAGGCCAATGGCGGGGTGACGCCGGGGCAGGCCGCGAACAACAGCGCGCTGGGCAGTGCCGCGGTCGGCACGCTGCTGGGTGCCGGCGTGGGCGCGCTGCTGGGTGCGGCAGCCGGCAATCCCGGGCTGGGCGCTGCGGCCGGCGCCGGCGGCGGGCTGCTGCTCGGCTCGTCTGCCGGCGCCAGCAACGGCGCGCGCTCGGGTGCCAGCTTCCAGGCGAACTACGACAACGCCTACGCGCAGTGCACCATGGCCTCCGGCAACCAGATCCTGCAGCCGCAGGTGGTTGAGTATGGCGGCCCCGCCGGCTATGGCGGCTATGCCCCGGCGATGGTGCCGCCGCCCCCGCCCCCGCCGCCGGGCTATGGCTGGTAGCCGCCTTTGCGCCACACAGCGGGCGGGTGACGCCGCCGTCTAGCCGGACAGGCGGGTGAAGCCGCCCGCGGACGAGGTGAAATAGCCGTCGATCGCCTGGCGCATCGCCGAGGCCACCATCGTGCGATGCGCGGCCTGGCGCAGCGCCGCCTCGTCCAGGCGGTTGGACATGAAGCCCATCTCGACCAGCACGCTCGGGATGTCGGCCGCCTTCAGCACCACGAACCCGGCATGGCGCGACGGGTTGCCGAGCAGGCCGATCCGCGGCCGGAAGGCGCTGACCACGCTGCCGGCCATGTGCGCCGAGCCCGCCCGCGTTTCCTGCCGCACCAGGCTGGCCAGGATGCGCTGCACCTCCGGCGTGGTGCCGTGGAAGCCGGGGCCTGCGAACCGGTCGGCGCTGTTCTCGGTGCGGGCGAGCGCTGCCGTCTGCGCGTCCGAGGCGCCGTCCGCCAGGGTATAGACGCTGGCGCCGCGCACGCCCGGATCGTGCAGCGCATCGGCGTGCATCGACACGAACAGCGCCGCCTGCCTGCCCTCGGCGATGCCGACCCGGTCCTCCAGCGGGATGAAGACGTCGCGGCCGCGGGTCAGCTCGACGCGGTAGCGGCCCGACGCCAGCAGCTGTCGCTGCAGCTCGTTCGCCGCCGCCTCGGCGACATGCTTCTCGTAGGTGCCGGAGATGCCGATGGCGCCCGGATCCTTGCCGCCATGGCCGGGATCGAGCATCACCAGCGGCCTGGGCGGGCCCGCGCGGCCGATGATCGCCGGCGCCGCCTGACGCCGCGCCGGCCGACGCGCCGCAGGCCCGGCCCGTGCCGCATCCGGCGCGATCAGCATGCACGCCGTGCCCAGCATGCCGCGCAGGAGGGATCGGCGCGCGCCGCACGCCGGCTCTGCTGCCGCAGCCGCGTGCGGCGCTCCGGAACCGGTCGACGCGCTGTTGTCCGCGGCCATGATCTCGATCGCCTACGACGCCCCGGTCAGGCTAGCACGGAGCGCGCGGCCAGATCGATCATGCTGATCCCGGATCGGCGGCAGGCGATGCCGCTTGCAGTACAGACCGGTTTTCGTCATGAGTGAAGACTGTGTGACGAGCGTCCTCGCTCCCCGGCGCCGCCTGACCGGCGGATCGTCCGGAAGCGGGCCTCGTCCGGCATCTTGCCTTCCGCATGGAGCGCACGCCGACGGGACCGGAGCCAGGCTCGCGGCGCCCGGTCGGCCGAGCACCCAGAGGCTGCCGCAGATGCCGTGGCGGCCGGGACGCTGTTCCCCGCCTCCGGCCACAGGACCCGAACGGGTTGCGTCCGGCCTCGCCGCACGCAGCCCGCACTTGAAGACGCGTGAGGACCAGATGACCGCCGCCAGAGCCGCAGACAGCGCCCGCAGATCGCCGGCGGCCTCGTGCCGTCCCGCGTTTGCGGCGGCGTCGGCGGTGGCGGTCGGGCCTCCCGTCCTGCCCCCCATTGCCGCGTGCGCGACGCTCCCACCCCTCCACTCCGCCAGCCATCGGCACGGGCCCCGCCCTGCCCGGCCCGGCGACAGGAGCGCTGCCCCGGCCCACCGGAGTTCCATGTCCCATGACCAAGCGCATGCTGATCGACACGACCCACGCGGAAGAGACCCGCGTCGTCGTGCTGGACGGTAACAGGCTCGACGACTACGACGTCGAGACGTCGTCCAAGAAGCAGCTCAAGGGCAACATCTACCTCGCCAAGATCGTCCGGATCGAACCGAGCCTGCAGGCCGCCTTCGTCGAGTATGGCGGCAACCGTCACGGCTTCCTGGCCTTCAGCGAGATCCACCCCGACTACTACCAGATCCCGGTCGCGGACCGGGAGCGGCTGCTGGCCCTCCAGGAGGAGGAGGCCCGCGCCGACGAGGCTCGCGCCGATCGCGAGGACGAGGACGGTCACGACGACACCGGGCCCGACGAGAGCGGGCCCGAGGAGAGCGCGGCAGACGAGGCCGAGCCGGCCGACGCGGCGTCCCTGACCACCGCCGGCACCGCGATGGCGGTCGATGACGACCTGGCGCCGCCCGGAAGTGCGGCATTGGAGATCCCGTCCGAGACGGTGCAGGGCGAGCTCGACGTCGAGCCCGACGCCGACGGCCCCGATGCGGGACCGGCCCTCGACGAGCAGCCGGACATCGGCGGCGGATCCGGCGCCGATGCCGCCCGGGGCCTGGACGGGGACATGCCCGACTCCGACGCTTCCGGCTTCCAGGCCGACACGATGCCCCCGGACGAGCCGGCACCGGAGACCGTCGGCGGCGAGAGCGCCGACGACGGCCACGCGCAGCGACGCACCGCGCGCTTCCTGCGCCAGTACAAGATCCAGGAGGTGATGCGCCGCCGGCAGATCCTGCTGATCCAGGTCGTCAAGGAGGAGCGCGGCAACAAGGGTGCGGCGCTGACCACCTACATCTCGCTCGCCGGGCGCTTCTCCGTGCTGATGCCGAACTCGCTGCGCGGCGGCGGCGTGTCGCGCAAGATCACCTCGGCCGCCGACCGCCGCCGCCTGAAGGAGATCACCACCGAGCTCGGCATCCCGCGCGGCATGGCGATGATCGTGCGCACCGCCGGCGCGCAGCGGCCGAAGCCCGAGATCAAGCGCGACGGCGAGTACCTGCTGCGCACCTGGGACGACATCCGCGAGACCACCCTGGCCTCCACCGCGCCCTGTCTGGTGTACGAGGAGGCGAGCCTGATCAAGCGCGCCATCCGCGACGTCTACACGCGCGACGTCGAGGAGATCGTGGTCGACGGCGAGGCCGGCTGGAAGGGCGCGCGCGAGTTCATGCGCACGCTGATGCCGTCCAACGCCAACAAGGTGAACCTCTGGCGCGACCCGACGCAGAAGCTGTTCTCGCACTACCAGGTCGAGCACCATCTCGACGCCATGCTGCAGCCGACCGTGCAGCTGCGCTCCGGCGGCTACCTGGTGATCAACCAGACCGAGGCGCTGGTCGCCATCGACGTCAACTCCGGCCGCTCCACCCGCGAGCGCGGCATCGAGGAGACGGCGCTGCGCACCAACATCGAGGCCGCCGACGAGGTGGCCCGCCAGCTTCGCCTGCGCGACCTCGCCGGCCTGATCGTCATCGACTTCATCGACATGGAGGCCAGGCGCAACAACGCCATGGTCGAGCGGCGCCTGAAGGACGCGCTGCGCAACGACCGCGCGCGAATCCAGGTGGGCTCCATCAGCCATTTCGGCCTGATGGAGATGTCGCGCCAGCGGCTGCGCCCGTCGATCGCCGAGAGCAGCTTCGTGCCCTGCTCGCACTGCGCGGGCTCGGGCTTCATGCGCGGCACCGAGAGCTCGGCGCTGCACGTGCTGCGCGCGATTGAGGAGGAAGCCGGCCGCCGCAAGGCCGGCGAGATCCTGGTCTACGCCGCGTCGTCGGTGGCGCTCTACGTGCTGAACAACAAGCGCGCCTGGCTCGCCGAGATCGAGAGCCACCACCACATGACCGTGCATCTGGCGGGCGACGACAGCCTGATCCCGCCGGCGGTGCGCATCGAGAAGATCCGGCCCTACATCGCCCCGCCTGACGCGATCGCGGCACCGCAGCCCGCGATCACCCGCAGCATCCCGATCGAGATCGCCGCGCCGGATGCGGGCGCGGACGAGGACTGGACCGAGGAGCCGCAGGCCGACCCCGGCGCGTCAGGCGCCCTGCCCGCGGAAGCGGCCGCGCGCCCGGCGCCGGAGCCGAGTGCCGCCGACGGCGAGGATGCCGAGCGTCGCCAGAAGCGCCGCCGCCGTCGCCGTCGCAGCGGCGGCCGCCGCGAGGACGGCACGCCGATGCCCGAGGGCGCGCCGCAGCCCGGTCTCGAGCCGTTCGGCTCCGACGAGGACGAGCAGCCGGGCGAGGAGGGCGACCTGACGTCGCCCAGCCTGCAGCCTGGCGAAACGCTCGCGTCGCCGTCGGTGTTCGAGATCGGCGCGCCGGGCGAGACGATCGCGCCGATCGTCGCCGCCGACACGGTCGCGCCGGAGGAGGCCGCTTCGGCCGATGGCGCCGGCCGCCCGCGCCGCCGTCGCGGCGGTGCGCGCAACCGGCCCCGCCCGGAGGCCGACGCCGTCGAGGAGGATGCAGCGCCGCAGCGCCAGGCGCCGCGTCCCTATAGCGGACCCACGCCGGCCGATCCGTTCGCCGGCAGCTTCGACATCTTCGAGATGATCGAGCGCGAGGCGGACGAGACCACCGCGCTGATCCCGAACCCGTCCGCCTCGGCCGCCTCCCACGCGACCCCGATGCCGGTCGCGGCGGCGGAAACCGCGCAGGCGGTGGACGCGGCGCCGGTCGATCCGATGCCGTCCGAACCGGCCGGGACGACGCCGTCATCGGGCCTGGAGCCGGAAACGGCGGCTGCGGACGCTGCGCCGGCCGAGGCCGCCGGACCTGCGCCGGAACCGTTGCCGGAGGCGGCGGCCGCGCCGGTCGCTGGCCCCATGCCCGACCCGACGGCTGAACCGGCGGTCGAGCCCGGGGCAGAGGCGGCCGCGGACGTGGCCGAGGAACCGGCCGCGGCCAAGCCGGAGAAGGTCGCCAAGCCGCGCAAGCCGCGTGCGAGCCGGGCCAAGAAGGTGGCGGCTCCTCCGGTCGACGACACGGCAGTGGAGGCTGCCGCGGCCTCGCCGGTCGAGCAGCAGCCGGCCGAGCAGCAGCCGGCCGAGGCGGACTCCGCGGCTGCCGACGCCGTGCAACCGGTTCCGGCCGATCCGGTGCAGACGGCTCCGCACGAGGCGCCGGACGCGCAGGCGGCTGAACCCGCGCAGGCGGACGACCGCGACCAGAGCATCGTGCGGCCGGTCGTCATCGGCGCCGATACGCCGGCACCGGCCCGCCGCACCGGATGGTGGAAGCGCTGATCCGCTAACCGCCCCGCCGCCCCTCCAGGGGCGGCGGGCCTGGGGGCTCCCGTCTAGTCGGACTTGCCGAGCAGGCCGTCGCGAAGCTCGGTGGAGGGCGGGGTCGAGCCGAGGTCGGAGTCGAGGATGATGCGCCCGAAGGCCGGGTCGGCGATCCTGGCGACCTGGGCGTTGTTGAACATCACCTGCACGCCGCTGTCGGTGACGATGAAGCCGGTCCGGTCGCCCGGCTTCACCTCCTGCACGGTGCCGAGCAGCGTCTCGAACGCGGCCTTGTCACGGTCCGTGCAGTGATGCGTCACGCAGTAGTTGTGGCTCGACTCGACATAGAGGTCGTGCACCCGCGTCTTCGGCGCGCTGCGGACGAACTGCATGAACAACGCCTTGGGGCCGGGCTCCGACAGGGCGGTCTCGGCATCCTCGGTCTTCTTCGGCAGATACAGCGCGCCGACATAGCCGCGGACATGCAGCACGGTGAAGCTGCGCACGCCGATGCCGTTGAGCTGCAGGGTGGTGCCGCCGACATCCAGGCTGTCCGGCATGGTGACGTCGTACTTGGTGGCAGCACCGGCTCCGGACGCGGCGCCGAGCAGCAGGAGGATGGCGGCACCTGGCGTCCAGGACTTGGAACGGTTCATGGAGATCCCTTGCTGACGAGCGGGCGTCGCGCCGGCCCCTGCCAGTCCGACGACATGGCGGACCCGATCAGAGCATGACGGCGGCACCCGCGCCAAATCGATGCCCCGGCGGCGCATCAAGCCGGCCGCAGCGCCGGGTCTCACCGGCCTTCCACCGCAAACGACACGATCATGAAGACAGCCCGATCCCGCGAACAGCCCTGGCCGCCGCCCAGGAGCAGGACGGCACGATCCTGCTGACGATCATGTTGAAGCACGACGAGAGCAAGACGCTGCCGCAGATCAATGCCGAGCTGAAGGCGTCCAGCTGGTTCCGCGGCTTTCCGCCGCCGGGCACCAAGATCGTCTCGTGTTGCGTCATGATGGGCATCGGGCAGGTCGTCACCGTGCGCGTGCCTGCGGGCAGGCTCCGGGACGTCAACAGGGTGATCGAGAACTCTGCCCGGGGCGGATTCCGGACCGGATTCCACCCGACCCACGACTACCGGCAGGGCTGGCGGGACATCAGGAAGCGCATGAACGCGCCGTAGCCGCGGGCAGCGCCCCGCAGGTGCCGGCGGAGTCGCTGCCGCCGGACGCGGGCTCGGCCAGGAAGTCGAGCACGCCGCGTGCCGCCGCACGGCCGGTGGCGATCGAGGCCTGCAGCAGGTAGCCGCCGGTGGGGGCTTCCCAGTCCAGCATCTCGCCGGCGACGAAGCTGCCGGGACGGGCGCGCAGCATGAAGCGCGCATCGACGTCCTGGCGCCGGACGCCGCCCGCCGTCGAGATGGCGCGGTCCAGCGGCGCGGCCTCGGTCAGGATCACCGGGACCGCCTTCACCAGCGCCGCCAGGGCGGCCGGGGCGCGGGGCGGCGGCGCGTCGCCCACCTCGCGCAGCAGGCCGATGGCGACCGGCGACAAAGCGAGCGCCCGGCGGAGCGTGTTGGACAGGCTTTCGCGCTCCCGCACCCGCGCCAGCCGGTCGGCGAGTACGGCCGCCGACAGATCGGGCCGCAGGTCGAGCACGAGGCGGGCCTCCCCGTCCCGCTCGATCGCGTCGCGCAGCGGCGCCGCCAGCGCGTAGATCGCGCCGCCCTCCAGGCCATGCCGGGTGACGACGAGGTCGCCGCGGGCGAGGCGGCCGTCGAAACGAAGCGCCACCGATTTCAGCGGCATGCCGGCGAAGCGCTCGCCGAAAGCGGGCGACCAGCCGGCGTGGAAGCCGCAATTGGCCGGCCGGAACGCGGCGGTCGGCAGGCCCGCCTCGGCGAAGGCCGTCGCCCAGGCGCCGTCCGAGCCGAGCCGCGCCCAGCTGGCGCCGCCGAGCGCGAACAGCGTCGCGTCCGGAACGAGCTGCTCCGGCCCGTCCGGCGCGTCCAGGCGCAGCGCGCCGCCGTCGCCGAAGCCGGTGAAGCGGCAGCGCGTGCGCAGCACGACGCCGAGCCCGTCCAGCCGGGCGAGCCACGCGCGCAGCAACGGCGACGCCTTCATCGCGCGCGGGAACACCCGGCCGCTGGAGCCGGTGAAGCAGGGCTGCCCCAGCGCCCCGGCCCAATCCTGCATGGAGGCCGGCGGAAAGGCCTCGACCGCCGGCCGCAGCCAGGGCTCGGCCGCCTCGTAGCGCGACAGGAAGACCTCCAGCGGCTCGGAATGCGTCAGGTTGAGGCCGCCGCGGCCGGCCATCAGCAGCTTGCGCCCGGCGCTCGGCATGCGCTCGATCAGGGTGACGGCGCAGGACGGCGCCAGCAGCTCGGCGGCGGCGAGCCCGGCGGGCCCGGCGCCGATGACGGCGACGTGCGGGCGGTCAGCCACCGGTGAAGGCCGCGAGCCGCCGCGTCGCCTCGATCATGTCGCTCTCCGGGCCGCAATAGCTGAAGCGCACGAAGCGGTGGCCGCGGGCGGCATCGAAATCGACCCCCGGAGTCGCGGCGACGCCGGCCTCGTCGAGCAGGCGGGCGCAGAAGCCGATGCTGTCGCGGCTGCGGGCGCCGATGTCGGCATAGATGTAGAACGCGCCCTGCGCCGGCAGCAGGTCCGGCAGCCCGGCGCGCGGCAGCTCGGCCAGCAGATGCGCGCGCGCGCGGCGATAGCGCTCCAGGTTGGCGGCGATCTCGTCGCCGGCGTCGAAGGCGGCCTCGGCGGCGATCTGCGAGATGTGCGGCGCGCTGATGAACAGGTTCTGCTTCAGCCGGAGTGCTGCCTGCATCAGGTCGCGGGGCAGCACCATCCAGCCGACCCGCCAGCCGGTCATGCTCCAGTATTTGGAGAAGCTGTTGATGACGATGGCGCTGTCGCTGAACGCCGCCGCGGTGGCCGGCGGCGCGTCCCAGTTGAGCCCGTGATAGATCTCGTCGCTGACCAGCCGGATGCCGTGCGCGTGGCAGAAGCGGGCCAGCGCCGCGAGCTCGCCGGCGTCCAGCGTGGTGCCGGCCGGGTTGCAGGGGCTGGCGACGATCAGCCCGTCCGGCAGTCCCTGCCCGCCCTCCGCCATCGCCTCGAGCAGCGCCACCGTCGGCTGGTAGCGGGTCTCGGCGCCGGTCGGCAGGATCACCGGCCGCAGGCCGAGTGCGTGCAGGATGTTGACGTAGGGCGGGTAGTAGGGGCTCGCCAGCGCGATCCGGTCGCCCTGCTCGAACGCGGCCAGGAAGGCGAGCAGGAAGCCGCCCGACGCGCCGGTGGTGACGGCGATCCGCGACGGGGCCACGGTGGCGCGGTAGAAGCTGCGGTAATGGGCGGCGATCCGCGCGCGCAGCGACGCGAGGCCGAGCGCCTCGGTGTAGCCGAGCGGCATGCCGCCGGCGAGAGCGCGCTGTGCGGCGGCGACCGCCACCGCCGGAGCCCCGGTGCCGGGCTGGCCCACCTCGAGCCGGATCACGTGCGGGTCGCCCGGGCGCAGGGCGGCCTGGCGGGCGTTGGCCCGTGCCACGACCTCCATGGCCATGAAGGGCTGCACCGATCCGCCCGCGCCGGTCTTCAGGCGCGGCGGCCGGCGGCCCGGGCCGGCGTCAGTCACTGCGGGTGGCGAGACCGCTTCCACGCGGGTCGGCGCTGGCGGCACAGCTCGCCGAATCGCCGGGCAGGCCACGCGCGCAGGAGATCGCGTTGACGCGTCCGGTCTCGGTCACCGGCAGCGGCGGCTGGCCCTGCACGGCGCGCGCCGTGGCGGCGGCGACCGCGGCGGCGGCCTCGTTCTGGCCCGAGCCCGCCACCGCGGCCCGGAAGCTGCCGGCAGCCGGGTTCCAGGCGATCGACGAGGCCAGCAGCGGCAGCGGCACGCGGGCGGGCGAGGCGCCGAGCACGATGCCGGTCCGGCCGGCGACGCGGCCGGTGCCGAACAGGTTGTCCATGGTGAGCGCGCAGGCGACGGCACCGCCATGCCGGTCCAGCACGGTATAGGCCGTGGAGGCCGGCAGGCGGCCGAGCCGTGCCCCGGCGGGCTGGCCGCCGATCAGGGCCTGCGCTTCCGCCGCGTAGTCGCCGCCATTGACGGCGCCCGGATGGCTGGCGCGCCAGGCCGCCACGGTGGCGTCGGCGACGCTCGTGCCGTCGCCGCCGGACCGGATCGCCTGGAACGCGGCCGCGGCGCCGAGCCCGCCATCGGCGGGCGGCGGCAGGAAGGCGACGCGGTCGCGGCCGGCCTCGACCAGCAGCGGCGCGGACTGCGCCGGCACCGCGTTGCGGATGTCGCTCCGCGAGAGGCCGCCGCCTGCCGCCTCGGCACCCTCCGCATAGGCCTGCCAGAGCACGCCGGTATAGAGGTCGCCGACGCCGGCGATCGCGATGCGGTCGAGCGTCGTGGCGAGATCGGGCTGCAGCAGCTGGTCGCCTGCGGTCACCGGCGCGCCGCCGGGCGCGAAGATCGCGGCCGCCGCCGGATCGCCCAGCAGCGGCCGGCTGACCGCTGCGAGATCGTCGGAAAGGGCGCGCGACACGGTGATGCCCGAACGGGCCAGTCGCGCCGCCGGCTTGACCAGGTCGTCGAACGAGACGCTGCCGTAGCGCGCCTGCATCAGGAACAGCCCGCGCGCGGTCATCGGCACCGCGGCCGGACGGGCGTTCGCGCCGCGCGCCTCGGTGCCGGCGACCGGGGTGAACAGGAAGGCGGCCGGCACCGACCGCTCACCCGGACGATAGGCGAGACAGGCGCCGCCGCCGCCGAGCGAGGCGCGCGACGGCAGCGTCACCGCCAGCGCCATGCCGACCGCGGCCGCCGCATCGGCGGCGTTGCCGCCGCGCGCCAGCACGTCGCGGCCGACCAGGGCCGCGACCGGCTCGTCGGCCACCACGGAGCCGATGAAGCCCGCGAGGTAGGGCGACGGCGGTCCGGCGACGAGGGTGCGCACCGACTGCACGCTGCCGCAGCCGCCGAGCGCCAGCGGGATCGCGAGCGAGGCGCGCAGCAGCAGCCCGCAGACGCCCGCACCGGCCGGTCCGGCGCCCGGGCTCCGCAGGATCAGCCGTGCCGATAGGATCAGCCGCGCCGATCGGTCGCCCGAGGCCGGAACAGGGTTCGGCACGCCTTGCTCTCCGTCAAACCAGAAACCGGCACCGAACACCGGCGGACGGCACCAGTCGCTGCCGATGCCTGCCCATAAACGGCTTCCGGCAGCGCGGCAACCAGGTGCGGCCGGCCGTGCCTCGCCGGTCGGGACAGGCGATGCTACACCGCGTGGCGCCGCCATCCGCCGGAGAACGCCGTGTCCCCGCTGTTCCGCCTTGCCTGTTCCCGCCGCGCCGGTTTTCGCCGTCCGGCCGCCGCCCTGCTGGCAGGCGCCCTGATGCTCGCCGTCGGGCGACCGGCCCAGGCGACGGGTGAGACGGCGGGTGAGACGGCGGGTGCGGCAGCGGCTCAGGCCGGCGCCTTCACGCCGGCGCAGCGGGCGGAGATCGTCGCCATCGTGCGCGACGCGCTGAAGACCGATCCCAGCATCCTCGGCGACGCCATCGTGGCGCTGCGCGCGTCGGCGCAGCAGCGGGAAGCGGCCGACACCGGCGCCGCGGTGCGCGCCAACCGCGTGGCGCTGTCCGGACAGCCGGGCGATGCGATCCTCGGCAACCCGGCCGGAGACGTGACGGTGGTGGAGTTCTACGACCCGCGCTGCCCGTACTGCCGCAAGGAGCTGCCAGACATCGAGGCGCTGCTGGGCAGCGACCACAAGGTGCGGGTGGTGGAGAAGCTGATCCCGATCCTGGGGCCGAACAGCCTGCTGGACGCGCAGGCGATCCAGGCGGCCGGCGCCCAGGGCAAGTACGCGGTGCTGCAGCGCGCCCTGATGACCGACAGCGGCGCGCCCGGCCCGGACCGCATCCGCAGCGTCGCCACAGCCGCCGGCCTCGACGTGGACCGTCTGCTGCGCGACATGAAGTCGCCCGACGTCAACGCGGTGCTCCAGCGCAACGTGGCGCTGGCGCACACGCTGCAGCTGACCGGAACGCCCAGCTTCGTCATCGGCGACCAGGCGATCCCCGGCGCGATCGAGCTTGCCGACCTACGTCAGGCGGTGACGGCGGAACGCGCGGCGCGCTGACCGCAGAGACGGCCGCGTCCGGCCCGCTCAGGCCGCGCGGGTCTGCACGGTCCTGGCCGGCAGCAGCTGGACGAGGGCATGGACGAGCGCGTCCATCATCGCGTCGGTATGGAACGGGCCCGGCGTCAGGCGCAGCCGCTCGGTGCCGCGGGCCACGGTCGGATAGTTGATCGGGGTCGCGTAGATGGCGAACTCGCTCATCAGGCGGCGGCTGATCTCCGAGCACAGCGCCGCGTCGCCCACCGGGACCGGCACGATATGGCTGGCGGTCGGCATCACCGGGATGCCGGCGGCGCCGAGCTTGGCGCGCAGGGCGGCGACGCGCTCGAACAGCCGCGTCCGCCGCCCCGCCTCGGCGCGCACGATCCGCACGCTGGCCAGGGCGGCGGCGACCGTCGCCGGCGGCAGCGAGGTGGTGAAGATGAAGCCGGACGCGCTGGACCGGAGATAGTCGATCACCGCCGCGTCGCCGGTCACGTAGCCGCCATGGCAGCCGAAGCCCTTGGCGAGCGTGCCCTCGATGATGTCGACCTGGTCCGACACCCCGTCGCGCTCGGCGATGCCGCCGCCGTGCGGGCCGTAGAGCCCGACCGCGTGCACCTCGTCGAGATAGGTCATGGCGCCGTAGCGCCGCGCCAGCGCGCAAGTGGCGGCCACGTCGGCGATGTCGCCATCCATCGAGTACACGCTCTCGAATGCCACCAGCTTCGGCGCGTCCGCCGGCGCCGCCGCGAGCTTGGCCTGCAGGTCGGCCAGGTCGTTGTGGCGGTAGATCACGCAGGCAGCCCCGCGCGCGCCCTTGATGCCGGCGATCATGGAGGCGTGGTTCTGCGCGTCGGAGAACACGATCCAGCCCGGCAGGCTGGTGAGGATGCTCTGCAGCGACGCCTGGTTCGACACGTAGCCGGACACGAACAGCAGCCCGGCCTGCTTGCCGTGCAGGCTGGCGAGCTCCGCCTCGAGGGCCGCGTGCAGCGGGTTGGTGCCGGCGATGTTGCGCGTGCCGCCGGCCCCGGCGCCGTGCCGGCGCAACGCCTGCACGCCGGCCTCGACCACGCGCGGCTCGACGCCCATGCCGAGATAGTCGTTGCCGGACCACACCACGATCTCGCGGTCGCCGGCCCCGTCGGCCAGGCTCGCATCCTGGTAGACCGGGAACGTCTCCGCCTGGCGGGCCAGCGCCGTGAAGCGCCGGTAGCGGCCCTGCGACCGGATCGCGTCAAGCGCCGAGCGGCATTCGACCAGGAAGGGGTGTTCTGCCGCCGTCGTCGCGTGACCCGTCACCACCGCTCCCATTCTCCAGGCCGGCCGATCCACGGCCGGACACGATGCCGCCCCTGCAGATCAGCCTCGGCCGCGTCCGGATCAAGTGGCGAAGCGCCCCGGCTGCCACGAGCGGGCCGGCGGACGGCTACTTCACGTACACCCGAACCTCGGGCTGCGTCACCGACGCATCGCTCATGGCCGTCATCTCGACCTGCGACGAGGAGGCGCCTGCCGACACGATGGTCTCCGCGACCAGCCGGCCGCCGGTATGGCCGGCATCGGCCAGCCTGCCGGCCTGCACCTGCGGCGTGCCCTGCGCCGGCACCACCGTCTGCACGCGGAACAGCGCTTCCGGCTTGCGGGCGAGCGCCATCCGGACGATGTCGGCGAGCCCGGGCTGCCAGCTGTCCGGCGGCGTGCCGAAGCGGACCGCGGCCAGCGGCGCCTCGGGCAGCGCGCCGGGCGCCGCCGGCGGGAGATGCGGCACCGGCCTGGTCGCGGCCCTGGCGTCGAAGGTCCGCTGGTCGACCAGCTTGCAGCCCGGCACGGCGGCGAGCGCCATCAGGGCGCAGCACGCCATGACCCGCGACGATGCGCCGGGCCGGGGTCGAGGCGATGTCGGGACAGACTGCATGAGGCGTCAAGCCTCGCAGGAAGCGCATGGCCCGGCAAGCCGGAGCGGCTGCCGGCGGGCCTGCTGGCACCTGGCACCGCTTTCGCCTATGTCACCATCCGGCGCGGGCCTGACGGGCGGAGAGTTCGGTCGGCGGCGCCGTTGCGCAACACCAGTCACCGGGGGTCAATGGACGGCCAGGCAGAAGGCGACGACGACGGGCATGCGGGTCAGGCCGGGGCGGCCGGCTGGGCCGCCGGCGCCGCCTCGATCGAGCATCTCGGCTCGGCCCTGCACGTCGCCACGGCGGTCGACGCGCCGACAGGCCCCGACGACGGGCCTGCCCCGACCTCCCCGCCGGCTCCGGGCATGGCGCTGGTGGCCGCCGTGCTCTGGAGCCGGTTCCTGCGCTTCGACGTCGCCGATCCGGGCTGGCCGGACCGCGACCGCTTCGTGCTGTCCTCCGGCCGTTACCTGCCGCTGCTGCGCGCGCTGCTGCTGCTGACCGGGCACGCCCCGGTGCCGTCTGGCTGCGCGTTCGGCCAGCATCCGGCGATCGAGACCGCGGCTGGACCGCCGGGCCAGGGCTTCGCCATGGCGGTCGGCATGGCCATGGCCGAGCGCAGCCTGGCCGGACGCTTCGGCCGCACCCTGGTCGATCATTCCACCTGGGTGCTGGCCTACGAGACCGACCTCGCCGCCGGCGTCTCGCTGGAGGCCGCGTCGCTGGCCGGCCAGATGCGGCTCGACAAGCTGGTGGTGCTGTTCCACGCCGTGCCGGCCGCCGGCGCCGAGCCGGGCGCCGACGCGACGACGCGCTTCGCCGCGCTGGGCTGGGCGGTGCGGCGGGTGGCGGCGACCGATCCGGAGGCGATCGCCGGCGCCATCGCCGGCGCCCTGCGCGTGCGGCGGCCGACCCTGATCGCCTGTCTTCCGGGTGCTGCGCGATCCGCCGTCGCGTCCGCCCGGCAGCGGCCGGAGATCGGCGACGCCTGGCTCGCCTGCGGCCGGCGCGGCGCCGGCGCGCGGCGCAGCTGGCTGCGTCGGCTGGCGCGCCACCGGCTGGGCCGGGAGTTCGAGCGCACCCTGTCGTCCCGGCTGCCGCCGGGCTGGCAGCAGGGCTGGCGCCAGGGGCTGGATCTGCCTGCCGGAACCGCGACCCTCGATGCCGGACGGCATGGGCTGGGGCTGCTGTGCGGGCTGCTGCCGGAGATGACGGTGCTGCATTCCCATGCCGGCGCCTCGATCCTGCGCGGGCTGGCGGACGCCGACGCCGCCGGCGGCACGGCCGGGCGGATGGCCCGTCACCTGCCCTGCGGCGTGCAGGAGCATGCGATGGCGGCGCTGCTGAACGGCCTGTCGCTGCACGGCAGCGCGCGTCCGGTGGTGGCGGCGGCGTTCGCGTCGATCGACCGGATGCGCCCGGCGCTGCGGCTCGCCGCCCAGATGGGACAGCCGGTGATCTACCTGCTGACCGGCGACGGGCTGTCGCTGGACGAGGACGGCGTCGGCTGGCAGCCGGTCGAGCAGCTCGCGAGCCTCAGGGCGATGCCCGAGGTCGCGGTGTTCCGGCCGGCCGATCCGGCCGAGGTTGCCGCCTGCTGGGAGCTGGCATTGTGCCACGATTCCGGCCCGAGCCTGATCGCCCTCAACCCGCGCGCCCCGGCGACCGGTGCGGTGGCGGCGGTGGCCGACGTGGCGGAGCCGGAAACCCGCCATCGCGGCTGCGCGCAGGGCGGCTATGTGCTGACCAAGGGACAGGCGGCGCGCCAGGCGACGCTGATCGCCACCGGCGCGGAGGTGGCGGTGGCGCTGCAGGCGCGCGACCGGCTGCGGTCGGAGGGAATCTCGGTGGCCGTGGTGTCCCTGCCCTGCTGGGAGTTGTTTTCGCGTCAGCCGGCATCCTATCGTGCGGCCACCCTGGGGGAGGCGCCCCGGATCGGCATCGAGGCGGCGTCGGGCTTCGGCTGGGAACGCTGGCTCGGACCGGACGGCGTCTTCATCGGCATGGACGGCTTCGGCGCGGGCGCCGGGTCGGGCACGCCGGATCGCCCGTCCGGCATCACGCCGGACGTGGTGACCGCGCGCGTGCGCCGGCGTCTGGGCCTGGCGTCGCTTTGATCGAGTTGCAGGAAAGAGGACATACGCCATGGCTGTTAAGCTCGCCATCAACGGCTTCGGACGCATCGGGCGCCTGGTGCTGCGCGGCATCGTCGAGAGCGGACGCACCGACGTCGAGGTGGTCGCGATCAACGATCTCGGCTCGGTCGCCGACAACGCCCATCTGCTGCGCTACGACAGCGTGCATGGCCGCTTCCCCGGCACGGTGACGGCCGAGGGCAACAGCATCACCATCGAGGCGCAGGGGCGCACCTACGGGCCGATCACGGTGTCGGCCGAGCGCGACCCGTCCAAGGTGCCCTACCAGGGCGTCGACGTGGCGCTGGAATGCACCGGCCTGTTCACCAAGAAGGAGGCGGCGGCCCAGCTGATCACCGCCGGCGCGCGCAAGGTGCTGGTCTCGGCTCCGGCCGACGGCGTGGACGCCACCATCGTCTACGGCGTCAACCACGACACCATCACCGGCGAGATGACGGTGATCTCCAACGCGTCCTGCACCACCAACTGCCTGGCGCCGATGGCCAAGGTGCTCGACACCGCCTACGGCATCGAGCGCGGCTACATGGTCACGATCCACTCCTACACCGGCGACCAGCGCACCGTGGACACGCTGCACAAGGACCCGCACCGCGCGCGTGCGGCGGCGATGAACATGATCCCGACCAACACCGGCGCGGCGCGCGCGGTCGGGCTGGTGCTGCCGCAGCTCAAGGGCAAGCTGGACGGCACCGCCATCCGGGTGCCCACCCCGAACGTGTCGCTGGTCTCGCTCGACTTCGTGCCGCGCACCGTCCCGGGCTCGGTGGACGAGGTGAACGCGCTGTTCCGGGATGCCGGCGCGTCCGGTCCGCTCAAGGGCATCATCGTCTATTCCGCCGATCCGTGCGTCAGCAGCGACTTCAACCACCAGCTCGCCTCGTGCTCGTTCGACGCCACCCAGACGGCGCTGATCGATGGCGGCAAGCTGGTGCGCGTGTGCGGCTGGTACGACAATGAGTGGGGCTTCTCGAACCGCATGGCCGACACCGCGGCCGTGTTCGGAGCCCTCTGACCATGAGCGCGGCAGCCCAGGCGGGGACGACCGCCTTCCGGACGATCGACGACCTCGACTGCGCCGGCAAGCGCGTGCTGCTGCGCGCCGACCTCAACGTGCCGGTGCGGGACGGCCGGATCACCGACCTCACCCGCATCGAGCGCCTGACCCCCACCATACGCGAGCTGGCCGGGAAGGGTGCCAGGGTGATCGTGGTCAGCCATTTCGACCGCCCGCAGGGCAGGCGGGTGCCCGAGATGTCGCTGGCCCCGGTCAGCGTGGCGCTGGCAGCCGCCCTCGGCCATCCGGTGGGGTTCGCCGAGGACTGCATCGGGCCGGACGCGCAGGCGGCGGTGGCACGGCTGCAGGACGGCCAGGTGCTGGTGCTGGAGAATACCCGCTACCACCCGGGCGAGGAGGCCAACGATCCGGAGCTGGCCCGCGCGCTGGCGTCGCTCGCCGACATCTACGTCAACGACGCCTTTTCTGCCGCCCACCGCGCGCACGCCTCGACCGAGGGCGTCGCCCGCCACCTGCCGTCGCATGCCGGCCGGCTGATGCAGAAGGAGCTCGACGCGCTGACGCTCGCGCTGGAGAATCCCGAGCGTCCGGTGGGTGCCGTGATCGGCGGCGCCAAGATCTCCACCAAGCTCGACCTGATCGGCAACATCCTGTCCAGGGTGGACGTGCTGATCATCGGCGGCGCGATGGCCAACACCTTTCTCGCAGCCCGGGGCGTGCCCGTCGGCCGGTCGCTGCAGGAGGCCGAGATGCACGAGACCGCCCGTGCCATCCTGGCGCAGGCGGAAGCGCGCGGCACCAGGATCCTGCTGCCCGTCGACGCCGTCGTGGCGCGCGAGTTCAAGGCCGGCGCCGCCAACGAGACGGTGCCGATCGACGCGGTGCCGGCCGACGTCATGATCCTCGATGCCGGTCCGCTGACGGTGGCGCACCTGGCAGCCGAGGTCGCGAAGCTCCGCACCCTGGTCTGGAACGGACCGCTCGGCGCCTTCGAGATCACGCCGTTCGATGTCGGCACCAACATGCTGGCCCGCGCGGTGGCCGACCTGACCCGCGCCGGCACGCTGCGCTCGGTGGCGGGCGGCGGCGACACGGTATCGGCGCTGCGTCACGCGGGCGTCGCCGACGAGTTCAGCTACGTCTCCACCGCAGGCGGCGCCTTCCTCGAGTGGCTCGAAGGCCGGACGCTGCCCGGCATCCAGGCGCTGCAGTCGCTGCGCGGCATCGCCCTGCCCGGCTGAGCCTGCCTGCCTCGTTAACCGTTCGGCAACCAGGGCGGGCGCAGGATCGGCCCGCCATGATCGCCAGCACCTCATTCGGCGCCTTCACCTCCGGCAGCGCCGGGGCCGCCGCCAGCACCAGGACCGCAGCACCCGCGCGCGCGGCCGCCCCGGCCGGCACGCAGGCGACAGCGGCCGCGCGTCCGGCCGCGTCGCTGCAGCCGCCCGATCCCGCCGCCGCCCGGACCGGACGCCGCGGAGGCCTGCTCGACATCTCGGTCTGATCACTTTGCGCATCACTGGGTTACGGCGCGCACATTTTGGTTGAACCGTCTGCAAAGCTCGCTCACGGTCTCGTCATGTCGCGTTTCGCACGTATCCGTCCGGACGGAGAAGAACGGGAAAGGCTGTCCTGCCTCGATTGCGGCCACGTGTTCTACGAGAACCCGAAGGTGGTCGTCGGCGCGCTCGTGCGCCAGGACGACCGGGTGCTGCTGTGCCGTCGTGCGATCGAGCCCAGGTGCGGTTACTGGACCCTTCCCGCCGGCTACCTGGAACTCGGCGAGACCTCGGCCGAGGGCGCCATCCGTGAGACCAGGGAGGAGGCCGGCGCCGAGATCGTCCTCGACGGCATCCTGGCGATCTACAACATCAGCCGGATCGGCCAGCTGCAGATCATCTATCGCGCGCGCTTCGCCGATCCGGCCGATCCGGCGGCGACGGCCGGTCCCGAGAGCCTGGAGATCGGGCTGTTCGACTGGGCCGGCATCCCTTGGGACGAGCTCGCCTTCCCGACCGTGCGCTGGGCGCTCGAGGCCTGGCGGCAGGTCGGCGACACCCCGCTGCTGGCGCCGTTCGGCAACCCGGCCGAGGACCCGCGCGGAACCAACGCGATCCCCGGCGCATCCCCGGGCGACGCCGACGCTGCCGGCCAGGACGACCCCGACCGTCTGCCGCCGCAGCAGCAGATACCGCTGCAACCCCTTCACCCGACATCCAGGAGGCCGAGTTGAAACGGCACGCGTGGATCATGCCCGTCGCCCTGCCGGCGACGCTCTGCGGCTTCCTGCTCGTCGGCGCGCCGACCGCGCGGGCGGAGTCGGACCCGCCATCGCGGAGCCTGACCAGCCTGGAGACCATCGACACCACAAGCCTCTCGACAGCCGCGGCGACGATGCCTGCGATGCCGTCCGGCTCGCGTCCGGCAGCCGCCCTGGTGATGCAGGCGCACGCCCAGGTGCTCCGTCCCGCCCCGCTTCCGGACCAGGATCTGGAGGCTCCGGAACCGAATGCCCAGGCCCTGGCGGCGCAGAGCCAGACCAGCCTGCAGCCGAGCTTCTATTCCGCGGCAACGCACTTCTCCGGCGACGGCTTCTCGGCCGGCTCGACCCTGGACGGAGACCACGCGAACCGCAGCCGTCCGGGCGGCGGCATGAGCCTGTCGATCCCGGTGCAGTAGACGGCGCGCGGCTGTCATAATCGTAATAAAGACGCTAATAATACTCTGACTCATCTTCTGCCTCATGCGGTGCGTTATATTGCTACCCTGAGCGCAGGAGCGGTTCGATCGCGACATCGTCTTCATTCGTGAGCGCCGAGGCGGCTGTCGACGGCATGCGGATGGCCGGCGATGCGGCCGACCTGCTGCTGGGCAATCGGCCGGGACTTCTGCTGATCGGTCCGGAGCGGCAGACCCGGGCGGTCGTGCGTCTCGTGCTCGACCGGTTGTCCGCCTGGCCGATCATCCCGATCCTGTTCGCGGCCCCCGGCGCCAGCCGCGTGGCGCTGCGCGACGCGGTCGGGCAGGCGCACGCGACCAGGTCCGATCCCAAGGCCAGCCTGCTGCTGGTCATCGAGGAGGCGGACCTGCTGTCGCCTGCCCTGCTGAGCGAGCTCGAGCAGGCGGCCGGGGCAGCCGCCGAATATGGCGGGCTGCAGTTCCTCCTCGCGGGACAGCAGGACCTGGCGCCGACGCTGCAGCGCGACGGTCGCGCCGCCCTGTCGAAATGCCTCCGCACCCGACTGTCCGTCCGAGCACCCGTGCTGCCGGTCGACCCGCGGGGTGCTGCCGCCAGCGTGATCGGCCCGCCGCGCCGTGACCCTGTCGCCGCAACACGGCCCCGCCCCGAGCGGCGGATCATGCGGGCGGGCGCCGTCCTGACCGGCTGCGTCGTCATCGCAGGCCTCGTCGCCGCCGCCTACCTGCATGAACGCCCGGTCCGGCTGATGCCGCTGGAGATGCTGTCGGTGCCGAGGGCGCTGGTCCGGTCCCAGGACCATCCGCCGGCGCAGGTGGCGCAACGGGCCGATCCGCCGATGCCCTTGTCCGACAGCCCCGCCTCCTCGCCGCCGGCTCCGCGCACGACCCCTGCGCCCGCGCCTCCGGATGCGGAGCTCGCGCAGACAACCACCCCGTCGCCGCCATCGCCGTCGCAACCGGATGCGGCCGCGCAGCCGGTGTCGCCCGAGGTGCCGATGCCCGAGCAGCCGGCCGCCGCGCCGGCGTTGTCGGTTGCGGCCGCGGCACCGCCATCGGCACCGATCACGCAACCGGATCGGCGAGCGCAGAATCGCGAGACCGCGATGCCGGCGTCGCCGGTCGTGACGCCAGAGCAACCGGATCAGCCGGCGGGCACGTCACCGGCGCACCCGGCGGCGCCGGCCGTGTCGCCGCCGGCTCCGGTCGCGATGGTCGCGCCCCCGGCGGCCTCGCCGGGCCAGGCCGTCGCGGCGCCGGACCCGGCGGTGCAGCCGGCCGACCGGCGGCAGCAGGACGCGCTGCCGGCCTCGACATCATCCGGAGCGCACGCGCCGCAGTCGCCGGACGCCATCGTGATCGAGAACCTGCCGCCACGACAGCCGCTGCCGCCGGGCCCGCCGGCGTCGTTGCCGGCAGCCCCCGACCGGCCGCAGCAGGCGCCGGCGATGCAGCCGCCGCAACCGGTCGCGGCACAGACGACCCCGGCCGGCGACACGCCTCGCGATCTGCCGCTTCAGCCGGTGCGGCCAGCCGCGGCGCCGATCCAGATCCGGCAACTGCCGCCGCTGCGGCAGGCAGGCTCCGTCGACGGACCGCCGCCCTTGACGGGATCGTCGACATCGCAGCCGCCGGGCCTGCCCGCGCCGCAGCGGCAGGCCCTGCTGCTGCTGCCGATGCCGGTGCTGCCCACCCCGCCGCCGCCATCGCCGCGCGTGCCGCAGTTCGTGCCGCAGACGCCGGCAGGGGCCAGCCTGCTGCTGCTGGCCGGGCCGAACGACACGCTGCGGTCGCTCTACCGGGAAGTCTATCGCGGCGTGCGTCCGCCCCGCTTCGAGACCGTGGCCGCCCTGAACCCGGCGGTAACGAGACCGGGCATGCGGCTCATCTTCCCCGCCCCTCCGGACGGCTGGCCGGCCCAGCGCCGGTCGCGCCGCTAGCTCCGCCAGGCGTTTGCGTCCCGCGCGCGCCTGCGTCGGCGAGATCGTGCAGGCTCGCTTCCCTGGTCGCCGCGGCCGCGCCGGCATAGAGCGCGTGCGCCTCCCGCCGGTCGACCGCGACGCCGATGCCGTTCTCGTAGCACCAGGCCAGATCGTATTGCGCCATCGGCGCCGCCGCGTCGCCGCGTGACGCAGCCTGCCTGAACAGGGCCACCGCCGAGGCCGCATCCTGTGGCGTCCGCGACAGCAGGTCCCGCTGCGCCTGGAAGAAGGTGGTGTCCTCGCCTGCAGGTGTCGGTCGGACCGCCACATGCTGGGCCGGCGGGATGTGGGCGGCGGCGGCACCGATCCCGTCACGCGCCGCCGCCTGGAACAACCGACGCGCCGCCTCGGGATCGCGCCGCACGCCATCCCCGGCCTCGTCCATCAAGGCGAGATTATATTCCGCGCGCCCATGATGCAGGGCGGCGGCGCGGGCATACCAGCGGGCAGCCTCCGGCCGATCCTGCGTCGCACCCGTCCCGGAATCATAAGAAACCGCGATGTTGAACATCGCCGCCGCGTCGCCCAGCGCGGCGGCGCGCTTGTACCACTGCAAGGCCACGGCCCGATCCTGATGCACGCCCTCCCCGGTATCGTAGAGCCCGCCGACGAGGCGGGCCGCACGCGCATCGCCTGCCTGCGCCGAACCCGTCCAGTCCTGGTAGGCTTCCGCGAAGGCGCCGGTGCGGAACGCCGCCAGTCCGGCGGCATCGTCCTGAGCGTCGGCGTGAGCCGGACGGAGACCCGCCCATGCCAGGCTCCCGGCCATGCAGGCGGCAAGCAGAGCAGCTTTTTTCACGACTTCTTGAGGCTCCTGCTTGTGCATACAGCAACGTTTGCATTCCGGGTGCGGAACCAGTGCTTCCGATCTTCGTCTATAGCAGGTCGACGTCCGCGCAGGCCGCAATCCAGGATCAGGTGACACCATGAAGTACGTCCAGACACGTCTTCGCGCCATCATGCCGGTTCTTGTTGTCGGCGCGGCCCTGTCCGCCTGTGCGCATCCGACGCCGGGCGACAACCAGGCGGCCTCCGCGGTGCAGGCGCCGCCGACGGTTCCGCTCGCGACGAAGCCGACCACCGGTCAGGAAGCGAAGGCGGCAGTCAACGACCGGATCGAGATCACCTTTCCCGATGGCGGTGCCCGGCTGACGCCCGAGGCGGCCAAGCAGCTGGATGTGGCGGCACGCCTGTTTCGCGATGCCAACCCGGTGCTGATGTTCACCAGCGGCTATTCCGACATCTCAGGCGACGAGTACGCAAACCTGCTGCTGTCGGCACGCCGGGCCCAGGCGGTGAAGAAGGCGCTGGTGGCGCGCGGCATCCCGGCGGATCGTCTGCTGCTGCGGGCGTTCGGAACATCGAACCCGGCGGACGCGTCGGATCCCTCGTCGGCAGCGAATCGCCGCGTGGTGGTGACCTGGCGGCTGCTCTGAGCGCACGCACCCTGCCCTGATGCAGGCGCTGGCAGGCCGGGTGTGTCCCGTGCCGGATCAGCCGGCGTCGTTCGCCCGGGCTGCGAGCCGCACCGTGTCGCCGACCAGGCCGCGCGCGAACTCGGCTGCCGAGAACGGACGCAGATCCTCGGCCTGCTCGCCGACGCCCACCGCATGCAGCGGCAGCCCGAAGGTCTCGGCCAGCGCCACGACGATGCCGCCGCGGGCGCTGCCGTCGAGCTTGGTCACCACCAGTCCGGTCACCGCCACCAGCTCCCGGAACACCCGCACCTGCTCGATCGCGTTCTGGCCGGTGGTGGCGTCCAGCACCAGCAGCACCGAATGCGGCGCCGTCTCGTCGAACTTGCGCAGCACGCGGATGATCTTGGCCAGCTCCTCCATCAGCGCGCCCTTGTTGTGCAGCCGTCCGGCGGTGTCGATCAGCAGCAGGTCGGCGTTCTCGGACCGGGCCTTGCGGAACGCGTTGAAGGCGAGGCCGGCGGCGTCGGCGTTGGGCGGCCCGGAGATGACCGGCGCGCCGACGCGCTCGCCCCAGATCTGCAGCTGCTCGACGGCGGCGGCGCGGAAGGTGTCGCCCGCGACCAGGATCGTCTTCAGCCCCTGGCGGCCGAACTGCAGCGCCATCTTGCCGATGGTGGTGGTCTTGCCGGTGCCGTTCACCCCCACCACCAGCACCACGTGCGGCCGTCGCGCCGGGTCAGGCACGAAGGGGATCGCCACCGGCTCCAGCACGCGGGCGATCTCGGCGGACAGCGCCACGCGCACCTCCTCGTCGGTGACCTCGCGACCGAAGCGGCTGCGTCGGAACTCGTTGATCACCCGGCCTGCCACGGCCGGCCCGAGGTCGGCCGCGATCAGCAGCTCCTCGAGCTCCTCCAGCGCCTCCTCGTCGAGCCGGCGATGGGCGAACACCGCCGTGAGGTTGCCGCCGAGCTTCTGCGTCGAGCGCGACAGGCCTTCCTTGAGCCGGTTGAAGAAGCCGAGCGCCATCCGCTAAATCCTCATCCCCAGCAGGCCGTTCCCGTCCAGCGCCATCGCCCGGGCCGCCACCACCTGCCCGGCCCGGCCGACGGCGGCCTCGAAGCGCACCACCGCGAACTGCTCCGAATGCCCGCCGGTCGGGCCTTCCAGCAGCACCTTCAGCTCCTGGCCGAGCAGCGCCTGGTGGAAGCGTCGGCTGGTCGCGGCACCGGTCTCGCGCAGCCGCGCCGCGCGCTCGCGGCGCACCGGCACCGGCACCGCCGGCATGCGTGCCGCCGGGGTGCCAGGCCGCTCGCTGTAGGGGAACACGTGCAGGTAGGGGAGTTCCTGGTCGCGCACGAAGGCCAGCGTCTGCTCGAACAGCGCCTCGTCCTCGGTCGGGAAGCCGGCGATCAGGTCGGCGCCGATGCCGATGCCGGGCCGCGACGCACGCGCCCGCTCCACCACGCGCGCGACATCCTCGGCCAGATGCCGGCGCTTCATCCGCTTCAGCACCAGGTCGGCGCCTGCCTGCAGCGACAGATGCAGATGCGGCATCAGCCGCGCCTCGCCGGCGATCAGGCGCCAGAGATCGGCATCGATCGCCACCGGGTCGAGCGAGGACAGGCGCAGCCGCTCCAGCTCCGGCACCAGCGCCAGCAGCCGGCGGGCCAGCTGGCCGAGGGCCGGCCGCCCGGGCAGGTCGCCGCCATAGGAGGCGATGTCGACGCCGGTCAGCACCACCTCACGGTAGCCCGCCCGCACCAGCGTCCGCACCTGCTGCACCACCGCACCCACCGGCACCGAGCGCGAGGGCCCGCGGCCGAACGGGATGATGCAGAAGGTGCAGCGATGGTCGCAGCCCTGCTGCACCTGCACGAAGGCGCGGCTGTGGCCGGCGAAGTCGGTCACCGGGTGCGCTGCGATCCTGCGCGCGGTCATGACGTCGGACACGGCGTCGCCGGCGCCGAGCGACGCCTCGCTCCAGTTCGCGGCATCGAGCTTGTCCTCGTTGCCGAGCACGCGCACCACGCCGGGAAGCCGGCTCCAGGCGGCCGGGTCGCGCTGCGCGGCACAGCCGGTCACGACGATCCGCGCGTCCGGACGATCGCGGTTCGCGCGCCGGATCGCCTGGCGGGCCTGGCGCTCGGCCTCGGCGGTGACGGCGCAGGTGTTGACGACGACCACGTCCGCGAGGCCGGCGGCATGGCCGCGCATCACCTCGCTCTCGTAGATGTTCAGCCGGCAGCCGAAGGTCAGGAGCTCGGGCGCCCGTCCGCTCACCGGTAGTGGTCCAGCTCGACCTGGCCGCTGAAGGACAGGATGGCCGGCCCGGTCATGCGCACGTGGCCGTCCGGCCCCCACGCGATCCGCAGCAGGCCGCCCGGCATCTCGACGGCGACCTGCCGTCCGGTCAGGCCGCGGCGCGCGGCATTCACCGCCGCCGCACAGGCGCCCGAGCCGCAGGCGGAGGTCAGCCCCGCCCCGCGCTCCCAGACCACCAGCCGGATCCGCTCAGGCGACAGGATCGTGGCGAACCCGATATTGGCGCGTTCCGGAAACAGCGGATCGCGTTCCAGCACCGGCCCCGCCGTCGCCGGATCGACTGTGTCGTCGAAGACGGTGGCGTGCGGATTGCCCATCGAGCAGCCGGCCGGGTCGCCGGGCAGCGGCAGGTGCAGGGTGTCGGCAGCCCGGGCCAGCGGCAGGTCGCGCCAGTCCAGGCCGGGCGCGCCCATGTCTACCTCAACCAGCCCCGCCTCCAGCACCCGCGCCGGCAGCAGCCCGGCATTGGTGCGCAGATCGAGGCTGCGTCCGGCGGCATCGCCCGCGACCAGGACGGCGACGCAGCGCGACGCGTTGCCGCAGGCGCCCGCCTCGCTGCCGTCGGCATTGAAGAACCGCACGCGCACGTCGCCCGCCGCCGGACCGTCGCCTGGCGTCTGCAGCAGTACGAGCTGGTCGCAGCCGATGCCGGTGCGTCGATCGGCCAGCCGGGCCACCATGGCCGGCGTCAGGCCGAGCGGCCGCGCGCGCTCGTCCAGCACGACGAAATCGTTGCCGGCGCCGTGCATCTTGTGGAACGAGACATGCATCGTCGCTCTATAAGCGAACCCGGCGCCGCATGCGACGGGCGCCGCGCCGCGGATGCCGCAGGCGCCCAGCACGCAGGAGGAGACGACATGGCCGCCACCCCGAAGAAGGGCGACAAGGTCGCGTGGAAGACGCCGCAGGGCGAGACCGAAGGCACCGTCGAGGCCGTCGTGACCAGCACGACGAAGGTGAAGGGCCATACCGCCAAGGCGAGCAAGGACAAGCCGGAGGTCCTGGTGAAGAGCGGCAAGAGCGGCAAGAAGGCGGTGCACAAGCCCGAGGAGCTCAAGAAGCGCTGAAGCCGACGCGCCGCCGCAACCCGTCCTCGGGCCCGGCAGGCCATGGCCGGCGGCAGGACTTGCGGCGCGAGGACGGCGCTTCGACACTGCCGCTCCCTTCCGAATCAGGACCGACCATGCGCTCCCTGCTGCTTCCGATGCTCCGTTCCCTGCCGGCCTGCCTGCTGCTCGCGGCCTATCCGGCCGGCGCCGGCCATGCCGCCGATCCCGCAGCGGCGGGCGGGATGCCGGCGATGCGGGTGCAGGCAGGCCCCCGGGATGCCGCCGATCAGGCAATGACGGCCGGCATGGGACGGATGGGGCGGCAGATGGCGGACGCGCCGCTGACGGGGAATGCGGACCGCGATTTCGTGGCGATGATGACGCCGCACCATGTGGGCGCGATCGACATGGCGCGCACCGAGCTCCGCTACGGCACCGACCCGGAGCTGCGGCGGCTGGCGAAATCGATCATCGCCGCCCAGGAGCGCGAGGTGGCGCAGATGCAGGCCTGGACGGCAGCCCATCCGGCGAACTGATCACATCGGCCGCCGGGCGCGCCCAGGCACCCCCGTGCCTTCCGACGGGATCGGCGGCCGCGGCCTCCGGAACGGGAGCCATGCCGTGTCCTTCATCCGCCTCGCGTCCCGCTCCATCGCAGCCTCGCTGCTGTGCGGCATCCTCTGGGAGAGCACTGCCATGTCGGCCGATCACGACTCTCGACCCGGCGGAACCTACGCGGTCGAGGGGCGCACGCTGGCGCAGATCCAGCCGGACCTCGCCAGCGGCCGGATCACCTCCGAGCAGCTCGTCCGGCTCTATCTCGCGCGCATCGAGGCGATCGACCGCAGCGGCCCGACGCTGCGCGCCGTGCTGGCCGTCAACCCGCGCGCGCTCGACGAGGCGCGCGCCAGCGACGCACGGCACGGCGTGCAGCCGGCACGAGCACTCGAGGGCGTGCCGGTGCTGATCAAGGACAACATCGAGACCGCCGATCCGATGCCGACCACCGCGGGCTCCCTGGCGCTGGCGCACAACCTCGCCGGCCGCGACGCCCCGCTGGTGGCCCGGCTGCGCGCCGCCGGCGCGGTCATCCTGGGCAAGACCAACCTGTCGGAGTGGGCCAACATGCGCGGCAGCCGCTCGGTCAGCGGCTGGAGCGCCGTCGGCGGCCTGACCCGCAACCCGTTCGCGCTCGACCGCTCGGCCTGCGGCTCCTCGTCGGGCAGCGGGGCGGCGGTGGCGGCGTCGCTGGCGCCGGTGGCGATCGGCACCGAGACCGACGGCTCCATCACCTGCCCGGCCAGCGTCGGCGGGCTGGTCGGGCTCAAGCCCACGGTCGGGCTGGTGTCGCGCACCCATGTGGTGCCGATCTCGGCGAGCCAGGACACGGCCGGACCGATGACCCGGACCGTGGCCGACGCCGCCCGGCTGCTGTCGGTGATCGCCGGCACCGACCCGGCCGACCCGGCGACGGCGGCGGCCGACCAGCACCGCGCCGACTACGCGGCCGGGCTCGACCCGCACGCGCTGCAGGGCAGGCGGATCGGGGTGATGCGGTTCGCCTGCGGCTACCATCCCGAGCTGGACGCGGCGTTCGACACCGCCCTGGGGACGCTGCGCCAGGCCGGCGCCATCCTGGTCGAGATCAGGGACTTTCCCGGCCTCGACGCCATCGGCGCGGAAGAGCAGACCGTGCTGCTGTTCGAGCTCAAGGCCGGACTCGCCGCCTATCTCGGCTCCACGCCGCCCGCCGTGGCCTCGCGCACGCTGGCCGACCTGATCGCCTTCAACATCGCCCATCGCGACCGCGAGCTCGGGCTGTTCGGACAGGAGCTGTTCGTCAAGTCGGAGGCGACGACGGGGCTGGACGATCCGGGCTACCGCGCGGCACGCGACCGGGCGCGCCGGCAGGCCGGGCCGGAGGGGATCGACCGGCTGCTCACGGCCGACCATCTGGACGCGCTGGTGGCCCCCACCGGGGCGCCGGCCTGGCTGATCGACCGGATCGACGGCGACCACGACATGGGCAGCGCCGGCAGCCTGCCGGCGGTGGCAGGCTATCCGCATCTGACGGTGCCGATGGGGCTGGTGTCGGGGTTGCCGGTCGGCATCTCCTTCATCGGCCCGGCCTGGTCGGAGGGCCTGCTGCTGTCGCTCGGCGCGGCCTTCGAGGGCGCCCATCCGGTCGAGCGCGCGCCCACCTACGCGCCCTCGCTCGATGCCGAACCGACCGTCCGGGCGCTGCTGGCGCCGCAGCCCGGCTGAGAGCCCGGCGAACAAATCGGCCCGGCCGGCGTTCTCCTGCAGGACCACGATGCGGCAACGCCGCCGCGTCGCTCCGAAGGCGGTAGCCGACCATGCAGCAGAACCTGACCTATCGCGACTGCCGCTACGTCGTCGGCCCGGAGAACGATCGCGGCCGCCAGTGGACGATCTTCCCCGACGACGGTCCCGAGGACGGCGCCGAGCGGGGCACCGCCCGCAGCGAGGGTCTGCGCGGCTCCTTCAAGGTCGCCGTGCATACCGCCCAGCAGGCGATCGACCGGTGGCTGGCGACGCCGCAGCGCTAGGCGGTTCGCGGTCCCGGTCGGGCGCGACCGCGCCGCCGCGCAGACGCCATGCTTGGGCCGCACGGCTGTTTTCCTGGCTTTTGCGGTTGGGCCTCTCTATGTGCGCTGCATCAACCCGATCGCATCCGCCCTTTCCCCGAACCGCACCTGCGCGGGGCGGCCGGCCGCGCGTCCGCATGGATCCACGCTGAATGCCCTTTCCCGCGACCCACCCGTCCCTCGCCCGCGCGCTCGCGGCACGCGGCTACGAGGAGCCGACACCGGTGCAGTCGGCTGTGCTGCAGCCGGACACCGAGGGCCGCGACCTGCTGGTGTCCGCGCAGACCGGCTCCGGCAAGACCGTCGCCTACGGCCTCGCCGCGGCGCCGACGCTGCTTGGCGACGAGGAGCGCCTGCCGCGCGCCACGGCGCCGCTGGCGCTGGTGATCGCGCCGACGCGTGAGCTCGCGGTTCAGGTGCACAAGGAGCTCGCCTGGCTCTATGCCGAGGCCGGCGCCCGCATCGTCGCCTGCATCGGCGGCATGGACGTGCGGCGCGAGGCGCGCGCGCTGGAGGGTGGCTGCCATATCGTCGTCGGCACCCCCGGCCGGCTCTGCGACCATCTGTCGCGCGGGCGGCTCGACACCTCGAAGATGCGCGTCGTGGTGCTCGACGAGGCGGACGAGATGCTTGATCTCGGCTTCAAGGACGAGCTCGACCAGATCCTGAACGCCGTCCCGCCCGAGCGCCGCACCCTGCTGTTCTCGGCCACCATCGCCCGCGAGATCGCCAGCCTGGCGCGCAAGTACCAGCGCGACGCGCTGCGCATCGACACCGTGTCCGGCACCCGCCAGCACGCCGACATCGACTACCGCGCCGTGCTCGCCGCCCCGCACGAGGCCGAGCATGCGGTGGTGAACGTGCTGCGCTGGTTCGAGAGCCCGACCGCGATGGTGTTCTGCGGCACCCGCGAGATGGTGCGCCACATGCACGGCAGCCTACTTGAGCGCGGCTTCTCCTCGGTCGCCCTGTCCGGCGAGCTCAGCCAGGCCGAGCGCACCCGCGCGCTCGACGCGCTGCGCTCCGGCGGCGCCCGCGTCTGCGTCGCCACCGACGTGGCGGCGCGCGGCATCGACCTGCCCGACCTCGGGCTGGTGATCCATGCCGCCCTGCCGAGCGACAGCGCCACCCTGCTGCATCGCTCCGGCCGCACCGGGCGCGCGGGCCGCAAGGGCACCTGCGTGCTGGTGGTGCCGCAGATCCGCCGTCGCAAGGCCGAGCAGCTGCTGATGGGCGCCAAGGTGCAGGCGCACTGGAGCGGGGCGCCGACCGCCGACGAGATCCGCGCCCGCGACGGCGAGCGCCTGCTTGCCGACCCGATCCTGACCGAGGAGGCAACGCCGGAGGACCAGACGCTGGCGCAGTCGCTGCTGGAAGGCCGCACGCCCGACGAGATCGCGGCAGCCCTGGTGCGGCTGTATCGCGCCCGCCTGCCCGATCCGGAGGAGATCCGGGCGATCCAGGCCACGCCGCAGCGCACCACCTACGAGGATCGCCGCGAGCAGGGCGGCGCGCCGGGCACCGAGCGTCCGGTGCGCGAGCGTCCCGCGCGAACGGAACATTCCAGCGAGCCCGGGGTCTGGTTCGGCATGCCGGTCGGCCGCCAGGACAAGGCCGATCCGAAATGGCTGGTGCCGCTGATCTGCCGCCTGGGCGGCGTGACCAAGCGCGACATCGGGCTGATCCGGATCCTGGACAGCGAGACGCGGTTCGAGATCAGCCCGGCGATGGCGGAGCGTTTCGCCGAGTGCGTCTCGGGAGCCGATGACGACGAGGTCAGGATCGCGCCGTCCTCGCCGCCCCCCGCCGGCCAGGCCTCGCGCGGCCCGGGGGCCGCCCCGAACGGTCCGGGGCCGCGCCGCTATGCCGCGCCGGGCACGACCGATCGTCGCCGGCCAGCGCCGAAGCTGCACTCCTCGCGCAAGCGCGCGTCCTGACCGCCTGAGGCGGGACGCGGCCGCGGTGGCGGCCTGGTCCCGCCCGTACCTACTGGCTGACCAGGTCCCAGACCTGGATGCTGGCCTCGTGACAGGCATTGCCGACGCCCTGGCTCTGGATTCGCGCCGCCAGCCTCGCCATCAGGTCGTCGATCGGCGCCTGGTCGAGCCGGTCGCCCTGCGAGGCCCGGCATTCGGCGAGGATCCGCTGGGTCACCGGGCCGGGCTTGACCTGCCGGTCCTCGTCGCACAGCGCCTTGCTCTGCTCGGCGAAGCGGTGCAGGCGGGAGAAATACGTGCAGCGCGCGAGGTCGTCCGGCGTGGCCGGCGGCTGCAGATAGCTCTGCTGCGCCGCGGCGCCGGCGAGGATCGGCTGCGTCAGCAGCAGCATGGCAAGCCAGGCGAGCGCGCGCGGCAGGTCGGTGCGGGCAGTCATGGCATCCTCGCAGCGGGTGGGCCGGACTTCATAACGCCATGACCACGACGTTCACCATGGTCCGGTGATTGCAGCCGGACGCTTCCGCGTCCACAAGGTATGTGGCCGCGGATCATCGAGGAGGGCCTGACCATCGCCCTGATTCCGGTGACCGCCCGCATCGCGCTCGACGAGGATGAGCTGCGGGAAAGCTTCCTGCGCGCCTCCGGGGCCGGCGGCCAGAACATCCAGAAGGTCGAGACCGCGGTGCAGCTGCGTTTCGACGCGCGCCGCTCGCCCAGCCTGCCCGACCCGGTGCGGGCGCGGCTGGAGCGGCTGGCCGGCCACCGCCTGACCAATGACGGCGTCATCGTCATCACCGCCCAGCGGCACCGCACCCGCGAGCGCAACCGCGTCGATGCGCTGGAGCGGCTGCTCGCGCTGGTCCGGGAAGCCGCCCTCCCTCCGCCGCCGAAGCGCCGGCCGACACGGCCGACACGCGGCTCCAAGGAGCGCCGACTCGACGGCAAGGCGCAGCGATCCGACACCAAGCGGATGCGCGGCCGGCCCGAGGGCGACTGAGTCCGTTCTTTCCGAAACCCCTGTCCCGAGGATGATCCCTTGTCCGATTACGTGAAACCGGCCCAGATCGTCGCCAACATGGTCGAATCTGGCCTGGTCAAGGCTCGCCTGCCGGCCCTCGACCTGCTGATCCGCGGCGCGCTCGCCGGCGCCTATCTCGCCTTTGTCACCTCGATGGCCTTCCTGGTCGGCGCCCAGACCGGGCAGTTCATCGTCGGGGCGCTGCTGTTCCCGGCGGGCTTCGCGCTCATCGTGGTGCTCGGCATGGAGCTGCTGACCGGCAACCTGGGCATACTGCCGGTGGCCCTGTTCGCGGGGCGGATCGGCTGGGGCGCGATGCTGCGCAACTGGGGCCTGGTGTTCGTCGGCAACCTGATCGGCAGCCTGATCTATGCCGTGCTGTTCTGGATCGCCTCGACCGATGCCGGCCACACCACCGGCGGACTGATCGGCGACCGGATGCGCGCACTCGCCGTCACCAAGACCACCGCCTACGAGGCGTTCGGCATGGCGGGGCTGCTGACCGTGTTCGTCAAGGCGATCCTGTGCAACTGGATGGTCAGCCTGGGCTCGGTGATGGGCCTGGCCTCGACCTCGACCATCGGCAAGATCCTCGGCGCCTGGCTGCCGATCTTCATCTTCGTCAGCCAGGGCTTCGAGCACAGCGTGGTCAACATGTTCGCCATCCCCATGGGCATGATGTTCGGCGCCCACGTGACCATGGGCGACTGGTGGCTCTGGAACGAGATCCCGGTGACGCTCGGCAACGCCGTCGGCGCGTTCTTCTTCACCGGTGGCGCGTTCTACATGACCTACAGCCGTTCGGCGGCCTCGCCCCAGGATGCGGCTGCCCCGATCAGCGCCCGCGCCTGAGGCGCCAGCCCCCGAACCGCCGGCCCCGGCGGTTCGGGGGCAGCGCTCCGCCTCTACCGCGTCAGCGCGCCGGCCGGACGCAACGCACCGACCGGGGTGCCTGCCCAGTTCCGCAGCACCGGACCGCAGAGCTGCCGCAGCTCCGGCGCGTCGGGCAGGTGGCGCGACAGCAGAACCGCCATCGCGAGCTCCGCCGCCCGGGCGGCGCCGTCGGCGCACTTGACCGCAAGTCCCAGCCCGAACGCCGGCACCGACGCGACCTGCACGCCTTCCGCGCCGGTCTTGCTGAACACCGCCCCACCGAACGCCTGCATCAGCCTGGTGTCGAACCGCCCGGGGCCTGCCACCAGCGCGGGGTTGGCGGCCACGGCCTCGCGCAGCCGTGCCGCAGCCCGTGCGCGGTCGGCATCGAGCCCGGCCCCGCTGCCGAACCGCGCGAAGCCGAGCGCCAGGGCATGGAGCGGGATGGCGTAGGTGGGAATGCCGCAGCCATCGACCGCGCGGTTGCGCTCGTCCAGCACCGCACCGGTCACCGTCGAGAGGGCTGCCGTGACCTCGCGCATCACCGGATGCGCGGGCTCGATATAGCCCGCGACGGGCCGGCCGGCATCGACGGCGAGGCACACGAAGCCCGCATGCTTGCCCGAGCAGTTGTTGTGCAGCACCGACGGCGTCCCGCCCGCCTGCGCCAGGGCCACCTGTCCGGCGCGGCTGGTCGGCCAGTGCGCGCCGCACTCCAGGCAGTCCGGCTCCCGCCCGGCCTTGCGCAGCATCGAGGCAGCGGTCTCGACATGCACCGGCTCGCCGACATGCGACGCGCAGGCCAGGGCCAGCTCGGCCGCCGACAGGCCGAGCCGGTCGGCCGCCCCGCTCTGCACCAGCGGCAGCGCCAGCAGCGCCTTCACGGTCGAGCGGGTGAAGCAGGGCGCCTCGATGTCGCCGGCCCGGAACAGCACCGAGCCCGCATGGTCCACCACCACGGCGCTGCCGGCATGGCGCGACTCCACCCTGTCGCCCCGCATCGCCTCGACCAGCAGCGTGTCCATCGCATCCCCACCCATCCGTCCCGGCCACCGGTGTCACGCCTGCGGCGATCCCACAACGGGCGGCGGACGGCCGGCTGGGCTATCCTGACGCCTCGGCGGGCGGCCGGACCCGGCCGGCCCTGTTCCGGACAGCCGGCGCGCCGTGCGTCGGGCAGATCAGCAGGAGTACGTTCCATGGCCGACCCCAGCGTGCATCGCTTCGGCAACGAGACGCTCGAGGTTGCCGTGAAGGCGGACGGCGCCGAGCTCACCTCCATCCGCACCGCCGCCGGCCGGGAGCTGTTGTGGCAGGCGGGTCCGGAGTGGCCGCGCCAGGCGCCGGTGCTGTTCCCGATCGTCGGCAGGCTCGCCGGCGACACCCTGCGCCACCGGGGCCGGAGCAGCCGCATGACCCAGCACGGCTTCGCCCGCGACCGGCGGTTCGACTGGGCCGAACGCGGTCCCGACGGCTGCCGCCTGGTGCTGAGCGACGACGCGCAGAGCCGGGCGATCTACCCGTTCGGCTTCCGGCTGGAGATCGAGTACCGGCTGCAGGCGGCGCGGCTGGCGGTGGAGTACACGCTGGTCAATACCGGCACGGAGCGGCTGCCGGCCTCGCTCGGCGCGCATCCGGCCTTCCGCTGGCCGCTGGCCGAGGGCGTGGCGAAGCCGGCGCACCGGCTGGTGTTCGCCGAGCCCGAGCCGGCGCCGATCCGCCGCGTCGGGGGCGGCCTGCTGCGCGCCGAAGCGGAGCCGAGCCCGATCGCGGGCCGGGTGCTGGCGCTCGACGAGGCGCTGTTCACCGACGACGCGCTGATCCTCGACCGGCCGGCGAGCCGCTCCGTCAGCTTCGAGGCCGAGGGCGTGGCCGATGCGATCGAGGTCGCCTGGCACGGCATGCGGCAGCTCGGCATCTGGTCCAAGCCCGGCGCGGACTTCCTGTGCATCGAGCCATGGCGCGGGCTGGCGAGCCCGGCCGGCTTCGACGGCGACTTCGCCGATAAGCCGTTCCTGATGCAGATCGAGCCCGGCGCGCGGGCGGCGCTCGGCTGGAGCGCGACGCTGCTGCGCCGCTGACCCGTCCGGGCGGGACAGCCTCGCCCTAGCCGCGCAGCCGGTGCATCCCGAACAGCCCGTCCGGATCGGTCCAGAACCCGTCCGGACGCCAGCCGGCCTGGGCGGCGAGGGACAGGAAGCCGTCGGGGGTGTGCTTGTAGCTGTCCTCGGTATGGATGGTCTCGCCGGCGGCGAAGCGGATCGTGGCGTCGCCGAGCCGCGCCGTCTGCGCGGCCATGCTCTGCAGGTGCATCTCGATCCGCCCCTCGTGGGCGTTCCAGATCACCCGGTGCGCGAAGGCGTCGGGATCGAAGTCGGCGGCCGCCAGACGGTTCACGTGCCGCAGGATGTTGCGGTTGAAGGCAGCCGTCACGCCGGCCGGATCGTCGTAGGCCGGGATCAGCCGCGACGGGTCCTTGCGCAGGTCGGTGCCGATGACGAACACCGGCGGCTCGCGGCCGGACAGGGTGTCGCGCACGTGACCCAGGAACCGGATCACCATCGGCGGCCGGAAGTTGCCGATCGTGGAGCCGGGAAAGAACCCCCACGCCGGCAGATCCGACACCGCGGGCGGCAGCGTCAGCGGCTGCAGGAAGTCGGCGGCGATGGGGGTGACGGCCAGGCCCGGATGGCTCGTCCGCATCCGCCCGACGATGTCGCGAAGCGCCGGTGCCGCGATGTCGATCGGCACATAGGCGGCAAAGCGCCCACCGCCGGCATCGAGCAGCCGCGCCCCCTTGGCCTCGTCGGACGCGCCGTATTCCACCAGCGCCGCACCCTGCGGCGCCTGCGCGGCGATCTCCGGCGCATGCCGGTCCAGCAGCGCCATCTCGGCGCGGGTCACGTAGTACTCGGGCAGCTGGGTGATCTGGCCGAACAGGGCGCAGCCGGCCTCGTCGTAGAACAGCTTGGCAGGCAGCGTCTTCTGCCGGCCGGACAGGCCGGCCACGATCTCGGCCAGCACGGAGGCGGCCGTCCCGGTCTGCACGAGGTCGTCAGGCATGGGGTATCCTCTGGACAATCAGCAAGCAGGGCTCGGGGCGCGCGCCGTCCCTGGACCCCGTCGAAGGCTAGCGGTCCTGGGCCAGGCGCAGGCCGGTGACCTGCCAGCGCTTCTCGGGCTGGAAGAAGTTGCGGTAGCTGGCGCGGGCATGGCCGGGCGGCGTCGCGAACGAGCTGCCGCGCAGCACCATCTGGTTGATCATGAACTTGCCGTTGTACTCGCCGATCGCCCCGGCGGGCGGGCGGAAGCCGGGATAGGCGAGATAGGCGCTGTTGGTCCACTGCCAGACATGGCCGAAGAACTCGGGAAGCTCGCCGTGCGACGCCTCGAGCTCGGCCTCCGTCGGCAGGCGGGCCCCGGCCCACCGGGCGAAGGCGTCGGCCTCGTACCAGCTGACGTGGCGCACCGGCTGCGCCGGATCGACCGGCGCCAGCCCGCCCGGCGAGAGGGCGAGCCAGCCGCCCTCCCCGTCCGGGCGCCAGTGCAGCGGCGCGGTCCAGCCCTGGCTCTTCGCCTGCTCCCAGCCGTCGGACATCCACAGCGCCGCCGTGCGGTAGCCGCCATCCTCCATGAAGGCGCGCCAGTCGGCGTTGCGCACCAGCCGGTCCGCCAGCGCGTGCGGCGACAGCAGCTGGCGGTGCCGGGGGAACTCGTTGTCGAAGCCAAAGCCGCCGCCGGCATGGCCGATGCCCGCCAGGCCGCCGGGACGATCGAGGAACCGGGTCGGCCCGCCGGCACCCGCGGGCGGCTGCCAGCCCGGCAGCACCGCGAGGCCGTCGCCGCGCCAGGCCAGCGGGTTCTGCGAAAAGGCGTGCAGCATGTCGGTGACCAGCAGCTCCTGATGCTGCTGCTCGTGATGCAGGCCGAGCGTCAGCAGCGGGCCGAGCCGCGCGGCCGTGTCGTCGTCGGCAAGCAGACTGCGCATGCCGCGATCGACATGCGCGCGGTAGCGGCCGACCTCGCGCGAGTCCGGACGCGTCACCAGCCCGCGCGCGGTGCGCGGATGCCTTGCGCCGACCGCCTCGTAATAGGAGTTGAACAGGAAGTTGAAGCTCTCGTCGTAGCGCTCGTAGCCCGGTGCGTGCGGCAGCAGCACGAACTGCTCGAAGAACCAGGTGGTGTGCGCCCGGTGCCACTTCGCCGGGCTGGCGTCGGCCATCGACTGGATGACCTGATCCTCGGGAGACAGGGCGGCGCTGAGGGTCTCGCTGTGCGTCCGCACGGCCTCGTACGCCTCGGCGACCGGGTGCGGCGCCTGGGCCCGGATGGAGTTCTGCGACATCGCGACCCGCCTTTGCTCTCGAACAACGACGGCCGCATCTGGTTTCCCCGTGCGACAGGTCGACAGGACGCCGATCTGCTCTAGAACCGGCGTCGCTGCCGGATGCTAGGATTTGGCCGTCTGCCGGACAAGAGCGTGATCCAGTCCCCTGCCGAAACCGTGCCGGACGACCGGCCGCTGCTGCTGAGCCGCCGCTTCGCGCCGCTGTTTTGGTGCCAGTTCCTGGCCGCCTTCGGCGACAACCTGCTGCGCAACGCGCTCGGCCTGCTGGTGCTGTGGGCGCCGCGGCTGGCAGGCCCCGGTGCCGGCTGGATGGTGGCCGCCGCCGCCGGCGCCTTCGTCGCACCCTCGATCCTGTTCTCGGCCCTTGGCGGCGAGCTGGCCGACCGCGGCGACATGGCCTCGCTGGCCCGACGCCTGAAGCTCGCCGATGTCGGCGTGGCGGGCCTCGCCGCAGTCGCCCTGCTGCTGGGCTCGGTGCCGCTGCTGTTCGCGGCCCTGGTCGCGTCGGGCGTGGTGGCTTCGCTGTTCGGGCCGGTCAAGTACGCGATCCTGCCCGACCAGCTGCGGCCGTCGCGGCTGCCCGGCGCCAACGCGCTGGTGGAGGCGGCGACCTTCGCGGCGATCCTCGGCGGCGCCATCGCCGGCGGGCTGCTGCTGGGCCCTGATGCCGAGGCGCTGCCGGCGCGGCTGGCGATCGGCGTGGTGCTGATGGCGGCAAGCCTCGCCGCCTGGGCCATGGCGGGCCTGATCCCGCCCACGAGCCGCGCAGCACCCGGCCCGCCTCCGCGGCTGCGGCCGATCCGTGCCGCCCTGTCCGCCCTGCAGGAGCTCGGACGCGGCCCGGTGCGCCGGGCGGCGCTCGGCAATGCCTGGTTCTGGATGGTCGGCAGTGCCGTGCTGTCGCTCACGCCCGGGCTGGTGCACGGGCTGCCGGGCGGCTCGCCCCGCCTCGCCTCGCTGTGCCTGTGCACGTTCGCGGGCGGCATCGCGGCGGGCTCGGCGCTCGCCTGGTTCCTCAGCGGCGGCCGCATCATCCTGCTGATCGCGGGCCTCGGCAGCCTGCTCACCGGCCTGTCGCTGCTCGATCCGTGGAGCCACGCCGGCGGCACGGCATGGCGTCTGCTGCCCGACCTGTTCGCCGCCGCCGCCGGCGGCGGGATGATGGCGGTGCCGACGCTGGCGGCGATCCAGGCCGACGCGCCGCCGGAGCATCGCGCGCGCGCGATCGGCGGGCTGAACGTGCTGTCGGCGATCGGCATGGTGCTGACGGCGCTGCTGCTGGTGGGCGCCCAGCGGGCCGGCCTGCGCGAGCCGGCGCTGCTCGGACTGGTCGGGATCGCCAGCCTCGCCGCCGCCGTGCCGATGCTGGCCCGGCTGAGCCCGAATCCTGCGGGCGAGCTGGTGTGGCTGCTGTTCCGGACGCTGTATCGCGTCGAGCTGCGCGGCGCCGAGCACCTGCCCCGGCCCGGCATGGCGGCGATCGTGGCGCCCAACCATGTGAGCTGGCTCGATGCGGCGCTGCTGTTCTCGGTGCTGGACCGGCCGCTGTTCGCCATCGATGGCGGGGTGGCGCGCTTCTGGTGGGTCAGGCCGTTCCTGCGCGTGGCCGACGCGGTGCCGGTCGAGGCCGCGCGTCCGCTGTCGATGCGCCGCCTGATCGAGCAGGTGCGCGCCGGCCGGCCGGCGGTGATCTTCCCCGAAGGCCGCATCACCACCACCGGCTCGATGATGCGGGTGCAGGACGGCGCCGCGATGGCGGCCGACAAGGCGGGCGCGCCGATCCTGTGCGCGCGCATCGAGGGGCTGCAGGCGACGCCGTTCTCGCGGCTGACCCGCGCGCAGGTGCGTCGCCGGCTGTTCCCGCGCGTCAGGCTCACCCTGCTGGCGCCGCAAGCGCTGGAGCTGCGCGCGAGCCTCGCCGGGCGACGCCGTCGGGAGGCCGCCGCCTCCCTGCTGCAGGACCGGATGTCGGCGATGATGCTGGCCACCACCGATACCGGCCTGTCGCTGTTCGAGGCGGTGGCACGCGCCGCCCGCGAGCACGGCATGGGCCGCGTCGCGGTGCAGGACCCGGTCCGCGGCCGGCTGAGCTACCGCAAGCTGCTGGCGGGAGCCGCCGTGCTGGGCGGCCACCTCGGCCCGCACGCCACGCCCGAGCGGCGCATCGGCCTGATGCTGCCCAACGCCAACGCGGCCGCCGCCTGCCTGCTCGGGCTCGCCTCGGCCGGGATCGTGCCGGTGATCCTCAATCCGCGCGCCGGCCTGTCGGCGCTGCGGGCGGCGATCGCGGCCACCGGCTTCACCACGCTGGTGACCGCGCGCCAGCTGGTGGCGAAGGCCCGGCTCGAGGCCACCATGGAGACGCTCTCGGCCGAGGTGGCGATCCTGTATCTGGAGGACCTGCCGGTGAGCCGGCGCGACCGCCTGCGCGGGCTGCTGCGCGGCAGCCGTCCGCTGGCCGCGGTCGATCCGGACAGCCCGGCGGTGGTGCTGATGACGTCCGGCACGTCGGGCACGCCGAAGGGCGTGGTGCTGAGCCACCGCAACATCCTGTGCAACATCGCCCAGGTCGCGGCCGTGATCGATTTCGGCCCGGCCGACCGGGTGCTGAACGTGCTGCCGGTGTTCCATTCCTTCGGGCTGACCGCCGGCATGATGCTGCCGCTGATCCACGGCATGCCGGTGTTCCTCTACCCCTCGCCGCTCGACTACCGCATCATCCCGCTCGTCGCCTCCACGATCGGCGCCACCGCGCTGTTCGGCACCAACAGCTTCCTGTCCGGCTATGCCCGCACAGCGCACGCCACCGACTTCCGGAGCCTGCGGCTGGTCGTCGCCGGCGCCGAGCCGGTCACCGCCTGGACCCGGCGGATCTGGAACGAGAAGTTCGGGCTGCGCATCCTGGAGGGCTACGGCGTGACGGAGACCTCGCCGGTGCTGGCGCTCAACACCCCGCTCTCCAACCGCGACGGCACCGTCGGCCGGCTGGTGCCGGGCCTGGCGGTGCGGCTGGTGCCGGTGGAAGGCATCGAGGACGGGCGGCGGCTGCTGGTGTCGGGACCCAACGTGATGCTGGGCTACCTGCGGCCGGACCGGCCGGGCGTGCTGCAGCTGCCGCCGGACGGCTGGCACGATACCGGCGACATCGTGTCGATCTCGCCGGCCGACGGCCACATCTCGATCCGCGGCCGGGCGGCCCGGTTCGCCAAGATCGCCGGCGAGATGGTGTCGCTGGCCTCGGTCGAGCGGGTGGCGGGCGATCTCTGGCCTGACGCGGTGTCGGTGGCGGTGGCGCTGGCCGATCCGCGCAAGGGCGAGCGGATCATCCTGCTGACCGACCGCCAGGATGCCACGCGCACCGCCTTCCTGGCGCAGGCGCGGCTGGCGCACCTGCCGGAGATCGCGCTGCCGGCGGAACTGCGCGTGGCGCCGGCGCTGCCGCTGCTGGGCTCCGGCAAGCCGGACGTGATGGAGGCGGTGCGGATGGCCGCGGCCGGCACCATCGGCGAGCGCGTCGCCTGACCGGCGCGACCGGGTGCCGCTGCATGCCAGGGAGACCGACCGCATGACCGCCACCGAACCGCCCCGCCTGCCCGACACGCTCCTGCGTCGCGCCGAGGCGCTGCTGGCGCGCGGCGGCCGGCGGGTGCTGGGGCTGACGGGAGCACCCGGCGGCGGCAAGTCGACGCTGGCGGCACTGCTGGCGGACGCGCTGGGCGAGCGGGCTGCGGTGGTGCCGATGGACGGCTTCCACCTGGCGCAGCGGGAGCTGGAGCGGCTCGGCCGCGCCGGCCGCAAGGGCGCGTCCGATACCTTCGATGCGGACGGCTACGTCGCCCTGCTGCGCCGGCTGCGCGGGCAGGCGCCGGGCGAGATCGTGTATGCGCCCGCCTTCCGGCGCGAGATCGAGGAGCCGGTCGCGGGCTCGATCCCGATCCTGGCCGAGACGCCGCTGCTGATCACCGAGGGCAACTACCTGCTGTTCGATGGGCCGTGGGCGCCGGTGCGCGGGCTGCTCGACGAGAGCTGGTATGTGGCCACGCCGGAGTCGGTGCGCGAGGCGTGGCTGCTCGCCCGGCACATGGCGTTCGGCCGCAGCCGGGCCGAGGCCGAGGCCTGGATCGCCGCCACCGACGCCCCGAACGCGCGCCTGATCGCGGCCACGCGCGGCCGTGCCGATCTGGTGGTCACTTCGCTTGCGCCCTGACCGCAGGCAGCCCGACCGGCGCTCCGGACGTTGCAGCTCCCGGACCGCGCCGCCCGTGGCGCGCCGCCGAGGAGAAACCGCGATGAGGATGCTTGTGGGTGCCGCAGCCCTGCTCGCCGTGTCGGGATGCGCCGGGCCCACCGGGCCGGTGGTCGGGGACTGGCGCGGCGCGCAGCCCTCGATCGACATCGCCTACAGCATCGACACCGAGCTGATCCTGGACGGCACCCCGGACGCCACGTCCGGCATCTACCACCTGGTCTCGCGGGTCAGGGACCCCAACCTGGGCAGCGAGAACCAGGACGACGTGCGCTGGACCGACCATTGGGAGAAGCGGACGCTGCATGACGCGAGCGGCCGGCCGTATCCGACCATCCATCTGGATCGCGCGCCCGGGGTGCAGCGACCGGACTACATCCTGACCTCGAACGGGCTGCTGGTGCCGCTGATCCAGGCGGCGCACCCTGACGTGTCGCCGGCGGCGCTGCGGTTCGCCCTGGTGCCGCTGCCGCGCGACGCCTTCGGCTACGGCCGGCCCTGACCGGCCCCGCGTCCGGGCCGGCCTGCCGGCCCGGGGATCGGGGCCGCCGGATCAGTGGTCGGTCCAGCCGGTGTAGCTGGCGACATTCTCCTTGTTGATCAGCTTGGGCGTCATCAGCGTGATCGGCTGCGCCGGGCGCTGGCCGTTCAGGATCTGGGCGCCGACCTTCACCGCCAGACGCCCCATCCCGTACGGATCCTGCGAGGCGGAGGCGACGATCAGCCCGTTGCTCTTCAGCGCCGAGACGATGTCCGGCGCGCCGTCGACCGAGGTGATGGCGATGGCGTCGCGATGCTGCTGCTTGGCCGCCAGCTCCGAGCCGATGGCCTGCGGATCGTTGATGGCAAACAGGCCGTTCAGGTCGGGATAGCGGATCAGGTAGCCCTGCATGACGGCGAGCCCGCCCTCGCGAGAGCCCTTGCCGTCCTGGTCCGACGACAGGAGCTTGATGTCCGGCGCCTTGGCGAGAGCCGCCTTGCAGCCCTTCACCCGGTCGGTCACCGCCGACACCTGCGGTCCGTTCTCGATGACCACGTTGCCCTTGTTGCCGAGCTTCTGCGCCAGGTAGGCGCAGGACAGGTTGCCGGCCAGCGTGTTGTCGGTCTCGACGGTCGCATCCGCTCCGGTCGCCGCCACGTCGGCGGCGACGACGACGATGCCGGCGGCCTGGGCGCGCTTGATCGCCGGCAGGATGGCGTTCGGATCGACCGCGTTCAGCACGATCAGGTTGACGCCGGCGGCGATGAAGTTGTCGATCTGGGTGAACTGCTTGTTCAGGTCGTAGTCGGCCGAGACCGACGTCACCGTCACGGTCTTGCCGTCGGCACGCGCCTCGGCGGCGACGCCCTTGGACAGCGCCACGAAATACGGGTTGCCGAGCGATCCCATGGTGACGCCGATCGACTCGAGCGGCTTTGCCGAGCACAGGGCCGTGGCCGACAGCAGTGCTGCACCCGCCAGGGCGGCGCGCAGGCCGTTTCGGACGAACGTGTTCGAGACGATGGTAGGCATGGTGGGCTTCCTCCTGCCGTCCCGTTTCGCAAGCGCACGCGGCGGGCGGGAACGGTTCCCGCCGCGTGCCGTGGCCGCTACGTACGGACGCCGCTGCCCTGGCGGAAGCGGTCGAGCGCCACCGCGCCGATGATCACCAGGCCCTTCACGATGAACTGCCAGATATCCGACACGCCGATCAGGATCAGCCCGTTCGACAGCGTGGCGATGATCAGCGCGCCGATCAGCGTGCCCCAGATCGAGCCGATGCCGCCGACAAAGGAGGTGCCGCCCAGGATCACCGCCGCGATCGCGTCGAGCTCGTAGGACTGGCCGAGCTGCAGCCCGTTCGCGGCATACAGCCGGGCCGAGGACATCACGCCGCCGAGGCCTGCCAGCAGTCCGGACAGCCCGTACACGAACAGCAGGATGCGCGGCACGTTGATGCCCGACAGCCGCGCCGCCGCCGGGTTGCCGCCGACCGCATAGATGCGCACCCCCAGCACGGTGCGCTTGAGCACGTACCAGGACAGCACGATCACCGCGATGGCGATGATCGCCAGCCACGGCACCACGATCCCGGGCAGGATGGCGACGCCGTCATTGCCGATCCAGGCATAGCCGAGCTGCGGGTTGAACACGGTGTTGTCCGCACCCATCAGCCGGGCGAGCCCGCGCACCGCGGTCAGCGAGCCCAGCGTGACGATGAAGGGCGGCAGCCGCAGGAAGGCGATGAGCGCCCCGTTCAGCAGCCCGATCACTGTGCCGACCAGCAGGCAGGTCGGGATCGCCAGACCGCTCAGGCCCGGCAGCAGCGACACGATCAGCGCGCCCATCGCGGACGCTGCCAGGATCGAGCCGACCGACAGGTCGATGCCGCCGGTCAGGATCACGAAGGTCATGCCGGCGGCGAGCACGCAGTTGATCGCCGCCTGCTGCGCCACGATCGACAGGTTCTGCACGCTCAGGAAGCGGTGGCCGCCGAGCAGGTGGAAGCCGATCGCCAGGATGATCAGCACCGGCAGCATGCCGGCCGCCTGGATCATCGATCGCACCTGGACCTGCCTCGCCGACAGGCCGGCGTCGCCGGCGGCGGGCGGCACGCCGGAGCTGTTCTCGTCGGGGACCAGCGGCGCGGACTGCTGCATGTCGGACATCTGCTTCCCTTCAGGCCGCCGGACCGGCTGCGTGGACCATGACGCTCTCCTGCGTGATCGCGACCCCGGTGGCGCCGCCCACCTCGCCGGCGATGGCGCCCTCGCGCATCACCAGCACGCGGTCGCAGATGCCGACGATCTCGGGCAGGTCCGACGAGATCACCAGCACGCCGAGCCCGCGCTGCGCCAGCTCGTCGATGATGCGGTAGATCTCGGACTTGGCGCCGACATCGACGCCGCGGGTCGGCTCGTCGAGGATCAGCACCTTGGGGTCGGTCTCCAGCAGGCGCGCCAGCAGCACCTTCTGCTGGTTGCCGCCGGACAGGCTGCCGACCTGCACCAGCGGGCTCGCGGCGCGCACCCGCAGCGAGCCGAAGGCCCGCCTGGCGCGCTCGCGCGCCCGCGCCAGGTTCAGCCGTCCGCCGAACGCCGCGTCGCGATCGATCACGCCGAGATTGATGTTGGCGCCGCAGGACATGTCGAGGAACAGCCCCAGCCCCTTGCGGTCCTCGGTGAGGTAGGTGATCCCGGCATCGAGCGCCTCCTTGGGCGCGCGCAACGCCACCGGACGGCCGTCCAGGCTGACGGTGCCGCCGGTGCGGCGGTCCGCGCCGTAGATCAGCCGGGCGAGCTCGGTGCGCCCGGCCCCCACCAGGCCGGCGAGGCCCAGCACCTCGCCCTTGTGCAGCGTGAAGGAGCACGGGTGCACGCGGCCGCCGTCGGAAACGCCGTCCACCTGCATCACCACCTCCCCGCGCGTCGCCGCCGCCGGGTCGTGGGTCTTGGTGTAGAACGAGGACAGCTCGCGCCCGACCATCATCCGCACGATGGCGTCGGCCGAGAGCTGCTCGCGCTCCAGCGTGCCGACATAGGAGCCGTCGCGCAGCACCGTCACCCGGTCGGCAAGCTCGTACACCTCGGCCATGCGGTGCGAGATGTAGATCAGCGCGATGCCCTCGCCGCGGAGCTGGCGGATCAGCGCGAACAGCCGGTCGGTCTCGCGCGCCGACAGCGCCGTGGTCGGCTCGTCGAGCACCAGGATGCGCGAGTGCCGATACAGGGCGCGCGCGATCTCGACGAGCTGCTGCTCGGCGATCGACAGGCTGCCGACCAGCGTTTCCGGCCCGAACGGCGTGCCGAGCCGCTCCAGGATCGGCCGGCAGGCCTGCGCCATCGCGCCGCGGTCGAGCCGGCCGCCGGGGCGGGCGATCTCGCTGCCGAGATGGATGTTCTCCGAGACCGTCAGGTTCGGCGCCAGCGCCAGCTCCTGATAGATGATGGCGATGCCGGCCGCCTTCGCCGCCTGCGGCCCGTCGATGCTGATGGCGCTGCCGAACACGCGGATCTCGCCGCCGGGATCGGCGTGATAGGCTCCGGACAGGATCTTCATCAGGGTCGACTTGCCGGCCCCGTTCTCGCCCATCAGCGCCAGCACCTCGCCGCTCCAGGCGGTCAGCTCGACGCTGGCGAGCGCGCGCACGCCTGGAAAGGTCTTCGAGATGCCGTGCATCTCCAGCGCCGGAACGGCGCCGACTCGCTGCTCGTGATCCACTGGACGTTCCGGTGCTTGGACGATTTTTGCTTAGGGGTCATCAGGCGCACTTTCTCGGCCGCTGGCAAGTGCGTCGGGCGCCGGCGGGGCGCCCGATACCGACGCCGGCACGGCCCGGGACACGGAATGTCGGCGGATCGACATTGCCAGCCGTGGCATTCTGTGACCGTTTCAATCCCCTATCGGCAACCGGTGCCGCCGGAGAGGATCGAGTTTTGTCCGGCTTCTATGCGATCTGGCCGTGCTTCGCGATCGTGGCGGCGATTCTGTGCCTCGTGGCCACGCCGCTGTTTCGCGCCGCCGACTCCATACCCGGCGGCAACCGCGACCGCCTCGTCAGCCTCGACGGGCTGCGCGGGTTCCTGGCACTCGGCGTCGTGTTCCACCACGTGGCGATCTATCACCGGTTCCTGCAGCACCGCAGCTGGACGCTGCCGCCCTCCGGCTTCTACACGGTGATCGGACAGGCGGGCGTTTCGCTGTTCTTCATGATCACCGGCTTCCTGTTCTGGTCCAGGATGATCGCCGAGGGCGGCATGCCGCACTGGCGGCGCTTCTTCATCGGCCGGCTGTTCCGCATCGGGCCGCTCTATCTCGTCGCGGCGAGCGTCCTGATGCTGACGGTCCTCGTCCGCAACGGCTGGACCGTTCAGGTCCCGCCAGGACAGTTCGCAACCGAGCTCGTCCGTCTGGCAGCGCTCGGCGCCCTGCCGCAGATCTCCTTCGACGGCGATCCGGTCGCGACCCTGATCCTGGCCGGCGTGACCTGGAGCCTCGAATTCGAATGGGCCTTCTACGTCTTCCTGATCCCGGCTGCCGTCTTCGCCCGGCACGCCGCCACCCACCTGCCCCTGGCATTCGCGCTCGCAGGCCTCGGCCTGGTGCAGCTTTCCGTCCCCGGCGTCCCGGCCAGCCTCTGGGCCATCGCCGCGTCCCTGTTCGGGGCGGGCATGGTGTCTGCCTCGCTGGCAGCGCACGGCGTCCGGGCGATGCTGTCGGACACCCAGCGCTCCTGGATCGTGCTGGCGCTGCTGGCCGCGCTGACGTCGTTCGATACCGCCTACGCGGTGGTGCCGATCCTGCTGACGGCCTGGGCGTTCCACCTTCTCGCCGGCGGCTGCACCCTGTTCGGCCTGCTCCACAGTCGTCCGGCCCGGCGCCTCGGCGACATCAGCTACGGGATCTACCTGCTGCAGGGTCCGGTGCTGCTGGCAGGCTACGGGACGCTGCATCGCTTCGCGCTGGGCCGGCCGGCCGGGCACTGGATCGTGGCGTTCGGCGCGGTGGCCGCGCTGGTGGCGATCGCCACCGCGGCTCACGTCGCGGTCGAGCAGCCGGGGATCCGGCTCGGGCGGCGCCTGATGCCAGGCAGCACCCGCCCTGTCACGCGGACGACACCGGCGCGGGCGCGGATCGGCGAGCGAGGCTGATGTCGGGTGCGACGGGTCGCGACATCCGACCTGCCCCGGATGCGCGACGCGGAGCGTGAGACAGCCCGCAGATCAGGCCGGCGCCCTCGTTCCGTTCCGCGCCGCGGTCAGGCGGCGAGCGAGATCACGATCTTGCCGACATGCCGGGCGCCCTGCAGCGCCCGATAGGCTGCCGGCGCGTCCTCGAACGCGAAGACCTGATCGATCACCGGGCGCAGCGCCGCCGCGCCGATCGCGCGGTTCATCGCCTCGAACATGCTGCGCGAGCCCACGAACACGCCGCGCAGGGTGACGCTGCGAAACAGCAGCGGCATCGGGTCGATCTGGCCCCCGGTCAGCACGCCGATCAGGTGCACGCAGCCGCCCGACCGCGCCGCCGCGATCGAGTTCGGCAGGGTGCCGGCACCGCCCACCTCGACCACGTGATCCACCCCGCGCCCGTCGGTCAGCCGCATCACCGCCTTCGTCCAGTCGGGCGTGTCGCGGTAGTTGATGCAGTCGGAGGCGCCCATCGCCCGCACCCGCTCCAGCTTCTCGTCGCTGGACGAGGTGACGATCACCCGTGCGCCGGCGGCGCGCGCGAACTGCAGCGCGAACACCGACACGCCGCCGGTGCCCAGCACCAGCACCGTCTCGCCCGGGATCAGCGGGCGATGCGCGAACAGCGCGTTCCAGGCGGTCAGCCCGGCGCAGGGCAGCGTCGCCGCCTCCTCGAAGCTCAGATGCGCCGGCACCCGCACCAGCGCGTCCTGCTCGAACAGCCGGAACTCCGACAGCACGCCCGGCGCGGACCCGCCCAGCGCATGCCGGTGATCCTCCGAGCTGATCTCGCCCGCGAACCAGCGCGCGAAGAAGGTGCCCGCCACGCGGTCGCCGACCGCCACCCGGTCGACGCCCTCGCCCAGCTCCGCCACCTCGCCGGCGCCGTCCGACAGCGGCACCAAATCCGGCGCCGGGGGGCCGCCGCCATAGCGGCCGGTGGCGATCATCAGGTCGCGGTAGTTCAGCGACGCCGCCCGCATCCGCACCAGCACCTGCCCGGGGCCCGGGCGCGGCGTGTCTCGCTCGACCGGCGTCAGGTCGTCGATGCCCTCGGCCCTGGGCAGGACGTAGCAGCGCATCGCTCAGCCCGCCGGGAAGGGGTTGCGCTCCGAGAAGCCCGCCTGGTGCCAGTACGGGTAGGTCTTCGGCCGCTCGCTGGCGGCATCGAGCGTCGCCACCTGCTCGGGGGTCAGGTTCCAGCCGACGGCGCCCAGGTTCTGCCGCAGCTGCTCCTCGTTGCGCGCGCCGACGATGACGTTGGCGACCGTCGGCCGCTGCAGCAGCCAGTTGAGCGCCACCTGGGGCACCGTCCTGCCGACCTCCGCCGCCACCGCCTCCAGCGCGTCGACCACCTTGTAGAGGTATTCGTCCTCCATCTGCGGTCCCTGCTCGGCGGTCTTGTGCAGGCGCGAGCCGGGCGGGATCGGCTTGCCGCGGCCGATCTTGCCGGTCAGCCGGCCCCAGCCGAGCGGGCTCCACACCACGGCGCCCACGCCCTGGTCGACGCCGAGCGGCATCAGCTCCCACTCGTACTCGCGGCCGATCAGCGAGTAGTACGCCTGATGCGCCACATAGCGCGGCAGGTTGTAGCGGTCCGCGGTCGCCAGCGACTTCATCAGGTGCCAGCCGGAGAAGTTGGAGCAGCCGACATAGCGGATCTTGCCGGCACGCACGAGATCGTCCAGCGCGCCGAGCGTCTCCTCGGGCGGCGTCAGCGCGTCGAAGCCGTGCAGCTGGAACAGGTCGATATGCCCGGTGCCGAGCCGCCGCAGCGACGTCTCCACCGCGTCGACCAGATGGTGGCGCGAGCTGCCCACCTCGTTGGCGCCCTGGCCGGAGCGGAACGTGGCCTTGGTCGAGATCAGCACCTGGTTGCGCCGGCCCTTGATCGCCGCCCCCAGCACCTCCTCGGCGGCGCCTGCGGAATAGATGTCGGCGCTGTCGAACATCGTCAGCCCGGCCTCGAGGCAGACATCGACCAGGCGCGACGCTTCGGCCACGTCCGAGCTGCCCCAGGCCTCGAAGAACTCGCCCTTGCCGCCGAAGGTGCCGGTGCCGAAGCTCAGCACGGGCACATGAAATCCGGATCGTCCGAGGCGCCTGTGTTCCATGGTCTTCCTCCAAGCAACGTGGTCTGCTGCGAACGCGCCGAAGCGTGATCGGCTCCCGGCAACTTTGCGGGATCGGTCCGGCGTTGCGTTCGGCAGCCCTAGGATGGAGATCAACCCATGCGCGCTTTGTGCTGGAACGCCAACAACGACATACGCTGCGAGACGGTGCCCGACCCCACGATCGAGGACCGCCGCGACATCATCCTGCGCGTCACCGCCTGCGCGATCTGCGGCTCGGACCTGCATCTCATGGACGGCCAGATGCCGACCATGGAGAAGGGCGACGTGCTCGGGCACGAGTTCATGGGCGAGGTGGTCGAGGTCGGCTCGCCCGATCACGTGCTCAAGAAGGGCGACCGGGTGGTCGTGCCGTTCAACATCAATTGCGGCGAGTGCCGCATGTGCAAGCTGGGCAACTGGGCGTCGTGCCTGAAGTCCAACCGCAACGGCGCCATGGCGGCCAAGATGTTCGGCTATCCGACCGCCGGGCTGTTCGGCTACTCGCACCTGACCGGCGGCTATTCGGGCGGCCAGGCCGAGTTCGTGCGCGTGCCGATGGCCGACGTGGGGCCGATGAAGGTGCCGGAGGGCATGACCGACGAGCAGGCGCTGTTCCTCACCGACATCCTGCCCACCGGCTGGCAGGCGATCGACTATTGCGACCTGAAGGGCGGCGAGAGCGTCGCGATCTGGGGTGCGGGCCCGGTCGGGCTGTTCGCCATCAAGTCGGCGGCGGTGATGAAGGCCGGGATCATCATCTCGATCGAGACGGTGCCGGAGCGCATCGCCCTGGCCCGGATCGCGGGTGCTACCGACATCATCGATCCCTCCAAGGAGGACGTGATGGAGCGCATCAAGGAGATCACCGGCGGCCAGGGCGCCGACTGCGTGGTCGACTGCGTCGGCATGGAGGCCTCCGGGCATCACGGCATCCTGGGCGCGCTGAGTGCGGTGCAGGAGAAGCTGACCTCGACGCAGCGCCCCTACGCGCTGGAGCAGATGATCCAGGCGGTGCGGCCGAGCGGCATCGTCTCGGTGCCGGGCGTGTATGCCGGCCCGGTGCCGGTCAACATGGCGGCGGTGGTGCAGAAGGGCCTGACCATCCGCAGCGGCCAGACGCACGTGAAGCGCTACCTGGAGCCGCTGGCCAAGCTGATCCAGGCCGGCACCATCGATCCGACCTTCCTGATCACCCATCGCAGCAGCAACCTCGAGGACGGGCCGGAGCTGTACAAGACCTTCCGCGACAAGAAGGACGGCTGCGTGAAGGTGGTGTTCCACCTCTGAGGGGGCTGTTGTAACGCGGCTCCATCGGGTTCAAGACAGGGGTGGGACCGCAAGGTTCCGCCCCTGTTCAATCGTCCGGAGATCGCCCTTGCCGCGACACCCCGTCCTTCGCCATGCCGTCCTGCTGGCGGCGGTCCCCCTGCTTCTCGCCGCCCGGGCGACGCCTGCCGCCCTGGCCGCCGACGAGGCCGGCACGATCGCGATGTCCGGGGCCAGGGATGCCAGCCCGAAGCCGCCGCATTTCACCGCACAGCAGAAGACGTCGGACGGGACCGTCACGGTGCGCGGGCAGAAGATCGACTACCAGGCGGTCGCCGGCACGCTGGTGGTGCACCCCAAGGGCTGGGACGATTCCGACCCGAACGCCGGCGCCGAAGTCCGCGACGACAAGAACCCGACGGCGGAAGCCTCGATGTTCTACGTCGCCTATTTCAGGAAGGGCGCGCGTCCGGAGAGCCGGCCGATCACCTTCGTCTATAATGGCGGCCCGGGCTCGGCGACGATCTGGCTGCACATGGGCGCCTTCGGGCCGCGCCGCATCGTCACCGCCGACGATACCCATACCAATGCGGCGCCGTATCAGCTGGTGAACAACGACGACAGCCTGCTCGATGCCAGCGACCTCGTGTTCATCGACGCGCCCGGCACCGGCTTCGGCCGCATCGAGGGCCGTGACAAGGAGAAGGCGTTCTGGGGCACCGACCCCGACGCCGACGCCTTCACCAGCTTCATCGCCCAGTTCCTCGGCCGCTACGGCCGCTTCAATTCGCCCAAGTACCTGTTCGGCGAGAGCTACGGCACCACGCGCTCGGCGATGGTGGTGCAGCGGCTGCAGGAGGACAAGGGCATCGACATGAACGGGGTGATGCTGCTGTCGCAGATCCTCGACTACGACAACAGCATCGACAGCCCGCAGCTCAACCCGAGCGTCGACCAGCCCTACATCCTGGCGCTGCCGAGCTTCGCCGCCACCGCCTTCTACCACCACAAGCTCGCCAGCCAGCCTGCCGACCTGCGCCACTTCCTCGACGAGGTGGAGCATTTCGCCATGACCGACTACGCGACGGCGCTGCAGCAGGGCACGGCGATCTCCGACGCCGACCTCGACCGCATCGCCGGCAGGCTGCACGACTATACCGGCCTGCCGGTCGAGTACATCAAGAAGGCCGACCTCAGGGTGAATGGCGGCGAGTTCGAGCAGACGCTGCTGGGCGCGGACGCGATGGATACCGGCCGCCTCGACAGCCGCTTCTCCGGGCCCGCGATCGATCCGCTGGCCGAGCGGCCGGACTACGACCCGCAGGGTGCCGCGATGGCGTCGGCCTACATCTCCGCCTTCAACGACTACGCCCGCAAGACCCTGCATTACGGCGACGGCGGCGGCGACGGGTGGATGGAATACAAGCAGAGCGCCAACAACATCCGCCAATGGAGCTTCACGCACGAGCAGCCGAACGCGCGCTATCCGGCGCGCGGCGTGCCCAACGTGCTGCCCGACCTGGCGGCGGCGATGAAATACAACCCGAACCTCAAGGTGCAGCTCAACCAGGGCTATTTCGACCTCGGTACGCCATACTTCGAGGGCGTCTACGAGATGCGTCATCTGCCGATCCCCAGAAGCCTCGCCGGCAATGTCGAGATCCGGCAGTACCAGTCGGGCCACATGGTGTATGCGCACGAGGACGCGCTGAGGCAGCTGCACGACAACTCCGCGGACTTCATCCGCCGCACCGCCAACCAGACCGCGCAGCCGCCGGCGACGAAGACGCCGTCCGCCCGATAACGCCCACCAGAGCAAGGACATCCCATGCCAGACCCAGCCGCCCCGTTCGTCGTGCTCGCGGAGTTCAGCGTTCCGGCCGGGCACAAGGCCGAGTTCCTGAAGCTCTGCGCGTTCGACGCCACCTCCTCGGTGCGCGACGAGCCGGGCTGCCGCCAGTTCGAGGCCCACACCGTGGAGGACGCGCCGGACGCGGTGATCCTCTACGAGGTCTATGACGACCGGGCCGCGTTCGATGCGCATCTCCGGACGCCGCACTACGCGACGTTCGCCGACGGCGTCGAGCGGCTCGGCGTCGCCAAGGTCCAGGTCCGCATGCTGACGCCCGCAGGCGCCTGACGCGGCGGCGGCATCCGCCCGGGTGCCGCGGGACGACGATCCGATCATCGAGAGGTCAACATGCCACGCCACGCGCCGCGGCCCGCGCGATGCCGCGACACCAGCCGCAGGACCGGCCGCCACCTGACGCTGGCGCTGCTGATCGCCGGCGCGGCCCTGCCGTCCAGGGCAGCGATCGCCGCCCCGGACCCGCTGCTGGTCGCCACCGGCAGCGACATCCCGGCGCATGTCGATCTGCCCAACCCCGGCGCCGACTACGTCAAGCGCGAGGCGATGATCCCGATGCGCGACGGCGTCCGGCTCTATACCGTCATCGTCGTGCCGAAGGCAGCACACGGCGCGCCGATCCTGCTGACGCGCACGCCCTACAACGCCAGGAAGCGCGCGACCCGGAGCGACAGCCCCTCCCTGCTCGCCACCCTGCCGCAGGGCGACGACGTGTTCGCGGCCGGCGGCTATATCCGCGTGTTCCAGGACGTGCGCGGCAAGTACGGATCGGACGGCGACTACACCATGACCCGGCCGCCGGTCGGGCCGCTCAACCCGTCCGCCACCGACGACACCACCGACGCCTGGGACACCATCGACTGGCTGGTGAAGAACGTGCCCGAGGGCAACGGCCGCGTCGGCATGATCGGCTCCTCCTACGAGGGCTGGACGGTGGTGATGGCGCTGCTGCATCCGCATCCGGCACTCAAGGTGGCGTCGCCGGAAAGCCCGATGGTGGATGGCTGGATGGGCGACGACTGGTTCCACTACGGCGCCTTCCGCCAGACCAGTCTCGACTTCCTGCCCGAGCAGATGAGTGCCAGGGGCGAGGGCGAGCCGATCACGCGCGCGGGCTACGACGACTACGCGAACTTCCTGGCCGCCGGCTCCGCCGGCGACTTCGCCAGGGCGGCCGGGCTCGACCAGTTCCCGTTCTGGCGCCGCATGCAGGCGCATCCGGCCTGGGACGCCTTCTGGCAGAACCAGGCGCTCGACCATCTGGTGGCCGACCATCCGTCCGACGTGCCGACCCTGTGGGAGCAGGGGCTGTGGGACCAGGAGGACATGTGGGGCGCGATCCACAGCTGGCTGGCGCTGAAGGCCCGCGGCAAGGCCGGCAGCAACGTCCTGATCCTGGGGCCCTGGCGGCACAGCCAGGTGAACTACGAGGCGAGCAGCCTCGGCAGGCTGAACTAGAACGGCGACACCGCGCTGCAGTACCGCCAGCAGATCCTGCGCCCGTTCTTCGACCAGTATCTCAAGCCCGGCGCGCCCAGGGCGGATGTCCCGGCGGCGTTCGTCTACAACACCGGCGAGAACCACTGGGACCGGTTCGCGCAGTGGCCGCTCGCCTGCGACAGCGGCTGCGCCGCGCCGATGAAGCCGCTCTACCTGCAGGGCGGCCACGGGCTCTCCTTCAGCCAGCCGGACGCGGGCGGCGGCTCGGACAGCTACGTGTCAGACCCGGCCAAGCCGGTGCCCTATCTGCCGCGTCCGATCGCCTTCAGCGACGGGGCGCGCTGGAAGCCGTGGCTGACCAGCGACCAGCGCAGCGTCGCCGACCGGCCCGACGTGCTCAGCTACCAGACGCCGGTGCTGGCGGCACCGGTGCGGGTGTCCGGGCAGCCGCAAGCGGACCTGTTCGCCGCGACCAGCGGCACCGACGCCGACTGGGTGGTCAAGCTGATCGACGTGTTCCCGGACGACGTGCCCTCGGACCCGAGCATGGGCGGCTATCAGCTGCCGGTCGGCATGGACATCTTCCGCGGCCGCTACCGGACCAGCTTCGCCGCCCCCTCGCCGATCCCTGCCAACCAGGTGCAGCGCTACCGCTTCACCCTGCCGCCGATCAACCACGTGTTCCTGCCCGGCCATCGCATCATGGTGCAGATCCAGTCGAGCTGGTTCCCGCTCTACGACCGCAACCCGCAGCGCTACGTCGACAACATCTTCCTCGCCAGGCCCGCCGACTATGTTCCCGCCACGCAGCGGATCGTGCATGCGGGAGCCCAGGCGAGCGCGGTCTGGCTGCCGATGGTCCCCGGCGCCGCGACGCCCTGAACCGGCGGTCCGGTCAGGCGGCGCCGGCCTGCTCCGGATGCGGCAGCCAGGGCGCCCGGGACAGCTCGCGATGCAGGAACTCCATGGTCGCGGTGACGCGCGCCGGCCGCAGCGTGGTCGGCGGCATCACCAGGCTGAGCGAGCTCAGCGGCAGCGACCAGTCGGCCAGCACCTCGACCAGCCGGCCCGCCTTGAGCAGCTCCCACAGCATGAAGTCGGGCAGCACCGCCAGCCCGAGCCCATCGAGCAGCGCCGGGATCGCCGCCTCGCCGTTGTTGATCCTGAGCGGCCCCGCGCGGTTCACCGCCACCTGCTCGCCCGACGCGTGGCTGAACAGCCAGCGGTCGGCTGCCGACTGGTAGGCGTAGCCGAAGCAGGGATGCTCGGCGAGAGCGCGCGGGTGCGCCGGCAGGCCGTGCGCCGCCTGGTAGCCCGGAGACGCCACCAGCAGCAGCCGCACGTCGCAGATCCGCCGCGCCCGCAGCGACGAGGCGTCGAGCCGCCCGATCCGCAGCGCGAAGTCGAAGCCGCCGCCGATCAGGTCGACCACGGCGTCGTCCAGGTTCAGGTCGACCGAGATCCCGGGATAGGCGCGCATCAGCGCCGGCAGCAGCGGCGCCACGCGCTGCTGGCCGAACGACATCGGGGCGGCGATCCGCACGGTTCCGCGCGGCAGGGTGGTGCGGTCCAGCATGTCGGCGTCCAGCTGCTCGGCGTCGGCCAGCAGGCGCAGGGCGCGCTCGGCGACCTCCCGGCCCAGCGTCGTCAGCGACACGCGGCGCGAGGTGCGGCTCAGCAGGGACACGCCGACGCGCCGCTCCAGTCGGGCGACCGCCTTGGACACCGTCGCGGTCGACAGGCCGAGGTCGGCGGCAGCGCCGGCGAACGAGCCCTGATCGGCGACCCGCGCGAAGATCGCCCACGCCTCGAGGTCCGGCAGGCTCGGCATGGGCGCACTTTCCGAAACGATGACTTTCGAATGTTTCTGTTCTGGATTGTCGGCGCAAGTCCCATCTTGGCTGACGACGGTGTCCGCCCGGGAGGCCGACAGGAGAGCGACGATGATCGAACTGAGACCCTTCCGCTCGCTGGGCGGCGCGGATCATGGCTGGCTCAACGCCCGGCACCACTTCTCCTTCGCCGGCTACCACGACCCCGCCCGCATGCAGTGGGGCGCGCTGCGGGTCTGGAACGACGACGAGATCGCGGCCAATGCCGGCTTCCCGGCGCATCCGCATCGCGACATGGAGATCATCACCTACGTCCGCGAGGGCGCCATCAGCCACAAGGACAGTCTCGGCAACGAGGGCCGCACCGAGGCGGGCGACGTGCAGGTCATGAGTGCCGGCACCGGCATCCGGCACGCCGAATACAACGCCGAGCCGGACACCACGCGGATCTTCCAGATCTGGATCGCGCCGACCCGTCAGGGCGGCGCGCCGAGCTGGGGCGCCCGGCCGTTCCCGCGCGACGGCCGCAGCGGCCGCTTCGTGGCCCTGGCCAGCGGACTGGCGCAGGACACCGAGGCGTTGCCGATCCGCGCCGATGCCCGCGTCTCCGGCGCCACGCTGAAGGCGGGCGAGAGCACCGACTATCCCGCGGCCGGGCCCGGTCGGCACGTCTACCTGGTTCCGGCCACCGGCGCGATCGAGGTGAACGGCGTCCGCGCCGACGCCCGCGACGGCATTGCCGCACAGGACGAGGCGACCCTGCGGATCACAGCGCTCGAGGACAGCGAGATCATCCTGGTGGATGCCGCCTGACCCGTCCGCCGCAACCCTGCACGAACCCCACGGGAGCACGACATGCCAAAGGTCCTGGTTCTGTATTATTCCTCCTACGGCCACATCGAGACGATGGCAGGCGCCGTCGCCGAGGGCGCCCGCCAGGCCGGCGCCGAGGTCGACATCCGCCGCGTGCCCGAGCTGGTGCCCGACGAGGTCGCCCGGTCCAGCCACTTCAAGCTCGATCAGCAGGCACCGGTCGCCGAGCCGGACTCGCTCGTCGAGTATGACGCGATCATCGTCGGCACCGGCACGCGCTACGGGCGGATGTCGTCGCAGATGGCCAACTTCTTCGACCGCACCGGCGGGCTGTGGGCGAAGGGCGCGCTGATCGGCAGGCTCGGCGCCGCCTTCACCTCGACCGCGAGCCAGCATGGCGGCCAGGAAACCACGCTGATCTCGATCCTGACCAACCTGATGCATCATGGGCTGCTCGTCACCGGCCTGCCCTACTCGTTCCAGGGCCAGCTCAAGCTTGACGAGGTGACCGGCGGCACGCCGTATGGCGCCAGCACGCTGGCGGGCGGCGACGGCTCGCGCGCGGTCAGCGCCAACGAGCTCGACGGCGCCCGCTTCCTCGGCGGCCATGTGGCCCGACTGGCAGCCAAGCTGTCGGCCTGACGCATGCCCAATCGGACACGAACGGATCCCCTGCAGATGAAGACCTTCCTCCTGGCGGCAGCCTCGGCCACGGCGTTGAACGCGGCCGCACCCAGCCTCGCATCGGCGCAGACCGCCTCGCATGAGCCATCGACCGTGACGGGCGGCGACTACAAGGTGGAGCCGGGGCACACCCAGGTCGGCTTCAGCCTGCTGCACATGGGCTTCAGCTACTATTCCGGCGTGTTCTCCGACGTGTCCGGCACGCTGACGCTGGTGTCCGGCCACCCGGCCGCCTCGAAGCTCGACGTGCAGATCCCGATCGGCTCGGTCGCCACCACCAGCGCCAAGCTCGATGGCGAGCTGAAGGGTGCCGAGTGGTTCGACGCCGCCCGCTATCCGACCGCCACCTTCACCTCGACGTCGGTGACGCCGACGGCCAAGAACACGGCACAGATCACCGGCACGCTGACGCTGCACGGCGTCTCGAAGCCGGAAACGCTGTCGGCGCACTTCGTCGGCGCCGGCACCAACCCGCTGTCGAAGAAATACACCGTCGGCTTCGAAGCCACCGGCACCATCCGCCGCAGCGACTTCGGCGTGAAGACCTACGTGCCGCTGATCGGCGACGAGGTGCGGCTGACCATCGCCGGCGCCTTCGAACTGCAGGGCTGATCCGCGGACGGCCCGGCCGCCCGGCCGGGCCGTCTCGGTAATGACGCGGCGGCGCGCATCCTTTTCCGGGGCGAGACGTTGTCAGTCCGACACGTTCCTACCGGATAAGAGAATCATGCTGACCATCCTGATCATCATCCTCCTCGTGCTGGCACTCGGCGGCGGCGGCTACGGATTCCGCTCCGGCTGGTATGGCGGCTCGCGCGGCACAGGGTTCAACGGGCTCGGCCTGGTGCCGATCCTGCTGATCATCATCGTGGTCGTGCTGCTGTTCCGCGGCGGCGGCGGCGGCTACTGATGCAGCCGGCCCGGAGAAGCGCCATGCGCCTGATGGCCGTCATCGCCGCATCCCTCGTCGTCTCGTTCGGCAGCGTCGCGTCCGCGGCGTCGTGTCGGGACGGCAAGGGCAAGTTCATCACCTGCCCTCCGGTCGCCGCGAAGACATGCCGCGACGCGAAGGGCAAGTTCATCAAGTGCGACACCGCCGCCACCGCCGCCGCGCACTGAAAGGCAACCGCAGCCGACGCGTGGACAGCGCCGGCTGCGGACACCCTCGCCATCGGCAGACGATCCGCCAACGCCGCTTCGGCGTCCTTACCGCGTCGGCTCCGAGTTTCTGCTTGATCCATTAAGTTTTCGTTATAGATTGACGGGCCAGCGTAAAGCGGGACCCGCGGTCTCATCGCGCCGGCCATTGACCGGACCCGTTCATGGACTTCCGCAACAAGGGCCTCATCAGCCTCAACCAGACCGGCGGGCTCGGCTGTCACGTGCAGGACGCGCGGACGCTGATCGTCACCGGCGTGGCCCGGTCGGGCACCAGCATGGTCGCGCGCGTGCTCAGCGGCGCCGGCGTCTTCATGGGCGAGGATCTGGACGACGTCGTGTTCGAGGATCCCGACTTCGCGGTGCTGTTCTCCCAGCCGACGGTCGATACCGACATCCTGACCCGCATGCTGCGCGATCGCGACCGCGCCCACCCGGTCTGGGGCTTCAAGCGCCCCCACCTGCACGTGCGACGGGAGGCCGAGATCGGCCTGTTCCGCAACCCGTCGGTGATCGTCATGGTGCGCGATCCGGTGGCGGTGGCCGAGCGCAACGCCATCGCCGAGCAGTTCGACGTGGTGCAGAGCCTGTCGATGGCGACGGCCGACCTGCAGCAGATGATGCAGTTCGTCGAAGCGCTGACCTGCCCGGTGCTGCTGGTCAGCTACGAGAAGGCGCTGCGGCAGCCCGACCGTTTCGTCTCCCGGCTGCTCGAGTTCTGCGGCCTCGACCTGACGGCGGCCGAGCAGGCACGGCTGGCAGCGCTGGTCGAGCCGGACCGCCCGGCCTACATCGAGAGCGCGCGGCGGATCTTCGAAGGCTATATCGACGAGATCCAGGAGACCACCCTGATCGGCTGGGCGTGGCAGCGCGAGATGCATCTGCCGCTCGTGGTGACGGTGCTTCGCGACGAGGACGCGGTCACGGTCGGCCTCGCCGACCGGTATCGCAGCGACCTCGCCGCTAGCGGCATCGGCGACGGCCGGCACGGCTTTGCCATCGACCTGGCCGCGTTCGGCTTCACCCGGCACTCCCGCGTCACCGTGCGCATCGACGGCCGCAGCTTCACGCTCAACAACAGCGGCGCTAGCGCGTCGGCGCTGGGGGCCGACATCGAGAAGATCGAGCGCGAGCCCTTCGATCCCTGGGGCTCGATGAGCTTCGGCATGGCCTGATCCGCAGCGCGAGCTGGCCGCCCGCCTCACACGACGGGCGTGGGCAGCTCCCGTCCGGCGAAGAACGCCGCCAGGTTGGCCAGCATCAGCTGACCCATCGCCTCCCTGGTCTCGGCGGTGGCGCTGCCGACATGCGGCGCCAGCGCCACATGCGGCAGGCCCAGGAGGGCTGCCGGAACGTGCGGCTCGTTCTCGAACACGTCGAGCCCGGCGCCGCCGAGACGGTGCTCGACCAGCGCCTCGACGAGCGCCGCCTCGTCGATGATCGAGCCGCGGGCGATGTTCACCAGCACGCCCTGCGGCCCGAGCGCGTCGAGCACCGGGCGGTCGATGATCCCCCTGGTCGTGGCCGACGCCGCGGTCGCCACGAACAGCACGTCGGACGCGGCCGCCAGATCGCGCAGCCCGGCATGATACCGGTGCGGCGTCTCCTTCCGGGTCGGGCCGGTATAGGCGATGCTGCCGCCAAAGCCCGCCAGACGCCGCGCGATCGCCTGGCCGATCCGCCCCAGCCCGACGATGCCGTAGCGCAGCCCCGAGGCGCGCCGCGCCAGGGCTGGCTGCGTGTCCGGCCAGAGCCCGTCGCGCACGTGGCGCTCGGCCGCCGGCAGCCCGCGCATGACGTTCAGCATCAGCGCGATCGCCAGGTCCGCGACATCGTCGGTGAGCACGTCGGGGGTGTTGCTGACCCGCACGCCGAGCCGCTTCATCGCGTCCAGATCGACGCGGTCATAGCCGACGCCGTTGATGGCGACGATGCCGAGCCCGGGCAGGCGCTCGGCCACCGAGGTCTCGATGCCGAGATGGCCGCCGGTGACCACGGCGTCGATGTCGGCGCCGTGCGCGGCGAGCCACGCGTCATGTCCCGCCTCGGGCCAGCGCACCACGTCGTAGCCGGCCTCGAGCGCCGCCTGGGTCTTGGGCAGCACCGGACAGAGCTGCAGCAGCCTGGGTGTCACGTCGCGTCTCCTTCTCACAGCACCGACAGCACGCCGCCATCGACATAGATCACCTGGCCGTTGACGAAGTCCGATGCGGCCGAGGCCAGGAACACCGCCGCTCCCGACAGCTCCTCGACCCGGCCCCAGCGGCCGGCGGGCGTGCGGCCACGCAGCCACGCGTCGAACACCGGGTCGTCGCGCAGCGGCCGGTTGAGCTCGGTCTCGAAATAGCCCGGTCCGATCGCGTTGACCTGCAGCCCGTGCCGCGCCCAGTCCGCGCACATGCCGCGGGTCAGCATCTTCACCGCACCCTTGGAGGCGGTGTAGGGCGCGATCGTCGGCCGCGCCGCCTCGCTCTGCAGGCTGGCGATGTTGATGATCTTGCCGCGGCCGCGCGGGATCATCCGCTTCGCCACCGCCTGGCCGACGAAGAACACGCTGTCGAGGTTGGTGGCCATCACCTCGCGCCAGGTCTCGACGGGAAACTCCTCCAGCGTGCGGCGGCGCTGGATGCCGGCGTTGTTCACCAAGATGTCGATCCCGCCCGCCTCGCGCTCGATGCGCGCGACACCCGCCTCGACCGCGTCCGGATCGGTCACGTCGAACACGCCGAGCCCGCCTGCCGGCGCGCAGGCCGCGTCGCCGAGCAGGCGGGCAGCCTCGGCGAGCCGGTCCGCGCTGCGTCCGTTCAGCACGATGCGGGCCCCCGCCGCCGCCAGACCGCGGGCGATCGACAGGCCGATCCCCTGGCTCGATCCGGTGACCAGGGCCAGACGGCCGCTCAGGTCGAAGGCGCTGATACCCATGGAACATCCCCATGCCGCCCCGCCCCGCGGACAGCTGCCGCGTCGCGGGCGTCCAGGCCCGGACAAATGGGCTTCCGCGCCCCGGAACAAGGTGGCATAGCGACGGGAACGGCCACAGTGCAAGAGCGGGCAGTTCAAGCCTGCGGTGGCCCGGGAGGACGACATGCTGGCTGCCGTGCTGCACGGCGCGCATGACCTGCGCGTGGAACATCGTGACGAGCGTCCGCCGGGGCCCGGAGAGGCGCGCGTGCGCATCGCCTGCGGCGGCATCTGCGGCTCGGACCTGTCCTATTTCAACAAGGGCGGCGTCGGCGACTTCCGCGTGCGCGAGCCGCTGACCCTCGGCCACGAGGTGTCCGGCACGGTGGTCGAGCTGGCGCCGTCGCCGGACCGGCCGCTGCCGCCGGGATTGCGCGTCGGCACCCGCGTGGCGATCAACCCCAGCCGGCCCTGCCTGCATTGCGGCCCCTGCCGCGCCGGCCGCAGCAACCTGTGCCGCAACATGCGCTTCCTCGGCAGTGCGGCGCTGACGCCGCACGTGCAGGGCGGGTTCAGCGAGCATGTGGTGGTGCGCGCCGACCAGTGCGTGCCGGTGCGAGACACCCTGTCGCTTCGCGTGGCGGCCTGCGCCGAGCCGCTCGCCGTGGCGCTGCACGGCGTGGCGCGCGCCGGCAGCGTCGTCGGCCGGCACGTGCTGATCGCCGGCGCCGGCCCGATCGGCCTGCTCTGCCTCGCGGCTGCCCGTCATGCGGGAGCGGCCAGCGTCACCATCACCGACCTGTTCGCAGCCCCCCTGCAGGTGGCGCGGAGCATGGGTGCTGCGCAGACCATCGACGTGCAGGCCGATCCCGACCGGCTGGATGCCGCCGCCGCGGCGCTCGGCGGCTACGACGTGGCGCTGGAGGCCACCGGCAGTGCCGCCTCGGTGGTGCGCATGCCGCTGCTGGTGCGGCCGGGCGGGCGCATCGTGCAGCTCGGCCTGCTGCCGCCGGGTGCCGTGCCGCTGCCGGTGAACCTGCTGATGGCGCGCGAGATCGACCTGGTCGGCTCGTTCCGCTTCCACGAGGCGTTCGACATCGCCGTCGCCGCCCTGGCTTCCGGCCGCATCGACGTGGCCCCGATCCTGTCGGCGATGGTCCCGCTGCGCGATGCCGCGGAGGGGTTCGCGCTCGCCGGCGACCGCACCCGGGCGATCAAGGTCCATCTCGACATCGCCTGAACCGCAACGCAGCCGGGAGCCGCCAGGATGGACCAGGACGAGATGCCGCTGCTGGCGTTCGATGCCGTCTCCAAGCGTTTCGGCGGCACGCTGGCGGTCGATGGGGTGTCGCTCGCGGTGCGGGCGGGCGAGATCCTGGCGCTGCTGGGCGAGAACGGCGCCGGCAAGTCCACCCTGATCAAGATGCTGGCCGGCATCCACGTCCCAGACGCCGGACGCATCCTGTTCCGCGGCCAGCCCTATCATCATCTGCGGGTGGCCAGGGGTGCGCGGCAGTCGGTCGCCTTCATCCACCAGGATCTCGGCCTGATCGACTGGATGACGGTGGCCGAGAACATCGCGCTCGGCGTCGGCTATCCGCGCAGGCGCGGCCTGATCTCGTGGCGGGCGTCTCGCGCGCAGGCGCTGTCGGTGCTGCGCACCATGAGCGCCGACATCGACCCGGACGCGCGCATCATGCACCTGAGCCGCACCGAGCGCTCGCTGGTGGCGATCGGCCGGGCGCTGGCGGCGCAGGCCGGGATCCTGGTGCTGGACGAGCCCACCGCCAGCCTGCCGGCCGACGAGGTCGACCGGCTGCTCGCGGTGCTGCGCGACCTGCGCCGCACCGGGATCGGCATGATCTACGTCTCGCACCGGCTGGACGAGGTGTTCCAGGTGGCGGACGAGGTCGCGGTGCTGCGCGACGGCAGGCTGGTCGGCGTCAAGCCGGTGGCCGACACCGATCCGGCCGACCTCGTCACCATGATCGTCGGACGGCCGCCCGAGCAGCTGTTCCAGGCGCCGGCCCCGGCCCGGCGGGACACCTGCCTGGTGCTGGACGGCGTCGTCGCCGGCGACGCCGGTCCGGTGAGCCTGACGCTGCGGGCGGGCGAGATGGTCGGGCTGGTGGGGCTGCGCGGCGCCGGCCAGGACGCGATCGGCCGCGCGCTGTTCGGCTGCCAGCCGGTCGAGGCCGGCAGCATGACGCTGCACGGACGCCCGTACCGGCCGCACACGGCGGCGGCGGCGATGGCGTTCGGGGTCGGGCTGGTCGCCGGCGACCGGGTGCGCGAGAGCCTGGGCATGCGGCTGAGCGTGCGCGAGAACCTGTTCCTCAATCCGGCCGCCCTCGGCCACGGGCTGCTCAGCCTGCGCTCCGCCGCCTCCGAAAGCACCGACTGCATCGCCGCCGGCGCCCGCATGAGCCTGCGGCCGAACGATCCCGCCCGGCCGGTGGAGACGCTGTCGGGCGGCAACCAGCAGAAGGTGGTGCTGGCGCGCTGGCTCGGCATCGCCAGACGGCTGCTGATCCTGGAGGAGCCCACCGCCGGCGTCGATGTCGGCGCCAAGGCCGAGATCTACGGCCTGCTGCACGCGGCACTCGCAGGCGGGCTGTCGATCCTCGTGATCGCCACCGACTTCGAGGAGGTCGCCGCCATCTGCAACCGCGCGCTGGTGTTCAGCCAGGGCCGGGTCTGCGCCGAGATCGACCGCGAGGCGCTGTCGGTGCAGAGCCTGCTGCAGGCCGCCTCCGCCGGCAGCGCCCACCACCCGGCTCCGGTCCCGGCCCGCGCGGGAGTGCCGGCATGACCTCGCTGAAATCCACCGCCCTGGAGCCGGCGCCCGGCAGCCTGCGCGGCCTGCCGGTCGGCCGGCGCATCATCGGGCTGCTGCCGGTCTATGGGCTGGTGGTGCTGACCGTGCTGCTGGCGGTGCTGTTCTCGATCATCCTGCCCGACACCTTCCCGACCTGGCTGAACGTGCGCTCGATGCTCGGCGACAAGGCGGTGGTGGCGATGCTGTCGCTTGCCGCCACCGTGCCGATGATGACCGGCAAGATCGACCTCACCGTCGGCTACGGCGTGGTGCTGTGGCACATCCTGGCGATCTCGCTGCAGATCTCCGGCATGCCGTGGCCGCTCGCGGTGCTGATCGTGCTCGCACTCGGGCTGGTGTTCGGCCTGCTCAACGGGCTGCTGGTCGAGGTGGCGCAGATCGACAGCTTCATCGCCACGCTGGGCACCGGCACCGTCACCTATGCGGTGGCGCTGTGGTGGACCGGCGGCCGGCAGGTGATCGGCCGCCTGCCGCAATCCTTCTTCGAGCTCGACATCGCCCGCGTGCTCGGCGTGCCGATCCCGGCCTTCTACGTGCTGGGGCTGGCCGCCGTGCTGTGGGTGGTCTCCACCTACACCCCGCTCGGCCGCTATCTGTATGCGATCGGCGCCAACCCGCGCGCCGCCGAGCTCAACGGCATTCCCACGCGGCGCTACACCATGCTGGCCTTCATGGTGTCGGGCCTGATCACCGCCTTTGCCGGCGTGATCCTGGCGGCCCGGCTGCGGGTGGGCCAGGCCAGCGTCGGGCTCGAGTTCCTGCTGCCGGCCCTGGTCGGCGCGTTCCTGGGCTCGACCACCATCACGCCCGGCCGGGTCAACATCTGGGGCACCGTCGTCGGCGTGGTGATCCTGGCGATCGGCATCTCCGGCATCGAGCAGCTCGGCGGCGCCTTCTGGGTGGAGCCCGCCTTCAACGGCGCCACGCTGCTGATCGCCATCGGGCTGGCCGGCTGGACCGGACGGCGGCGGGTCATGGCACGGGCGGCACGGCCGCCGGCGCCGGGCCGGACCTGACGAACGACAACGGCGCCGCGCCAGGCGGGCCATGGGACAGGGGATGACGCGATGACGGCAGACGGTTGCATCGGCCGGCGCAGGGGCGCCGGGGCCCAGGCCGGCCTCGGGCTCATCGCCCTGCTCGGCTGGGTGGGCGGTGCCCAGACCCAGGCCCGGGCCCAGGATGCCGGGACGGAGCTGGCGCAGGCGCGCGAGGTCGTGGAGAGGGCGACGGCGCCGTCCTCGCGCTGGGACGGTCCCACCACCGGCCCGAAGGCGGCGACAGGCAAGACCGTGATCTACGTCGCGGCCGACCTGCGCAACGGCGGCATCCAGGAGGTCGGCGACGGCGTCAGGCAAGCCGGCCAGGCGATCGGCTGGACCGTGCGCGTGCTCGACGGCCAGGGCAGCGTGTCGGGCATCCACTCGGCCTTCAGCCAGGCGGTGGCGCTGAAGCCGGACGGCATCGTCATCGGCGGCTACGACGTGGTGCAGAACGCCGCCGACATCAGGCAGGCGGCCGATGGCGGCATCAGGATCGTGGCCTGGCACGGCGGGCCGAAGCCGGGACCGATGGCCGAGTATCGCGTTCTCAGCAACATCGGCAGCGACAGCGCGCGCGTGGCCAAGGTCGCCGCCGACTACGCGATCGCGCAGAGCGGCGGCAAGGCCGGCGTGATCATCTTCACCGACAGCGCCTATGCGATCGCGCTGGCCAAGGCGCAGATGATGCGCGACGAGATCAGGACCTGCCCGGGCTGCAGCGTGCTGTCGTTCGAGGACACCCCGCTCGCCGACACCTCGACGCGCATCTCCCAGCTCACCACCTCGCTGCTGCAGCGCTACGGCGCGAAATGGACCTACACGCTGGCCATCAACGACCTGTATTACGACTTCATCGGACCGCCCCTGATCTCGGCCGGGCGCGATCCCGCCGGGCCGCCGGTCGACATCAGCGCCGGCGACGGCAGCAACTCCGCCTACGAGCGCATACGCGGCGGCCAGTTCCAGGCCGCCACCGTGCCCGAGCCGCTGCTGCTGCAGGGCTGGCAGGTGATCGACGAGCTCAATCGCGGCTTCGCCGGACAGCCGGCCTCGGGCTACGTGGCGCCGGTGCATCTGGTGACGGCCAGGAACGTCGACCTGGATGGCGGCAAGAAGGACATCTACGATCCCGACAGCAACTACCGCGCCGCCTACCGCCAGATCTGGGGCCGCTGAGCGATGAGCACCTTCGAGATCGTCGACAAGCGCTTCAGGTCCTACATCCTGTTCAACGCAGCCCTCGAGCGCATCGCCGACGGCTGCCGCTGGACCGAGGGCCCGGTCTGGTTCGGCGATGCCGGCTGCCTGCTGTTCAGCGACATCCCCAACGACCGCATCCTGCGCTGGACCGAAGGGCTCGGCGTGTCGGTCTATCGCCAGCCAAGCCAGTTCTCCAACGGCGGCACCCGCGACCGCGAGGGACGGCTGATCTCCTGCCTGCACGGCGCCCGCGCGGTGGTGCGCACCGAGCATGACGGACGCCTGACCACGCTGGCCGACCGCCACCAGGGCTGCCGGCTGAACTCGCCGAACGACGTGGTGGTGAAGTCCGACGGCACCATCTGGTTCACCGATCCGCATTACGGCATCGCGATGGATTACGAGGGCAGCGGCCAGACCGCGGAGGAGCTGCCCTGCCAGGTGTACCGGCTCGATCCGCAGACCGGGCAGCTCGACGTGGTGAGCGACAGCTTCGCCTGCCCGAACGGGATCTGCTTCTCGCCCGACGAGAGCCGCCTCTACGTCGCCGAGACCGGGCGGATGCACGACGACTCCGTCGAGCGCCAGATCCGCGTGTTCGACGTGCTCGACGAGGGCTCGGGCCGGCTCGGCAACGAGCGCGAGTTCTACGCGCCCTCGGTGGGAGCGGCGGACGGGTTCCGCTGCGACCAGGACGGCAATGTCTGGACCAGTGCCGGCGACGGGGTGCACTGCGTAAGCCCGGACGGCGACCTGCTCGGCCGGATCCGGGTGCCGCAGATCGTGTCCAACGTCACCTTCGGCGGCCGCAACAACAGCCGCCTGTTCATCTGCGCCACCAGCGAGGTGTATGCGGTCTATCTGCATCGCAGGGGCGCCGTACGGCCCTGATCCGGCCGCCGGGACAGGCGCGGATCATCGCCTCGGCGCAGCCGCCCCGGCGGGACCACGACATGCGGGGCCGTCGCGCGGCGGCCGAACAGAGGAGGGCGCGGACATGACCGACGACACCCCATCCCCGCAGGCGAACCGGATCGCGCTGGTGACCGGCGCCGGCAGCGGGATCGGTCAGGCGGTGACGCTGGCCCTGCTGGCTGACGGCTGGTCGGTGGTGCTGGCCGGACGCGATCCGGGCCGGCTGCAGGACACCGTCGCCAAGGCCGGCGCGGCTGCCTCCCGCACGCTGGTGCAGCCGACCGACGTTGCCGACCAGCACTCGGTCGACGCGCTGTTCGCGGCGGTGCGGGACCGGTTCGGACGGCTCGACCTGCTGTTCAACAATGCCGGCAACAACGTGCCCGGCGTGCCGTTCGAGGAGCTCAGCCTCGCCGACTGGAACATGGTCGTCTCGGTCAACCTGACCGGCGTGTTCCTTTGCGCGCAGGGCGCCTTCAGGATGATGAAGGCGCAGACGCCGCGCGGCGGCCGCATCATCAATAACGGCTCGATCTCGGCGCACGTCCCGCGGCCGGACTCGGCGCCCTATACCGCCACCAAGCATGCCGTCACCGGGCTGACCAAGACGCTGTCGCTGGACGGCCGCGCCCATGACATCGCCTGCGGTCAGATCGATATCGGCAACGCCGCGACGGCGCTCGCGGCGCGCATGCAGACCGGCGCCAAGCAGGCCGGCGGCCACTTGGCGGTCGAGCCGATGATGGACGTGCGCGATGTCGGCCGCAGCGTGGTGCTGATGGCCTCGATGCCGCTCGGCACCAACATCCCCTTCCTGACGGTGATGGCCAACGCCATGCCGTTCCTCGGGCGGGGCTGACGGCTCGCCTTAGGCGCGCGCCGCCGAGACGCGTGTCTGCGCGACGGTGGTCGCCGATCCGGAGCGGAACGCCGTGAGGTTCGGCAGCACCGCCTGCCGAAGCTCCTCGAGATCCTTCAGCTTGGTGTAGTGGATCACCGACACCCCGACCTCCGCCGCGAGGCTCGTCATCGTGTCGAGCGGCGCGTCGAACAGCACGATCGTCGTCCGCCTCAGGTTGAACGCGCTGTGGACGCGGAGCAGGGTCAGCAGCCGGGCGAAGAACGCGTTCTCGCGCAGAAACACCACGAGCAGCACGTCCTCGCGCTTCTCGCACCGATAGATGCTGCGGGTGGCGTGGCTCTGATACAGGTTCGTGCCCCACCCCATCGTGTTCAGCACCCGCGTGCCATACTGCTCCATCTGGCGCTGGGTGGTGGTGGCGGGCCAGCGCAGCGAGATCTGGGTGCGACGCTGCAGCCAGAACCACATGACCACGACTGCAAGCACCAGAAGGTAGCCGCCGGCGATCGACAGCATCCGCGTATCGTGGATCATGATCGGCTCCAACCCCGCTCCTGCAAGCACCTCGCGAGCGGCGATCGCCGCCTGTCGACGCCGCCCTGGCGCTGCAACCGAACGCGTCTCAGGCGAACTGCTTCTGCTTGATCCGCAACGCATGCGTGACGACGTTGCGGAACCGGTCGAGACGGTTGGACGGGTCGGCGCGCGGCTCGGGCGGCGGGCTCGCGCCGGCGGACGGCCTGGCGAGAAGCGGCATGCCGCCCAGCGTGATCTCCCGGATGATCGGCGCCTTCAGGCCGCCCGCGATCATGGCCGCAGCCTGGGCCAGCGCGGCACCGCGCGCCTCGTCGACGGTCTCGAAGCCGACCGCGCCATGGACGCCGTCATCTGGAACGCAGAGCAGCACGAAGGGTCGGTCGCCGATCTCCCCGTCCAGCTTGATGTCGTGATGCATTGCCTGCACGGTCATGCGGGCGCCGTAGGAAATCGTGGCGGTCATGTCCTTCTCCTCGTCGAAGAGATCCGATCGGCGGTCGAGGTCGTGCTCGACGCACGGCAACTGTAGACCCGGATCATGCTTGGTCTGTCAAGCAAAACACCTGGGTTGACGGCTGAGTCTGCAGTTTTCGATATCGTCTTACTATGAGCGGCGTCGTCTTTACTACGCGAGAAGCATCTCAAATATCAGGTCGGCCGTCGCGGCATGCCTCGTCCTGAGACGGGGAGGCAATCCGTGATCCGTCGCGAACCGCAGCCGACGTCGGTCTTGCCGCCTGCCGTGCGGGCATCGACTGCGAACACTCCATGCAGCGGTCCGTCCGGTCTCCGACCGTCGGCCCCGCATCGACTATCCCGGTAACGAAATGAACCCTGCGGACACGGTCGATCAGGGTCAGTTCCATGTCAGGCCGGGCCGCCGAGCGGTTCGGCGGCGTGACGATCATCATCGACGGCCACGGTTCGAAGAACAACGTTGCCGGTGCCAAGACGTTCGACAGCCACCTCGTTCGGAAAACGGAACGGTCTTCCGTCGAGGTCGGGCGACAACCCGCAGGCGAGATCACCGAGAGCCCGAGAGACCATCCGGTTCATGTCGTCGATTGCGTGGGCAGGACGCTGCTCGACAATCCGGCCTGGACGCGCACCGCGGACCACGGCGTGGCGCGCTGGAGAGCGGGTCTGGCCAAATACCGCTGGGCACTGAACCTGCCGACCGACGTCATGACGAGCCCGGGCCGACACGTCCTCATCTCCGAGGGGCTGGTGACGGATCGGCCCGACCTCGTGCCCCTGATCGAGATGGATGGAGCGATGATGCCGCACTTCATGAATTGCGAGAGCGACGTCGATGCCGCGATCGCCGAACCCTGTCACCCTGACGGCCATGGCAGGGGCGGCCGCCGCGGACGAACGAGCCCTGATCGCCCGCCACCTGCCGTGACGACGCCCGCTCGCTCCTGACCGGCGGCATCGCGGAGCGCCCGATCTGCCGGTCGGGACCGGCTGCAGACGGCCGGTCCGGTCGGTTGCGGAAGGCCCGCGAAATGGGCCATGGTTGCGCTGTCCAAGGTCGGCGGGACGTCCGGCTCACACAGGAAACGCATCCTCATGACATCGAAGCATCCCGCGCCGTTCGCGCGCCCCGGGCTCGTGGCGTTCGCCGCCGTCCTGGCCTGTCTGGCACCCGCCGCGGCCATCGCCGCGGACGCCCCGGCGGGCCAGTGCTTCCGGCCGGCGGCGGGTGCCACCGGGACGGTCAGCCTGCCGGCCAAGCACGGCCCGTACCGGATCGCGTTCGCCAACGGCTTCATCGGCAATGCCTGGCGCGTGCAGATGCTGCAGACGCTCAAGGCGTATGCCGCCCAGCCGGAGGTCGCGGCTCAGATCAAGGAGCTGCGCATCGTCAGCGTCGGCACCGACGTGTCGGCGCAGATCGCGGCGATGGACAACTTCATCAGCGCCGGCTTCGACGCCATCCTGATCGATGCCAACAGCCCGACGGCGTTCAAGCCGGTGATGCGGCGCGCCAAGCAGGCCGGCATCCTCGTCGTCAGCTTCGACAACACCCTCGACCGCACCGCCAGCGAGACCGACCTGATCCAGGTGAACCAGGACCAGGTCGAGATGGGCCGGATGATGGGCGACTGGCTCAACCAGACCATGAAGGACAAGAAGCGCGTCCTCGAGGTGCGCGGCGTGCCGGGCAACAGCGTCGACCGCGACCGCCATGACGGCTTCCGCCAGGCGATGGCCAGCGATCCGGGCATCCAGGTGACCGAGGTGGTCGGCAACTGGGACGACGGCACCGGCCAGAAGGCGGTGGCCGACGCGCTCGCCGTCAATGGCAGCTTCGACGGTGTCTATACCCAGGGCGGCAGCACCGGCGTCACGCACGCGCTGCTCGACAGCCACAAGCCGCTGATCCCGATCGCGGGCGAGGGCGAGAACGGCTTTCGCAAGCTGATCGCGCTGCACGCCAGGGACGGGCTGCTGGGCGACAGCGCCGGCCAGTCCCCTGCCCTGTCCGCGGTGGCGCTCAAGGCGGCGCTGACGGCGCTGCAGGGACAGAGCGTGCCGACGGAGGTTCGCGTGCCGATCCCGGCTGCGAACTACAAGGAGCTCGCGGCCGGCCGGAACTACTTCCCCGAGCTGAGCGACACCTTCTTCGCGGCCCACGACTTTCCGGCCTGCAACATCACCCTGACAGCCGCCCAGATCGAGGGCCAGACCTCGAAATGAGCACGGCCGCCGCCTCCGCCGGGGCGGCGGCCTCGCCTGCGCTGCTGGAGCTGTCTGGCATCGTCAAGCGCTACGGGCCGGTCACCGCGCTGGCGCAGGGACAGCTGCGCTGCGAGGCCGGCTCGATCCACGCGGTGGTGGGCGAGAACGGTGCCGGCAAGAGCACGCTGATCAAGATCATCTCGGGCGTGGTCGAGCCGACCGAGGGCGAGATGCGGCTCGACGGCCGGCCGGTCCGCTTCCGGGGCCCGGCGGACGCGCAGGCGCAGGGCATCGTCTGCGTGTTCCAGGAGCTGTCGCTGCTGCCCGACCTCAGCGTCGCCGACAATATCGGCATCACCAACCCGCCGCGCCGGTTCGGGCTGATCGACCAGGCGGCGCAGCGGCGCCAGGCCGAGCGGCTGCTGGCGGAGATCGGCTGCGAGGGCATCGATCCGCGCGAGCGGGTGCGCGACCTGCCGCTGTCGCGCCGGCAGATGGTCGAGATCGCCAAGGCGTTCGGCCGGCGCCCGCGCCTGCTGATCCTGGACGAGGCCACCTCGGCGCTGACGGCGGACGACGTCGCGCGCGTGGTGGCGCTGCTCAAGCGCCTGCGGACGCAGGGGATGTGCATCCTCTACATCTCGCACCGCATGCACGAGATCCGCGAGCTCGCCGACACCTGCTCGGTGTTCGCCAACGGCCGGCACGTGCAGAGCTTCGCGCGCGATGCGCACACCGAGGACGAGATCGTGCGGATGATGATCGGCCGCGAGCTCTCCCAGCTGTTCCCACCGCGGCCGCCGGCACCGCCGTCGCAGCCCGCCCCGGTGCTGGAGGCGCGCGCGCTGAGCTGGGAGCACCGCCTGCAGGGCGTGTCGCTGTCGGTGGCGCCGGGCGAGATCGTCGGGCTGGGCGGCCTGGACGGACAGGGCCAGCGCGAGTTCCTGCTGGCCCTGTTCGGCTGCCTGTCCGGCGTCGAGGGCGAGATCAGGATCGACGGTCGGCCGACCGCGATCGGCAGCCCGCGCGAGGCGATGGCGCTGAAGCTCGCCCTGATCCCGGAGGACCGCAAGACCGAGGGGCTGATGCTGCCGATGACGGTGGCGGAGAACCTCACGGCGGCGACGCTGGCGGCCTGGTGCCGCGGCCCGTTCCTGCAGCCCGGCCGCGAGCGTCAGGCGGTGGACGAGATGATCCGGCGCATGCAGATCAAGGCGGTGGTCGATCTGCCGGTCGGCACCCTGTCGGGCGGCAACCAGCAGAAGGTGGCGATCGGCAAGTGGCTGCTGGCGGCACCGCGCGTGCTGCTGCTGTGCGATCCGACGCGCGGCATCGATGTCGGCACCAAGCAGGAGATCTACCGGCTGCTGCGCCAGCTCGCCGCCAACGGCACCGCGATCCTGCTCTACACCACCGACTACGACGAGCTCGTCGGGCTGTGCGACCGGGTCTCGATCTTCTATGCCGGCCGCATCACCCGGATGCTCGAAGGGGCCGGGATCACCGAGCAGGCGATCGTCGCCGGCGCGCTGGATATCGGCGCCGAGCCGGACCGGGCCGCGTCATGAGCAACAGCGGCGGGCGGCTGTTCCTGCGCCACAACATGCTGCCGCTGCTGGCGGGCGGCATCTTCCTGGCGATGTTCGGGCTGTATCTGTCGCTGCAGCCGCGCGGCGTGCAGGTGAGCGTGCTGGTCACCGCGTCCAACAAGGGCGTGCTGCTGGCGCTGATCGCGGCAGCCCAGACGCTGCCGGTGCTGACCGGCGGCATCGACCTGTCGGTGGGCGCCATCGTGGTGCTGGCCAACTGCGTCGCCTCCACGCTGGTCAATGGCGGCCTGTGGCAGATCGCCGGCGGCATGGCGGTCACGCTGGCCAGCGGCCTCCTGGCCGGCACCGTCAACGCGCTGGCGGTGGTGCTCGGGCGGCTGCAGCCGATCATCGTCACGCTGGCCACCAGCACGATCTTCTACGGCGTCTCGCTGCTGCTGCGACCGGGGCCGGGCGGCGACGTCGACGACGACGTCGCGAGCGCCCTCACCGGCGCGGTGCTCGACGTGCCGGTCAGCCTGCTGCTGCTGGCCGTCGTGGTGCTGGCGCTGTGGCTGCCGTTCCGCCGCTCGCTGACCGGGCGCGGCATCTATGCGGTGGGCTCGGCGGAGGCGTCGGCCTACATGTCTGGCGTCGGCGTCGTGCGCGCCAAGATCGCCGCCTATGCCGGCAGCGGCCTGCTCGCCGGGCTGGCCGGCCTGCTGCTGACGCTGGTGGCGGAGTCCGGCCAGGCCAGCGCCATCCAGGCGGGCGACTTCACGCTGAACAGCATCGCCGCGGTGGTGATCGGCGGCACGTCGCTGTTCGGCGGCGTCGGCGGCGTGATCGGCTCGATCCTGGGCGCGTTCATCCTGCGCACGATCGGCGACCTGCTGTTCGTGCTGGACGCCTCGCCGCTGTGGCAGCCGCTGTTCCAGGGCCTGATCCTGCTGGCCGCGGTCAGCCTCGGCGCGCTGCCGGTGCTGCGCATCCGCAACCGGCTGGAGACCTACCGGTGAACAGCCCGCGCGACGTTGCGACACCCGCCGCCGCCGCGCCGCCGGGCCGCAGCCTTCTCGGCCGGCTCGACCTGCCGCTGGCGGTGGCCAGCGCCTGCATCGTCGCGATCCTGCTGGCAGGCTCGCTCTATAACGCGAGCTTCCTGTCGCCGCGCTACCTGATCCAGCAGCTCCAGGTGGCCTCCTTTCTCGGCATCGTGGCGAGCGGCGCCATGCTGGTGATCCTGCTCGGCCATATCGACCTGTCGGTGCCCTGGACGCTGACGGCCGGCGCCATGCTGGGCACGGGGCTTGCCGGAACCGAGCTCGGCGGCGCCGGATCGATCGTGATCGCGCTGGCCACGGGCGCGCTGATCGGACTGGTGAACGGCCTCGGCGTGGCGTTCCTGCGCGTGCCCTCGATGATCTTCACCCTCGGCGTCAACGCGGTGCTGCAGGGGCTGATGGTGCTCTATACCGGCGGCTCCGCGCCCGCCTCGTCGGCCGCCCCGATCGTGCGCTGGATGTCGGGCGGCCACCTGCTGCCCGGCATCGCGAACGCCGTGCTGGTGTGGGCGGCGGTCGGCGTGTTCGCGACCCTGCTGCTGCGCGCGACGCCGTTCGGCCGCACCATCTATGCGATCGGCAACCGCGAGCGCGCGGCCTATCTCTCCGGCATGGCGGTGAAGCGCGTCGTCTGCCTGAGCTTCATGCTGGCCGGCTGCGCCAGCACGCTCGCCGGCCTGCTGCTCACCGGCTATGCCGGCAAGGCGTTCCAGGGCATGGGCGACACCTATCTGCTGCCGGCCATCGCCGCCGTCGTGCTGGGCGGCACCAGCATCGTCGGCGGCCGCGGACGCTACGCCGGCACGATCGTCGGCACGATCCTGATCGTGCTGCTGCAAAGCATGCTGGCGGTGATGCAGATGCCCGACGCCGGACGCCAGATCATCTACGGGCTGGTCATCTTCTCCATGCTGCTGCTCTACGGCCGCAGCCGGAGCAGCCGGGGCTAGCGGCGGCACGCAAACCCTGTCCGCGCCATCAGCGGCATTCGCAAGCGGGCGCTGTCGTCGGCCTCAAGGCGCGCGCGTCGGGATGACCCGCATCCGATATCGCCACATTGATTATTGTCTCCGTCGCGCCCGAAACAGTGCTGATCGCAAGCTTGCTTCCCGATCACTGTCACGATACTGAGTCACGACACAACATCGTCCGGATTCGGCCATGGCTCGCACAACCAAGACCACTCGCGCTCCTGCAAAACGGGCAGCTGCGCCAAAGAAGCGCCTCGGCCGACCGGTCGGCTCGAAGAATCGTGTCCCGGCCAGCAGCAAGGCCAAGGCCGCTCCGGTCGCCAAGCGCACGGTCAGCCGCAAGGCGGCGCCGGCGGCGCCGAAGCTGAACAAGGCCGAGCTCGAGGCGCAGGTCGTCAAGCTGGAGCGCAGCATCGTCCGCCTGCGCAAGCAGAACGCCGAGCTGAAGCAGGCCGCCCGCGAGAGTGCCGCGCAGGCGGAGCAGGCCGCTCCCGCCCCGGCACCCGAGCCGGTATCGCCCAAGCCGCGCCGGTCGAAGAAGCCGGCCGTCGCACAGGACATCCCGGCGCCGGACGAGTCCGACGAGATGCCGGATGCCGTCGAGGCCGATGACGACTCCGCGGCGGCTGCGCCCAAGGCCGCGAAGCCGAAGCGCGCGTCGAGCGGCCGGACGCGCCGCGCCAAGGAAAGCGCCGAGGCCGAGGTCGAGACCGCCTCGCCCGATCCCGAAGCCGACGAGTAGCGCCTCGTCGAGCGCCGGAACCGGCGGTGAGGCCGCCGCAGGCGCCGGCGTGTCCGGGGTCCGGGCCGCAGGGACCTGCTGGCCGGACCTGCCGGCGCAGGGGACCTCGCCGGCGCCGGTCGTTCCGGGTCGCGGCTACTGGATGGTGAAGCCGCCATCGACCACGAGGTTCTCGCCGTTCACCATGCCGGCGGCGCCACTGGCGAGATAAAGCGCGGCCATGGCGATCTCGTCCGGCTGGGCGAAGCGCCGGCACGGGATCTGTCGCTTCATCGCCTCGCCCACCTCGCCGGCCCAGGCCTGCCTGCCGAGCTCGGTCTCCACCACCGTCGGACTGATCGCGTTCACGGTGATGCCGCGAGGTCCCCATTCCAGCGCCAGCACCTTGGTCATGCTGATGATCCCGGCCTTGGACACGCAGTACGCCACGTGGTTGTCGATGGCGACGATGCCCGCCTGGCTGGCGAGGTTGACGATCCGCCCCCGGCCCTGGCGCAGCATCTCCCGCCCGACGATCTGCGACACCATGAACGGCGCGCGCAGATTCACCGCCATGGTCAGGTCCCAGTCGGCGGCAGCGATGCTGTCCGCCGGCGCCAGCCGGACGATGCCGGCATTGTTCACCAGCACGTCGATGCGTCCGAACCGCGCCAGCACCGACGCCACGGCCCGATCGAGTGCCGCCGTGTCGGTGACGTCGGCGACGAGACCGAGATGGCCCGCGCCGCCGAGGGACGCGGCGGCGTCCTCGACCGCGGGGTCACGGTCCAGCAGGGCTACATGGGCACCGCGCGATGCGAACAGCCCGGCCACCGCCCTGCCGATGCCGGCGGCCGCTCCGGTCACCAGCACCACCTGTCCGGTGAAATCGAAGGCGGCCTCGAAGATGGAAGCGGTCACGATCGGCGTCCCCTGCTGCATGGCGCGCCCGGCAGGGCCGGGACGCGACGATTGATCCACCGGCGGCGCGTGCGGCGAGGCGCGAGCTCAGCCATCGTGCCGCGTCGCCTCGTCCAGATCGAGCACCGCCTGCGCGTTCGACAGGGTCGTGGCCAGCGTGTCCACCACGCCGGCGCGCAGCACGCCCAGCAGGATGCCCGCCTTGGTGTTCTCGCTCGCCACCACCACGACGTCCTCGATCGGTTCCAGGTCCTTCAGCGTCAGCCCGACCACCCGCCCGGCCACGACGGTGCGCGACGGGCGGCCCTGGATGTCGATGAAGTCGTTGCCCAGGATGTCGCCGACCGTTCCCGTCGCCTGCGCCCGCGCCACCTCGCGCGGCGACAGCCAGCCCATGCGGACCATGTTGCTGTCTTCCGTCATGTCGCCGACGCCGAGCAGCGCCATCGACGCGCCGCGCGCGCGGTCGAGCGTCTGCCGGATGTTCTCGTTGCGCAGCAGCGCCAGGCGCAGCGTCTCGTCCTCGACGATCGCCGGCGCATACAGCGTCTCGCTGCGTCCGCCGAACCGTGCCGCGAGCCGGCGCGCGATGTGGTCGGCATTCACCATCTCGCCGCCATGCACCGATCCGCCGATCGCCGACACGAACAGCACGTCGCGCGGCAGCGGCAGGCTCGGCGCCTCGGTGATGGCGCTGACGTTGCGTCCCATGCCGACCGCGACGGTGTTGCCGTCGACCAGCACCTTGTCGAGATAGGCCGCGACCAGGGACGCCACGTTGAGCCGCCGGTTGACCGCATCGAACAGGTCGATCGCGCACAGCAGCCGCTTCAGGCCGAACCGCGCCTGCAGCGCCTGCTCGAGCTTCTGCGCCCGGTCCGGCCGCGCCCTGACATGGATCTCGACGATGCCGGCATCGTGCGCCTGCTTCAGCAGCCGCGAGATCGTCGAGCGCGAGGTTCCGAAATGCCGGGCGAGATCCTCCTGGGTCAGCCGGTTGATGTAGTACAGCCCGGCGACCTCGGTGATCAGGTCGGCATCGCTCATGCGGCCGGGCCGCCCAGCGCGGCCAGCACCTCGGCCGCGTCCGGGATGCCGGTCTGCGCGCCGGCACGGGTGCAGCACAGCGATCCGGCGGCGACCCCCTGCAGCAGGGCCGCCTGCATCCCGAGCCCGCGATCGAGTGCGGCCGCCATGTATCCGGTGAAGCTGTCGCCGGCCGCGGTGGTATCCACGATCGCCACCTCAAGGGCCGGGGCATGGCAGCGGACGCCGCCGTCCCACAGCACCGCGCCGCCTGCCCCCAGCGTCACCGCCGTGGCACAGCCATGCCCCGCGTGGATCGCCTGCGCGATCCGCTCCGGATCGGCCTCGGCGACACCGAGCGCGGCGCCGATCGCGATCGCCTCGGTCTCGTTGACCACCAGCAAATCCAGCGCCGCCAGCACCGAGGCGGGCACCGCGGCCGCGGGTGCCGCGTTCAGCACGATCCGCGCGCCGCGCGCCCGCGCCAGCCGCACCGCGGCATAGGTCTCCTCGGCCCTCAGCTCGCATTGCAGCACCAGCGTGTCGCCGGCGCCGAACGCGCAGGCGTCGAGCTGCGACAGCGTGGTGTGGCGGTTGGCGCTGGACGCGGCGACGACGGTGTTCTCGCCCGCCGCATCCACCGTGATCAGGCAGGTTCCGGTCGGCGTGTCGACGACGCGCAGATGACGCAGATCGACGCCGGCCGCGCGCAGCAGCGAGGCGGCGACGACGCCGGACGCGTCGTCGCCCACGGTCGCCACATGCACCACCGACGCCCCCGCCCGCGCCGCGGCGAGCGCCTGGTTGGCGCCCTTGGTGCCGGGCACGATGTCGTAGCCGTCGCAGGCGACCGTCTCGCCTGGCCGGGGAAACCGCGCCACCCGGGTGACGATATCGATCCCGATCGCACCGAACACGACGATCACGCCGTCCTCCCCGGAACTGGATGCGGGCCTGGGGGCGATACCCCCGGGCCCGCCATGGCCGCCTGCGACGGCGGCCGGCCATCCGCTGCGGGCCGGCGCCGTCGCATCGAGCCGCTCCGCTCCGCTCAGGAGCCCTTCTGGCGGCGCGCGAGCAGCTCGTCGACATTCTGCGGCGTCACCGGCGTCCAGGGCACGTTGTAGTTCTTGGCGGTGCCGTCCTCCCACTTCATCTGCGGATATTGCTGCCAGATCGCCGATTGCGGCTTGAAGCCCGCTCCGTCCACCTGGCGCACGGCGACGTCCAGCGAGCCCTGCGCCTGGGCGTTGGCATCCTGCAGGATCGACGTCATCTCGCCCGCCTTCACCGCCAGCAGCGCGTCGGTGATGCCGTCGATGCCGGCGATCGCGAAGGAGCCCACCTTCAGGTTGGCGCTCTTGATCGCCTCGATGGCACCCAGCGCCATCTCGTCGTTCTGGCCGATGATGCCGCTGATGCGGCCGGGATAGCGGGTCAGCCAGTCATCCATCAGCGTCTGCGCTTCCGCGCGCGACCAGTTCGCGGTCTTCATCTCCAGCACCTTGACCGCCGGGCACTCCTTCAGCGCCTTCAGGTTGCCTTCCCGACGCTGGATCTGCGCGGAGATGCCGATCGGGCCCTCGATGATGACGACATTGCCCTTGCAGCCGATCTTGTCGAGCACCGCCTTGGCCTCGAGATAGCCCGAGCGCGTGTCGTCGGAGCCGACATAGGAGGTCAGCAGCGGGCTGTTGGCGCGCGTGTTGGTGCCGACCACCGGGATGCCGGCCTTGTGCGCCGCCTCGACCGCGGTGGCGGCGGCATCGGCGTCGATCGGCGCGAAGATGATCGCGTCGTATTTCTGGCTGATCATGGTGTCGAACTGGTTCTGCTGCACCAGCGAGTCGTAGCGCCCGTCGAACACCGTCACCTCGACGCTGCCGTCCTTCACCTCGGGGCTCTGCTTCACCGAGGCGGCCCAGAGCTGCATGAACTCGGCCTTGAGCCCGTACAGATCGACGCCGATCTTGAGCTTCCTGGCAGGATCCGCATGCGCGCCCGCCGTGGCGGCGAGCATGGCGACGGTGCCGGCGAGACAGAGGTTGCGGAAACTCATGGTGTTCTCCCTTGTTCGACGACCGGCTTGATGCCGGCGCTTGAGCGATTTCAGTGCGCCTCGCCGCGTCGTGCGGAATCGAGCATCACGGCGCCGACGATCATCAGCCCCTTGAAGATCTGCTGGTAGTTCGAGTCGACGCCGAGCAGGTCGAGGCCGTTATTCATCACGCCGATGATCAGCGCGCCGAACAGCGTGCCGGTCACGCCGCCGACGCCGCCCGACAGGCTGGTGCCGCCGATCACCACCGCCGCGATCGCGTCGAGCTCGTAGGAGATGCCGGCCTGGGTCAGGCCGGAGCCGGTGCGGGCGGCGAGCATGATGCCCGCCAGCGCCGCCAGCCCGCCCGAGATCAGGTAGACCGACAGCCGCACCCGCGACACGCTGATCCCCGACGAGGTCGCCGCCCGCGGGTTGCCGCCGGTGGCATAGACCTGGCGGCCGAAGCGCGTGTAGCCCAGCACCCACCAGGCGACCCCGAACACCGCGATCAGCACCAGGATCGGCAGCGGCACGCCGAACACCTCGGCGGTGCCGATCCAGCGGAACTGCGGCGTCAGGTTCGGGATCGGCCGCCCGCCCGCATAGAGCAGCGTCAGGCCGCGGGCTGTCGACAGCATGCCCAGCGTGACCACGAAGGGCGGCACCCGGAAGCGCGTCACGATGCCGCCCGAGATGCCGCCGCTGGCGAGCCCCACCGCGAGCCCCGCCGCGATCGCCAGCAGCGCCGGATAGGGCGCGCCCGGAATGCCGGCGATCGCCGAGCGGGTGGCGAAGCTGGTGGCGACGATGCCCGACAGCGCTGCCACCGAGCCCACCGACAGATCGATGCCGCGGGTCAGGATCACGAAGGTCATGCCGATGGCCAGCACCCCGTTGATCGAGGTCTGGCGCAGCACGTTGACGATGTTGCCGACGGTGAAGAAATAGTCCGACACCAGGCTGAGCACGATGCAGAGCGCGAAGAACGCCGTCACGATGCCGTAGCGCTTCATGTACTGCATGGCGACGCGGGCACCCGTCATCTGCCGCGCCGCCGTGCCGGTCCTGCTCGCACTCATGCCGTCCTGGTCCGTCCCTGGTTCATGCCGCGAGATGCAGCATGGTCTGCTGGGTCGCGTCCGCGCGCTCCAGGATCGCAGCGATCCGCCCCTGGCGCATCACGACGATGCGGTCGCACATGCCCAGGATCTCCTCCGCCTCGCCGGACACCATCACCACGGCGCCGCCGTGGGCCGCGAAATCGGACATGATGGCGTAGATCTCGCGCTTGGCGCCGACATCGACGCCGCGCGTGGGCTCGTCGAACAGGAATATCTTCGGCTGCGTCATGTCGAAGCGGCCGATCACCACCTTCTGCTGGTTGCCGCCCGACAGGCTGCTCACCGCCAGCCGGTCGGTCGCCGTCCGGATGCCGAAGCGACGGATCGCGTCCGCCGACGACTTTGCCTCGCGACGCCGGTCGACGACGCCGCGCGGCGACAGCGCCGTCAGCATCGCCAGGCTCAGATTCTCGCGCACCGAGCCGGTCAGCACCAGGCCGCTCTGCTTGCGGTCCTCGGTGACCAGCGCCAGTCCCGCCTGCATGGCGGCAGCCGGGGACGCCGGCCGCACCGGCACCGCATCGACCGTCATGCGGCCGGTCCAGCCTGGCGCCAGCCCGAACAGGCACTCCATCAGCTCGGTGCGCCCGGCGCCGAGCAGCCCGTAGAAGCCGACGATCTCGCCCTGGCGCACCGTGAACGAGATGTCGCTCAGCGTGCCCGGCAGCGACAGGCCCTCCACCGCCAGCCGCGTCGCCGCACCCGGCACGTTGGTCTTGATGTACTCGTCGCTCAGCGCCCGCCCGACGATCATGCCGATCAGCCCGGCCCGGTCGATGTCGCCGACGCGGCCGTCGGCGACATGCCGCCCGTCGCGAAACACCGTGTAGCTGTCGGCCAGCTCGAAGATCTCGGTCAGCCGGTGCGAGACGTAGATGATCCCCTTGCCCTGGTCGCGCAGCCGCTTCACCGCCGTGTAGAGCTGGCCGACCTCGGTCTCGCCAAGCGCCGACGTGGGCTCGTCCATGATGATGATGCGGGCGTCGTGGCTCAGCGCCTTGGCGATCTCGACCAGCTGCATCTGCCCGATCGACAGCGTGCGCATCACGGCACCCGGATCGATCACGAAGCCCAGCTGCTGCAGCAGCCGCATGGCGTCGCGGCGCATCGCGGCGAAGTCGATGCGTCCGAACGCCGCCACCGGCTCGCGGCCGAGGAAGATGTTCTCGGCCACGGTGAGATCGAGCACCGGGCTGAGCTCCTGCTCGATGATGGCGATGCCGGCGGCGAGCGCCTGCGAGGGATGCGAGAAGCTGACCGGTCGTCCCGCGACCTCGATGGTGCCGCCGTCGCGCGGCTGGATGCCCATGACGATCGACAGGAAGGTGGACTTGCCGGCGCCGTTGCCGCCGCACAGCGCGTGCACGGTTCCGGGCTCGAGACGAAATCGGCCGTCCGCGAGCGCCACGACCCCGTCGAACGACTTCGTCAGGCCGACTACGTCCAGCAGCGCAGAGGACAATGCACGGTGCCTCCCGGGCGAGCGTCGCCCTGTATCGGACGATCGTTCAGGTCCCGGCATCGGCCGGTCCTGCCGGCATGGAGCAAGTCAATCGGGAGCATGTCAACTCCCCCTGAGCATCCGTGCAGCGTGCCGTGATCCGTGCGCCGTCCGGGCGCCGGGAGGGGCCGAACCTGCCCGGATTTCCGTGAATGCGCGTCGATTTCGTGATGCCGAGCGATCTTCAGCACGGACGTGCACCGGCTCTGGTCGGATGATCACCCCATCTGCCGATCAGCGGAGGCGAGGTGGAACAAGCTTCCGGCTGCGGCGTTGGATCCATCCAGTCGAGGAGATGCCGGTGACCCGCAGGGCTCGAACGTTGCGTCGTGCGATCGTGTCGGGAACGGCCGCGAGCCTGACCTCGACGGCCGCGCTGGCCGGTCTCGCGCGCCTGGAAGGCAAGGGCGCGCTGCAGCCGGTGAATGCCACCAGTCACTGGCTGACCGGCAGCTCTGCCGGTGCGGTCAGGGGCGGCGACCTGTCGCATACGCTCGTGGGCTATGCGACCCATCATGCGGCCACGCTATTCTGGGCGGTGCTGTTCGAGAACTGGATCGCACCGCGTCGTCCGTTGCCGCCGCAGACGATGCTGCGGGACGCGCTCGCCCTGTCGGCCGTTGCGGCGCTGGTGGATTACGGGGCCACGCCGAAGCGGTTCACGCCGGGCTGGGAATTCGTGCTGTCCAAGCGCTCGATGGCCGTTGCCTACGTGGCGATGGCGCTCGGACTGGCAGCGGGCGCCGGCCTCAGCCAGAGCGGGTCGTCGCGGCGTGCGTGAGCCGGTTACACCCGAAGCGGTGACCGCGGCGACGCTGGCGTCTCCGGCGGCTGGCCACAAAAGGAGCGCGTAGCCATGGCAGGCAGGACGTCACGGTTCGGCAGGCGGGCCACGGCCGATCAGGTGCTGGCAGGGCTGGAGCTGTCGGGCAAGGTGTTCCTGGTGACAGGCTGCGCGTCTGGCCTAGGGTTCGAGACCATGCGGGCGCTCGCCGCCCGGGGGGCGCACGTGATCGGCACGGCGCGCTCGGCCAGGCGCGCGGCCGAGGCCTGCGACACGGTCAGCGGCCAGGCAACGCCCCTGGTCTGCGACCAGGACGACTTCGCCTCGGTCGCCGCCGCAGCACGGGCCGTGCGCGACCTCGGCGTGCCGCTGGATGCGATCATCGCCAATGCCGGCATCATGGCGCCGCGCGGACCGGACGTCCGCAGCGGCGTCGAGAGCCAGTTCCGCGTCAACCACCTGTCGCACATGCTGCTGGTGACACGGATCGAGGACCTGCTGCGCGACGGCAGCGGCCGGCTGGTGATGGTGAGCAGCAGTGCCGCCCAGATGCTGGCACCCAGGGCAGGCATCGTCTTCGACAACCTCGACGCCCATCTCGGCTACAAGCCGCTGCCGTTCTACGGACAGTCGAAGCTCGCCAACCTCGCCTTCGCCAAGTCGATGGCGGACCGGCTGCGCGAACGCGGCATCACCGCCAATGCGCTGCATCCGGGCGTCATCGCCAGCACCGACCTGCCGCGCTCGCTCGACGGGCCGGTGAAGCTGCTGATGCCCGTCATCGGGCTGTTCTCGAAGTCGATCCGACAGGGGGCGGCGACGCAGTGCTACCTGGCGGCGCATCCGGATCTGGATCGCGCGAGCGGCGGCTTCTACGCCGATTGCCGGCCGGCCCGGTCCAATCCGCATGCCGACGATCCGGGTTTCCGCCAGCGTCTCTGGTCGACGTCGGAGGCGCTGCTGGCGCAGCACGCGCCCGCCGCCTGACAACACCGCGAGGATGCCTTGCGGCGTCGGCGGTGCGCCCCTCTTCTTCCGGAAGGATGCGGATCAGATCGGGACGGACGAACCCGCTCGTCGGCCTCCACCGCCAACCCATCCGACCCCCGCGCCGGGCCACGGCATCGTTCGGCGCAGGCAAACATGACCAGGAGCTATCGATGACATCCTCCAAGCATCCGACGCATCCGCCGACGGGCCCTGACGATCTCGGCGCCGACGTGCCCCGGCCGCCGAGCGACCTCGAGCGCAACCCGGGCATCGGCGCATCGAAGGGCGCGTTCGCTCGCACCGGCGCCGACCCGGAGACGGTGGAGGCCGACAACACGGTCGAAGGCGATGTCGTCAGCGACGGCGCCAAGGGCGGCGGCGTCGACCCCAACAAGCTCGGCCGCACCAACAAGTAGGATCTTCGCCGCCGGCCTGCGCCGGCGGCTCGTCCGGTGCAGCGACCGTCCGCAGGACCGTGCAAGCAGCAGGTGGTTGGGCAGACGACAGGCGAGCGCACCGAGGTCATCACGAACTCGGTGGAACGCCCGGCTTGCCCGCTGCGCAGGGATCGAGGTCTCGGGCATCGCCATCTGGCGCGTGGATGATGGCAGACCGCTGGGTCGAGCGAAGCCAAGCGCAGGTTCATCCACCCACTGCAGCGGGGCGACAGAAGCGTCCGGTTCGGGATACGGCTTTCGCAGATCCCGTTATGTTGACGACACGTCCTGCTCGACGCTCTCGGCCAGCCAGTTGCGCCGCCTCGTCGTCTTGCCGATGCCCGGGTTGAAGCAGTTGCAGGGATCGAGCGTCCGGTAGTGCTCGGTCATCGCCGCAGGCGCCCGGTAGAGATGACCGACATTATGCTCCGCCGGATACAGCGCGCCGCGCGCATCGAGATGCGGCAGCATGCTGTGCTCGATCGCCACGGGATCGTGTCCCTTCCTGACCACGTAGTCCTGGTGCATGACGTGGCACAGGAAATGGCCGTAATAGAGCCTGGCGAGCAGCGACGCCTCGATGTCGGTGGGAAGCGTTTCGAACCAGTCCCGGTCGTCGCGACGCAGGGCGACATCCAGCGCGATGATGTCCTCGGCGATCGTCGCCTGGATGGTCCGGTAGCGGATCGCGGCGCCGGCGGCGGCGAAGCGGTGCAGGAAGGCCTTGCCGCCCTCGTCGGAGGTGCATTCGAAGAAGTCGCCCGTCGCCTGCGCAAAGAACGCCTGCAGGAACTGCCGCGTCGGCGCCGCCATCCTGCTGCCGACCCTGAGCATGAGGTGATGCTCGTAGCGGTCGCGATAGTCGCGCATCCGCTTCGGCAGGTGCCTGGGAAAGAGCCGCCCGGCGCGCTGCAGCACCCGGTCGCTCAGCCCGGCGGGCAGCCAGGCCAGCCGCCCGGCCAGCTGGTCGAAGCGGGCCTTGGCGGCGAACAGCGCGGCAAGCCGGCGGGTGCCGAGCAGGCGGATGATCAGGAAGGTATCCTTGCCGTAGGTCTCGGCAATGTCGAACGCGTCGCGGTGCATGTATTCGCCGGCGATCGGCAGCTCCTCGAACGTCGAGAGCACATGACGCCTTATGTCTTCCAGCTCGTCGGTGCTGTTGGTGCCGACATAGAACACCACGGGGCCCGCGTCGGCCGGAAAGGTGTCGAGCCGGACGGCGAACAAGGCGAGCTTGCCGGCACAGCCCGCAGCCTCGTGCCAGAGCAGCGGATCGGCGTTGAACCGCGACGGCGTGGCGGCATCGATGTCGCGGATGCGCCTGGCATAGTCGTCGTCATGCCCCTTGCCGGCGTTCCAGCTGATGTCGCCTTGGGCGAAGTCGCCGCGTTCGACGCGCGCCAGCATCTCCTCCGGCTCGCAGCCGAGTGCGATGCCGAGATGGTTGACCAGTTCCAGGGTGCCGCGCTCGTCGGCCCGCGCGAACAGCGCCATCTCGGTGTAGGCCGGACCGCGCTGGACGAGCGCGCCGCCGGAGTTGTTGCTCACGCCCCCGAACACCGAGGCGCCGATGCAGGACGATCCGATGACCGAGTGCGGCTCGCGTCCGATCGCGCCGAGCCTCTGCTCCAGCTGGTCGAGCGTGGCGCCGGGCAGGCAGACCACCTGCCGCCCGTCGCCGATCAGATGCAGCGTGCGCATGCGCTGGGTGTTGATGATGACGATCTCCCGATCGTAGCCATCGCCGTCCGGGGTCGAGCCGCCGGTGAGCCCGGTATTGGCGCCCTGCATGATGACGATCTTGTCGGCGGCGACACAGGCCTTCAGCACGCGCCATTGCTGCACCAGGGACCCTGGCCGGACCACGGCGAGCGCGCGGCCGACGCCGAACCGGTAGCCCTTGCGGTATCGCAGGGTCCGGCCGGCGTCGGTCAGCACGTGCCTGCGTCCGACGATCAGGACGAGGGCTGCCAGGAACTCCCGGTTGCCGTCCGGTGCCGCGCCAGGCCGCCGGGGCGTCGGGCACGCCGCGCGCGCCGCGGCGTCATCCGGATGATCGATGCGTCCGGGATGGTTCATCGACTGGTCGGTGTGCAGGCTAGATGTCGAGATTGGCGACCTTGAGCGCGTTGCCGACGATGAAGTCCCGACGCGGCTCGACGACGTCGCCCATCAGCGTCGAGAACACCTGGCCGGCATTCTCGACGTCGCCCACGCGCACCTGCAGCAGCGTGCGCAGCGCCGGATCGAGCGTGGTGCTCCAGAGCTGCTCGGCATTCATCTCGCCCAGCCCCTTGAAGCGGTTGATGGCGAGACCCTTGCGGCCCTGCCCCAGGATGCGCTCGTACGCCGAGGCCGGCCCGGCCGAGCTCAGCGCGTTGCCGTCCAGCGTCAGCGTGGCGCCGACGGCGAAGTCCTTCTCCAGCAGCTCGGCATGCTCGGCCGCCCACAGCACGTCGGCGCTGCGCAGCGTCACCGGATCGAGACGATACAGCTCGCCGACGCCGCGCACGGTGCGGCCGAACTGCAGCCCGTCCTGATCGGCCGACACCTTCCAGCCGCGCTCGGCCGGCAGCGACGCCGCATCGAGACGGGCGGCCAGCGCCTGCACCCGCGACTGCGACCGCGCCACGTCGCCGGTCAGCGCGCCCGAGATCGCCGCCTGCTCCAGCAGCCAGACCGGCGCCTTCACGCTGAGCCGGCGCAGCGCCCGAGAGGCCTCGCGCAGCCAGACGGTCTCGGCCGCCAGCTCGGCTCCGGCCAGCCGGCGGCCGTCGGCATAGGTCAGCACCGCGTTGTTGAGCGCCTTGTCGAGCAGGTACTGCTCCAGCGCCGCATCGTCCTTCAGGTAGCGCTCGTCGTTGCCGCGCTTGGCGCGATACAGCGGCGGCTGGGCGATATACAGGTGCCCGCGCTCGATCAGCTCGGGCATCTGCCGGAAGAAGAAGGTCAGCAGCAGCGTGCGGATGTGCGAGCCATCCACGTCGGCGTCGGTCATGATGACGATGCGGTGGTAGCGCAGCTTGTTGATCGCAAAGCCGCCCTGCTCGGGCTCGCCGCGGCCGATGCCGGTGCCGAGTGCGGTGATCAGCGTGCCGATCTCGGCCGAGCCCAGCATGCGGTCGAAGCGCGCGCGCTCGACGTTCAGGATCTTGCCTTTCAGCGGCAGGATCGCCTGGAAGCGGCGGTCGCGGCCCTGCTTGGCGGTACCGCCTGCGGAATCGCCCTCGACCAGGAAGATCTCCGCCTTGGAGGCGTCGCGCTCCTGGCAGTCGGCGAGCTTGCCCGGCAGCGAGGAGATGTCGAGCACGCCCTTCCTGCGTGTCAGCTCGCGCGCCCGGCGCGCGGCCTCGCGGGCTGCGGCGGCGTCCATCACCTTGGCGACGATGAGCCGCGCCTCCTTGGGATGGGTCTCGAACCAGTGCGAGATGGCATCGGCGACGGCGGCGTGCACCACCGGCTGCACCTCGGAGCTGACCAGCTTGTCCTTGGTCTGGGAGGAGAATTTCGGGTCCGGCACCTTGACCGACAGCACCGCGGTCAGGCCCTCGCGCATGTCCTCGCCGGACAGGGCCAGCGCGTCCTTCTTGCCGATGCCCTCGGCATACTTGCCCACCACCCGCGTCAGCGCCTGGCGGAAGCCTGCCAGATGCGAGCCGCCGTCGCGCTGCGGGATGTTGTTGGTGAAGCACAGCATGGTCTCGTGGAAGCTGTCGTTCCAGGTCAGCGCGAACTCGACCCTGACGCCGTTGGCATCGTCGGCGCCGTCGGCGGTGATCGGCTCCGGCACCACCTGCAGCTTGCCGCGGTCGAGCCAGGCGACGAAAGCGATCAGCCCCCCCTGGAAGCAGAAGCGCTGCTCCTGAGCCGGCGCGTGACGCTCGTCGCGCAGCGTGATGTCGAGGCCGGAGTTCAGGAAGGCGAGCTCGCGCAGGCGACGCTCCAGGATGGCGAACTCGAACTCGACTTTCGCGAACGTCCCGGTGCTGGGCTTGAACGTCACCTGCGTGCCGCGCGCCTCGTCGCTCGGCCCCACCACCGACAACGGCGCCACGGCGTCGCCGTGGCGGAAGGCGATGAGATGCTCGGTGCCTCCGCGCCAGATCCGCACCTCCATCCACTCCGACAGCGCGTTCACCACCGCCGCGCCGACGCCGTGCAGGCCGCCCGAGACCTTGTAGCTGTTCTGGTTGAACTTGCCGCCCGCATGCAGGCGCGTCAGCACCACCTCGGCGGCGCTGATGCCTTCCTCGATATGGAGGTCGGTCGGGATGCCGCGGCCGTCGTCGCGGACGGTGACGCTGCCGTCGCCGTTCAGCACCACGCTGCAGCGGGTGGCGTGTCCGGCCTGCGCCTCGTCGACGGCGTTGTCGATGATCTCGAACGCCATGTGGTGCAGGCCGGAGCCGTCGTCGGTGTCGCCGATATACATGCCCGGACGCTTGCGGACCGCATCCAGGCCCTTCAGCACCGAGATCGAGGCAGCGTCGTACTCGGCGTCTGGCGGAACGCCTGCGGGCTGGCTGTCGGCTCCGGGCACCCGGGCGGGAACGGCGTTGTCGGACATGCCGGGTGAATACTCCAGGTCGTTTGGAATCTTGTCTCTAGACTATAGGGCTTCGCGGGCCTGCGGACCAGCGTCCAGCAGCCGTCCCTGCTCTGCGTGGACGGGTTCGGCGACCCCAAGCAGCGGCCTGAACGGCTCCAGGTCGGTGCCGGTCAGCAGCACGTGCGAGGGGGCCGCGAGCAGCGCCTCGAACAGCGCGTCGCGACGCTGCCCGTCCAGATGCACCAGCGGCTCGTCCAGCAGCAGCAGCGGCGGGTCGCCCCGCAGGGCGCCGATCAGGGCGGCGTGCGCCAGCACCACGCCGATCAGCAGCGCCTTCTGCTGCCCGGTGCTGGCCGTGGCGGCCGCCTGGCCGGTGCGGACGTCGGACAGCAGCAGATCGGCCCGGTGCGCGCCCAGCGACGCCCCGCCGGCTCGCGCGTCGGCCGCCCTGGACGCCGCCAGGGCTGCCCGCAGCCAGTCCTCCACCGCCAGCGCCGGCATCGTCTCCAGCCGCTCGGCCACCGGGCAGGACAGCGCCAGCCAGGCCGGCGGGAAGCCCGGGCCGCCGCCGGCGGCCTCGGCGGCGGCGCGGGCGTTGAGCCGGCCGATCAGCCCGCGACGGGCGGCTGCCACCGCCACCGCGTGACGCGCCATCGACAGCTCGAGCCCGCCGATCCAGCTCGCCTCCGAGCGGCCGGTCGCGAGCAGCCGGTTGCGGCCCTGCATCGCCTCGTCATGCGCCGCCACCTCGCGCGCATGGCCGGGCTCCAGCGCCAGCACCAGACGGTCCAGGAAGCGCCTGCGCCCCGACGCGCCCTCGATGAACAGCCGGTCCATCTGCGGCGTCAGCCAGACCGCCGACAGGCGCTCGGCGATCTCGCCGCGGTTGCGCGTCGACTGTCCGTCGAGCCGGAACACCCGACGCCCCGGCGCGCCCGCCTGCGCTGCGTCCGCCACCGTCCCGGTGCCGATCTCGATCTCGTCCTCGCCCGTGCGCAGCCGTGCGGCCACCGCCCAGTGCGTGCAGCCATGCCGCGCCAGCTCGGCCATGCGGGCGCCGCGCAGGCCGCGGCCCGGCACCAGCAGCGACACCGCCTCGATCAGGTTGGTCTTGCCGCTGCCGTTCGGCCCGACGATCACGCTGATGCGGCCGGCGGGTCGCCAGACCAGGCTCGCATAGTTGCGGAAATCGGTGAGCGCCAGCCTGACCAGCCGCGACGCCGCGGGCGATGGCTCCGGGTCGGTCTGCGGGATGATCAGGTCCCGGACAGGGCGCGCGCGATCCGGCTCATGACGGTGCGTTCGGACTAGACCCGCATCGGCATCAGCACATACAGCGCGGACGGGCTGTCGACGTCGCGCACGAGAGTCGGGGCGGCACTGTCGGAGAAGGCGAATTCCACATCCTTCTCGATCTGATCGGTGATGTCGTTGAGGTAGCGTGCCTGGAAGCCGATCTCGATCGGGCCGGACTCGTAGCTGACGCGGCCGTCGTCGAGCTCCTCCTTCGCCGTGCCCTGATCCGGGCTCGCCGCGGACAGTGTCAGCAGATGCCGCTCGAGCGACAGCTTCACCGGGCGCGAGCGCTCCTGGCTGATCGCGGACACGCGCGCCACCGCATCGGCGAAATCCTTCTTGCCGACACGCAGGATCTTGTCGTTGTCGCGCGGAATGACGCGCTCGTATTCCGGGAAGGTGCCGTCGATCAGCTTGCTGGTCAGCATCACCGTGCCGACGGTGAACTGGATGCGCGTTTCCGACAGGGCGATCTCGACCTCCTCGCCCGCCTCGTCGAGCAGCTTGCGCACCTCGGCGATGGTCTTGCGCGGCACGATCACGCCCGGCATGCCGGACGCCCCCGGCGGCAGCTCGGTCTCCACGCGGGCCAGCCGATGCCCGTCGGTCGCCACCGCGCGCAGCATCTCGCCCGCGTCGCCCTTGGCCGGATGCAGGTAGATGCCGTTCAGGTAGTAGCGCGTCTCCTCCGTGCTGATCGCAAAGCGCGAGCGGTCGATCAGGCCGCGCAGCACGGTGGCCCGGATGCGGAAGCGGTGCGGCAGGGTGCCTGCGGTCATGGACGGGAAGTCGTCCACCGCCAGCACGTTCAGGCTGGTGGCGTAGCGGCCCGCGCGCAGCGCCAGCGGCGCGTCGCCGCCCGCCTGGTCGAGCTCGACCTCGGCGCCGTCGGGCAGCTTGCGCACGATCTCGAACAGCACCGAGGCGGGTGCCGTGGTGGAGCCGTCGCGGCTGCCGGAGGCGGCGACCTCCTCGACGATGGCGATCTCCATGTCGGTGGCGGTCAGGGTCAGCCGGCCGCCCTGCACGGCGATCAGCACGTTGGCCAGGATCGGGATGGTGTTGCGCTTCTCGGCGACACTCTGGATGTGGGCGAGCGCCTTGAGCAGCGTCGCGCGGTCGGCCTTGAGCTTCATGAGTGCTGGTCTCGCCGGGGAGGTCGTCGAAAGCGGGAGGACGAACCTAGCAGCCGCGACAGGTCAGGGAAAGCAGCCGGAACGAACGGCCCGGCGATCAGCTTTCCAGCATGCGCCGGAGCAGCTCGACATCCTCGGCAAACGCAGTGTCGCGCTCCATCAGCTCGGTCACGCGGCTGACCGCGTGCATCACCGTGGTGTGGTCGCGGTTGCCGAACTTGCGGCCGATCTCGGGCAGCGAGCGGCTGGTGAGCTGCTTGGCCAGGTACATCGCCACCTGACGCGGCCGCGCCACCGCGCGCGCGCGGCGTGCGGACGACATGTCGGTCAGCCGGATGTTCCAGTGCTCGGAGACCTTGCGCTGGATCTCCTCGATGGTGACGCGCCGGTCATGCGCCTTGAGGATGTCGTGCAGCACCTCCTGCGTGGCGTCCAGCGTCACCGGCCGGCCGAACAGGTTGGCATGCGCGATCATGCGGTTGAGCGCGCCCTCGAGCTCGCGCACGTTGGTGGTGATCTTGTGCGCCAGGAACTCGAGTACCTTGGGCGGCACCGCCACGCCCGACGCCAGCGCCTTGGCCTCCAGGATCGAGATGCGCAGCTCGAAGGTGGTGGCGTGCAGGTCGGCCACCATGCCGCAGCCGAGGCGGGTGCGGAGCCGGTCCTCGAGGCCGGACAGGTCGGACGGCGACTTGTCGGCAGACACCACGATCTGCTTGCCGGCATCGACCAGCGCGTTGAAGGTGTGGAAGAACTCCTCCTGCGTGTTGTCCTTGCCGATCAGGAACTGCAGGTCGTCGATCATCAGCACGTCGACCGAGCGCAGCTGTTCCTTGAACTCCATCGTCTGCTGCGAGCGGATCGCGGCGATGAAGCGGTACATGAACTTCTCGGCCGACATGTAGGCGACCGACACCCGTCCCGACGGGCGCGTGGCGCTGGCGAGCTCGAGCCCGACCGCGTGCATCAGGTGCGTCTTGCCCAGGCCGACGCCGCCATACAGGAACAGCGGGTTGAAGCCCGGGCTCGACGGCCGCTCCGCCACGCGCCGCGCGCAGGCATAGGCGAACTCGTTCGGCTTGCCGACCACGAAGGCGTCGAAGCTGAAGCGCGGATCGAGCGGGGCGGCCAGATCGCCGCGCGGCTCGGCGGCAGCCGGCGGCGCCTGGACGAATGTCGGCTGGGAGAGCGCTGCGGGAGCAGAGGCCGCCGCAGGCGCCGGCACCGCGTCGGTCGGCGCCTGCGGTGCCGCGGGAGCCGCCGTCGCACGCGCCTCGGGCGAGAGCATCAGCTCGACCCGCCGGATCTCGGCGATCTCGCCGTTCCACATCGTGCCGAGGCGGTCGCCGTACTGGCTGCGCACCCAGTCGCGCAGGAAGCGCGTCGGCAGATACAGCGTGATCTCGTCATGATCGACCGGACCGAGGGTCATCTGGCGCAGCCAGGTGCGATACTCGACCTCGCCCACCTCGGCCTGCAGCCGGCCGCAGATCCGTGTCCAGTGGTCGGCGAGCGGATGGGCGTCCGCTGCGAGACGGGAGACGATCGGGTGATCCGCCAGCGCGCCATCCAGCGTGCCGGATTCATGCCTGCTGGACGTCACGCTCACTCCATCCCCACCCCGTCACGAACGACGACGCCCCTGCGACCGAACCACAACTTTGCCGATACGCGAGCAAGGCGACACCGTCCGCGAGTTACGGTGCGTTTGAGCGCGACAGGCGAGGGAATGCCGTTCGTTACAGCGGGGCGGTCGGCGTCATGACCGTCCCGGACACTATGCCCGGGGAGCTGTGCGAGGCAACGGGAATCTGTGTCGAAATCGCAAACTTCAAGGCCGCCGCATGGTCAAGTCGAAAGATTGCGACACGCCTACACGTTACGGTGTGACCGATGGCACGATGCCGTTGCCGCAACGAAAACAGGCCATGTGCATGCACATGGCCTGTCCGAAGTCCAGGCTCCGGCCGTTGCCGGAGCGACTTAAAGACGCGGTGTGACGGTCAGGCGACAGCGAGCGCCTTGATGCGCGCGGACAGGCGCGAGATCTTGCGCGAGATGGTGTTGGCATGCGCGATGCCCTTGCCGGACGCGCGCTGCATCTCGGGCTGCGCCACCCGCAACGCCGCGACCGCCTGCTCCTTGTCGCCGGACGCGATCGCCGTCTCGACCTTCTTGATGAAGGTGCGCATGCGCGACTTGCGCGCGGCGTTGCGTGCGGTGCGGACTTCGGTCTGCCGGATGCGCTTGCGCGCGGATGCGGTGTTCGCCATTGGCTCTCTGTTCGATCTCAGCGCGTGTCGGTGGGCCGGCGGCAATCGCCCGGAAGGCGGGAGAGCCGGCGAAGGGTCGGTCTTCTAGGGCACGACCCGGCGCCAAGTCAAGCAAGCCCCCGGCTCGCAGCGGCCTCAGCGCTGCAGAAGCGGGCAGAAGAAGCTGCTGCGGCCGCCCTGCACGATGCGGCCGATCCCGTCGCAGCCCGGCGGCCCGGGGCACTCGGCGCAGCGCTCGCCCTCGCGGCCATAGACCCGCCAGGCGTGCTGGAACATGCCGAGCTCGCCGTCGGGCTGCACGTAGTCGCGCAGGGACGAGCCGCCGGCGGCGATCGCCTCCTCCAGCACGGTGCGGACCGCCGTGACCAGCCGCCTCGCCTGCGTCCCGGTCAGGCTGCCAGCTTCCCGCTCCGGCGACAGCCGCGCGCGGAACAGCGCCTCGCAGACATAGATGTTGCCAAGCCCTGCCACGATGCGCTGGTCCAGCAGGGCTGCCTTCAGGCTGGTCCGGCGTCCGGCGAAGGCTGCCCGCAGCAGCGCCGGGGTGAAACCCGCCTCCAGCGGCTCCTGCCCCATCCCGGCCAGCAGCCGGTGCTCGTCCTCGGCCGCGGTCGCCACCAGGTCGATCGCCCCGAAGCGCCTTGGATCGACCAGCCCGAAGCGGCAGCCCTGGTCGGTCTCGATCACCACGTGCTCGTGCCGGCCGACCTCGACCGCCACCGCCGGATCGAGCCAGCTCAGCTTCACCCGTCCCGACATGCCCAGATGCAGCAGCATGCTGTCGCCGCCATCCAGCCGCATCAGGATGTACTTGCCGCGCCGCCGGAAGCCCAGCACCCGCGCGCCGCGCAGCCGCCCGGCCAGCTGCGGCGGCATCGCCCAGCGCAGGTCGGCCCGGCGCATCTCGGCGCGGATGATGGTGTGACCTTCGAGATGCGCCCGCATCCCGCGCATCACGGTCTCGACTTCGGGGAGTTCCGGCATGGGTCCCACGCAGGCTATATGCAGACCCCATGACCGACAATCCGCGACCCGTCTCCCCATCCGACGATGCCCGGCACGCGGGCGGCCCCACCGCGGACTTCGGCTTCCGCGACGTGCCTCTGGCCGAGAAGAAGCCGATGGTGCGCGCGGTGTTCGACAGCGTGGCGCCGAAATACGACCTGATGAACGACCTGATGTCGCTCGGCATCCACCGCGCGTGGAAGCGGCTGTTCATCCAGGCGCTGGGTCCGCGGCCGTCTCTGTCCCTGCTCGACCTGGCCGGCGGCACCGGCGACATCAGCTTCGGCTGGCTGCGCGGCGGCGGCGGGCCCGCCATCCTGTCCGACATCAACGCCGCCATGCTGACCGTCGGGCACGCGCGCGCGGTCGACCGGGCGCTGATCGCGGATCTGCGGTTCCTGGTCGCCGACGCCGAGCGGCTGCCGCTGCCCGACCGCAGCGTCGACCGGGTGTCGATCGCATTCGGCCTGCGCAACTGCACGGACAAGGACGCGGTGCTGTCGGAGGCCAGGCGCGTGCTCAGGCCGGGCGGCCGCTTCTTCTGCCTGGAGTTCTCCCGCGTGCAGGTGGCCGTGCTGGCGCCGGTCTACGATGCCTGGTCGTTCGGCGTGCTGCCGCGCCTGGGCCAGGCGATCGCCGGCGACGCGGCGAGCTACCAGTATCTGGCGGAAAGCATCCGCACCTTTCCCGACCAGGAGGCGCTGGCGCAGATGATGACGCAGACGGGCCTCGCCCGCGTCGCCGTGCGCAACCTGTCCGGGGGCATCGCCGCGATCCATTCCGGCTGGCGCCTGTGAGCCTCGGCCTCCATGACGGGCTGCACGGCAGGCGCGTCCTGCTGATCGTCAGCGGCGGCATCGCCGCCTACAAGTCGCTGGAGCTGATCCGCCTGCTCACCCGCGGCGGCTGCGCCGTCGGCTGCGTGCTGACCGAGGCGGGCGCGCAGTTCGTCACGCCGCTCTCGCTGCAGGCGCTCAGCGGCCAGCCGGTGCACACCGCCCTGTGGTCCCTCACCGAGGAAAGCGAGATGGGCCATATCGCCCTGTCCCGGTCCGCCGATCTGCTGGTCGTCTGCCCCGCCTCCGCCGACATCCTGGCCCGCATGGCCACCGGCCAGGCCGGCGACCTCGCCACCACCCTGCTGCTCGCCACCGACACCAAGGTGCTGGTGGCGCCGGCGATGAACGTCCGCATGTGGACGCATCCGGCGACGCGAGCCAACCTCGACACCCTGCGCGCGCGCGGCGTGCATGTCGTCGGCCCGGAGGAGGGCGTCATGGCCTGCAACGAGTTCGGTCCCGGGCGTCTCGCCGAGCCGGCGGACATCGTGTCGGCGATCGCCGCCCTGCTGCCGTCCCGCGGCGCGGTGCCGCAGGATCTCGCCGGCCGCCACGCGCTGGTCACCGCCGGTCCGACCCACGAGCCGATCGACCCGGTGCGCTACCTCGCCAACCGCAGCTCAGGCCGCCAGGGCTATGCCATCGCCGAGGCGCTTGCCGCACGCGGCGCCGGCGTGACCCTGGTGAGCGGGCCCACCGCCCTGCCCGCTTCCGCCGGCGTCGCGCGCGTCGCCGTCGAGACCGCGTGCGAGATGCTCGACGCCTGCCGGGCGGCGCTGCCGGCCGACATCGCCGTGCTGACCGCGGCTGTCGCCGACTGGCGCGTCGAGACCGTGGCCGCGGCCAAGCTCAAGAAGCGGCCCGGCCTGCCGCCGCCGCCGCTGGCGCTGGTTCTCAACCCCGACATCCTGGCCGAGCTTTCCGTGCCGGGCCCGTCGCGGCCTCGCCTCGTCGTCGGCTTTGCCGCCGAGACCGACGCGCTGCTGGCCCATGCGGCGGAGAAGCGCCTCCGGAAGGGCTGCGACTGGATCGTCGCCAACGATGTCGGCGCCGCAGGCGGGGTCATGGGCGGGGCGGAGAACGAGGTCCACCTGATCACCGGCGCCGGCACGGAATCCTGGCCCAGGCTCGACAAGCGCGCGGTCGCCCAGCGCCTCGCCGCCCGCATCGCCGCCTGCCTGGCCGCGGGCGCGTCGTCATGAGCGCGCCGGTCCGCAGCATCCAGGTGCGTCGCCTGCCCCACGCCGCCGGCCTGGCCCTGCCGGCCTACGCCACCGAAGGGGCTGCCGGCATGGACCTGCTGGCGGCGGTGGACGAGACGCTGCTGCTGGCGCCCGGGGCGCGCGCCCTGGTGCCGACCGGGCTCGCCATCGCCCTGCCGCCCGGCCACGAGCTGCAGATCCGTCCGCGCTCGGGCCTGGCGCTCCGGCACGGCATCGTGCTGCCCAACGCGCCGGGCACCATCGACGAGGATTATCGCGGCGAGCTCCAGGTGATCGTGATGAATGCCGGCAGCGAGCCGTTCGCCATCGAGCGCGGCGCCCGCATCGCGCAGGCCGTGCTGTCGCCGGTGCTGCGGGCGGCGTGGCGCGAGGTCGAGACGCTGGACGACACCGCCCGCGCCGCCGGCGGCTTCGGTAGCACCGGTCTCGGCAAGACCCGGCCGCCGCCGGCCTGACGCGTCACGATACCGTCGTCTGGCAACGGCCCCCGAGGTGGGGTAAAGCCCCGGCACGATGGACTGACATCCACTGAAACGGGGCTCCATGCTGCCACTGCGCTTTGCCGCCATGCGCGTGTCCAATGCCTCGGTCGAGACCCGTCCCAACATCTTCGACCTCGTGGCGATCCTGGTCATGCTGGGCGGCGCGGTCGGCATCGGCAGCATCGCGCGCCACACGCTCGGACCGCTCTCGGCGCCGGACGCGGCGCAGATCCATCTGAGCGCCGCCTACCTGCCGGGCTATGCGGTGCGCACCACGCTGCGCATGTTCGCAGCCCTGCTCGCCTCGCTGCTGTTCACCTTCACCTACCCGGTCTGGGCGGCCAAGAGCCGTCGCGCCGGGCCGATCCTGGTGCCGATCCTCGACATCCTGCAGTCGGTGCCGATCCTGGGCTTCCTGACCTTCACCTACGTGTTCTTCATGAGCCTGTTCCCCGGCCGGGTGCTGGGCACCGAGCTCGTGGTGATCTTCGTGGTGTTCACCAGCCAGGCCTGGAACATGGCCTTCAGCATGTACCAGTCGCTGAAGACGGTGCCGGCCGATCTGGAGGAGGTCTCGCGCGGCTTCGGCCTGTCCGCCTGGCAGCGCTTCTGGCGGCTCGAGGTGCCCTATGCGATGCCCGGGCTGGTCTGGAACACGATGATGTCGATGTCGGGCGGCTGGTTCTTCATCGTCGCGGCGGAAGCGTTCTCGGTCGGCAGCACCAACATCGCGCTGCCGGGCATCGGCTCGTTCATCGCCCAGGCGGTGGCTCAGCGGGACCTGTTCGCGGTGTTCGAGGCGATCCTCACCATGTTCGTGGTGATCCTGCTCTACGACCAGCTGCTGTTCCGTCCGCTGGTCGCCTGGTCGGCGCGGTTCCGTTTCGAGACCACCGCGGGTGTCGTGGCCGAGGATCCGTGGATGCTGGCGCTGCTCCGCCGCACCCGGCTGCTGAACCGCGCGAGCCGCCTGTTCGGCGACATGCTGACCTCGGTCGGCGGGCTGCCGCTCGGGCCGCGGCCGTCGGCGCGCCGGCAGTCGCTGGTGCCCAGACGGGTCGGCGACGGGATCTGGTACGTCATATTGGGGGTGCTCGCCGTCGTCGCCGCCTGGCAGGTGGCGGAGTATGCGCGCGCCAACCTGAGCCTGGCCGAGGTCGGTCACGTGGCGCTGCTCGGCGTCTATACCCTGATCCGGGTGGTCACCATGATCACCCTGGCCACGCTGATCTGGGTGCCGGTCGGCGTCTGGCTGGGCCTGCGCCCGGTCTGGACCAGGCGGATCCAGCCGATCGCGCAGTTCATGGCGGCCTTCCCGGCGAACCTGTTCTACCCGATCTTCGTGGTCGCGATCGTGCACTACCGGCTCAACAGCAGCGTCTGGCTGACGCCGCTGATGATCCTCGGCACGCAGTGGTACATCCTGTTCAACGTGATCGCCGGCACCGCGGCGTTCCCGGGCGACCTGCTGGAGGCGGCGCGCAACTTCCAGATCAGCGGCTGGCGCTGGTGGGTCCGGGTCATGCTGCCGGGGATCTTCCCCTACTACGTCACCGGCGCGCTCACCGCCTCGGGCGGCGCCTGGAACGCTGCGATCAACTCCGAGGTGGCGAGCTGGGGCAGCACCACCATCACCGCGACCGGGCTCGGCAGCTACATCGCCCAGGCCACCGCGCGCGGCTCCACGCCGCAGGTGGCGCTCGGCATGGTGGTGATGTCGTGCTTCGTGATTCTGTTCAACCGGATCGTCTGGCGGCCGATGTATGCGTTCGCCAGCCGCCGCCTCACCTTCGCCTGAGGAGCCATGCCGATGGATACGACAGCGCCCGCATCGGTCACGCAGGGCGACGCCGGCGACGTGCTGGTCCAGGTCAGCAACTGCCGCCAGGCCTACCACAAGGAAAGCAGTGCCGATCTGGTGGTGCTCGACGATGTCGAGCTGACCTTGGCGTCGGGCGAGATCGTCGGGCTGCTGGGCCGGTCGGGCTCGGGCAAGTCGACGCTGCTGCGGATCGTGTCGGGCCTGCTGACCCCCACCTCGGGCGAGGTGCTGTGGCGCGGCCAGCCGCTGCGCGGCCCGGCACCCGGCGTCGCCATGGTGTTCCAGAGCTTCGCGCTGTTTCCGTGGCTGACGGTGCAGGCCAATGTCGAGCTCGGGCTGGAAGCCAAGGGCATCCACCGCGCCGAGCGCGAGCGGCTGGCCGAGGAGGCGATCGACCTGATCGGCCTCGGCGGCTACGAGAACGCCTATCCGAAGGAACTGTCAGGCGGCATGCGCCAGCGCGTGGGCCTCGCCCGCGCCCTGGTGGTGCATCCAGACCTGCTGCTGATGGACGAGCCGTTCTCCGCGCTGGACGTGCTGACGGCCGAGAACCTGCGCACCGACCTGATCGAGCTGTGGTCGGAGAAGAAGCTGCCGGTGAAGGCGGTGCTGATCGTCACCCACAACATCGAGGAGAGCGTGCTGATGTGCGACCGCATCCTGGTGTTCTCGTCGAACCCCGGCCGGGTGGCGCACGAGCTGACGGTGCCGTTTCCGCATCCGCGCAACCGCCACGACCCGGCCTTCCGCCAGTTCGTCGACCGGATCTACGGCCTGATGACCCGTCGCGAGACGCCGCCGCCGGCGGGCCTCGCCGAGGATGCGAAGAAGACGGCGCCGGCCTTCAGCCAGGCGCTGCCCGAGCTGCCGATGAACCTGATGGCCGGCCTGATGGAGACGCTGGCCGAGCAGCCCTATCGCGGCCGCGCCGACCTGCCGCTGCTGGCCGGCACGCTGCAGCTCGAGCTCGACGAGTTGCTGCCGCTGGGCGAGAGCCTGCAGATGCTGCGCTTCGCCGAGCTCGAGGAGGGCGACATCAGGCTGACCTCTGACGGCCTGCGCTTCGTGCAGGGCGACCTCGACGAGCGCAAGCAGATCCTGCGCACCAGCCTGACCGCTAACCTGCCGGTGGTCGGCGGGATCCGGCAGGTGCTGGACGAGCGCTGGAACCACCGCTCCCGCGCCGAACGCTTCCGCGACGAGCTCGAGGACCACATGTCGCCGGACTATGCGCGCCAGACCCTGCAGACGGTGATCGGCTGGGCGCGCTATGCCGAGCTGTTCGACTTCGACGAGGAGGCCGACCAGTTCTTTCTCGACGAGGACGACGCCTAGCCGGCCAGCCGGCCGGCCTGGCGCTGCTTCAGGCGCTCGGAGAACTGCTTCCTGAACTTGGCGACCTTCGGCGCGATCACCACGCGGCAATAGCCGGCGCCGGGATGCAGCGCGAAATAGTCGTGATGCTCGGCTTCGGCCGGATGGAAGGTCGGCAGTTCGGCGAGCTCGGTGACGATCGGCCCGTCCCAGACGCCGGCGGCCGCGATCTCGCGCATCACCGTCTCGGCCGCCTGCCGCTCCTGCGGCGAGGCGGTGAAGATCACTGAGCGGTACTGCGTGCCGGAGTCGCCGCCCTGGCGGTTGAGGGTGGTCGGGTCGTGGATGGTGAAGAACACCCGCAGCAGGTCCTCGTAGCTCAGCACCGACGGGTCGTAGGTGACCCGGACCACCTCGGCATGGCCGGTGCGGCCGGAGCAGACCTGCTCGTAGCTCGGCTGCGCGGTGCGGCCCCCGGCATAGCCCGACAGCACGTCGGTAACACCGTCGAGGTCCCTGTAGACGGCCTCCAGGCACCAGAAGCAGCCGCCACCCAGGACGGCGGTGCGGCGTTCGGCCGGCGACATGGTTGTGGCTGCGGTATCGGACATCGGGATTCCTTCCGGTTCTGCTCCGGGCACGGCGTGGTGGTGGCAGCCCCGGGTCACGCATGGGAAATGGCGATGGCGCGGCCCGGCGGAAAGCCCCGGCCGGAAGATCGCGGGCGGGGGCTTCCGGAACCGGCCCGGTCTTGCGACGCTTGGCCCTATCCCGGTGGCTTGCCACCCTTCGGAGGAAGACGATGTCCGACAATCCGCTCGAGAACAGTCCGGAACGCGACGAGCGCATCAAGCAGCGCGCCTATCATCTCTGGGAAGCCGATGGCAGCCCGCACGGGCGCCATGACGAGTATTGGGAGCGCGCGCGCGAGCTGATCGGCATGGAGGACAGCGCCGGCACCGCGCAGCTGCCGAACCCGACCACCCTGCCGGGCTTCGACCCGACGCGTACGGAACCTGTGGAGGAGGCCTTCATCCAGGAAAACCTGGGCGAGTTCCCCGATCGCTTCGCCGACCAGGGCGAGGCCCAGCCGACGCCCAAAGCCACCCGCCAGGGCGCGCGCGCCAAGGTCGCCGACGATCCGGATACCGGGGCTGCCGGGCCGGCTGCCGACCAATCGGCCAGCAAGCCGGCGGCGCGTCCGGCAACGGCCCCGAAGTCCCGCAAGGCCAGCCCGAAGACCTGAACCGGGCTCCGGCGGCGCACGGGACGGCCGCCGGCCGCTTATCGAAGCGGCGGCTATTTCGGCACGACCACCGTGCCGCCGTCCGGCGACGTCCGCTGCGGATGGATGACGGGCGTCGATTGCTGCGGCAGATGCGGCGCCTTCACCGTCATGCCCGGATCGACGCCGCCCTTCGGGGTGATGACGCCGCGCGACACGCCGCCCGCAGCGCCGCCCGCGCGATCCGGCGGCGACGCGACCTGACCGGGCGTCAGCACCCCGTCCTGCGGCACGGTCTGGGCGCCCGCCAGGGCCGGGCCGCCAGCCACGCCGAGCAGCAGGCTTGCGGCGAACCACGGCGCCTGGCGCCGCATCCCGATGTTGCGCATGATGGCGACACTCCTTCTGACCGGCAGGAAACGGCGGCGGCACAGGGGCGGTTCCGGGGCCTGCGGGGTCAGAAGCTGCCGCGCAACCGGTCCGGGATGCGCCAAAGCTCGTCGCCGCTCAGATGCAGGTCGATGCGATATACGTCGTTGGTGCGCGAGGCCGTGCTCTCCAGCACCCGGTCGCGCCAGCGTGCCAGCACCGGATCGTCCGGCAGCAGCGTCGCGTCGCTGCGGCCCGGCAGCCCCGCCATGGCACGCAGCATGCCCTCCCATCGCGAGTCCGGCATGCGCTGATGCGCTCCCGCCTCGGGGGTGATCCAGGGCTGGGTCCGGGTGCGGTCGAGGCGCGCGAGCCCCGATGCCAGATCGACGTAGCGCAGGTGGAGCAGGAACAGCGGCGCGAAGCAGGGGGGTGCGTCGATGTTGTGGAAGCCCGGCGCCCACGCCGCCCGCCGGCGGATCAGCACCGGCTTGCACATGGCGCTGCTGAAGCGGAGCCAGTCGCGCTGCGCCGTCACCGGCCGGTCCCAGTCGAGCGACGCCTCGATCTCCGGGACGTGCACCACGTCGAAGCCTGTCGCCGTCAGCACCGCGCCCGCGTCGGTCGCCGCCGCCAGCGCGGTCAGCGAGCCGTAGGCTGCCGGATCGGCCACCAGCAGCTCGTCGACATCGGTATAGATGACCGCCTCGTACCAGTTCAGCAGCGAGGCGCAGAAGTCGGACACGAAGCCGCACCGGCGGCTGTCGTCCTGCGGCGAGCGGGGAATGCGCACCACGCTCGCCTGCTGCACTCGCGCGGGGTCGGTGCTGCCGTCGGTCGAGCCGTGGTCGAGGATGAAGCAGTTCTGCGATCCGACCTCGGCCGCGAAATGGCGAAGCCAGGCCGGCAGGAAGACAAACTCGTTATAGACCATCGTCACGACGGCGAGCGGCGCTTTCATCGCCCGATGCTACAGCCGATCCGGGCCGGGAAGGAATGGCGGCGGCCCGGCCACTTGAACCCCCGGTCCCGCTCTTGCATACGATCAGCGCATGGCATCCATGCAGTGGCCTACCGGATCGTTCGACCGCCCGCCCATGCCCGGCCCGCCCGGCGCATGAGCATCACCACGCGCCAGGGCCGCCTGCCGCGCCAGCCCGGCCGGCTGTCCCTGCGCAAGACGCTGGCGCAGATCGAGGCGGAGACGCATTCGCACGGGCTGAAGCGCAGCCTGGGCGCGCTCAACCTGACCATGCTCGGCATCGGCTCCACCATCGGCGCCGGCATCTACGTCATGACCGGAACGGCAGCCGCCAACTATGCCGGCCCGGCGATCCTGCTCTCGTTCGTGGTCGCCTGCCTCGCCTGCGTGTTCACGGCACTCTCCTATGGCGAGCTCGCCTCCACCATGCCGGTCAGCGGCTCGGCCTACACCTACGCCTACGCCTCCATGGGCGAGCTCGCGGCGTGGGTGGTGGGCTGGCTGCTGCTGCTGGAGTACGGCATCTCGTGCGCCGGCGTGGCGGCTGGCTTCTCCGGCTACGCCACCAGCCTGCTGCAGGATTTCGGCCTCAACATCCCGGCTTGGTACTCGACCTCCTACGTGCAGACCCTGCCCGGCCCGCACGGCAGCACGCTGCTCGATATCGGCCACGGCATGAACCTGGTGGGCGCCTTCGCCTCGGTGATCGTCACCGCCCTGCTGGTGATCGGGGTGTCTGAATCGGCCACCGTCAACAGCGTCATCGTGGTGCTGAAGGTGTCGGTGCTGCTGGTGTTCGTGGTGCTCGGCATCTCGGCCATCCACCCGGCCAACTGGACGCCGTTCATCCCGCCCAACGAGGGCGGCTTCCGCTACGGCATTCCCGGCATCTTCCGCGCGGCCTCGGTGATCTTCTTCGCCTATGTCGGCTTCGAGGCGGTGTCCACCGCGGCGGCGGAAGCCAAGAACCCCAAACGCGACGTGCCGATCGGCATCCTCAGCTCGCTGGCCATCTGCACCGTCGTCTATATCTGCGTGGCAGCCGTGATGACTGGCGTGGTGCCCTATCGGCAGCTCGGCGTCGCCGATCCGCTGGCCATCGCCGTGGACGCGATGCACCAGCCGTGGCTCGCGCTGTTCGTCAAGATCGGCGCCGTGACCGGGCTGCTGTCGGTGATGCTGGTGCTGCAGTACGGGCAGAGCCGCATCTTCTTCACCATCGCCCGCGACGGGCTGCTGCCGCACGTGTTCTGCGTGCTGCATCCGCGCTTCCGCACCCCCTGGCTCGGCACCATCCTGCTGGGCCTGGGCGTCGCCGCCGCCACCGCGCTGCTGCCGATCGACATCATCAGCGACCTGGTGAGCCTCGGCACCACCACCGCGTTCGGCATCGTCTGCTTCACCGTGATCTGGCAGCGCAACGCCTGTCCCGACCTGAAGCCGCCCTTCCCGGTGCCGTTCGGCGGCATCCGCATCCGCGGCGTCTGGGTGGGCGTGGTGCCGGCGCTGGGCATCCTGTTCGCGCTGGTGATGGCGGTCCCGCTGCTGATCGACATCGCCACGGCGCTGCTGAACCACAATCCGATCCCGGCGGCCCTGCTGCTCGGCTACGTGGCGATCGGCGCACTGTGCTATGTCACCTACGGCTACCGCCATTCCCGGCTCGCGGCGGACGCCGCCGCCGCCCATCGCCTGGAAGGTCCGCCATGCTGCTGAAGCGCGTCTACCTGATCGTCGCCCTGATGCTGGCAGGCTTCATCATGGCCTCGGTCAGCGTCTGGTCGCTCGCCTTCAACTTTAACTCGAGCAACGTGCCGGCCTGGACCACAAGCTGGCTGCTCGCCAGGCTGCCGATCCTGATCGGCGTGCTGCTCGTGGTGGGCGGCTTCAAGCTGCTGTCGGCGACCCGCGTGCCCCGGCCGATCGACGACGTCGACGACGAGGACCGCATCGACTGAGGCGCCGGACGCTCAGCCCGACGCCAGCGCCGCCTCGTATTCGGCAGGCACGCCGCAGAAGGTGATCACCCCGTCCGGCACGATGTCGTAGTGGATGCGCCGGCCGGCGGCGATCAGGTGGTTGTAGAGCGGGGCGACGTAGAGCTCCGGCAGCGACGGACGGGCGCGCTCGCGGTCCAGCGCCTGGCGGAAATCGCCCGCGCGGGCGAAATGATACAGCCCGTCGCAGCACAGATCCGAGATCGGCTGCTTCTCCGTCGTGCGGGCGACCAGCGGCTCGGCCGCATCCTCGGCCGGGCCGACATAGGACCAGTTCGCGCCGCTGCCGCGAAACACCTCCAGGTAGCCGTCCGACCCCTGGAACCAGCCGGCATCGGGCACGGCGTAGCGCGCCCGGAAGGTGTCGATGTTGAAGATGGTGACCGGCGCCCCGTCCTCGACCGAGGCCGAGCGCAGGCCGAGCTCGACGGTGTCGGCCTGGCCTGCCGTCTCGCGCTCCAGCATGACGAACCGCGCGTCGGCGATCCCCAGGGCGGCGCACTGCTCGCGCAGGAACCCCTCGGTGCCGGCGACGTGGCGGGCGACGAACAGGAACGGCGTGCCTGCGAACAGGGCCGAGAAGCTGCCGACGGCGTGTGCGAACACCGTGGTTCCGCGCAGCGGCAGCATGTATTTCGGCACGCCGTAGCCCGCCTCGGTGAAGCGGCGCGACAATCCGGCCATCGGGATGACGATCACGTCGGGCGTCCTTGCAGTTCGTCGTAGAGGCGGAGCGCGTTGGCGATGAAGGCCGCCTGCCGGTCCGGCCGATCGGCATGCAGCGGCAGCATGGACAGGAACAGCCCGACGGTCACCGCCTGCACGCCGCGGCCGCCGGCCAGCAGCCCGTCCACCTCGAACTCGTCGAGGCTGTCCCGCAGCCAGCGATGATGGGCGCTGCTCTCGAAGCTGAGCGCGAACGCGTGGCTGGCGTCGCGTCGCAGCTCGTAGCGGCCGGCCAGGATGTGGTCGTAGCGGCCGACGATCGAATGCGACAGCTTGGCGAGATCGTAGCGCGTATCGCCGAACAGCGAGGGCTGCCCGTCCTGCACGTAGCCGCGCGGGTCGATCACGCTGATCCGTGCGGCGCGCGAGTTGTACAGGATGTTGCTGAAGCAGAAGTCGCCATGCATGACCGTGTCCGGCCGCCCGGAGGACAGGTCGATCGCCTGGGCCACCTCCTGCGCGATCTGCCGGAGCGAGGGCAGCGGCCGGCCGTCCAGGCGGGTCGGCCGGTCGATGTCGAACCCGGTCTCGCGCCCGTAGCGCTCCAGCCGCACCTGCGTCTTGGCGACCGCGAGCTCGGCCAGCACCGCATCGCCGGAACCGCCGCCGTCGAACCGGGTGCAGGTCTGCAGGAAGTCCCGGCAGGAGCGCAGGATGTTCTTCCAGGTGGCGCGGCCGACCTGGCAGAACACGAGCAGCTCCGACAGCGTCGGCGCATACTGGTATTCGGTCTTGTAGAAGGCGGTGCCTGACGCGCCGCCCGCTTCGAGCAGCCGGGCGCTGAACGGCAGCAGCGGTGCCGGCAGGCGGCCGAGCCAGTCGGCCTCGGCCTGCATCTTGGCCACGTCGCGGCTCGACTTGCGCACCGTGGTGGCATCGATGTGCAGCATGTTGAAGGACCGCGCGGTGGTGATGACGCGCCGCGAGCGGAAATAGGTCTGGATGTGGCCGAAATCGTTCCACTGCTCGATCCGCACCGCCCGGACCGGCCGCTCGCGCGCATAGAGGTTGAGGCCCTCGATGAAGTCGCCGCGCGCCCGGGTGATCGCGCGCACCAGCCGGCTGCTGCTTTCGAAGGCGAAATAGCCGCAGGCGACCGGCCGGCTGTCGTCGCGGCCCTCCGCGGCGGCGATCACCTCCAGCCCGGTGGCGAGCCCGTCCTCGACGTCGACCGCGGCCCAGGAATAGTCGTCGCCCTCGTCATGGACGCCGATCAGGTCGAGCGCTTCCGCCGGCACGTCGCCGATCAGCGTGTCGCCGTGCAGGATCTGCACCGGGCCCGCCGGCATGTCGATGGAGTTGATCGCATAGACGATCGCCTCGCCCAGCAGCAGGCCCTCGGGCACCGGCACCAGGATCACCTCCAGCTCCTGCAGCCGCCGCTGGTCGAAGGGCTGCGGCACGAAGCTCTCGGGGATGGTCAGATGGATCGGTCCGCCGGCCCCCAGCCGGGCGGCCTGCACGTCGTAGAGCCGGGACACGCCCACCGGCAGGAAGGCCGGCGGGATCTTGCCGAACTCGGCAGCCAGCTCCTGCCCCAGATAGGCTGCCGAGGTGATGAGGCGCAGCGCCATCGCTCAGCCGGCCGGCCGGATCAGGGCGTTGATCTCCTCGAGCGACAGCGACACGAACTCCGACGGCCGGATCGCGCGGTCGTCGACATAGAACCCCTCGAAGCCGCACCAGGGCTTGCCGACATGGATCTCGTCGTAGGGCACGTCGTGGCGCTGCAGCCAGGCGATGATGACCGGCAGCGTGTGCACGTTGATCTTGCCGATCGCGCCCTCGAACGTGCGCATGTTGCGCGCCGTCTGGATGACGATCTCGAACCCGTCCGCCTTGTACTCGCGCAGCCTGGCGACCAGGGGCAGGTTCGGCTCCTTCTCGGCATAGGAGCGCGTCTGGTCGGGACAGGTCAGGGTGTCGTCGAGATCCACGATCAGGCGTTTCACGGACTGCCTATCCTTCTGCGTGATGGAGCCGGTCCCGGACCAGGAGCGACGGCATCGGACCTAGATCAGATCCAGGGCCGCATCGAAATGCCAGTGGCTGAACACCGGCAGGCCCAGCCAGATCTGGTCCTGCTCCGCCACCGCGACCGGCTGGAAATAGTAAGAGCGCATCCCGTCCGCGTCCGACACGTGCCATGGCTCGACCCGCTTGTGGTGGCCTCCGCTGCGCACGATGACGTGCCGGGCGGCCTGTTCCTGATCCGCGGTGGGGGGAAGCGGCACCGTGAGGCGAACGATCCGGCCGTGCAGTCGCGTCGTCGGGCTCAGATACAGATAGCCCTCGAGCACCGCCTCGCCCGACGCCGCGTCGTGCGGCGCCGGCACGCGCTCGGCCTCGATCGAGATCCGCCGCTCCCCGGCCTGTTCGATGCGCACATCCAGCCGCAGCTCGTGCCCGGTATTTTCCATGAACAGAAAGGTGGCGGCGTCCCCCGACGCGGTGCTGCGCTCGCCCAGCGCCAGCTGCTGGCGGCTCGCCGTCATCTGCTGGCTGAACTGCAGCGGGGGGAACGAGGCGTCCGCATCCTGCGTGGCGCGCAGCACTTCGTGCCGGCGCAGCGACGCCACCACCGCCTCCAGGATGGTGCGCTGCGTCAGCAGATCCAGCGCGTCGTTGGCGGCGATGCTGTCGCGCAGGCCTGCGAGCAGGTCCCGGCTCCAGGCCTGCGCGACAGCCACGGCGGCAAGGTCGTGCGGGCTCCGCTCGAACCATTTCACCGCGCAGAACTGAGCCGGCTCGCCGTCGAGCAGCCCGAGCAGATCGTCGATCAGCACCGGGCGGTCGTGACCCCGGCTGCCCAGGATCCGGCAGACATAGGTGAAGAAGCTGGAGCCGAAATTGGTGATCAGCGTCGAGGGCAGGATCTCCTCGAGCGCGAAGCGCGCCTGGGGATCCATCAGCCTGCCGAGCTCGACGATCTCGGCGTGCGATGCATGCACCAGCCCCCAGTCCGACCGCGTCGCGAACAGCCCCTCGATCTGGTTCTGGCAGAGCAGCCGGATGTTCCAGGTCTCCTGGATGAACGCCCCCAGCGCCGGGGTCTGCCGGATCTTCGGCCACCACCAGTGTTCGGGCAGGTTGGTGACATCGACGGACGCGGAATGGTGGTGGGTCTGGCGCCGTGCCTTCGTCGCCGCCAGGTCGAACGGGCGCACGAGCAGGCTGTTGGAGGCCAGCGGGCAGAAATAGTCGAAGTCCCCGATCACCTGCAGCGCATGGTCGAACGTCTCGACATGGCCGTTCAGCAGGGTGTGGCCGAACTTGTGGCGCTTGACCGCGCCGTTGAACACGAAGACCCGGTCGCTCCGCTCGATCGCCTGGCAGGAGATCTCGCGCCCGACCGGCATGTTGAGGACGAGGATCGATTCCGGGCCCGTGAAGCCCAGGAAGTTCTCGACCAGGATCTGCAGGAACTCGCGGCTCTCGTTGTAGAGGATCGAGAACACCACGCGATCCCGGTCGATCTGCGTCATCGGCGGCACCCGCGCGGCAGCGTGGCTGACGGCGTGCCGGCAGGTCGGCGAGGGTCACGAGCGGACATGTGATCGGGTGGCTCCATCGACAGATCGAGGCTGCGCTGCAAACACCGGGCCGGCAAGGCCTCGGGCCGAGGGCGGCGATGCCCGCGCGAGCGGTCCGATACCATCAAGGGCCGGACCGGCTCGCGGCCTTTGCAATGTCTATGTCATTTCGTCGTCGTATAGTGTTCCCGTCAGGCGGCTCCGTGCAAGCCCGAAGGTGGGGAATCGCCGCCGGGCGACGCCGGCTGGATCGGTCGCGCTCGACACCGCTCGAACGTATAGTGAACATGCCGCGGGAGCAGCGGCCGGTCAGCGGAGGCGGCGGGTGACGGAGGCGGCCGGGCGGGATCATCGTCGGATCATCCATGTCGACATGGACGCCTTCTATGCGTCGGTGGAGCAGCGCGACGACCCGGCCCTGCGCGGCCGGCCGGTCGCCGTCGGCGGCTCGCGCGAGCGCGGCGTGGTGGCGGCCGCCAGCTACGAGGCGCGTCGCTACGGCGTCCGGTCGGCGATGCCGTCGGTCACCGCGCGGCGGCAGTGCCCGGAGCTGGTCTTCGTGCCGCCGCGCTTCGACGTGTATCGCGAGGTCTCCCGGCAGATCCGGCAGATCTTTGCGAGCTACACGCCGATGATCCAGCCGCTCTCGCTCGACGAGGCCTATCTCGACGTCACCCGGCCGCTGGTGGATCTCGGTTCGGCGACGGCGATCGCCGAGCAGATCCGGGCGCGGATCCGGGCTGACACGCGACTGACCGCGTCGGCGGGCGTGTCCTACAACAAGTTCCTGGCCAAGCTGGCCTCGGATCATCGCAAGCCGGACGGGTTGTTCGTGATCACGCCGCGCATGGGGCCGCGCTTCGTGGAGACCCTGAAGGTCAGCCAGTTCCATGGCGTCGGTCCGGTGACGGCAGCCAAGATGGAGCGCCTCGGCATCCGCAACGGCATCGATCTGCGCGACTGCTCGGCCGCGTTCCTGGCCCGGCATTTCGGCAAGTCCGGTCCGCACTACTACGCCATCGCGCGCGGCCAGGACGAGCGGCCGGTGGTGACCGACCGGCCGAGCAAGTCCATCGGCGCCGAGCATACCTTCGAGCGCGACCTCGTCGCCGGCGACGAGGCGCTGAGCGCGCTGCAGCCAGCCATCGACAAGGTCTGGGCCCGCTCGGTCGCCGCCGGACGCCAGGCGCGGACCGTCACCCTGAAGGTGAAGTTCTCCGACTTCCGGATCATCACCCGCGCAATCTCGACGGGCCGGGCGATCGGCACGCGCGGCGAGCTCGGCTGCCTGGCGGCAGACCTGCTGCAGTCGGTGTGTCCGTTCGAGAAGAGCGTTCGCCTGCTCGGCATCAGCGTGTCCCGCTTCGACGAGCCCGAGGTCGCGACCGACCTGTTCGGCCTGCTGGCCTGACCGCGCGCAGGACTGCCCGGCCCGGCCTCGCCGCCGGCCGGGCCGGAACCTGGCGGTCGCCGGCAACAGGGTTCCGTCGCCACCACCGTTGTGCTATCATTTGAGACTAACGCAAATCGCCCGGAGGCCGCTCCCCTCGTCGTCAGGACGTGGGACGGTCCCGACGTGGCGGTTCCGCGCCCGATCGGGCCGAAGCAGGAGACCGCGAGCACGTGCTGACCAAGACAGCGACAAAACCGATCGAGGCGGACGACCAGGTCGACGCCGAGCCCGTTGCGGACGACACGACGCCCGACACCAGACCGCGTCCCATCGTCGCCCGCAAGCCCCGCGACGACGAGCCGTTCCTGGAAGGCGATCATGTCGTCTATCCGACCCACGGCGTCGGCAAGGTGGAGCGCATCGCCACCGAGGAGATCGCCGGGCACAAGCTCGAGCTGATCCATATCACCTTCGAGGAGAACCGGATGACGCTGCGCGTCCCGGTCGCGAAGGCGAAAAGTGCCGGCCTGCGCAAGCTGGCGACCCGCAAGCTGTTCGACGAGGCGCTGGCGATCCTGAAGGGCCGCGCGCGCATCAAGCGCACCATGTGGTCCAGGCGGGCCCAGGAATACGAGGCCAAGATCAATTCCGGCGATCCGCTGGCGATCGCCGAGGTGGTGCGCGACCTGCACCGCAATGCCGGCCAGCCCGACCAGAGCTTCTCGGAGCGGCAGATCTACGAGGCGGCCATGGACCGGCTGGCGGCCGAACTCGGCGCGCTGGAGCGGATCGACAAGAACGCGGCGGCCGCCAAGCTCACGGACTACCTCAAAACCATCGCCTGAAGACGCTCCGGCCGGCCGTCAGCGGCCGGCCCGGTTGACCAGTTCGAAGCGGCAACCGGGGTCGACGGACCATCTCCCGGATCGCTGCGAGAACCGGCTCGTTGCTGCCCGTAGAACGGTAGCGTCAGCGGCGCAGGCTGGCCCGTCTTCGTTCGGCCCGTACCGCTCGTGCGCCTGCAGCTGACTGTGCAAACCCGGATACGAAAAACCCCGACCTTTCGGTCGGAGTCATCGTCGTGTTCCGTAAAGGTTCGCCGGATCAGTTGTTGCTGTTGCGGGTGCCGGTCAGCTGCAGCAGGAAGGTGAACAGGTTGATGAAGTTCAGATACAGGGTCAGCGCGTCGTAGACACTGCGCTTCGCTGCGCCGTCGGCACCTTCGTAGTAGGCGAACTGGCTGTAGTTCCACTTGATCCGCTGCGTGTCGAACGCGGTCAGGCCGGTGAAGATCAGCACGCCCAGCACGCTCACCGCCAGATAGAGACCCGGGCTGTGCATGAAGATGTTGGCGATGCTGGCGATGATGATGCCGAACAGCCCCATCATCAGGAACGAGCCCAGCTTGGTCAGATCGGTCTTCGTCGTATAGCCGTACAGGCTCATCGCCGCGAAGGTGCCGGCGCTGATGAAGAACACCCGGACGATCGACAGATCGGTATAGACGAAGAACAGGTTGGTCAGGCTGACGCCCATCGCGGCGCAGAACGCCCAGAACAGCGTCTGCGCGGCCGTGCGTGACAGCTTGTTCACGCCAAAGCTCAGCACCAGCACGAAGGCCAGCGGCGCGAACATCGACACCATGCCGAGCATGGTCGGCCGGATCGCCACCGTGCCCGACGGCAGCATCACCGTCTGGTGGAACAGCGCCGAGAGCTGGCTGTGGGAGATGCCGTAGGCGACGAGGCCCGTCAGCACCAGTCCGGATGCCATCCAGTTATAAACGCGCAGCATGTAGGCGCGCAGCCCAAGATCCACGACCCCGGCCTGGGCGCCCGCGCCTGCCGCGCGAGAGGTGGTACGATAGTCGGGAACGAAGGCCATTTTCTTTCGATTCCTGTGCAGCCAGGTCGTCCCGGCCGTCTGTGGATACATTGGATGTTCCGCCAGCAAGGTCAAGGATAACAGCGGTCCGGCCAGACTCCGACACGAGGCGGCTGGCGTGGCACCCGTGGTGTCGGCCGGGCTTGTGGACGTTGACCAGCCCCATCGTCGCGGGCACGGTTGCATGCCGAGGCGCGTGGCCGACGCGACGCACCGAAAGGCAGCCGCCGAGGCATGACCGTGACCCGTTCCGCTCCTGCCAGCCAGGCCCCCTCCTCCTCCCGCACGACGGTGATGCTGGCGGTGCTGGCCGCGGTGGTGCTGCTGTTCTCGCGGCGTCGCCGGGCCTACTGATGCGGCTGTTCGTGGCGCTGGACCTGCCATGGAGCCTCCGCGAAACCCTGACCGGCCTATGCGGAGGGCTCGTCGGCGCACGGTGGATGGCGCCGGAGACCCTGCACCTGACGCTGCGCTTCATCGGCGAGACCCGGTCGCACGTCGCCGACGAGATCGATCTCGCGCTGCAGTCGCTACGCGGCCGCCGGTTCGAGCTCGTGCTGAGCGGTGTCGGCGTCTTCGAGCGCAACGGCCGGATCAGCACCGTGTGGGCGGGCATCGAGCGGAACGAGCGCCTCGATCACCTGCAGGGCAAGATCGAGACGGCCCTGCAGCGCGCGGGCCTGCCGTCGGAGCGACGGCGGTTTCAGCCGCACGTGTCGCTGGCGCGCGTCGACGGCGTGGCGGAACCGGTTCTTGCCGGCTGGGTGCAGCGGCACAACCTGCTCCGCACGCAGCCCGTCACCATGGACAGCTTCACGCTGTTCAGCTCGCAGCCCGGTCCGGATCAGCCGGTGTATACCGCGGAGGTCGATTATGAACTCGTCTAGCGTGCCTGTCCGACCGGCCGTCCTGCGCGGCGCGGCTGGGGTGCTGCTGCTGCTGTCGACCGCGCCGGGCACGATCGCCGGCGCAGTCGGCCAGGTGGCCGGCCCGGTGCAGATCGGCCCGTCCTGGGCGCAGGCCGATCCGGCGCATTCGAGCGCGCGGCTCAGCACCATCATCGCCAACCATGGCGAGCTGGCCGACCGGCTGATCCGCGTCGAGTGTCCGACCGCGGGTCAGGTGGCGCTGCGCAACGGCACCCTGCACGAGGACGTGCAGGCCCCCACCACCGACCAGCAGCAGGCCGCCATCGCCCGCCGCCATGACCCGAACGGCGATCACACCCCGCAGAACGGTCTCGACCTGCCGCCGGCGCTGCACGACAAGATCCAGCCGCTCACCGCCGAGTTCGATCTCAGCCAGGCGAGGCAGCCCCTCACCGACGGCGCGCTGATCGCCTGCTCGGTCTATTTCGCCCATGCCGGCCAGCGGATCGTGATCTTCACGATCGGCGAGCAGCCGACGCCGACCGACGAGCCGTAGCGGACGCGTGCGGCATGGTTCCACGCCGCATCGTCATCCTCACCGGCGCCGGCATCAGCCGGGAGTCCGGCCTGCACACCTTTCGCGACGCGGACGGCCTCTGGGCGCAGGTACGGATCGAGGATGTCTGCACCCCGGACGCCTTCGCCCGCGACCCGCAGCGGGTGCACGACTTCTATAACGGCCGCCGCGCGCAGCTGCCCGGCGTGGCGCCCAACGCGGCGCACCGGGCGCTGGCACGGCTGGAGCACGAGCTCGGCCGGTCCCCGGAGCGGGAGCTGCTGATCGTCACCCAGAATGTCGACGACCTGCACGAGCGCGCGGGCTCGCGCCGCCTGCTGCACATGCATGGCGAGCTGCGCCGCCTGCGCTGCACCGCGTGCGGCGCCACGCCGGACTGGGACGCGCCCGCCGGCACCGGCACGCCCTGCCCCGCCTGTGCCGCGACCGCGCTGCGGCCGGACGTGGTGTGGTTCGGCGAGGAGCCGATGCACATGCAGGCGATCAGCCAGGCACTGATGCGATGCGACCTGTTCGTCGCGATCGGCACCTCGGGCACGGTGTATCCGGCGGCGGGCTTCGTGCAGCTCGCCAGCGGACATGCCCGCACCGTGGAGCTCAACCTGGAGCTGTCGGAGGGCTGGTCGCAGTTCGACGACAGCCTGACCGGCCCCGCGACCGAGCTGGTGCCCGCCTTCGTGGACGACGTGCTGGCGCGATGAGCGGCGCGCCGGACGAGGCGCTGGACCGGCTGCTGGCCGAGGTGCGCGGCTGCCGGGTCTGCGCGCCGAGCCTGCCGCTGGGTCCGAGGCCGATCCTGCACGTGTCGCGCACCGCGCGCCTGCTGATCGCGAGCCAGGCCCCCGGCACGGTGGTGCACGAGAAGGGCCTCTCCTTCTGGGACGCGTCGGGCGACCGGCTGCGCGACTGGCTCGGGCTCGACAAGACGGTGTTCTACGATGCCAGCCGGGTGGCGATCCTGCCGATGGGGCTCTGCTATCCGGGGCGGCTGCCCCAGGGCGGCGACCGGCCGCCACGGCCGGAATGCGCGCCGCTGTGGCGCGACCGGGTGCTGGCGCAGATGCCCGCCATCCGGCTGACGCTGCTGATCGGCACCTACGCGCAGGCGCACGTGCTGGGTTCGGGCCTGATGACCGAACGGGTGCGGCACTTCCGCCGGTATCTGCCGGACCGGTTCCCGCTGCCGCATCCCTCCTGGCGCACCGCCGTCTGGGAGCGCAGGAACCCCTGGTTCACCGAGACGGTGCTCCCTGCTCTGAAGGCAGAGGTGGCATGCGCTCTGGACATGAACCGTTAGCTCTGGCACCTCGATCGGGTGCGCACCCGCTTCTCATTTTTGAGCCCCGTCGTCGCCTGCGTGACGGCCTGCGCCCTGTTCGCCGGCGTTCCGGCGGCAGGCCGGGCGGCGAGCGGACCGGCCAGCTGCGGCACGGTCATCATACCGACCGGCGTCGGCAACGGGCCGCCGGCGCCGGTCACCTCGCTGAGCCCGCTACTCAGCACCGCGGTCTATGCCCACCAGATGTTCGAGCAGATCTACCGGCCGCTGGTCTGGACCGACCGCAACGAGAAGCCCGACCCGAGCCGCGGGCTGGCGCAGTCGGTGGACACCCCGGATGGCGGGCTGACCTTCATCGTCACCCTGCATGACTGGCTCTGGTCGGACGGGGTGCCGGTCACCGCCGACGACCTGCTGTTCACCATCGACCTCGTCCGCAAGCTCGGTCCCGCCTACGTGTACTACGGCACCGGCGGCATGCCGACGCTGATCCGGAGTGCGCGCGCGCTGTCGCCGCACCAGGTCGAGCTGCGCATGGTGCGCAAGGTGAACCCCGCCTGGTTCATCTCGCTCGGCCTCAGCAACGTCTTCTTTCCGCTGCCCAAGCACGTCTATGCCGGCCTGTCGCTGGTCGACATCAGGCGGCGGCAGAACGACCCGGCCTTGTTCAAGGTGTCGGACAGCGCGTTCCTGCTCAAGGAGTTCGCCATCGGCCGGCACCTGGTGTTCGAGCCGAACCCGCTCTATGGCGGCCACCATGCCCAGATCAGGCGTCTGGTGGTGGCGTTCCCGAACGGCAACGAGGCGCTCGAGGAGCTGCGCTCCGGCGCCCTCGACATGGCGGCGATCCCGTATCTGCTGTCGAAGTTCGCGGCCCGGCTGCCCGGCTTCGACATCGTCAGGCCGACGCCGAACTTCACCTACGGCAACGGCTACTTCAACATGCGCTCCGCCAGGGCGCCGTTCCTGGCTGACCTGGCGGTGCGACGGGCGATCGTTCGCGGCATCGACCAGCAGGAAATCATCGATCTGGTCTATTCAGGCCATGCCGCGGTCGATCATGGCCCGATTCCCGGCTCGATGGGCGCCATGCAGTCCGAGGCTGCCCGCGCCGGCTATGCCGACCTGTCCCATGATCCCGCCGCCGCCAGGGCCCTGCTCGCCGCGGAGGGCTGGCGGCCGGGGCCGGACGGCATCCTGGCCAGGAACGGCCAGCGCCTCGCCTTCGAGATCGAGACCTCCTCCGAAGGCGTCAGCGGCGTCATCCAGGCGCAGGTGATCCAGCGCAACCTGCGGGCGCTGGGGATGGACGTCTCGCTGCACATGATCGGCTTCAACCAGCTGCTCGCGACCCTGGCCGGCAACGGGCAGCCCTGGGATCTGGTGACCCTGAGCTGGTCGATCCCGGCCTTTCCCGACGTGCACGACTTCTTCGCCTCCGACGGCTCGGAGAATTACGGCCATTACCGCGACGCGCACATGGACGCGCTCAACCGCGACGTGATGTTCGGCGACGGCGACGACGCGCTGCATGCGGTGCAGGACTATGCGGCCGAGCAGGCGCCGCATCTGTATCTGCCGGGCCCGACGCCGGCGCTGCTGGTGCGGCCGGGCCTCGGTGGCGTCACCGACTTCCTGAGCCCGAACAGCATGTGGTCGCCCGAGCTGCTGACGCTGTCGGGGCCGCTCGCCTGCCCGGCCGACGTCGCGGAGGCGGCGCATGCTCCGCACGCTTAGGCGCCGCGCCGGCAGTGCCGCGCTGTCGCTGCTGCTGCTGATCAGCTTCGCCTTCGTGCTGGTCCACCTGACCCCGGGGGGTCCGGCCTTCGCGATCCTGGGCCCGGGTGCCAGGCCCGAGGCGATCGCCGCGATCAACCACGGCTTCGGCCTCGATCTGCCGATCTGGCGGCAATATCTGCGCTGGCTGTGGAACCTGCTGCATCTCGATCTCGGCAGCTCCTATCTGGTCAATCGCCCGGTGGCGGGGATGCTGGTCTCCTACGAGGCCAACACCATCCTGCTGCAGCTCTCGGCCCTGGCCGCCAGCCTGCTGATCGCCTCGGCGCTGGGGCTGGCGCATGGCGTCCATTACGCTGGGCGCCTCGGCCGCGCGATCGGCGGACTGGAGCTGGCGCTGTATGCGCTGCCCTCCTTCTTCATCGGCACGCTGCTGATCCTGTGGTTCGCGATGCAGCTCGAATGGTTTCCGGCCGGCGGCGTCGAGGATCTCAGGCTGGCGCACCAGACCGCGGGCTCGACGCTGGCGCACCTGGCCCTGCCGGCCGCCACCATCACCCTGCTCACCATCCCGACCCTGTCGCGCTACTTCGCCCAGTCGGTGCATGAGGAGCTCGGCCGCGACTATGTGCGCTCGGCCGCCGCACGCGGCGCCTCGCCCGCGCGCATCCTGTTCCGGCACGTGCTGCGCAACGCGCTGCGGCCGCTGGTGACCATCCTCGGCCTGTCGCTGCCGACCATCTTCGCCGGCGGCATCGTCACCGAGACGGTGTTCTCCTATCCGGGGCTCGGCTGGCTGCTCTGGCAGTCGGCGGTCAGCCAGGACTACCCGGTGCTGATCGGCATCGTGCTGGTGATCGGCGTGCTGACCGTGCTCGGCAACCTGGCCGCCGACCTCGTCAACGGGCTGCTCGATCCGCGCACGGGCTATGCCTGAGCAGGTCCCGGCGATGCCGGGCGCCCTCGCCGGCGACGGCACGCCGCCGGACCGTCCGCTCAGCGGCCGCAGCCCGGCCGCCCTGGTCGGCTGGATCAGCCTGGGGGCGTTCCGGCACAGCACCGCGCTGGCCGCCGGCACCGTGCTGGCGCTGCTGATCGTGCTGTTCTGCTTCGCGCTGCCGCTGGGCTACGGCGCCAGCCCGTATGCGCTGCATCCGGCCAGCGCCCTGTCGCGTCCGGTCGCGGCCTTCCCGCTCGGCACCGACGAGATCGGCCGCGACAACCTGGCCCGGCTGCTGAGTGCCGGGCAGGCCACGCTGCTGGTGGCGATCCCGGCCGCCTGCACCACCTTCCTCGCCGGCCTGCTCTACGGGCTGGCGGCAGGGCTCGGGCCGCGCTGGCTCGACAGCCTGCTGATGCGGCTGCTGGACGCGGTGCTGGCGCTGCCGGGGCTGGTGGTGCTGATCTTCTTCGCCGCCATCCTCAAGCTCTCCACCCCGTCGCTGATCCTGCTGCTGGGGCTGATCTCCTGGCCGCCGCTGGCCCGGCTGGTGCGCAACGAGACGCTGGCGCAGCGCGACCGCGAGTTCGTGCAGGCGGCGCGGCAGATGGGCGGCGGCTTCCTGCATGTCGCGACCACCCATCTGCTGCGGGTGATGGCGCCGGTGCTGGTGGTGAACTTCACCTTCCTGGTCGGCGACATGATCCTGGTGCTGTCGGCGCTGTCGTTCCTGGGCCTCGGCCTGCAGCCGCCGCAGACCAGCTGGGGCGGGCTGCTGGAGAGCGCGCTGCAGCTGGTGGCACTCGATCCGTGGTGGCTGATCCTGCCGCCCGGCCTGCTGATCTTCGCCTCCCTGCTGTCGGCGTCGCTGATCGGCCAGGGCCTGCTGGCGCGCGCGGGCACCACGCGATGAGCGAGCCGGTGCTGCAGCTCGACCGGCTCGGCGTGTCGCTGCCGGCGCATGGCGGCGGCGGGCGCGTGCAGGTGCTGGAGGCGCTCGATCTCGCCGTCCGTCCCGGCGAGATGACCGCGCTCGTCGGCGAAAGCGGCTCTGGCAAGACCATCGCGGCGCTGGCGGCGATGCGGCTGCTGCCGCCGGGCGGGCAGGTCGCCGGGCGCGCGCTGTTCGAGGGCGTCGACCTGCTGGCGCAGAGCGAGCGCGCGATGCGTCGGCTGCGCGGCCGCATCGGCATGGTGTTCCAGAACCCGCTCTCGGCGCTCAACCCGTCGGCCACCATCGGCGCGCAGGTGGCTGAAGGCCATCGTCTGCATGCCGGCGGCAGCCGGGCGCAGGCGCGGGCGCGGGCGATCGAGCTGCTCGGCGAGGTCGGCATTCCCGAGCCCGCCCGGCGCCTCGACGACTACCCGCACCAGTTCTCCGGCGGCCAGCGGCAGCGGGTGATGATCGCGGCGGCGCTGGCCTGCGATCCGCGCGTGCTGATCGCCGACGAGCCGACCACCGGCCTCGATCCGCTGGTGGCGCGCCAGATCCTCGCCTTGCTGGCGCGGCTGCAGCGCACGCACCGGCTCGGCGTGCTGTTCATCACCCACGATCTCTCGATCGTGGAGGCGCATGCCGACCGGCTGACGGTGCTCTATGCCGGGCGCCCGGTGGAATGGGGCGAGGCCGGGCGCTTCTTCGCCAGCCCCCGCCATCCCTACAGCCAGGCGCTGCTGATCGCGGTGCCGCGGCTCGGCCAGCTGACGCTGCGCGGCATCCCCGGCACCCTGCCCGACCCCGCCGCCCGGCCGCCCGGCTGCCGCTTCGCCCCGCGCTGCGCCCATCACCAGCCGCCCTGCGACGCCGGCTATCCGGCGCCGCGCGGCGACGCCGAGGAGGCGGCGGCCTGCCTGTTCCCGCCGCCGCCGCCGCAGCTGGAGACCGGGCACGCGCCGGCCGCCATCGACCGCGCGGCCCTGGCGCCGCTGCTGGAGCTGCAGCATGTCAGCGTGCGCTACGGACACGCGGCGCCGGCACTGCAGGACGTGTGCCTGACCCTGCGACGCGGCGAATGCCTCGGCATCGTCGGCGAGAGCGGCTCGGGCAAGTCGACGCTGGGCCGGGCGATCCTGCACATGCAGCCCTTCGAGGGCCGCATCCTGCTCGACGGCCAGGCGATCGCCGGCCTGCCCTCGGCCGACCTCAGGCGCGCGCGCCGGCGCATCCAGGTGGTGTTCCAGGACCCGCGGGAGTCGCTGAACCCGCGCCTGCGCCTCCGCGACAGCCTGGCCGAGCCGCTGCGGCTGGGCGGCGTGCGGGAGCGCACCCGGCTGGATCGCGAGGTGGCAGTGCTGCTGCGCAAGGTCGGCCTCGACCCGGGGCTCGGCGGGCGGTTCCCGCACCAGATCTCCGGCGGCCAGGCGCAGCGCGTCGCGGTCGCCCGGGCGCTGGCGGCGCGTCCGGAGATCATCGTGCTGGACGAGCCGACCTCGGCGCTGGACGTCTCCACCCAGGCGATGCTGCTGACCCTGCTGCGCGACCTCAGCCGCAGCGAGCATGTCGCCTATGTCATCATCAGCCACGACCTCGCCGCGGTGAGCTGGCTCGCCGACCGGATCGCGGTGCTGAAGGACGGCCGCATCGTCGAGCTGGCCGACACCGCGCACCTGATCGCCGCGCCGCAGGACAGCTACAGCGCCGCCCTGATCGCGACGGCGCCGCGGCTGCATCCCGTACCGGCGTCGGGCTAGGCGGTCGCGGGAGCGGCTTGCGTCAGGACCGGCACGGGCGGGCGGCGGCCAATCAACCAGCCTGTTGCAGCAGAACGACTTCCGCGCCGCCGCGCGATGTGCCGCGATGCTCGACCCCGGCGGGAACGACGCAGCATTGGCCGGGCGACAAGGTCAGCACCTGGCCACCGAACTCCACGATGAGGTCGCCGCTCCAGACGATCACGGTCTCGGCGGTCAGCGGGTGGCTGTCCCATAGACCGTCGCCGCCACCTGCGACACGGACCATGCGCAGCCTGATGCCGCCCATCGTCGCGGTTTCCCCGCCCTGCCGAGCGGCTGCAAGGCGGGCAGAGATTTCGCCGAAATCGGCCGGGCCGGCTTGCATGACGGCGTCCCTTGCAGGGTGAAGTGGCCGCCATGTTGGGACGCTCCCGCTGACGGGTTCAAGAGGCCGGGCAGTCCGAACGGCGGTGGCCGATCGGGAGTGCTCTCCGGCTCGCACCAAACTCATCCCGACATGCCTTTCCGGCTTGGGGCATCCAGCCGCCGATCCGGTTCCGGACCGAGCGCCTGCGCACATCCTGCCCTCGTCATCCGGGTGATCTCGGCGGACGTCTCCGCGGTGGTGGAGGTCATGCGGCAGCTTGCGAAAAACGCCACTGAATGACCAGTCTCGCCACGTCGACCGCAGCCCTCTGCATCCGCTCGACGGTTCAGCATCGAAAAGATGCAGTGCGCGCAACCGGTTGCAGGGATCCCTCCCGATGGCATCCGCCTTGCTGCCAGCCTCGGAACAACCAGGGACACGCCGTGCCAGTGCTTCAATCCCGTATCGCCCGGTTCGGGGCGTCGTCGACCGTGACCCGGATGGCCGGCCTGCTCGCATCCTGCCTGATCGCCGCCGCGGCGCCGGCGCGGGCGTCGGACCGCGTGGCGCCGTTCATGCGCTACCCGACGGCGTCCGACAGGCTCGTCGCCTTCGTCGCGCACGGCGAGCTGTGGACGGCGCCGCTGTCCGGCGGCACGGCCTCGCGGCTCACGCACGATCCGGGCGATGTCTTCTTCCCGCGCTTCTCGCCCGATGGGCGCTGGATCGCGTTCACCGCGCGCCGGGCCGGCGGCAGCGACATCTACCTGATGCCTGCGTCGGGCGGACAGGAACGACGGCTGACGTTCCGCGCGTCACACTCGGTGGGCGATGCGGAGATCGTGGCCTGGCTGCCGGATTCGCGCGGCGTCGTGTTCCTGTCCTCGGGCCGGTCGCCGTCGACCAAGATCGTGGGCGCCTTCTGCGTGCCGGTCGGAGGCGGATGGCCGCAGCCGCTGCCGCTCGATCATGCCGGCCTGCTCTCCTTCGGGCCCGGAGGACATGTCATCGCCTACAACAGGATCTTCCGGAACGCGGCCCTGCCCAAGCGGTATCTCGGCGGCCAGCACCAGACGCTCGCCACCTACGATTTCGGCACCAGGCGGCTGACCCCGATCACCGGCTGGAAGGGTACCGACACGGCACCGATGTGGTTTCGCCGGACGATCTATTTCCTGTCCGATCGCGGGCCCGGCTTTCGCGCCAACATCTGGGCCTACGACACGGTCTCGAAGGCGGTGCGGCCGGTCACGCACTTCACCGACTTCGATGTGGACGCGCCGTCCCTCGGCGGCCGGACGATCGCCTTCCAGCAGGGCGGCCTGCTGTATGCGTTGGATCTGCCGTCGGAGACGCTGCGGCGGCTCGCGGTTGACGTGCCCGACGACGGCGCGCGCACCGCGTCCCGCACGGTGCCGGCCGCCGCCGCGGCGCGACTGGTCGATGCGATGCACGCGATCGACTACGCGCTGTCGCCGGATGGCGGCGAGCTCGCCGTCTCCGCGCAGGGCGACCTGTTCGGGCTGCGCGCCGACGGGAGCTGGCGGAACCTCACCGCCACGCCGGGCGCGGACGAGGATCACCCGTCCTGGTCGCCGGACGGCCGGCAGATCGCCTACGCGACCGATGCCGGCGGCGAGCAGCAGCTCGCGGTCAGGCCTGCCGCCGGCGGTCCGGAGCGGGTGCTGACGCATGTCCCGTCCGGCGTGCTCTACACGCCGGTCTGGTCGCCGGACGGGACGCGGCTGCTGGTGCCCACTGCCGCGCACGAGCTCTGGCTGGCGCCAGCCGATGGCAGCCCGGCCCGGCGGATCGCGCAGGATGCGGCGGCCGAGATCCGGGACGGCGTCTTCTCCCCGGACGGGCAGTGGGTGGCCTACAGCACGCTGCGCTCCAGCCGGCAGCGCGCGATCCACCTGCAGTCGCTGGCGAGCGGACAGGACACGGTGGTCAGCTCGCCGATGGAGAGCGACCGCCTGCCGTGCTTCTCCGCCAACGGCCGCGTGCTGTTCTTCGTCTCGCAGCGCCACGAGCAGCCGCTGGTCTCCGACCGCGACGAGGAGAGCATCATCGCCACCCTGAACTCGGATGGGCTGTACGCGGTGACGCTCGATCCCGCCGACCCGTCGCCGCTCGCGCCGCCGCGTCCGGGCGCACCGGCGCCGCTCCACGCCGAGCTGCCGGGCCTGATGGCGCGGGCGGTGGCGCTGCCGGTCGAGCCGTCGGTGATCGTCAGCCTGGAGGTGAGAGGCGACCGGCTGTTCTACGAGACGCGGCCGCCGCAGCTGATCGACGGCGACCTGCCGGGGCAGGTCGGGCGGCTGCACGTGCTCGAGCTGGCGACCGGATCGGACCGTGTGATCGCGAGCGGGCTGGACGGCCACAGCCTGGCGGCCGGGGGCGGTGCTGTCGCCATCCGCCGCGACGGCGCCTGGCGCATCGCCGGAACCGGGCCGGACCCGGGCCCCGAGGCCAGGCTGGATGCGGACCGGCTGCGGGTGAGGGTCGATCCGAGATTGGCGTGGCAGGAGATGTTCCGGGCGGCCTGGCGGCTCGACCGCGACGTGTTCTTCAGCCGGGCGATGAACGGCACCGACTGGCCGGCGGTGCGGGATGCCTATGCGGCGCTGCTGCCCCGTGTCGGGTCGGAGGAGGATTTCCTTTATCTGCTGGGGCAGATGCAGGGCGAGCTCGCCAGCTCGCACACCTTCCTGCTGCCGGGCCCTGGCCTGGACGCGCGGCCGCCGGTGCGAACCGGCCTGCTCGGCGTCGATTACGCGCTCGATGCCGCGTCCGGCCGCTACCGGCTCGGGCGGATCCTGACCGGCGACAACAGCCGGGCGCCGTTCCGGAGCCCGCTGACCGAGCCGGGCCTCGGGCTGCATGACGGCGACTGGCTGCTCGCGGTGAACGGCCGCGAGCTCAGGGCGCCCGACACCCCGGACGCGCTGCTGGCCGGCTCGCCCCGGCAGGCGAGCATCACGGTGGCGTCCGCCCCCGATGGTGCGCGGCGCACGCTGCAGGTGGCGCCGCTCGTGGACGAGACGACGCTGCGCGGCGTCGACCGGACGGCGCGCAACCGCGCGCGCGTCGACCGGCTGTCGCACGGACGCGTCGGCTATGTGGCGCTCGGCGACTTTGTCGGCACGGGCTGGGGCGAGTTCGTGCGGCAGTTCTATCCGCAGGCCGGCCGGGACGCGCTGATCATCGACGTGCGCTGGAACCATGGCGGCTTCACCAGCCAGGCGGTGCTCGCGGTGCTCCGCCGCTCGCTCGCCGGCGTGTTCGTCAACCGGGAGCGCGCGGTGTCGCCGCTTCCCGTCACGGTGCCGCCGCGCGACATGGTGACGCTGCTGAACTGGGGCTCGGGGTCGGACGGCGACCAGTTCCCGTACTATTTCCGCCAGTACGGCCTGGGGCCGCTGGTCGGCACGCGGAGCTGGGGCGGCGTGCAGGGCATCAACGCGCCCTGGCAGCTGATGGACGGCACGGCGCTCACGATCCCCAAGGACGCGCTCGCGGCGCCGGCCGGCCGCTGGATCATCGAGAACATCGGGGTGGCGCCCGACACGGAGGTCGACGACCGGCCCGACGAGGGCGTCACCGGAGGGGACGTGCAGCTGGATACGGCGGTCAGGGTGGCGCTCGCCCGGCTCCCGGCGCACCGGCCGGACCGGGGGGTGGCGCCGCCGGAACTGCCGGCCTATCCGGCGTCCGGAGAGGTGCCGGGGGCGTCGTTCGCGCACGCGCCCGCTCGTTAGGGTCGAGCCCAATCAGCCGGACTACCGGTATGATAGGAGACGGACATAGCCTGAGCGCCTTATGCCGGCAGATGTTCGCTCGTAGCGGACATTTAGGGGCTCGGACGGTTTCCCGACAGCGGACATGAGCGAAAGAGTAGCGGCCGCTGACCAAGACGATGCCTAGGGCCCGAGAAGCGGCTGGTAAACCTGTTGCAGCGTAGCGCTTGAACGCAATTCCCGTGACGCCCACACTTCCGATATGGTCGGCGGCCAGCCCGAGAAGACTAACTCCCTTCCACAGTGACCTACAGGTTCGGCAGGGACTTCAGGACGAAAGCCACCGCTTGGAGTACCCCGGCCACCGCGCCCAGAAGCGCGGCGACCTACCTGACCGTAAGCTTTCGGCTTATCCATATGGACACTCCCCGAGGCGCAGACCCTGCTTGAGGTATAGCAGTCTGATCGACATTACTACAATCAAGGTTGGGACCGATACGTGCTCCGAAGCGGTAGTTGAAATACTCGCTTCATTCGCTGGAGAGCAAACACAGTCTCGGTTATTTCAAAATTCTAGAGGGATTTAGTCTTCGAATGGTCCTCACCGTGGGAACCGCGAGTTTCTGAACTTGGTCATCTGTTCACGTTCGCCGGTCAGCGGTTGCAGACGGCCGGGATTTTCAAACGACGCGATGATGTCCGTCTTGTGGAGAAATTAGGCATCAGCCGCCGCACCCTTCTTTCCATTTAGCGTGTTGCTAGTTTTTGAGATGTTGCTAATCAGCATAAGGAAAGTTGATGACAAACCTTAACTTAGAGATCAAAGACTTCTTCATAAGTAATTACATAGAAGAAAGACAGCTTAGAAAACTTACCAACAAGTATCGAAAGAAATCCACAATCGAGCAAAGGACACAACTGAGGACAGCACCTATCCGCTACGGTTTGGGAGTTATGCTGAATGATAAAAACAATGAGCTAGTAAATGATTATGCGCGAGATGATGCCACTACCAGTGCCTTCGAACTTCTAAGACTGATCCATAAGATCGATAGTAAGCTAAAGCTCGCCGAAAGAGCTTATATAAAGAAGGAAGTAAACAAATACATATATGCAACTACTAGCGGCCTTGGTCTATTAGTTGAAGTCTTTGCATGTGCCAGTTTCCAACATGAGGAGAATGAGGTGTCCATTGGTGATTTCAATGGTAAACCTGACGTAACCATCATTCACAGAGGTAAATTCTTTAAAATACAATGTAAATCTGTTTCGCTGCGTTCAAAATCAGCCGAAAAACATAGAGGTCTTGAGCTTGTTCTAACGGAAATCAGGAGACGGAGTAATGTAATTAAAGACAACCAAGTTTCTTCGGCATGGCAACTAAAGTATCCTGAGTGGGTAAAGACCAAACATCATGCGGAAGTTTTGGTTAATCAAATTTCAATGTTAAAGCTTGAGGCTATTGAGCATATAATGCCATTGGACAAAGGTGGTAACTGGGCACGTCTCAGATCAGTAGGCTTTGCAATGGGCACATCTACCCAACCTGTCGTCTTCGATAAAGCACTAAGCAAATTTGGTAGACGTGCCTTACATAGCTCAGCCGACTTCACGGTAGATATCATTGAGGACATTGAGCAACCGGGTCCCTCATGGGGAGTAATGCTTGTCACGATCGACGATCATGAGAGTCTGATTGATCGATGCGAGCAAGCATTCAAGGACGCAATGAAGCAGTTTACCAGCGACAGCGAGGACAGTTTTAAAATTGTTTACATAAGTGTAGCGGGGCCTCACCAATTATACAACATTGCAGAAGGCCTTGTAAGAAAGGATGATCTTCAACCTTATATCGAGCGACTGTCTAATATTTACTTTGAAAATATTTTGGAAAGAATATGCAAATCATCTCGCTGGAATGCATGTTTTGGGGTGAAGCTTGAGTTTGTATGGGCGCCATTAGTTTTTGATGTTGGTGTTCGGTGGCGACGATGTTTCACTTGGATGTCTCACACAGGCCGGGATCCATTAATCGATTTGCCTCCTATGGTTGATCTGATTTAGTCGTCCGCGAATATATAGACTCCAGCAAGTTCGACCAAACCGGGGATTGCCCCATCGGGAAAAGTGAGGCTTCGCTGGCCCTCCCGAATATCCGGTTCTCCGGGATCCCACCCGAGAGCAGACTATTCGGCTTCAGGCCGGAGCCGGCGGGCAGGGTAATGTTTAACGGGCCCGCTACTGGTCAGCTGAGAAACCGATCGGGTTCGGACCCAGGGGCGCGGAGCCAGCGTTACACACCGTCGCCAAGCGACATGGTTTCGCCATGGCGCCGGCACGGGCGCTCCATGATCGGCACGTAGATCCTGGCAGATGTTCCAGGAGCCCGTCATGTTCTCGTCCACACGACGCCTCGCCGCCCTTACGGCCCTTCCCGTCTGCCTGTTGTTCGCAGCGGTGCCAGCGCATGCCCAAGCCTGGGACCACGGCTATGGCGGCCGCCACGACTTCGGCCAGGGCTGGCGGTCCGGCGGCGACGAGGGCCGCGGCCGCTGGGACGGATACCGGGCGAGAGCCGCCTACGAGCCCGGCTACGGTCCGCGCCACGGTTACGGCTATGGCTATGGCTATGGCTATGGCTATGGCGGCTATCGGAACTATGGCGGCTGGGGCGGGCCGGCCTACGCGCCCGTCGCCATCGTCGCAGCGCCGCCCGTCGAGCCGGTGGTGGTGGAGCAGCCGCCGGTGATCTACGCGGCCCCCGAGCCAGCGCCCGTGGCCTATGAGGCGCCCGTCCCGACGGTGATCGTGCACCACCACGTGCATCATGCGGCGATCCGCCATTGCGCCTGCACCTGCGCGCCGGTCCGGTAGCCCGCACCCCGCCGCGGTCGGGACGCGCGCGGCGGCGGTGATGCTATGCTCGCCTCCGGCCTGCGCTGCTGCCGGCGTAGGATGGAAGCGTTTGGTGCCGAGCCTAGACGGGTTTGCCGGACAGGGCTGGCTGCAGCTGGGCGAGCCGGCGCTGGCCTTCGTGCTGTCGTCCCTGGTCGGGCTGGAGCGCGAGATCCGCCAGAAGGCGGCAGGCCTGCGCACCGACACGCTGGTCGGCGTCGCGGCGGCCTTGTTCATGCTGATCTCGAAATACGGCTTCACCGACACGCTGGCGCCCGGACGCATCGTGCTGGACCCGTCGCGGATCGCGGCCCAGGTGGTGTCCGGGATCGGCTTCATCGGCGGCGGCGTGATCTTCATGCGCCGCGACGTGGTGCGCGGCCTAACCACCGCCGCCTCGGTCTGGCTCACCGCGCCAGGGCCGGCCTGCGCGGAGGGATGCTGGACACGGTGGACGCGACACGGGCCGGGCTCGACGCGCTGGAGCAGCCGACAGTCCCGGGGCTGGTCACGCTGCACATGCAGGTGACCGGAAAGCGGCCGGTCTCGCACCTGATCGCCCGGCTGAGCGACATCCACGGCGTGGAGGAGGTCGGCACGCCGGGCGAGTCGGAGCTCGACTGACGCGGGCGGTGGCCCGGCGGCCGGCGATCAGGACGGGTCGGGCGAGGTCTCGCGCTTGAGCGTGCGCAGGGTGAACACCGAGCGGCAGTTGCGCACGCCGGGCAGCCCATAGAGCCGCTCGCGCAGGAACACCTCGTAGCCGGCCGTGCCGTCGACCGCGACGCGCGCCAGGTAGTCGTAGTCGCCGCTGACCATGAACACCTCCAGCACCTCCTTCATCCGCGACAGACGCTCGCCGAAATCGTGCACGCCAGCCATGTCGTGCCGGTCGAGCGTGATCTCGATGAACACGGTGTCGGCGAGACCGAGCGCCTTCTGGTCGATCTCGGCCCGGTAGCCGGTGATCACGCCCTGCTCCTCCAGCCGTCGCACCCGGTTCCAGACCGGCGTCGGCGACAACCCGACCAGTTCCGCCAGCTTCGCGTTGCTGACGCGCCCGTCGGCGCGGAGGGCGGCCAGGATGCGGCGGTCGGCGGCGTCGAGCGTCGGTTCGGCCAAAGATCCCTCCGGCAGAAGATTCGTCTGCTGCACTCGTCGTGAAGCTGGATTAATTCTTTGTTCATAGCGTTGCGTGGGTAAGATCGGAAGGACTCTTCGCGGCCCGGCGCGCATCCTGCTGTCGTTCGAGGAGGCAGCCATGATCAGGTCAGACACGGTCGCAGGCATCCGGTTCCGGCCCGACGCGCTGCTGTTCCTGATCACCCCGCTGCTGTTCGCCGGCAACATGCTGGTCGCCCGGATGATCGCCGGCGACGTGCCGCCGGTGACGCTGGCCTTCCTGCGCTGGAGCATCGCCGCCTGCGTGCTGCTGCCGTTCGCCCGCGGCCTGCGGTCGCATCTGGACCGCATCGTCTCGCCCCGGTTCGCGATGCTGGTGCTGACCGGCGGCGTGCTGGCGGTGGCGCCGCTCTATGCCGCCGCCTCGCGCACCACGGCCGGCAACATCGCCCTGCTGATCTCGGCCGCCCCCGCCTTCGTCCTCGTCGCCGAGCGGGTGCTGTTCGGCGCGCGGCTGCGTCTGTCCGCCCTGGTCGGCATCGCGATGGCGGCCGGTGGCGTCGCGACCGTCGTCACCCATGGCCACCCGCTCGGCCTGCTGGCGCTGTCGTTCAACGCCGGCGACGCGCTCGCTTTTGCCGCCATGCTGAGCTGGGTCGCCTACACGCTGCTGAGCCGGCGCCGCCCGGTCGTGCTGCCGCCGGTGATCGGTCTTGCCGCGCTGTCGATCGGCGCCGCGCTGATGCTGCTGCCGGCGGCAGCCGTCGAGATGCTGCGCCATGCCGGCCAGCCGCATCTCGGCCTAGTGCTGACCCCGCGCAGCCTGGGCGCGATCCTGTTCCTGGGCCTGGTGCCGTCGATCGGCGCCTATGGCAGCTACCAGAAGCTGGTGCGCGGCTTCGGGGCTGCCCGTGCCGCGACCTCGATGTATATCGTGCCGGTCTATGCCGGCCTGCTGGCCGCCCTGCTGCTCGGCGAGCGGCTGCATCCCTACCATGCGGCCGGGCTGGGCCTGATCCTGGGCGGCGTCGCCCTGTCTGCCTGCGCCGGACGCTGGTCCCGGGTGCCGGCGGCCCCGGCCGCGACCACGCTGTCGGCACTGGAAACCGCCGGCGGACGCGAAGCCTAGGAGCGCGACGCCTGGGGGCGCGACACGGGCTGTCTGGCGCGGCCCGGATCGAGCAGCGCCAGCAGCGCCTCGCCGCGCTCCGCCGGACAGCAGAGATAGCACGGCACCGCCTCGTCGAGCGGCCAGGCCTGCAGCCCGAGATCGGCATACACGTCCAGCAGGGTCGGGCCGACCCGCCAGAATACCGGCTCGCGGCCTTCCTGCACGGCCAGGTCGCGCAGCCGCCAGATCGTCGAGACCTGGTCCGAGGGCGCACCCGCCGGGTCGCCGAGGCCGGCGACGATCCGGCCCAGGCGCCGGAACGGCAGCATCGCCCGCCCGGTCTCGCCGACGACCAGCCCGTCAGGCCGTCCCAGCGCGTCCGCCTCGAGGTCCGGCGGCAGCCCGGCCGGCATGGCGGTCCGGTAGCGCATCTGCGCGTCGGCGTTCCAGGGCATCGGCGCGATCCGGCCCGGATGGATCAGGCGCGCGATCGCCAGCAGCCCGATCGCCACCGACAGCCCGACCGAGAGCCGCATCCGGCCGCTGGCGCCCTGCCCCAGCACCAGCGCCAGCCAGCCATTGTCGGCCAGGCTGCGCACATCCGGCTCCAGCCGCGCCAGGATCAGCACGCAGCCCAGCAGCAGCAGCAGCGGGAACACCGTGGCCGGCGCCAGCGGCTCGCTCAGCAGCCTGGCATGCCGGTAGTAGGAGCCGCGGAACGGCGCGATCACCAGCGCCGCCAGGATCAGCATGGCCGGCACCGCGAGCGGCAGGCCGCGCAGCGCGGTGAGCACGGCAGCAGAGCAGAGCAGCACCAGGGTGGCGCCCCAGGCCAGGGTGACGCGCCGCGACAGCCCGATCGCCAGCCCCATCAGCATGGCGCCGATGAGCGAGGGAACGTAGTCGCCGGCCGCCTGCACCACGCGGGCGACGCCGTTCTCGACACCGAACAGCATCACCGGCGGCGGCAGCGCGAAGGCGAGATCGGACGTCGGCTCCACCAGGCCCAGTGCCAGCAGCATCGCGCCGCACAGCGAGACCGCGCCGGCGGCGACGGTGACGGCGAAGTCCGCCTCGCTCTCCCGGATCACGTTCGAGGGCCTGACCCGCACCGGCTGGTCGGGTCCCGCGCGGCGGGCCAGCAGGCTGTCGCCGCGCTGCAGCAGCTCGTGGCCGGCGAACAGCAGGCCGGCGATGAACAGCGGCACGATGTAGTAGAACAGCCGGAACACCGCGATCGCGCCGATGGCCTCGGCCGCCGACAGGAACGGCGACAGTCCCAGCACCATGGCGCCGTCGAACACGCCGAGCCCGCCCGGCACGCTGGCCAGCAGGCCGGCGCTGTAGGAGGCGATGTAGATGGCAAGGAACGCCGGATAGCCGAGCCCGATCCCCGCCGGCAGCAGCGCGTAGGCGATCGCCGCGGTGGCGGCGACGTCCAGGGCTGCGACCGCGACCTGGCCGATCGACATGCCCACGCCGGGCAGCGGGATCGTCCAGCGCCACAGCCGCATCGCCGGCTGCCGGGCGGCGAGCCCGACATAGGCCAGCACGACGGCCCAGGCGGCGATGCCGATCGCCGTCAGCAGCGCGTGCGGCACGTGCGCCGAGAGCATCGACAGCGACCCGGGCTCCAGCAGCAGCACGCCGCCGATCAGCGCGCAGGCGCCGAGCACGTAGGTGAGCGAGCAGAAGGCGATGATGCGGGTGATCTCGAGCGGCTTCAGCCCCCAGCTGCCATAGAGCCGGAACCGCACCGCAGCGCCGGAGACCGCGGCGAAGCCGAGATTGTGCGACAGCACGTAGGAGCAGAAGGCGGCGAAGGCGGTGCGCCGGAAGCTCAGCCGGTGCCCGACATGGATCATCGCCAGCCGGTCGTAGAAGCACAGCACGAAATAGGAGAGCAGCGTGAAGCCCGCCGAGATCAGCAGGCTGCGCCGTGGGATCGCCTCCAGGCTGTCGCGGATCTCGCCCAGGCTGAGGTGGCGGAACTCGTGCTGCACGGCATAGATCGCAGCCCCCAGCAGCAGCAGCCCCAGCAGCGGCGGCAGGCGTCGCAGCAGGCGCTGCCAGCGCGGCGCCGGCGGAGCGGGATCTACAGCACTCACGACGCCGGCCCTGCGGCGGCACCGGCCGAGGGCGGCCGTCCGGACCATGGTGCGGGCCGCGGCATCCGCCGACGCCCCCGGGCTTGCCTCGACATCGCGGCAGCCCGCTAGCCGGCCGTCCGCATCAGCGCGGTCTCGATCAGCGCCACCGTCTCGGCCACGCCGTAGAGGCCGACGAAGATGCCGAAGCGCGGTCCCTCGGTCTGGCCGAGCAGCACCTCGTACAGGCAGCCGAACCAGGCGCGCAGTGCCGGAAAGTCGTGCCGCTTGCCGACCTCGAACACCAGGTCCTGCAGCGCGTCCGGGGTGGCGGCGTCCGGCTCGACGCCCTTCAGCGTCTCGGCGAGATCGACCAGGGCCGCGCGCTCGCGCTGGTCCGGCGCCCGGTAGGTCTTGGTGGGGCGCACGAAGTCCCGGTAGTAGGCGACCGCATGCCCGACCAGCCGGTCCAGCAGCGAGCCGCTGCGCTGCGAGGCGCCCGGCTGGTAGCGGTCGAGAAACGCCCACAGCACGTCCGGCGTGTCGGCGTTTGCCACCGAGGCGAGGTTCAGCAGCATGCCGAACGACACCGGCACGCCGGTCTCCTCGACGTGGCCGCGGTCGATGAACCAGGCCGGGTTGCCCTGCAGGGCCTGCGTCTCGCCCGCCGCCGACTGCTCGGCCGCACGGGCGCGGTTGGCGAGATACTCGTCGCAGGCGCGCGGGATCACGTCGAAGAACAGCCGCTTGGCGCGGGTGGGCTGGTTGAACATGTACTGCGCCAGGCTCTCGGGCGGGGCGTAGCGCAGCCACTCCTCGACCGACAGGCCGTTGCCCTTGGACTTGCTGATCTTCTGCGCGTGCTCGTCGAGGAACAGCTCGTAGGTGAGCGTCACCGGCGGCTCGGCGCCGAGCACGCGGCAGATCCGCGAGGACAGCTTCACGCTGTCGATCAGGTCCTTGCCCGACATCTCGTAATCGACCTCGAGCGCTGCCCAGCGCATCGCCCAGTCGGCCTTCCATTGCAGCTTGGCGGCGCCGCCGGTCACCGGCGTCTCGAAGCGGGTGCCGTCGGGGTCGGTCCAGCGGATGGTGCCGGCCTCGGCGTCGACGCCCTCGATCCTCACCTGCATCACCACGCCGGTTTCGGGATGGATCGGCAGGATCGGCGAGTAGGTGGCGCGGCGATCGGGGCCGAGCGTGGGGGCGACCACCGCCACGATCTCGTCATGCACCGCCAGCGTGCGCAGCAGGGCGGCGTCGAAGCGGCCCTGGCGGTAATAGTCGGTGGAGGAGGCGAACTCGTACTCGAAGCCGAACCCGTCGAGGAAGGCGCGCAGGCGGGCGTTGTTGTGCGCGCCGAAGCTGTCGTGGGTGCCGAACGGATCGGGCACCTCGGTCAGCGGCCGGCCGAGGAAGCCCGCCAGCATCTCGCGGTTGGGCACGTTGTCGGGAACCTTGCGCAAGCCGTCCATGTCGTCGCTGAAGGCGAGCAGGCGGGTCGGATGGCCGGTCAGGGCGGTATAGGCCTGACGCACCCAGGAGGTGCGCGCGACCTCGCCGAAGGTGCCGATATGCGGCAGCCCCGACGGGCCGTAGCCGGTCTCCAGCAGCGGCGGCACGTCGGCCGCACCCTTGCGCTGCATGTGCGCCGCGAGCTTCGCCGCCTCCTCGAACGGCCAGGCTTTCGGCAGGCCGGCTGAATGCAGGGCGATGGGATCTTGGGTCGATCGGGCGGAGGACATGGCGGCGCACGCTAGGCCAAAAGCCTGCCCGGTCAAACGGCGGCACCGTCACAGCGGGGTGAAATAGGCGCGCGGACAGCGGCCTTGCGCCCTATATGATGCAGTGATGCATGACGCTTCCCCGTCCGCCACGATCCCGGCGCTGGTTGCCGGCTACGGGCGGGTCTCGCTGCTGACCCCGGATGGCGAGCTGCTGAGCCTGAGCCGGGCGGAGGCGGCGAGCCGGCTCCGTGCGCTGCCGCCGCCGCTCGTGGTGCACGCGCCGGCCAGCGCCCGGCGGCTCGGCCTGAAGCAGCTCGCCTGCTACGACCTGCTGGAGCTGTTCGCCTTCGTGCTGCCGGCGCGGTCGGCGGCGCCGACGCCGCGCGGGCTGGCGCTGGCGCTCGGGCTGGAGGCGGGCGAGATCGGCGACGCCGACGCGTCGCTGCTGCCGGAGCTGGCGGCGATGCTGCTGGAGCGCGCCTCGCAGCTGGTGCACACCAAGTCCGGCGCCGAGATCCGCGCGCTGGTGCTGCGCATGCGTCAGGCGGGCTGGAGCTGGGGCCCGGTGCTGTGCGACCGGCTCGGCATCGGCACGCTGCTGCCGCCGGAGGCGATGCAGCCGGCCGATGCGATGCGCGTCTGGCGCCGGCTGCCGAAATGGGAGGAAACCGCGCCCCGTCCCGCTCCCGGCCAGCATCCGGTGGCGCCGCGCGATGCGCGCGCGCGGCTGACGACGCTGCTCGGCAGCACCGCGGAGCAGCGCATCGGCCAGGCCGACTATGCCGACGCCGCCTCGGCCGCCTTCGCGCCGCGGCTGGTGCGCGGCGACCCGCATCTGGTGCTGGCCGAGGCCGGCACCGGCACCGGCAAGACGCTGGGCTACGTGGCGCCGGCCAGCCTGTGGGCCGAGCGCAACGGCGGCACCGTGTGGATCAGCACCTATACCCGGCATCTGCAGCGCCAGATCGAGGCCGAGCTCGCGCGCCTGCATCCCGACCCTGCGGTTCGCCGCCGCCACGTGGTGCTGCGCAAGGGACGGGAGAACTATCTGTGCCTGCTCAACCTGGAGGAGGCGGTGGCCGCCACCGCCGGCGGCGGCGACGCGGCGCCGGCCAGCATCGTGCCGCTGTCGCTGCTGGTGCGCTGGGCCGCAGCCACCGCCGACGGCGACGTGCTGGGCGGCGACCTGCCCGGCTGGTTCACCGAGCTGTTCGGCAGCGGCTACACCATCGGGCTCGCCGACCGGCGCGGCGAGTGCATCCACGGCGCCTGCCCGCACTACACGCGCTGCTACATCGAGCACGGCATCCGGCGCGCGCGCGACGCCGACCTGGTGGTCGCCAACCATGCGCTGGTGATGGCGCAGGCCGCCTGGCACGGCCGCTTCGGCGCCGGCGGCGACGAGGATGCGGTGCCGACCCGCTACGTGTTCGACGAGGGTCACCATCTGATGGAGGCGGCCGACGGCGCCTTCTCGGCCGAGCTGTCCGGGATCGAGGCGGCCGAGCTGCGCCGCTGGCTGCTGGGCGCCGAAGGCAGCCGCTCGCGCGCGCGCGGCCTGCGGCGGCGGCTCGACGAGCTGGTGATCGGGCAGCCCGACCTGGAAACCCCGCTCGATGCCGCCCTGATGGCGACGCGCGCCCTGCCGGCGCCTGGCTGGTCGCAGCGTCTGGCGGAGGAGCTGCCGGCGCCAGCCGCGGGCGATGAGCCGGCGCTGTCTGGCCTGGGCGAGCCGCCCAACCCGACCGAGGCGCTGCTGCGGCTGCTGCGGCGTCAGGTGATGGCGCGGACCACCGGCCGCGGCGAGGCGTTCGGCGCGCTCGAATGCGACCTGCAGCCGGTGGCGGACGACGCGGTCGCGGCGGCGGCACGGCTGGAGCGCGCCATGACGCGCATCGCCGAGCCGCTGGCGACGCTGGTGGAGCGGCTGGAGAGCCGGCTGGAGGAGGATGCCGACACCCTCGACAGCGCCGCCCGCGGTCGCATCGAGGCGATGTGCCGGACGATCCGGCGCCGGGCGATCTCGCGGCTGGAGGCCTGGATCGCCATGCTGCGCGCCGTCCCGGTGCAGGCCGAGCCCGGCGAGCGGCCGAGCCACGTCATGTTCCTGCGGCTGGACCGGCGACCGGTCAGCCCGGGAGCGGGCGCCCGCGATGTCGGGCTGCACCGGCACTGGCTCGACCCGACGCTGCCGTTCGCGGCCGCCGTGGCGGCTCCGGCGCACGGGCTGCTGGTGACCTCGGCGACGCTGCGCGACCAGCTCGGCGGCGATGCGTCCGGCGAGGCCGACGACGCCGCCGCCGCCAGCTGGCGCAGCGCCGAGGCCCGCGTCGGCGCGCTGCACCTGCCCTCGCCCGCGCTGCGGGCCTCGCTGGCAAGCCCGTTCGAGTACGGACGCCAGACCCGCGCCTTTGTCGTCACCGACGTGGCGCATGACGACCCGGCGGCGCTTGCCGGCGCGTATCGCGCGCTGTTCCTGGCCTCGGGCGGCGGCGGGCTCGGGCTGTTCACCGCGATCAGCCGGCTGCGCCAGGTGCATGAGCGCATCGCCGTGCCGCTCGAGGCGGCAGGCATCCCGCTGTTCGCCCAGCACATGGACGCGATGGATAATGCCACGCTGGTCGACGTGTTCCGCACCGAGACGGACAGCTGCCTGCTCGGCACCGATGCGATGCGCGACGGGGTCGACGTGCCGGGCCGGGCGCTCAGGCTGGTGGTGTTCGAGCGGGTGCCGTGGCCGCGCCCGGACATCCTGCACCGAGAGCGCCGCATCCATCTGTCGGACGGGCAGCCTGCCGCCTATGACGACCGCATCGCGCGGCTGCGCCTGCGTCAGGCGTTCGGCAGGCTGATCCGGAGTGCTGCCGACCAGGGCGTGTTCGTGCTGCTGGACCGGCGCACGCCCACCCGCCTGTTCTCGGCGTTTCCGAACGGGGTCGTGGTGCGGCGCGTCGGGCTGGCGCAGGCGGTGGCGGAGACCAGCGCCTTCCTGGCCGCAGCGCCGGAGATCAGACCGGCTTGAGGTTCGTCGCGGCCGCCTTGCCGCGCTCCATCGCGATCTCGTAGGTAACCTTCTGGCCCTCGTTCAGGCCGCGCAGGCCGGCCGCCTGCACCGCGGTGATGTGCACGAACACATCCTTGCCGCCGTCGTCTGGCATGATGAAGCCGAAACCCTTGGTGGTGTTGAACCACTTCACCGAACCGATCGCCATTGTCGGCCTTTCCTTCCCGTCGCCATCCCGGCTGTCGGAACCCGCTTCTTCCTGCTCCCGTCTGGGCAGAAGCGACCGTCAGCAGGTCGTTATGGGGGCAGAAAGGTTCCGGCCTGTCAATCACGAAGAGATGATGCGGCGGCGGTCTGATCGACCGGGCAGAAAAAAGGGGCGGTCCCTTGCAGGACCGCCCCGATCTCAAAGACGCAGGCTTGCGTCTTAGAAGTCCATGTCGCCCATGCCGCCGCCCGGCGGTCCGCCGGCGGCTGACTTCTTCTCCGGCTTCTCGGCGATCATCGCCTCGGTGGTGACGAGCAGGCCGGCGACCGAGGCCGCGTCCTGCAGCGCCGTCCGGACGACCTTCGTCGGGTCGATGATGCCGGCGTCGACGAGGTTCTTGTACTCCATCAGCTGCGCGTCGAAGCCGAAGGCGTAGTCGGGGTTCTCGAGCACCTTGCCGGCGATGACGGCGCCGTCCTCGCCCGCGTTCTCGACGATCTGGCGCAGCGGCGTCTGCAGCGCCTTGCGGATGATCTCGATGCCGAACTTCTCGTCCTCGTTGAGCGGGACCAGCTTGCCCAGCTCGATGGAGGCGCGGGCGAGAGCCGTGCCGCCGCCCGGGACGATGCCTTCCTCGACCGCGGCGCGGGTCGCATGCAGCGCGTCGTCGACGCGGTCCTTGCGCTCCTTGACCTCGACCTCGGTGGAGCCGCCGACGCGGATGACCGCGACGCCGCCTGCTAGCTTGGCGAGACGCTCCTGCAGCTTCTCGCGGTCGTAGTCCGAGGTGGTCTCCTCGATCTGCGCCCGGATCTGGCCGCAACGACCCTGGATGTCGGCCTTCTCGCCGACGCCCTCCACGATCGTGGTGTTCTCCTTCTCGATGTGGATCTTCTTGGCCCGGCCCATCATGGCGAGCGTGACGCTCTCCAGCTTGATGCCGAGATCCTCGGAGATCACCTGGCCGCCGGTCAGGATCGCGATGTCCTCGAGCATCGCCTTGCGGCGATCGCCGAAGCCCGGCGCCTTGACCGCGGCGATCTTCAGGCCGCCGCGCAGCTTGTTCACCACCAGGGTGGCCAGCGCCTCGCCATCGACGTCCTCGGCGATGATGAGCAGCGGACGGCCGGACTGCACGACGCTCTCGAGCAGCGGCAGCATCGGCTGCAGCGACGACAGCTTCTTCTCGTGGATGAGGATGTAGGGCTGATCGAGATCAGCGATCATCTTCTCGGCGTTGGTGATGAAGTACGGCGAGATGTAGCCGCGATCGAACTGCATGCCCTCGACGACGTCGAGCTCGGTCTGGATGCCCTTGGCTTCCTCGACCGTGATGACGCCCTCGTTGCCGACCTTCTGCATGGCCTGGCTGATCATCTCGCCGATCTCGGTCTCGCCGTTCGACGAGATCGTGCCGACCTGCGCGGTCTCGGCGGGGGTGGTGATCTTCTTGGTGTTGCGGGCGAGCTCGGCCACGACATGGGCCACGGCCTTGTCGATGCCGCGCTTGAGGCCCATCGGGTTCATGCCGGCGGCGACCGCCTTGGCGCCCTCGCGAACGATGGCCTGGGCCAGCACGGTGGCGGTGGTGGTGCCGTCGCCGGCGATGTCGTTGGTCTTCGAGGCCACTTCGCGCACCATCTGGGCGCCCATGTTCTCGAACTTGTCGGAGAGCTCGATCTCCTTGGCGACCGTCACACCGTCCTTGGTGATGCGGGGCGCGCCGAAGCTCTTGTCGATGACGACGTTGCGGCCCTTGGGACCGAGCGTCACCTTCACGGCGTCTGCGAGGATGTCGACACCGCGCAGCATGCGCTGGCGGGCTTCACCGCCGAAGCGGACGTCTTTGGCAGCCATGTTGTATTCTCCTGTTGAGGAAAGAGGCGATCGGAAGCGGTTCGGAGCGGCTGCCTTAAGCGGCCTGCTCGATCACGCCCATGATGTCGCTTTCCTTCATGATCAGCAGCTCCTCGCCGTCGATCTTGACCTCGGTGCCCGACCACTTGCCGAACAGGATGCGGTCGCCGGCCTTGACGTCGAGCGCCACGATGGCGCCGGTCTCGTTGCGGGCGCCGGCGCCGACGGCGACGATCTCGCCTTCCATCGGCTTTTCCTTGGCGGTGTCGGGGATGATGATGCCGCCCGCGGTCTTCTCTTCGCCGGTCAGGCGCTTGACGACGACGCGGTCATGCAGGGGACGGAACTTCGCCATGCGGTGCGCTCCTCAGGTTGGGCGCGTCCTCCGATCGAGCGACGGCGCCGGTTGATGTGCGTCCAGGATGAAAGGCCCGCGACGCAACGGCTGGCACTCACGGCCCCGGAGTGCCAACGGCGGTTTAGGCGCGCCACCGGCCGAAGTCAAGTTGCGGCAGCACTCTCCGGCTTTGAGTGCCAACCTGTTGTTCGCAGTGGATTTTTTGTTGCGCTCCGGCACCGGGCGCGGCCAGGATCGCCCTTGTCGCAATCCTGTCATACCGGAGATGCCATGTCCCTGTCCCAGCAGCTCAAGGACTACCGGCTGACCACGGCGGAGATCCTGTATCGCCTGCCCGATCATCCGGCGGTGCTGCAGAGCTATATCTGGCAGGAGCTCGACATCGCCCCCGCCTATCCGGTGCTGCAGCGATTCCTGGCCTTCTGGGAGCGCGAGATCGAGGGGCGGCTGCATTCGGTGCGGGTCGGCTCGCTGGAGCTGGTCTCGGCGGCGCGGGTCAGGCTGCCCGGCGCGGTGTTCACGCTTCAGTAGGCGGGTCGGTCTCGAGCCGCGCGCCGTCGAGTGCCGCCTGCCGGCGCGCGGCCTCGATCTCGTCGCGCCGCTTCTCCGGGCCGGTGCGGCCGAACCGCGACCGGTTGTCGGCCGCCTGCTGTGCGGCCTGCCGCTTCTCGAGCCGGCGCCGCTGGCTCCTGAGGTTGACGATCTCGCCCATGGCCCCACTCTGCCACATCCGGACGCGCCCGATCCAGCGCGGCCGGATCCACGGGAAAGGTATGGGACCATGAGCCAGACGATCACGCTCACCGCCGCAGACGGCCACAGCTTCTCCGCCTACCAGGCGGGCTTCGCCGACTCGCCCCGCGCCCTGGTGGTGGTGCAGGAGATCTTCGGCGTGAACCATCACATCCGGGCCGTCGTCGACGGCTTCGCGGGTGCCGGGTATCTCGTCATCGCACCGGCCCTGTTCGACCGCGCCGAGCGCGATGTCGAGCTCGGCTACACGCCCGACGACGCCAAGCGCGGCATGGCGCTGCGCGGCGCCATCGCGCCGGAGGGCACGCTCGCCGACCTGGTCGCCAGCGCCGACGCGCTGGGACGGCCCACGGTGGGCATCATCGGCTATTGCTGGGGCGGCGCGCTGGCCTGGGCGGCGTCGACGCAGACGAGCCGGTTCGCGGCCGCCGTCGGCTGGTATGGCGGCGGCATCGCGGCCACCCGGGACGCACGTCCGAATGCCCCGGTGCAGCTGCATTTCGGCGCCGACGACGACCACATCCCGCAGAGCGACGTCGAGGCGATCCGCGCGGCGCAGCCGGGGATGGAGGTCTTCGTCTATGAGGGCGCCGGCCACGGCTTCGGCTGCTCGGAGCGGCCGAGCTACAACGCGCGCGCCACCGCGCTGGCGCAGGAGCGCAGCCTGGCCTTCCTGCAGCACGCGCTGTGACGCGCGATCACAGCGCGCGCGTCGCGGCGCCGGCTGGGCGAACCAAGCGAGGCAGCCGTCGTTGTGACGGCTCGAACGCGTAACGAAATCGGGGACGTCTCACATGCTCGGAACCATCCTGCTGATCATCCTGATCCTGCTGGTGATCGGCGCGCTGCCGACATGGGGCTATAGCGGCGGCTGGGGCTACTTCCCGTCCGGCGGCGTCGGGCTGATCCTGCTGGTGGTGATCATCCTGCTGGTGATGGGCCGCATCTGACCGGCAGGCGGCGGTCCGGAGGCCCCGGCCCCGGACCCTGCCGCATCAGGAGGCGGGCTGCCGGCCGAGCACGCGGCCGGCGACCGCCTCCAGCCGCGACAGCAGCGCCGGATCGCGCGCGGACGGCGCAGTGATCAGCGCATGGTCGAGCGCCCGGTCGCAGCCGGCCGGGCAGAGCGCGCGCTTCTGTCCCAGCACCGGGATCACCGCCTTGACCAGGGCGCGCGCGTTATCGGCGTTCGACATCATCACCTGCACCACGGCATCGACCGTGACGTGCTCGTGGCCCTCGCGCCAGCAGTCATAGTCGGTGACCATCGCCACGGTGGCGTAGTCGATCTCGGCCTCGCGCGCGAGCTTGGCTTCCGGCATGTTGGTCATGCCGACCACGTCGCACCCCCAGCTGCGATACAGGGTGCTCTCGGCGCGGGTGGAGAATTGCGGGCCTTCCATCACCAGGTAGGTGCCGCCGCGGGTGATCGGCAGGCCGAGCGCGCGCGCCTCGGCCTCCAGCACGTCGCCGATGCGCGGGCAGAGCGGATCGGCCATCGAGACGTGCGCCACGCAGCCGGTGTCGAAGAAGCTTTTCTCGCGCGCGAACGAGCGGTCGATGAACTGGTCGATCACCACGAACCGGCCGGGAGGCAGCTCCTCCTTCAGGCTGCCGACGGCGGACAGCGACACGATGTCGGTCACGCCCGACTGCTTCAGGGCGGCGATGTTGGCGCGATAGTTCAGTCGCGACGGCGGCACCCGGTGGCCGCGGCCGTGACGCGGCAGGAACACGCAGGCGACGTCGCCGAGACGGCCGAACAGCAGCGCGTCGGACGGCATGCCCCACGGCGTCTCGACCTGGCGCCACTGCTTATCCTCCAGCCCCTCGATGTCGTAGAGGCCGGAGCCGCCGATCAGCCCGATCACCGGCTGCAGGAGGGAGGAGGCTTCACTCGTTTCGATGGACATTCGACCAGACCCGGCGCTTGAGAACCAACAGCAGCCCCGTCAGCAGGAGCAGATAGAGCACGACGCTGACGCCGACGCGACGCCGCGCCTGCGCGTGCGGATGCGCCGCCCAGTCCAGGAAGCTCGCCGCGTCGTGCGCCATCTGCGGCACGGTGGACGGGCTGCCGTCGGCGAACGCGACCTGCCCGTCGAGCAGCGGCGGCGGCATGGCGATCTGCCGGGTGGCCTCGGCCGCGTTGTAGTAGCTGCCGGGCGCCAGAACAAAACCGGGCGGCGTCGGCCGGTAGCCGGTCAGGATGCGCACGATCCGGCCGGCGCCGCCCGGCAGCGTCAGCGCCAGTCGCGACATGTCGGGCGGCACCGCGCCGTTGTTGGCAGCCGCCGCCGCTTCCGGGGTCGCGAACGGCATCGGCAGATGGTCGTCGGGCCGGCCGGCGCGGCGGGCGGGCCGCCCCGACGCGTCGACGCCGTCGCTCACCTTGGCGGCGGCGGCGAGCACGCGCACCTGTCCGGCGGTCAGGCCGAGCCCGCGCAGGTCGCCATAGGTGACCTGCTTCATCGAGTGGCAGGCGCTGCACACCTGCGCATACACGGCAAAGCCGCGCTGCGCGCTGGCGAGGTCCGCGCCGCTGGGCGGTCCCGCCCAGGCCGCTGGCGCCGCCGCCGACCATGCCAGCAGCAGCGCCAGCGCCGGCACCGGGCGCAGCATCAGGCGGCGACCCCCGCACGGGCGCCGGCGATGCTGTCCGGCAGCGCCGGCCGACGCTCGTAGCGGCCGAGCAGCGGCAGGCCGGCCAGGAAGAACAGCAGCCAGTAGGCGGTGGCGATCCGGCTGAGCACCAGCCAGACGCCCGAAGGGGGCTGGAACCCGGCGACGCCCAGCAGCACGAAGCTCAGCAGCAGCAGCACCAGCAGCGGCCGGAACAGCGGCCGGAACCGCGCGCTGCGCACCGGCGAGGTGTCGAGCCAGGGCAGCGCGAACAGCACCGCGATGCTGCCGGCCGACAGCAGCAGCCCGAGCCCGCCGCCGGCGCGCAGGATCGCGTAGAAGGGCGCGAAGTACCATTCCGGGGTGATGTCTGCGGGTGTCGAGAGCGGGTTCGCCTCGAGGTAGTTGTCCGGCAGCGTCAGCCAGCCCGGCAGGAAGAACACCAGCACCGCGAACACCAGCGCGAACAGCGTCAGCCCGAGCCCGTCCTTGGTGGTGTAGAACGGGTGGAACGGCACGGTGTCGCGGGCACTCTTGACCGCGATGCCAAGCGGGTTGTTGGAGCCGGTGACGTGCAGCGCCACCACATGCAGCACCACCACGCCGACGACGGCGAACGCCACCACGAAATGCAGCACGTAGATCCGGTGCAGTGCCGTGTCGCCCAGCACCGGGCCGCCGAGCAGCCAGCCGCCGAGCCCGCGCCCGATCAGCGGCACCGACGACAGCGCGTGCGACGCCACCGTCAGCCCCCAGTACGACATCTGCCCCCAGGGCAGCACGTAGCCTGCGAAGGCGGCAGCCATCACCATGACCATCAGCAGCATGCCGGTCAGCCACAGCACCTCGCGCGGCGCCTTGTAGGAGCCGTAGTACAGGCTGCGCCAGAGATGGATGTAGAGGGCGGCGAAGAACATCGATACGCCGCCCATGTGGATCGAGCGCACCAGCCATCCGCTCGGCACCTGCCGGTCGATCGTCTCGACGCTGGCGAAGGCGGCGGCCGCGGTCGCGGTGTAGTTCACCGCCAGGAAGATGCCGCTCAGCAGCAGCAGCGCCAGCGACACGGTGACGAAGGCGCCGAAGTTCCACAGGTAGTTCAGGTTGCGCGGCATCGCGTAGTCGACATATTCGCGCCGGAAGCCCGAGATCATCGGCAGCCTGGCATCGAGCCAGTGCGCCGCCGGATGCGCGGCCTCCGGCAGCGACGAGATCGGCGCCAGGCCGAAGCGATGCTCGTCGAGATGGGCGCCGGCGTCCGGCGGGTCGCCGCGCGCGGGGTCGTCCAGCCGATCGGTCATCGGGCAAGCTCCTTGGAACCGGTGGGCGGGATCGGCCGGCATGCGTCGCCGCATGCCTCGCAACGGACAAGCAAATTGGGGGCCGCCCGACCCGGCTGCAACGGCGGACCGGCGTTTCGCCGCACCGGCGGCAGGTCGAGGCGATCCGGCGGATCCGGTATAGACGCCGCATGACCCTGTCCGATGCGCCGTCCGCCCTGCCCGACCCCGCCCGTCCGCCGCACGAGGCGCTGAAGACGGCGGCGCGCGCCTGGTTCGAGGCGCTGCGCGACCGGCTGGTCGCCGCCTTCGAGGCGATCGAGGACGAGCAGGACGGGCCGCTGTGCGACCGGCCGGCGGGACGCTTCGAGCGCCGTCCGTGGAGCCGGCTCGAGGAGGGCGGCGGCGGCGGCGGCGTGATCGGGCTGATGCGCGGCCGGGTGTTCGAGAAGGTCGGCGTCAACGTCTCGACCGTGGAGGGCGAGTTCAGTTCGGAGTTCCGCGAGCAGATCCCGGGCGCCGCGACGGACCCGCGCTTCTGGGCCTCGGGGATCAGCTTGGTCGCGCACATGCAGAGCCCGCTGGTGCCGGCGGCGCACTTCAACACGCGCATGCTGATCACCACCCAGGGCTGGTTCGGCGGCGGCGGCGACATCACCCCGATGCGGCCCGAGAGCGCCGACGCGCAGGCGGACGCGGCGCGCTTCCACGAGAGCTTCCGCCAGGCCTGCGACCGGCACGACCCGGCCTACTACCAGCGCTTCAAGGAGTGGTGCGACCGCTACTTCTTCCTGCCGCACCGGGGCGAGCCGCGCGGCCTCGGCGGCATCTTCTACGACCGGCTGTTCACCGGCGACGCCGCCCGCGACTTCGCCTTCACCCGCGACGTCGGCGACGCGTTCCTGGCCAGCTACCCGGCCATCGTGCGCGACCGCATGCGCGCGCCCTGGACCGCTTCCGACCGCGAGCACCAGCTGGTCCGGCGCGGACGCTACGTGGAGTTCAACCTGATCCACGACCGCGGCACCCTGTTCGGGCTCAAGACCGGCGGCAACGTCGAGGCGATCCTGATGAGCCTGCCGCCGGAGGTGCGCTGGCCCTGAGGTGGAATGCGGCACGCGCCGCCGCGGCACTGCCGCATTTGGGACATGCGGGCGGGTCATGTATGACGCTGCGATGAACAGCAGGGACTCAACGCCTTGACGGGATCATGACCATGGACGGATCGGACGATCCGGTTCGGTCCCCGGGTCGGCTCGGCCGGCGCGCGCTGCTGCTCGGCCTCCCCGCCGCCATCGCCGTCGCCGGCCGGTCGTTCGCCAGCGCGGCACCGGACGGCTCCCGGCTCGGTCCGGCGATGCTGGAGCAGGGACAGCCCAGTCTGCGCAACCCGACCCTGCTGGTGGCCGGTCCCACCGACGCCACGACCGGGCTGTGGGCCAGGCTGCTGGCGCCGCGGCTGGCCGACGCGCTGCAGACCGGTTCCCGCGTCACCGTGTCCGTCACCGGTGGCCGCGACGGCGTCACCGGCGCCAACGCCTTCGAGGCGCTGACCAATCCCGACGGCTCGACCGCCCTGCTGGTGCCGGGTGCCGCCGCGATCGCCTGGCTCGCCGGCGACCCGCGGGTGCATTTCGACGCCGGGCGCTGGGTGCCGGCGCTGGCCGGCCTCGCCTCCGGCGTGCTGGTGGCGCGCGGCGGCTCCGGCCTCGCCGGCCGCACCATCCGCACCGCGGCGTCCACGCCCACCGGACCGGAGCTGCCGGCGCTGCTCGGGCTGTCGATGCTGTCGGTCGATCCGGCGCCGGTGTTCGGCCTGTCGGAGCCCTACGACGCCGAGGCGGCGCTGAAGGACGACCGCGTGGATGCGGTGTTCCTGACCGGCCACGACGTCCCCCAGCGCCTGCGCTCGCTCAGCGCCGCCGGCTTCACGCCGATCTTCTCGCTCGGCGGCAGCGACGACGACATCGAGGCGCGCGATCCGGCGATGCCGACGGTGCCGGGCTTCGCCGAGCGTTACCGCCTCCAGACCGGGCATCCGCCCGCCGGGCCGCTGTTCGCCGCCTGGCGCGCGACGGCGGCGGCGGCACGCCTCGATGTCGCCCTGGTGCTGCCCCTGCTGGCGCCGGCCTCGCTGGTGGCGCGCTGGCGCAGCGCCTGCCAGAGCGCGGTCAGCGACCTGGGCCTGGTGAGTGCCGCGCGCACCGCCCAGGTCGATGCGGTTCCGGCACCCGAATGCGTGCAGGCGCTCGCCCGGATCAGCGCCGACGAAACCACCCAGCTGACGCTGCGCCGCTGGATCGCCGGCAACACGGACTGGCACCCGGCCTGAGCCGCCCTCTACCTGCGGAAAGGCGGCCGGCCCAGCGCCTCCGCCAGAGGAACAGCGTCGTCATCGTCGACTGCGCCGGCCGCATCCGGGACAGGCGGGCGCCAGGAGCTGCGCCTCGACGAAGCCGCGACACCTGAACACGCCCGGCAGCACGAGCCCGCGCAGATGGGCCGCCTGGACCGCCTGGCCGCCGGTCCAGGCCAGGGCGTACGCCGCCAGCACCAGCGGCAGGAAGCAGACGGCGGGCTGAACAGCATCGGCGGGCGGCGTCAGACCAGCTCGTCGCGGTCCATCGCCTCGAGGAAGCCTGCCGCCTGCGCCCGCAGCGCCGCGATTTTGGCCGGCTCCATGCGTTCGAGCGTGCGCAGCGGCATCGCCATGCGCGGGTTGCCGTTCAGCCGGACGGCGTGCCGGGCCATGAAGTCCCAGTAGAGCGCATTGAACGGGCAGGCCTCGGGTCCGACCGACTGCTTCGGGTCGTAGGCGCAGGAGCCGCAATAGTCGCTCATGCGGTTGATGTAGGCGCCGGACGCCGCATAGGGCTTGGAGCCCATGATGCCGCCATCGGCGAACAGCGCCATGCCGCGCACGTTGGGCATCTCCACCCACTCGTACGCATCGGCATACACGATCAGGTACCACTCATCGACCTGGTCCGGATCGAGGCCAGCCAGCAGCGCGAAGTTGCCGGTCACCATCAGCCGCTGGATGTGGTGCGCATACGCGTTGCGCCGCGTGCCCTCGACCACCTGGCGCATGCAGTTCATCCGCGTGGCGGCGGTCCAGTAGAAGCCGGGCAGCCTGCGCGTCGCCTCCAGGGCGTTGCGGCGCCCATACTCGGGCATGTTCAGCCAGTAGATGCCGCGCACGTACTCGCGCCAGCCCAGCACCTGGCGGATGAAGCCCTCGACCGCGTTCAGCGGCGCAACGCCCTGCCGCCAGACCGCCTCGGCGGCGCGGCAGACGGCGAGCGGGCGCAGCAGGCCGAGATTGAGCGAGGTCGAGATCAGGGCGTGGAACAGCACCGGGTCGCCCGCGCGCATGAAGTCCTGCCAGTCGCCGAAATCGGGCAGGCGCTCGGTGACGAAATAGTCGAGCGCCAGCGCCGCCTGCTCGGCGGTGACCGGCAGCGCGAAGCCCTCCAGGCTGCCGAAGTGATCGCCGAACCAGCGCTCCACCAGAGCCATCACCGCCTCGGTCTGCGCGTCCGGCGGGAACGAGGGCGCGCGCGGCGGCAGCACCCCGGCCGGCATGCGCTTGCGGTTCTCGGCATCGAAGTTCCAGCGGCCGCCGGCCGGCTGGTCGCCCTCCATCAGCACCGCGTTGCCGCGACGCATCTCGCGGTAGAAGAACTCCATGCGCAGGCTCTTGCGGCCATCCGCCCAGGCGCGGAACTGGCGCAGGCCGCACAGGAAGCGGGTATCGTCCAGGATCTCGACCGGCAGCCCGACGCGGTCCTGCCAGCCCGACATCTCCTCCAGCAGCCGCCATTCGCCGGGCGAGGTGACCACGAGCCGCGACGGCAGCAAGGCGGCCGCCGCCCGCAGCACCTCGCCGCGCAGGCTGTGGGTGTTGTCCGGGTCGTCCAGCGCGACATAGCGCACGCGGATGCCGCGCTGGCGCAGCCGGTCGGCGAAATGGCGCATGCCGGACAGCACCAGCACGATCTTCTTCTTGTGGTGGCGCACGTAGGAGCACTCGTCGCGCACCTCGGCCATCAGCACGACGTCGCGCAGCGCATCGATGCCGTCGAGGGCGGCGAGCGTATCGGATAGCTGGTCGCCCAGCACCAGGCGCAGGGTGTCGGTCGTCTCGCTCATCGTGGCGGCCTCGCAGCGACGGGGGCGGGCCGACGCCGCAGCAGCAGCCGCACCGAGCCCACGTTGGCCGCGTGCGGATGCACCGCCGCCAGCACCAGGTGGCGCAGGTCGGGGCGGCTGAGCCAGTGCGGCAGCTCGCGGCGCAGGATGCCGCCCTCCGGGCCGGACCCGGCGCCGGTGATGATCTCGACGCAGCGCAGCCGCTCGCCCTGCGCGCGCAGGAGAAAGGCGTGCAGCAGCTGGAACGCCGACTGCGCCGGCTGGCCGTGCAGGTCGAGCCGGCGCTGCGGCCGCAGCGTGCCGCTGGACAGGCCGCGCCAGCTGGTGTCGTCGAGGCCGGCATGGCGGGTGCCGATCTCGACCGGCGGCCGCAGCGTCGGCAGGCGCGGCACCGGCCTGGCCAGCGGCGGCGGCGCGGCAGGCGGCGACGGCGGTGCCGCGGACGGGATCTGCGCGGGCGTCGCGGCCGGCGACTGCGGCGGCCGGCCCTTCAGCGGCCGCACCTCGCGCATGATCTCGACCCACAGGCGCTGCTCGCCCTCCTTCAGGCGGCGCGCCATGCGCTTCCGGATCCGGTCGGTCTGGGAGGATGCTGGCGGGACAGGAGCGGTCTTTCGGTCAGGGCGCTGCGGCGATCGGCTCGCACGATGCCGCCGCCGCCTGCGGACGACGCAGTGTCCCATGGGAACGGCGCGGCTTCCAGCATGGACGCTGCCGCCGTCACGCCTGCACCGGCTCGGCATGCGCCACCGCCCGGTGCCGCGAAGCCAGCAGCAGGTAGACGGCGGGCAGCACGAACAGGGTGAACAGCGTGCCGATCG
>CAXSBC010000004.1:0-314527 GCA_964236105.1 uncultured Acetobacteraceae bacterium | reverse complement strand
TCGCTACCAGAGCTTGGGCTCAACAGGTCACTGTCTGACGCCGTTGGTATAAGCTACTACAAAGATGCGGTAGAGGCTGGCCATCAACCGAAAGAAACTTGGCTGGTATCGAATTAAAGCGTCTTGGTTGAATAGACGGTTTCATTCGGCATACTGCGCAAACCTCAAGACAGTCCCGTGTTCTCCTACCAAATTCCGAGTCTTAATGAAACAGGCCGCAATTTTAAGTGCATCTGAAGTCTTGCGAATGCTTGCGAGCACGTCGAAGGCGATGGAAGAAACCACGAACCCGTTTGAGTTAGAAAAAAGATGGGGGGAGGCACTTACCTTTATACAAAGAATTTATAATCGGTTTGAAAGTGGCGTTTCTAAATCAAAATCGTCGGATGAGACTAAAGCTTGGTCGAAAGCGATCTTGCAGACACGCGACAGTGACCCGTTATTGCGCTACTTGATCGCTGCAAGACATGACGCTGAACACGGTCTTCCCCTTGGATCAGAAGTCGGTGTAAATTTCTATATGAAGCAAACGGTTTTAAAATATTATGCTGCTCTAAAAGAACCAAGACCTGACTGGATTATATTCGCAACCAATCATCCCGATACAACTTTGTCTGCACCGGCAATACGCCTTAAGCCAGCTGTATCAAGGGCACCAAGAAAAAAGGGAAGGGTTTCATCAGAACATTCATCACTCATTTATCCTCCATTAGAGCACCTTGGAAAGCCAACTTTTTCTGTAGAACCTGTTGTAATAATTAAACTTGCACTGACATATTTTTCTCAATTGTTAGATGAAGCAAAACGCCTTCCTCTTCATTCATAGGTTCGATGTTTCTCAAACTCATGTGCTCCACATCACGCAATCAAGCACGATATCGGCTCACGCTGCATCCTCTAGCATCCGGTAAACGCTAGAGCGTGCTATCCCCAGCTTCTTCGCGATGTGGGTAGGCTTCTCACCCGCCGCGACCATAGCCCGGATCTCTTTAGCTTGACGTGCCACGGTCGGCGCACGGCCTTTGTAGCGCTTCTCAGCCTTGGCCCTGGCTATACCCTCGCGCTGCCGCTCAAGCATGATCTCCCGCTCCCAAGTTGCCACGCCTGCCAAGATGGTGAGCATCAGCTTGGACGTAGGGTTGCGCGTGTCCAGCCGCTCGCCACCCATGGACAGGACGATCAACCCTATCTGCCGCCTCGATAGGTCAGCCTCTATCGATAGTAGCTCCGCAGTGGATCGGGCCAGACGGTCCGGCTTCGTCACCATCAGCACGTCATCGTCTCTGAGATAGGCAAGGACCGCCCGTAGCTCTTCCCTGGTGGCGACGCTCGATACCTGCTCCCGATAGATGCGCTCGCAGCCGGCTGCCCGTAGGTCACGCTCCTGCGCCTCTAGACCGGCTGCCTGCTCCGCTGTGCTTGTCCGCGCGTAGCCAATCAGCAATGCCCTACCCGTCCTAATGATCCTTCTGACGTTATAGGACGTTGTGTCCGATTAGTCTACAGCCACTTATGTAGGACGATTTACAAGCTCTTTGCAGTCGGTTTGCACGGTCCTGATAGGGCAAGGTTTATTCGGACAGTTATACAAAGCCAGATTTACAGCCCGCGATGATGCTGCCCACACTAGACTAGCCACTAAGACCCGGTCAGCCTGCCGGTAATAGGATCTACAAATGTCTGCTCGCCTTGCTGACTGCGCTAGCCTGTTTCAACTGGCTTTTGGTTTGAACATCATTCCGGCTGCTTTTGCGGGTTTTGTTGATTTTCAGGAGAAAATACGTATCACCCTTCTTGAAGCCGTTGGGCGTGAAGAGTGTGAAGGCCCAAACATCCAATACCGTGACGCGGCTGTCACAGATTTGCAGCGGAGGTTAGCTCGGCGACACCGCCGGGTTTTCAACTTCATTAGGTTTCTTGTTGGGTTGTCACTGGTTCTTTCAACCATCGGCTTGTTGGGTGCTGCTGAACATCCTGAAATCCGTATTAAAAACCTCTACCTTGATCTTTTCACGGCAGGCTGCATTGTTCTTTCCCCGCTCTTATGCAGCCTTTGGGTGCGGATCTGTGCAAAGGCTACGAGAGACATTTTAAACTCGCTAAATGCAGATAACCTACCCGAACGTATAGGGCGCTTGATCCGAGCAACAGAAGCTAGTTTTGGTATTACAGACGCAGTCCGATCTGTCTCCTTCAAGACAAAGTGGACCATCTTCCAGATGGTAAGAAAAGATATCGGCTCGGTTGAGGCTGCGAAGCAGGTATTTAGACGGCCACGTCATCGCCTTAAGGAAACAGAGAAAAATGCGTAATGGCTACGCAGACATGTGGGCTATTCCACGCTAACTCGATACGTCGTGTTGGTCGGGGAGACCGTAAGAAGCAACGCGCTCCCTACACCGCTTGTCGCGGCAGAAGACAGTCCGGGCTGCAAAATAGCAGTCGATGTAGCGCCCGGCTGAATTGTCACCGCTCCCGCCCCCTGCTGGATGATGTGGATCTCGCAACCCGCCTGAAGAGCGGGCATAGCCAGCGCAACAGCAGATGCAGAATTCACCCAAAGCCGGTCTCCGCATTGCCCTTGCACAAGGGATTGCGATGCCGTGAGCGTGGAACTTGGAAACGCACCAATATCGGTCACGCCGCCCTGTATGGTCATGCTGTGGTCCCAGGCGGTAGCGCCGCTCTGGGCAATGGTGACGGCAGGAGATGTTCCACCAGGCCCGTAGAGGTTCGTTAGGTAGCCATTAAGGGCCGATACGCTCCCTGTGGGTGTCGTGTAGCTGCCGTCAGCACCGCTGATCGTAAACCCAACCGCGCCGGTAGGAAGCAGACCATTGATGAAGTTCGCCCAACTCGCGCCCGAGTTGCTTTGCAGCCTCAAAGCATCGCCATTGGCGCCTACCTGCGACGTTGCGACAAATCCACCGTAATACCCTGTGGGCACGTTGATAATTCCGACCTGAGTATCGATCTGCCGGGGGATGGTATCAGTCTGGCCGCTCACATGATGAACAAGGCTCACAACACTTTCGATGTTGTTCGTGAAGCCGTAGTTATCATCCCGCGCCTGTGTATTGATCGTCTCGCCACTGGTGTCAGCCGCTGCGGACGAGCCAGTGCCGCCGCCCTGCCGGTTGGTAATCCGCAGTCCTTCAATCTGGCCGGGATGAGCCGTACCAGCATACCAGCCGGCCTTCTGCACATCGATGTAAAAGCCTTGCTGTGAAGTTGCAGGCCCGTTAGTGCCACTTCCCGCAATGCCTTCATTCATCACTTCGGCAATCTGGTCAGCCGCCGTGGAAGACATAGGCTTCGCGAACATGTTGAAGTTGGCATAGGTATTGGCACCACCGATCTGCGCTGCCCCTGCGATCTTAGCGCTTTGCTGCGGTGTCACGCCCGAGCCACTGACGTTCCAGCCCTGTCCAGCCATGGCAGCGACCGGCACAAGAGCCGTTGAGAAGGCAAGGGCGACAAGACGGCGCATTAGAGGACACTCCCGGAGAAGGTATCGCCTGCTGCGGTGCCATAAACGAACACCGCGCCAGAAGTGGCAGGGAATGAGACGGTTTGCCCTGGTGCTGCACAAACCTGTCCGCCTGTTGGCGTCGTGAGGCCGGGCGCTGTGGCTGAAGTAGTGTCCACGCAAACGCTACCGGCGTTGGCTGCCGGGGCCTGAATGACACCACCGCCCATGACAGCCTTACCGGCTGCTGCGGCTTGCTGGTAGGTGCCAGCCGTGGCGATGGTGGTAGGCGTCAGGGCGGTAGGCGCAGCAGTCGCGGCCGAAGACACAACGTTACCCTGTCCGTCCAGAATGACCACACCAGTTGCAGCCTGTGGACCAAGCGGCGTGGAATACGTAGGCAGGGTTGCTGCTGACGCTGGAACCCCTGCAAGAAGAGCTAGAGCCAGGATCGCTAGAGCAGTTCGGGTTCTAGCTCATCTTGAACCTGACGAATTTAATAAGCTTCCCGTTGGCACTTATTTAAAGATCCTTGAAACGAAAAATAACAACAATGCCAAAGCAGCCGGGGCGGCTTTGTTCATGATCCAAGGCGAAGATCTGAAGAACGATGACGGTAGGCCCGGTAAGGTTGTGCCTGTTGTTAAAACTCGTGACTGGCCGCAGTCGGACGACAAGCAGAATAATAAGCCTGCTGGTAGCAAAGAAGATAAATACGACACGTCACCAAATTCCGAAGGTGTCGCGCGTGCTTTCGATTTGTGCGGATTGCAGGAGTATTCAAACTATAGATATGGCGGGGAAGCTTGGATAGGTCATAGATTGGCACCTGCTTTTGGACTTAACGCCAAGGTGAATAATGAGAAAGTGTTTGATATAGTTCAAGCCATGGTTGCCAACGGAACACTGATAATCGCCAAGCGCCCATCTCCAAAGAATAAAAAGAGGATGATGGAATTTGTCCAGTTTGCTGTGACTGGTTTTCACATCACAGATGCTAGCTAGCCGAAATTTAAATGTCCGCACTTTTTATAGGAGATACAATCATGCATCAGCAACCGCCTCGCTTATGTATTATATGCGGCAACACGTTCATGCGTGTAGGCCGGCTAGTTAATATAACCTGTTTGCTAGAATGCAGAACGGAACGCAAGAGAGAAACCACCCGTAAGCAGCAATCCGGCGCGAACTATCAGAATTGGCTAAAGTTAGAAACGACACAGGTCCTGCTGAAAGCCAATGCTGCCCGACACCGAGCCAAGCGGAAAGCGATTAAGGCGCAGGTCCGCGCGATGGGGCCGATCAGGATTGACACCGACGTGCCGGTCTCAAGTTATTGAGACATTGACCGATGGTTTGACTAAAGCCAGTCGCCGAGGCCGTCTAATACAAAGTCCTTGTCCTCTCCCGAAAGAACAGGGGAAACTTCAATGTATTTAATAATGTCCAACAGCAGGGAGTTGTTGACTACACCGAGCTTCGTTGCTTTACCGTGATTTAACGCTTCCGCGTCCATTCGAATGATCAGCGAACAGGAAACGACAGACTTGCCGCTCTCTGTGGGAGGTAAGCAGGCAATCTCAGAACACGGAACGACCAAGTCACCGCTAAAAGATCGGTTCCGGTAGGTGTTCAGAAAGAGAAATCCACCGCTTAGGCTTATGCAAAGATGATACTTTGTCTTGCCGGCGACGTAGCTGTGAAATCTAACGACGTCTCCCGGCTTAAACATCACGCATAATGCGAGGCGTGTACAATGTCAGACATCAAGTCATCATCTGCACACTCCATCAGCAAGCTGTAGCTCATCTGGTACGCTCCCTTTCCACCATCGTCGCGCCACGCCTCAATATAAGCCTTGTGCTCATGGGTCATGTCACGGGTTGCGCTGAAGCTTTGCGCCTTAATCAGTATAAGCGCCTGAACGAGAGCGGACACGTCAGTCTCAGACAGAAGCTTGGTATTGGCTGACCGACGAGGACGAACGAACTTAACAGCCTTGGCACCATCGGAAGGAGACTTCTCCTTGTGCCAAAGTGGCCAGCCCTGAATGACATTCGTCATAGCCTCAGGAGCTTCATCATTAAGAAGAGAATACACCTCAGACGGTACAGGCCCGTCCTTCATCGCAACATAGTTTGCAAAGGTGATGGGCCGGCCATAGGTGTTCAGGTGCTGAACATCAGCCACGAAGATTGACTTCACGATGTCATACTTGGTGACGTAAGTTCCTCGCCGTCCAGCTTCTTCTATAAGAAGGAGGATCGACTCGGCTATCTTGCGCACATTCGGTGCAAGCACCGGCCGCGAGATACGTTCCATCAACCCTAGCTCCAACCTTCCCACTACCGATCAACGCACCAAAAGGTTGATCAACAGCTAAACGAACCTGTTTTTCTACGTCTCGCTGAGCCTGCGCAATGTCAATGTAGGTTCCAAGTCTGGGTTATCCACAGGAAGGCACAGTTTATCCACAGAATTCTTTCTTGTTACCATTGGTAGAGAGGGCTTTGAACGTGGTAAGCGCGCGAGCGCGAAGCGGTGGCTAGCTGCTTTGGGTGATAAGTTTGTAATGTTGCCCCGAGCCACGCTGCGGGAAGAGTGAGGCTGCTGGCTGTAGCTTGCTGGCAGAAGGCAAGCACTGTGTTAAGCCGAAGGTGTGAGCAGCATCCCATTACGGCCGGCACGCACAGACCTGAGGCAAAATCTTTAAAAAGATCTTTGTAAAATTCTTTTTTTAACCGGCGACTGTAAAAATCAGCTTCCGCCGATTTGTGCCCTAGATTGTACCCCATAACCAATAGACTGTCATAAGTCGCTGTTATCATTGGGACGCTGGCGGACCCGAAAGGATTCGAACCTTCGGCCTTCGCCTTCGGAGGGCGACGCTCTATCCAGCTGAGCTACGGGTCCAGCGCCACGCTGCTTAGCCCGAAGCGCTGCCGAGCGCCAGTCCCGCACGCAGCGCTCTAGGGTGCGCCGTCGCTGACGATCCCGTCGAGATTGGCGGGCAGATAGGCCGGTATCGCATCGTCCCAGCCCTGTGCCGCCATCCAGGACGCCGCCGCGGTGTCGCCGCCGGAAGGCAGCGCCCGGTCCGGGGTCAGGATCCAGGAGGCGACGTCGTCGATCACCGCGGCCCGGGTCAGGTCGCGCATCAGCAGGTGGTAGCCGGCCGGATAGAAGCTGCGGCGCACGCCGGCGGGCAGCGCGTCCCAGGTCGCCGCGGTGGCCCGCGCCGGCACCAGCTGGTCGCGCCCGCCATAGGCCACCAGCATCCGTCCGTGCACGTGCGACGCCGCGTCCTGCGCCCGGCTCATCAGGTTGACCAGCCCGCGCAGCGTGGAGGTCCGGGTGGTGCGGACGGTCAGCGGATCGTAGGACAGCCGATACAGCGCCGCCCGGTTGTCGCTGGCCATGATCCTGAGCGGCAGCTCGCGCCCGGTCAGCTCCCAGTCCGGCAGCAGGGTCGCCGCCGCCCACAGCGAGATCGTCATCGCCGGGTTCATCTGGTCGCGCGCCCACACCGCCGGCGCCAGCAGGATGGTGCCCGCCACCGCCGGCGCGTCCGCGCGCGCCGCCAGACACAGCAGCACCGCCCCGCCCATGCTCTCGCCCATCAGGTAGAGCGGCACGCCCGGCTCGCGGGCCGCCACCTGGCGCGCGAGCTCGGCCGCGTCGGCCACCAGACGGTCGGCGCCGGCCCAGCGGCCGCGCGAGGGCGCCGCGCCGAAGCCGCGCTGGTCCGGCGCATAGACGGTGATCCCGCGGGCAGCCAGCACCGGCGCCGGCAGCTCCCAGGCGTCGCGGCTGTCGTTGAAGCCGTGCAGCGCCAGCACCACCGCCCGCTGCGCCCCGTCCGCCCGCCAGAGGCGCGCCGGCAGCCGGGCGCCGTCGGACAGGGTGAAGACGAGGTCGGCCGGCACCAGCCGGCGATCCGCCGCATGCGCCAGCAGCCGGGCCGAGGGCGTGGGGATCGCGGCCCCCCGGCCGGGAGGCACCGGCGCCGCCGCGCTGCAGCTGCCCAGCAGCAGGGCCGCGCCGGCCGCGACGGCGCCTCGCACGGGTGCGGACCGCCAGGCGAGGCGAAGGAAGGCGATGTTTCGGATGGCGATGCTCGGCCGGCAGAGGTTTCAAAAGGGGGCGGTCCTGCGTATCATCCAACTCCTCTCCCAGCCACCTTCCAAGGCGACAGAATGCCGTACGGCGCAGCGACGCCGACCCCGCAGCTCGGGGCCGACGCCATCGAGACCTTCACCGTCACCAGCCGTGTCGTCGCCTGCGACGGCGGTGCCGATGGGCTCGGGCATCCGCGGGTCTGGCTGCGGATCGTCGAGCAGCAGACCTTCTGCCCGTGGTGCTCGCGCGTGTATGTGCTGTCGCCGGATGCGGGCGAAGGCGGCGACCCCGACCATTGACCGATCTGTCCGACCCACCGGAGCAGGATGCGGGCACCGTCGACGGCATCGCGCCGTCGAACAGCGGGCAGGCCGACGACACGGCGCGCTGGGCCGGCACCCATCTGGTGCTGATCGACGGCTCGGGCTTCATCTTCCGCGCCTTCCATGCGCTGCCGCCGATGAACCGCGCGGACGGCACGCCGGTGAATGCCGTGTTCGGCTTCACCAACATGATCGCCCGTTTCCTGCGCGAGCATGTCGGCACCCATCTGGCGGTGATCTTCGATGCCGGCCGGCTGACCTTCCGCAACGAGCTCTATGACCAGTACAAGGCGCATCGCCCCGAGCCGCCGCCCGAGCTGATGCCGCAATTTGCGCTGGTGCGCGAGGCCACCGCCGCCTTCGGCGTGCCCGCCATCGAGCTCGCCGGCTGGGAAGCCGACGACCTGATCGCCGCCTATGCCTGCGAGGTCGCCGCCGGCGGCGGCCGCTGCACGGTCGTCTCGTCCGACAAGGACCTGATGCAGCTGATCCGGCCGGGCGTCGACATGCTCGACCCGATCAAGCAGAAGCCGATCGGCGAGGCCGAGGTGCGCGAGCGCTTCGGCGTCGGTCCGGACAAGGTGATCGAGGTGCAGGCGCTGATGGGCGACAGCGTCGACAACGTGCCGGGCGTGCCCGGCATCGGACCGAAGATCGCCAGCCAGCTGGTGCTGGAATACGGCGACCTGGACGGCATCTACCGGGCGCTGGCGGCAGGCGAGATGAAGCCGTCGAAGCGGCGCGACGCGCTGGTGGCGCACGAGGCCGCCGCCCGCATCTCGCGCCAGCTGGTGATCCTGCGCGACGACGCGCCGCTGCCGCTGCCGATCGAGCAGCTCGCCTTCACCACCCCAGACGGGGTCCGCCTCGGCGGCTGGCTCGGCGCCATGGGGTTCCGAGCCATCGCCCAGCGCCTGTCGATCGAGGCGCGCGCCCCGGATGCCAACCCGGCGACGCTGGCCCTGGCCGGGGTCGCGGCACCCGCGCCGGCCGAGCTGGTGCCGCGCCACGACGCGCCATTCGCCGAGTACGAGACCGTCACCGACCTCGAGGTCCTCGCCGCCTGGGTCCGGGAGGCCCGCAGCGCCGGCCTGTGCGCGGTCGACACCGAGACCGACGGGCTCGACCCGCTGCGCGTCAACATGGTCGGGCTGTCGCTGGCGACGAAGCCGGGACGCGCCTGCTACGTGCCGTTCCTGCACGAGGGCGATCTCGAGCATCCGGTCGGACCGCAGCTTGAGGCCGGGGCGGCACTCGCGGTGCTGGCCCCGCTGCTGGCCGATCCGGGCGTGCTCAAGATCTTCCAGAACGCCAAGTTCGACCTGCTGATCCTGGAGCGCGCCGGACGCGGCATCCTGTCGGGCCCGATCGCGCCGGTCGACGACACCATGCTGATCTCCTACGCGCAGGCCGCAGGCGCGCACGGGCACGGCATGGACGAGCTCGCGTCCCGCTTCCTCGGCCACACCCCGATCACCTACGACCAGGTCACCGGCACCGGCCGCAACCGCATCCCGTTCGCGCGCGTGCCGCTGCCGAAAGCCGCCGAATACGCGGCCGAGGATGCCGACGTCACGCTCAGGCTGTGGCATATCTTGCACCCGCAGCTGCGCACCAACCGGTCGCTGGCGCTCTACGAGCAGCTCGAGCGGCCGCTGATCCGGGTGCTGGCCTCCATGGAATCGGCCGGCATCATGGTCGACGAGACCGAGCTGCGCCGCCTGTCCGCCGACTTCGCCACCCGCATGGCGGTGATGGAGACCGAGATCCACGCGCTGGCTGGCCGGCCGTTCAATCTCGGCAGCCCCAAGCAGCTCGGCGAGATCCTGTTCGACGAGATGAAGCTGCCCGGCGGCAAGCGCATGAAGACCGGCGCCTGGGGCACCGATTCCGCGGCCCTGCAGGCGCTGGCCGAAGCCGGCAGCGACCTGCCCGCGCGCATCCTGGAATGGCGCCAGATCGCCAAGCTGAAATCGACCTATGCCGATGCGCTGGTCGAGGAGATCAACCCCGAGACGGGCCGCGTCCACACCTCGTTCCAGATGGCGATCACCTCCACCGGGCGGCTCTCCTCCAACGAGCCCAACCTGCAGAACATCCCGATCCGCACCGAGGAAGGCGGCCGCATCCGGCGCGCCTTCGTGGCGGCACCCGGCCATGTGCTGGTGTCGGCCGACTATTCGCAGATCGAACTGCGCCTGCTGGCCCATGTCGCGCGCATCCCGGCCCTGCTGGAAGCCTTCGCCACCGGCCAGGACATCCATGCCCGCACCGCCTCGGAGGTGTTCGGCGTGCCGATCGAGGGCATGGACAGCCTCACCCGCAGGCGGGCCAAGGCGATCAATTTCGGCATCATCTACGGCATCTCCGCCTTCGGCCTGGCGCGCCAGCTCGGCGTTCCGGCCGGCGAGGCGCGCACCTATATCGACGCCTACTTCGCCCGCTATCCCGGCATACGCGACTTCATGGACGCCACCCGCGACGAGGCGCGCGCGCAGGGCTACGTGCTGACCCCGTTCGGACGGCGCTGCTGGATCCCGGGGATCAAGGAAACCAACCCGGCCAGGCGCGGCTATTCCGAACGCCAGGCCTCCAACGCGCCGCTGCAGGGCGGAGCGGCCGACATCATCAAGCGCGCCATGGTGAGGCTGCCGGCGGAGCTGGCGCGGGCGGGCATGCGGTCGCGCATGCTGCTGCAGGTGCATGACGAGCTGCTGTTCGAGGCACCCGAGGACGAGGCCGAGACGCTGTCCGCCATCGCCCGCAACGTCATGGAAAATGCGGCCCGGCTGTCGGTGCCGCTGGTGGTCGAGACCGGCGTCGGCCGGAGCTGGGCGGACGCGCATTGAGGCGGTGGCGCCTGCTGATCCCGGCCGCCCTGGTGGTCCTGGCGCTGGCCCAGGCCGCCACCACCCTGCACTGGTTCGGCTGGGGCGATCCGGGCGGCGCCGTGCCAGCCGCGATCGGCGGTCCGTTCCGCCTGATCGCGCCGGACGGACGGATCGTCACCGACCGCGACTTCCGGGGCCGATGGATGCTGGTCTATTTCGGCTACACCTTCTGTCCGGACACCTGCCCGACCGCGCTGAACGACATGGCGGGCGCGCTGGGCCTGCTCGGAGCGAAAGCAGCCGCCGTCGCGCCGATCTTCATCACCATCGATCCCGCCCGCGACACGCCGGCCGTCATGGGACGCTACACCGCCGGCTTCGACTCCCGCATCCTCGGCCTCACCGGCGCGCCGGACGCGATCGCGCAGGCGAAGGACGCATACCGCGTCTATGCGGCGCCGGAGGCACCCCTGCCGCAGGGACACATGACGATGAGCCACAGCTCGGTGTTCATCATCATGAACCCGCAAGGCCGGTTCGCGGATGTGTTGAACGGCAATGCGGGTCCCGACATGATTGCCGCCAAGTTGCGTGCGCTGGCCGGCTGAGCCGATGACGATCCGGCCTCTTCTCGCTGCGGCGCTGACCGTGCTGCTCGCCGCCGCCGCCCCCACGCCGCCGGCGGACCCCACCTCCACCGACCTACCGCCGGTGATCGCCCCCGACGGCCGGACCCTGGGCAGCCCGCATCGCGGCGGCACCCTGCGCCTGACCGCCGACAACGGCGCCGGCACCGCCGATCCGCAGATCAACTACCTTTCGGAGATGATCAGCCTCACCGTCGTGGTCTATGACGGGCTGACCGCATTCGCGAAAAGGCTCGGCGAGGCCAGCAACCATCCGGTCGCCGATCTCGCCGAGGCGCTGCCCGCGCCGCAGGATGGCGGCCTCACCTACGTGTTCCACCTGCGTCGCGGCATCCGCTTCTCCGACGGGCGCGAGGTGGGCGTGCGCGACGTGGTCGCGTCGTTCCAGCGCCTCTTCAAGGTGAACTCGCCCACCGCCGGCGGCTTCTATGGCGGCATCGTCGGCGCGGACGCCTGCCTGAAGGACGGCGCGCACTGCACGCTCGCAGGCGGGGTGGTCGGCAACGAGGCCGACCGCAGCATCACCTTCCACCTCACCCATCCGGACGCCGAGTTCTTCGACAAGCTGTCCTTCCCGCACGCCTACGTGCTGCCCGCCGACACGCCCGCACGCGACCTCGGCAACGACGCGCCGCCCGGCACCGGCCCGTATCGCATCGTCAGCTACGACCCGAACCACGGCATGGTTGTCGACCGCAATCCGCATTTCCGGGTGTGGGACGCCGTGGCGCAGCCGGACGGCTATCCCGACCGCATCGTGTATTCCTTTGGCCTGAGCGACGAGGCGCAGGTCACCGCCACCGAGAATGGCGACTACGACTACATGTACGACAACGTGCCGCTCGACCGCTACGGCGAGATCGGCGACCGCTTCCCCGACCAGGTGCACATCAACGACGTCTTCGGCACCTACTACCTGGCGATGAACGTCAACCTGGCGCCGTTCGACAACCTCAAGGTGCGCCAGGCGATCAACTATGCGGTCAATCGCCGCGCCATGCAGACCTTCTATGGCGGCCCCGCCGCCGGCAGCGTGCTGTGCCAGAACGTGCCGGCCGGGCTGCCCGGCCATGCCGTGGGCTGCCCCTACAGCAGAGGCGCCGATTTCGCCCACCCTGCCGCCGCCTGGACCGCGCCCGATCTGGCGCGCGCCAAGCAGCTGGTCGAGGAGAGCGGCACCAGGGGCATGCACGTCACGCTGGTGGTGCCGAACCGCGGCGTCGAGGTCGCCATGGGCACCTACCTGCAGGGCATGCTGCGCGCGCTCGGCTACGATGCCGACGTGAAGCCGATCGCGTTCGCGATCCAGTTCACCTATATCCAGAACACCAGCAACAAGGTGCAGATCAGCCTGACCGACTGGTACGCCGACTATGCCGAGCCGTCGGATTTCCTGACTGCCCTGTTCGGTTGCGAGAACTTCCACCCGGGCTCGGATTCGTCGGTCAACATCTCGGGCTATTGCAGCAGGCCGGTCGAGGACCTGCTGAACCAGGCGGCCCTTGTCTCGGTCACCGACAGGACGAAAGGTGCCGCACTCTGGGCCGAGGCCGACCGCATGCTGATGCAGGACGCGCCGGCCGCACCCCTGATCCAGATGAAGAAGATCGAGCTGGTGTCGAAGCGTCTGGGCAACTTCTACACCGTGCATCTCTACCACATGCTGTTCTCGCAGGCCTGGGTGCAGTGAGCGTCGCCGTCACGCCCACCCATGCCGCGCGCGTGCCGGGTCCGTGGCAGGTGGCGCTGCGGGCCCTGCTGCGCATGCCGAGCGCCGTCGCCTCGCTCGCCGTGCTCGCCCTGCTGGTACTGCTGAGTGCGGCAGCCCCGTTCTATGCGCGCCACGTCGCCCATACCGATCCGTTCGACTCCGACGTGGCCGCGACCGTCATGCTGCAGGGCGAGGAGGTGCCGGTGATGCAGCCGAACCACAACCGGCTGCATCTCGGCCTGACCCCGATCGGCCCCACCTGGCGCATGGATGCCGACCTGCTCGGCGCCGACAGCCAGGGCCGCGACGTCGCCGCGCGGCTGCTGTATGGCGGCCGCAACTCGCTGCTGATCTCTGGCTGTGCGGCACTGCTGTGCATCACGCTCGCCGCCGTCGTCGGCATCTGCGCCGGCTTCTTCGGCGGCATCGTCGACGTGCTGCTGTCGCGCCTGATGGACATCATGTGGGCGATCCCGGTCTACCTGTTCGCGATCTCGCTCTCCATCGTCACCGTCAGCCAGGGACTGCAGCTGGGGCCCTTCACCATCCGCTCCGACAACCTGATCCTGCCGATCGCCATCATCGCGCTCGTATATGTGCCCTACGCCGCCCGGCCGATCCGCGGCCGCGTGCTGTCGCTCAGGCAGGCCGAGTTCGTGCTCGCCGCGCGCTGCCTCGGCGTGTCGCGCGGCCGCATCCTGCTGCGCGACATCCTGCCCAACGTGTCCACCACGCTGATCGTGCTGGCACCCCTGGTGATGGCGCTGGCGCTGCTGGCGGAGAGCGCGCTGTCGTTCCTGTCGATCGGCGTGCAGGCGCCGGCGGCGAGCTGGGGCACCATCATCGAGGACGGGCAGGGCCTGATCTATACCCGTCCCGCCGTGGCGATCGCGCCGGGCCTGGCCATCGTCGTCACCGTGCTCGCCCTCAACATCCTGGGCGACGGCCTGCGCGACGCGCTCGACGTGCGGGAAACCAGCAGGCGCCGCGCCTGATGCTCCAGGCCCTGCTCCAGCGCCTCGGCCAGACCGTGCTGGTCCTGTTCGGCATCAGCGTGCTGGTGTTCCTGGTGTTCTTCGCCACCCCCGGCGCCGACCCCACCGCCCGCATCGCCGGCCGCAACGCCAGCCCCGAGACGATGGCGGCGGTCCGCCACGCCTACGGCTTCGACCGGCCGCTGCCGGTGCAGTACGTCCGGCTGATGGGCAGGCTGTTCGTTTCCCGCGACCTTACCTCCTTCGTCGATCATGGCGAGCAGGTGGTGCCGGAAGTGATCCGCGCCGCCCCCGTCACCCTCTCGCTGGTGTCGGGGGCAGCGGTGATCTGGATCGTGGCCTCGATCGCCATGGGCACCGTCGCCACCGCCCTGCGCGGCACCCTGGTCGATCGCGGCCTGATGATGCTGGGGCTGATCGGCATCTCGATGCCGGTGTTCTGGCTCGGCGAGGTCACCAACCTGATCACCCAGAGCCGCTACCACGACACGTGGCTGTTCTCCTGGGTGCCCGGCCTCGGCTACGTGCCGCTGCACGAGGACCCGCTCGCCTGGTTCCGCCACCTGGTGATCCCCTGGTGCGTGCTGGCGGTGCTGTTCATCGGCATCTATGGCCGCGTGCTGCGCGCCGACCTGGTGTCGGCCTATGGCGAGGACTTCATGCGCACCGCGCGCGCCAAGGGGCTCACCGAGACGCGGGTGCTGCTGCGCCACGGGCTGCGCACCTCGCTGATCACCTTCGTGTCGCTGTTCGGACTGGATTTCGCCCAGCTCGTCGGCGGCGGCGCGCTGCTCACCGAGGTGGTGTTCGGGCTGCAGGGCGTCGGCCGCCTGACCTATCAGGGGCTGATCAATCTCGACCTGCCGCTGATCATGGCCACCGTGATGTATTCGGCGATCTTCGTGGTGCTGGCCAACGCCGTGGTCGACCTGGTCTATCTGCTGCTCGACCCGCGCGTGCGCGATGGGCGCTGACCTGCCCCTGCTCGAGGTCAGCGGCCTCACGGTCACCCTGCCCGCCGGACGCGGCCGCACGATGCGCGTCATCGAGGATGTCTCGTTCTCGCTCGGCGCGCAGGAGATCCTGGGCATCGTCGGCGAGTCAGGCTCCGGCAAGAGCATGACCGCACTTGCCGTGATGGGCCTGATCGACGCGCCCGGCGCGCTGATCACCGGCTCGGTCCGCTACCGGGGACGCGAGCTGATCGGCCTCGACCGCCACGCCATGCGCAGCCTGCGCGGCGTCGAGATCGCCATGATCTTCCAGGACCCGATGTCGGCGCTGACCCCGGTCTACACGATCGGCTGGCAGATCGACGAGCAGCTCCGCGCCCACCGGCCGCTGTCGCGCGCCGGTGCTCGCGCCCGCACGGTCGAGCTGCTCGGCGAGATGGGCGTGCCCGATCCCAGGCGCGCCGCCGACCGCTACCCGCACCAGCTCTCGGGCGGGCTGCGCCAGCGCGCGATGATCGCCATGGCGCTGTCCTGCAACCCGTCGCTGCTGATCGCCGACGAGCCGACCACGGCGCTCGACGTCACGGTGCAGGCGCAGATCCTGGACCTGCTGCGCCGCCTGCGCCGCGATTTCGGCTCGTCGGTGCTGCTGATCACCCACGACATGGGCGTGGTCGCCGAGACCTGCGACCGCACGCTGGTGCTCTATGCCGGCAACGTCGCCGAGCGCGGCCCGACGGCGGCGCTGTTCGCCCGGCCGGGCCACCCCTACACCGCCGGCCTGCTCGACAGCATCCCGCCGCTGCACGGCGCCCGCCCGGCCCGCCTGCCCTCGATCCCGGGCGCACCGCCCAGCCCCGCGCGGCGCCCGGCCGGCTGCCCGTTCCAGCCGCGCTGCCGATATGCGCACGCGGCCTGCGACGCGCGTCCCGCGCTGCTGCGTCACGGCGCGCAGGACATCGCCTGCGTGCTGCCGGCGGAAGGCCGTCCGCTGCCGCCGCGCACGCCGCCGCAGCCCGGGCCGGCCGTGATCCCGGCATGAGCCAGACCGGCCCGCTGCTCGAGACCCGGCATCTGTCCAAGCACTACCGGGTCGGCAGCGCGCTGCGCGGCAGGCAGATCCTGCGCGCGGTCGACGACGTGTCGCTGGCGGTCTGGCCGGGCGAGACGCTCGGCCTGGTGGGCGAGTCCGGCTGCGGCAAGTCCACCCTCGGCCGCTGCCTGCTGCGCCTGACCGACATCACCGGCGGGCAGGTGCTGTTCGAGGATGGCGACATCACGCGCGCCGGCGAACGCGCGCTGCGGCCGCTGCGGCCGCGCATGCAGATGGTGTTCCAGGATTCCCATGCCGCGCTGAACCCGCGCCGCCGCATCGGCGACCTGATCGCCGAGCCGCTGCGCGTGCATCCGGGCCCGGACGGAAGCCGCACGCCGGCCGGGATCGGCGACCGGCTTGCCGAGCTGATGCGGCTGGTCGGCCTGCCCGAGGAGGCGCTCGCGCGCTATCCGCACGAGTTCTCCGGCGGCCAGCGGCAGCGCATCAACATCGCCCGCGCGCTGGCGCTGTCGCCGCGTCTGCTGGTCGCCGACGAGCCGGTCTCGGCGCTGGACGTCTCGATCCAGGCGCAGATCGTCAACCTGCTCATGGACCTGCAGGCCAGTCTCGGCCTGACCTACGTGTTCATCGCCCACGACCTCAGCGTGGTGCGCCAGATCGCCACCCGCGTCGCGGTGATGTATCTCGGCGCCGTGGTGGAGCTGGGGGCCGCCGACACCGTGCTGCACAGCCCGGCCCATCCCTATACCGCCGCCCTGATCTCGGCCGTGCCGGAACCGGTGGTCGGCCTGTCCAGCCGGCGCACCCTGCTCACCGGCGACGTCCCGAGCCCGATCTCGCCGCCGCCCGGCTGCCGCTTCCACACGCGCTGCCCGGTCGCCCGGGATCGCTGCCGCACCGAGCCGCCGCGGCTGCGCGACCTCGGACAGGACCGGCAGGCGGCGTGCCACTTCCCGCTCGACGGCTAGCCGGGTCGTCGCCCGGCGGTCGGCGCGCGATCCCGGTCAGTGCGGAACACAAATCGCTGCCAGGGCGGCATTCGGCCGCCTCTAGCCGGCCGCGAAGCCCGCCTTGCGCAGCCGGACGATGGCGGTGTCCAGCGCGTTCAGGAACGCCGAGCGATCCTTCTGCGCGAACGGCTTCGGTCCGCCGGTGATCTGGCCGGCCGAGCGCAGATCCTCCATCAGGTTGCGGGTCGCCAGCGTCATGCCGATCGAATCGGTATCGAACCGGCGCCCCGTGGGTCCCAGCACCTCGGCGCCGGCCTTCACGCAACGCGACGCCAGCGGCACGTCGGAGGTGACGACGATGTCGCCGCGTGCCGCCCGCTCGGCGATCCAGCCATCCGCCACGTCCGGCCCCGCCTCCACCACCACCCGCTCGATCAGCGGCGAGGCCGGAATCGCGATTAGGCTGTTCGACACCACGAACACGCCCAGACGGTAGCGCTCGGCCACCCGGTAGATCTCGGCCTTCACCGGGCAGGCATCGGCATCGACGAAAAGGCGGACCCGCCGCTGACTGTCATTCATGCACGAACGGCTATCGCACCCGGTTCGGGGAAACAATTCATCAAGCTTTGCCGGCGATGATCCGCATCCCAGCCAAGGATGCACACCGATGACCCTCGCCAGCCGACCAGGACCGTTCCACCGCCTGTCACTCGGCATGAAGCTGGGCATCGGCTTTGCCGTGCTCACCATCTTGTCGACCATGCTCGGGCTGTTCGCCCTCGAGCGCCTCGGCACGACCAATGGCGCGGTCGTCGTCCTCCGCGACAACTATCTTCCCAGCACCTTGAGCGGGGCGCGGCTGCAGCTGGCACTCGAGGAGGTGCATAGCAGCGAGGCGCGGATGATGATGACCACCAGCGACGCGGAGCGTGCGGAGGCCGAGCTTTCGGTGCGCAATGCGATCGCCGACGTCAACCGGCGACGCGCCGAGTATGATTCCCTGATCGATCCCGGCGAGGAACGCGACCGTTTCACGACGGTATTCAACACGACCTGGCCGAAATACCAGGCCGACCTCGCCCAGCTGCAGACGTTCAAGGATGACCGGCAGGACAAGGAAGCGCACGAACGCTATGTCGGCGCCTCCGCGTCGCACCTCAAAGCCCTGATCGACCTGATGCAGTGGGACCTCGGCTACAACGCTCAGCACGGCGAGGCCTATGGCGAGCTCAGCCGCCAGAGCTATTCGACAGCCCGGGCCCTCATCGCCACCGGCATCGGCCTGGTTCTGCTGCTCAGCACCGTGATCGCCGTCGCCTTGATCCGCCACATCTCCCGCCCGATCACCGCCATGACAGCGGCGATGCGTCGCCTCGCCGACCGCGACATGACGGTCCCGGTGCCGGGCATCGGCCGGGGCGACGAGATCGGCGCGATGGCCTCGGCGGTGCAGGTGTTCAAGGAGAGCATGATCACCGCCGACCGCCTGTCGGCCGAGCAGGAGGCCGAGCGCACGACGCGCCAGCAGCGCAGCACCCGCCTCGAGACGCTGATGGGCGACTTCGAGCGCCAGATCGGCAGCACCGTCTCGATGCTCGCCGCCGCCTCCACCGAGATGGAGGCGACCGCCTCGTCCATGACCGGCACGGCAGCGCAGACCGACCGTCAGGCCGTCGCCGTGGCGCAGGCGGCCGAGGTCTCCAGTGCCGGCGTGCAGACCGTCGCCGCCGCCTCAGAGCAGCTCTCCTCCTCCATCTCGGAGATCAACCGGCAGGTGGTGAGTTCGGCCACCCTGACCGGCAAGGTGATCGGCAGCGTGCGGCGCACCGACGACACCGTGCAGGCGCTGTCGGAAAGTGCGGCTCGCATCGGCAAGGTCGTCGAGCTCATCACCAGCATCGCCAGCCAGACCAACCTGCTGGCGCTGAACGCCACCATCGAGGCCGCCCGCGCCGGCGATGCCGGCAAGGGCTTCGCGGTCGTCGCGTCCGAGGTGAAGAGCCTGGCGCAGCAGACGGCGCGCGCCACCGACGAGATCGCCGGACAGATCGCCCAGGTGCAGCAGGCGACCGGCGGCGCCGTCGATGCGATCCGCGAGATCGGCGGCCTGATCGAGGAAGTCGGCGCCATCACCACCAGCATCGCCGCCGCCGTGGAGCAGCAGGGGGCCGCCACCGCCGAGATCGCCCGCAACGTTCAGCAGACCGCGGTCAGCACCCAGGTCGTGACCAGCAACATCGCCGGCGTCAGCCGGGCCGCCAACGACACCGGCGCCGCCGCAGGCGAGGTGCTGAGTGCCGCGGGCGACCTGTCGCGCCAGGCCGAAAGCCTGTCGAGCGAGGTCAACAGCTTCATCTCGAAGGTGCGCACCGCCTGAGACCGGCTACAGGCGGGCGAGCACGCCCTGCATGGTGGCGTCCACGGTCTCGGCCGCCACCACCTCGATCACCCGCTCGTCCGGTCCGGGCGCTTCCAGCGTGCTGAGCTGGGTCGGCAGCAGGCTGCTTGGCATGTAGTGGTGGGTCCGCCGGGCGAGCCTCTCCCTGAGCTGCGCCTCGGGCACCGTCAGGTAGAGAAACACCACGTCGTCGAAGCCCTGCGACAGCGTCTGGCGGTAGCTCCGCTTCAGGGCCGAGCAGGTCAGGATGCCGGGCTGGTGGGTGTCGTGCAGCGCCTTGATCCAGGCGGCACAGGCTGCGAGCCAGGGCGCGCGGTCGGCATCGCTCAACGGGATGCCGGCGCTCATCTTGGCGACGTTCTCCTTCGGGTGCAGGGAATCTCCCTCCTGGAACACCCAGCCCAGCCTGTCATGCAGCCACTCGGCCGCCGAGGACTTGCCGGAGCCGGACACGCCCATCACCACGACGATGCGCGGCGTCACCTGATGCCCGCTCATGTCACCTCGCAGCGGACGACGCCGCTCCTGCCCGCCACCAGCGCCAGCGAGGCGCGCGACGTGAACAGCCCGCTCTCGAACACGCCGACGATCGCCTTGATCCGGCCTTCCAGCTGCGGCGGATCGTCGATCGGCCCGAAGGCGCAGTCCAGGATCATGTTGCCGCCATCGGTCACGAACAGCGTGCCGTTGCGGTCGCGACGCGGGGTCGGCCGCCCTCCGAGCTCGCCAAGCCGGCGCGCCGCCAGCTCCCAGCCGAACGGCGACACCTCGACGGGCACCGGCGTGTGCTCGCCGAGCCGGTCGACCAGCTTGCTGTCGTCGGCGACCACCACCATCCGCCTGGAGGCGGCGGCCACGATCTTCTCGCGCAGCAGGGCGCCGCCCAGGCCCTTGATGAGATGCAGCGTGCCGCGCTCGATCTCGTCGGCGCCGTCGATGGTCAGGTCGATCTCGGGATGGGTCGCGAGGCCGACGATCTCGATCCCGAGCCCGCGCGCCTGCGTCTCGCTGCGCGTCGAGGTCGGGATGCCGACGATGCGCAGCCCCTGCCTGACCCGCTCGCCCAGGCTGTCGATCATGCAGGCGGCGGTGGAGCCGGTGCCGATCCCGACCACCATGCCATCCTCGACCAGTGCCGCCGCCGCCTCGCCGACCTGCCGCTTCAGCGCAAGGGCCGCGTCATCCATGGGTCGGGCCTGCCGCCGCCTCGTCCAGCACCCAGATCAGCCCGCCCTCGGTGGCGATGTGCGTGGCAGGCTGCGTCGCATCGCCGCCGCGCACCCGGGCCACCACCTCCGCCTTGCCGCTGCCCGCCACCAGGAACAGCACGTGACGGCTGCTGGCGATCGCCGGATAGGTCAGCGTCAGGCGCGTGTGCGGCGCATCGTGCGGCACGCAGGTGCCGACCCACGCCCCGATCTCGGCGAGCACCTCGGTGTCGGGGAACAGCGATGCGGTGTGGCCGTTCTCGCCGAGCCCCAGCAGCACCACGTCGAACAGCGGCCGGCCGGGCTGCAGCGTGTCCGCGCCGTAGATCGCCTGCAGCTCGCTCTGGTAGCGCCGCGCCGCATCCGCGGGGTCGCCGTCGGTCGGCATCCGGTGCACGTTGGCCGGCGGTATCGGCACATGCGACAGCAGCGCCAGGTTGCTCATGTTGTAGTTGCTGCTCTCGTCCTGCGGCGGCACGAAGCGCTCGTCGCCAAAGAACAGCTGCGCCCGGTCCCACGGAAACCGGTCCGCGTAGCCCGTGCCGGCCAGGATCTCGTAGAGCCGCTTCGGCGTCGAGCCGCCGGACAGCGCCACCACGAACGCTCCATCCTTGGCTAACGCCTGTTCGAGCAGGAAGTCGGCGGTCCAGCGCGCCACCGCCTCGGCATCGGGCAGGGTCTCGACGCGCCCGGTGGTCGCGTCGGCGCTCACGACGCCTCTCCCAGCACGTAACGCTCGACCGCCTTGGCGAACCCTTCATCCTCGACGGAGTCGCTCACATAGGTGGCGGCACCCTTCACCTCGTCGCTCGCCTGTCCCATGGCGATCGAGATGCCGCTCTTCCTGAACATCAGCACGTCGTTGGGCTGGTCGCCGAACGTGGCGATCTCGGCTGCCTTCACGCCGAGCATCGTCTCCAGGCTGGTGACGACGCCGCCCTTGTTGGCCTGCGGATGCGTCACGTCGAGGTAGTAGGGCTGGGAGCGCGCGGCAGACGCGGTGTCGCCCAGCGCCTCCTGCGCATCCCTCTCGACCTTCTTCATCAGCTCCAGATCATCGCTGACGCCGACGATCTTCACTGCCGAGTCCAGCGCCTGGCCGAAATCGCTCGTGACCTTCGGCGCGAACTTCACCGTCCACTGCTCGCGATCGACATGCGGGCCCTTGGCGTCCGGCACCAGCCAGTCCTCGCCGCTATACACCCAGACATCGACCTTGTGGTCGCGCAGGATCTGCACCGTCTTCTCCGCCGCCTCGCGCGACAGCGTCCTGGCCTCGATGATCGACAGGTCCGGCTTCACGAACAGCCCGCCATTGAAGCCGGCGATCGGCTCGCTGATCTCGAGCGGCGCGATCAGCATGCCCATGCCCTTGGGCGGCCGGCCGCTGGTGATCGCGAACCGGATGCCGCGCTCGCGCAGGCGCTTCACCGCGCGCACCGCCCGCTCGGTCAGGATCTTCTCCCTGGTGACCAGCGTGCCGTCCACGTCCGCCAGCACCAGGCTGATCTTTGCGGGCTCCGCCATCGTCATGCTCCTGCGGGCCTGGGCGCGCGCGGCAGGATCAGCTCCTCCACCGCCCTCGCCCAGCCGTCGCGGTTGTTCGTTTCGGTCACGAAATGCGCCGTCTCGGCCACATGCTCCGGCGCGTTGCCCATGGCGACCGACAGGGCGGCGGTGCTCAGCATCGAGATGTCGTTGTCCATGTCGCCGATGCAGGCGACCTCCGAGCGGTCGATTCCCAGCATGTCCGCCAGACGGTTCGCCGCGTGGCCCTTGTTGGCCTGCGGGTTGGTCACGTCCAGATACCAGGGCGAGGAGCGGTGCGCGCTCACCTGCCGGCCGAGCATGGTGCCGAGCTCGATCTCCATCCGCTCCAGCAGCGCGTAGTCGACGCTGGCTCCCATGATCTTGCCGATCCCGTCGTAATGCGCGTCGAAGCTCGGCACCACGGTCGGCTCGAACTGCACCGTCTTGCGCTCGCGCGGCACGAACGGTCCGGCGATGTCGCGGATCAGCCAGTCGCGGCCGCTGAACAGCCAGGCATCGACATGGTTCAGCGTCAGCGTCTCGACCACCAGCCGCGCGGCCTGCGCGTCGAGCGACAGCACCTCGAGCATCGTTCCGTCGGCGCCGACGATCTGGCCGCCATTGAGGCCGGCCGAGGGCGTGTCGATGCCCAGCGGCTGCAGGAACATCTGCATGCCGCGCACCGACCGGCTGCTGACCAGGCACAGCGCGATGCCCGCTTCGCGCAGCCGAACCGCCGCCGCCCGGGTGGCCGGCGTGAGCTCCTTGTCGCCGTTGATCAGCGTGCCGTCGATGTCGGAGACCAGCAGCCTGACCCGCGAGGCCGCCGGTGGCCGGGGAGCGCTCATCATCCGTTCAATCCCAGCCAGTGCCGCCCGTCGCGGGCCAGCAGCGCATTCGCCTCGTCCGGACCGGCCTTGCCGGCGGGATAGAAGTGCAGATCGCCATGCCCGTTGCGCCATGCATCCAGCGCCGGCTGCACCACGCCCCAGCCGGTCTCGATGTTGTCGGCGCGCTGGAACAGCGTCGCGTCGCCGATCAGGCAGTCATAGATCAGCGTCTCGTAGCCGGTGCTGGGCCCTTCCTGGAACCAGTCGGCATAGTCGAACTTCATCCGCACCCCGCCCAGCTTGACCGTCGGGCCCGGCATCTTGGCCGAGAACTGCATGGTCACGCCTTCCGACGGCTGGATCTGCAGCACCATGATGTTCGGCGTCAGCTTCTCGACCGGCGTCTCGCGGAACAGCGCATACGGCGCCTGCTTGAAGTGGATGGCGATCTCGGTCTTGCGCGTGGTCAGCCGCTTGCCGGTGCGCACGTAGAACGGCACGCCCGCCCAGCGCCAGTTGTCGATCGACAGCTTCATCGCCACGAACGTTTCCGCCTGGCTGTCCGCCGCGACATCCGGCTCCTCGCGATACCCCGTCATCGCCCGGCCGGCGATGCTGCCGGCGCCATACTGCCCGCGCACGATGTCGGTGGGCGCCAGCTGGTGCACGGCCGCCAGCACCTTGGACTTCTCGTCGCGCACGGCGTCGGCGTCGAACGAGATCGGCGCCTCCATCGCCACCATCGCCAGCAGCTGCATGATGTGGTTCGGCACCATGTCGCGGAGCGCGCCGGTGGTCTCGTAGAACCGCCCGCGCTTCTCCACGCCCACCGTCTCGGCCACGGTGATCTGCACGTGGTCGATGTTCTGCCGGTTCCAGAGCGGTTCGAAGAAGCCGTTGGAGAAGCGCAGCGCCAGGATGTTCTGCACCGTCTCCTTGCCGAGATAGTGATCGATCCGGTAGATCTGGCTTTCATCGAGCGCGTTGCGCAGCTGCGCGTTGAGCGCCTTCGCCGACTTCAGGTCGGACCCGAACGGCTTCTCCACCACGACGCGACGGAAGCGGCTCTCGGTCTCGCCGGTCAGTCCCGCCGTCTCCAGCTGGCCGACGATCGGGGCGAAGAACCGTGCCGCCACCGCCAGATAGAACACGCAGTTGCCGACGCCGCAGAGTGTCGAGAGCTTCTGGTAGGTGTCGGGATCGTCGAAGCCGCCGCGCAGGAACGAGATGCGCTGGCACAGCCACTCCCAGTCCGCCTCGTGCAGCTCCGCGGCGCTCGACCGGCGCTGGGTCACGAACAGCCGCATGGTCTCGGTGAGCTGCGCCCGCAGGCTCTGGCTGTCGAGATCGGACCAGTCGACGGCGATGATGGAGAAGCCCTCGTCCAGCAGCTGCGCGCCGACGAGATTGTAGATTGCCGGCACCAGCAGACGCCGGGTCAGGTCGCCGCCGCCGCCGAAGATGACCAGCGTGCAGGGCGGGCTGCGGCGCGGCGCCAGATCCTCCGGCGCCTCGTCCTCGAGCGGCGCCCCGGCATGGTCGACGCCCGCAGGCTCCGGCGTGTGGCCCGAAGGCCCGGTATCGAGGTCGAGGGAAGCCATTCCTAGGATTTCGTCTCCGAGACGTCCGCGCCATGCTTGTGCTCGGTGTGATGCTCCTCGACATGGCCGCCGAACTGGAAGCGCATGGCCGACAGCAGCTTCTCGCCGAAGTTGTTGCCCGACCGCGAGCGGAAGCGGGTGAACAGCGCCTGGCTCAGCACCGGCACCGGCACCGCCTCCTCGATGGCCGCCTCGATGGTCCAGCGTCCCTCGCCGGAATCGGCCACCTGACCCGTGAAGTCGGACAGGGTGCCGTCCTTGGCAAGCGAGTTGGCGCACAGATCCAGCAGCCAGGACGAGACCACGCTGCCCCGGCGCCAGACCTCGGCGATGTCGGCCATGTTGAGGTCGAAGCGCTGATCCAGCGCGAGATCGCCGGAGTTCTTGTTGCGCAGCACGTCGAAGCCCTCGGCATAGGCCTGCATCATGCCGTACTCGATGCCGTTATGGACCATCTTCACGAAATGACCCGATCCCGCCGGCCCGCAATGCAGGTAGCCCTGCTCGGCGCGCGGATCGAGATCGGGCGCCACGCGGCCCCGGGTACGCTCGGTGTCGCCGATCCCGGGCGCCAGCGCCGACAGGATCGGGTCGATATGGTCCACCGCCTCCTTGGCGCCGCCGATCATCATGCAGTAGCCGCGATCGAGCCCGTAGACGCCGCCCGACGTGCCGACATCGATATAGTGGACGCCCACGCCGCGCAGGGTCGCCGCGCGGCGGATGTCGTCCTTGTAGTAGCTGTTGCCGCCATCGATGATGATGTCGTCCTTCTGCATCATCCCGGCCAGCGTGGTGACGGTCTCCTCGGTGATCCTGCCCGCCGGCAGCATCACCCAGATCACGCGCGGCGCGCTCAGCTTGGCGACGAGGTCCTGCAGACCGTCGGCCGCCTGGCTCCTCTCCGCGCGGTCATGGATACCGGCCACCACCTTCGGATCGCGGTCATACAGCACGACCTCGTGCCCGTGCTTGGAGAGCCGGACCGAGATGTTGCCGCCCATCCGGCCAAGTCCGATGATGCCGATCTGCATAGGGAATTCCTCGTTCGAAGCTGGGCCGGCACCAGGCCGGCAACGTCCTCAGGCTGCGGGTGCGGAGCGCCGCCGAGGCGCCGCTCCGCTCCCCGGATGTCAGGCGGCCGCGCCGGCGATGGCCGTGCCCAGGCGCTCCAGGCCCGACGACAGGCTGCCCTTCACGTGCACGCGAAGCGCCCGGCGCCCGCGCTCGGCCAGCACGTCGAAGTCGCCGCGCGCCTGCGCCGCCTTGACCACGCCGAAGGTGAACTTCTCGCCCGGCACCGGCAGATCGGCGCTGTCGTCCGAGGTGATCTGCAGGAACACGCCGCTGTTCGGCCCGCCCTTGTAGGCCTGTCCGGTCGAGTGCAGGAACCGCGGCCCGAACTCGGCCGCCGTCGCCACGTGCAGGCCGTCGCGGATCGCCAGCCGTGCCGCCTGGATCCAGGCCATCGTCTGCGGTGCGCGCTCGATATAGGCGAGCAGCGCCACGTAGTCGCCGGCCCTGGCGCGGGCGAAGTGCGCCTTCAGCACCGCCTCAAGCGACCCGCCCTTGAGCGCCTGCGCGTTGCTCTCGTCGGCGAAGAAGGAGAAGTCGCCGTCGGTCGCGAACGGCGTCTCGGACGGCAGCGAGCCGCTCTGGTTGTAGACGTCGGTCAGCTTCTTGGTCTCGATCTTGCTGGCCTCGACGTCGGGCTGGTTGAAGGCGTCGATGCCGATGATCGAGCCGGCCACGGCGGTGGCGAACTCCCAGCAGAAGAACTCCTGCGCGATCTGCATCTTGCTGCTCAGCGCGATCGTCACGACCGGCTGCCCCGCCGCCTGCAGCGCCTTGATCGCCGCATCCTGCGCTGCATCCGGACTGTCGGTCAGGCGCAGATAGGCGAACAGCCGGTCAGCGCCATAGACCGACGGAGCGCCCAGCGTCTCGCCCTCGATCGGCACGATGCCGAGCCCGTCCTTGCCGGTCGATTCCGCCAGCAGCTGCTCCAGCCAGGCGCCGAGATCGGCGATGCCGGGCGATGCCGCGATCGTCACCTTGTCCCGGCCGAGCTTGGCGGCAACGCCGAGCAGGCTGCCGAGCAGCACGCCCGGATTCTGCGCGGGCGGCGTGCCGGCCGAGCAGGCCTTGGCCATCCGGTCGGCGCTGAACAGGAACTCCTTGAGGTCGAGCCCCATCGCGGCTGCCGGAACCAGGCCGAAATTCGACAGCACCGAATAGCGGCCGCCGATCTGCTTGTCGCCGTGGAAGATCTTCCAGAATCCGTCCTTCCTGGCGACCTCCTCCATGTGCGAGCCGGGATCGGTGACGGCGACGAACTGCGCGCCCGCCTTGCCCCCGGTGGCCTGCTGCACCTTGTCGAAGAAGTACGCCTTCAGGATGTTCGGCTCCAGCGTGCCGCCGGACTTCGAGCTGACGATCACCAGCGTCTTGGCCAGATCGACCTTGCCCTCGAATGCTGCGACCTGCTGCGGATCGGTGCTGTCCAGCACGTGCAGCTCGGGACAGCCGCCACGCCGCCCGAACGTTTCGGCGAGCACCTCGGGCCCGAGGCTGGAGCCGCCCATGCCGAGCAGCAGCACGTGGCTGAAGCCTTTGGCCTTCACCTCCTGCTGGAAGGCGGTGAGCTCGTCGAGGCCCTCGGTCCGCTCGCCGATGATGTCGAGCCAGCGCAGCCACCTGGCCTCGTCCTTGCCGGTCCAGACCGAGGCGTCGCGCTCCCAGAGCTGGCGCACCGTGCCGGCCTTGCGCCAGGTCTCCAGGCTGGCCTTGACCGCCTCGTCGAGATCCTTGGGCAGCGCCATCTCGATCTTGGCGACGGCGTCGCCCGCGAGCTCCGCCTTCTTCGCCGCCACAGCACCCAGCAGCGTGTCGAAGGAGTCGGCGAACGCGTCGACGCCGTCCTTGACCAGCTTGCTGGTGACGCCGTCGAGATCCAGCCCGAGCCGCTCGACCTCCGCCAGCAGGTGCCGGGCGCCGTCGACATCCTCGGTCAGGGCGTTGCGCACCACGCCATGGTCGCGGAAGGCGTCCATCGTCGCCGGCGGCATGGTGTTGACGGTGTCGGCGCCGACCAGCTCCTCGCAATACAGCACGTCGCTGTAGGCCTTGTCCTTGACGCCGGTGGAGGCCCAGAGCAGGCGCTGCGGGTTGGCGCCGACCGCCTTCAGGCTCTGCCAGCGCTCGCTGGCGCTGATCTCCAGGTAGTGCTGGTAGGCCATCTTGGCGTTGGCGATCGCCACCTTGCCGCGCAGCGCCTTCAGCGCCTCGGCTTCCGGATCGCCTGCCGCGACGCGCTTGTCGATCTCCTTGTCGATCAGCCCGTCGATGCGGCTGACGAAGAAGCTGGCGACCGAGGCGATGTGCGAGATGTCCTCGCCGGCGCCGTGCCGATCCTCGAGACCGGAGATGTAGGCGTCGAGCACCTTCTTGTAGGCGTCGAGCGAGAACAGCAGCGTGACGTTGACGTTGGTTCCCTCCGAGATCACCTGGCGGATCGCCGGCACGCCGGCCTCGGTGCCGGGGATCTTGACCATCAGGTTCAGCTTGCCGACCGCCTTCCACAGCCGACGGGCCTCGACGATCGTGGGCTCGGTGCGCAGGCCGAGATAGGGCGACACCTCGAGGCTGACATAGCCGTCCAGGCCCTCGGTCTCGTCCCAGACCGGCTTCAGCACGTCGCAGGCGGCGCGGATGTCGTCGATCGCCATCGTCTCGTAGATCTCGGAGACGTCGGTGTTGCCGGCCTCGACGATCGCCTTGAACTGGTCGTCGTAGTCGGTGCCGTGGCCCATCGCCTTCTCGAAGATGGCGGGGTTGGAGGTGACGCCCTTGAGGCGGTCGTCACGCACCAGGCCGGCCAGGCTGCCGTCGGCGATGAAGGAGCGCTGGATGAAGTCGAGCCAGGGCGACTGCTTGAACTTCTCCAGCGTCTGCAGCGGGTTGCCCGCATCCTGCACGCCGGGTGTCTTCTGGACGACGTTCATGGCTTGCTCCTCAAGAGTTCGGGGTGGACCTGTCCCGGACCGGCCCTCCGGGACATGATGCGGTCCGCCCCGCCGTAACGGCCGGCAATATGGGCGTCGCCCGGTGCTAGAGCTTGCCGCCCGCGGCCTGCTTGCGTGCGGCTTCGAGGATCTTCTCGGGCGTGAAGCCGAACTTCTTGAGCAGGTCGCTGAGCGGCGCCGAGGCGCCGAACGTGTGCATGGCGATGATCGTGCCCTTGAGACCAGTATAGCGGTCCCAGCCGAACGCCGCCGCCTGCTCGATCGCGACGCGTCCGGTCACCGACGACGGCAGCACGCTTTCCTTGTACTCGTCGCTCTGCTCCTCGAACAGATCGAAGGAGGGCATCGACACCACCCGCGCCTTGATGCCTTCGGCGATCAGCGTCTCGTAGGTGTCCACCGCCATGGCGAGCTCCGAGCCCGTCGCCATCAGGATCACGTCCGGCGTGCCGTCGCAGTCGCCGACCACATAGGCGCCCTTGGCCAGACCCGAGGCCGGCGCGTACTTGGTCCGGTCGAGCGTCGGCAGCGCCTGCCGGCTCAGGATCAGCGCCACCGGCTGCTCCTTCAGCGGCATGATCACGCGCCAGGCCTCGGCCACCTCGTTGGAGTCGCCCGGACGGATGGTGATGATCCCGGGCGTCGCCCGCAACTGCGCCAGCTGCTCGATCGGCTGATGCGTCGGACCGTCCTCGCCCACGCCGATGCTGTCATGGGTGAAGATGTAGACGACCGGCAGCTCCATGATCGACGACAGGCGGATCGGCGCCTTCATGTAGTCGGAAAAGATCAGGAAGCCCGAGCAATACGGCCGGATGCCGGACAGCGCGATGCCGTTGGTGATCGAGCCCATGGCATGCTCGCGCACGCCGAAATGCAGGTTGCGTCCGCCATAGTTGCCGGCCTCGTAGCTGCCGGCACCCTGGAAGGTCAGGTTGGTCTTGGTCGAGGGCGACAGGTCGGCAGCGCCGCCGATCAGCCAGGGCACGTGCGGCGCGATCGCGTTCAGGATCTTGCCCGAACTCTCGCGCGAGGCGATGCCCTTCTTGTCGGCCTCGTAGCTGGGGATCTCCTTGTCCCAGCCTTCCGGCAGATCGTGCTGGTTGATCATCTCGAGCTCGGCGGCGAGCTCGGGATATTCCGCCCTGTAGCGGCCGATCATCTCCAGCCAGCCGGCATTCAGCGCCTGGCCGCGCGCGCCGATGCCCTGCTGGAAGTGCTCCATGACGCCGTCGGGGACATAGAACGTCTTGTCCTCGGGCCAGCCATAGAACTTCTTGGTGCCCGCGACCTCCTCGTCGCCGAGCGGCTCGCCATGGGCTGCCGCGGTGCCGGCCTTCTTCGGCGCGCCGTAGGCGATCTGGCTGTGCACGACGATCAGCGTCGGCTTACCGCCGGCGATGCCGTCCTGCGCGCGCGCCTCCTGGAAGCGCTCCTTGAGCAGCTCGAGGTCGTTGGCGTCCGTCACCTCGACCACGTTCCAGCCATAGCCCTCGAACCGCTTGTGCGTGTCCTCGATGAAGGCGAGCTTGGTGGAGCCCTCGATGCTGATCTGGTTGCTGTCATACAGCCAGGTCAGGTTCGACAGCCTGAGATGGCCCGCGATCGAGGCCGCCTCGGAGGACACGCCCTCCATCTGGTCGCCGTCGCCGCTGAAGGTCCAGATGTGGTAGTCGAAGATCGGGTAACCCGGCTTGTTGTAGCGCTCGGCGAGCCAGCGCTGCGCCATCGCCATGCCGACCGAGTTGCCGCAGCCCTGTCCCAGCGGACCGGTGGTGGTCTCCACGCCCGAGGTGAAGCGGTATTCCGGATGTCCCGGCGTCTTGGAGCTGAGCTGGCGGAACTGCTTCAGGTCGTCGATGCTCAGCGACGGCTTGGACCGGTCCTCGCCCTCGTTCACCGACTTCACGCCGGCCAGGAAGATCAGCGAGTAGAGCAGCATCGAGGCGTGGCCGACCGACAGCACGAAGCGGTCGCGGTTCGGCCAGTTCGGGTCCTGCGGATTGTAGCGCAGCAGGTCGTTCCACAGCACATAGGCCGCCGGGGACAGCGACATCGGCGTGCCGGGATGTCCGGATTTGGCCTTCTGCACCGCATCCATCGCCAGGGTGCGCATCGTATTGATGCAGAGCTGGTCCATGCTCACCGCCGGTCCGGCTGCCGATCCGTCCGGTGCCCGCAACGGCTCGCGTTGGCCTGAATGCATGAGATCCCGCCTTTCCATCATCGTATCCTACGGCTGGCGGCAGCTCGCCACCACCGCCGAGCCGCTTTCAGAGCGAACGCTCGATGGTCGCCCCCCGCCACCCGCACCACGATCACGAAGTCGCGATGATGCGCAACCCATGCGAGGATCGCTCAGCGCCGCGGACCGTCCCGGTTCGCGGGCGGCGCACCCTCGTCGGTGCCGCCATGTCCCGCCCCGTCTTCCGGCAGCGAGGCGTGCGGCGCGATGCCAAGATGATGATGCGCCCATTCCCGCAGGCTCTGGAAGGTCACGTAGAGCATTGGAATGATGAAGATACCGATCCCGCTCGCCGCCAGCATGCCGGCGAACACCGGCGTGCCGACGTCGCGCCGGCTGACAGAGGCGGCCCCGGTCGCGGTCACCAGCGGCAGCAGCCCCAGGATGAAGGCGAACGAGGTCATCATCACCGCCCGGAACCGCATATGCGCACCCTGCCTGGCTGCCTCGCGTATGCTCTCGCCCGCCTCGCGCCGCTCCTTGGCGAACTCGACGATCAGGATGCCGTTCTTCGCCGCCAGCGCGATCAGCACCACGAGCCCGATCTGCGCATACAGGTCCAGCGACAGGCCGGCGATGCGCATGCCGATGAAGGCGCCCAGCACACCGACCGACACCGACATCAGCACCGGGATCGGGATGATCCAGCTCTCGTAGAGCCCGACCAGGAACAGGTAGGCGAACAGCAGCGCCATCGCCAGGATGATGCCGGTCTTACCCGACGCCTGCACCTCCTGGTACGCGGTGCTGGTCCACTCGTAGTCGTAGCCGGCCTGCAGCGTCTTGGCCGAGATGGACGCCATGGTGGCCAGCGCCGTGCCGGACGAGATCCCGGGCGCAGGCGTGCCGTTGATGGTGATCGCGCGGTAGTTGTTGTAGCGCGTGATCGCCTGCGGCCCGGTGACGATGCGCAGGGTGGCGAGTGCCCGCAGCGGCACCGTCCCGCCCGAGCTGTTGCGGATGTAGAGCTGCCACAGGTCGTCGATCTTGGCCCGGTCGCGCGCCTCGCCCTCGACATTGACCTGCCACACGCGGCCGAACAGGTTGAAGTCGTTGACGTAGGTGCCGCCCAGCGTGGTCTGCAGCGCGTTGAAGATGTCGTTGACGTTGACGCCGAGCGCCTGCGCCTTGACCCGGTCGATGTCGAGATAGAGCGACGGCGTGGTCGCGGTGAAGGTGGTGAACACGCGGGCCAGGTTCGGGCTCTGGTTCGCCGCCGCGAGCAGCCCCTGCATCTCCGAGCTGAGCTGGTTGGAATCCTGGCCCTGCAGGCCTTCGAGCTCGTATTCGAAGCCGCCGCCCGGCGACAGCCCGATGATCGGCGGCAGGTTGAACGGGAACACGGTCGCGGCCCGGATGTTCTGCACCTGGCCGAACAGCCGGCCGATCAGGGCCGTCGCACCCTCCGCCGCCTTGGTGCGGTCGGCGAACGGCTTCAGCCGCACGAACACGAAGCCGGCGTTCGGCTCCTGGATCGTGTCGAGAAACGAGTAGCCGATCACCGCGAAGCTGTGGGCCGCCCCCGGCAGGCCGCGCGCGATCTTCTCCACCTGGCTGACCACGCCGCTGCTGCGCGACACCGAGGCGCCGTCGGGCAGCTGCACGTTGATGAAGAAGCCGCCCTGGTCCTCTTCCGGCAGGAACCCCGCCGGCAGGGAGTGCTGCAGGAAGGCGATCACGGCGCCGCAGCCGATCACCACCAGGATGCCGCCGACCGCAAAGCCCAGCAGCCGCGAGACGAGGCGCGAATAGCCGTTGCGGACCCTGTCGATCGAGCGCAGCACGAAGCCCAGGATGCCGCGGCGCGGCCCGGAATGGCGCAGGAACACCGCGCACAGCGCCGGCGACAGCGTCAGCGCGTTCAGCGCCGAGATCAGCATGGCGACGCAGATGGTGACCGCGAACTGCTGGAACAGCACGCCCGACAGGCCGGGAATGAAGGCGATCGGCACGAACACCGACAGCAGCACCAGCGTGATGGCGATGATCGGCCCGGTGATCTGCGTCATCGCCTTCTTGGCGGCGTCGGCCGGCGCTAGCTCCGGCTCCTCCTCCATCACCCGCTCGACGTTCTCGACCACCACGATCGCGTCGTCGACGACGATGCCGATCGCCAGCACCAGCGCCAGCAGCGACACGGTGTTGGCCGAGAAGCCGAGCGCCACCATGCCGGCGAACGCGCCGATCAGGCTGACCGGCACCGCGACGGTGGGAATGATGGTGGCGCGGATGGAGCCCAGGAACAGGAACACCACCAGCACCACCAGCACGAACGCCTCGAGCAGCGTCTTGAGCACCTCGTGCACGGTGTCGCGCACGAAGTCGGTGCTGTCGTAGGTGACGTTGAAGGTGAGGCCCTCGGGGAAGCGGTGCGACAGCCGGCTGACCAGCGCCGTGATCGCCGTCGCGGTGTTCAGGGCGTTGGCGCCAGGGGCCAGATAGATCGCCAGCGCCACCGACGGCTTCTGGTCGAAGCGCGATTCGGAATCCAGCGTCTGCGCGCCGAGCTCGACCCGCGCCACGTCGCGCAGCCGCAGCACCGACCCGTCCGGCTGCGCGCGGATCACGATCTCCCCGAACTGCGCGGGCGTGACCAGCCTGCCCTGGGTCTGCACGTTGAACTGGTACTGCTGCTCGGGTCCGACCGGACGGGCGCCGATGCGGCCGACGGCTGCCACCGTGTTCTGCTGCGCGATCGCGTTGGTGATGTCCGAGGGCGACAGGTTCAGGTTGGTCAGCCGGTTGGTGTCGAACCAGATCCGCATCGAGTATTTCTGCCGCGACAGCAGCGACGCCTGGCCCACGCCCGGCGTGCGCGACACCGCGTCGATCACGTTGATGGTCAGGTAGTTGGCGATGAACAGCGGGTCGTACTTGCCTGACGGGCTGTAGAAGTTGATGAACTGCAGGATCGCCGACGAGCGCTTCTGCACCGTCAGCCCCTCGGCCTGCACGATCGACGGCAGCTCGGCATTCGCGGTCTGCACGCGGTTCAGCACGTTGACGGTGTTGACGTCGGCGTTGGTGCCGAGCTGGAAGGAGACGGTCAGGTTGTAGGAGCCGTCATTGCCGCTGACCGAGCGCATGTAGATCATCTTGTCGACGCCGACGACCTGCGCCTCGATCGGCTGCGCCACCGACTGCTCGACCACCGTCGCCGAGGCGCCGGGATAGGTCGCCGCCACCTGCACCTGCGGCGGCACGATGTCGGGGAACTGCGACACCGGAATGCGGCTCAGGCCGACGATGCCGGCCAGGGTGATGACGATCGCGATCACGATCGCCAGCCGGGGCCGGTCGATGAAGACGCCGGAAATCATGGCCCTGGTCCTAGCGCTGGGCCGGTGCGGCGCCGGCCGCGGGCGACGGGCTGCCCTGGGCGGCCGCGGCCGAGTTCTTCGTGCCCTGCGACGCGGGTGCGGGCGCTTCCGGATCCGCCACCACCGCCTGCGGCGCCGCAGGCGACACCACGGCGCCGTCATGCACCTTCTGGATGCCGTCGACGATGATATCCTGTCCCTCGGTGGCGCCGGACAGCACGACCGCGTCGGTGCCGATCGTCTCGCCCAGCTTGAGGTTCAGGCGCTGCGCCTTGTGCTGCGCGTCCACGGTGAAGACGTAGTCGCCCTGCTGGTCGGACAGCACGGCTGCGCGCGGGACCACCAGCTGCTCCACCGGATGCGGGTCCTGCACCGTCACCGTGACGAACTCGCCATCCACCAGCTCGCGGGTGGTGAGGCCGGACGGCCCGCTGGAGCCGCGGGTCGGATTGGCCACGGTGGCGCGCAGCGTGATCGTGTCGGTGTCGGTCGAGACCGTCGGCGCCACGTAGTCGAGCTTGCCGTCATGGTCGTACTGCGAGCCGTCGCCCAGGGTCAGCTTGATCGCCACCTGGCCGAAGCCGCCGCTGCTGCCCTGATACTTCTTCTGCAGCGCCAGCACGTCGCGGGTCGCCACCGAGAACAGCACATACATCGGATCCTGGGTGCCGATCACCGCCAGCGTGCCGCTGCTCGGGCTGACCACGTTGCCCTCGTTCACCGAGGTCGCGGTGATCCGGCCATCGACCGGCGCGCGGATCTCGGTGTAGCCGAGCTGGATCTGCGCGCTCTGCAGGTTGCCCTGCGCCGTCAGCACGCTGGCCGCCCCGCTCTGCGCGGTCTCCTGCGCGTTGTCGTAGGCCTGCTTCTGGCCGGCCGGGGTCTTCAGCAGCTCCGCCTGGCGCTGGAAGTTCACCCGGGCGTTGACGACGTTGGCCTGCGCCTGGGCCAGCGTGCCCTGCTGGGCCAGCACCTGCGCCTGGAACGGACCCTGCTCCAGCACGTAGAGCAGGTCCCCCTTCTTCACCTCCGAGCCTTCCTTGAACAGGCGCTTGTCCAGGTAGGCGGTCACGCGCGCGATCAGCGCCACGCGGTCGATCGACTGGATCCGGCCGATATATTCGGTGCTGGCCGTGACCGGACGACGTCGCACCGGCGCCACGCCGACGGTCAGCGGCCCCTGCTGCGCGGGCGGGGCGGCCTCGGCGCGCATCGCCAGCCGGTGCGGAGGAAGGCAGTCGATCGCAGCCGCGACGGCGATGAGTGCCAGGGCCGGCGCCAGGAAGCGCTGCATCCAGGAAAATCCTTCGTTCGCCAGGCCGGTCCGCACCGACGTGCCGGTGGCATCGACGCAGCGTTGCGGCGGTCGCTGACCGGTCGGTCACTGCATTACAGGCTCAGGCACGCCCTGTGCAACCGCGCCTCGGCGCAGCACGTTCCGGGACTGCGTGGTCGAAGCCGCCCCTGGCTCCGCCCACCGGGCATCGGCAGAAGATAAGGACAGAAGCCGATGCAGACAGTCGCCGGAACCTCGTCGGACCCGCGGGCAACCGCTCCTGCAGCCGATCGGCCTCACCGGGTTGTTATCGTCGGCGGCGGCTTTGGCGGCCTTGCCACCGCCCAGGCGCTGACCAGTACCGGCGGCATCCAGGTCATCCTGATCGACCGCACCAACCACACGCTGTTCCAGCCGCTGCTCTACCAGGTCGCGACCGCGGCGCTGAGCGACAACGACATCGCGGTGCCGATCCGCTCGATCTTCCGCGGACGCACCGCGGTCGAGATCCTGATGGCCGAGGTGACCGGCATCGACCGGGAGCAGCGTCGCCTGCTGCTCGCAGGCCTGGCGCCGGTGCCCTACGACACCCTCATCCTGGCGACTGGATCGGTGTATTCCTGGTTCGGCCATGCCGACTGGATGCAGCGCGCCCCGGCCCTGAAGAGCGTGTCCGACGCGCTGTCGCTCCGCAACCGGCTGCTCAAGGCGTTCGAGCAGGCCGAAACCTGCGCCGATCCGGTCGAGACCAGGCGGCTGCTGACCTTCGTGATCATCGGCGCCGGCCCGACCGGGGTCGAGATGGCCGGCGCGATCGCCGAACTCGCCCATCACACGCTGGCGCGCGACTTCCGCCACATCCACCCGTCCGAGGCGCGGATCGTGCTCTGCGACGCCGGCCATCAGGTGCTGGCGGGCTTCCCCAATTCCCTGTCCGACTACGCCGCCCGCCGCCTGCAGACGCTGGGCGTCGAGCTTCGGCTCGGCGCCGCGGTCCGCAGCCTCGACGAGCGCGGGGTCGTGGCCGGCTCGGAGCGGATCGACGCGGATTGCGTGTTCTGGGCAGCAGGCACCGAGGCCACGCCGGTCGCCGCCTGGCTCGGCGTGGCACCCGCCAAGCGCGGCCTGGTGGCGGTCGAGCCCGACTGCAGCCTGCCCGGCCATCCGGAGATCTTCGTCATCGGCGATGCCGCCACCCTGCAGGGTCCGGACGGCAAGCCGCTGCCGGGCCTGGGCTCGGTCGCCAAGCAGCAGGGCGCCTATGTCGGCCGCCTGATCGCCGCCCGCCTAGCCGGCCGCGCGTCCGCCGCGTCCCGGCCGTTCCACTACACCGACTGGGGCACGCTCGCGGTCATCGGCCGCTCCTCGGCGGTGGCGCAGTTCGGCCGCGTCCGCCTGACCGGCAGGCTCGCCTGGCTGGCCTGGAGCGCCATCCACCTGCTGCTGCTGGTCAGTGCCCGCAACCGGATCGTGGTCTATGTGAACTGGGTCTGGTCCTGGCTGACCTATGGCCGCGGCGCGCGCGTGATCAGCCAGCCGATCCGATCGCCGCCGTGACCGCGCCGCGGCGCCCGGTCTCCGACCACTGCGACGGCGACCGGTTCCACAATCCGGTCCTCCATGACGCGCCCGCCGGCCGGCCCCCCGGCCGCAGCCTGCTGCCGATCCTGCGCTGGCGCCTCGGCGGCACCCGCTCGCGCTGGCCCGACCGCATCGCCGACCCGGCGCCGGCCGGCAGCCCGACGGCTGCTCCGCCGCCGGCCGGCGCGGCCCTGACCTTCATCGGCCACGCCACGTTCCTGCTGCGTATGGGTCCCCTGACCATCCTGACCGATCCGATCTTCAGCGAGCGCTGCTCGCCGGTCGCCTGGGCCGGGCCGAAGCGTGCCCGGCCGCCCGGACGGCGGCTCGACGAGCTGCCGCCGATCGACCTGGTGCTGATCTCCCACAACCATTACGACCATCTGGACCTGCCCAGCCTGCGGGCAGTCGTGGCGCGCGACAACCCGGCCTTCGTCACCCCGCTCGGCAACCGCCGCCACCTTGCCGAGGCCGGGGCCGAGGCCGGAGCCGGGATGGTCACCGAGCTGGACTGGTGGCAGGCGCACCGCATCGGCGGGACCGTGATCACCGCGACCCCGGCGCGGCACTTCTCCGCGCGCACGCCCTTCGACGGCAACCAGGCGCTGTGGTCGGGCTTCATGATCGCGCAAGCGGGGCAACGCATCCTGTTCGCGGGCGACTCCGGTGCCGGCCCGCACTGGCGCGCGATCGCCGACCGCCTCGGCCGGCCCGATCTCGCCTTGCTGCCGGTCGGCGCCTATGATCCGAGGTCGCTGATGGCGGCGGTGCACATGGACCCCGAGGAGGCCGTCGCCGCCCATCAGGCGCTGGGCGCCCGCCGCTCGGTCGGCATGCATTTCGCCACCTTCCAGCTCACCGACGAGCCGATCGACGAGCCGGAGGCCCGTCTCGCCGCCGCGGTCGCCCGGGCCGGCCTGCACCGGGACAGCTTCGTGACGCTGGGCTTCGGGGAGACGCGGGCGTTCCCGGCCGCCGCATCGTCGGCCGGCGGCGGAACCGGTTGATGCTCCGACTGTTCTTTCCGCGACATTTTCTGCCGAAGGATAGTCAGTGGCCAGCACCGTGAAGAACCGCCTCCGCGAGGGGCTTCCCTATCCGCGCGGCGCCACCTGGGACGGCAAGGGCGTCAACTTCGCCCTGTTCTCCGCCAATGCAAAGAAGGTCGAGGTCTGCCTGTTCGACCAGAACGGCAGCACCGAGCTCGAGCGCATCACCCTGCCCGAATACACTGACCAGATCTTCCACGGCTGGGTCCCCGATCTCGGCCCCGGCCAGATCTACGGCTTCCGCGTGCACGGGCCGTATGAGCCCGATGCCGGCCATCGCTTCAACCCGAACAAGCTGCTGCTCGATCCCTATGCGCCCGCCCATAACGGCGAGCTGATCTGGGACCACGCGCTGTTCGGCTATACGATCGGCCATCCCGACGTCGATCTCAGCTTCGACGAGCGCGACAGCGCGCCCTTCATGCCCAAGAGCGTGGTGATCGACCCGAACTTCGAATGGATCGGCAGCCCCCAGCGCAACCCGATCGCCTGGGACCGGACCGTCCTGTACGAGACCCATGTCCGGGGCTATACGAAGAAGCATCCCAAGGTGCCGGAGGCGCACCGCGGAACCTACAAGGGCATGATGGTTCCCGAGGTGCTCGACTACATCAAGTCGCTCGGCGTGACCTCGGTCGAGTTCCTGCCGCTGCACAGCTTCATCCTCGACAGCAACCTGCTGGAAAAGGGCCTGACCAACTACTGGGGCTACAACTCCATCGGCTTCTTCGCCCCCAACACGCGCTACGCCTCGGAAAGCGAGCAGTCGCTGCGCGAGTTCAAGGAGATGGTCGCCGCCATCCACGAGGCCGACCTCGAGGTGATCCTGGACGTGGTGTACAACCACACCGCCGAGGGCAATGAGCAGGGCCCGACCCTGTCGTTCAAGGGCATCGACAACGCCTCCTACTACCGCCTGATGCCCGGCGCGCCGCGCTACTACGTAAACGACACCGGCACCGGCAACACGGTCAATCTGAGCCATCCGCGCGTGATCCAGATGGTGACCGACAGCCTGCGCTACTGGGCCACCCAGTGCCATGTCGACGGCTTCCGTTTCGATCTCGGCACCATCCTGGCGCGCGAGCCGAACGGCTTCGACAACCAGTCCGGCTTCCTCAAGGCCTGCTCCCAGGACCCGGTGCTGGGCACGGTCAAGCTGATCGCCGAGCCTTGGGACTGCGGACCGGGCGGCTACCAGGTCGGCGAGTTCCCGCCCGGCTGGGCGGAATGGAACGACAAGTTCCGCGACGAGATGCGCGAGTTCTGGAAAGGCGACCTGAACGCCGCCAAGATCGCAGCACGCCTGCTCGGCAGCCCCAAGGAGTTCGACAGCCAGGGCCGCAAGCCGTGGGCCTGCGTCAACTTCATCACCGCCCATGACGGCTTCACGCTCAACGACTGCGTCACGTACAACGAGAAGCACAACGAGGCCAACGGCGAGGACAACAAGGACGGCTCGTCCGACAACCGCTCCTTCAACTACGGCGTCGAGGGACCGAGCGACGATCCCGACATCCAGCGGGTGCGCGCCCGGCAGATCCGCAACTTGCTGTCGACGCTGCTGCTGAGCCAGGGCACGCCGATGCTGCTGGCCGGCGACGAGTTCGGACGCACCCAGGACGGCAACAACAACGCCTATTGCCAGGACAGCGACATCTCCTGGGTGAACTGGGAGATCGAGGAGAAGGGCCAGAGCCTGATCCGCTTCGTGTCCCGGCTGACGGCACTCCGCCGCCGCTTCCCGATCCTGCGCCGCAACCGGTTCCTCACCGCAGGCTACAACGAGGAGCTCGACCTCAAGGAGCTCACCTGGGTCAATGCCGGCGGCGGCGAGATGGGAATGGACGACTGGGCCGGCGCCCAGTGCTTCGGCCTCATGCTCGACGGCCGCGCCCAGCCGAGCGGCATACGCCGGCGCGGTGCCGACGCCACGCTGCTGATGGTGTTCAACGCCTGGCACGACCTCGTGGGCTTCAAGATGCCGCCGGCGTCCGAGCAGCACTGGAAGCTGATCATCGACACCAACATCTCCGAGGAGGAAGAGGAGAAGGAGGACCAGCACTTCGCGGGCGAGCAGATCTACGGCGTGACCGGCCGGTCCTTCCTGCTGTTCGAGCTCGTGCCGGGTGAGACGCCATGACGCAGTCAGCCCAGCCGCTGAGCCAGGGTGCGACGGTGGAGGCGGGCGGCGTCCGCTTCCGGCTCTGGGCGCCGGGCTGCGAGCAGGTCTCGCTGGCGCTCGAACAGGACGCGCGTGTGCTGGCGATGCAGAAGCAGCCGGGCGGGTTCCACGAGCTGTTCGTGGCCGAGGCCGCCGCCGGCACGCTGTATCGCTACCAGCTGCCCGACGGCATGAAGGTGCCCGACCCCGCCTCGCGCTACCAGCCGCAGGACGTGCACGGGCCGAGCGAGGTGATCGATCCCGGCGCCTATGACTGGACCGAGCGCTGGAACGGCCGGCCCTGGGACGAGATCGTGCTCTACGAGCTGCATGTCGGCGCCTTCACCCCGGAAGGCACCTTCACCGCGGCCGTCTCCAGGCTCGACCACCTGCAGGCCCTCGGCGTCACCGCGATCGAGATCATGCCGATCGCCGATTTCCCCGGCGGCCGCAACTGGGGCTATGACGGCGTGCTGCCCTATGCGCCGGATTCCTCCTATGGCCGGCCGGACGACCTCAAGGCGCTCGTCGAGGCGGCGCATGCGCGCGGGATCGCCGTTCTGCTCGACGTGGTCTATAATCATTTCGGTCCCGACGGGAACTACCTCCCGGTCTACGCGCCCACCTTCTTCACCGACCGGCACGAGACCCCCTGGGGTGCGGCCATCAACTATGACGGCCAGCACTCGGCACCGGTGCGCGAGTTCGTGATCCGCAACGCGCTCTACTGGATCGAGGAGTTCCACCTCGACGGCCTGCGCTTCGATGCCGTGCACGCCATCATCGACGAGGGCGACAGGCATCTTCTCGACGAGCTCTCGGAACGGGCCCGTGCCGCCACCACGCGTCCGCTGCACCTGCTGCTCGAGAACGAGGATAACGACCCTGCCCGCCTCACCCGCAGGGACGGCGTGCCGGTGCACTACACGGCGCAGTGGAACGACGACATCCACCATGTGCTGCACACCGCCGCGACGCACGAGCGCACCGGCTACTACGCCGACTACGAGGGCGACACCGACCTGCTCGGCAAGGCGCTGTCGGAAGGCTTCGGCTACCAGGGGCAGATGATGCCCTATCGCGGCAGCCCGCGCGGCGAGCCGTGCGACCAGCTGCCGCCCGGCGCCTTCGTCGCCTTCATCCAGAACCACGACCAGATCGGCAACCGCGCGTTCGGCGAGCGCCTGAACAGCATCGCCAAGCCCGAGGCGATGCGCGCCCTGGCTGCGACCTACCTGCTGCTGCCGCAATGCCCGATGATCTTCATGGGCGAGGAGTGGGGGGCGACGCAGCCCTTCCCGTTCTTCTGCGACTTCGAGGGCGATCTTGCCGACGCCGTGCGCAAGGGCAGGCGCGAGGAGTTCGCCCGCTTCCCCGAGTTCCAGGACCCGGCATCCCGCGACCGCATCCCCGACCCGCTGGCGGAGAGCACCTTCACCTCCGCCAAGCTCGACTGGAGTGCTGCGACCGCGCCGCGTCTGGCCCACTACCGCGAGCTGATCGCCGCCCGCCGCCGGCACATCGTGCCGCTGCTGGCGTCGATCGGCCGTGGCGGCAGTGCCGCCCGCCATGGCGACCAGGCGGTGCAGGTGCGCTGGCAGACGGGCGCCGGCGCGCTGGTGCTGGCAGCCAACCTGTCAGCCCGCCGCGTCGACTTCCCGGCCGCGCGCGGCCGCACCCTGTGGAGCGAGGGCGACACCCTCCCCGCCCTCGGACCCTGGTCGGTCCGCTGGACCCTGGAGACTGCATGACCACGCCGCGCGCCACCTACCGCCTGCAGTTCCATGCGGGTTTCGGCTTCGACGAGGCCGCCGCGATCGCGCCCTATCTCCGCCGGCTCGGCGTCAGCCACGTCTATGCCTCGCCCTATCTCAAGGCGCGTCCCGGCAGCACGCACGGCTACGACATCACCGACCATCAGGCGCTGAATCCCGAGCTCGGCACCGAGCAGGATTTCTCCGCCATGGTGCAGGCCTTCCAGCGCGAGGGGCTCGGCCAGATCCTCGATTTCGTGCCCAACCACATGGGCGTCGGCGGCTCCGACAACCCGCTCTGGCTCGACGTGCTGGAATGGGGGCCGGATTCCGAACATGCCGGCTGGTTCGACATCGACTGGGATCCGGACCGCCGCTACCTGCTGAACAAGCTGCTGGTGCCGTTCCTGGGCAACCAGTACGGCGTCGAGCTCAAGGCCGGCAACCTCGAGCTGAAATACGACGAGGCCGAGGGCACGCTGGCGATCTGGGCCTACGGGAGCCACAAGCTGCCGATCTGTCCGCTGTTCTACGACCGGGTCCTCGGCCATGACGATGTCGGCCTCGACCGCCTCAGCGACCTGTTCGCCGATCTTCCCATGTGGCGGCCGCAGGTGGCCGAGCGGGCGCACGTCCTCAAGGCCGAGCTCGCCAGCCTGCTGCGCGAGAACGAGAGCAGCCGCGACGCCCTCGACGAGACCATCGACGCCCTGAACGCCGACTGGAAGGCTCTCGACGCGCTGATCCAGGAGCAGTTCTGGCGCGTCGCCTTCTACGAGGTGGCCGGCGACGACATCAACTATCGCCGGTTCTTCAACATCAACGACCTCGCCGGCCTGCGCATGGAGCTGCCGGCGGTGTTCCGCCACGCCCATGCCCGGATCATGCCGATGATCGAGGACGGCACGCTGGACGGCATCCGTCTCGACCATGTCGACGGGCTGCTCGATCCCAAGCGCTATTTCAACGATCTTCGCGCTGCCTCCGCACGCCCGTTCTATCTGGTGATCGAGAAGATCCTGGCAGCCCACGAGCAGCTTCGCGAGGACTGGCCGGTCGAGGGCACCACCGGCTACGACTTCACCAACCTCGTGCTGGGCGCGATGATCAACCCCGCCGCCGAGGAGAGCTTCACCGCCTTCTACAGGTCCTTCACCGGCCTGACCGCGCCGTTCCCGCAGATCGTCCGTGAGTGCAAGATCCGCATCATGGAGAACGAGATGGCGAGCGAGCTCAACGTGCTCGGACGCGACGCCGGCCGCGTCGCGCGCCAGAACCCGATGACCGCCGACTTCACCCGCGCCATCCTGCAGCGCGCGATCAAGCAGATCGTCGCGAGCTTCCCGGTCTATCGCACCTATATCGACATGGACGGCGCGCAGGAGGATGCCGACCGTCGCGATCTCGACTGGGCGATGGCGCAGGCGCGGCGCGGCGATCTCAACATCGACCCGTCGGTGTTCGACTTCCTGCACGGGGTGCTGTCCGGACAGGTGGTGGCGCAGCCGAAATCCGGCTTCAGCCGCAGCGCCGTGCTGCGCTTCGCGATGAAGCTGCAGCAGTATTCCGGCCCGGTGATGGCCAAGGGCCTCGAGGACACCACCTTCTACCGCTACAACCGCCACGTGGCGCTGAACGAGGTGGGCGGCGAGCCCGAGCGGTTCGGCATCGCCGCCAACGCGTTCCACAAGGCCAACACCCAGCGCGCCCGGCACTGGCCGCACGCGATGCTCGGCACCTCGACGCACGACACCAAGCGCGGCGAGGATACCCGTGCGCGTCTCGCCGTGCTGTCGGACCTGCCCGAGGAATGGTCGCGCCTGGTCACCACCTGGAGCCGCCTGCTGCGCGCCCGGCGCGGCGACATCGAGGGCAGCGCGCCTCCCGACCACAATGACGAGTATCTGCTCTACCAGCTTCTGGTCGGCTCGTGGCCGGTCGAGCTGCTGGAGCGGACCGACGAGACCGCACTCGAGACCTACGGCAAGCGCCTGGCCGGCGCGCTCGAGAAGTCGATGCGCGAGGCCAAGCTGCATTCCACCTGGACCTCGCCCGACGCCGCCTACGAGGAGGCGATGCAGGCGCTCGCCCGCGACGCGCTGGACAGCTCGCGCGGCGGCTTCCTCGCCTCCTTCCTGCCGTTCGCGCAGAAGGTGGCCCGGCTCGGGGTGCAGAACAGCCTGATCCAGCTGGTGATGAAGCTGACCCTGCCCGGCATGCCCGACATCTATCAGGGCTGCGAGATGTGGGACCTCAGCCTGGTCGATCCCGACAACCGCCGCCCGATCGACTATCCCCTGCGCGAGGACGCGCTGGCCGCCCTGCTGCCGCGGCTGGAGGATCTCGAATCCCGCGCTCCGGTGATGACCGAGCTGCTGGAGCACTGGCAGGACGCGCGGGTCAAGCTCGCGGTGACCGCGCTGCTGCTCGACCTCCGCCGCCGGCACGAGGCGCTGTTCGCCGACGGCGCCTACGAGGCGGTTCCGATCCAGGGCGCCAGGAGCGACCACGCCCTCGGCTACGCCCGCAGCGCCGATGGCGAGCGTCTGCTGGCGCTGGTGGCGCGCTATCCCGGCCTGCGCGACGCCGATCCCGACTGGGGCGACACGCTGGTCGTGCTGCCGGAGGGTCGCTGGACCGACTGGCTCAGCGGCCGGTCCTTCGATGGCGGCGAGGTGGCGCTCGGCCGGCTGTTCGGGGTCCTGCCGGCCGTGGTGCTGCGTCCGGCCTGACGCGCGGTCCTGCACCGGGCGCCTGCCGCTGGCGGATGACAGCGGCGGGCGCCCGGCCTATCCTCGGTCCCGCAGGACCCGGACAAGGAGCAGGTCGATGGCCGATCCGGACAGCGTCGCCCGCGAGAGCCCACCGCCGCCGCCCGGCTTCACCCACGAGCAGGTGGAGGCGCTGTATTTCAATGCCGCCCGCACGGGCCAGACCGACCTGCTCGAGCAGTTCCTCGATGCCGGCGCCGATCCCAACGGCTCGAACGGGTCCGGCTACACGCCGCTGATTCTCGCCTCCTATAACGGCCACGACGCGGCCACCGGCCTGCTGCTGCGTCGCGGCGCCGATCCGAACCTGCCCGACGCCAAGGGCAGCACGGCGCTGTGCGGCGTCGCCTTCAAGGGCGACATCGCGCTCGCGCGGCGCCTGCTGGAGGCGGGCGCCGACATCGACGCGCCCAATCATGTCGGGCGCACGCCGCTGATGTTCGCGGTCATGTTCGGCCGGGAGGCGATGGCGGCCTTCCTGCTGGAGCGCGGCGCCGACCCGCATCATCGCGACGGCGAGGGCGCCAGCGCCACGGTGCTCGCCGAGCGGCAGGGCAACCGCACCCTGGTCGAACGGATGAGCGCCGCCCGCTGATCCCGCGCGCCGCCGGGCCCTGCGGGAACAGTGGCGGCCTGACGCCGTATTCCCTGCAATCCGGGGGAGATGGATGATGGCGTTCAGGGGCAGGGAGATCGGCGCCGGCGCGTCCGGCGGCGTGGTGGCTGGCCTGTTGCTGAGTGCGCTGTTCCTGACCCAGGAGCGCGTCACCGGGCAGCCCTCCGACATCGTCCGGCTCGGCCGCGGGGCCGCCGAGAAGCTCGGCTCGCCCTACCGCTACAACCCGGCCAGACCCGCGCTGGAGGAGCAGGCGATGTCGCATGGCGGACATCTCGTGCTGTCCGCCGTCATGGGAGCCGCCTACCCGGCCGTCCGGTCGCTGCCCGGCCTGCGCGGCGCCGGCGGCGGCCTGCTGTTCGGGGCTGCGTTCTACCCGCTGCTGTGGGGTCTGCTCGGACCGTCCCTCGGCCTGACGCCGACGCCGCGGCAGGAAGGGGTGGCCACCGTCGCGCAGCGCATCGGCATTCACGCCGCGTTCGGGCTGATCACCGCGCTGGCGACAAACCTGCTGTCGCCGCCGCCGCCGCCGGTGAGAGGCGCCAGCGCCGCGCCGCCATGACGCGACGGCCCGTTGCAGCAGCAGACCCCCGAGCCGATCGGTGCGCGGAACGACGAGGCGCTCGCAGCGGGATGACTGCCAGCAGCGGTTTCATGGGCCGGTTTGGTAGAGGCCTGCGTCGGAGCCAGGCGTTTCTCCGACAAAGACGGGCAGAAGCTAGGTCTCTTTCGCCGGCCGGTCAGGGCCCGGTATCGTCCCTGGGGGTCCGACCGTTGCGGTCCCGGGCGTCCGACGGGCTGCCAGTCGTGCCAGCATGGCCTTGCGCCGCTCCTTGGCCGCGATGTTGATCTGTCGGCCGGACTCGCCGAAGAACTAAGCGATCGAGGTGTTGATCTCCACCCCGCCAGTCTCCGGCGACCACAGCAGGTCGAACCGGAAGCCGAGCAGGTCGTGCGCCTCCACCGCCTGCCGCAGCACGTCCGTGCACATCCGAATCTGCCAGTCCTGCGGCACGGTGAACACGGCCGGCGCGGTCGCCACCCGCTCGGGGTGGAAGCACCACCGGGTGATGTCCTCCCAGCAATCGGGGGGCTCAAGGAAGTATGTCGAGCGCTTGCCCTCGATGCCGTCGTGATCGGCGACGTCGACACAGGTCGTGCAGCTGAAAATCTGTTAGTCCAGCCCGTCCACCTCGACCGGCAGGTACTCGCCCAGCGGCAGCAGCAGCGGAGCCAGCGCCTCACGTGCGTGCTCATCCAGAAGCATGTCCCTGCCGGAACCCAAGGCTGCTGCGATGCAGTCGAGCGGCAGGGTCTTCGCCCTGTTGCCGCCGCGGGGGCTTTCCAGGCGGGGCGGAACCCAGCCGGTCGTCTCGCAAAGCCGTGCCCACTCGGAATATTGCCTGCCCCACTCGGCTAGTTGCTTCTCCTCGTTGGAATATTGCCTGGCGGTGCGAGCATAGGTGAGCGTGCCATGAGCCAGGTCTGCTCTCACCTTGTAGACATTCATGGCTTGTATCCCCCCAGTCGAATGGGTCGGCGAGATCGAAGCGGGTCGGACGGCCGGTCGTGCACCCCGCCGGGAAGGCCGCCGGGCGTATCACCGATCCGGCACGGTCGCGCGATGCTCGGGAACCCCAGGCGCATCCTGGCGTCCGGACCGAAACGGGCCGAACTGTCGGCTGCACGCGGATGCTGCAAGGGGATTCCGATGGCACGACCGACCAGACCAACCAGCCGAGCCGGCGCCAAGCCCACGCCGGCCGCCGCGTCCCGCGGCAAGACGCCCGGTCCGGCGCGCAAGGCGCCCGCGGCGGCCAGCCGGCAGACCGCCGCCAAGAGCCAGGCGGCGGCGAAGAAGTCGGCCGCGGCGACGCCGTCTCCCCGCGCGACACGCCAGCCCGCCGCCGTCCGGGCGCCGCTGCAGGGCAAGCAGGAGCTGCGTGAACGCATCGAGAAGCTCGAGCGCGCCAACGCCAACCTGCGGGCCAAGAACCGCGAGGCGGCCGAGGCGGTGCGTGCCGCCGCCGACCGGCTCGACGAGCTCGAGGAGGAGGTCGCGAGGCTCCGCGAAGCAGCCGTCGCCGCCCCAGCACCTCGCGAGCCGGCCGGCGCCAAGGCGCCGCGCAGGCGGCGGGCCAGCGCCGAGACGCCTGAGCGCGACCCCGGCGACGCCGTTCCCCCGGGCGTCGCGCCGCTCGAGCCGCTGCCGCTCGACGAGGAAGCCGAGGCGGTCAAGCAGACGCTGGAGGTGCGCCTGGCCGGCGTCTGAACGCAGGCCAGAAGGGTTCCTGCGTCAGCGGCGCTCGTAGGTCCCGACCAGCGTCCCGCGCGCGATGACATGCCCGCGCAGCGCCTCGACCAGGGCGCTGCGTCCGGGCACGCTGCGGAACTCCGGCACGGTATCGAGCGCGAACATCTGGAACGCGTAGCGATGCGGCCCGTGCCCGCGCGGCGGGTCCGGCGGCAGGTAGCCGCGCTGCATGAACGAGTTGCGTCCCATGCCCAGATCCTCGCCCTCATGGCCCGGGCTCGGCAGCGCGCCCTCGGGGAGGACGCCGTCCGCCGGCGCCATGTCGGCCAGGATCGCGTGCACCAGCGGACGCGGCGTCGGGCTGTCCTGATCCTCGATCAGCAGCACCAGGCTCTCGGCTTCCGGCGGCACGCCGATCCATTCCAGCGGCGGCGAGATCTTGGCGCCGTCCTCGGTATGGGCGACCGGGATCGGCTGCCCCTGGCCGAAGGCCGGCGATGTCAGCTGGATCACCTCCGGCACCGCGGCAAAGGCCGGGTCGGCGGAGACCAGGCTGTCCGCATCGTGGCGCACGCCCTGCAGGGCACGCCCGACCCCGGCCGGAATGTTCTGCAGCATCCGTCGCTCCTGTCGTTGCATGGGTGAAGTCCCTGCTGCGACGCGAGACCGCCCCGGGCGTTCCGGCCCTCGCGACACCGTGCGTGCGCCGGCCTATAACCCCTGGCCCCACCGAACCTCGAACCGCCCGGACCAAACGCATGAGCCGCTTCTGGAGTGCCCGCGTCCACGGCCTCACCCCCTACGTGCCGGGCGAGCAGCCGAAGCAGACGGGTCTGGTCAAGCTCAACACCAACGAATGCCCGTACGGCCCGAGCCCCCAGGCGCTCGCCGCCATCCGCGAGGCCACCGGCGACAGCCTGCGGCTCTATCCCGATCCGGCCAGCACCCGGCTGCGCGAGGCTCTCGCCCGGCATCACCGGCTCGCCCCGGAGCAGGTGTTCGTCGGCAACGGCTCCGACGAGGTGCTGGCGCACGCCTTCCAGGGCCTGCTGCTGCAGGACGGCCCGCTGCTGTTCCCCGACATCACCTACAGCTTCTATCCGGTCTATTGCGGCCTGTACGGCATCGCCTACGAGCAGGTGCCGCTCGACGAGACGCTGTCGGTGCGCATCGCCGATTATCGCCGTCCCTGCGGCGCCATCATCCTGGCCAACCCGAACGCGCCGACCGGCATCGCGCTGCCGGGCGGTGCCATCGAGACGCTGCTCGACGAACATCCCGACCAGCCGGTGGTGATCGACGAGGCCTATGTCGATTTCGGCGGCCAGTCCGCCATCGCCCTGATCGGGCGGCATCCGAACCTGCTGGTGGTGCACACGCTGTCGAAGTCGCGCGCCCTGGCCGGCCTGCGCGTCGGCGCGGCGTTCGGCGATCCGGCGCTGCTCGAGGCGCTGGTGCGGGTGAAGGACAGCTTCAACTCCTACCCGCTCGACCGGCTGGCCGAGGCCGGCGCCGCGGCCGCGATCGACGACGAGGCCTGGTTCGCGCACACCCGCGCTCGCATCATGCACAGCCGCGACCGTCTCGCAGACGGGCTGCAGCGGCTCGGCTTCACGGTGCTGCCGTCGGCCGCCAACTTCGTGTTCGCCTGCCACCCGCTGCGGCAGGGTGCGGCGCTGCAGGCGGCCCTGCGCCGCGACGGGGTGCTGGTGCGGCACTTCACCGCCGCGCGCATCGCCGACTACCTGCGCATCACGGTCGGCACCGACGCCGAGTGCGACATCCTGCTGGACCGGCTGGCCGCCATCCTGGCGGCCAACGACAGCCGGGAGCCGCGCCGGGCGCCTGAGCGCCATGACGGTTTTTTAAGATAAACCCGCTGGCGGCAGGACCCCAAGTTCCGCACTAGCTGGCGTCGGAACACGGAGGGGCCGGCGATGCGCAACCTGGGGCCGGTGCTGAGCGACGGCTGGCGACTCGTCACGCCCTACTTCCTGCGCTCCGAGGAGCGGCGATCGGCGCTGGCGCTGCTGGCCGCGGTCGGGCTGCTCTCGATCGTGCAGACCGAGCTCGGCGTGCTGCTGACCTTCTGGTCCAACCTGCTGTTCGACACCATCCAGCAGAAGAACCTGCACGCCTTCCTGGCGCTGATGTTCACCTGGCAGCGCCTGCCCAGCGGCTGGATCATGCCGGGCTTCCTGATCCTGTCGCTGAGCTTCGTGCTGCTCGCCTGCCTCACCCTCTTCGTCACCCAGTTCCTGCAGATACGCTGGCGCAGCTGGATGACCGGCGACTTCCTCCGCCGCTGGCTGGCGGACCGCGCCTACTACCGGATCAGCATCGCCGCCGACGCCGAGGGCGTTGCGACCGACAACCCCGACCAGCGCCTGTCCGACGACATCGCCAGCTTCTGCGGCGCCGGCGCCAACGCCCGGCCCGAGGACGACACCCTGACGCTGGCGCTTGGGCTGCTGACCAACGTGGTGTCGCTGTTCAGCTACGTGCTGGTGCTGTGGGCGCTGTCGCGAGGCGTTGCGATCTTCGGCGTGCAGGCGCCGGGCGAGCTGGTCTGGGTGGCGCTGCTCTTCAGCGTGGGCGGCACGCTGCTGACCTACCTCGTCGGTCGCCGGCTGATCCCGCTCTACTTCTTCCAGCAGCGCTACGAGGCCGACCTGCGCTTCGGCCTGGTCAGGACGCGGGAGAACACCGAGGGGATCGCGCTGCATGCCGGCGAGGCGGGGGAGCGCGCCGGGCTGCTCGACCGGATGGCCACCATCCGGGGGAACTTCATCGCCATCCTGCGACGCCTGCTGCTGCTGAACGTGACCACCATCTCCTACGGCCAGGTCGCCAGCGTGCTGCCGCAGCTGCTGATCGCGCCGCTGTTCTTTGCCGGCATCGTGACGCTGGGCACGATGATCCAGGTGGGGCAGGCCTTCGCGGCGGTGCAGGGCGCCTTCTCCTGGTTCGGCGACTCCTTCACGTCGCTGGCCCGCTGGCGGGCGACGGTCGGCCGTCTGGCGACGTTCGACCGCGCCGTGGAAGCCGCGCGAGCGGCTGCGGGCTCCGGCTTCGCGCCGTCCGGGCCGGCGGCGGACGCCTTCCGGCTCGCGGGCGTGTCGCTGGCGCTGCCGGACGGATCGCTGCTCGCAGGCGGCGTGACGCTCGACCTGACGTCCGGCGTGGATACGCTGGTCACCGGCCGGTCGGGCTCGGGCAAGTCGACGCTGTTCCGCACGCTTGCCGGGATCTGGCCGTTCGGGTCCGGACGGATCGCGCGTCCGGCCGGCAGCACCCTGTTCCTGCCGCAGAAGCCCTACCTCCCGCTCGGCACGCTGCGCCATGCCGTGTGCTACCCGAAGCCCGCACGGACGGTCCCGGCCGGCACGGCGGAGGCGGCGCTCGCCGATGCCGAACTCGCGCATCTGGTGCCGCTGCTGGATCAGCCGGACGAGAACTGGGCGCTGCGGCTGTCGGGCGGCGAGCAGCAGCGGCTCGCCATCGCCCGCGCGCTGGTGGTGCGGCCCGACTGGCTGTTCCTGGACGAGGCCACCGCCAGCCTCGACCCGGACTCGGAAGGGCGGATGTACGGGCTGCTGAAGCGGCGGCTGCCGGGAACGACGATCGTCTCGATCGCGCATAATCCGGCCGTCGTCGCCTTCCACGCCCGGCATCTGGTGCTCGATCGGGCCGGCGGCACGCTGCTGGCGGCCGAGCCGGCCCGGCCATGACGGCCGGTGCCGCCGACTGGAGCGACACCGCCCCGGCCGAGGCGCGCCGGCTGTTGCGGGCGGCACGCTCGGGCACGCTCGCCACCGTCATGGACGGACAGCCCTTCGCGTCGCTGGTCACGCCGGCGGTGGCCGCGGACGGCGACGTGCTGCTGCTGCTGTCGGGCCTGTCGGAGCACACGCGGCACCTGGCGGTCACGCCGCGCTGCTCGCTGCTGGTGCTGGGCGACGCCGACGGGCCGAACCCGCAGACGACGCCCCGCCTGACCGTCACCGGCCAGGCCGCGCGCGATCCGGATCCGCAGCACCGGGCACGCTGGCTCGCCCGGCATCCCTATGCCGCGTTCTATGCCGGCCTCGCCGATTTCGGCCTGTGGCGGATCGAGCCGGAGGCCGGGCTGCTCATCGGCGGCTTCGGCCGTGCCGCCAGGCTGACGGCAGCATCCCTGGCGCCCGATGCCGCCGTCGCCGCCGCCCTGATGCTGCTGGCGCCGGCACTGATCGAGGAGTGGAACGCGCGCCACGCCGGCGGGCACCGGCGCCTGCTGGCGATCGACCCGGACGGCGCCGAGTTCGACCGGGACGGGCTCTGGCAGCGCATCGAGTTCCCGACCCCTCTGGGCGACGCGACCCAGGCCCACGCCGCGCTGCGCGATCTCCCCCCCTGAACACCGACACCTGGATTCTCAAGGCGCCGCCTTGAGCGGGTCCAGGGCAGCGCCCTGGCCTTCGCCCGCTCAGTCGTCGAGCGGCTGCAGCGTCACGACCTCCAGCGAGGCCCCGAGCGACTCGAAGGCGGCCCCGGTCGCCTGGCTGTCCCGGCGCTCGATGAAGACATAATGGTCCGCCGCCTGCGCGTCGCGATGCCCGACATAGGACAGGCAGCCGCTCTCGGCGCGGGTGGCCAGGATGCAGGCCCGCATCGCCGCCTCGATCCCGCGGGCCGTGCCCGGCTGGGCGTCGACGATGGCGACGACGGCGATCTGCTGGCTCATGATGGTGCGGCCCTGCCCGGTGACACGTGCCCGCTAGAGCGTCCGGAGCCGGACGGCGTTCCGCGCCCGATCGCGAGGCATCGCTTGAACCCGCTCCGGCGATCGGCCAAGCAGGTCCGGCGCGGCGCCATCGTGGCGGCTGCAGACCCGGGATCGTGCCGATGACCGCATTGCCCGGCGACCGGGACCGACCGCGCCGCGCGGCACCCCTCGTCCGCGTGCTCCTGCTGCTGCCGGTGCTCGGCCTGCTCTGGGTGCCGTTCTACGACCGGCCCGGCCCGGCGCTGCTCGGCTTCCCGTTCTTCTACTGGTATCAGCTGGCCTGGGTGCCGCTGACCTCGCTGCTGGTCTGGGTCGTCTGGAGGCTGGAGCGCCGATGACCACCGCTTCCGGGCCGGGTGCCGCCGGCATCGCCGTGTTCGTGCTGTTCTTCGCCGTCACCATCCTGCTTGGCGCCTCCGCCGGCTGGCGCGCCCGGCCGGCCGCGCAGGCCACCGAGGAATGGGGGCTGGGCGGCCGCTCGTTCGGCACCTGGGTCACCTGGTTCCTGGTCGGCGGCGACTTCTACACCGCCTACACCGTGATCGCGGTGCCAGCCCTGGTCTATGCCGCCGGCGCATACGGCTTCTTCGCCCTGCCCTACACGATCATCGTGTATCCGTTCGTCTATGCGGTGATGCCGCGCCTGTGGCAGATCGCCAAGGCGGGCGGCCACGTCACCGCGGCCGACATCGTCCGCGCCCGCTTCGACAGCCGGGCACTGGAGCGCGTGGTGGCAGCGACCGGGCTGCTGGCGATCATTCCCTATATCGCGCTGCAGCTGGTCGGCATCCGCACCGTGCTGGAGGCGCTGGGACTGCCGGGCGAGATCCCGCTGCTCGTCGCCTTCGTCTCGCTCGCCGCCTATACCTGGCTCGGCGGGCTGCACGCGCCGGCGGTCACCGCCTTCCTCAAGGACGTGATGATCTATGTCGCGGTGATCGCCGCGGTGACGGTGATCCCGCGCCATCTCGGCGGCTACGGGGCGATGTTCGCCGCCGCCAGCGCCCACATGACGGCGCCGCCGCCCGGCCACGCGCTGAAGGCCGGGCAGCAGATCCCGTATGCGACGCTGGCGCTGAGCTCGGCGCTGGCGGCGTTCCTGTATCCGCACACGCTCACCGGCGTGCTGGCCGCGCGCGACGCCGACACCATCCGACGCAACGCGGTGATGCTGCCGGCCTACACGCTGCTGCTCGGACTGATCGCCATGCTGGGGCTGATGGCGCATGCGGCGGGCATCGTCACCAGCCATCCGAATGCGGTGGTGCCGCTGCTGTTCCTGGCGATCTTCCCGGGCTGGTTCGCGGGCTTCGCCTTTGCCGCGATCGCGGTCGGCGCGCTGGTGCCGGCAGCCGTGATGGCGGTGGGGGCTGCCAACCTGGTCACCCGCAACCTGCTGCCGGCGGGTGCCGGCCGGAGCACACGCCGGGCGCAGGTCGCCGCGCTGGCGGTGAAGTGCGCGGCCCTCGGCTGCATCCTGCTGCTCGATCCGCGTTTCGCCATCGACCTGCAGCTGCTGGGCGGCGTCTGGGTGCTGCAGACCCTGCCGGCCCTGGTGCTGGGCCTGCTGCGGCTGGGGCTGAACGCCGCCGGGCTGCTGGCGGGCTGGACGGCCGGCATGGCCGCGGGAAGCTGGCTGGTGCTGGCGGACGGGCTCACGCCGGTGCATGCGCTTCACCTGGCCGGACACGGCTTCGCCGTCTCGACCGGGCTGCTGGCGCTGGCGCTGAACCTGGGCGTGGCGCTGGCGGTGTCGGCGGCGGTCCGGGCGGCGGCGAGCGGGGCCAGCCGAACGCGCGCCGGATGAGGCCCGCGGCGATGACGCCCGGCGCCGAGCCCTTCGCGGCCCCGGCCCCGGTGCCGCCGGGCGCCAGGTTGGGCAAGGTCAGCCCTCCGCCCTAGACTGGGTCATGAACAGCCCGCCCTGCCGGCGGCGGTGCGCAAGGCGACGTTCGGGCTCTTCCATGACAGCTCGCCGGTCCCCGAGACCAGCGTCTCCCAGGGATCAAGCGAGACGTGGGGCAACGGCAGGGTCGTGTCCTGGATGCGGGTCTGCGCAGGTTCATCCTCCAGCCGGGCCGCCCTGCCAGGCCCCTGCTAGCAGGCATGCAGCGGATCTGCCGGTCTGACTTCTTGGCGAGCGTGCCATACCTTGCATTTCTCTCACTTTTTTGATTATGCCGTTCCTGATAAGTCCCACGACCAGAACAGTCCGTGATGGATCGCGCTGCGACGATCCTTACCTGTCCACCCGGAAGGTCGAGACCTCATGCCCTTGTACGTGATCGAGATCGGGGAAGAACCGATCCTGGTGTTTCCCGAGCAGACCCTCGCCTTGGCCCAGGAGGAGGCGGCCACCGGCAACGTGACCGAGGCGCTGCAGGAGTTCGAGCGCGACGGCAAGCCGGTCTGGGACGGCGAGGTGCCGCTGTCGGTGCGCGACGCCAAGCCCGAGGAGATCGCCCACTACGAGGCAGGCTTCGCCGAGGCCTCCGAGGATGGCGAGATTTCGGACGAGGAGCGCGAGGAATTTGCGGTATTCCTGATCGAAACCGACGACGCGGAGTGACGGCGAGCATGGACATGATGGAAACCGGGCGCATGACCCCGGCGAGCGCTGCGAAGCGGCCGCGCATGAGCTACCGCCAGGCTGCCCGGCTGATGATCAACAAGCATGGCCGCAACGCGCGCGCCTGGGCGCTGAAGCGCGCCGCCGAGCTGCGCGCCGAGGACGACCTCGATGCCGCGGCACTCTGGGTCAAGGTCAGCGAGGAGGTCGCGGTGCAGCAGGCCGAGCTGTCCAGCATCGGCTAGGCGCCGCCGAAGCCTGCCGGCCTGCGCGGGCGACGCGCAGGCCGGCTCCGAACCCCGACCGGCCTAGCCGGCGCTGTGGCTGCCTGCGATGAAGTGGAAGAACCGGCCGCTGAACGGCTTCAGCACCTCGAGCGTCAGGGCGTGCGACCGGGTCTTGATGTCGGAGGACAGCGACTCCTCGATCGCGGCCATGTCGGCGAAGTCCATCTCCAGCACCATCACGATCGGGATGGCCCCCGGATCGGCCTTCAGCACGCGCTGCACCCGCACGTCCAGCACGTTCGGGAAAGAGCGCCAGATCGGCTCCAGCCGGTCCGTCACGTCCTGGAAGAACGCATCCTCGGTTCCGGTCGTGATCGCACCCTCGTAGATCGCCACCCGCGTCAGCATCGTCGCCTCCTCGCTCCAGCCGGATGCACAGCGCGTCGGCGCGCCCGGGGTTCTCAGCGCCGGACGAACGACCAGTAGATCGGCTGGCGGCCGGCGGCGAGCGCCTTGGCCTCGTAGCGCGTCGGCGGCCAGTCCCCGGGCCGCTCGGTCGCGGGCGGGAGCCGCTCGAACGCGTCCTGCGCCGCCATCACATCGCGGACCCAGAGCTGGTAGGTGGGATCGTCGCTGGCCACGCGCCACACGGCGCCGGGCTTCATGACCCGCGCCAGCAGCGGGATGGTGTCGGGATGCACGAAGCGGCGCTTGGCGTGACGCGCCTTGGGCCAGGGATCGGGAAACAGCAGGAACAGCCGGTCGAGGCAGGCATCCGGCAGCAGCCGCAGCAGCGTCCGGGCGTCGTCGTCCCACAGGCGCAGGCCGCCCGGGAGGGGAGCGGTGTCCTCGGCCCCATCGGGCACCAGACGGGACAGCAGCGAGCAGAGGCCGTTCTCGAACACCTCGCAGGCGATCAGCCCGATCGCGGGGTTGGCCCGGTTCTGCGCCAGCGCATGCTCGCCGCCGCCGAAGCCCACCTCCAGCCACAACGCGTCCGGAACGCGGTCGAACCCGGAGGCCGGCGATGCGGCGGCGCTGGCGGCAAAGCGCAGCCGCGGCAGCGTCACCTCCAGCAGGCGCTGCTGGCGCGGACGCAGCGGGTGGCTGCGCTGGCGGCCATACAGCCGGTCGGGCGGCGGCTTCACCGCCATGACGGGCCTGTCGCCGGCTAGCGGCCGAAGGCCTGGCGCAGCGTCGCCACCAGGTCGGTCTTCTCCCAGGTGAAGGTGTCGAGCGCCTCGTCCGGGATGCGTCCGAAATGGCCATAGGCGGAGGTCACCGCATAGATCGGACGGTTCAGGCGCAGGTGCCTGCGGATGCCGCGCGGGGTCAGGTCGACCACCTCGCGCAGCACGCGGCCGAGGCGATCCTCGTCCACGTCATGGCCGGAACCGTCCAGGTCGACATAGACCGACAGCGGATGCGCGACACCGATCGCATACGAGATCTGCAGGGTGCAGCGGTCGGCAAGGCCGGCGGCGACGATGTTCTTGGCCAGGTAGCGGCACACATAGGCGGCCGAGCGGTCCACCTTGGTCGGGTCCTTGCCGGAGAACGCGCCGCCGCCATGCGGGGCCGCACCGCCATAGGTGTCGACGATGATCTTGCGGCCGGTGAGGCCGCAATCGCCGTCCGGACCGCCGATAACGAAGTTGCCGGTCGGGTTGACGTAGAACTCGTCCTCCGGAACCTGCCAGCCCTCCGGCAGCACCTCGGCCACCACGTGGCGGAGCTGCTCGCGGATGTCGCCCTGGCGCATGCCCTCGTCATGCTGGGTCGAGATCACCACGGAGGTGGCGCCGACCGGCCTGCCGTCGACGTAGCGCAGCGTGACCTGGCTCTTGGCGTCCGGCTGCAGGCCGCGGCCGCGCGCATCGCCGCTCTTGCGCAGCTCGTTCATGCGGCGAAGGATGGCGTGCGCATACTGGATCGGGGCCGGCATCAGCGTCTCGGTCTCGCGCGTGGCGAAGCCGAACATGATGCCCTGGTCGCCGGCACCCTCGTCCTTGGCTCCGGCGCCGTCGACGCCGGCCGCGATGTCGGCGGACTGCTCGTGCAGGTAGTACTGCACCTCGGCGTTCCTCCAGGAGAAGCCCGACTGGTCATAGCCGATGTCGCGCACGGCCGCGCGGGCGCCCTCGACCAGCAGTTCCCTGGTCACCGAGGCCGGCCCGCGCACCTCGCCGGCCAGCACGATGCGGTTGGTGGTGACCAGCGTCTCGCAGGCGACCCGTGCCTCGGGATCGGCGCGCAGGAAGCTGTCCAGCACCGTGTCGCTGATGCGATCGGCGACCTTGTCCGGATGACCCTCGGAGACGGACTCCGACGTGAACAGGAAATCGCCCTTGTTGCGCATGGTGCTCCTCGCATGGCGCCGCACGCGCCTAACAACCGGGCGTCTTGAAAAAACGACCGCCGGAGGTGGGGGGTGTGGCGGAAAGCGTCAAGGGGGTCAAGAACAGTGCCGAAACCGGTTCACCGCAGCCCCAGCACGTCCTCCATGTCGTAGAGCCCCGGCTGCCGCGCATGGGTCCAGAGTGCCGCCCGGACGGCGCCGGCCGCGAACACGCGCCGGTCGAAGGCGCGATGGCTCAGCCCGATCTGCTCCGCGTCCGCGGTGAAGGACAGCGTGTGCTCGCCGACGATCCCGCCGCCGCGCAGGGACGCGAAGCCGATCGCGCCGGAACGGCGCGGACCGGTCTGCCCGTCGCGCCCGCTGTCGCGCGCGTCCGCCAGGCGCACGCCGCGCGCCTCGGCCACGGCCTGGCCCAGCGCCAGGGCGGTGCCGGAAGGCGCATCGCGCTTCTGCCGATGGTGCATCTCGACGATCTCGGCATCGTAGGCCTCTGCGGGCAAAGCAGCCGCCATCCGCCGCGCCAGGCCGGTGATCAGCGCGACGCCCGGCGAGAAGTTGGCCGCCTGCACCACGACGATCCGCCGCGCCGCCCGCGCCACCGCGTCCTGCGCCTCGGCCGCGAGCCCGGTGGTGCCCAGGACCCATGCCACCCCGGCATCGGCCAGCGCTTCCGCATGCGGCCCGGCGGCGTCGGCATGGGTGAAATCGACAACGACGTCGCAACGGGCTGCGAGGGCGGCGACCCCGTCGAACAGCACCACATCGGGATTGGCCGGAACGCGGCTCGCACCCGAACGGCTGCTGCCTCCGGCAAGCAGGACGCCTGCCGCCGGGACCTCCTCGATCAGCAACCGGCCGATCCGGCCGAGGATGCCGGCGATGCCTATGCGCACGAGGCAGGCTGGCAAGATCGGCGGCGCGGCCAATGGGACCGCGCCGCCTTTTCCTGTCCGCAGCACGGGTGGGGGGGGGACGTCACCGCGGACCATAAAGAGTTAGACGCCGGCCGAAGCAGATTCAACAACCTTGTCAATCCCGAAACCATTTTCACGCAGTTGCTACCGTCCGGCGTCTAAAAACCGCCGCAATCAGCTCCTGCCTTCGAAAAAGTCGCGAACGCGTCCGAAAAACCCTTCCGTTTCCGGATTGCTCTTGTCGTTCTCGCCGGCCTCGGAGTTGAACTCCTCGAGCAGCTCGCGCTGACGCTTGGTCAGATGGCGCGGCGTCTCGACCGCGAACACGACATACATGTCGCCGCGCGCAGCACTGCGCAGCGTCGAGAAGCCCTTGCCGCGCAGGCGGTGCTGGTCACCGGTCTGGCTGCCCGCCGGCACCGTCAGCTTGGTGCGCGAGCCGTCCACGACCGGGACCTCGACATGGCCGCCCAGCGCCGCAGTGGTCATGCTCAGCGGCACGCGCACGACGATGGTCGATCCGTCGCGCTGGAAGATCTCGTGCGGCTTCACGCCCACATGCAGATAGAGGTCGCCGGACGGGGTTCCCTGCGGACCGGCCTCGCCCTCGCCCTGCACGCGCAGCCTGGTGCCGTCCTCGATGCCGGCGGGGATATCGACGGAGATGTTGCGCTCGCGCTCGACCGTGCCGGCGCCGCGACAGACCTTGCACGGGTTGCGCACGACCTTGCCCATGCCGCCGCAGGTCGGGCAGCCGCGCTCGACCAGGAAGAAGCCCTGCTGCGCCCGCACCTTGCCGGCGCCGTGACAGGTCGGGCAGGTCTCGGCGCCGCGGCTCTTATCGTCCGAGCCGGTGCCGGCGCAGGCCTCGCAGGCGATGCGGCTGGGCACGCGCAACGGCACCTTGATGCCGGCGAACGCGTCGGTCAGGCTGATCTCGACCTGGGCGCGCACGTCGGCCCCGGTACGACGGCCGCCACCGCCACGCCGGCCGCCCATCATGTCGCCGAACACCTGGTCGAAGATGTCGCCGAGGCCGCCCTCGAAGCCGCCGGCACTCGGCCCGCCGCCTTCGAAGGCGGCATGGCCGTAGCGGTCGTAGGCCGCGCGCTTCTGGTCGTCCTTGAGGACGTCGTAGGCCTCGTTGAGCTCCTTGAAGCGCGCCTCGGCGCCCTTGTCTCCCGGGTTGCGATCGGGATGATATTTCATGGCAAGCTTGCGATACGCCTTCTTCAGGTCGTCCGCAGAGGCATCCCGCGCGGCCTCTAGGGTCGCATAGTAGTCCTGCTTGGCCATCTGTTCCTCATCGGCGGCCTGGCCGCGCCCCATCCTGGGCTCGCGTCGCCGTCATGTCCGGCGTCCGTATGAACCGACGCAGCGCCCACCTCCGGATCGGAGCGCGGGCCCACCGCATCGTCCCGGCACGATCGTGCGGCGCTGCGGGGCATTACCCGCCGTGCCGCACGCCGGCCCGGATCAGGCGGACTTCTTCTTGTCGTCGATGTCCTCGAAGTCGGCATCGACCACGCGCTCGCCGCCGGCAGCCCCGGGCTGGGCGCCCGGACCGGCCGAGGCGCCGTGCGGCGGCTCGCCGGCCGCTGCCGCGCCGGCCGCCTCGCCAGCACCCGCCTTGTACATCGCCTCGCCGATCTTCATCGACACCTGGGCGAGACGCTCGGTCGCGGCCTTCACCGCCTCGACGTCGCTGCCTTCCATCGCCGACTTCACGGCGGCGATGGCGGCCTCGGCCTCGGTCCTCTCCGGAGCCGGAACCTTGTCGCCATTCTCCGACAGGGTCTTCTCGGTCTGGTGCACCAGCCCCTCGGCCTGGTTGCGGGCCTCGACGGAGGCGCGCTTGGCCTTGTCGGCGTCGGCGTTGGCCTCGGCCTCCTTCACCATGCGGTCGATGTCCTTGTCCGACAGCCCGCCGGAGGCCTGGATGCGGATCTGCTGCTCCTTGTTGGTCGCCTTGTCCTTGGCCGAGACCGACACGATGCCGTTGGCGTCAATGTCGAAGGTGACCTCGATCTGCGGCACGCCGCGCGGTGCAGGCGGGATGCCCATCAGGTCGAACTGGCCGAGCATCTTGTTGTCGGCCGCCATCTCGCGCTCGCCCTGGCTGACCTTGATGGTCACGGCGGACTGGCTGTCCTCGGCGGTCGAGAAGGTCTGGCTCTTCTTGGTCGGGATCGTGGTGTTGCGGTCGATCAGGCGCGTGAACACGCCGCCCAGCGTCTCGATGCCGAGCGACAGCGGCGTCACGTCGAGCAGCAGCACGTCCTTGACGTCGCCCTTCAGCACCGCGCCCTGCACCGCGGCGCCGATGGCCACCACCTCGTCGGGGTTGACGTTGCGGGCCGGCTCCTTGCCGAAGAACTGCTTCACCGCCTCGATGACCTTGGGCATGCGGGTCATGCCGCCGACCAGGATCACCTCCTCGATCTCGCCCGCCGACACCGACGCGTCCTTCAGCGCCGCGCGGCACGGCCCGAGGGTCCGCTGGATCAGGTCATCGACCAGGCTCTCGAGCTTGGCTCGGCTCAGCTTCAGCACCAGGTGCTTCGGCCCGGAGGCGTCGGCGGTGATGAAGGGCAGGTTGATCTCGGTCTCCTTGGACGAGGAGAGCTCGATCTTGGCCTTCTCGGCCGCCTCCTTCAGGCGCTGCAGGGCAAGCTTGTCGTTGCGGAGGTCGATGCCCTGCTCGCGCTTGAACTCGTCGGCCAGATAGCCGATCACCCGGGCGTCGAAATCCTCGCCGCCGAGGAAGGTGTCGCCGTTGGTCGACTTCACCTCGATCACGCCGTCGGAAATCTCCAGCACGGACACGTCGAAGGTGCCGCCGCCGAGATCGTAGACGGCGACCGTGCCGCCATTCTTGCGCTCGAGGCCGTAAGCCAGGGCGGCCGCGGTCGGCTCGTTGATGATGCGCAGCACCTCGAGGCCAGCGATGCGGCCGGCATCCTTGGTCGCCTGGCGCTGGGCATCGTTGAAATAGGCGGGAACGGTGATCACGGCCTGGGACACGGTCTCGCCGAGATAGGTCTCGGCCGTCTCCTTCATCTTGCCGAGCACGAAGGCCGCGATCTGCGACGGCGAATACTTCTGGCCGCGGGCCTCGACCCATGCATCGCCATTGTCGCCCTTGACGATGGTGTAGGGCACCAGGCCGCGATCCTTCTCGACGGTCGGATCGTCGAAGCGGCGGCCGATCAGGCGCTTCACGGCATACAGGGTGTTGGTCGGATTGGTGACGCCCTGGCGCTTGGCGGACTGGCCGACCAGCCGCTCGCCGTTCTCGGCGAAGGCGACCATGGACGGCGTCGTGCGGGCGCCCTCGCTGTTCTCGATCACCCGGTTCTCGTCACCCTCGCGGATGGAGACGCACGAGTTGGTCGTGCCGAGATCGATGCCGATAACCTTGCTCATACTGCTTCTCCTCGTCAGCGGCGGCATGCGGCCCGAAGCACCGGATGCTGCCCTTGGGAACTGGAAATCAACGCGTGCCGGATGGCCGGGCGAACTGCCCGGCAGCCCCCGGCACCGTGCGGTCGATCCGAAACCGGATGTATTCAGACCCTGCCGTCACGGCAAGACCCGGACCGGTGCCGGAAACGGCCATGGAGCAAAAAGTCAGACCGTCCTGTCGAAGCCGACGCTCTCCTGCGCCGTCCCGGGCAGGGCCGCCGGCTCGGCCGCCCTGGCCACCACCACCATGGCCGGCTTCAGCAGGCGCCCGTTCAGGGTCCAGGCCGACGTCCAGGCCTGGATCACCGTGCCTGGCGGATGGTCGCTGCTCGGCTGCTCGGCCATCGCCTGATGCAGGTTGGCATCGAACGCGCTGCCGGTCGGATCGGCGCCGGTGATGCCGTTGCGCTCCAGGATGCCGAGGAAGGAGCGCTCGACACCCTCGAAGCCCTCGCGCAGCCTGGTGACCACCGGGCTGTCGTTGGCATCCGCCGGCGGCAGGCTGGCGAGCCCGCGACGCAGGTTCTCGGCCGCCTCGACCACGTCCTTGGCGAATTTCTGCACCGCATACTGGCGGGCATCGTCGGCGTCGCGCTTGGCGCGCGTGCGCACGTTGGCCATCTCGGCCTCGGCACGCAGCCACTTCTCGCGCATCTCCTCGACCGAGCCTTCCAGCGCGCGGATGCGCTCGCTCGCCGCCTGCATCAGGTCCTCGGGCGTGCCGGTGTCCGGATCAGCCGCCGGATGCAGCATCGAGGCGGTGAAGTTCGGCATGCCGTCCCGGTCCTGGACCGGGGTCGCCTCGCGGGCGGGAGCGCTCGGGCTGCTCATGGTCTCGCCGGGATAGGGCTTCGTATCGTCGTGCATGATCGTGAAGTAGGTCACCACGCAATCATGGACAAGTCGTCAACATGCGGACCAGGGCTCCGAAGGCCGGGCGCATTGGCCTGCCGGTCGTTTCGCGCCACACTCCGGCCGAACCCAGGAGCCCCGATCATGGAGCCGACGAAGCACACGATCGCGCTGGTCGACGACGACCGCAACATCCTCACCTCCGTCTCCATGACGCTGGAAGCGGAAGGCTTCCATGTGCGCACCTACACCGACGGCGAGAGCGCGCTGCAGGGCCTCGCCACCCGTCCGGTCGACCTCGCCGTGCTCGACATCAAGATGCCGCGCATGGACGGGATGGAGCTGCTGCAGCGGCTGCGGGCGAAGTCGCAGCTGCCGGTCATCTTCCTCACCAGCAAGGACGAGGAGGTGGACCAGCTCATGGGCCTGCGGCTCGGAGCGGACGACTACATCACCAAGCCGTTCAGCCAGCGCCTGCTGCTGGAGCGCATCCGGGCGCTGCTGCGCCGGGGCGAGCTGCTGCGCGCCGAGGCGGCCGGGGCAGCGCCCGCCGGCGTCATGGTGCGCGGCGAGCTGTCGCTCGACGAGACCCGCCACCAGTGCCTGTGGCGCACCTCCGACATCCAGCTCACCGTCACCGAGTTCCTGCTGGTCAAGGCGCTGGCGGCCCGGCCGGGGCTGGTGAAGTCGCGCGACCAGCTGATCGATGCCGCCTATGGCGAGAACATCTATGTCGACGACCGCACCATCGACAGCCACATCAAGCGGGTGCGCAAGAAGTTCAGGCAGATCGACGAGAGCTTCAACCACATCGAGACGCTCTACGGGATCGGCTACCGCTACAAGGAGGAGTGAGCCGCCTTGAAGGCGCTCGGCCTGCCGCTCGGCGCAGCTGCCCCGTCGGCCGCAGCGCCGCCGCCTGCCGCCCTGTCGGCCGCCACCCTGTCGGCCGCCGCCCTGCAGGTCATGCGCCGGCGCTGGGTGTCGCCGATGATGCGGCGCATCCTGCTGGTCAACGTGATGCCGCTGGCGCTGCTGGTGGCGACGCTGCTCTACCTCAACCAGTTCCAGAACAGCCTGCTCGAGGCGGAGGTGAGCGCGCTGCGCGAGCAGGCGCGGATCTATGCGGGAGCGCTCGGCCAGTCCGCCGTCGCCGCGGGCCCGCACCACGACCAGCGTCGCGCACGCCCAGCCCGCGAGGCGCGCGCGTCAGCCGGCGCGCGGCCGGCATCGGGCGAGAGCTTCGTGCTGGTCGAGCAGCTGGCCCGCCCGCTGCTGCTGCGCCTGACCGAGCCCAGCCCGAGCGCGCAGGCCAGGCTGTTCGCGCCAGACGGCCAGCAGATCGCCGACAGCCGGTCGGATGCCGGCTATGGCAGCCGCGCCGCGGGCCATCCGGGCGCGCAGGGCGTGGCGGATCGCGGCTTCGGGGGGCTGCTGCAGCAGGCGGTCGACCGGCTGCTCAGCCTGCTGCCGCACGAGCTGCCGATGCCGGTCACGCTGGGCCCGAACGCCGACCCGAACGCGCAGCCGGAGGTGCGCGAGCAGCTCAGGCTCGGCGACACCGACAGCTCGGAAACCTCGCCCTTCATCCGCCGCACCGCCGACCACCGGCTGCTGGTCACCGTCGCCGAGCCGGTGGCGCATGACGGGCAGACCGTCGGCATCATCCAGCTGACCCGCGAGGCGCGCGAGGTCGACCGCTCGCTGTTCGCGGTGCGCACCTCGATCCTGGTGCTGTTCCTGGTGGCGCTGGCGATCACCGTGCTGCTGTCGTGGTACCTGTCGCAGACCATCGCCCGGCCGCTGCTGCGCCTGGCGGCGTCGGCGCACGTGATGCGCGAGACCATCGGCCGCACCGGCAGCGTGCCGCGCCAGCTGCTCGACCGCCGCGACGAGCTCGGCGAGCTGGCGCAGGCGCTGGAGGAGAGCGCGCGCGCGCTGTGGGCCCGGATGGACGCGATCGAGCGCTTCGCCGCCGACGTCAGCCACGAGATCAAGAACCCGCTCTCCTCGATCCGCAGCGCCATCGAGACGCTGATGCGCATCGAGGACCCGGACCAGCAGAAGCGCCTGCTGGCCATCATCAACCAGGATGTCAGGCGCCTCAACCGGCTGATCACCGACATCTCCGACGCCAGCCGCATCGATGCCGAGCTGTCGCGCTCGGTCACCGAGCCGGTCGACGTGCTGCCGATCCTGTCGGTGCTGGTGGAGATCAACCAGGCGACGCGCAAGGAGGGCGACCCGGTCATGGTGATGGAGCCGCCGGCATCCGCCCCGGGTTCTGCGGCGCATCCGCTGCTGGCCGAGGCGGTCGAGGACCGGCTGGTGCAGGTGCTGCGCAACCTGGTCGGCAACGCGGCCAGCTTCTCGCCGCCGAACGGACGCATCACCCTGTCGGTGGCCGAGCTGGCGTCGCCGGCGCCCGGCATGCTCGAGATCGCGGTCGCCGACGAGGGGCCCGGCATCCCGGCCGCCAAGCTCGACAGCATCTTCGACCGCTTCTATTCCGAGCGCCCGGCGGCCGAGCATTTCGGCCAGCATTCCGGCCTCGGCCTGTCGATCAGCCGGCAGATCGTCGAGGCGCTGCGCGGCCACATCTCGGCCGAGAACCGCACCGACGCGTCGGGGCAGGTGATCGGCGCCAGGTTCGTCGTGCGGCTGCCGCGCGCCGGATGACGTGCGGGCTACCGCGCGCCGGACCGTGACGCAGGCAGCGTTTCCTGTCGGCAGCACCCGATTCGGTGACGGCACGATCGATGTCGCGCTGTCCAGAACAAAGCCGCGCGATATACGTTGCGGTCACGTGCAGACAGGCGGGCAGGCGATGGAAACGACCGGACGGGCCGAGGATACGGGGTTCGAGCAGCGCGAGCAGGAACGCGCCCAGGACTCGGTCGCGAGCGCCAAGCAGAGCCGCAGCCTGAACACGCTGTCGGTCTGCCTGCTGGTGCTGACCGTGCTCGCGGTGTTCTACACGCTGTACTTCACCAGCGACATCGTGCTGCCGTTCGTGCTGGCCGGCGTGCTGAACCTGCTACTGTCGGCGCCGATGCGCTTCCTGCACATGCGCCTGCACATCCCCAAGCCGCTCGCGGCCCTGCTGCTGATCGTCGCCCTGTTCGGCGTGGTGGGCGGGATCGGGGCGGCGATCTCGGTGCCGGCCAGCGGCTGGATCAGCAAGGCGCCGGAAAGCCTGCCGGCGCTGCAGCACAAGCTCTCGTTCCTGAACCAGCCGATCCACGCGGTGCAGAACGGCATGAAGAAGCTGCAGGCGCTGATGGACCAGACCAGCGCGCCCACGCCGGGCGTGCGCACGGTCGCCGTGCAGCAGTCGGGCACCAGCGGCCTGACCAGCGTCGGCTCCTCGATCCTCACCGGCACGCGGGCGTTCCTGGGCCAGCTCTTCTCCATGCTGCTGATGCTGTTCTTCCTGCTCTACGAGGGCGACAGCCTGCTGCGCCGGTTCGTCGAGATCATGCCGACCTGGGCCGACAAGCGCCGCACGGTGCAGATCGCCTCGGAGATCGAGCACAACGTGTCGCTCTACCTCGCCACCATCACGGTGATGAACCTGCTGGTCGGCAGCCTCAACTTCCTGCAGTGCTGGGCGCTCGGCCTGCCCAACCCGCTGCTCTGGGGCGTGGTGGCGTTCCTGCTGAACTACATCCCGATCATCGGCCCCTTCACCGGCATCCTGGTCTACTTCTTCGTCGGCCTGTTCGTGTTCCCCTCGGTGCTGCCTGCGCTGCTGCCGCCGGCGATCTATTTCGGCATCCATCTGCTGGAAGGCGAGACCATCACGCCGCTGCTGCTGGCCAAGCGCTTCACGCTGAACCCGGTGCTGGTGATGGCGTCGCTGCTGTTCTGGGACTGGCTCTGGGGCATCCCCGGCGCATTCCTGAGCGTGCCGCTGCTGGCCGTGTTCAAGATCTTCTGCGACCATGTCGACAGCCTGACCGCGATCGGCCATATCGTCGGCGGGCCGCCCAAGAAGAAGCAGAGCCGGATCAGGAGCGCCATGCCGTTCTCGCGCCCTGCCGAATGAAGCAGGGCGGCAACGGCCGGAGATCCCCTGATCGTCCATGACGCCCATGCGCATCCCGAAGCCGACCGCCCATGCTGCGAAAACCGGCTGGCCCGGACGATCGCGGCTGCGGCGATCGCGGCGGTCAGCCGCCATCCCGGCGACAGCGTCCGGCAGGCCGGCGGCGAGGCGCTCGACGCCTGGATCGTCCGCAACGTGGCGCCGGCGATGCCGCAGGACGGCCGATCCCGCGCGGCATTGATCCGGGCGCCTGCCGTGAGCACATAGCCGCGGACGGCAGTGCCGAGACCAGGCCGTCCCAGGAGCAGACAGTCCTTCATGAGCCAGTCAGCGCGCGAGGCGATGGAATTCGACGTGGTGGTGGTGGGAGGCGGCCCGGCCGGCCTCGCCGCCGCGATCCGTCTGAAACAGCTCGCGCCCGACGCCTCGGTCTGCCTGGTCGAGAAGGGCAGCGAGGTCGGCGCGCATATCCTGTCCGGCGCCGTGATCGAGCCGCGCGCGCTCGACGAGCTGATCCCCGACTGGAAGCAGAAGGGCGCGCCGCTCGACACCCCGGCGGCCGAGGACCGGATGCTCTACCTGACGGAGACGCGCAGCCTGCGGCTGCCGATGCCGCCGCAGATGCGCAACCACGGCAACTACATCGTCAGCCTGGGCAATGTCTGCCGCTGGCTGGCGATGCAGGCCGAAGAGCTCGGCGTCGAGATCTATCCCGGCTTCTCGGCGGCCGAGCTGCTGGAGGAGGATGGCCGCATCGTCGGCATCGCCACCGGCGACATGGGCGTCGGCCGGGACGGCGAGCCGACCGCGAACCATGCCCCCGGCATGGAGCTGCGGGCATCCTACACGCTGTTCGCCGAGGGCTGCCGCGGCTCGCTGTCCAAGCAGCTGATGGCGCGCTTCGGCCTGCGCGACGGCATCGACCCGCAGACCTACGGGCTCGGCATCAAGGAGCTGTGGGAGGTCCCCCCGGAGAGCCACCGTCCGGGCTTCATCCAGCACACCATGGGCTGGCCGCTCGACAGCCGGACCTATGGCGGCTCCTGGCTCTACCATTTCGGCGACAATCTGGTGTCGTACGGCTTCGTGGTCGGGCTCGACTATGCCAACACCTGGATGTCGCCCTTCGACGAGATGCAGCGGCTCAAGGCGCACAAGGCGCTGCGGGCGAACTTCGCAGGGGGCAAGCGGATCTCCTACGGCGCGCGCGCCCTGTCGGAAGGCGGCCTGCAGTCGGTCCCGCGCCTCACCTTTCCCGGCGGGGCGCTGCTGGGCGATGCGGCCGGCTTCCTGAACGTGCCCAAGATCAAGGGCGCCCATGCGGCGATGAAGTCCGGCATGCTGGCGGCCGAGGCCGTGGCGGACGCGCTGGCGGACGGACGCCCTGCCGAGCCGGCCAGCTTCACCCGGAAGGTGCGGCAGAGCTGGCTCTGGGGCGAGCTGCGTGACGTGCGCAACGTGCGGCCGGCCTTCGCGCGCTTCGGCCAGCTGGGCGGCTTCGCGTACTCGGCGGTCGACACCGTGCTGCTGCGCGGCCGGGCGCCCTGGACCCTGAAGCATCCGCATGCCGACCACGAGGTGCTGCACACGGCCGCAGCCTCCACGCCGATCGCCTATCCGAAGCCGGACAACACGCTGACCTTCGACAAGCTCTCCTCGGTGTTCCTGTCCAACACCAACCACGAGGAGAACCAGCCGGTGCATCTGCGGCTGCGCGACCCGGGCCGGTGGCAGGACGTGAACTGGAACCAGTACCGCTCGCCCGAGAGCCGCTACTGCCCGGCCGGGGTATACGAGGCGGTCGATACCGACACCGCGCCGCGGCTGCAGATCAGCGCGCAGAACTGCGTGCACTGCAAGACCTGCGACATCAAGGACCCGACGGAGAACATCGACTGGTCGGCGCCCGAGGGCGGCGGCGGCCCGAACTACCCGGGCGGGATGTGAAGACCGCGGAAATCCTGTATCCAGGCTGCCTCCGACAGGACCGAGGGCTCGGTCCCTACCAGTGAAGTTGCACAGATGAAGCTGCTCGTAACCGTCAAGCGCGTGATCGACTACAACGTGAAGCCACGCGTGAAGGCGGACGGAACCGGGGTCGAGTTCGCCGGCGTGAAGATGTCGATGAACCCGTTCGACGAGATCGCCGTCGAGGAGGCGGTGCGCCTGAAGGAGAAGGGGATCGCCACCGAGATCGTCGCGGTGTCGGTGGGCGTGGCCCAGGCGCAGGACACGCTGCGCACCGCCATGGCGATGGGCGCCGACCGCGCCATCCTGGTGCAGACCGACGCCGCCCCCGAGCCGCTGGCGGTGGCCAAGATCCTGAAGGCGCTGGTGAGCCGGGAAGACCCGCAGCTGGTGATCATGGGCAAGCAGGCGATCGACGACGACATGAACGCGACCGGCCAGATGCTGGCAGGCCTGCTCGGCTGGAGCCAGGGCACGTTCGCCAGCAAGATCGCGCTGGAAGATGGCAAGGCCACCGTGATCCGCGAGGTCGATGGCGGGCTCGAGACCATCTCCATCGCCCTGCCTGCCATCATCACCGTCGACCTGCGCCTGAACGAGCCGCGCTACGCGTCGCTGCCCAACATCATGAAGGCGCGCAAGAAGCCGCTCGAGACCCTGACGCCGGGCGAGCTCGGCGTCGACGTGACCCCGCGCTTGACCACCGTGACCGTGTCCGAGCCGCCGGTCCGCAAGGGCGGCGTCAAGGTCGACAGCGTCGCCGAGCTGGTCTCCAGGCTGCGCGCCGAAGCCAAGGTGATCTGACATGACCGCTCTCGTTCTCGTCGACCATGCGGACGGCCATATCAGCCCGGCCACCCGCTCCGCCGTGACCGCCGCCGGCAGGCTCGGCGACGTGCATGCGCTGGTCGCGGGCCACGACATCGATGCGGTGGTCGAGGCGGCTGCCCGGATCGCCGGCGTGTCCCGGGTGCTGAAGGCCGACGCGCAGACCTATGCCAGGCCGCTGGCCGAGCCGCTGGCAGCCCTGCTGGTCTCGCTGGCCGACGGCTACGACCATATCCTGGCCGGCTCGACCGCCACGGGAAAGAACGTGATGCCGCGCCTCGCCGCCCTGCTCGACGTGCAGCCGATCAGCGAGATCATCGAGGTGGTCGACGCCGACACCTTCGTGCGCCCGATCTATGCCGGCAACGCGCTGGCGACGGTCAGGTCGTCGGACGCGAAGAAGGTCATCACCGTACGCGCCGCCAACTTCGACGCGGCCGCGGCCGAGGGCGGCGCCGCGGCGATCGAGGACGCGGCGTCGGCGGACGGGCCGTCCCTGTCGACGTTCGTGTCGGCAGAGCTGTCCCGCTCCGAGCGCCCGGAGCTGGGATCGGCCCGCGTGGTGGTCTCGGGCGGACGCGGCATGCAGAACAGCGAGAACTTCAAGCTGCTCAACCCGATCGCAGACAGGCTGGGCGCGGCGATCGGCGCCTCGCGCGCCGCGGTCGATGCGGGCTTCGTGCCGAACGACTACCAGGTCGGCCAGACCGGCAAGATCGTGGCGCCGGAACTCTATGTGGCGATCGGCATCTCGGGCGCGATCCAGCATCTCGCCGGCATGAAGGACAGCAAGGTCATCGTCGCCATCAACAAGGACGCGGAGGCGCCGATCTTCCAGGTGGCCGATTACGGGCTGGTCGGCGACCTGTTCACGGTGCTGCCCGACCTCGAGAGCGAGCTTCAGAAGGCGGGGTGAGGCAGGCCCGGGGCCTGCTTCCGCCGACACGTCACTCGGCAGCCTCGTCGGCGGGGTCCACCAGGTCGAAGAAGGGCTGCCGGTCCACCGTGAAGTGCTTGCTGTAGAACGGGTCCCGCTGGTAGCGCGGATTGACCCCCCAGCGCTCCTGCATGGTGCGCGTCTCGGCATAGAAGCGCGCCTCGTGCTCCGGCCGGTCGTCGCTGCCGCGCGACAGGCTCTCGTGATGGTAGGCGGTGAACTCGGCGCACCACACGATGCGCCAGCCCGCCTCGCGCACCTTCAGGCACAGATCGACGTCGTTGTAGGCGACCTTGAGATGCTCCTCGTCGAAGCCGCCGACCTCGCGGAACACGTCGGCACGGATCAGCATGCCGGCCGCGGTGACGGCCGACACCTCGTGGCTGAGCATGGCGCGGCCGATATAGCCGTAATCGGTCAGCGGCGCGCCGCGATGCACGTGCGCCGCCACGCCCGCCGGTCCCACCACCACGCCGGCATGCTGGATGGTGTCGTTGGGATACAGGAACTTGCCGCCGACGACGGCGATGTCGGGAGCGGCCAGCGCCTCGCCGATGATGGTCTTCAGCCAGTTCCTGTCGCCCACGAACACGTCGTTGTTCATGAAGAAGAGGAAGTCGCCCTTGGCTTCCCGCGCCGCCAGGTTGTTCAGCCGTGAGTAGTTGAAGTCCTCCTCGACGGTCATCACCCGGACCCGGTCGAGCCTGGAGACGCGCTTGACGAAATCCGACGCCTCCTGCGTGACCGACCAGTTGTTCACCAGCACGATGTCGAACGCCTTGTAGTCGGTGAAGGCGAGCAGGGCATCGACGCAGCGGCGCGTCGTGTCCACCTGGTCCTTGAACGGGATGATGATCGACACGTGCGGCTGCTTCTTCTGCTGCCACTTGATGCCGTAGAGCGTCAGGCCGCGTATGGAGCTCACCTCCGCCTGGATCCCCTGCCGCTCCAGGTGATCGCCGACGGCGCGCACGCCGGCCTCGATGGCATAGGTCTTGTTGCCGATATTCACCGCCGTCGAGTTCGGCGTCTTGCGCCAGTGATACAGCACCTCGGGCACGTGATGGATCTCGGCCGCCGGGATCTCCTCGACCAGCCGCAGGATCAGGTCGTGGTCCTGCGCGCCGTCATAGACGCGGCGGAGCTCGCCGACCTTCGCCAGCGCCTTGGCCTCGACGACCAGCAGGTGGCAGATGTAGTTGCAGCCGAGCAGGTAGCGGTGGTTGTAGTCGGGCTTGAGGTTCGGCTCGAGGAAGTAGCCGGCCTGATCGATCTTGTCCTCGTCCGAATACAGCAGGCGCGCGCCGGTCCTGCGGGCGGCGCGCACCATCATCTCGATCGCCACGTCCACCAGCAGGTCGTCATGATCAAAGAACGCCACGTAGTCGCCGCGCACCTGCGCCAGGCCTGCGTTGGTGGCGCCGCTGATGCCGAGATTCTTCTTCAGCGTGACGGCGCGGATGCGCGGATCGTCGGCGCAGTACTTCCTGATCCGGGCGGCGACCTCCGGCGACTTGGCGCCATCGTCGACGATGATGAGCTCCCAGTTGCGGTAGGTCTGCGACAGCACCGAATCCACCGCCGCGGTGAAGTCCGACATCATCGGCTTGTAGGTCGGCACCAGGATGCTCACCAGCGGCTCAGCCGCCGGCGCGCCGATGGCCGCCTCGCGCGCCCGCTCGGCCGACACGCGAGCCCGCAGCCGGTCGTAGTAGCGGCGCGCCCAGCGGTCGTAGTCGCCCAGGTTGTAGGTGGGCTTGGGCACCACGTCCGACACGTCGGTGCGCAGCCGGCTGATCTCGCCATACAGCCGGTCGACCTTGCTCTGGATCTCGATCAGCCGCGCCTCGAGCTGGTCGTCGACGAGGCTGGTGATCAGCGGGCTGCCGGCCAGCTCCACATCGTCCGGCGTCACGACGAAGCGGAAGGTCTGCTGCCCGCCGCGGCGGAACGCGTTGGGCAGGATGATCTCGAAGCCGGCATTCGGGTCGCCGCCGAGCACCGCCGCCACGTCGCCGCGATAGCGGTCGGCCTTCACCTGGGCGACGCGCGCGCCGTTCGCGGTGACCAGGATGTGGCAGCCGCCGGTCCGCTCCCCGCTCAGCGGGTCGATCCGCTGCACCCATCCGCGCAGGGCGCCCTGCTTCATGCCGTCGATGAAGCTCTGGAAGTCGTAGCGGCGATGCAGCGTGAAATCGTATTCCTCGTAGAGCATGCCGGTGTTGGCCGCATCGAGATGCGGCACCACGGTGCGGTCGCCGAACCGGAACGACAGGGTGTGCGGGTTGCCGTCAACGTAGTCGGGCGGCAGCCGGAAGCTGAAGCCGAGCCGGCCGGTGGGATGGGCGATCGCCGCCTGCACGTCCTCGCGCGGCTGGTCGCACGGCACCAGCGCCACCTCCTGCCGGTCGATCAGCACATGCAGGCGGGTCGCGGCCTGCGGGGTGCGCGTATCGACCGCCCAGCCCCGGGCCAGGCCGTCGATGAAGCTGTCGACATAACCGAGGAACGGCGAGGCAGGTCGACGCTGCGGCTGGGCCTGAGGCGTCTGGGCCGGCACGCGCACCCTGGTCTGGACCATCACGTCCTGCTCCCTCATCCGATCGCGACGTCCTGCCATCGCCCACGGCCGGCAGGAGGCGCCTGGTATACCTTAAATCGTTACATCAACGTCAAATGACTGGCGAGCCCATGCAGCCGCTCGGCAAGCATCGTCGTCGCGCGGCCGGCATCGCGGCCGAGCGCCAGCAGGCCCGGCAGCTGGCCCGGATGCCGGAGGATCGAACCCAGAAGGGCACGCGCCTGCAGCCGGCCGTCCGGGTGCAGCGGGATCCGGGCCGCAGGCGGCAGGGCGCGGCCGGCCGGATCGCAGACCGCGCGCAGCACCGCAAACGGCAGGCCTGCCGCGGCCGCGGCGCGGGCCAGCGCCCCGCTCTCCATGTCGAGCGACGCACAGCCCGAATCGGCATGCAGCGCCGCCTTGGCGACCGGATCTGCGACCAGCACGTCGCTGTGCAGCAGCGGTGCCGCCAGGCCCGGTCCGAGCAGGGCCCGCAGCGCGGGATCGGTGTCGAGGCGCAGGCCGTGGGTCATCACCTGTGCCGGTACCAGCAGGTCGCCGGCGCGCAGCGACGGGTCGAGCCCGGCCGCGAGCCCGACGCTCAGCAGGTGGGTGGCGCCGTGTTCGACCAGGTCGCCGGCCGCCCGCGCCGCTCCGGTGGCGGTGGCGCCGCTGATGGCGATCCGGACGGCCGGACCGAGCCGGCGCACCAGCCTGGCTTCCGCTTCCAGCCCGACGACGATCCCGAGCCTCATCGCCCATCCACCGGCCGCGGACGCCTCAGAACCCGTAGGCGACCTGGGAGCTGTTGCTGCGGCGCAGGTTGCGATACCGGGCCAGCGCCATCAGCGGAAAGAACAGCCGGTAGCCGTGGTAGCGCAGGTAGAACACGCGCGGGAAGCCGACCGCGTTGTAGGGCTGCTCCTGCCACTCGCCGGCCGCATCCTGCGTCGCCGTCAGGTAGCCGATGCCGCGCGCGGTGGCCGGATGATCGTGCTGCTGGGCCGCCATCAGTCCCAGCACCGCCCAGGCGGTCTGCGACGGCAGCGCCTCGGTATGGATGCCGGGCTCGGCGCCCTCGAAGGTGGCGCAGCTTTCGCCCCAGCCGCCATCCGGCCGCTGCACAGACACCAGCCATGCCACCGCCCGCACCACCGCCGGATCGTCCGGCGGCACCCCCACGGCGTTCAGCGCGCACAGCACCGACCAGGTGCCGTAGATGTAGTTGGTGCCCCAGCGGCCGAACCAGCAGCCGCCCGGCTCCTGCTCGCGCCGCAGGTAGGCGATCCCCCTGTCGATCACCGGACGGTCCTCGGCATGGCCCAGCTGGGCCAGGAACGACAGGCAGCGCGCGGTCACGTCCGCGGTCGGCGGGTCCAGCAGCGCGCCATGGTCGGAGAAGGGGATGTGGTTGAGGATGTCGTGGTCGTTGTCGATGTCGAACGCGCCCCAGCCGCCGTTCGAGCTCTGCATGCCGACGATCCAGGTCCGCGCCCGCGCCACCGCCTCGGCGTTGCCGGCGCCGTCGTGGCGGTGCAGCAGCATGCCCACCACCGCGGTGTCGTCGACGTCGGGATAGTGCGGGTTGTTGTACTGGAACGCCCAGCCGCCGGGTGCGAGATCGGGGTTGCGGACCGCCCAGTCCCCCTTCACCTCCAGCTCCTGCAGCGGACGCAGCCAGCCGGCGGCCTCGTCGAGACGGCCCGCCGTCGCCGCGGACTCGGCGCCGTCGATCGCCACCGCCGCCTCCGCCAGCGCGTGGCCGGCGAGGCCCGTGTCCCAGACCGGCGACATGCAGGGCTGGCAGAACGCCTCGTCGCCCTGCTCGACCAGCAGCCGTCGCACCGACTCCCAGGCGATGGCGGCGTTCGGATCGTCGTCCGGCACGCCGAGTGCGTCGAACATCATCACGCTGTTGGCCATCGCCGGGTAGATCGCGCCGAGCCCGTCGAGCCCGTTCAGCCGTGCCTCCACGAAGCGGCGGGCGGTGGCGATGGCATGCCGGCGCAGGCGCTTCGGCACCCGCCGCTCGATCGGCCGCAGCAGGGCGTCGATGCGCTTGAACACCGGGCCCCAGGCGGATCGGTACGGTCCGCGGATCCAGTCCCGCACCTCGCCCGGCGGCGTGCGGAACAGCTCCGGCACGTGGATGCCGCGTGGATTGCGCGCGCGCGGGCGCAGTGCCGCCAGCACCAGCAGCGGGGTCAGCACCGTCCGCGACCAGTAGGACATGTTCCAGATGTTGAAGAAGAACCAGCGCGGCAGGAGCATGATCTCCATCGGCATGCAGGGCGTGCCATGCCACGGCAGCTCGCCATACAGGGCAAGCTGGAACCGGGTGAAGACGTTGGCGCGCTCTGCCCCGCCGGCGGCCAGGATCGCCTCCCGCGCCCGGCGCATGTGGTCCGCCTCCGGATCGTCGCCGATCATCTTCAGCGCGAAATACGCCTTCACGCTCGCCGACAGGTCGAACCGGCCGGCATGGTAGAGCGGCCAGCCGCCATGCTCGCCCTGGATGCGGCGCAGATAGATGCCGAGCCGGGCCTCGAGTGCGGGGTCGATGCGATCGAGATAGTGCTCGAGCAGGATGTACTCGGCCGGGATCGTGGCGTCGGCCTCCAGATCGAAGATCCAGTGGCCGTCCGGCTGCTGGCGCCCCGCCAGGGCGGACTGCGCGCGGGCGATCGCGTCGACCAGGGCCTCGTCGGACGCGACGGGGCGGTCGAGGACGAGGTCCTCGGCGTTCTGCACGGTGTTCAGCATGTCACCGCTCCAGCCGGCTGATGGCCGGAGCGGACAGGTGATGGGTCATCCTGCACTCGCTCGGGTCAGTGGCGGCCACCGGGTTGCGCGGCCAGCATCCTGGCCGCAGCCAGGCCGGACCTCATTGCACCTTCGATGGTGGCGGGCAAGCCTGTGGCCGTCCAGTCGCCGGCCAGGGCAAGATTCGGAATCCGGGTGCGGCATTCCGGCCGCAGCCGTTCCTGCGCCGGGGTGGCGGCGAAGGTGGCGCGCTTCTCCCGCACCACCCGGTGGCGGGGTGCTGTCTCCGGCAGCGTCGTGCCCGCGAGCAGGAACGGCGACACCACCGCCCGGACCTCGGTCCAGATGGCAGCCGCCAGCGCGTCGGGACTGCGATCGGCCAGGTGGTTGGCCGCACTCACCGTCACCGACAGGATGCCCGGCTTGACGAACACCCACTCGGCGAGGCCGCCCACGACGCCGGCAAAGCGCGCCCGCGCCAGGTCGCCGGTCAGCCGGTCCAGCACGTCGGCGCGGTAATGCAGGTTCAGGATGCTCTCGAAGCTGTCGGGCGCCTGCAGCTCGGGCAGCACGCAAGCCGCCACGTCGCGGGCACTCTGCGCCGGCACCGCCAGGATCACCTGGTCGTCGGGCCCGAGATCGACGGGCCCCTCCGGCAGCACCATGCCGGCGACCCGGCCCTGCGCCAAGGCGAGGCCGCTGACGCGGCAGCCGGTGCGGATCCGCACGCCGAGCTCCCGCAGCCGCACCAGCGCCGGATCGACCAGGGTCTCGGACAGCCCGTCGCGCGGGAACCACGGGATGCAGGCAGCCCCCCCCTTGGCCATGCTCTCGCGCATCACCGCGCCCATCAGCGCCGCGCTGCCCGCCTCGGGCCGGGTGTTCAGCACCGAGACGGCGAGCGGGACCATCAGCCGGTCGGCGAGCGCGCCCGGGCGCAGGCAGTCGGCAATGGTCGCGTCCGGGCCCGCCCGCATCAGCCGCAGCAGCCCGGCGAGCTCCGACAGCCGCATGCCCGGCACCCGCCGGCCCGGCTGCAGCACCCACCAGGGGACGCGGCCGCGCGACAGGCGCAGGGTCCAGCGCAGATCGGCCGCGAGGTCGTGGAACGGGAAGATCGGCGCGCCCGGCCCGACCAGCGTGTCGCAGGCGCCGATGCGGTCGAGGAAGCCGAACACCGTCGCGTTGGCCGACAGCAGCAGGTGGTTGCCGTTGTCGAGCCGGCAGCCGAGATGCTTGTCGTCGTAGGAGCGCGCCCGGCCGCCCAGCGCCGGACCCGCCTCGTAGATCGCGACCTGCCGCCCGGCCTCCGCCAGCTCGAGCGCTGCCGACAGGGCGGCGAGCCCGCCGCCGACGATGTGCACGACGCCCGCCACCTGCGTCAGGCCGGCAGCAGGGCGCGCACGCCCACCAGCAGCTTGCGCCAGGCCGGCACCGACACGCGCCGCGCCGGATCGCGCCATCCGGCGGCGACCAGGCTCGCCAGGATCGCGCCGTAGCCTGCCGCCATCAGCCGCGCCGGACGCATGGCGCGCCGGTCGCAGCGACGCATCGCGGCACGGGCCGCATGGAAGTGCTGGCGCGCCTGCGCCGCCATCGCCCGGCAGGCGGCCGGCAGCGTCGGACACCCCAGGGCGGCGCCGGGATCGTGCGGCACGCCGGCCCGGTCCAGCACCTCGGCCGGCAGATACAGCCGGCCGCGTTCGGCATCCTCGCCCAGGTCGCGCAGGATGTTGGTGATCTGCAGCGCCCGGCCGAGATGATGGGCGACCGCGTCAGCCGACGACGAGGCGTCGCCGAAGGCCCGCACCGAGAGCCTGCCGACCGCCGAGGCGACGCGGTCGCAATACAGGTCGAAGGTGGCGAGGTCGGGTGCGACGATGACGTCCTCGGCGTCCATCTGCATGCCGTCGATCACGGCGGCGAAATCGGTCTCGCGCAGCGCGTAGCGGGTGATCGCTTGCATCAGCACCCGGTCCAGCGCATCGCGGGCATAGCCCTCGTAGAGCCCGGCGATGCGGGTGCGCCACTCCTGCAGCCGCGGCAGCTTGGCGGCGAACGGTCCGTCCTCGTCGGCCACGTCGTCCACCAGCCGGCAGAAGGCGTAGATCGCGAACATCGCGTAGCGCCGGTCGGGTTCGAGCACGCTCATGCCGCGCGCGAACGAGGTGCCGGACCGGCGCACGATCGCTTCCACGACGTCGAGATCGTCCTGCGCGCAGTCCAGCGGGAACCGGCGCAGGGCGTCGCAGGCAGGCGTCATGGCAGATGGCGCAGGGCGGACAGCAGGCTGATCCCGACATCGCCGCGCGACAGCTTCACCCGTCCGGCGAGCGGGTCCCGGGCGCGCAGCCGCCTGGCCAGCCGATGCGACACCGCGACGATCACCGCCGCCTCCAGCCGCATGCGCCGGTCGGCGATCAGCCCGGGCAGCCGCGACGCCTCGACGTTGAGCAGGTCGACCTCGTCCAGCGCCCGGTCCAGCACGCGGCGCAGGCCGGGACCGGCCTGCGCGCCGCGCACCGCCTCGGCGCTCTCGCCTTCGGCGGCGAGCCAGCCCGCCGGCAGGTAGCAGCGGCCGAGCTCGAGAAGATCCGCCTTGCAGTCCTGCAGGTGGTTCAGCACCTGCAGCGCCGTGCACAGCGCGTCGGACGCGGCATGGGTCGCCGCACTCTCGCCATGCAGGTCGAGCAGGTAGAGCCCGACCGGATTGGCGGAATAGCGGCAATAGCCGGCAAGCTCGGCCCAGCTCGCATAGCGGTGCTTCACCGCATCCTGGCGGAAGGCGACGATCAGGTCGGTGGCGCGGGCAGGGGTGATGCCGGTCGCGGCCAGGCTCGCGCGCAGCCGCACGGCGCTGGCGACGTCTGCACGAGCGGTGCCGTCGCGATCGCCGAGCAGCACCGCCTGCATCGCGTCGAGCCGGACGATCTTCTCGTCCGGCGACAGCAGCGCATTGTCGGCGATGTCGTCGATCGCGCGGGCGAAATCGTAGTACGCATGCACGTGCGGACGCAGCCGCCTGGCGATCAGCACCGATCCGACGGGGAAGTTCTCGTCCGCCTTGCCCTTGCCGGACGACACGTCGCTGCCCCACCCGGTCTGGAGCCTGTCGGGCATCGCGTTCATGCGGCGGTCGCGTCCTTCTCGCCATCGCGCCCGTCGCGATAGGCGCGGCTTTTCCAGACCACGCCGCGACCCCGATGATGGTCGACCGCCGATCCGATGGTGGCCAGGGTGTAGAACAGGGCGATCCCGGGCAGCAACAGCGCCCAGGCGGGCGACAGCCGGAAACGGCGCAGCGTCGGCAGGAACGAGCCGGTCGAGAGCAGCCAGGCGATCCCCCCCAGGAGGCGTGCCACCCCATGCCCGGCCAGCAGCGTGGCCAGCGGCGCCACCCACACCAGCACCATGCCGAGCACGGTGCCGGCGAGCAGCAGCGGCGAGAAGCCGAGCTGCACGTAGGCGGTGCGGGCGACCATGCGCCAGACGTCGGCAGGCCGCGGATACGGGCGGATCGACTTCGCCAGCATCGAATGGCCGAGCCAGATCGCGCCGCCGCTGCGCTTGACCCGCACGGCCAGCGTCACGTCGTCGATCAGCGCGCCGCGCAGGCTCTCGATGCCGCCGATCCGGTCGAGCGCGCCGGCGCGGATCAGCACCGTGCCGCCGGCCGCGGCCGCCGTGCGTGCGCGCGGGTCGTTCACGCGGGCGAACGGGTAGAGCAGCTGGAAGAAGAACACGAAGGCCGGCACCAGCGCCCGCTCGGCCGGGCTCTCGCAGTTCAGCTCCACCATCTCCGAGACCTGGTCGAGCCCGCCCTGCAGCGCCTTGGCGACCAGCGTGGCGACGTGCGCGGGCGCGTGCGTGATGTCGGCGTCGCACAGCAGGAAGAAGCCGTCCCCGCCGAGGCCGAGCCGGCGCGCGGCAGCCACGCCCTGCGCCACCGCCCACAGCTTGCCGCTCCATCCCGCCGGACGCGGCGCGCCGTCGAGCACCAGCAGACGGTCGGGAGGAGCCCCGAGGCCACGTGCCACGGCGCCGGTGCCGTCGCTGCTGCGGTCGTCGACCAGCACGATGCGCAGCGGGCCGGGATAGTCCTGCGCCAGCAGGGAGGCGAGGCAGGCGCCGATCGAGTCCGCCTCGTCGCGCGCCGGGATCACCACCGAGACGTGCGGCCAGGCGATGCCGGGCGCGACCGGCGCAGGCGCGAGGACGGGACCGGCCTGCCAGAAGCGGCCATGCAGGGCGATCAGCCAGCTCCAGATCAGCAGCGTGGCGATGGCGGGGATGAGCAGCGTCAGTCTCCGTCCGGTGTGGGGGGAGGGCAAGGCCGGGGGCGCCGCCCCTGGACCCCGCCAAGGGCGTTGCCCTTGGAACCCGGGGTTTGGCGAGAAGCTCCTTGCGGGTCAGATCATGCCGTTGTCGCGGAACCAGGCGACGGCGTCGGCGACGGCGGCGCGGGCGGGACGGGGGGTGTAGCCGAGCTCGCGCCGGGCCTTGTCGGAGGAGAAGAACATCTTCTTTCGCGACATCGCCAGCATCTCGCGCGTCACCCGCGGCTCGATTCCAAAGCCGCGCGCCAGGCCTTCCGACACCATCGCCACCGGCCACAGCACGCGCTGGCTCAGCTGGATGCGCGGCGCCTTCACCCCGGCGACCTCCGACACCAGGCCGAACACGGCCCGCAGCGACATGTCCTCGCCGCCCAGGATGTAGCGCTCGCCCACCCGGCCCTTCTCGAACGCCAGCAGATGGCCCTCGGCCACGTCGTCGACATGCACCAGGTTGAGCCCGGTCTCCACGAAGGCCGGCATCCTCCCGGCGGCGGCGTCGCGGATCATCGCCCCGGTCGGGGTCGGCTTGATGTCGCGCGGACCGACCGGGGTGGAGGGATTGACGATCACGACCGGCAGCGCCCGGTCGCGCACCAGCGCCAGCACCGCCTGCTCGGCGCGATACTTGGAGCGCTTGTAGACGCCGACGATCGCCGCCTCGTGCACCGGCGTTCCCTCGTCGGCGACGGTGCCGTCGCCGACCAGCCCGAGGGCGGCGACCGAGGAGCAGTAGACGATCCGCTCCACCCCGGCCGCCTGTGCCGCCAGCATCAGCTGCCGCGTGCCCTCGACATTGGCCTGCATCATCGCCGCCGGATCGGGCACCCACAGCCGGTAGTCGGCGGCGAGATGGAACAGCGCGCGGCATCCCGCCAGCGCCGGCGCGAACGTGTCCGGCCGGCTCAGGTCGCCCTCGACCAGCTCGGCCTCGAGCCCGTCGAGGTTGCGCCGGTCGCCCGCCGGCCGCACCAGCAGGCGCAGGCGATGGCCGCGGGCAGCCAGGGCGCGCGCCACCGCGGAGCCGACGAAGCCGGTCGCACCGGTGACCAGAACAGGCGAGGACATGGCGGCAGGGCTCCGGAACGGCAGCGGCAGACTTGCCTTGCCCCGTCCTCATCGTCAAAGGCGCGCAGACCCCGCATTGGCACGTCGCGATGTGGCTGCCAAGCAGGCGCTGGTGTAGGGAGCAGGCTCCGGAGCGGTCGCGCTCCCATCCCTGGCACCAGAAAGGCCGCCCGCTTGAAGACGGTCTCGATCCTGCTCGCCGCGATCGGCCTGGTGCTGATGACCGGCTTCGTCGGCTGGCTCGGCGCCGGCGCGGTGCTGAAGGCGATGCTGTCGGTGGGGCTGGGCGGCTTCGCGGCCCTGGTCGCGGCACAGCTCGCGACCGATGTTCTGCTTGCGGGCGCCTGGACCGTCGCCTGTCCCGGCATCGGCCTCGCCCGGCTGTTCCGCGCCCGCCTGGTGCGGGAGGGCGCCACCACCTGCCTGCCCTTCTCCCAGCTCGGCGGCATCCTGATCGCCATGCGCGCCACCTGCTTTCCCGCCACCCGCCGACGGCAGGCGATCGCCTGGCCGGAAGCGTCCGCGGCCAACGTGATCGACGTCACCACCGAGGTCGTGGGCCAGATCCTGTTCGTGCTGCTCGGGCTGCTGTTCCTGCTGGATCACCACTCCGACAGCAGCATCGTCGGCCCGGTGGCACTCGGCATGGCGCTGATGGCGGCGGCCATGGTCGCCTTCATCTGGGCGCAGCGCAGCGCGTCCGGCCTGTTCCGGCTCGGCGTCCGCGGGCTCGGCCGCCACGTCGCCGGCCAGTGGCAGGCGGCGCTGGAGGACGGGATCGACAGCCTGCAGGAGCGCCTGAACCGGTTCTACGAGCGGCCGGTCCGGCTTGCCGTCGCCTGCCTGATCCATCTGCTGGCCTGGATCGCCGGCGCCGGCTGGGTCTGGCTCGCCTACCGGCTGCTCGGCGCCCCGATCGAATTCGGCGAGGCGATCGCCATCGAGGGCGTGGCCAGCGGCGTGCTGTCGGTGTCGTTCCTGGTGCCTGCCGCACTCGGCGTGCAGGAAGCCGCCTACGTGACGCTCGGCAGCCTGTTCGGGCTCGACCCGCATCTGTCCTTCGGCCTGTCGCTGCTGCGGCGCGGCCGCGACCTCACGATCGGCATCCCGGCGCTGCTGCTCTGGCAGGCCGCCGAGATCCGGCGCCTGCGCAAACCCGCGCGGGTAACGGCCTGACAATCCCGGGTCCGGGGCCGGCGGCCCCGGCGGGTCCAGGGCAGCGCCCTGGCCTTACCGCATCAACGCCCGCACATGCGCCGCAACCGACACGGCGAGCGCGCCCAGATCATACCCCCCCTCCAGCAGCGACACGAGCCGCCCGCCGCAGTGCCGGTCTGCCACCAGCCGCAGCCTCTCGGTGATCCAGCCGAAATCCTCCGCCTCGAGCTCGAGCTGCGCCAGCGGATCGGCACGGTGCGCGTCGAAGCCGGCCGACACGATCAGCAGCTCGGGCGCGAACCGGTCCAGCGCCGGCAGGATCGTCTCGTGCCAGCCATCCCGGAACGCCGCCGAGCCGCTGCCGGGTGGCAGCGGCAGGTTGACGACGTTGCCGGCGACCCCGGTTTCCCCTGCCGCGCCGGTGCCCGGATAGCAGGGCCACTGGTGGCTGCTGGCGAAGAACATGTCCGGATCGTGCTGCAGGATCGCCTGCGTGCCGTTGCCGTGATGCACATCGAAATCGACGACCGCGATGCGGCGCAGGCCCCAGCGGGCGCGCGCATGTAGGGCCGCGACCGCCGCGGTCGAGAACAGGCAGAACCCCATCGCCTGCGCCGCCTCCGCATGATGCCCCGGCGGCCGCACCGCCGCGAAGGCCGCGCGCGCCCGGTCCTCCATCACCGCATCCACCGCAGCACAGGCGCCGCCCGCGGCCCGCATCGCCGCCTCGGCGCTGCCGGCACTCATCACCGTGTCGGCATCGAGACGCTCATGCGCCCCCTCGGCAGGCCGGATCGCCAGGATCCCGGCGACATAGCCCGCAGCATGCGCCAGCCGCAGCTGCGCCTCGCTGGCAAGCGGCGCCTCCGCGCGATCGAGACCGGCGAAGTCGGGCGCGTCGAGGGCTGCCAGCACCCTGCGCAGCCGGTCGGGGCATTCCGGGTGGCCGGCTCCGGGATCGTGCCGGATGCAGGCGGGGTGCGTGAACAGGGCGACGCTCATCGCGGCAGGATGACGGTCCGCCTGGCCGGCTGGCAAGGCGCTGCTGGCAGCGGCCGGGCGTTTCCGCTATGGCGCCTCCTCACTGCGGACCATGCGCCATGACCGAACCGCTGTTCGAGCGGCTGACCGTGATCGGACTGGGGCTGATCGGCAGCTCGCTCGCCCGTCGCGCCCGGCAGCAGGCGGGGATCGCCCGCGAGGTCGTGGCCTACGACGCCAGTGCGGCGGTGCGGGCGCGGGTGGCCGAGCTCGGCATCGCGCACCGCGTGGCGGAGGCCGAGGCCGATGCCGTGCGCGATGCCGACTGCGTCGTGCTGTGCGTGCCGGTGGGCGCCATGGGAGCGGCGGCGTCCGGCCTGCTGCCGCACATGAAGGCCGGCGCGATCCTGAGCGACGTCGGCTCGACCAAGCAGTCGGTGATCCGCGAGATCCAGCCGCTGCTGCCGCCTTGGGTGGCGTTCGTGCCGGCGCATCCGGTCGCCGGCACCGAGTATTCCGGACCGGAATCCGGCTTCCCGACCCTGTTCGAGGGACGCTGGACCCTGCTCACGCCGCTGGAGGGCGGCGATCCCGAGGCCACCGCGCGGGTGGCGCGTCTCTGGCAGCTCTGCGGCGCGATGACGCGCGAGATGGATGCGGCGCACCACGACCGGGTGCTGGCGATCGTCAGCCATCTGCCGCATCTGCTCGCCTTCACCATCTGCGGCACCGCCGACGACCTGGAGGGCGAGAGCCGCAGCGAGGTGCTGCAGTTCGCGGCCTCGGGCTTCCGCGACTTCACCCGCATCGCCGCGTCCGACCCGACCATGTGGCGCGACGTGTTCCTGAACAACCGCGACGCGCTGCTGGAGATGCTGGCTCGCTTCACCGAGGATGCGCAGGCGATGGCGCGCGCGATCCGCTGGGGCGACGAGGACTTCATCGTCGACCGCATCGAGCGCGGCCGGCGCATCCGTCGCAGCCTGATCGAGATCAGGCAGGCCTGAGCCGCCGCCCGCAGCCATTCCCTCAATGGGCGACGAACATCCAGACCAGCGTCGAGAACGGCATCAGGGCGAGGGTGAACCGCATCGTCGCGTCCGCCGCCTGCAGCAGGTGCCGGCTCGGGGCCCGCGTGCCGGCGCCGGGCTGCGGCGTCGTCCAGCGCACCGACCGCGCGGGGCGGAGGGCCTGCACGTCGCCGGTTGCGGAATTGTCGGCCGTCACACTCATCGTCGCCATGACTTCGCTTCCTTCGATCCGGCCTTGATCGGCCTGACGAAGGCATTGCAGCGCCCATGCCAGCGGTGGTCCCATGATAAGCTACTGAAAAAGCGAGATTAATTTTCCGGACCTCGATCTCCCTCATCTGGATGTTGGCTGGATGCAACAGCTTTTTGCCATCTTCACCAATAGATGGCTGTCCCGGCCAAACAGCCGTCTAGCCATCCTCTGCAAGCGTCCCGATTTGATGCCAGACCATGGCGATCTGCGGCATCGGCTCGCCGCCGACATGCGTGATGGATCGCATCGCCACGCGTCCGCCGCAGCGCTCGTAGAACCACCGGCTCTGGTTCTGCGCCAGCACCCACAGGAACAGCGACCGGCAGGAGAGCGCCTGCAGATGCCGCGCCGCCGCCTGCAGCAGCGCCCGGCCGATGCCACGCTCCCGCCAGTCGTCGAGCACGTAGAGGGTTTTCACCTCGCCCTCCGCCGGGCTGCCGGTCGGGCTCGGCGACATCGTCGCGAAGCCGACCACCTGCGCGCCCGCCCGCGCCACCAGCACGCCGGCGCCGTGACGGATCGCCATGTCGTAGCGGACTGCCAGACGCGGCCGCGACAGCCCGGCGAGCGAGTGGTCGGGCAGCAGGCCGGAATAGGCGTTGCGCCACACCGCCACGTGCACGGCGGCGATCCCGGCCGCATCGTCGGCGGCGGCATGGCCGATCGTCACCGCGGCCGAATGAGGCTCATCAGAATCCACGACGGCTACTATGGAAGCGGCATCCGCGATCGGGAAGTCGGAAGGCCGCATGCGCCCGGCAGCAATCGGCAGCGCGACCCGGGCCCCACGGCGCCGATGCGGCCGATCCGTGCGGCCGCGCGCTTGGCAGCAGGACATCGTCGCGTTGCTGCGGGCGCGACATTGGCCTGGCGCCATGGTGGACCGGCGCATCGCGGGCTACGGAGCGGCAGCGGCCAGCGCCCGAGCCGGATCGCCATCCTGCCGGCATCGCCGGCTCCCGATCATGAAGAACAGGCCCGTCGGCCGCTCAGTGCCCGCAATGCAGCTGCAGGTAGATCGCCGGATCGACGCCGCCGATATCGAGCACCTTCGGGCCGAACGTGTCGCCGCCCAGGTAATCCCGCACCCCGCCGACGCTGAAGGTGGCGCCGGTCCGGCCGGTGAAGACCTGATCGGTGACCTTCACGTAGTCGTCGCAGTTCGCCACGACCCCATCGGGTTTCGGCTGGATGCCGGACGGCCTGGCCGGCACGGCCTCAGCACCAGTCCCGGTCATCAGCGCGATTGCAACCAGGCCCCTCTGGAACCAGACCATCTCGTCCTCTTTGTGCGAAATCAGCGCGCACAGATGTCGCATGGCCGGGTTAATGAACCATCTACGAGCATCGAACAGGACAAGCGTGGCCGCATCAGACCGATCTCAGCGCGACATGCGTCTCCGCCGGCCTGCAGGGGATACGGCGGAGAGGGATCCGATCAGCGCGGCCCGTCGGGACCGCGATCGTCCCGCGGCGGCGGCAGCGGACGATGAGTGTGATGACGGTAATGGCGGTAGGGCCGATGATGCGGCGACGGCGGCCGCAGATCATCGTGCGCCGGCTGCGCGCGCGCCGCGGTTGCCGCCACGACAAGGCCAACAATTGCAGCCGACAGGAGGCGCTTCTGCATGGATGTCTCCACGTACTGGGACGATCCAACCCGGGCGGGTGGTTGCAGTTTCAGGCGAGCGCCGAGGTTCTCGGCCATCAGCAGCACGGAGTTTGGGCTCGTGGACGACCGATGCGCAGCATGAACGCGCAGCATGAGCACGCCTCATCGGCCGGCGCCGTCGTGCAGCACCGCATGACCGCAGCATGCCGTTGAGCGGCAGCGACACCGACATCCGCCGCCAGGGCAGCCTGGGACGGATCACGCTGAACCGCGCCCACGCGATCAACGCGCTGACGCCCGGCATGCTGCAGGCCATCGACTCGGCGCTGGATGGCTGGAGCGATGATCCGGCGGTGCGCGCGGTGCTGATCGACGGCGCCGGCGAGCGCGGCCTGTGTGCCGGCGGCGACATCCGCTTCCTCTACGACAGCATCAGGGCGGGCGACGTCGAGAGCGCAGATCGCTTCATCGCCGTCGAGTACCGGCTGAACGCCCGCATCGCCCGCCTGCGCAAGCCCTACATCGTCCTCATGGACGGGCTGGTGATGGGAGGCGGCGTCGGCGTCTCGGCGCATGGCTCGGTCCGCATCGTGACCGAACGCACCCGCCTCGCCATGCCGGAAGTCCGCATCGGCTTCGTGCCCGACAGCGGCGGCACCTACCTGCTGTCGGCCGCCCCCGGCGAGTTCGGCACGCACGCCGCCCTCACCGGCGGGATGCTGGCGGCGGCCGACGTCATGCTGTGCGGGCTCGGCGACCATCATGTCGCCTCGGACCGGCTGCCGGCGCTGATCGAGGCGCTGAGCCGCTGTCCGGACGCGGCCGCGATCGCGTCCTGCGTGAGCCGGCACGCCACGCCGCCGGCAGCCGGTCGGCTGCTTGCGGATGCCGGCTGGATCGGAGCCTGCTACCGGCATGACAGCATCCCGGCAATCCTGGAGGCGCTGCGGGCACGCCCCGAGGCGGCGGCGCGGGACGCGGCCGAGCAGATCGCCGCCGGTTGCCCGACATCCCTGGCGGTGGCCCTGCGGGCGCTGCGCCAGGGCCGCCGCTACGGCCGGCTTGAGCCTTGCCTGCAGCAGGAATACCGCCTCGGCGCCGGCCTGATGCGCCGGCACGACTTCATCGAGGGGGTGCGCGCGGCCGTGGTCGAGAAGGACCGCAAGCCGCGCTGGCAGCCGGCGGCGGACGCGGCGGACCTCGAGGCGCTGTTCCGGTTCGAGCCGCCCGCGAGCCTCACGCTCGCCTGACCCCGGCCCGGAGCCACGACATGTCCGAGGCCGCCTCCTACGAGACCATCCTGTCCGGGCGGCGGAATCAGGTGGCGCTGATCACGCTGAACCGGCCGCAGGCGCTCGACGCCCTGCTCGCCGGTGTGGAGGGCGATCCGTCGATCGGCTGCTCGGTGATCACCGGCTCGACCGGGGCCTTTGCAGCCGGTGCGGACATCAACCGCGGCTGCGAGCTGGCGATGATGTGCGACTTCATCCTGGCGGGCGACAACGCCCGGTTCGGCCAGCCCGAGATCAGGCTCGGCACCATCCCGGGCATGGGAGGCTCGCAGCGCCTGACCCGCCTGGTCGGCAAATCCAGGGCGATGGAGATGTGCCTGACCGGCCGCATGATGGATGCGGCCGAGGCGGAGCGCTGCAGCCTGGCGTCTCGGGTGGTGCCGGTGGACGGGCTGTTCGAGGACGCCATGTCGGCGCCATGGCGACCGCAGGCATGTCGCAGCCGGTGGCGGCGATGCTCAGGGAGAGCGTGAACCGCGCCTGTGAGGTGGCCCCTTTCCAAAGGCCTCCGCTCCGAGCGCCGGCCTGTTCCAGGCCAGCTTCGCGACCGGGAACCAGAAGGAAGGCATGACCGCCTTCATCGAGAAGCGGAAGCCCGACTTCCAGAACGGCTGATGCCACGCCCTCGGCGGGCTGCCGCCGAGGGGCGATCGCCTAGCGCTGGCTGGTGAGCCGCAGGCCGATGACGCCCGCCACGATCAGCACGGCGCTCAGCACCCGCCCCACCCCGAGCGGCTCGCCGAGCAGGACGACGCCGACCACGAAGCTGCCCACCGCGCCGATGCCGGTCCAGACGGCGTAGGCGGTGCCGAGCGGCAGGGTCCGCAGCGAGAAGGTGAGCAGGAAGAAGCTGATCAGCGAGGCGACGATCGTCACCGCCCCCCAGCCGAGCCTGCTGAAGCCGTCCGCCTGCTTGGCGCTGTAGGACCAGACCATCTCGAGCGCGCCCGCCGCGATCACCATCAGCCACGCCACGCTCAGGCTCCTCCGGTTCGCTTGACCGGCAGGTGCGCTGCGGCCGCCCGCCATGCGATCTGATGTGCGGCATGATCCATCATGCGGCGGGGGATCGGGCGGCGCGGGAAGCATCCCCGAGAGTCCCGTGGCCGTCCGGGGGCGCGATCCGTCCCTCGAGATAGGCGGCCACCGGCGCGGTCACCTCGATGACCGCGAGGTCGCTGGGCTGCATCAGCCGCGCTGCGATAATTTCCCGGTTGTCGAGCGTCAGCTCCGGCAGCGTGTCCAGCCGCAGCTCGAAGAGATGCACGCGGTCCTGTCGCCCGTCGCAGATCCCGCTGAAGATGCCGACGGCCGTCAGGACCGGTGCGGGGACGCCGATCTCCTCCAGCAGCTCCCGCCGTGCCGCCTGCTCCGGTGCCTCGCCCGGACGGACGCCGCCGCCCGGCAGGTTCCATGTCTGCCGATAGGACGAGCGGAGCAGGAGCAGCCGGTCGCCGACATGGATCGCGACCAGCGCGCCCTCATGCTCGGATTTGCGCAGGCGCCACCAGATCCGTGCCAGCGGAAAGCCGAGGCGATAGGCGACGCGCCAGATCAGGTCGACAGGCGTCGGGCGGGACGTCCAGGTCGGGTGAAGATGTTCCAGGCGCTGATCCCAACTGTGCTGCCGGCAGCCGGCACGTGATGATGCGGGCAACCGGGCGGCTTGGCGAGAGCAACCGTGGCGTCGAAGTGGGTCGGCCGCTTGACGCGGCCCGGGACAGGCTGTCGGCATCTCGCGCGCAATCAAGACGATGCACAGCGCATCCGTGCGGCTGGTGCCTCGTGAGGTTTGCAAACGCACAGGGTTATGTCCGGATGCGGACATAAGTCTTGTCTTCTACACGGTCGTGCGTTTACATCGCCTGGGGCCGAGGTGCCACGAGCGCGCCGTCCTCAAGACGAAGGTTCACGATCATGATCGTCACTTCGGATGCCAGCGGTCTCATCGCTGTGGAACGGTCACACCTGGCGATTTGGCCGGATTCGCACGTTATTCGGCGGCTGGCCACGGATGCTGTGCTGACGGCGGTTCAGGCCGTCCGGGGATGGAAGGAGACCGCCACCGGACCACTGGACGGGAAGTCGCCGACGCGGCGGGCATGGTGCCGGCGGCTGAGTTCGACCGGCCGGGCCGCGAGATCGTCGACCACCGCACCGACATCCTTGTCGGCGACGGCTGTCTCCTGGAAGGCCGGATCCGTTCGCTTGCCGGCTCTGAGCACGCTGATCATACCCTGTGACGACGGGATCTCGATCGACAGGGCGGTGGATGGCCGGCTCGCGGACGATACGCTGTCCGACAATTATCATGTCTCGGCCGGTGCCGTCGCGGTCGTTGGCGTGCGCGAACACGACACCGGCGCCTCGGCATGAGCGGCGCCTGCGTCATCGGACTGGATTTCGGCACCGAGTCCGCCCGGGGCATCCTGCTCGATGCCGACACCGGCGAGCAGCTCGCGCATCATGCACATCCCTACCGGCACGGGGTCATCGCCCGCCGCCTGGGTCCGGATCGCGCGCTGCCGCTCGGCTACGCGCTCCAGGACCCGGCAGACTATGTCGAGGCCTTGTCCGACATCCTGTCGACGATCGGCCACGGGCGCACGATCCTGAGCATCGGCGTCGATTTCACCGCGAGCTCGCCCATGCCGGTGCAGGCGGACGGCACCCCGCTGAGCCGGCTCCATCCCGCCGATCCGCATGCCTACGTCAAGCTCTGGAAGCACGCAGCCGCGCAGCCCTACGCGGACGCCCTGAACCGGCAGGGGGGCGCCTATCTCGCGCATTGCGGCGGCCGGTTGTCCTGCGAATGGATGCTGGCCAAGGCGCAGCAGATCGCCGCGGAGGCGCCGGCGCTGTGGGATCTGACCGATCGCTTTCTGGAAGCGGGCGACTGGCTGGTCTGGCAGCTCTGCGGCCGCGAGATGCGCAGCCAGGATTTTGCCAGCTACAAGGCGCACTGGACCGAGGCCGACGGCTACCCCGCCGGGGTCGTGGCCGGGCTCGCCGACCGCCTGGGGCCGCCGCAGCCGGTGGGCACGGCTGCGGGATCGCTGACAGCCGGATGGCGCAGGCGGACTGGCATCGAGGGACCTGCCGTGGTCGCGGTGGCGGTGATCGACTCTCACGTGGTGCTTCCCGCCGTCGGCGGCACCGGTTCCGGCACCCTGGTGGGCGCCTTGGGCACGTCGGCGGTCTTTCTGCTGCTGCAGGAGGCCGCGAGCGCCCTCCCGGGGGGCATCGAGGCGATGGCGCAGGGCGCTGCCCTGCCGGCGCTGTGGTGCTTCGAGGCCGGCCAGGCGGGCTTCGGCGACATGCTGTCCTGGTTCGTCAGGGCGTTTCCACGCGCGGAGCAGCCGGCCGCGAACTTCCGCCTCCACAACGAGGCGGCGGCGGCGCTGCGACCGGCGGAGAACCATCTCGTCACCCTGGACTGGTGGAACGGGAACCGCGTGCCCTACGGCGACTCCGCGCTCAGCGGCGTGTTCGCCGGGCTGACCATGGAAACGACCTCCGCGGGGATGTATCGGTCGCTGCTCGAGTCCGTCTGCTACGGCACCCGCAGCATCGTCGACCACATGAGCGCCGGCGGCCTGTCGATCGAGCGGGTCATCCTGACCAGCGGGCTCGCGCACAATAATCCGCTGCTGGTGCAGATCATGGCGGATGTGCTCGGACGGACGATGGAGGTTCCGGCCATCAAGAACCCGACCGCCGTCGGAGCCGCCATCCACGGCGCGGTCGCAGGCCGGGTCGTGCGCGACTTCGCCCATGGCGGGGAACGGCTGGCGCGATCCACGACCGAGCGACACGAACCGCATCCCGCGCATCGCGATGCCTATGACCGGCTCTACGCCATCTATCGGGATGTCGGCGCATCACGACGGCTTCGCGACGGACTGCACGGCATCCGCCAGGTCGCGCAGCAACGACTGGATAACCCAGTCGAACAATCAAGAACAACTCCAGGAGGAAACCAATGAAGAAACAAACCGTCCTCGCCGCCGACGAAGCGAAGACGCCTGCTCCGAACACGCGCGTCACCGCCGCCTCGACGGAGTACGACCGCAACAGGCAGTTCACGCAGCTGGACAACCTCATCGCCGCCGGGGTCAAGATGATCCTGATCACCGCCATCGATCAGAACGCCGTCCGACCGGCCAAGCAGGTGACGCTGATGCTGCCGACGCTCGTGGACCGGCAGAACGTCGGTTCCCATGTCGGCAGTATGCAGCACTGACCGACGCAGGTTTCCGCTCCATCGCCAAAACAAAACCGGACACGTTCACATGGAAAAATTCAGGCACGTCCTCGTCTGCTCGCTCGTCTCGATCGCCGCCGCCGCCGCCGGATCGACCGTGCGCGACGCGCAGGCGGCAGAGACGCTCACGATCGCGACGGTCAACAATTCCGACATGATCGTCATGCAGGGGTTGTCGAAGACGTTCGAGCAGCAGAACCCCGACATCACGCTTCGCTGGGTGACGCTGGAGGAGAACACGCTCCGTCAGCGCGTGACGACCGACATCGCCACCCAGTCCGGCCAGCTCGATATCGTCACGGTCGGCCTGTACGAGGTGCCGATATGGAGCAGGCTCGGCTGGCTGGCGCCATTCGACAACATCCCGCAAGCCTACCAGGTTTCCGACATCTTCCCGTCGCTCCGCAACGGGCTTACGCATGACGGCGCGCTGTATTCGCTGCCGTTCTATGCGGAAAGCACGTTCACGATGTATCGCACCGACCTGTTCAAGTCCGCCGGCCTGACGATGCCGGAGAAGCCCACCTGGAGTCAGATCGGCGCGTTCGCCAAGACGCTGAACGACCCGCAACACGGCGTCTACGGCATCTGTCTGCGAGGCAAGCCCGGCTGGGGCGAGAACATGGGCCAGATCAGCGAGATCGCGAACAGCTTCGGCGGCCGGTACTTCGACATGAAGTGGAAGCCGCAGTTCACCTCGCCGGAATGGATGCGGGCGGTCACGTTCTATGTCGATCTGCTGAAGAAGTACGGGCCTCCGGGCGAGGTTACCGGCGGTTATAACGAGAACCTGACCACGTTCGCCGGCGGCAAGTGCGCCATATGGGTCGACGCCACCGTATCCGCCAGCTTCCTGGCCGATCCCAAGCAGAGCCAGGTTGCGGGAAAGGTGGGCTACGCCCAGGCGCCGTACGAGACGACGAAGACCGGCTCGAACTATCTGTGGGCCTGGACCCTCGCCATTCCCAAGACGACGAAGCACCTCTCGGCGGCGCAGAAATTCGTCTATTGGGCGACGTCGCCGGACTACATCAAGCTGGTCGCGGCGGAGAAGGGATGGGCGGCGGTTCCGCCCGGAACGCGGATGTCGACCTACAAGAACCCCGACTATCTCAAGGCGGCGCCCTTCGCGCCCGTGGTGCTGAAGGCGCTTGAGGTCGCCGACGTGAACCACCCGTCCAGCCAGCCGGTGCCGTATTCCGGCATCAGCTATGTCGGCATTCCGGAATGGCAGGGGATCGGACAGGTCGCCGGGCAGGCGATCGCCTCCGCCCTCGCCGGCAACGTCAGCGTGTCGCAGGCGCTGGAGACCGCGCAGCGCTCGACCACCCGCACGATGACCCAGGCGGGCTACTACAAATAGCGATCGGCAGGAACGGCTCATGTATCTGGAAAAGTTTCGCCTGGACGGCAAGACCGCCTTCATCACCGGTGGCGGTCGCGGGATCGGCCTGGCGGCGGCCGAGGCGTTCGCGGAGGCCGGTGCCAGGGTGGTCATCTCCGGTCCGGACGAGACGCTGCTCGCAGACGGCATCGAGAGCCTGCGCGCAGCCGGCCACGAGGCCGAGTCGATCATCATGGACGTGCGCGACAGCGCGCGCGTTCGCGACGTGGCGGAGGCGATGAACGCGGACGGAAGGCAGGTTGACATCCTGTTCGCGAACGCGGGTATCGCCTGGCCGGACATCGGCGGCGAGGAGATGGACGACGCCACCTGGGACGAAGTGATCGACATCAACTTGAACGGCGTGTTCCGATGCTGCCGCTCCTTCGGGAAGCACATGATCGCCCGAGGCAGCGGCAGCGTGATCACCACCGGGTCCATGTCGGGCATCATCTCGAACGTGCCGCAGCGACAGGTGCACTACAACGCCTCGAAGGCCGGGGTGCATCACCTGACGCGCTCGCTCGCGGGCGAATGGGGCTTGAAAGGCGTGCGGGTCAACGCGATCGCCCCCGGCTACATCAATACCGCGATATCGGGTCCTGCCTTGAAGAACCGGGCGCTGACGGACATCTGGTTTCCGAGAACGCCGATGGGCCGGGGCGGAGAAGCGTCGGAGATCGCGACGGTTGCTTTGTTCCTCGCCTCCGATGCCGCGAGCTTCATGACCGGAAGCGTTGTGGTCGTGGATGGCGGTTACTGTGTCTGGTAGCCTCGAACGCGCAGTCCTGGGCGTTCGAGGCTCCTCTGCAGGAACATCAACGATGAAAGCCTTGGTTCTCGAAGAAAAAGGCAAGCTGTCGCTGCGCGACATCGCGTTGCCGTCCGAACCTGGTCCGGACGACGTCCGCATCAGGATGCATACGGTCGGGATCTGCGGCAGCGACGTGCACTACTACGTGCATGGCGGCGCCGGGCCCTGCATCGTCAACGCACCGATGGTGCTCGGCCACGAGGCGTCGGGCATCGTCGATGCGGTGGGCGGCAACGTGACTGGCCTGAAACCGGGCGATCGCGTCTGCATGGAGCCCGGCATCCCGAACATGCGGTCCCGGGCGGCGAAGCTCGGCAAGTACAACGTCGATCCGGAGGTCGTGTTCTGGGCGACGCCGCCGGTGCATGGCTGCCTGACGCCGTTCGTGGTGCATCCCGCCGCCTTCACCTATCGCATCCCCGACGCCGTGAGCTTCGGCGAGGCGGCGATGGTGGAACCGTTCGCGGTCGGCATGCAGGCAGCGGTGAAGGCACGCATCACCCCGGGCGATACGGCGGTCGTGCTGGGTGCCGGCACGATCGGGATCATGATCGCGCTGGCTGCCCTGGCCGGCGGCTGCGGCAAGGTGCTGATCAGCGACCTGCATCAGCCCAAGCTCGATCTTGCCGGCCGCTATCCCGGCATCGTTCCGGTCAACGTCACCGTGCAGGACCTGCACGAGGAGGTTCTCGCCCATATCGGGAACTGGGGTGCGGACATCGTGTTCGAGGCGAGCGGCGCCGCGCGCGCCATAGCCGGCATGGTGGCGCTGTGCGCGCCTGCCGGACGGATCGTGATCGTCGGCGTGCCGGTGCATGGGGCGCCGATCGATATCGGCGGGGCGATCAACAAGGAGCTCGAAATCTCCACGGTGTTTCGTTACGCCAACGTGTTCGATCGGGCGCTGAAGCTGATCGCGTCCGGCAAGGTCGATCTGAAGCCGCTGATCTCGAAAACCTTTTCCTTCGATCAGAGCATAGAGGCGTTCGAGCGTGCCGCTTCGGCGCAGCCAGGCGACGTCAAGCTGCAGATACGGGTTGCGGAAGTCGCCTGAGGGCGGCCGCGGTTCGGACGAGCATCCGGGCCTCCGCTCCGCCAACGGCGCCGATCGCATCGCGGCACGAACCGGTTCCGGCGCGCAGCGGTCGGTCCGATCGGCGCCGCCGGGTCCGCGCAGGCAGCGCGATCGGCTGGCAGGAGATCGGAGGTGAGGCACGAGGTCGGTCCGGCAAGCGGTGCGGCGTTGCTGGTCTCTCTGGTGGCGGCAGGATACCGCTCGCGCGCCGAGCTGATGCGGGAAAGCGGGCTCGCGCGGACCACCGTGTCCCTGCATCTGGGATCGCTGTTCGGCAAGGGCGTGCTGCTGGAAGGCGCGGAACGGTTTCCAAGCGCTGGCGGGCGTCCGGCGAAGGTGCTCGAGGTCAATCCCGGTTTCGCCGTGGTGCTGGCGGCCGATGTGGGGGAGAGCCGCGCCAGGCTCGCGGTTCTCAATCTCAGGTCCGAGATCCTGGCGCAGAGCACGATCGAGGTGGCGCTGCACGAAGACCCGGCATCGACACTGGGTGCGATGACGGGCGTCTTCGGCGGCCTGCTCCAGACGGTCGGAAAGACCGGCGATCCGGTGCTGGGGATCGGACTGAGCCTGCCGGCCCCGATCGACCATGAAGGCGGTCGGGTGGTCGGTCCCTCCATCATGCCGAAATGGGACGGTTTCGACATCCCGGGCTGGTTCCAGGACAACTACGCTGTCCCCGTGGTGGTCGAGAACGACGTCAACCTGCTGACATTGTTCGAGCACCGACAACACTGGCAGGATGTCGGGCATCTGTTGTTCGTGAAGGCCGGCAGGGGCATCGGCAGCGGCATCATCGCCGACGGCCGTCTCTACCGGGGCGCGCAGGGCGCGGCGGGCGACATCGGGCACATCCAGAAGAATCCGCTGGACGGCCCGCTGTGTCGCTGCGGCAAGATCGGCTGTCTTGAAGCCGTAGCGGCCGGCTGGGCGCTGATCCGCGACCTCACATCGGACCACGTGCGGCCGGCCAGCGTCCGCGACATTGTGACGCTTGCCAGTCGTCACGGCACGGAGGCTGCGGATCGCGTCCGTGCCGCCGGCCTCGCGATCGGAGAAACGGCGGCAGGCGTCGTAAGCGTCCTGAACCCCGGCGTGATCGTGGTTGGCGGCAGTCTTGCCGGTGCCGGGGACGTGCTGCTTTCGGGGATCCGCGAAATGATCTACCGGCGCTCCCTGCCGCTCGCCACGCGCGAACTGACGATCGCCGTGTCAGGCGGGGATCCCGATGCGGGCATCAAGGGTGCCGCGCAGCTTGTCGTCGAGCGACAGCTTGGGCGGAGTCATATCGATGCAGCGCTTGCGCGGCTGCTCGTCGGGTTCGACCAGGCGGCCTCGGAACGTTAGTTCCAAGACGTCGGCCTGCACGGACCGGGAACGACCCGGATCAGAGGGAAAGTCACGCAGGGCAGGCCGGTGATCGGGGCGCTGTCCACCGTCCATAGTCGTTCATCCCAGCAGCAACGCTACCAGCGCCATGTTGATCCGCCCGCCGCCAGGATTCCATGCCAGTTGATCGGGCTCGGCTCATCTCCCCCGCCGCCTGACGGCCCCCGTCCATCCAGTCAGGGGAACAGCCGGCCTTGGCAAGCTTGGTGTCGACCTGAGCCAGGATCACCAGGACGGTTTCGTGCTTGCGGTCCGGTTGGTGTCCGCGGCGGGATTCGAACCCACGGCCCCAGGATTCATCCCACTTCGGCTTTCGCCGCCGCCGCCCGATGGGCGACGTTCGTGGTCTGGACTGTCCCTTCACCCTAGGCCGGAACCCTTAGGTGCCGCCCGTCCAGTCTCTACACCTTCCCGGCGTCGCCGCCGGGCTTGGCTCGGGATCGGCACGGTGCGCGTGCACCACAGCTTTCCCCGACTTTGAGCGGATCCGTCACGCGGTTTCCCCTCGTGACGCCCAGTTGGTGACAAGGAATCCTGTGCTCTATCCTGCTGAGCTACGCGGACAACCAGCCTGCTTTATAGCGGCCGCTGCCATCTGCGGCAACCGGAGCAGGATGCCGGTCCGGACCGCCACGGCGCCGGCTGTCGGCGATCAGGCCATCGTGGCTGGCGCCTGGCGTCGGACGCGTGCCTGCCCGGCGAGGGCAGCCAGATGGCGCTTGCACAGCACCAGGTCGGGCGCGCCGGTCTGCTTGCAGGCCAGCTCGAGCGCCTGGGTCTGCTCGGCGGCGCGAAGCAGGCCGGAGGCGGTCCAGAGCGAGAGGGCCTGGGCGAAGGCCTGGGTGCGCCTGAAGAAGACCGGCGGCCGCAGGCTGCGCATCGCATCCTGGGCGCTGTGGCCGGCCTCCTCCATCAGCAGCCTCGCCAGGCGCAGCCGGTGCAGGTGCGACAGCAGGGCGCGGGCGACGGCGATCGGGCTGGTGCCCTCGGCCAGGGTGCGCTCGATGGCGAGGTCCACGCCGGCCCGGTCGCCGGCGGTGGCGGCGAACGCGGCCTCGTCCAGCGCCGCGCCGGCCGCATCGCCGGTACAGGCCATGGCGTCATCGAGGCTGATCCGGCCGGTCTCGCCGGCATAGAGCACCAGCTTCTCGACCTCGCCCCGGGTGGCGGCACGGTCGGCGCCGAGCCGGCTGGCGAACCAGGCCAGCGCGTCCGGATCGATGCGGACGGTCTGGGCCGCCAGCATCTGGCTGACCTGGGCTTCCAGGGCGCGGCCTTCCTCGGGGTAGCAGGCGATGGCGGCGGCGTCCGGCATCGCCTCGATCTGCGCGCGCAGCTTCGAGCGCGAGGCGAGACCCGGCGCTTCCAGCAGCACCAGCGTGTCGCCCGGGCGAGCCAGCGCCCGCTTCAGGGCGGGCGCCAGCGCGTCGGTGGCGTCCCTGACCCAGACCACCCGCCGGCCGCCGGTGAGCGACAGGGCGCCGATCTCCTCGTCGAGCCGGTCGTGCGAGTCGCGGGACAGGGTGGCGAGGCGGAACGGATCGTCCAGGGTGCCGGCGGCGGCCTGCACCGCGGCGGCGGCGCGCTCGCGGATCAGTCCGGTATCGTCGCCATGCAGCAGGATTGCCCGCAACGTCCCCGGTGCTGCCAGCAGCCGCGCCGCCTGCCGGGCATCCACCTTCACGCCGCAAGCCTCATCCGGTCATGGATTGAGGCTGCCGCGTCCGGTCGCAGACGCCGGCAGACCGTCCTCGCCCGACGGCGTCAGCGGCGACTGGTCGGAGTTGCCCGGCACGTCGCTCGGCGCCAGCGTCGGGGCCGGAGCCCGATGCACTGCCGTCGCTGGCGGCTGGTGGGTGGTGAACCAGGTGGCGAGCTGGGTGGTGATGGTGTCGGCGAGGTTGCCCGCCACCCGCTGCTGGGTGGTCTCGTTGGCGAGGTTCGACGCGAAATACTGCTCGTTGATCACGTTGAAGCCGTCGACGGTGCGCGCATCCCCCTGGCTGACGATCGCCAGGATCGGCGACACCGAGGACAGCACCCAGTGCGCGCGGCCGACGACACGGTTGCGCCCGGAGGTGTTGTCGCCGTGGATGCCGACCGCTTCCTCCGAGATCGAGGGAAACACCGCCAGGAGGTAGCCCTGCGGCTGGGCTTCGCTGGTGCCGGCGAGGCGCTGCTGCAGCGCCAGACGGAGCTCCTGGCCGGAGCGGTCGCTGATCGGCTGCACGAAGATGTCCGGCAGGCGGGCGACCGCCTGCTCGTCGGCAGCCCCATAGAGCGGGTGGAAGCCGCAGGCGCCGAGCGCCAGCGGCAGCAGCAGGGCGGCCTGGGCGGCAAGGCGGGTGCGGATCATCCGGCGACCACGAAGTTGACGATGCGGTTGGGCACGTGGATGCGCTTGACCACCCGCCGGCCTTCGAGCGAGCGCGCGACGTTGGGCTCGGCCTCGGCGGCGGCGATCACCGTGTCGGCCGCCTCGTCGGGCAGCGCCTCGATGGTGCCGCGCAGCTTGCCCATGATCTGCACGGCGATGGTGACCCGTCGTGCCGCAAGCAGCGCCGGATCGGCGTCCGGCCAGGCTCGCAGGGCAGCCAGCGTGCCATCCGGCTGCAGCAGGGCGAGCAGCTCCTCGGCCAGATGCGGCATCATCGGCGCCGTCAGCAGGCAGATCGACTGCGCCGCCTCGCGACGCGCCCAGTCGAGATCGGAACCGGCGGACTGCGCTGCCGGCTGGGCCGCCGCCTGGGCCGCCTCGGCGATCGCCGTCGACAGCTCGTGCAGACGGGCGACCGCCACATTGAAGGTGAAGGTCTCCAGCGCCTCGGTGACGGCGGCGATGGTGCGGTGGGTGGCGCGGCGCAGCGTGTCGGCGGCCTCGCCGAAGCTGTCGGGCATCGCATCCGGCCGCGTGGTCTCGGCCACCGCGGCCACCAGCCGGAACAGGCGCTGGGTGAAGCGGGCGGCGCCGGCGACACCCGCCTCGGTCCACTCCATGTCGCGCTCGGGCGGGCTGTCGGAGAGCACGAACCAGCGCGCGGTGTCGGCGCCGTAGCGGTCGATGATCGCCTCGGGCGACACGGTGTTGCGCTTGGACTTCGACATCTTCTCGATGCGGCCGACCTGCACCGCGGCCCCGGTGTCGCGACGCGTGGCGCCGGTGCTCGCCCGCTCGATCTCGTCCGGATACAGCCAGCTGCCGTCAGCGTCGCGATAGCTCTCGTGGACGACCATGCCCTGGGTGAACAGCCGCGCGAACGGCTCGTCGATCCCGAGATGCCCGGTCTCGCGCATCGCCCGGGTGAAGAAGCGGGCATAGAGCAGGTGCAGGATCGCATGCTCGATGCCGCCGATATACTGGTCGACCGGCAGCCAGCCATCGGCCGCCGCGCGCACCGTCGGCGTGCCGGCGCGCGGTGCGGTGAAGCGGGCGAAATACCACGAGCTGTCGACGAAGGTGTCGCAGGTGTCGGTCTCGCGCGTGGCCGGTTCGCCGCAGCGCGGGCAGTCGACATGCTTCCAGGTCGGATGATGGTCGAGCGCGTTGCCGGGCAGGGTGAAGTCCGGATCGTCGGGCAGGCGCACCGGCAGCTGCGCGTACGGCACCGGCACGGTGCCGCAGCGGGAGCAATGGATGACCGGGATCGGGCAGCCCCAGTAGCGCTGGCGGGAGATGCCCCAGTCGCGCAGCCGCCAGTTCACCACGCCCTCGCCGGCACCCAGCTGCTGCAGCCGCTCGATCGCCGCCTTGCGGCCAGCCTCGGTGGAAAGGCCGTCGAGGAAGCCGGAATTGATCAGCGTGCCGTCGCCGTCATGGGTGGTGCGACCGATCGAGAAGGAGGCCGCCTGCTCGCCCGGCGGCAGCACCACGACCGGCACCGGCAGCGCGTACTTGCGCGCGAAGTCGAGATCGCGCTGGTCGCCGCACGGGCAGCCGAAGATCGCGCCGGTGCCGTAGTCCATCAAGACGAAGTTGGCGATCCAGACCGGGAAGGTGGCGCCCGGCAGGAACGGGTGCGTCACCCGCAGGCCGGTATCGTGCCCACGCTTCTCCGCGGTCTCGATCGCCGCCTCGCTGGTGCCGAGGCTGCGGCATTCGGCGATGAAGGCGGCCGCCGCCGGATCGCCCGCCGCCACGTGGGCCGCCAGCGGATGCTCGGGGGCTATGGCCAGGAAGGACATGCCGAACAGCGTGTCGGGGCGGGTCGTGTAGACCTCGACCGCGCCCAGATCCGGACCCGCCCCGGCCGGCGGAGCTGCCAGCGGGAAGCTGATCCGCGCGCCCTCGCTGCGGCCGATCCAGTGCGCCTGCATCACGCGCACCCGCTCCGGCCACGCCTGCAGCCCGTCGAGCGCTGCCAGCAGCTCCGGCGCGAAGGCGGTGATCCGCAGGAACCATTGGCTGAGCCGCTTCTTCTCGACGACCGCGCCTGAGCGCCAGCCGCGTCCGTCCACCACCTGCTCGTTGGCGAGCACGGTCTGGTCCACCGGGTCCCAGTTCACGAACGCCTCGCGCCGCTCGACCAGCCCGGCCGCCGCCAGATCCAGGAACAGCTTCTGCTGCTGGCCGTAATAGTCGGGCAGGCAGGTGGCGATCTCGCGGTCCCAGTTCAGCGACAGGCCGAGCCGCTTCAGGGTGGCGCGCATGGTCTCGATGTTGGCCAGCGTCCAGCTGGCCGGATTGCTGCCCCGCTCGCGGGCGGCGTTCTCGGCCGGCAGGCCGAACGCGTCCCAGCCCATCGGATGCAGCACCGCATGGCCGCGCGCCCGCTTGTAGCGCGCCACCACGTCGCCGAGCGTGTAGTTGCGGACGTGCCCCATATGCAGCTGGCCGCTGGGATAGGGGAACATCTCGAGCACGTAGTATTTCGGCCGGTCCGCAGGCGGGACGTCCGGCACGTCGAAGCAGCCGCGATCCTCCCAGGCATGCTGCCAGCGTGGCTCGGCGCTGCGGAAGTCGTAGCGCGGCCCGGGCGCGGCGTCGGGACGGGGATCCGCGGACGCCGCCGCGCCGTCCTGGGAGCCGCTCATCGTCTGCTCCTGCCCGCCAGGAGGATGCGACCGGCCATGGATCAGCCAGCGCCGCCCGCGTCGGTACGGAGCTGGCGCGCGCGCGCCAGGATCTTGCTGGTGATATCGGCAGACGTGTTCGGCGCCACCGGGGCATCGACCCACTGCCCGTCCTGCGACACCTGGCGGAAGATCGACACCCGGATCGCATCCGACCGCAGCTGCTTGCCGAGGATGTAGGCGTTGGCCTTGAAGCGCTCGCCGTGGGTCGTCGGCGGGCTGTACCAGTCGGTGATGATGATGCCGCCTTCCGGCTCGGCGGACGCGAACGGCATGAAGGACAGGGTATCGATGGCGCCGCGCCACAGATAGGCGTTGACGCCGACCGCGGTCTGATCGCCGGCGGTGGGGCTTCTGTCGTCGCCCATCAGGTGGTTCTCGTGCGTCGGCGTCGACAGGGCGGTGCTGTCGCCCGCGACCGGCTGGCTGCGATCGCCCGAGCCGTGGCCGCAGCCGGCGAGCAGGGCCAGCCCGAGACCGAGCGCCGTCGCGGCAGGAAAGCGGACGCCGACCGGCGCTCGGGCAGGCGTGCGCGGGGCGGCGATCATGCAGGCGGCAGGCGGACGGAGGGTCATGGTGCCTCTGGGAGACCTGGATGAGGCCGGTTCCGGCGCGTCGACAGGACGGGGTGACAACGGAAAGCCGTGGGAGAACCGGCCGGGGCGGATAGCAGGGTCTGTCTATCCTGCCATCCGTGCCGCGCCAAGCGCCCCGTCCATCGGGGCCGCCATCGCCGAGCCCGTCGCAGCCTTGGCCAGCTGGACAGTGTCGATGGTCTCCGGGAGGCCCGCCAGCCGCAATCCGGCTGCCAGCCGGTCGCGATCCTCGGGCCGGCGCAGCCCGGCCGCCTGCACCAGCGACTCCACCCCCTCATCCGGCAGGATCGCCTGCAGCCGGCGCCGGATCCGTTCGGCCTCGCCGACCCGGTGCAGGTGGCCGAGCGCTGCGAGGAACGGCACCAGGTTCGGCGCGAAGCCCGGATGCAACTCCGACAGGATCGTGCCGACGCGCGCAGCCTCCTCGAACTCGCCCTGCAGCAGCGGGATCATGATGCTCGGCCGATCCAGCAGCAGCTCGACCGGATGCGTCGGGAACAGCGACTTGTAGCGCCTGAACTGCACTGCCGCCTCCTCCAGCCGGCCCAGCCGCACCAGCGGGAACACCGAGGCGGCCCAGGCCATGGCGGACTCCGGATGCTGCGACAGCGTGCGCTCGATCACCGTCAGCCCCGCGTCCGGCTCGTCGTCCAGCTCGCTGCGGATCAGGCAGCACAGGGCCATGGCGCCTGCGTGTCCCGGCTCGCGCTGCAACGCGGCCTGCATGCCCGCGCGCGCGAGCGAGGCTTCCTGCTCCGGATCGCCCCAGCGCTGCAGGCGGCGGAGCAGGTGGGTCAGGCTGGAGACGAGATGCGGCAGGGCGTCGCCGCCCTCGCTCTGGCAGAGCTGGCGCAACAGCAGGCCCGCCTGGTCGCTCTGCGTGCGCTCGCCGCTCAGCACGTAGGCAACCGCTCGCATGACCATGCCGTACGGGTCGAGCTCGGCTGCCGGACGATGCCGCAGGCGGCGGCTCTCGACGAGCATGATCTCCCAGGGCAGCCGCGCCACCACCTGGGAGGTGATCGTGTCCTGCAACGCCAGCGCGTCCGCTCCCGGGGCATCGAAGCGTTGTGCCCAGACGATCTGCCCGTGCTGGCGGATATCGGTCAGGCGCAGGATGACGCGAACCCGCTCGGCGGTGTGCTGCACCGTACCGTCCAGCACGTAGTCCAGGCCGAAGCTCCGACGCAGGACCGCATCGTCCCTGCCATGCGCGAGGCTCGCCTGCAGCTCGCTGCCGTGCAGCAGCTTCAGCACGCTCTCGCCCACCAGACCGGCGCAGAGATCGTCGGCCAGGCCATGCGTCAGGATGGGAAAGCCGTCGCTTCCGTTCAGGTCGAGCAGCGGCAGCACCGCGAGCAGCGGCAACCCGTTCGGCGTGCCCCGGCGCAGGGTCTCGGCTGCCTCGACGAGCCGCATCAGGCGCTCGGGCTGGACGATCGCCGCTTCGGCATGAGGGACCGGCCGGCCGTGTTCCGACGCGGCCGCCCCGGCCGGCTGCGCCAGCTGCGGCACGAACTCGGGTGCCGCACCCGCAGGCGGCGAGCCTGGCGCGTCGTCGTCATGATCATGCCCGCGACGCAGATCCGACAGCAGGCGGCGGGTCTCGGGTCCAGGCTCGGCGCCGTGGCGGTCGGCGAAGGCGGCGGCGCAGCGCTCGGCGCTCTGCAGCGCCAGCCCGGTCTCGCCTCGCGCCATATGGGTCTGGATCTGCGCCCGCCAGGCGCGCTCGTGCAGCCCGTCCAGCAGCAGCAGCTGACGCGCCGCCGCAAGCGTGCCTTCCGTGTCGCGCTGCCGACGCAGCATCTCCTCGAACAGGCCGATCGCATGCTCGCGCAGCCGGTTGCGCTCGGTCAGCAGCCAGACGTCGAGGGCCGGATCGGTGCCGGTCAGCTCGTCGAGCAGCACCCCCTCGATCGGCGGCAGGCTGTCGGCCTGATTGCCGTTGGCGTTCAGGATCCGCTCGGCGTCCACCGAGGTCAGTGCCGGCTTCAGCGCCAGGGTATGGCGCTCGACGGTGATCACGTCGGCGCCCACCGGGCCGAGCGCATCCAGCAGGCGGTGGATCTCCTGACGCAGCGAGGCGCGCGCCTGCTCCTCGGAGCGGCGGCTCCACAGCAGCTCGGCCAGCCGCGACCGCAGCACCGGTCGACGGCCCGACATCGCCAGGATCGCCAGCAACCCGCGCGTCTTGCGGCCGAGCGGCAACACGCTCTCGTTGCTGAGCGTCAACGCCTGCATACGGCCGAGAAGCTGCAGCCGCAGAAGCACCGCCTCCGGTTTAGGCAACCCCGGCCTCGACATGTGCAAGTTCCTTTTCCCGAAGCAACCCGTCGCAATCAGTTCGAGCATGCCAGAATTCAAGGCTGTTGTCGTTACATTGTCATTGAGCGCCGAACCCTGAACATCGGATCATCATCCGGCAGCAGCGTCCGCGACGCAGCGCCATCGCCGGCGACGGCGGCGCTGCGGCTGCGTCAGCCGCCAAATCTGCAGCCCGGGCGGGACCGCGGCGGCGTCCGGTGCGTTGCAGCCATCACGCATCCCCAACCTGATGCCTGCCCCGGAGACTTCATGTCCGTCAGTCCCGACAGTCCGCTGTTCCAGCCCTTCACGACCGGGGCCCTGGAGCTCGGCAACCGCATCGTCATGGCGCCGCTGACCCGCAGCCGGTCCAGCAACGACGGCGTCCCGCCGGATTTCGCCGCCGCCTACTACGCCCAGCGCGCGGGTGCCGGCCTGATCGTGTCGGAGGCGACCAACATCTCGGCGCAGGCGCGCGGCTATGCGTTGACGCCCGGCATCTGGACCATGCCGCAGGTCGAGGCCTGGCAGCCCGTCACCCGCGCCGTGCATGCCCAGGGCGGCAGGATCGTGCTGCAGCTCTGGCACACCGGCCGCATCTCCCATCCGAGCCTGCAGCCCGAGGGCAGGCTGCCGGTGGCGCCGTCGGCGATCAAGCCGATCGGCCAGGCCTTCACCGATGCCGGCATGCAGGAGCATGTGACGCCGCGCGCCCTGTCCACCGGCGAGGTCGAGGCGATCGTCGAGGACTACCGCCACGCCGCCCGGTGCGCGAAGGATGCGGGCTTCGACGGCGTCGAGATCCACTCGGCCAACAACTACCTGCTGGAGCAGTTCCTGCGCGACAGCACCAACCAGCGCACCGACCGCTATGGCGGCTCGCTGGAGAACCGGCTGCGCTTCCCGCTGGAGGTGGCACGCGTGGTGACCGAAGTCTGGGGCGGCGGCGAGCGCGTCGGCATCCGCATCTCGCCCACGACCACGATGCCGGGCGAGACGCCGCTCACCTCCGACGTGATGGGCACCTACGGCGCCTATCTCGACGCGCTCTCGGCGCTGAAGCTCGCCTACGTGCACGTGATCGAGGGCATCACCCAGCAGACCCGCGACCATCCCGCGGATGTCGACTTCGCGTCCCTGCGCAGGCGCTTTTCCGGCGCCTATATCGGCAACAACAACTACACGCCGGAGCTGGCCGAGAAGGCGATCGCCGACGGTCGCGCCGACCTGTTCAGCTTCGGCCGCGCCTTCATCGCCAATCCCGATCTGGTCGACCGCCTGCGCAGCGGCGCGCCGCTTGCCGACGCGCCCAAGCAGTACTGGTATGGCGGCGATACCGTCGGCTACACCGACTGGCCGGCGATGGACGGGCAGATCCGCATCGCCAGCTGAGACGACCCTGCTCAGGGTCCGGGCTCGTCGGGCCCCACCCGGTAGGCCTCCGCCATCTCGTCGATCGCCTGCAGCTTGCGCTCGAACGCCGACCAGTCGTCCGCGGCGGCGATCGGCGCCCAGATCGCCTCGACCTCGTCGATCAGCATCGTGCAGGGCTGGTCGCGCCGGAAATAGCCGTGATCGAGCCGCAGGCCCGGTGCCGCCCGGTAGTCGCCCAGCATCGCGGCAAGCCGGGCGAAGTCGTCGCCGGCATAGCCCGCCACCCCCGCCGGTCCCGACCGCCTGCCATACCAGTCGAAGAAGAACCGCTCGAACGCCACCTGGCTCTCCCGCAGGCTGAGCCAGACCTGCTGCGTCAGCGCCGAATCCGCCTCCGGACCCTGGCTCGACAGCCCGAGCCGCCGGATCATCGCGTTGCAGAGTTTCACGTGAAACATCGCGCTGAAGCGCTGCAGCACCGCCTCCAGCGCCGGCTGCCCGGCGAGCTTCAGCAGGCATTCGGCCAGCCGGATCAGGTTCCACAGCAGCGTGTCAGGCTGCCTGCCATAGGCGTAGAGCTTGCCGGTATCGAAATAGGCGGCGGTGAAGTCCGGCTGATAGCTCGGCAGGAAGCGCCAGGGCCCGTAGTCGAAGCTCTCGCCGGTGACATTGATGTTGTCGGTGTTGAGCACCCCGTGCACGAAGCCGGCCAGCATCCACTCCGCGCCGACCTGCGCCACCCGTTCCGTCACCGCCTCGAGGAAGGCGACGGCGCGCTCGGCCTCGGACTCGCGCCATGTCTCGGGCATGTAGGTGCGGATCGTGTAGTCCAGCAGCCGGCGGATGCTGTCCGTGTCGTCGTGACAGGCCAGGCGCTGGAAGCTGCCGATCCGGATGTGCGAGTGGCTGAGCCGGACCAGCACCGCCGAGCGCGTCGGCGACGGCTCGTCGCCACGATCCAGCGCCTCGCCGGTCTCGATCAGCGAGAACGACTTCGAGGTGTTGACCCCGAGCGCTTCCAGCATCGCGGTCGCCAGCACCTCGCGCACGCCGCCCTTCAGCGTCAGCCGGCCGTCGCCGCCGCGCGACCAGGGCGTGCGGCCGCTGCCCTTGGTGCCCAGATCGAGCAGCCTGCCATCCTGCAGGTCGTGCAGCTGCGCGAACAGGAAGCCGCGTCCGTCGCCGAGATCGGGATTGTAGTTGCGGAACTGGTGGCCGTGATAGCGCAGCGCCAGCGGCTGTTCGAAGCAGCCCGGCAGCGGCTCGAAACGGCCGAAATGCGCGATCCATGCGGCGGCGTCGAGCCCGTCCAGCCCGACCCGGGCCGCCTGCGTCTGGTTGCGGTAGCGCAGCACGTGCTCGGGAAATGTGGCCGGCGCCACCAGGTCGAAGAACGGCTCCCCCAGGGCGGCATGGGCGACGGACGGACGGAACTGCGGCGTCGCACTCATGCTCGGATCCTGCTCTCTCACGTGTTGCCGTGCGGTCGGAACGCGGGACCGACCGACCTGTTCTGTCCGGCAGCACCGTCGCGAAGGATTGCAGACATGGCCGAACCCGCTTCCGCCGCCCCGACGCGTCCAGCCGGGCTCGGCCGCCTGCAGGACAGGTCCGCGATCATCACCGGCGCCTCGAGCGGCATCGGCCGGGCGACCGCCATCCTGTTCGCAGCCGAGGGCGCGCGGCTGCTGCTCAATGACCGCGATGGGCCCGGCCTGGACGCGCTGGTGTCCGAGCTCGCGGCCGGCGGCGCCACCGTGCGCGGCGTGGTCGGCGACGTCTCGCAGGAACAGGACGTGCAGCGCTTCGTCGCCGCCGCGATCGAGAGCTATGGCCGCCTCGACGTGCTGGTGGCCAATGCCGGGGTGATCCCCGACGCCACGCTCGATCAGGCGACCACGGCGCTCTGGGACGAGACCATGGCGATCAACGGCCGGGGCATGTTCCTCAGCTGCCGATACGCCGCCGCCGAGATGGTCAAGGCCGGCAGCGGCGCCATCGTCTGCCTGTCCTCGATCTCCGCCTCCGCCGGCCAGATCGGTCAGGCGGTGTACGGGCCCGCCAAGTTCGTGGCGTCCGGCATCACCAAGCATCTGGCGATCGACCTCGCCGGCAAGGGCGTGCGGGTGAACGCGGTGGCACCCGGCACCATCGACACGCCGGCCGCGGCCCGGTTCCCGAAGGAGGCGATCGCCGCGGTGCTGCGCCAGCATCCGCTGGGCCGGATCGGACGGCCCGAGGAGGTCGCCTGCGCCATCCTGTTCCTGGCCTCCGACGAGGCCTCCTTCATCACCGGCGTCGTGCTCCCGGTCGATGGCGGCTACCTGGCGCAGTAGCCGGCGGCGTCAGGCCGGGTGCGGCGGCAGCCCGCCCGGATGGCGGCGCAGCAGCACCAGCATGATCAGGATGCCGGGCAGGCAGGCCGCCACCGTCAGCCCGTAGAAGCCGGCCCAGCCCAGTCGCTCGGCGAGATAGCCGGTGCTGCCCCCCAGGGTGCGCCAGGCCACCGGCGCCAGCGACGACAGCAGCGCGAACTGGGTAGCCGTGTAGTCGAGCGAGCAGAGCCTGGAGAGGTAGGTGGCAAACGTCGTCGCGGCCAGCACCTCGGCGAAGCCCTCGAGCGTCACCTTGGCGAACAGCACCGGAAACACCGGCCCCGCCCGCACCAGCGCCAGATAGAGCAGGATCGAGCTCATCTGCACGCAGGCGGACAGGATCAGCGAGCGGCCGAGCCCGATCCGGGCGACCAGCAGCCCGCTCGCCGCCGCACCCGCCAGGGCAGCGCAGAGGGACGGGATGCCGTTGGCCGCCGCCACCGCCGTCGGCGCAAAGCCGATCGCGTGATACAGCGGATAGGCCATGGTGTCGGCGAGCTGCGTGCCGAGATTGAATACCAGCACGAAGGCTACGACCATCACGGCATCCGGCCGGCCGAGCAGATCGCGGAACGGCTCGAGCACCCGGCTGCGCAGCGCCTGCCGCCATCCGCGGCCGGTATCGGGCCGGACTGGCGGCGCCGGTTCCGGCGCCAGCAGCGCCAGCACCGGCCCGACCAGGCTCAGCCCGGCCATGCCGACCAGCGAGCGGTGCCAGCCCAGCCGTGCCGCCAGCCAGATCGCGCCGGCGCCCGAGCACAGCATGGCGATCCGGTAGCCCCAGCTATAGGCGCCGAGGGCCGCCGCCTGCAGCCGGCCGGGAAAGGTCTCGATCCGCCAGGCGTCGATGACGATATCCTGGCTGGCGGAGAAGAAGGCCAGCAGGCAGGCGGCGGCGAAGACCGGCCACAGTGCGCGGGAGGGCTCGCAGACGCTCATTGCCAGGATCGTCAGGGTCAGCAGCAGCTGGATCGGCAGCATCCAGCCTCGCCTGCGGCCCAACCGGCGCAGCCGTCCGGGCGGCGTCCGGTCGATCAGCGGCGCCCACAGGAACTTCAGCAGATAGGGGAGCCCGATCAGCGCGGCGGTGCCGATCGTCCTGAGGGACACGTGGCTCTCGCTCAGCCACTGCTGCAGCGTGAAGAAGGTCAGATAGAGCGGCAGGCCGGAGCTGAAGCCGAGGCCGCCCATCAAGGCGAGACGACGGGGCGGGATCGCTTCGGGCTCGGATTCAGCCCGAACGGCGACAGACATCAGGCGCGATCGATCCGCAGACGCAGTCAGGGGCGCGGGACCGGGTGTGTGCCCGTTCCCGCGCCCCCGTCAGACATGGAGCGTCTGGCCCGCAGGTTACTGCGGCGCGGTCGCGTCGGTGGAGGCCGACGCTGCCTTCTTGTGGTGCCTGGCCATCTTCTTGTGGTGCTTGGTGGTCTTCTTCGGCGCCATCGTGCTGTCGCTGCTGGCTGGCGCGTCGGTGGACGGCGTGGTCGTTGCCGGGGCCATCGTGCTGGGGGTGCTGGTTGCGGGCGCGGTGGCGTCCGGCGTCGCCGGCGCGGTCATCGGCGCGGCGGGAGCAGGGGTGGCGGTCTGAGCGAAGGCCGGAACCGCGGCGCCCAGGAGGGCGGCGGTCGACAGGGCAGCGAGGAGCCGGTTGGTGACGGTCATAAGTGTCTCCGAGGATGGGACAGGCGTTACTGCGTTGCCGGTCCCTGAAGGGGATTCGGTGCGCAGGCCGTGCATAACACGGCGTCCCAGACACGTCGCGGGTCAAAGTTCTGTAATTCTAGCATCTTTCTAACGCAGATGCCTGAAATACAACACAATCCTGACCTGCCACGGTGACGAATCATGTCAGTTTGAAGGCCATAACGCGAGGCGGCCGAAAGCATGTCGACGGGTGGACGCAAAACGGACCCGACCCGACACCGCCTGTCGCCGAACCGGACCCCAAGCCTGCGAAGTTCTCGATGCCGCAGCGTCAGGCGGCATTGTCGCCGCGACGCTCCATCTTCTTGCGCTCGTTCGGATCGAGGTAACGCTTGCGGATGCGCACGGCGGACGGCGTCACCTCGACCAGCTCGTCATCCTCGATATAGGCGATCGCCTGCTCGAGGCTCATCTTGCGCGGCGGCACCAGCAGAAGCGCCTCGTCCTTGCCGGCGGCACGGATGTTGGTGAGCTTCTTCTCCTTGATCGGGTTCACCTCGAGATCGTTCTCTCTGCTGTGCTCGCCGAGGATCATGCCGACATAGACCTTCTCGCCCGGATCGACGAACAGCACGCCGCGATCCTGCAGCGAGAACAGCGAATACTGCACCGACGCGCCATCCTCCGACGAGATCAGCGAGCCCTTGACGCGGCCTGCGATCGATCCGGCCCAGGGCTGATAACCGGCGAACAGCCGGTTCATGATGCCGGTGCCGCGCGTGTCGGTGAGAAACTCGTTGTGGTAGCCGATCAGTCCGCGCGACGGGATCAGGAAGGTCAGCCGCACCTTGCCGCCGCCGCTGGGCCGCATGTCCTGCATCATGCCCTTCCGAATGCTCAGCTTCTCGACGACGATGCCGGAATAGGGCTCGTCCACGTCGACCAGGATCTCCTCGAAGGGCTCCTCGCGCTCGCCGGCCTCGTTGTCGCGCGTCAGCACGCGCGGACGGCCGATGGTGAGCTCGAAGCCTTCGCGCCGCATCTGCTCGATCAGCACGCCGAGCTGGAGCTCGCCGCGTCCGGCGACCTCGAAGGCCTCGCTTTCCGGGCTCTCGGAAACGCGGATGGCGACGTTGCCTTCCACCTCCTTGAACAACCGGTCGCGGATCTGGCGCGACGTCACCTTCTTGCCCTCGCGGCCGCCGAGCGGCCCGTCATTCAGGCGGAAGGTCATCGACAGGGTCGGCGGATCGACCGGGATGGCCGGCAGCGCCGCGGTCACCTCCGGCGAGGCGATGGTCTCCGGAATGGTCGCCTCCGACAGCCCGGCCACCGCGACGATGTCGCCCGCCTCGACCTCGTCCGCCGGCACCCGCTCCAGCCCGCGAAAGCTCAGCAGCTTGGTCAGGCGTCCGGTCTCGACCACCGAGCCGTCGGCGCGCAGCACGCGCACCGGCATGTTGGTGCGGGCCCGGCCCTGCTCGACGCGGCCGGTCAGCACGCGGCCCAGGAACGGATCGGCCTCCAAAATCGAGGCGACCATGGCGAACGGCGCGTTCTTGTCCAGGTTCGGCGCCCCCACGTGGCTCAGCACCAGGTCGTAGAGCGGCGCCAGGTCCTTCTTAGGCCCGTCCAGCTCGGTGTCCGCCCAGCCCTGGCGGCCGGACGCGAACAGCATCGGGAAGTCGAGCTGCTCGTCATTGGCGCCGAGGGCTGCGAACAGGTCGAACATCTCGGTATGCACCTCGTCGGGACGCGCGTCCTGGCGATCGACCTTGTTGACCACGACGATCGGCTTGATGCCGCGGGCCAGCGCCTTGGTCAGCACGAACTTGGTCTGCGGCAGCGCGCCTTCGGCGGCATCGACAAGCACGATGGCGCCATCGACCATGTTCAGGATGCGCTCGACCTCGCCGCCGAAGTCGGCATGGCCCGGCGTGTCGATGATGTTGATCCGGGTGTCCTTCCACACCACGCTGGTGCACTTGGCCAGGATGGTGATGCCGCGCTCGCGCTCCAGGTCGTTGCGGTCCATCGCCCGCTCGGCGACCACCTGGTTGTCGCGGAACGAGCCGGACTGCCTCAGCAGCTGGTCGACCAGCGTCGTCTTGCCATGATCGACGTGGGCGATGATGGCGATGTTGCGGATGTCCATAGGTGCGACCTGACCGTTCGTGCTGTTCCAGGCGGGCGGAACATGCGCGAACGCGGCCGTCGCCCGAGAAGTGGAACTCGGATGGCGGCTGCAACGCGGGCCCGCTTCGGCCCCGGATGAGGGGATGTTGGCGGCTAGATAATGCTGCAACGCATCCTTTGCACGTCTAAAATGCGTGCAGGCGGCTCACTCTCTCGCGTGGCTCCCCACCAGCACGCGCAGGTCGGCCTCCGGACGGGCGCCGAAATGCGAGATCACCTCCGAGGCGGCGATGCTGCCGATGCGGCCGCATTCGAGCATCGGCAGGCCCTTCGAGAGCCCGAACAGGAACCCGGCCGCATAGGCGTCGCCAGCGCCGGTGCTGTCGACCACGCGGGTCGGCACCGGTGCTACGTCGGTCCGCTCGCCGCCCTGGAACACCACGCTGCCCTGCGCCGCACGGGTCAGGACGGCAAGCTCGACCTCGCGCGCGGCCTGGGCTGCCGCCTGCTCGAAGCTGCCTGCGCCATAGAGCGACATGATCTCGTCCTCGTTGGCGAACAGGATGTCGACGTGACCGGCGGCAAGCGCCCGGAACGCCGCGCGATGCCGGTCGACGCAGAACGGATCCGACAGCGACAGCGCGACCGACCGTCCGGCCTCGTGCGCCAGGCCGGCGGCGCGGCGGAACGCCTCCTGGGCTGCCGGCGGATCGAACAGGTAGCCTTCCAGGTAGGTGATGCGGGCGTCGGCCACCGTCGCCGCATCGACATCGTCGGGGCCGAAGGCGGTGCAGGCGCCGAGATAGGTGTTCATCGTGCGCTGCCCGTCCGGCGTCACCAGGATCAGGCAGCGCGCGGTGGAGCGGCCGTCCGCGCGACCCGCGGGCAACGGGCGCGACGGGGCGTGGATGCCCGCAGCCGTCAGGTCGGCCGCGAAGGCCGCCCCCAGCGCGTCGTCGGCGACCAGCCCGAGATAGGCGGTGCGGGCCCCCAGCCGCGAGGCCACCACGCAGCTGTTGGCGACCGAGCCGCCGCCGGTCTGCTGCCGCGGCTGCAGCATCGCATACAGCGTGTCGGCGCGGGCGGCATCGATCAGGGTCATGCTGCCCGGCACCAGCCCCTGCGCCTCGGGCAGGCCGGCCGGCACCGCAGCGAGCACGTCGACGATCGCATTGCCGATGCCGAGCAGGTCGAATCGGGCGTCGCGGGCAAGGGCGGCAAGGCTCACGGGGCGTCACTCCATCTGCCGGCTTCCGCTAGCACCGGCGTCGGGGAGCGGCAAATCGACCGGCTTCTGCACCGCTTCGGCCGCCTTGGCGCTTGTCCGCCCGGGGGCGCAGCGTGTAAGCCGATGGCCGGTCCCGTCACTGGCGCGGGGCGCCCGCCGGGCGGCATTGCCGTCCAGACCGAGACATGGACGAGAGCAGCGGGGGTCGCGTGTTCAAACGACGTAAACCGGAAGACGGCATCAGCCCGGCTCCCGTCACGACGCCACAGCCGGCTGTTCCGGCCGTCAAGACAGCCGCCACGCCAGCCGTCGCCCCGACGCAGGACCGGACCGCGGCCGACCCCGGACCCCCGGCATCCCGTCCCGATCAGACTCCGTTTCCCGCCGTTCCAAACCCCGCAGCGTCCAAGGAGGCCCCAACAATGGGTCGTTCGCCATTCCCCGCCCCTCCCTCTCCGCCTGCTCCGGGCGCCGTTCCGACCGGCAGCCAGTCGCTGGCGAATCGCGGACCGATGCCCGGCACGGCCGGCCCGGGCGGCACCCCCGGTGCCGGCCCCGGCAGCATCCCGGGCAGCGCGCCGAAGAAGGATGTCACCGAGCGCCGCACCCTGGTAGTCGGCCGCGGCATCAGCGTGCAGGGCGTGGTGCAGGATGCCGAGCGACTGGTGGTCGAAGGCACGGTCGAGGCGACGATGATCCACGCCACCGAGCTGTCGGTGGCGCCGGGCGGCGTGTTCCGCGGTGAGGTCGAGGTCGAGGACGCCGAGCTCGCCGGCACCGTCGACGGCACCCTGACCGCCCGCGGCAACCTCACCATACGCGCCACCGGACGCCTGATCGGCACCGCCCGCTGCCGCCGGCTGCAGGTCGAGGATGGCGGCCAGGTGACCGGTCGTCTCGAGATGATCACCGAGGGCGCGCGCCCGTCGCCGCAGCCGCTCGGCGAGCCGATCACCTCGTCCAGGCCGGCACCGGCACCCACCGCCGCGGTCGAGCCGGCACCCGTCTCCGGCTGAGGATCGGCCCGGGGCGTCGCGCGACAACGCACGACGCCCCTGATCGCCCACTCCGGGACGCGGCTGCAGACCATCCCGCCGTCCCGACCTCGGCCGCCCCATGCACGAACCGCGTCCGCGGCATCGTCCGGCATCCCGGCTGTCGCTGGCGGCTCAGCGCTCCGGACCATCCGACCGGCCGAGCCGGCGGTTCTCGCTCCAGCCGTGGCGCAGGTAATGCTGGAGCGGCGCGACGGCGGCGGCCTGCACGTCGGGATGCGCCGCGAGATAGGCGGCACCCTCGAACGCCACCGGCGCCTCGCCCGGCAGCCTGAGCCTCACCGTGCCGTCCGTCTCCGTGACCGGCCCGCCGAACAGCATCCGGTCGGTGCCCAGTGCCGCGGCCAGGTCGATGAAGCCCGGCACCGTCAGGGTCAGCATCCGGTCCGGGATGGAGCGGTATTGCGCCTCGGTCATGAAGAAGTATGGCACCAGGTGGTAGTTCATGCCCCGATAACGGCGCAGCGCGTCGAGGTCATGGTGATCGACCAGCCCGTCGAGCTTGCGCCGCGCATGGGCCAGCAGCGTCTCGAACGGCTTGTTGTGGAAATGCAGGTAGCAGAACCGGGTCCAGCGCATCCCGCCCTCGAGCCGGGAGCGCAGGTGATGGAAGCCGTGATCGACCTCGAGCACCGAACCCGCCGGCAGGAAGCCCTTCTGCAGGGTGTCGGCGGCAAACCAGCCCGGCTGGCCGACGACGTTGGTGAGCGACATCTCGATCGCCAGCGCCCGCCGCTCGCCGAGCAGCGCGTCGAAGGCGCGGTCGATCGCGCGTCGGCTGCAGGACAGCCCGGTCTCGTCGAACACCGCCAGGAACTCGTCGCAGTCGATCGGCAGCGCGAAATCGTAGCCGTCTTCCGGGCCGGGCGCCGCATCGAGCCCGCCGATGACGCGCGCGACATGGCGCCCCTTGTCGAGGAAGTCCCGCGGCGCCGCATGGGCGCGCTCCACCCGGACGCCGACCCGCTCGTAGCGGGCGAGCGTCGCCAGCACGCCGGCGTCGCGCGAGCCGTTATCGAGCACGATCAGGTTCTCGAACCCGAACAAGGCGCCGTGATGGCGCAGCCAGGGCTCAAGCAGCTGCGTCTCGTCGCGCTGCATCATGATGCACTTGATCCGCGCCATGGGCGTTCCCGTCCGATCGCGCCCCGGTCGGCACGGAGGCGATCCTGGCATGCGGCACGGCTCGGAGCGACCTCGGCTTGACACGCGGTGGCCGCGGACCCATGCCGCGCTCATGGACGCGCGGCGCAGGCAAGGCCACCCGGCCGGATCGGCTTCCGGCATCGAGGCGGCATGACCACCATGCCCGCCTCCGTGACGATGCCGTCGCGCGCCGGCGTCATGCTGCGCCAGGCCGCCCTGTCGGCACGACCGCAGCTGGCGACGCTGGCCTACACGCTGCGCACCATGCTCGCGGTGGGCCTCGCGCTGTTCGTCTCGTTCAGCCTGCAGCTCCAGGCGCCGATGTCGTCGGTCGTCACGGTGCTGATCGTCGCCAACCCGCTCACCGGGGCGCTGGTGTCCAAGAGCCTGTGGCGGCTGTTCGGCACGGTGCTGGGGGCTGCGGTCGCCGTGGCGCTGATCGCCGCCTTCGCGCAGACGCCGATCCTGTTCACGGTGGTGCTGTCGCTCTGCATCGGGGTCGCCTGCATCGTGTCGTCGCTGCTGCGCTACTTCCGGGCCTACGGCGCGGTGCTGGCGGGCTACACGATCATCATCGTCGCCAGCGGCTCCTACATGCAGCCGCTGACCATCTTCACCGGCGCGCTGTCGCGCGTGTCGGCGGTGTCGATCGGCATCGTGTCGGCCGCCCTCGTGTTCCTGCTCACCTCGCTGCCGAAGCCCTCGACACTGGACGCGACCATCGAGACGCTGGTGCGAGACATCGCCGGCAGCTTCCTGCTCTACCGCCGGCCGGGCGGGGTCGAAGCCGACGCGCAGCCGCGCACCGGTCTGTTCACGCGGACCAGCGCGCTGGACGAGGCGATCGAATACGCGGGCGCCGACAGCTATGTCCTGCGGCGCCGCATGGACCGGCTGCGGCTGGGCGCCGCCCGGCTGCTCGGGCTGCTGAGCACGCTGAAACCGCTACACGACGAACTGCGCGATGCGGCGCCTGAGGGGGACGCGGCGCAGGCGCAGGCGCTCGTCCGCGACACGATGCAGCGCCTGTCGACCCTGGCGCCGGGCGGGCTCGCGGCCAGCCTGCCGGGGATCGAGGCGGCGCACGCGCAGGCCGCGGCCCTGGCCGATGGGCTGCGGGATCCGGTGGCGCTGACCGTGGTGCTGCATGAGCGCGACATGCTGGAGCAGCTCGCCCATGCGGTGGCCGACCTCACCGGCGCCAGTCCGAGCCGGACGTCCGTCCGGCTGCGCCCCTATCTCGAATGGGGCCCGGCCCTGCGCAACGGCGTGCGCGGGGGGCTGGTGACGCTGATCGGCGGGCTGGTCTGGTACGTGACGCAATGGACCGCAGGCCCGACCATGCTCTCGTTCCTGGTGCCCGGCGCCTGCCTGCTCTCGACCAACCCGTCCGCCTCGGCGGCAAGCGTCAGGTTCGCCACCGGCACCCTGCTGGCCGTTCCGGTCAGCATGCTCTGCCAGACCTTCCTGCTGCCGCAGATCAGCGGCTTCCCGCTGCTCTGGGCCTCGCTGTGCCTGTGCATGGCGCCCGGCATCTGGCTGCAGTTCAACCCGACGCACGGCCTGCGCGCCTTCGGCTTCGTGGTGTTCTTCAACGCGATGATCAACGTGCACAACCCGATCACCTACGACGATATCGGGCTGTTCAACACATGGCTGGCCTTCCTGCTCGGAGCACCCTGCCTGGTGATGGTGTTCCGGGTGCTGCTGCCGACGAACCCGGCGGTCGAGGTGAGACGCCTGGCCGTCTCGCTGGCGCGCGCGGTCGAGGTGCTGTCGCGGACGCGGCCGGTCACGCTGTCGATCTGGCGGCTGCCCGTCTGGGAGGTCTGGCAGAACCAGCAGATGCAGAAGATCCTGCGCCTGATCCAGCGGCTGCAGCAGGTGCCGGGCGCTGCCACGACCCCGGTCCTGCAGGCGGCCTGCATCGTGGTGGCGCTGGGACGGGTGGTGCTGACGCTGCAGGATCTGCGCCGCGATCCGGCCCTGGCGCCGGAGGCCCGCGCGGCCGCCTCGCGGGCCCTGTCGGCGCTGCGCAGGGTCAGGTCGGACCCGGCGCGGGCCGGGAGATCGATCGCCGCCGACAGCCAGGCCATGCAGCCGCTGCTGCAGCCGGGTCCCGACCGGGACGCCTCGGGCCCGCCATCGCCGGCCCTGCACCTGCTGATCGGCACGCTCGGCGAGGCGGCGCTGCTGGTCGACCGGGCACAGGGCCTGCTCGACCGGCGCTGCCCGCTGCTCGAGCAGCACCTGCCCGCCGCCGGCGCGCCATGAGCGGGCGATGCTGACCGAGCTGCACGTCTCCGGCGTGCTGTTCGCGCCGATCGTGCTGTATGCGCTGCTGGCGCTGCCGATCACGCTGCTGCTGCGCGCGCTGATCTGGCGCACCGGGCTCGCGCGCTGGAGCTGGCACCTGCCGCTGCTGGAGGTGGCGCTGTATGTCTGCGTGCTGTCGCTGCTGGTCATGTATGTCTGACCGCCATCCCGGGACCTGAACCGCCATGAACCTCCTGCGCGGCCTGCTTCGCGTCGTCCTGACGCTCGCCGTGGTCGGCGTGGCGCTGGTGCTCGGCGCCTCGCTGTGGCGCACCTACATGGTGGCACCCTGGACCCGCGACGGCCGCGTGCGCGCCTATGTGGTCGACGTGGCGCCCGAGGTGTCCGGCACCGTCGTCGCCGTGCCGGTGCGCGACAACCAGGTGGTGCGCAAGGGCGATCCGCTGTTCGTCATCGACCCGCAGCGCTTCCGCCTGGCGATCGTCGAGGCGCAGGCGCGGCTGTCCAGCACGCGCGAGGATCTTCGCCTGCGCCAGTCGGACGCGGCCAGGCGGGCGGGTCTCGCCGGCATCGTCTCGGCCGAGGAGCGCGAGCGCTTCAGCTCGACCGCGACCACCGCGCAGGCCTCGGTGGATGCGGCGCAGGCGCAGCTCGACGTGGCCCGGCTCAACCTCGCGCGCGCCACGCTGTATGCGCCGGTGAACGGCTTCGTCACCAACCTGCTGCTGCGCACCGGCGACTACGTCACCGCCGGCCAGGCGCGGGTGGCGGTGATCGACTCCGACAGCTTCTGGATCTACGGCTATTTCGAGGAGACCAAGCTGCACGGCGTCGCCATCGGCGATCCGGCGCGGATCAAGCTGATGGGCTACACGCCGCTGCTGGGCGGCCATGTCGAGAGCATCGCGCGCGGCATCAACGACCAGAACGGCAGCCCCGACCGGCTCGGCCTGCAGGACGTCAACCCGGTCTTCACCTGGGTCAGGCTGGCGCAGCGCATCCCGGTGCGCATCCACATCGACAGCATCCCGGCCGGCATCACCCTGGCCGCCGGCATGACCTGCTCGGTCGCCGTCGGGGCGGAGGCGAGGAGCCATGGCCGGCTGCCGACCTGGCTCGAGGACCATCTCTGAGGCTGAGCGCGTGAGGGACCGATCATCCGGGTGGCGGACGCTGTGCCTGTCGGTCCTGCTGCTGTCGGGCTGCAATCTCGGGCCGCGCTACCGGCCGCCGGCGATCGCCCTGCCGGCCGGCTGGACCGAGCATGCCGCCACCCCGGACGAGATCGCGGCCACCGAGGCGCAGATGCGCGACTGGTGGGCGAGCTTCCACGACCCGCTGCTGATCCTGCTGGTGGACCAGGCGATCGACGGCAACCGCGACCTCGCCGTGGCCGGCCAGCGCCTGCTCGCGGCACGCGGCCTGCGCGACCAGATCGCGGGCATGCTGTATCCGCAGATCGACGCCACGCCCGCCGCCGGCATCCAGCGCTTCAGCACCACGCTGGAATATCCACCGCTTTCCGGCATCAACTCCGACAACCGCTTCTGGCAGTACGGCTTCACCGCGAGCTGGGAGCTCGACGTGTTCGGCCGCATCCGGCACTCGGTCGAGGCGCAGCAGGATGCGTACGAGGCCGGCATCGAGCAGCGGCGCGGCATCCTGCTGTCGCTGCTGTCGGAGCTCACCACCGACTACGTCACGCTCAGGGCGACCCAGCTGCAGCTGCGGATCACCGACCGCGACATCCAGGCCGCCGGCGAGGCGCTCCAGCTGACCAACAAGATCTATGCGCAGGGGCTGGGCACCACGCTGCAGGTGGCGCAGGCGCAGGGCCAGCTCGAGACCGAGCAGGCCACGCGGCCGCCGCTGCAGACACGCATCGCCCAGCTGGCGCACGCGATCGCGGTGCTAGCCGGCCAGATGCCCGGCACCTTCGAGGCGCGCCTGCAGCAGCCCGCCCCGCTGCCGGACGTCCCGCCGCTGCCGGTGACGCTGCCCTCGATGGTGGTCGCCAACCGGCCCGACATCAGGCGCGCCGAGCGGCAATACGCGCAGTCGACCGCGCGGGTCGGGGTGGCGATCGCCCAGCTCTATCCGAGCTTCACCCTGCCGCTGTCGTTCACGCCGCAGGCCAGCATGATCCACGAGCTGTTCACCGCCTCGAGCCTGGCCTGGGTGCTGCTGCTGCAGGCCAGCGCCCCGCTCTATCACGGCGGCAGCCTGTCGGCGGAGGTGCGCGAGGCGCGCGCCAACGCCGAGGTCGCGCGCCTGACCTACGAGCAGACCGTGCTGCGCGCGTTCCAGGAGGTCGAGGACCGGCTGGTCGCCTACCGGAACGACCAGCAGCGCACCGCCACGCTGCATCGCGCCACCCACGACAACGAGCTGGCGCTGGAGCGGTCGCGCCGGCTGTTCGGGGCGGGCCTGTCCGGCTTTCTCGACGTGCTGACCAGCGAGCAGGCGGCCTATTCGGCCGAGAACCTGGAGGCGCTGGGCGAGCTGTCGCGCCTGCAGGATGCGATCGGGCTGTTCACGGCCCTCGGCGCCGGCTGGCAGGGCGTGCCGCTGACCGCGACCGCGCTGCCGATCGACGAGGCCGCACAACATCACATGGCGGGCGGGCGTCCGTAGCCAGGCGGGACCGGAAATGGGTAGGGACAGGCTGACGGCATTCAGCGACGGCGTGATCGCGGTGATCATCACCATCATGGTGCTCGACCTGAAGGCGCCGCACGAGGCCACGCTGGCAGCCCTGCTGCACGAGGCGCCGTCGTTCCTCGGCTATGCGCTGAGCTTCGTCTATGTCGGCATCTACTGGAACAACCACCACCACCTGTTCCATCTGGTGGAACGCGTCGACGGCGCGCTGCTCTGGGCCAACCTGCACCTGCTGTTCTGGCTGTCGCTGATCCCGTTCGCCACCGGCTGGCTCGGCGCGCATCCGACGGCGACGGCGCCGACGGCCACCTATGGCGCGGCCCTGCTGATGCCGGCCCTGGCCTGGTGGATCATGCAGGCCGCCATCATCCGCGCGCGGGATCGCGACCCGCACCAGGATCCGGCCCTGGTGCGCGCGATCGCTCGCAACCTGAAGGGCAGGGCATCGCCGCCGCTCTATGTCGCGGGCATCCTGCTCGCCTTCGTCGACATCCGCGTCTCCGACGCGCTCTACGCCGCGGTGGCGCTGATGTGGCTGGTGCCCGACCGGCGCATCGAGACCGCGGTCGGCGACCGGTAGGCGCCTGCGATGCGCTCTTGAACGACGGGCAGGCTCATGATCAGGTCCGGGACATGACGATCCGCGCCTTCGCCTGCCTGACGATCCTCCTGACAGCCGGCCTGCTGGGCGGCTGCAGCTCCAGCCTCGGCGGCGGCGGCTCGTCGCCCAGCCCGACCTACGTCGTGCTGCCCAGCGGCCAGGCGGTGCCGGCGCAGACCACGACCCAGCCGCCCGGGTCGTAGCCCGGCGTCACCGGCCGGCGGCGATCGCGCAGCTGCGGCCAGCCAGACGCGTCGCGCGCGCCATGACCTGGCCTGCGAACACCACGCCGGACGGACCCGCCAGCAGGCCTGCCGCATGCAGCGCGTCGTCGGCCCAGCTGTTGCAGGTGTAGAGGCCCGAATAGCCGATCCGGCTCGCATAGAACACGCTGCCGGGAAAGAAGCCGTCGCCGATCCGCGCCGGCTGGCCGCCATCGAGCCGGAAGGTCCGCCAGACGAAATCCGACAGGCGTTCGGCGCCGCCTGGCGGCAGCCGCAGCACCGCCATCGTGCCGTCGCCGTAGGCACGGTCCGGCGTCGCCCGCAGACCCGCGACCAGCAGCGTGCCGCTGCCGGGAAACGGGCCGATCAGCAGGTCGTCGACGTGGATCACCGGCGCCATCATGACGGTGCGCCTGCCGAACCCCACCATCAGCGTCGTCATGCCCGGGAAGGTCTGGCGGAACCGGGTCATCGGGCCGCGCAGGGCAGTGGCGGGAATGCCGAGATCCGTGTGCCAGCCATGCGAGACGACATAGACGACGTCGTCGGCCGGGACCGGCTGCGGCGCGCAGGGCGGCGGTGTCGGGGCGCAGCGGGTCAGCAGCAGAAGCAAGGCCAGGGCGCCGCCCTGGACCTGCTGGGGCCGACGGGCCCCAGACCCCGGATTGATGGTTTCCAAAGGCGTCCAGGGGCAGCGCCCCTGGGCGTCACGGCGTTCCGGCGTAGAGCGCTGCCACATCGTGCGCGAGCGCCGCCCGGCTGTCCGGCCGGGTATAGAGCATGTGCCCGCCCGGATAGACCTTGAGCCGTACCCGGTCGCGCCCGACCGGCATGTGCTCGATCAGCCAGCGGCTGCCGGAGAACGGGCAGGTCAGGTCGAAATAGCCGTTGGCGATGAACACGCGCAGCGACGGGTTGAGGGCCATCAGCTTGCGCAGGTCGGGCATCCCGCGGGCGATCAGCTCGCCCTGCTGCTTGTAGTCCCAGGCCTGGTTCACCTTGAGGTTCAGCAGGTCGTATTTCAGGTCGGTGCGAAAGCCGAGCGTGTCGCCGGCATAGCCGGTGAAGGCGTTGCCGTAGGCGAGTCCGTAGCCGGCCAGCACGGGTTCCGGGCTGTCGCCGTTGTCGATCCCCTCGGGAAACGGATCGGCGATGGACACGGTGCCATCGTAGAGGCTGTAGAGGCGGCCGTCGCGGCTGCGCACGTCGTGCGCCTGCGGGTTCATCTGCGCGCGCTCCTTGGCCACCACCGCTTCCGGCAGGCCGGTCATGGCGGCGACCTTGGCGTAGAAGGTCTTGGCATCGTTCCCGTCCAGCGGCGGGCCGGCCAGGGTCGAGAGGTAGGGACCGAACGCATAGCCGTAGGCGTCGTCGATCGCCTGCGGCGTCAGCCTGCCGTCGCGCTCCATCTGCGAGGCGGCCAGGCTCGGCAGCAGGATGGCGTTGCCGATCGGGTTGTCGGTGTCGCCGATCAGGTTCATCTCGATTGCCGGCGAGACCATGACGATGCCGGTCAGCGGAATGTTCTGCTCGGCCTGCAGCGCAAACGCGGTCTTGATCGAGCGCACGCCGCCATAGCTTTCGCCAACCAGGTATTTCGGCGAGACGTCGCGATGGGCGTGCTCGAGCCAGAGGCGGATCGCGTCCGCGAAGGCGGACCCGTCCTGCTGCACGCCCCAGAACTGCTTGTCGGCCTTCTCGGGATGCACCGGCAGGCTGTAGCCGGTGCCGACCGCGTCGATGAACACCATGTCGGTGAAGCGCAGCCAGCTGTCGGGGTTGGGGCCGAGCCGGGCGTTGGCGCCGTCGGTCGGATTGGCGGCGGGGAAGTTCAGCACCATCGGGCCGGCGGCGCCGAGATGCAGGAACGCGCTGCCGGCGCCGGGACCGCCATTGAAGAAGAAGCTGACCGGCCGGCGCGCCGCCTGCTGCCCGTCTGCGACATAGGACACGTAGAAGACCTTGGCCGACGCAGCGCCCTTGTCGTCGCGCAGGATCAGCGTGCCGGCGGTGGCGGTGTAGCCGAGATGGCCGCCGGCGCCGGAGAAGTCGTGATGCGTGACGCTGTCTGCGGGCAGCTCGGCGATCAGCGCGTTGTCGATCTTCTCGGGCTTGTCGGCCGGCTCGGGCTTGCTTGCGGACGCGGCTCCCGTGGCCCCGGAGGTCCCGTGCATATCCGCCGCCGCCGCCCGGCCGGCGGTCAGGCCGCTGCCGAGCAGCAGCACAGCCAGCAGCCAGGCGGTTCGGGCAGGGGCACTGGGGCAGTTGAGGAACATGACCGGTCCGATGTTGCAACACCGCCGACTGTTTCCCGGAACGCAGCCGGCGTCCAGCCCCGGCCCTGCCGGGACGCGGCGATCCGCGCCGGCTCCGGCCGCGTTGCGGCACGGTGAGGATCGCCACCTTCAACGTCAACGGGGTCAACCGCCGGCTCCCCAACCTGCTGGCCTGGCTGGCCGAGGCGCGGCCGGACGTGGCCTGCCTGCAGGAACTCAAGACGGCGCAGGCGGAGTTCCCCGACGAGGCCATCCGCGCCGCCGGCTACCAGGCGGTGTGGCAGGGGGAGAAGGGCTGGAACGGCGTCGCGATCCTCGCCCGTGGCCGGACGCCGGTGCTGACCTGCCGCCGCCTGCCGGGGGAGCCGGAGGACCGGCAGGCCCGCTATATCGAGGCGGCGGTGGCGGGCGTGCTGATCGGCTGCCTGTATCTGCCCAACGGCAATCCGCAACCCGGCCCGAAGTTCGACTACAAGCTGCGCTGGTTCGAGCGGCTGACCCGGCATGCGGCCGGGCTGCGTGCGGCGGGCGTGCCGGTGGCGCTGGCCGGCGACTACAACGTCGTGCCGACAGACATGGACATCTACCCGACCCGGTCCTGGGCCGGCAACGCGCTGCTGCAGCCGCAGAGCCGCCGGGCTTTCGCACGCCTGCTTGAGCAGGGCTGGGTCGACGGGTTGCGCCGGGTCCATCCAACCGGCCCGCTCTACACCTTCTGGGACTATGCGCGCGATCGCTGGCCACGCGATGCCGGGCTGCGGCTGGACCATATCCTGCTCGACCCGGCGCTCGCGGCCCGTCTCGACGCGGCCGGCGTCGATCGCGCCGTGCGCGGCGAGGCCGGGGCGAGCGACCATGCGCCGGCCTGGATCAGCCTCCGGCCTGCCAGGCGCCGCAGGACACGCCCGTCCGGGACCGGCGACGCCGCGCCCTGACGCTGCCTGCCGGCAGGAGCAGGCGGATGTCTGCAAGGCGGGGCGGCTCGTGCGAAGCGCGACCGCAGCCGCCGGCGGGCAACGGCCTGGCACCGGATCGACGATCTCCTCGGGTCGGGATGCGCTTCTAGCGGGACGGCGATCCGCCGGCCCGACGCGGCTCGGCTGCCGCCATCCGCATCGCCTCCGCGGTCAGGCGCTTCTCGTTGCGCTTGAGGAACAGGAAGCCGCTGCCCAGGACGATGACGGCGATCGTGCCGACCACCAGCCCGAGCGGGCCCGAGATCGTCTCGGCCTGTTGGCCGAGCAGGTAGGCGGCCAGCGAGTAGCCGCCGGCCCAGCCGATGCCGCCCAGCGCGTTGTAGAACAGGAAGCCCGGCCAGGGCATGCGGTTGGCGCCGGCGAGCATGGCGGCGAAGGTGCGCAGGACGGCGATGAAGCGGCCGAAGAACACCACCTTGCCGCCATGGCGGCGGAACAGGTAGCGGCCCAGCGTCAGCCGGTCCGCGGTGAGGCCGATATGGCCGCCCCAGCGGGCCAGCACGCGAAACCCGACGCTGCGCCCGATCAGGTAGCCGAAATTGTCGCCCATGATCGCGCCCGCGATCGCCACCACGATGACCCAGGCGATGTCGAGCCGGTGGGTGGCGGCACAGTAGAGCGCGGTGCCGATGAGCAGGCTCTCGCCCGGCAGCGGCAGGCCCATGCTTTCCAGCATGACGATCAGGAAGACCAGGCCGTAGCCGTAATGCGCGAGCAGGTGGTCGAGATGATGCAGCATCGAGCGCTCGCGTCCGGGTCTGTCAGGAACCGGCTGCGGCAGCGCCTGTCAAGGCAGCAGCCCGCCCCGCTCAGTCCCGGGCCGCCGGCGCGGGTTGCGATGTGGCCACGGCCGGCAGCCGGGCTGCGAGCTGCGCCAGATCCATGCCCTCCGGGATCACCAGCATCTCTCCGGGCTGCGCGCCATGCATCACGACGACGCCTCCCTTCGGGCAGACGCCGAGGCAGCCGATCTCGAGGATGCGCATCTCCTGCCTGCGGCCGGTCTCGCGCAGCAGCTGCCGCAAGGCGTCCGGCAGCCTGTCCTTGCCCTTCGGCCCGAAGCCGCCCTTCAGCTTGCCGCCGCACTTGCGGCACGCCAGCAGCACCCCGCGCCAGGGCCCGCGGACGGTGACGATCTCGCCGCTGGCCGCCTTGTGCTTCTTGCCCATGTCCGCCTTCCCTGCCGGCCCTCTCAACGCCGCTGCCGGCGGAAGGGTGCGCGCTCAGCCCTGCGAGGCCGGCCGCGTCCAGCGTCGCATCACCGGAACCCGCACGGGTCCCGGCCACAGCGCGCTGCCGGCGAGCATGAGCGAGCCGTTGACCAGCAGCCCGACGAAGCCGGGATTGATGCCGCCGGTCGGGATGCCTGCCTCGTGCAGCAGGATCGCCACGCCGTCCCCGGCGATCAGCCCGACGGCGATCGCGGCCGGCTGTGCCCGCGCCAGCAGCAGGATCGCCAGCAGGCCCGGCAGGGACTGGGTGACGCCGAAATAGAACAGGTTGTTGATCGCCACCATGAGCTGGCTGGAGCGGGCGGCGCCGGCGACCGACAGCAGCAGGTAGAGCGCCATCACCAGCTTCGACCAGCGCCGCTGGCCGTCGCCGTCGAGCCCGGGCAGCAGGTTGCGCGACACCAGCGGCCCGAGCGTCAGGCAGATCCCGGCCAGCACCACCAGCGCCGACAGGGCGGCCGCCGCCATCGCCACCCCGACCATCCAGCCCGGCAGCAGCAGACGGGCGACGGCCGGGAACACGTCGTTCGGCGAGGACAGGACCAGCCGATGGTCCAGCGCGAAGTCGGCCACGGCCAGCAGGAACGGGAACATCAGCATGTAGAGCGGCATCACCATCTGCGCCCGGCGCATCGCGGCCACCGAGCGGACGGTGAACAGGGCGGCACAGGTCTGCGGCACCAGGCAGAAGCCGACGCTCTGCAGCAGGATGGTCGAGGTCGTGAACAGGTCGCCGGACCAGGACGCGCCGGGCGCGGGATGGCGCCCCGACCCTGCCCGCACGCCACCCTGGCCGTGCATCAGCTCGAGTGCCGCGATGCCGGTGGACAGCACGGCCGCCAGCACCAGCAGGTCCTTCAGCACCGCGACCTGCGCGGGCGCCCGGATCCCGGACGGCAGCACGGCAGCGAACGCCAGCCCCGCGCCGATGCCCACCAGCAGCAAGGGCGGCACGTCCCAGCCCAGGCCGCGCAGCACGGTGTCGAGCCCGACGAACTGCAGCACGCCGAGCGGCACCAGGAACAGGATCGAGGCCGTGGTCACCACCAGCTCGAGCATGCGGCTGTCGAAATGACGCCGGAACAGGTCGGCCAGGGTCACCGCGCCATAGAGCCGGCCGGCGCGCCAGATCCAGGGGTTGAGGAAGTAGCCGACCGGGAACGACAGCAGGATGTAGCCGAGGAACCAGGCGACGAAGCCGGTGCCGCGCGCATAGACGCCGCCCGGGAAGCCCAGGATGGTGGCCACGCTGTACGTCTCGCCGACGGCGAGGAAGAAGAACAGTCCCGGGCCGAAGCGCCCGGATGCGACGAAGAACTCTTCCGCGCGCAGAGCCCGACGCCCGAGCCCGGACCGCAGCGCGACCAGGACGGACAGCACGATCAGGCCGAGGAAGGTGGCGGTCACTCGGGCCGGATCATCGGGATCTCGTCCTCCGGCTGATGGCGGTCGTGCGTGATCCAGCAGACGCAGAGGCAGGCGGCGGTGAGCGGGATGCAGCCGAACAGCCAGAGCACGGCGATCGGCACCCCGAGCGGCGCCAGATCCAGCCGCGCCAGCACCGGAACGGTGGGCACGATCGCAAGCGTCGGGATGCCGAGGCCGACCGCGAGCCGCCAGCCCGGCTTCATCGCCGTCCGACGGTCACAGCATGTGCCAGGTCTTGCCCGCCATGCCGGGCGGCAGCGTGGCCGCGAACACCGCGCGCGCCACCGACCGGGCCAGCACGTCCGCGCTCGCGGCGCCGATGCGGGCGACGGTCAGCGGGCGGGCGGCATCCGGACGGGTCTGGCGGGCGGTGGAGAGCGCGAACACCACGTCGCCGTCGAACGGCGAATGCACCGGCCGGATCGCACGCGCCAGCCCGTCCTGGGCCATCATCGCCACGCGCTTGAGCTCGTCGGGGTCGAGGGCGACGTCGGTGGCGATGCAGGCGATCGTGGTGTTGCCGCGGACGCCCGGATTGATCGCCGCCAGGCCCCAGTCTTCCGGCGCCACGCGTCCGGTTCCGGGGCCGAGGCCGCCGAACTCGTCGCCGATCTCGAAGGCACCGGCCCAGAAATGCCGGCTTCCCGGCACCACCGGCGAGCCGAGGCAGTTGACGGCGACGATCGCGCCGATCGTCATGCCGTCCGCCGTCACCAGCGACGCCGAGCCGATGCCGCCCTTCAGCGCCCCGGCGCGAGCGCCGTAGCCGGCACCCGCGGTGCCCAGGGACGGGGCCCGGGCGGCCGCCTCCACCGCACGGATGCCGAGCTCGCGGTAGGGCGGCGTCATGCCCCAGCCCTTGTCGCCGCCATTGGCGAGATCGAACAGGATCGCCGCCGGGACGATCGGCGAGGGCGGGACGCCAGGCTGAGTGGTCAGCGCGAAGCCGCGGCCGCGCGAGCCCAGCCAGGCGGCGACGCCGTCCGCGGCGGCGAGCCCATAGACCGAGCCGCCGGACAGCACCACGGCGTCGGCCGAGCGCACCAGGTTCCAGCCGTCGAGCACGTCGGTCTCGCGCGTGCCGGGGGCGCCGCCGGCGACGTCGACCGCGCAGACGGCGCGGGCATCGGGCAGGATCACGGTGACGCCGGTGCGGACGTGCGCGTCGTCCGCCTGGCCGACGGCGAGGCCGGGCACGTCGGTGATCAGGTTCAGCCGGCCGGGATGCGCGGACGCGGCCGGACCGGTGCCGGCAGCACGTGCGACGGCACGGCCGCAGGCGGCCGTGCCGGCAAGGGCGGCGATCAGGGTGCGGCGCTTCATGCCGGCGTCATCACGGGCCGGTGCGTCAGAGGTCCGCCGCAATACACGATCACCAGGAGGATCCGCCCGCTCGGGGCCGGACTGGTGGAGCTGAGGGGAATCGAACCCCTGACCTCCTGAATGCCATTCAGGCGCTCTCCCAACTGAGCTACAGCCCCGGTTGTCCGGTCGGCACTCCTGCAGCGCGCAGGAGGCTTGGGTGGCGCGCATATAGCCGTGCTTGCGGGGAGTGGCAACCCTGGCGACGGATGCCCCGGCATCGTCTCAGCGCATCAGCAGGCCGCAGGCGCGCAGGAACTCCAGCAGGGCGAGCATCGGCAGTCCGAGGATGGCGGCGTGCTCGCCCTCGACCGCCTCGAACAGCTGCAGCCCCGGCCCTTCGAGCCTGTAGGCACCCACGCTCGACAGCACCCGGTCGCCTTCGAGCGCCAGATAGGCATCGATGAAGCCGTCGGAGACCGGCCGCATGCGCAAGGCAGGTGACGCGACGTGCTGCCAGAGGGTCCGGCCCTGCCGCCGGCAGACCAACGCAGTCTGCAGCACGTGCGGCCGGCCGCGCAGGGCCTGCAGATGCGTCCGCGCAGCCGACAGATCGGCCGGCTTGTCGAACCAGCGCCCCTCGCAGACCAGGATCTGGTCGGCGCCGATGACCAGGGCATCCGGATCATCCACCGCGCGCGCCTTGAGTTCGGCGAGCCTGAGGGCGGCTGCGTCCGCCGGCATCGCCTCGGCACGCGCCTGCCGCTTGACCGCGTCCTCGTCGATCGCGGCGGACCTTGCCGTCACCGACAGACCCGCCGCCTGCAGCAGCATCAGCCGCGTCTGCGAACCGCTGGCCAGGATCAGCGGCGGAGTCGCGGCCTGCATCCCGGGGCGGGGTGGGTCGGGCGGCATGGTCATGGGTGCGAGAGTCCTGGGGTACACGGGGACGGTACGGGCAGGCGAGGCTGCGGGTACCGAGTCATGGGGATGACGGGTACGGCCGCCGGCGAGGTGGAGTTGTACACAGCCACGGTCGGAGGTCTTCCGGACAACTCGGGAAACGCAGGCCTAATCAACGTCCTGGAAGTTGTACACGCTGTGGGCAAAGCGGGGTACGTTTTCGGCAAGCCGGGTACCCCGACATCCACAGGCCCCCTTAGGACTCCCACCATTTTCTTCTTCTTCTTTCATGTTTAGAGCTTGGGATCATCGACGGGACCAGATCTCCGGGACCGCCAGAAACCCCGAGCGAGCGTGACGATGACGGACAAGCGTTTGCTGCGTGTGCTGGCCGGCGAAGCGGTCTGGCCGCCGCCGGTGTGGCTCATGCGCCAGGCCGGTCGCTACCTGCCGGAGTTCCGGGCGTTGCGGGCGCAGGCGGACTTCCTCACCCGCTGCACGACGCCAGACATCGCCACCGAGATCACCCTGCAGCCGATCCGCCGCTATGGCATGGACGGGGCGATCCTGTTCAGCGACATCCTGATCCTGCCCTGGGCGATGGGCCAGTCCCTGACCTTCGTCGAGGGCGTCGGCCCGGTGCTGCAGCCGATCCGGACGCGAGCCGACCTGGACCGGCTGCAGCCGGAGCGGGTCGCCGAGGTGACGGCGCCGATCATGGAGACGCTCAGGCGGCTCAGGCGATCGCTGGACGCGCCGGAGTCCGAGGCGGTGCTGGGCGCCGGCCGTGCCGGTGCCACCGCGCTGATCGGCTTCGCGGGCTCCCCGTTCACCGTCGCCTGCTACATGGTGGAGGGCGGCGGCTCGAAGGATTTCGCCGAGACGCGGCGCATGGCCTATGCGGACCCTGCGCTGTTCGACCGGCTGATCGACCTGCTGGTGCGCACGACCGCACGGATGCTGTGCGACCAGATCGAGGCCGGCGCCGAGGCGATCATGCTGTTCGACAGCTGGTCGGGGCTGCTGCCGCCGTCGCAGTTCCAGCGTCACGTGATCGAGCCCACCCGGCTGATCGTCGAGCAGATCCGGGGTCGCCATCCGTCGGTGCCGATCCTGGGCTTCCCCCGCCTGGGCGGGCTGCTGGTCGGCCGCTACGCCGCCGCAACGCGGGTGAACGGGCTGGCGCTCGACACCTCCGCCGATCCTGCCCTGGCAGCCGGCATGGTGCCGCACGACATGGCTCTGCAGGGCAACCTGGACCCGCTCTGCCTGCTGGCAGGCGGCAAGGCCCTGGAGCATGAGGTGCTGATGATCCGAGACTCGCTGCGTGGCCGGCCGCACGTCTTCAATCTCGGCCATGGCGTGCTGCCGCAGACCTCGCCCGACCACGTCCATGCGCTGGTCGAGACAGTGCGCCGCGCATGATCTATGCGCTGGGGCCCTATCTGCAGTGGGAGAAGGCGTTCCATCTGATCTCGGTGATCGCCTGGATGGCCGGGCTGTTCTACCTGCCGCGCCTGTATGTGTATCACTGCGCGACCACCGTCGGCTCCGAGCAGAGCGAGGGCTTCAAGGTGATGGAGCGCCGGCTGCTCAGGCAGATCACCACGCCGGCGATGTTGGCGTCACTGGGGTTCGGCATCCTGCTGATCATGACGCCGGGTGCGGTCGATTGGAGGGCCGGCTGGTGGTATACCAAGCTCGCCGGCGTGGTGCTGATGCTGGGCTTCCACGGCGCCTGCAGCGCCTGGCGCAAGGACTTCCTGGCCGACCGCAACACGCGGCCGCAGCGCTTCTACCGGATGGCGAACGAGATCCCGACGGTGCTGATGCTCGTGATCGTCATCATGGCGGTGGTGCAGCCGTCGTTCTGACGCGAGACCGGACCGTGGTGGGCGCAGTAGGGTTCGAACCTACGACCCGCTGATTAAGAGTCAGCTGCTCTACCAACTGAGCTATGCGCCCATGCCCGACCGGGGTCCGTCACGGTGACGGCGCTATAGCAGCGCCTCGCCGCCGAGGGAAGTGGCTGTCCCGCATTTCCCGCAGCGGCGATGTGCTGCTACCGGTTGAGCAGCTGCAGCACGCCGTCGAGCTGATCGAGGGTGTCGTAGTGGATACGCAGCTGGCCGCCGCGTCCGTCGAACTGCACCTCGATCTTCAGGCCGAGCTTCTGCCGCAGCTCGCGCTCGAGAGCCTCGATCTCGTGATCCTTGGGCCTGGCCTTGGCCCGGTCGACCGGCGCCTGCGCGGAACTCGGGGCGAGGCGTGCGGCCTGGATCTGGCTCTGCGCCAGCGCCTCGGTCTGGCGCACCGACAGGCGCCTTGCGACCACCGCACGCGCCGCGGCGGCCGGATCCGGATGGCCGATCAGCGCGCGGGCATGCCCGGCGGTGAGTGCCCCGTTCATCACCTCGCGGCGGACGGCGATCGGCAGCTGCAGCAGGCGGATGGTGTTCGAGACGTGGCTGCGGGACTTGCCGACAGCACCTGCGAGCGCCTCCTGGGTCAGGGCGAACTCGCTGATCAGGCGCTGCAGCCCTTCGGCCTCCTCGATCGCGTTCAGGTCGCGACGCTGCAGGTTCTCGACCAGGGAGGCTGCCATGGCATCGACATCCGACAGGACGCGCACATGCACCGGCACCGCGTGCAGCCCGGCCAGCTGGGCTGCACGCCAGCGACGCTCGCCGGCGATGATCTGGTAGCGGTCCGGCTGTTGCGGATGCGGTCGCGCCAGGATCGGCTGCAGCACGCCCTGGGCACGGATCGAGGCGGCGAGCTCCTCGAGCGGCTCCTGCTCCATCGCCTGTCTCGGCTGGAACGGCCCTGCTTCCAGCAGCTCGATCGCCAGCGGGTGGATCCCCTCATGACCCGGTGGGACGCGTCCCTCGTCCGGACGGCTGTCGCCCAGCAGGGCGGCCAGTCCGCGACCGAGCCGTGGCGCCGAGGCGTCCCTCGTCTTCATGGGGCAGGCTCCCGGACGGCGAGGTGCAGACGACCGAGAAGCTCCTCGGCCAGCGTCGTGTAGGCGAGCGCGCCGCTCGATTTCGGATCGTAGAGATGTACCGGCTTGCCATGGCTCTGCGCCTCGGAGATCCGGATGTTGCGCGGGATCACCGTCTCGAACACCTGGCCGCCGAAGAAGCCGCGCGCGTCGGCTGCGACCAGCTCGGACAGGTTGTTGCGCCGGTCGAACATGGTCAGCACCAGGCCCTGCAGGATCAGGGCGGGATTGAAAGCACGTCGGATGCGCTCGACGGTGCGGATGAGCTGGCTGACGCCTTCGAGGGCGAAGAACTCGCACTGCAGCGGCACCAGGACGGAATGCGCTGCGACCAGCGCGTTCAGGGTCAGCAGGCCGAGGCTCGGCGGGCAGTCGATCAGGATGAAGTCGTACGAGCTGGATGCCGCCGCGGGCGCCAGCGCCTCGCGTAGCCGGTATTCGCGGCGTTCCATCTCGACCAGCTCGATCTCGGCGCCGGCCAGCTCGTTGTCGGCCGGCACCACCGCCAGCGTCGGCAGATCGGTCCGACAGGCCAGGCCTTGGAGGCTTTCGCCTTCGGCGATGAGCGCGTAGCTGCCGGCACGACGGTTGCCGTAGCCGATCCCGAGCCCGGTGGAGGCGTTGCCCTGCGGATCGAGATCGATCAGCAGCACCCTGTGGTCCAGCATCGCCAGGTTGGCTGCCAGGTTGATCGCGGTGGTGGTCTTGCCGACACCGCCCTTCTGGTTGGCGATGGCGAGGATATGGGGGATCGCACTCGATGCGGCGCCGGGACTACCGGCCGGGCGCCCGGTCGGGCTTTCTGACACGCCTGAGTTCACTCAACCTGAGGATGACGCCCGCCGGATCGGTCCGGCTCGGTCGTCGGGACACCGTCATGTGCCATTCGGCGGCGGCTGCGGTCAATTCGTCGTCGGCGGCGCGCCCCTTCAGGAACAGGCAGATCCCGTTCTCGGCGAGGAACGGGGCCGCCCAGTCCAGCAGGCGCGGCAGCGGCGCCAGCGCGCGCGCGGTCACGATCCGGGCCGGCGTCAGGCCCTGCACCTGCTCGATCCGCCGGGCGATCACGGTGGCCGTCGCCCCGGTGGCCCGGGCCGCCTCCCTCAGGAAGCTCGCCTTGCGCTGATCGGCCTCGATCAGCGTCACCGGGCTGTCGTTGGCGATGGCCAGCACCAGCCCGGGAAACCCGCCGCCTGACCCCAGATCGATGAACGCCTCGGTGGGCGCGAGCTCGGTTGTGAGCTGCAGGCTGTCGGCGATGTGGCGGGTCCAGAGCTGGTCCAGATCGCGCGGCGACACCAGGTTGATCCGGCTGTTCCAGCGCGCCAGCATCCCGGCGAACAGCTGCAGCCGCTGCAGTGTTTCACGTGAAACATCGCCTGCCAGCTCGTCGCCAGGATGTCGCCCATGGCGCATCAGGCAGCCCTGAGATGGACCATCAGCGCCATCAGCGCTGCCGGGGTAATGCCCGGCACCCGTTGTGCCGCGCTGAAGTTCGCCGGCCGCGCGGCCGTCAGCCGTTCGCGCATCTCGCTGCTGAGGCCGCCGATCGTCTGGTAGTCCAGGGTCTGCGGCAGCGTCATGGCCGACTCGCCGGCAAGCTGCCGGATCTCGCGGGCCTGCCGTCCGAGATAGCCCCGGTAGCGGGCTTCGGTCTGCAGATGCTGCCTGATCCGCTCGGACAGGTCGCCGAGCCATGGTGCCACCCCGTGCAGCAGGCCGGGATCGACGCCTGCCGCCAGCAGGTCGAGCACGCTGCGCCGCCGCCCGTCCGACGTCACCGCGATGCCGGCGCCGTGCAGCAGCACCGGCGTGAAGCTGTCCGCCTCGGCGCGCTCCATTGCCTGCCCGATCGCCGCCTGATCGGCAGCAAACAGCCCTGCGCGCGCAGCCCCGACACAGCCCCAGCCGATTCCGGCACCGGTCAGGCGCAGATCGGCATTGTCCGCCCGCAAGGTGAGCCGGTATTCCGCCCGCGAAGTGAACATCCGGTACGGCTCCGACACGCCCTGCGTCGTCAGGTCGTCGATCATCACGCCGACATAGCCCATGCCGCGATCCACCACCGCCGGCTCCGCGCCGGAGGCCCGACGCGCCGCGTTCAACCCGGCCATCAGCCCCTGCGCCGCCGCTTCCTCGTAGCCGGTGGTGCCGTTGATCTGCCCGGCCAGGAACAGCCGCCTGACCTGCTTGAGCTCCAGCGTGGGCCAGAGCGCGCGCGGATCGATGTAGTCGTACTCGACGGCATAGCCCGGCTGCACGATGCGCGCCCTGGCCAGGCCCGGCATGGTCGCCACCAGCTGCGCCTGCACCGAGGCCGGCAGGCTGGTCGAGATGCCGTTCGGATAGACCAGATCGCCGCCCGGGTTGTCCGGGAGGGCCTCGGGCTCCAGGAACACCTGGTGCCGCTCGCGGCCCTCGAAGCGCACCACCTTGTCCTCGATCGACGGGCAGTAGCGCGGGCCGCGTCCGGAGATCGCGCCGCCATAGACCGCCGACAGATGCAGGTTGTCGCGGATCAGCGCATGCGTCTCGGGCGTCGTCGCGGTGATCCGGCAGGAGAGCTGCGGGTTGGCGATCGCCGTGGTGAGGCGGCTGAACGGCTGCGGCACGACGTCGCCCGGGTCCTCCGGCAGCGACTCCCAGTCGATGCTGTCGCGTGCGAGCCGTGGCGGCGTGCCGGTCTTCAGCCGGCCGAGCGGCAGCCCCATGGTCTGCAGACGATGGCCGAGTGCAGCCGCCGGCGCCTCGCCGACCCGGCCTGCCGGCATCGTCTCGTGGCCGACATGGATGACGCCGCGCAGGAACGTGCCGGCGGTGAGCACCACCGCACCGGCCCGGATCTGCCGCCCGTCCGCGCAGACGACGCCGCAGGCCTCGGCCGCGTCGTCGAGCAGCAGATCATCGACCGACCCCGTCTCGATCGTCAGCCCCTCGGTCTCCGCCAGCAGCGCCCGCACCGCCGTCCGATACAGCGACCGGTCGGCCTGCGCCCGCGGCCCGTGCACCGCCGGTCCCTTGGACCGGTTCAGCAGCTTGAAGTGGATCCCCGCACGATCGGCGGCCCGTCCCATCAGCCCGTCCAGCGCATCGATCTCGCGCACCAGATGTCCCTTGCCGATGCCGCCGATCGCCGGGTTGCAGGACATCGCGCCGATCGTCTCCAGCCGATGCGTCAGCAGCAGCGTGCGCGCGCCGCTGCGTGCCGAGGCCGCCGCCGCCTCGCACCCGGCATGGCCGCCGCCGACGACGATCACGTCCACCCTGTCGACCATGCCTGGCTTCTCTCCGTATTACACCGGTGCGTGCCCCGGGCCATCATCTGGTCCTGCAGGCGTCATTTTCCGATGCAGAACTCCCTGAACACCGTATCTAGCAGATCGTCCACCCCGACGGCTCCCGTCAGCCGCCCCAGCGCCCGCATGGCCAGGCGCAGCGCCTCGCCTTGCAGCTCCGGCAGATCCGGCCGTGCCGCCATCTCCAGCTGCTCGACCGCCTCGGCCACGCCGGCCCGGTGCCGGGCCCGGGTCAGCGGAGGTGCTGCGCCGGCATCGGTCAGCCGGTGCACCTCCTGGGCCAGCACGGCCTCGAGCGCCTCGATGCCCTGGCCCGTCCGCGCGCTGACGCCGTGCCAGCCCTGCGGTGCCGGCGCCAGATCCACCTTGTTCCAGACGCGGATTCCGCCGGACGGCATCGTCGCCGTTTCCGCCGCCACGTGCAGGACCAGATCCGCCTCCGCGGCGTGGCGCCTGGCCCTGCGCACGCCTTCGGCCTCCAGCGGATCGGCCGCCTCGCGAAGCCCTGCCGTGTCCACCAGCGTCACCGGCACGTCGCCCAGCACCAGCCGCACCTCGATCGCATCCCGCGTGGTGCCGGCCCATTCGGACACCATGGCCGCCTCCCGTCCCGCCAGCCGGTTCACCAGGCTGGACTTGCCGACATTCGGGGGTCCGCTGACGGCGATGAACAGCCCGGACCGGACCCGCTGCGCCCGCTGCCCCTCGGCCAGGTGCAGCCGCATCTCGGCCAGCAGCTGCCCGATGCCTGCCGCCGCCGCGGCCTCGAGGTCCTGCGGCAGATCCTCGTCGGGAAAGTCGATCAGCGCTTCGTGATGCGCCAGCAGTCGTCGCAGCCGTGCCGCCCAGCCGTCATAGAGCCGGCTCAGCGCCCCGTCCGCCTGGCGCAGCGCCTGGCGACGCTGGGCTTGCGTCTCCGCCTCGATCAGGTCGGCGACGGCTTCCGCTTCCAGCAGATCCAGCCGCCCGTTGCCGAAGGCCCGGCGGGTGAACTCGCCGGGCTCGGCCGGCCGGGCGCCCAGGGCCACCAGCGCGTCCGATACCGCCTCGACCACCGCCGGTCCGGCATGCAGATGCAGCTCGGCGCTGTCCTCCCCGGTGTAGCTGCGCGGTCCCGGGAACCACAGCACCAGCGCATGATCCAGCAGCTCCGGCCCGTCGGCGCCGGTGCGGCGCAGCGCACGCAGCACCGCCCGCCTCGGCGGCGGGCGGCCACCGCCGAGCGCATCGAGAACCGGCCCGCTCGCCGCCCCGCTGATCCGGATCACGGCGATGGCGGCCCGTCCCGTCCCGGTCGCGCGGGCGAAGATCGTGGGCGGCGTGTCGCTCATCCGGACCGCCCGTTCGGCGCCGGCCGCGCACGTGCGCATCCCGTGGCGCTTGACACGGTTCCGGCCCTGCTCTGCCATGCGACCTCGCCGGTCCTGGAACCGGCATCGGAGGCGGGCCGTCTTGCCACAGTTGTCACTGCATTCTCCGCTCGGATCGCTGACCATGACACAGGAAGAGGACGCCATCGTGGCGCTCGACTGGGGCTGGAGTCGCGACCAGGAGGAGACCCCGCTGCTCCGCGAGGCACGGCAGCAGCTCGACGCCTACTTCGACGGCGCCCTGATCCGCTTCAGCATCCCGCTGCTGCCGGCGGGCGGCACGCCCTACCGACAGCGCGTCTGGTCCGCCCTGGGCGAGATCCCGTATGGCGAGACCCGCACCTATGCCGAGCTGGCCCGATCGACCGGCGGCTCCGCCCGGTCGATCGGCCAGGCCAACCGCTGCAACCCGCTGCCGATCCTGATCCCCTGCCATCGCGTGGTCGCACGGTCGCACCTTGGCGGCTTCTCGATGGGAGACGGGGTCGAGACCAAGCGCTTCCTGCTGACGCACGAAGCGGCGGCCGAGCGCCCTGCCCGGCGGTCCGCCGCATGATCCCGCTCTCCGGCCTCGGCCTGCAGGCATGACCAGAGCCATCCGCGTCCACGGCTATGGCGGCCCGGAGGTGTTGAGCTGGGACGACGTGCCGATGCCGATGCCGGCCCCGCAGGAGGTGCTGATCCGCCAGGAAGCGGTCGGCCTCAACTTCATCGACGTCTACCATCGCACCGGCCTCTACAAGCTGCCGACCCTGCCTGCCGTGATCGGCATGGAGGCGGCCGGGATCGTGGAGGTCGTAGGCTCTGCCGTCACCCGGCTGAAGCCGGGCGACCGGGTCGCCTATCCGGGCCAGCTCGGCGCCTATGCGGGTCACAGAACCATTGCCGCCGACCTCGTGGTGCAGCTCCCGGACACGATCGACACCCGGACGGCGGCGGCGATGATGCTGCGCGGCCTGACGGCGCAGGCGCTGCTGCGTCAGGTGCGGGTGCTGCAGGCCGGCGACACCATCCTCGTGCATGCCGCCGCCGGCGGTGTCGGGCTGCTGCTGTGCCAGTGGGCCGCCCATCTCGGCGCCACCGTCATCGGCGTCGTCTCCAGCGAGCAGAAGGCCGAGCTCGCCCGCCGGCATGGCGCCGCGCACACCGTGATCGGGCTCGAGGATCTGGCGGTGAAGGTCAAGCGCATCACCGGCGGCGCCATGCTGCCGGTGGTCTATGACAGCGTCGGCAAGGACAGCTTCATGCCCAGCCTGGACTGCCTGGCGCCGCGGGGCCTGCTGGTCAGCTACGGCAACGCCTCGGGCGAGGTCACCGGCGTCTCGCTCAGCCTGCTGGCGGCGCGCGGCAGCCTCTTCGTCACGCGCCCGAAGCTGACGACCTTCATCAGCCGGCGCGACCAGCTCGAGCAGGCAGCGGCGGAACTGTTCGATGTCGTGTCGAGCGGCGCCGTGCGGATCGAGATCGGCCAGAGCTACCCGCTGTCGCAGGCGGCCCAGGCCCATCGGGCACTGGAATCCCGTGCCACCACCGGCAGCACGATCCTGATCCCGGACTGACGAGAAGCGCCGGGGTCATCGCCCGGCCCCCATCCTGGACGCCTGCCCGGTCAGGTGTTCATCGCATCGAAGAAGTCGTTGTTCGTCTTGCTGTATTTCAGCTTGTCGAGCAGGAAATCCATGGCGTCCATGGTGCCCATCGGCTGCAGGATGCGCCGCAGCACCCACATTTTCGACAGAGCGCTCTTGTCGACCAGCAGCTCCTCCTTGCGGGTGCCGCTCTTGGTCACGTCGATCGCCGGAAAGGTGCGCTTGTCGGAGAGCTTGCGGTCCAGGATCAGCTCGGAATTGCCGGTGCCTTTGAACTCCTCGAAGATCACCTCGTCCATGCGCGATCCGGTGTCGATCAGCGCGGTGGCGATGATGGTCAGCGAGCCGCCTTCCTCGATGTTGCGAGCCGCACCGAAGAAGCGCTTCGGTCGCTGCAGCGCGTTGGCATCCACGCCGCCGGTCAGCACCTTGCCCGACGACGGCACGACGGTGTTGTAGGCGCGCGCCAGCCGGGTGATCGAATCCAGCAGGATCACCACGTCGCGCTTGTGCTCGACCAGGCGCTTGGCCTTCTCCAGCACCATCTCCGTCACCTGCACGTGACGCGTCGCCGGCTCGTCGAAGGTGGACGACACCACCTCGCCCTTCACCGTGCGCGCCATGTCGGTGACCTCCTCGGGCCGCTCGTCGATGAGCAGCACGATCAGGAACACCTCGGGATGGTTCTGCGAGATCGCGGTGGCGATGCTCTGCAGCATCACCGTCTTGCCGGTACGCGGCGGCGCCACGATCAGCGCGCGCTGTCCCATGCCGATCGGCGAGACCAGGTCGATCACGCGCGGGGTGAAGTCCTTGGTCTGCCCCTTGGCGGTCACCGGCGCGCTCTCGTTCTCCATCTTCAGCCGGCGGTCGGGATAGAGCGGCGTGAGGTTGTCGAAGTTGATCCGGTGCTTGACTGCCTCGGGCGGCTCGAAATTGATGGTGTTGAGCTTGAGCAGCGCGAAATACCGCTCGCCGTCGCGCGGCGCGCGGATCTGTCCCTCGACCGTATCTCCGGTGCGCAGTCCGAAACGCCGGACCTGGCTCGGCGACACATAGATGTCGTCGGGGCCCGGCAGGAAGTTGGCTTCCGGCGAGCGCAGGTAGCCGAATCCGTCGGACAGGATCTCCAGCGTGCCTTCGCCGTGGATGGCCTGGTCGTTCTCGGCGAGGTTCTTGAGGATGGCGAACATCATGTCCTGCTTGCGCAGGGACGACGCGTTCTCGATCTGCAGCGACTCCGCATAGGAGAGCAGGTCGGAAGGTGTTTTTGCCTTGAGTTCGGCGAGGTGCATGGACGCCTCGAAAGATCGATCGTGCGAAGGGAGGGGGAACGGGCCGCATGCCGTGTTCGGCAGCGACCATGTCCGGTCGCGAGCGGAGCAGGCTCCGCGCTGGGTCGACCGACGACGTTCCGACTGGAGGGATCCCGGACCGGCAAGGGACCTGCCGAGGGACAAAAAGAAGATAGGGCGGCACACCCACGCGCGTCAAGCAGCCCGGCGACGGCCTTGTTCAGGGCCCCGGATCGAACGAGGCTGGCGTCAGCCAGTAGCGTCCGGCGACCGCACGGTCCCCCCACCAGAATATCAGCCTGGTCAGCAGAGCCACATGGCGTGGCTGCGAGACGATCTCCCCGGACAGGGCGTCTGCGGTGCACAGGCCCGACAGCGCCACCTCCTGCGCCGGCAACGCCAGGTGCAGCGTGCAGTCAGCGGTGCCGGCCGTCGGCCCGCCGGTCAGGCGACCGGTCACCTGGCCCAGCGCCACCAGATGGCGGTCGGCCGTGAACAGGATCGCCTCGCCCTGCAGCCGCCCGTCCGGCGCCGGTCCGGCAAGCCCGATCGAGAGATGAACCGGCGGATGATCCACCGCCTGCCGCACGCCCGGCACCGTGCCCTGCAGCGCCCCGCCATACCGGTACGGCTCGGCTGCGATTCGTGCCATGACCGCGGCCGGGTCCGGAGCCGGCTGCGCCGCCGCCCTGCCCGTGCAGGCAAGGCAGATCGTCAGACCTGCCAGGATTGCCGGCTGCGTGAGACCCGTTCGTGCCAGCATCACCATCCCACCGTCATCGCCCGCCGAGCCAGCCCTTGCGCCAGAACCAGATCATCGGCACCACGATCGTGATCGCCATCAGCCCAAGGGCATACCAGTAGCCGAAGCTCCAGTTCAACTCGGGCATGTTCTTGAAGTTCATCCCGTAGATGCTGGCGATCAGGGTCGGCGGGATGCCGATGATGCTCACCACGGTCAGGATCTTGATGCCGTTGTTCTGCTCGATGTTGATGAAGCCCAACGTCGCATCCAGCAGGAACTGCACCTTGGTGTTGAGCTGCCCGTCATAATCGCTCAACGACGAGATGTCCTTCGACACCAGGGTCAGCCGCACCGCGAGTCGCTCCGGGCACGGGCGGTCGGCATTGTCGCGAATATAGATGACGATGCGCTGCAGCCCGAGCAGGCTGTCGCGGACCGAGGAAACCAGGTCGGCTTCCCTGCCGACCTTTTGAAGCAGCGCACGCAGCGCGCGATCGTTGTTGCCGACCTCCGAATCCTGCGAATGGAAGACCCGTTTGGAGAGCTGGTCGAGCTCGCGTCCGGAAATCTCCAGCACGTCGGCGATCCTGTCGATGATCGCCTCGAGCAGCAGCAGCAGCGAATCCTCGGCGTTATGCGACGTCGTCTGCTTCGACAGCTTTCGCCCGACGGTCTCGAACACCGAGTAGTCCGTATAGCGGATGGTCACGAGCCGGTCCTGGCTGAGCACGAACCCGACCGGCGAGGTGAAGGAGGCGTCGTCGGTGCGTCGCACCAGCGGCGTCGACAGATACAGGGTCTGCTCCTCCATGTAGACCCGGCTGGAGCTCTCGATCTCCTCCACCTCCTGTCGCGTCGGGATGCGCAGGCCGGTCAGGGCATGCGCCAGCGTCCGCTCTTCCTCCGTGGGGTCCAGCAGATCGAGCCAGGCCGCCGCGTTGCTTTGCGTCTCGTCCGAGACGGCCACCGGCGGCTGTCCGGTCGGATGGGCGAGGAACATGGGCTCTCCTGCAACGGGCTGGGACCGTGGATGGCAACGAAGGCGGCATCGTGTCAAACCATGACAACCGGCCTCCTGCGACGATCGTTCAGCCTCATCGGAGTTGAAGGAAGCCGGGTGCCATCCGGACCGCGCTTCCGGCAAGGATGGCCGTGGTCGCCATTGTTAGAGCTAACCCGTCGGCATCCGTCGCGGCCGTCATCATGGCGTGGTGCAGCCTGCAGGGGTCCGCATCCCGCGCATCCGCATCCCGCCCTCTCCTGTAGAACCGACTGGCGGCCGGTTCCACATTTCGGGAAATGCTGCGCGATAGGCCTCGTTCTTCTGCGACGTGACGGAGTACGGGCCGGCCTGCCAGGGGCGGCGTCATCTTCGTGACGGCACCCGAATTGCTGACGGAACAGTTGCCGCGACGGTCGAACTGGTCAGCGTCGCGGCTGCGACTGTCGGTTCCGTCGTGCTGTTTCTCCTAGACGGCGCGTTCCATGCCGCAGAGGTATCAGGCGACGAGGCGGTTGCGAGCGGGATCGAGGACGACAAGACGGTGCAGTGGGTGCGTAACGGTGCCACATTGATGCTCCTGCCAGATGTTCCGGTCGGCCGGCTGCGGTCGTGCTGGCTGTGCCAGGTGCGCGATATCGGCATGTTGCAGGGCGCGACCCTTGGCGGCACCGCGCTGATGACCGCCGCTCCGCCGGTCTGACCATGAGCGCCGAGCAGAACCGGCGGGACGAGAAATACAGGAAGTCGTCGATACCAAGCGGCGGCATGCGCAAGGATGTCTGCCTCGAGATGCGCGTGATCGGTTATTCGACCCCGAAGACGCCACGAGCCCCCGGACCGCGCTGCCGTCCCAGCCGCCCGGCCATGCGCCGCGAGGCATATCAGCCGGGATCGTCGGCTACACCCTGCTGAGCGCGGCGGTGCCGTTCATGGCCCTGGAAGGCCTCATTCCGGTTCTGGCCAACGGGTTCGACACCTGGCTCGGGTCCATCCTGCCGGTCATCGGCGTCGCCATAGCGCTGCAACTGGTGCTGGCGCTCGGTTTGCACAGGCGGCACTGGCACGTGTGCTACCTGTTTGCCATCGCCACGCTGCTGCTGGCGGGCTATCTCGCGGGCCTGCTGGCAGGCCTAGTCATCCTGCTGCGCCTCGTGCCGGTGCTTCATCCCGATCTCCGCTTCGCCAGCATGGCCAATCTGGTGTTCTGGGTTCTGCTTGCTCCCTTCGCGTGGCTGCTGCCGCGCATGCTCCGTCTGCGCTACTGGCAGCCCTGGACCGGGCCGGAGGACTGGGAATCGGGCGACGAGGCTCCGCCGCGCTGGGGTATGACGCCGGACCGCCTGAAGCCCTGATCGCGTGCCGGCGGGCGGCCCGGTCGCAAAGACCGGCCGCGGCAGGGTCGGCGATGCGTGGCCGGGGGCGGCATCGGGAAACCCCGGTTTCTGTCAGAGCTTACATCATCCAGCAGGAGGGCCCATTCATGGACCGTGACACCGATGTCCAGGCGACGATGTCCGATGTGGATCTGGCAAGTCCCGCCTTGCCCATCACCCGGATCGCCGATCCCACGGCACTTCCCGCCTTGAGCGATCCCGGCGAGCGGCGCGGCGACATGCTGTATCGCCGTTTCGGCCGCACCGACGAGATGATCTCCGCCATCGGCATGGGCGGTTTCCATCTCGGCAAGAACGCGGTCAGCGACGGCGAGGCGGTGCGTCTCGTGCATGAGGGCATCGATCGCGGCATCAGCTTCATCGACAATTGCTGGGACTACAACGAGGGCCGCTCCGAGCTGCGCGTCGGCGTGGCGCTCGACCAGGGAGGCTACCGCGACCGCGTCTTTCTGATGTCCAAGATGGATGGCCGCACCAAGCAGGAAGCCGCCCGCCAGATCGATACCTCGCTGCAGCGGATGCGCACCGACCGCATCGACCTGGTGCAGCACCACGAGATCCTGCGCTATGACGATCCCGACCGCATCTTCGCCGAGGGCGGGGCGATGGAGGCGTTCATCGAGGCGCGCCAGGCCGGCAAGCTGCGCTATATCGGCTTCACCGGCCATAAGGACCCGCGCATCCACCTGCAGATGCTGGCCGTCGCCGCCGAGCGCGGCTTCCACTTCGACGCCGTGCAGATGCCGCTGAACGTCATGGACGCGCATTTCCGCTCCTTCGCCCATCTCGTGCTGCCCTATCTGGTCGAGCATGGCATCGCAGCGCTCGGCATGAAGAGTTTCGCCGACAGCGTCCTGCTCAAGAGCGGCGCTGCCATCCTGCCGCTCGAATACCTGCATTATTCGCTCAACCTGCCAACGTCGGTGGTCATCACCGGCATCGAGAGCCAGCGCGACCTCGATCAGGCCTTCGAGGCCGCCCGCACCTTCCAGCCGATGCAGCAGGCCGCCCTGGCCGATCTGCTCGCCCGCAGCCGGCCGCATGCGCTGGACGGCAGGTACGAGCTGTTCAAGACCAGCGCCACGTTCGACGGCACCGCCAAGAACCCGCAATGGCTTGGCGACGACGTCGAGTCCGTCAACAGGCTGGCGCCCGTAATGGAATGACCGCAGGCAGCAACACCCTCCTACCCGCTCCGGGGCAGGCAGCAGGGCGTTGCTGTTGCATACGGACCGGGAGCGTGACGCTCCCGGTTTTGCCTGGGTCTTTACTGGACCGCGAGCAGCGGTACGAACGGGACGCCAAGGCCGGTCACGTCGTTGTAGCCGGGCGTCACGTAGTTGAACACGTCGTTGATGCCTTCGCAGATCGCCGTCGAGCAGACCTGCAGCGGGAACGGCGTGGTCTCCGCCAGCGCCGTCACCGAGTTGATGGTGACGACCCGGACCTCGTTGGGGTTGGTCACGTAGCCGCGCAGCACTGCCAGCGGATTGGCGGGCGGCTTGACCTGGTTGATGCCGGCACTGTTGATCGTCTTGCCGATCGCGTGGCTGTAGAGCCAGGGATTGGCGAAGCCGACCATCGGCTTGCCCAGCAGCCCGTGCACCTGGTTGACGGTCGCGATCACGCCCGCGGTCAGCGGCGAGGCGAGGCTGGTGCCGCCCTCGGCGATCTCGCAATACTCGGTGGTAGCACTCTCCTTGGTGCAGCCGATATCGCTATGGCCGTCATTGGCGATCGTGTAGCTCTCGCCATACAGGTAGCCCGTATAGGGGTCCGCGTCGGCGGAGATGTCCGGGCTCACCCGGTGCGGCGTCAGCGGCACGCTCTCGCCCGAGCCCAGGTTGAGCGTGGTCGCAAGCGCTGTCGAGACCACCGAGGCCTGATAGTCCGGCTGCGCCTCGAGCAGGCTGATGCCGCCGCCGCTGCCGGCATAGTAGCTGAAGTCGTTGTAGGTGGTGCCGTCGACGCTGGTGGTGGTCAGGCCGGTCGTGGTGATGGAGGTCTTGCTGTTGACGGTGGCGTTGGCGAGGAAGGCGCGATAGGTGCCCCAGCCATGCTCGGTCTTGGCGCCCCGGGCGTTGGTGAGCAGCAGCGAGGTGCCGCCGACGCCGGTCACGTAGGCGCTGGTCGCTTCCCAGGAGCCGGTCGCGACGCCGTTGATCTGCGACAGGTCGCCATCGTCGCCGGAGCTGAACAGGACGGTGATGCCCTGCGCTGCCGCGGCCATGAAGGCCTGATCCTCGGTGGCGACGTCGGCCGCCGAGACCGCCTCGCCGTTGTTGCCGTAGCTGTTGGTGATGATGTCGGCGCGGTGGTCGTAGATCGTGTCGAGCAGTGCCGTGGTGAGCGAGGTGCCGCAGTCGCGCGAGCCGACATAGACGATGTTGGCGCCGGGCGCCGAGCCGTGCACGGCCGCGACGTCCAGCGACTCCTCGGTCCACCAGCCATACGGGCCGCATGCCTCGCTTGCGCTGACGTCGTAGATGCCGGCAGGGATGATTTCCGAGAAGTTGCTCGACGTCAGCTGCGGCAGGCCATGGTTGGACGCGTAGTGGTTGCCGTCGCTCTGCAGCGTCGGCGAGGCGTAGGCGTCGAGGATGGCGACCGTGATGCCGCGGCCGTCGAGGCCGATATTGAACGGGTTGAGCCCGTAGGCGGCCTGGATCTGCTGCGGGTTGTAGCCGCAGGCGAGCCAGGGCAGCGTCTTCTTGTAGGGACCGGGCTGCGTGCTCAGGGTGGCGTTGGCATCGCCGAAATAGGTGCTGCAATAGGGTGACGGGGTGTTGGCCGCGACCGGCGGCGGCAGCACCGCCGGGCTCGCCGCGGCCCCCGTCGCCATCGCCGCCCGGGCCGGCGCCATCAGGGTGCCGGCGGTGACCGACCGGTGCTGCGGCTGCTTGAGCAGGGTCGTGTCGTCGAGACCCTCGATATACAGAACCTTGCCCGCCAGTGCTGCGGGGAGCCTCGGCGCCTCCTTGTTGGCGCGCAGCGTCGCGGCGCCGAACCGGTACAGCTTCTGGCTGACCCCGAAGGTGCGGCTCAGCTGGCCGACGGTGGCCGTGGCCGACACGTAGGACCCCAGCGGCCCGACGGTGATCCGGGACATCCCGGCCTCGTTGAGCATCGCGGCCACGGCGGCGACATCGGCTGCGTTCGGGGCGAAGCGCGCCTTGAAGGCCTCGGGGCTCAGATATTGACCGTACTGGGCGCTCCCCGGCGTGGACACGGCGGCGACCAGGCTCTTGAGCGCATCGGGGTTCTTCAGCGCCATGTGCACGACGATGGACACGTTCTGTGCGGTAGCGGCGGTACCCATCTCGGTGGCGGACGGCACCCAGTTGGCGACGTTGCCGGCCACGGTCGTCGCGGCGGCGGCCAGCCCCGGCGGGATGGTGCAGGCCAGGAGCGTCGCTCCCACGCATGCCCGTTTCCAATGTTTCCTGATCGTTCCTGCCAAGTGGAGTCTCCGGTTCGTCGGTTGCTGGATCGGGCCGAGGCTGGCATCGCACGGCGGCTTGGCTGCCTGGAGGCGCCGACAGGAGACGTCCCGCATCCGGCGGCGACTTCCTGAGACGAGCTCCATGTTTCAGAAAGCCACTTCTTTTTTGCGAAGCTATACGGAGCCTGACCGTTCCGCAACGTTCCAGCGGACCCGAAACGACCGATCCGGACTCGCGACAGCAGGGGCTGATCGCCGCCTGACGGCCGAACATGGCGTGGCTTGCTCGAACGCGACCGATGTTTGCGGCTCTCCAATCGACAAGGAACCAGGTGAAGCACCTGCATCCGTCCGCACAGCCGGCCGGAGCATGTGGGGACCGTAGCTGCGCCCTGAGTCCTGTTCACGGACGATCGGTCCCCGCGCAGGCCAGCAGCGAGCCGGCGGTTGCAGGGTTGGAGCGCGTCGGCCCCCTCCATTCGACGGACGGCGCCGATCACGGCCGGCAGCAGAACCAGCCATGACAGCACATGACATCCGCTGGCGGCAGGAGTCCCATCTCGTCGCAGGCGGAGTCCGCAGACAGGCCCGGCACCGCGAGACGGACCGGCCGGTCTGTGCCGCGGTGCCGGTGACGGGAGCTCAGCGAACGGTTTTGAAGCCGGCGTCGCTGACCAGGAACACCGTGCCCAGGCCGTGCGCGCCGCCGGCGGCGGTGGTTCCGAACAGGCTGCCCGCGGCATCGTTCACCAGCCCGGCGACCGGGTCCGCCCCGTCGGAGCCGTTGAAGCTGTGCAGGACGGTGTAGGTCACGTGGCTGGCGGAGATCCGGAACACGGTGCCGGAGCGGTTCGGGCCGCCGGCCGAGGTCGTGCCGTAGAGCTTGCCGGCGTGGTCGAGCAGCAGCGACCCGAGCGGCTCCGACCCGCGAGGATCATTGCTGGCGAAGGCGACCAGCGTCGTGAGCTGGTTGTGCTGTGATCCGCTCAGCTCGAACACGGTTCCGTCGCCGCTGGAGCCGCCGGTGCTGGTGGTGCCGTAGAGGTTGCCCTGGCGGTCCACGGTCAGGCCGCCCTGCGGGAAAGCGCCGTTGCTGCCGTTGAAGGTGGCCAGCACGGTCAGCGCGGCATAGGTCGGGCCGGACAGCGAGAACACGATGCCCTGGCCATACTGGCCCCCGGTCGCGTCGGTGCCATACAGCACCCCGTCCGGGCCGGCGACGAGCGTGGCGCCCGGGTGCTCGGCGAAGTTGCCGGCAAACGACGTGGTAGCGGCCAACGTGGTGAGAGCCGCGCCGGACAGCTTGAAGACCGTGCCGTTGCCGCCGGCACCGCCCTGGATGGTCGTGCCGTAGAGCGCGAATGCGGCCCCGGTGGCACTGGACGGCAGCGCCGTCAGCGAGCTCGGCTCCGTGCCGACAGCGCCGCCGAAGCTGGCCAGGCTGGTGAATGTCCCTCCGCCGGCTCTGGACAGCTCGAACACGGTTCCGGCATTGCTGGAGCCTCCGCCCGACGTCGTGCCGAACACCCTGCTCGGCGGATCGAGAACAAGAGCGGAAGAGGGATTTGCGCCGTTGGCCCCCGAGAAGGCGAACAGCGTGACCAGCGCGCCGTAATTCTGCTTGGACAGCTCGAAGACGGTGCCGTAGCCGGTTCCGGTGTTGTCGGCGTTCGGGCCCCCGAACCGCGTCGTCCCGTAGAGATTACCCTGCTTGTCGATGCCGAGCGCGGTAGCCGGGTTGCTGCCATTGCTGCCGTCGAATGAGACCAGCGTCGTCAGTGCGGGTGCTGCGAGCGCCAGATCGGCGGTCGATCCAAGCACCAGGCATGATGCGGCGGCGGCGATGGTCACGGTAAGTCGTATGGATTGCATGGCGTTCCTCCAGATGTTGATCGAGGCTGTGACAATCGAAGATGACGCCGAAGCCTGAATTCCGGGTGCTCCAGCGCTGGCGAGGTCGATCGCAGCGACAGCATCAAATGGCTGAGCGATGATATCAGCAAGACGACGGCGATCGGATCGGACGACGCGATCCATGGAAACGATCGCGGCGAGGTCTGGCAAGAACATCCAGGTGTCCGGGCGGGAAATCCGGGACCTGTTGTTCTGTTGCGAGATGCTACACGCGGTTTCGATCCTGACAAGTTATTTAACGATGAAGCTGTCGGCAAGCCTCTGCACAGCAGGCTCGTGAAGACCCGGCGTCCAACAAATCATGGAACGTCGCGATCGCTCTGGCGACATGGCACGCTGCCCTCCCGGCCCTGCAGACGCGGCACACGCAGGATGCCGTTGGGCAGGAGGAGGCTGCTAGCGTTTCGGCACCGGACGCCAGTCAGTCGGTGCCATCTCGAATCCGTCAAAGCGAAAGGCGGGCGCCACCACGCAGGATACCAGGGTCCAGGACCCCATCGAGACGGCGGTCTGCCAGTGGCCACGCGGGACCAACAGATGCGGCCGCTGGCGCAGGCCGAGATCTGGACCGAGCTGGCGTGCATCAGCATCGTGACCGTCCGGCGACGTCGTCAACACCAGATGCGCGCCGGCCTGCCAGATCCACAGCTCTGCGGCATCGACACGATGCCAATCGCTGAGCTCGTCGCCGCATAACAGGAAGTGGATCGCCGTTCCCGCGCCTCGGCTGCCGTCGTCCGGCTCGTCTCGCCAGGTTTCACGATAATGGCCTCCCTCGGGATGAGGCTGCAGCGCCAGTCCGCGGATGACCGCGTCGGCGGCCAAGGTCGGGTCACGGAGATCGATCATGATGAGTCCTCGGCCGAGATATCGGCTCTTTGGTCAGGCGTGTCACAGCCTGATCGTCGCCAGATCATGATCGCCCGATGCGAGATGACGTCATGAAGCGGCTTGGTGTGCGTTCAGACCGGGCTTATGCCGCGCAGGATGTACGGCCAACAGACTGTCAGGCACGATGAGCGGCCTGCAGGCTGGCAAAGTGATGTCCCAGGGTTGGAGACAGGAGCCAGCGAAGCGGTTTCGGCACTGTATGAGCTTGTGCTGCAGCAGCCCGAGACAATGTCGGGGCCCCGGACCGGCTTTGCCTTCAACCAGACCTCGGTAGGCAATGACGAGTTGCCAACATGCCCGGCAGCATCGGTGGTCTGTTGTGCAATACCGTCGAGACTCGGGATGCACGGCGTGATCCCCATTTGAGATCAGTATCCGATGTCGAGGTCGCCAGCTTGATCGCTGGGTCAGCATCGAAGCGGTAGGTCTTTGGATGCGGACTTCAGGGTGCGTCCGATGATGACACATGTCCGGTTGCTGACTACGCCCTGTCGACAGGCGCAAGAAGGCGGATGGGCGTCGGCTCGCGCGTCCATGCTGGGTGGGAGGGCATTTCAGACGCGTGTCAGGCTGCCTGCACCATAGGTCCACACCAATGGTGCGCCTGACGACACGCGCCAGATCAAGCACTCACAACAGCGACGATACTGCCAGTCCCTGAGCGCAACCGAGCGGGGATAACCAACACCCCGCTCAGATCTGTCAGACACTCAGCCGACGCTGCAAATGCCTCGATGTTCTGCCGCTAGGCTTGCTGCTGCTTCAGGAAGGCACCGACGAAGCTTGGAATATGGCTGCCGAGCCAATCTCCCATCTCCTGCTCCTCCTTCATCGACTGCTCCAGCACCGTGATGTCATCAGGTGCGCCGGCCGCTCCAGCCAGGGTGATCAGTACCTTGTAGGAACCGATTTCGTAGGCCTTGAAGCCGACGGCGGCGAGAACGTTCTTCAACACCTCGTCCTGCGACAGGGAATGAGCGAAACCGGCCACGGTCGCAACTGCGCCAGTTACCGCTTCTTTCGTCATCGAGGCACTGGTACCATGCTTGGCCAACAGGCTGTCCAGGCGAGCCGCCTGTTCGGTCGACCGCGTCATCTCGCCTTGCATCTTCGCATGCAGCTCGGGATAGACTTCCATTCGAGACAGCTGGTTCTTGACGGTGCCGATCGCCTGCGTCTCGACAGCATGCTGGTTACGGAGGCCCGTCAGGTAGATCGTCAGCGTCTTGTTCGCGTCACTCATGTCACACTCTCGGTCTTGGCAAGTGACTGCAACGTCACCCGGGCGTTTAAGATGCGCTCGGCCATCGTCTGATTATCTTCCAGAGAACAAGACAAGTTGATGCTCGTGACGGCCGATCATGCTCTCATGGGTGACCGTGTCTGGCGCGATCCCTGACATGACGATCCGATATCGCCGGGCTGCGGGTATCGTCTGCCGCTTTCGAATACCGAAAGGTGGGATGACGGTGTCCGGCGGCGGGTCTATCAGCCGAAGGAAGCTGCCTTGAAGGCCGGGGCGCAGTCATGATCGCCCCCGGGTGGGCACCTTCGCCGTCGCGATCGCGTTCTTATTGATCAGGACGCCGCATCTTGCTCATCCCGTCCGGACGGGTCGTGTCCTGTGGCCCGTGGCCGGCATCCTGCGGGGCCGCGGCTCTTCGGCTCGAAGTGCCGTGATCCTGCGCGCGCGACAAAAACGTGATGTTTCGGCCTGATGCGGCGCCTGGTGAAGTCGAGGTGTCGGCACCGGCACGATGGTCGCACTCGAGCAAGCATCTGATGGTCTCGCGTGATTTCACACCGTGCCCGCCAGCTGACAATGCGGCCCTCTCCAGCCAAAGGTCAGGCCGCCACGCCGCCGCAGGCCCGCCTCAGGCGGCGACCGTCCAGCGGCGTGGGGGGCAAGCGCGGCCGGATCGTTTGCGATGACCTGCATGATGCACGGCGCCACTGCGACCAGGTAAGCCGGTGACTGCACCTGCAGAGCATGACAGCTCGTGCGGCGGCCCTCGGTCGACGATGGGTGTCAGTGATCAAGGCTCGGGGCGCCCTGACGGCCAGGAACGTCTCGATCTTCATCAGGCCGTTCTTTGCCCGATCCATAGCTGCTGGCGCTCTACTTCTTGCATTGCCGCGGTTCTGGACGTCGACCGTCGCGATGCGTCGCGTCTGTTCGAGCCTGTGGGATTACCGGTCACGGCGGAACCGACGCACCAACCCAGGATATCAACGTGCCTTCGGCGCCTTGTAGCTTGGTGACGTCGATGTAGAAGACGCCCGTCGGATAGCTCTTGAAATGCTTCCTGTCGTGCCCGGTGCTGACGTCCCTCGGCAGGCGTGAATGGATCAGGCTTGGGATCTGCGGCTGACGCGCACGTCGCTGCGGAGACGCTCGGACGCGCCATCGAAATCTGGAGTCGAACACCCGGTCGATCCCGTTCTGGCACAAGCCCGGAATCATTCGTGCTACGCTGCCCGAAACGACGGATCGCCGATGCGAGACAGGGACGGTCTGATGCATGCAGGAATCTCCTGCATCATTCCATTTCTCGAAAAAGATCCAACTTGGAGACGAAGCCGGTCATGCCCGACGATACCAGTATGAACTTGCGCCCGGCTCCCATCGATCCGGGATCGGATACCCTCGACCTGACCATGATCTGGGACATTGCCCATCATGGCAGGACGGTCGCCGCCGGGCCGCTTGTCCGCGCACGGATCACCGCGGCGAGCGACAGGCTGGCGCGCATGGTGTCCGAGCGTCGTCGGATCTACGGCGTGACGACAGGCTACGGTCCGCTCGCCTGTCATCATGTCCTGCCCGATCACGCTGCCGAGCTGCAGCGCAACCTGATCTATCACCTGGCGAGCGGTGTCGGGCAGCCCTTGTCGGTGTCGCAGACCCGGGCGGTCATGGCCTCGCGTGCCAGCAGCCTGGCACGGGGCTTCTCCGGCATCGGGGACGCCGCATTCGACCTGTTGCTGGCCTGCCTCAACCGCAACGTCGTTCCGATCGTGCCGGAGATGGGCACCGTCGGGGCGAGCGGCGACCTCACGCCGCTGGCGCACATCGCGCTCGTGCTCATCGGTGAAGGAGAGGCGATCGTCGATGGCACGCGGATGCCCGGGGGTGCGGCCCTGGCAGCGGCTGGTCTGTCGCCGATCTCGCTTGGACACAAGGAGGGGCTAGCCCTGGTCAACGGCACATCCGCCATGACCGGTCTCTCCTGTCTCAATGGCGTCAGCGCCAGATCCGCGACCGTCTTTGCCCTGCGCCTGGGCCTGCTCTATGCCGAACTGCTTCGTGCTCCTGCGGAGGCGTTTGACCCGCGCTTTGCCATGGCGCGCCCGCATCCGGGACAGAGCGAGACGCATCGACTGCTGTCGGAGCTGGCCCGGGGAAGCGGTCGGCTCGGCGCCTCCGTGCAGCCGCCGCCGTTTCTGGAAGTGGAGCAAGAGGCGCAGGATGGCGTCCTCATCGACCGGATGCTGCCGCAGGCACCCTACACCGCCCGCTGCCTGCCGCAGATCTTCGGCGCCGTGCTCGACCTGCTGGATTTCCATGACCGCCTGGTCGTCACCGAGCTGAAAAGCGCCACCGATAATCCGCTCATCTTCGCCGACGACGAGGCGATCCTGCATGGCGGAAACTTCTACGGTCAGCACGTCGCCTTCGCGGCGGATACGCTGCAACTGGCGATCATCAAGCTGGCACTTCATGCCGAGCGCTGCCTGGCACGTCTCTGCGATCCGCTGATGAATAACGGTCTGCCGGCCTTCCTGCAGGCCGGCCCGATCGGCCGCAACAGCGGCTTCATGGGAGCCCAGGTGACGGCGACCGCCCTGGTCGCGGAACTGCGGCTGCACAGCGTGCCGGCCTCGATCCAGTCGATACCGACGAACAACAACAACCAGGACGTCGTGACCATGGGCACGATCGGTGCGCGCAGAGCCGCGAAGTCGCTGGAACTCGCGTGGCACGTGCTGGCGATCCACGCGATGGCTCTCGCCCAGGCATTCGAGATGGAAGGGGGCTTCTCTGGCGACGGCGCCGGCTTCTGCCTGACCAGCCGGCAGCTTTGCCACTGGATCCGTGACAAGGTGGCCTTTCTGGACCGTGACCGTCCATTGTCTCAGGACCTCATCGATCTCGCGACCTGCCTGCAACAGGAAAACTGGACAGCACGCTCGGTCGGGTGACGCATCCCCTTAACGTTCGATTCAGCAAATCCCGCTAAGGTCGGCATGACAGGGACGGGATGCGTTCCAGGCAACCGGTAAGGGTTCGAGAACGATGTCAATCAATGCTGCCCTTTCCGAGCTTCAAGGCCCTGAGCACGGCGAGGCCGGCAGTGTCTTCCCGCATCTGTTCACCGATCCCGGCCTCTTCGACTGGCTGATCTCGGCGACCGCGGTCGAGCTCGATACGCTTGGATACGGCGTCATCGCCATGACATTGGATGGCACGGTGGAGGCCTATAATCTCACCGAGTCCAGGCTTGCCGCCCTGACACCGGAACGAGTGATCGGCAAGAACTTCTTCACGAGCGTCGCTCCCTGCACGAACAACTTCATGGTCGCTCACCGGTTCCAGACGGAAAACGAACTCGACGCCGTCATCGACTACGTGCTGACCTTGAGAATGAGGCCGCAGAAAGTCCGTATGCGTCTGTTGAGACGTCACGATGCGTCGCGCATGTTTCTTGTCATTCAGCGACGAGCCTGACATCATGCTCGAAGAGGAGGCCTTCGACCACGCGTCCGCATACGAGGCGCTGGTCGAGTTCTTGTACCTCGCGCCTGTCGGAATCATCAAGTTCCGACCGGACGGTACGATCGACATGGCCAACCCGACAGCAGCGCAACTGCTGATGCCGCTTGCCAGCGACGGAGACATGTCAGACCTGTACAAGCTGCTGATTGCCGTGGCACCCGACCTTCAGGAACATGTCGAGCGATATGCGCCAGGTAACGGCCAGATTTTCGACCAGATGCAGCTGCATGTTCCGATCACTCAAAACACGATGATGCTGGACATCAACAAGATTGATCCAGGAACCTTGATGGCGGTGGTGCAGGACATAACCGACCTGACTGCAGCCCGGAGAGAGGTCGTTCGTCAAACTCATTCGCAACGGCTCCTCGCGTCGGTGTTCATGCGGATCAAGACGGCCGTCGTGGTCGTGAGGGCGGACGGGTTCATCCTCATGGCCAACCACGCGTTTCAGACCCTCCTGGGCTACGACTCGAAGAGCATCGCCGGCCTCAACATCAGCGCGCTTCTGCCTCTCGATTGCGTCGGCGCTGCGCGAGCTGCACGAGCCCAGCAGATGCTCGACGGTGGCTGCTATGCGATGCAGATGGAGATCATAACCAAGGCCGGGACGAACCTCCGCGTCACCATGAATTCCTCCCTGCTCCGCGAGAGCGACAGCAAGCAGATACGTGTGCTCACCTTGAGCAAGGAGACCGATGCCGGGGCCTCGGCGGTCGCGAACGAGGGGATAAACCAAGTAGAGGTGCTGAGCCTGGACTCCCTCCGCGAGGCCATCGGCCCAGACTGGTGCCGTATCTCTGCGCGCGGGCTGAGTTTGGCAGAACAGGTCGTCAAACGAATTCTCGGGCCTGAAGACATTCTGCGGCGTGGAAAGGGAGACAATCTGATCATCTGGTTTGCTGATGGAGATCAATCCCGCAATGCGACGCAGATAGGGCGAGCCATGCAAGGGATCAGGCGCGTGTTCATGAACGAGTTTGGGTCCAAGATTGCAGCGCGGGTGGAAGCGTCATCTGCACTGGATGCACAGCGGATGATATCATCGCCCTAATCCACGGATCGATCAGGTCGTTCTCGGAATGCAGAACGCGCAGCAGTATGACTGTTAATGATACGGGATCAGAGAAGCATCACAGGTTCTAGATCATGCAGGAAATTGTTCATGGTGATGGTTTTCTCAAGATGGTCTGCCTATGGCGATGATATCTGAAATATCACACTAGTTGATCCGTACGATAATCAGCTCTAATCATGAGATCTGGTATAGTGATATTCGTTTGTTCAGGATTTTAGGCGTGGTTGACGGAAAGCCTTTCAGAAACCGACTGGATTGGCCTGTCCCTTCTGTTCAACTAATTTAAAGCGCGTATGGACGTTTACTATCACGGCAATTCATCGGCAAGAACAGGAGACCTACAATGCCTTGGGACCACGTCGCAGCACCGCATGAGGCATTCAGCAGGATCGATATTGATCACCTGGATTCGGCGGATGATGCTTTCATCGATGCTCTTCCCTTCGGGGTTGTCGGACTATCTGCGGCAGGCATTGCGGAGATCTACAACTCCACGGAAACTCGTTATGGCGGAATGCAGCGCGCTAACATCATCGGCCAGCCATTCTTTCTGATCGCCGGGGTCTGCATGAACAACTTCCTCGTCGCACAGCGCTTTGAGGATGAAGATGTTATCGACTCGATCGTGGATTATGTCCTGACCTTTCGGATGCGCCCCACCCCGGTCAAGCTACGCTTGTTGAAGCAGCCACATATATCGCGTCGCTATCTTCTGATTCAACGCTGACGAAGCAGGGTGTCATGTCGGATCTGGCAGCACTTGAGTCCGAGAACGAGGCGCTCCTGGCGTTCCTCTATCTGTGCCCTGCTGGCGTCATTCAGTTCGACGCCCGCGGAACGGTGCTGATGATCAACCCGCATGCTGCGCAATTACTCATGCCGATCTCGACTTCGAAGAACATCGCCAACTTTTTTGAGGCGCTGGAAAGCTGCGCACCGGAACTACGGAACATCGCGAAGGACTTCTCCGCTGACAGGGGTCAGGTTTGTCAGGGACACCGGATCGTTGTCAGTCGCTCCGGGCCTGGTCCGCGCTTCCTGTCATGCTCCCTGCTCAAGATCAGCAGCGATTGCCTGGTGGCAGTACTGCAGGACATGACACGTCAAGTCGAACAAGAACAGCAGCTCAAGCAGAATGAGGCGCTGTTCTCGGCCATTGTGACGGGTGTCAACAATTACGCGCTTTTCTCGCTCGACAGGAATGGCCGCATCGACACGTGGAACGTATCGGCTGCGCGACAGACCGGCTATTCGGTCGACGACGTATTAGGCCTCGACCTCGGGACGCTAGGCGAGGCCCACTCCACTGAATCAGGGTTGATGGCCGAACAGGTCGTGCTGGCGGCGCAGGAAGGCTGGAGCCTACGTGAGGCACGTTTCGTTCGTCGTAATGGGCGATGCTACTGGTGCCAGATCCTGGTCGCAGCGATGGAGGGCGTACAGGGCGACATCGACGGATATTCGGTGGTCATGCGTGATGTGACTGAACGACGAATGACCAGCGAGGAGCTCCGTCGCCTGCTGACCACCGACCATCTCACCGGCGCTGTCAACCGGGCGCACTTCTTCGAGCAGGCGGCAGCTGCCGTTGAAAGAAGCCGACAGACCGGACAGCCCTTGTCGATCGTCATGCTGGATGTCGACCACTTCAAGAGCGTCAATGATAATTTCGGACATGCCGCTGGCGATGCCGTCCTGCAGGCCCTGGTGCGGCACTGCAATACCAGCCTGAACGAACGCGGCCTGTTGGCAAGACTGGGAGGCGAGGAGTTTGCTGTGCTACTGCCCGAGACGGACTTGACAAAGGCCGGCCTCGTTGCCGAGCAGATGCGCCAGAGCGTCACAACGCTCGAGAATATGCCCGTAAACATCACCATCAGCCTGGGCTGTGCGCAGATGGACAAGCAAATCCGTGGTGTCGATGCCCTGCTCCAGCGTGCCGACGAAGCGCTTTATCAGGCCAAGCGGGGCGGTCGCGATCAGGTTGTACTGGCGTCATCGTCGTCGCAGCATTTCGATCTTGTGGCAGTGTGATCAAGGCTGATGTCAGATCTGCTCGAACCGTCAGAGGCTGCGTCTACGGCTTGGTGGCGTCCGGACGGCGCACTGGATCGCTTTCTTGTAGACCTTCTCGCCGCCGAGGCTCGGTTTTTTCGGCCGAATGGCCCCTGGCCGTCGATGACGGCCTCCCGGCCGGACACGATACTTGGTGACGGTGGACTGGGATTCGACTCGCTGGAGTGCATGGCGCTGGCCGCGGCGCTCAGCGAAGCCCTGATGTTGCATGACAGTGACATGGACGACTCGCTCGTCGTCAATACCTCGCTTCACGACTGGGGTGTCGCGGTTCGATCGGCATTGGACCGGCATGCGGCGCGCGTCTGCTTCCGCTCTTCCGGCAGCACCGGCCGGCGACATAGTTCCGTTCATAAGCTTGTCGATCTTGATGCAGAAATCCTCTTCTTCGCAGCTGAAGTCAAGCAACGCCGACGTATCGTCGTCACCCTGCCGTGCCACCACATCTATGGCTTCTTGTTTTCGCTCATGCTGCCCGCCCGGCTTGGCCTGCCGGTCGTCGACATGCGTAATCGGTTTCCGGGCGCAGTCGCTGCGGCACTGCAGCCCGGCGATCTGGTCATTGGACATCCAGGTTTCTGGGCGGATCTCGTTCGAGCAGCGCCGGGTGGTTTGCCGGCGGACATCGTCGGCGTGACGTCAGGGGCTCCCTGTCCGGATGAGGTTGCTGACGCAGCCCAGATCGCTGGCCTGTCGCGCCTGCTGCAGATCTATGGCTCTAGCGAAACCGCGGGCATTGGTTGGCGCGACGATCCCGGTGCGCCTTACAAGCTGCTTCCGTTCTGGCAACCGTTGATAGGTGGACTGCGATTGAAGCGCCAGGACAGGAACGAGACGGAGGTTCCAGACAGCGTCGACTGGCTCGATAGCGAGCATTTCCGTCTCAAAGGCCGATTGGATGCGGCGGTGCAGGTCGGTGGTCGCAACGTTTATCCGGCAAAGGTCCGTGACGTGCTGTGTGAGCATCCGGCCGTGGCCAAGGCTGCAGTGCGGCTGATGACCTCGGCCGAAGGCAGCCGTCTGAAGGCCTTCATTGTGCCTTGGGATACCGCAACACCTCATGAAGCACTCCGCCAGATCCTCAACGCGCACGTCGAAGCCCGACTTGCGGTCGTTGAGCGTCCGCGGGCCTTCAATTTCGGTCCGTCGCTGCCAATGGCCGCATCAGGCAAGCCGGCCGACTGGGCGATTATCGCGCAATCCATGCCGTGACTGAAGCGGCGCCGTCGCATTCTGGTGGCTGGATGATCGATGATTGCCGGGGCCGGTTGGCCCGATGGCGCAAGGTTCCTCGGCCGGAGCGGTCCTCGGACCGGGCGTGGCGGCTGGGATTGCGGCGCCGATGGCTGCACGTCTTCCGGGCAACCGGATGACGACCTATCCTCGATGGAGAAGACGCTTGAGCCTGTGCAGGCGATGGCACAGCGCGCGCAAATCCTCCACGCCAACAGGCTCTACGGCCGCCCTCATGAACGCGGAATGAAATGGAGCGGATCAGCCTCTGGTGATAGGTCACGACCAGCACGATCTGGCGGGCGGCGAGAATGGTGGCAATACCCGTGGTCAGAACCCGTATCGGCACCGCCAGTGGATCGCTCCTGAACATGTCGGCGTTCTGATGCCGTGTCTCCGGTGTCGGCGTGATCGCGCATGTGCGCGAGGCGAGCGGAAAGACGATTCGTTGAAGCCGACATGGCCGTTGGCGCCGAGCCTCAGCAACTGCAAATCGATGCCGCCTGCAGACGCGATGGCGGCCTGGTAGGAATGCAGGTGCGCGTGCGGGAGCAGCCGGCAGGCTCGACCAGATGCCGGTCCATGTAGGCGTGATAGGAGCGGATCGTCGGCGGTGACCCGATCATCTGGTCACGCCAGCAGGGGGATCGGCCGGAGCCCGCGCATCGGCTTCGGCGATCCGCGACAGCATCGCCAGGATGACCCCGCGATCGGTGCGTGCCGTGGTCGACTGGAAGCCGAAGCGGCGCAGACGGTCGTCGACCGGAACATCGCCCGGCGCGCGGCAGGAGGCATGGAGCTCGTCCACCGGCGCGCGGGCCAGCAGCGGGCCGACCCGCTCCGGCGATAGTCCCGAACCGGCCATGATGGCGATCCGGCCGGCGGCATGCGTCACCAGTCGCGCCAGCAGCGGCGCGCCGTCGAGCGCCATCGGTGCGGCGCCCGAGGTCAGCACGCGATCGAAACCCAGCCCGATCGCCTGATCGAGGGCCGCAATGGGGTCCGGCGTCAGGTCGAAGCAACGATGCAGGGTGCGACCGAGCCCGGCGGCACGCTCGGAAAGCCGGCGCAGCAGTGCGACGTCAAGGGTGTGGTCTGCCCGGGAAGCGCCGAGCACCACGCCAGCCAGTCCGGCCGCACGCATGGCGTCGATCTCGATCTCCATCGCCACGGCCTCAGCCTGGGAGAAAACGAAGCTGCCGTCACGTGGCCGGATCATCGCGTGCACCGGCACCGCGCTGCCCGCTGCGGCGTGGATCAGTCCCGCGGACGGTGTGGTGCCGCCGATGCCGAGCGGGCCGCACAGCTCGATACGGGCGATCGGCGTGGCGGCGGCGATATGCAGCCCGTCGATGCTATCGACGCAGACCTCGAGATGGGTCAGACGCATGGCTCAGGCGGATGACACGCGGTGCGATGGCGTGCCGCGCCTGCACCGGTGGAGAGGAAGCGCGACGATACGCCGCCAGGCGGCGGATCGAGCGGCTGGCCCTCGGCGACATGGTCCAGGACCATCGCCACGACGCGGTCGCATGGATGCGCCGCCATTGGCAGGTCATGCGCCACCATCAGCGGCAGGACCGCGGTCTCGTCGCGCGGTCCGGTCAGCAGACTGACAATCTGCGCCGCCATCGAGACGGCGAGCGCCGAGACCGGCTCGTCCGCGATGATCAGGTCAGGCCCGACCGTCAGGGCGTGGCGAGGCCGATGCGCCGACGCTGGCCGCCGGAGACGTCGCGCCGGTGGTGGGGTGACCTCGCGTCCGGCGTCGGGCCGACATGGGCGAGCAGCGCGCGGAGCTGGACCATCACCGGAACCGGCGCGTGGCCACGTGCAGCGCGGGTCGGGATCGTGGAGCATGCCCGGGGTCATCGGGCCCGGCTGATGCCAGCAGCCGCCCAGCTGGTCGCGCGGGCGGACAGGACCGGTGACGGCGTCCACTCGAAGTCCGTGTCGAACGGATAGGTGGGGTGTGGCTTGCGCAGGCGCGGCAGCCGTTCGACATGCTGGTCGACCACCCCGGGAGACAGCGCCATCAGCGACAGCGAGGCGATCGGCGCGAGCTCCGGCGACAGGTAGCCGGACTTGACCACCAGGAGCCGGGCCCGCTGCGGGTCGAGCCCAAGGCGCACGAAATCGGCGAGGCAGTGATAGGGCCGGCGTCGCGCCGCAAGCACCAGCCGGATCGGTCCGATGGCGATGACCGCCTCCCGCTCGCCTGGCGTCTCGACCGGATGCAGCACGGCGACGGTTCCGGTCACCATCACCGGCTGGCTGCCGGCGCGGTCCAGGGTGGCGCCGACCGCCAGCGAGACGGTGGCGCCGAGGCCGGCCGCATAGGCCTGCCCGGTGGCCGGCGCGTCGGTGATGGCGGCGATGATCACCGGCTCGCTGTCGGTCTGCCCGGCCACGCCGCATGCCAGCAGTTCGGCCAGCACGTCGGCACGGTCACCGACGCCGCCGCCGGTGGGGTTGTCGCCGGAGTCGGCCAGGATGATCGGACCCGGTCCGCGATGCGACAGGGCGCGTCGGACGCAGAAGGCGATGTCACCGACCTCCGAGCCGAACGCAAAGGCGTCGCGCGCGTCCCAGTAGCGTCGCGCCAGCGCAGCGGCTGCCGCCTGCAGCCGGTCCGGCGCGGTTCCGGTCATGATCGCGGCCGCGGTGGCGCGTGGCTCGTCTGCCCAGACATAACCGACCGTCAGCGAGGCGTCCCAGATGCCGTGGCGCCCGTCGATTTCCGGCAATGCGGCGTAGAGATCCCGCGCCGGCTGGTCGACGGTGCTGGTCCGCTCGCCTGGCAGCAGGACCGGGACCGGCGCCCAGGCGACGCAGGGACGCTCGCCCGTCTGCAGGCAGCGGATCAGCATGCCGACCGACCGGCGCTGGGTGTCCTCGGTGTCGATATGCGGCGCGGTGCGGTAGGTCGAGAACATGTCGATCGAATCGACGATCCGCTGCGAGACGTTGCCGTGCAGATCGTAGCTCACCGAGACAGCACACGCCTCGCCGACGACGGCGCGGGCGCGGGCGATCCAGTCGCCCTCGGCGTCTTCCAGGCCGGACACCAACATCGCGCCATGCATCGCCAGATACAGCCCGTCGACCGGACCCAGCGCGCGCAGCCGGTCGAGGAACTCGTCGCGCAGCGAGAGATAGACCGCAGGCTCGATCGGGCCGCCCGGGATCGCGCGGGCATGCAGGGTGGGCAGGAACTCGGCCGGATAGTCGGCCAGGAAGGCGAAGGCGGGCGACCGCGACAGCGCCTCGGCCCGCACGATCCGGAACGCCTCCCTGCCGGTCGGCACCGGATTATAGGAACTGCACTCGATGTGGATGCCACCGACCGCGATCCGCATGCCGTTCTCCCGGAGAGGTGTCGTGGTGGGACCGCGTCAGGACCGCGGAGGAGCCGTTACGCCGCGACACGGCGGCACCCTTGGCCCATGCCGTGGGCGCGGTCTGGGTGACGGCAGCGCGGGCGCTGATGCCGCACCGGCAGGGCCATCTCCTTCATTCACGACACGAACCAGCTTGACGTCAATGAGCTGCCCTTCGACCATGATCCGGGTGCGGGCGGGGATGGCGTCATGACGCTGCGGGCGTGGAGGCCTCGATCCGGGCGCAGGGCCATCGCGGCGATCCTTGTCGGGCTCGGTCTGGCGCCCGCCCCGGTTGCTGCGGCGACCTTGACCATCATGCAGTCCGAGCCGCCGCGCAGCATGGATCCGGCCGACCATACCGCCACCTTCACCGCCTCGGTGCTGGACCCGGTCTATGAAGGGCTGGTGGAGATGGATCCGGACGGGCGGATCTCGCCGCTGCTCGCCACCGGCTGGACCGGGAGCGCAGACGGGCTGGACTGGCGGTTCGCGCTGCGCCCGGGCGTCCGCTTCCACGACGGCACGCCGTTCGACGCGCAGGCGGCCGCAGCGTCGTTCCAGCGTCTGCTGTCGCCGACGCGTGGCCTGGCCGGTGCTGGCCGGTTCCGTGCCGTGATCGCGCGCGTGGCGGCGGACGGGGATGCGCTGCTGATCCATCTGCGTCGTCCGTATGCGTTCCTGCTGCCGCTGCTCGCAGCCCCGCAGGCGGAGATCGTCTCGCCGACGGCCGATCGCGCGGGGACGCTGGGCCGTCATGCCGACGGCACCGGACCCTACCGCTTCGTGCGTTGGGATGCCGGCGAGGACGTGGTCGAGGCGCGCGATCCCGGCTGGTGGGGCGCCAGCCAGGCGCCGGCGGGGCGGCCGGACAGGCTGCGCTGGACCTGGTCGTCGGAGGCGTCGGTGATGAACATGGCGCTGCGCAGCGGCGACGTGCAGGCCGCGGTGCCGTTCGCGCCGCTGTTCGGCCGGCTGGCGCTCGAGGACCCGGCGCTGCGCATCGATCGGAACGAGGGAGCAGCGGTGTATGTCGTGGCGCTGAACACGCGCCTGCCGCCGCTGGACGATGCGCGGGTGCGCCGGGCGCTGAGCCTCGCCACCGACCGGGACGGGCTGGTGGCGGCCCTGCTGCACGGCTTCGGTACGCCTGCCTGCTCGCCGCTGCCACCGGCTCTGGCAGGATGCGGCACCGCCCGGACAAGCCTCGCCTTCGACCCGGCCGCCGCCCGTGCGCTGCTGTCGCAGGCTGGCGTGCCGCACGGCTTCGCGCTGTCGGTCGCCGTGCAGGAGCCGGAGGAGCCGATCGCCGAGGCGCTGCAGGCGATGTGGGCCGAGCTCGGCGTGAGGCTGCAGATCAGGCGGCTGGAAAGCGGGGTCTGGGCCGAGGCGGCGTTTGCCGGTCCGCAGGCCAAGGCCGACAGCCGGCTCGGCGCGGTCATCACGTCGTGGGCGTCGCCGTTCCTGCCGGATGTCGAGCTCGACGCGCTGTTCGCGAGCGGGAGTGCTGCTCCGCACGGCGCCAATCTCGGCTTCTTCGTCGATCCCGTGTTGGATCGCGAGATCGCGGAGGCGGCGGCGACGCTGGCGCCCGCGGCGCGCGGGATGCGCTACGGCGCGGTGCAGGACCGCCTCGTCGCCGAGATGCCGGACATCCTGCTCTACACGCGGGCCGACCTGCTCGGGCGACGGCGGCAGGTGTCCGGGATCGTGCTGATGCCCGGCGGGGAGCTGCATCTCGATCGGGTACGGCTGGCGGCGGAATGATGGCTGCCGCGGTCCTGAGGCGCTGCGCCACGCTGCCGCCGCTGCTGCTGGCGGTGTCCCTGCTGGTGTTCGGCGCCCTGCGGCTGATGCCGGGCGACCCGGCGCGGCTGATGGCCGGACCGCAGGCGACGGCGGAGACGGTGGCGGCGATGCGCGGCCGTCTCGGGCTGGACCGGCCGCTGGTGGCGCAATACGCCGCCTTCCTGGTGCGTGCGGCGCATCTCGATCTTGGTGTCTCGCTCGAATCCGGCGCGCCGGTGGTGCGCGAGATCGGCGTGCGTCTGCCCAACACGCTGCGGCTGGCCGGGCTCGCCTACGCGCTGGCGCTGCTGCTCGGGCTGCCGCTCGGCCTGCTGGCAGCGGTCGGGCGGGGCGGCTGGGTCGATCGGGGACTGATGGCCGTCTCCGCCCTCGGCGCGTCGGTCGCCAGCTTCTGGCTGGCGCTGATGGCGATGGAGCTGTTCGCGGTGCGTCTGCGCTGGCTGCCGCTGCTGGGCGCCGGGTCGTGGCCGCACTACGTGCTGCCGGCCGCCGTGCTGGCGGTCGCACCCGGCGTGCTGGTGCTGCGCATGACGCGGGCCGCCATGATCGAGGTGCTGTCGCAGGACTATATCCGCACCGCACGGGCCAAGGGTCTGCCGGAGCCGGCGATCTGGCTGCGTCACGGGCTGCGCAACGCGATGGTGCCGATCGTGACGGTGATGGCCCTCAACCTTGGCAGCGTGATCGGCGGTGCCGTGGTGACCGAGACCGTGTTCGACTGGCCGGGCGTCGGGCGGCTGCTGATCGATGCGGTGCGCTACCGCGATTATCCGGTGATCCAGGGCATGGTGCTGCTGGCGGTGCTGGTGGTGAGCCTGACGAACCTGCTCGCGGACCTGCTGATCGCCCTGCTCAACCCGCGGATCCGGATCGGCTGAGAACGGGCATGCAACAGATGCGACAGCTCCGGCGCGCGATCCGGGACAGCCCGTCGCTGGCGGTGGGCGCCCTGCTTGTCGGGGTGCTGGTGCTGGTGGCGGCCTTGCCCACCGCGCTGCTGCCGGCCGATCCGCTGCGGCAGGATCTGCGGCACGTGCTGGCGGACCCGTCGGCCCTGCACCCGTTCGGGACCGATGCGTTCGGGCGCGACATCCTGGCCCGGGTGGCCGCCGGTGCTCGCCTGTCGTTGCTGGAGGTGGTGGTCAGCATCGGCCTTGCCCTGCTGGTCGCAGTGCCGGCCGGCCTGCTGTGCGGCTTCAGGGGCGGCAGGCTCGACACGGCGGTCATGGCGGCGACCGACGTGCTGTTCGCGTTTCCCGGCATCATCCTGGCCATCCTGGTGGTCAGCGTGCTCGGCGATGGGCTGTTCGACACCATGCTGGCGATCGCGCTGTTCTCGGTGCCGATCTATGTCCGGCTCAGCCGCAACCTGGCGCTCGAGCTGCGGCACCGGGCCTATGTGGAGGCGTCGATCACCTTTGGCGCCGGAACCGCGCATGTGCTGCTGTACCATGTGCTGCGCAACGCGCTCGCACCGTTGCTGGTGCAGTCGACGCTGAGTGCCGGCACGGTGGTGCTGACCGCGGCGAGCCTGTCGTTCCTGGGTCTCGGCGCACAGCCGCCGTCGCCGGAATGGGGGGCGATGATGAGCGACGGCCGCAACTATCTCGGCGCCGACCTCTGGCCATCGCTGTTTCCGGGTCTTGCCATCGCCCTGGCGGTGCTCGGCTTCGACCGGCTTGGCGAAGGGTTGCGCCATCTGTCCGATCCAAGGCGCTGAGCGGTCCGCCTGCCATGATGTGCGCCGACATCGGCGGATCATTCCTGCCGGCAGCGTATCGCGCGGCCAGCATCCGGCTCGATATCGTAAGCAATGCCGCCGCTTGGTTGGGTGATGCCCACCGAGACCTGAGACGGGCCTATTGTTCGACACTGACATGGGGCAGCTTCGTCTGGTTGAAATGCACATCGGTCGGAGGCGGCAGGATGTCGGTCGTCTGCCGGAAAAAGAACCTCCAGTTCGCAAAGTCGAATGTCGCCTGTCCCAATTCGAAGAAATTGAGGCCGAGCATGACGTATTTGACCTCACCCTCTATGTCGAAGGCGAAGTGCTGCAGCCGCGTATCGCCCACATCCAGTGTCTTCACGTAATGGCGTCGTCCCAGGACGCGTTTTCCGAACTTCGTGATGACCGTGGAGTCCTTTGCAAGATCGGCATCCTTGATCCCGACCCTGTTCGCGAGTTCCGCCGGAAGGATGCTGATCGGAAGATCAGGTTCCAGAAGGGCCTGCACCGGTAGTCCGTTGATCTGCACCGGCACGATCAACACCCTCTGCTGCATGTCGAGCGGGCGCACGGAAGGCGTGTATGAGATGTCCCGGCAGGCTGGCTGAACAACGGAGATGCCGAGCCGGCGAGCCGGAATATCGAGATCGATAACGGCACCTCTGGGCAGGATGTTGCGCCCCAGCATCCCGACGATCGGCCGCCCGTTCGTGGTGCGGTCATCGGGCTCGGGCAACAGGTAGCCGGCTCGATCCGCAGAGCCGAGGGCACCGAAGGAGAGGTCCCACGCGACAGATGCCGAAACCGATACCGTCTCACCGTCCTGCAGGCCTAGATCCAGACGCTGGAACTTCGGAAACGACACCGGGCCATTGTCGCGAAACAGCAACGGGACGAAGCCGGGCGAGAAGAACATCGCCGCGTTCTGGCCACGCACCTGCACGGGAAGGATCGGACTATCACCGGGCATGCCGAGCAGCGGCAGTGAAGCCGAGGTCGGGATGCATCGGGCTGCGCCGCCTTGCCCCTGCCTGGCGTCCGACCTGGTCAGATCAGCAGGATTGGCGGACGGGGAGTCGGCGCAGGACGAAAGCATCAGCATTGACGCGATACAAAGCCGAACAAAGACTGGCATGGTCGACACCGAATGGCGATGTTCCGGAAGAAGCCGTATTTGCTTTATGTTGAGCTTGCAACGCTGTTTGCGCAACGTCCTGAAGAATGGTGAACAGCTCGGCCCGGACGTCGAGGACGCAGCTCTGCCGCAACCCGGCCTGGCGGGGTGCAGGACGACGAGCTGGATGACCGGGCTGCCTATTCGCCTGGATGGTAGCTTCGCGAGCTATGACCGACCAGTTGATCCGGATAGAAGTAGACCTCGCGCAGGGCGCCGTTGGCGTAGCGGAGCGCCTGGTCGTCGAAATGCGGCGAGGCCGGATCGCCGCTTTCGCCGCCAGCGGTGACCGCCACCGCGCGCACCCTGCGGCCGAACTCGACTGCCGCCACGAAGCTGTTGCCCTCGTCGCCGTAGCGTCGCTTGACGCCAGCAACCTGCGGTCCGCTGATCGAGGCGAGCGAGCCCCATTGCGCCGAGGTGAAACCCACCGGGAGGCTGGCATGGGCGTCGGAAAACTGCGGGTCCAGCCCATCGCTCAGCCGCTGGAACCGGTTGACCTGCCCCCAGGGCATGCGCCAGGTGCCGAAATCCCGCGCAAGCCGGTCGGAGGCGGTCGCAAGCGCCGTCAGCCTCTGTGACGGCGTGGTATGGGCCAGCACCGCGTCATAGTCGGACAGGCTGTTGCCGTGCGGTTTCTGGCCGGCTTCCTGCCACAGGGCTTCTCCCCAGTACACCGCCAGGGTCGTCGGGACCGAGTTCGCCGACCAGCGCCGGTTCCAGCCCCGGAGCAGCGCGATCTGGTCGGCAAGACGGCCTTTGAGCGGGTCACTCGACACCGTGCGATCATAGGCCTCAAGCAGATGCGGGATCAGGATGTCGAAGCCGGGCTGGCCGGTGTCGTAGGCGGCTGCAACCAGCGTCTCCAGCGTGAAATCGGTCCTGCCCTGCAACAGCGCGATGGCGTGAAGACCGCGGACGTTCTCGCCGTAGTCGTCCATGTAGCGTGGAAAATCAGCCTGCCTGGGGCTTGCGGGTCCTGACGCCGAGTAGGGCCAGTTGTTGGTGTTCTGGATCCAGCCGGTGCCCGGGTTGAGCAGATGCGGGGCTTCATCCAGAGCATGGAGGCCCTGCCAATCGGTTTGCGGATCGGCCCCGTCCACTGGACGGCTGTAGTCGAAGCGGGTGCTCCGGCGTGGAATGAACTGCGGATGAAGATAGGCGATGTTGCCATCCGCATCGGCATAGACCGTGTTGTTGGAGGTGTTGGCCTTCAGCTCCATCACCTTGAGGTAGGCACGATAATCGTGAGCCTTCGTCAACTGATAGGATTGCTCCAGCGCCGGTACCGGCTTGAACATCATCGACTCAGCTATCCAGCGTCCATCGGCCGCCGTCCCGACGATCGGACCGTGTCCGGTCTTGTAGATCCTGAATGTCTTCTCTGCGAGGCTGCCATTGCCCTTGCGATACGAGAGCGTGACGGCCGATGCCGTCACCGGCCGCACGGCGTTCCCATAGCGGCAGACCAGCTGGCCGTTCTTCCGGACGACGGTCTCCAGGAACTGGTCCACGGCATCGGAGTGGCTGGAGGTGTGCATCCATCCCACCCGCTCGTTGAAGCCCTGATAGATGAAGAACTGGCCCCAGGTCACGGCGCCGTAGGCGTTTAGCCCGGCGTCGCTTGTCATCTGCAGCTCGGAACGGAAGTAGAAGGAGGTGTGCGGGTTGATCAGCAGCAGGGCGTGGCGGTCTCTGGTGTTGGACGGCGCGATGGCAATGCCGTTGGATCCCGTCGGTCCATGGGTATCGGGTGCATCCTGGTCGTCGAGCCGAGCGGCATCCGGCACGCCGTAGAACGCTGCGAGACCGGGAAGCGGAATCCGCTCGATGTCGCCGCCGATGCTTCCTTCGGTGAAGGCCAGAGCCATCCACGGCTCGAACCGCCTGATGACCTTCGGGGTGATCGTGCCGTGCGTCGCCAGATAGTAGTTCAGGCCGTCCGCCCACCCGTCCATCAGGCCCCTGAGCCAGCCCGGACTCTGCGCATACCTCGCGCGAAGGTCTGACGGATCGACATACAGTCTCGCCCGAAGATCCTGTGCCAGGGTCCTGCCGCCTTCCGCCTCGCTGAGGCGGCCCAGCGCGGTCAGGTAGTTCATCTCGACGCGGTTGAAGTCGTCCTCGGCCTGTGCATAGGCCGTGCCGAACACGGCTTGCGCGTCGGTCACGCCATGCACGTGCGCGATGCCCCAATCGTCTCGTGTGATCGTGACGTGCGCAGCGGTACGCTTCATTCGGAGCAGGTCGGTGGTCGCCCCGAAGATCGGCGTTGACGCGACACAGCCGATCATGACCAGCGTGATAGCAAGCGTCCGCAAATTCATCGCCCCCGACCGCACGATGTATCAAGCCGACCTCAGGCGTCACGCGCAACCTGATAATGGGTTGCACCGGATGCCATGATCGCCTCGCCGGTCGAGCAGACGATCCGCGCCGTCGAAGTCCCACGATCTCGGGGACGCGGCGACCCTCCTTCGATTGGCGCTGGCCCGTCGTCCGGGCGGCCTCAGCCTCCGTTCAGCTGCGGCCTGGGCTGGCATCAGCGGTGTCGCCCACCTCTCGAACGTGGCGCTCCGACGACGGATCCGCGGCGCCAGCGAATGGTTGGGACAGATCGCGGGGGCCCTTCTATCCGCGAGGTCGCTGGCTGAGGATGGTCTTTTTGGGCCGTAGGCTGCGAATAGCGGATGGCATTAGTATCACCCATACCGGCGCCGATCGAACGGTAAGCACAGGGGCGCGAGCTCGATCATGCCTGCCATCGCGAAGTGGACAGCGGACTGTCCGCTTCGGGTCGGGAAGCGGCGCTAGATTCCGTCCCTTCATCGGACTCAGACCGTGCGGATTGCAGCCGATCGAGCCGGCGCACCGCCTGCGGAGGCTGTCCGTAACGCTTCACGAACGCCCGCCGCATCCGTTCCGGATCATTGAAACCGGTGGCGCGCGCGATGAACTCGACGGGCTCGGCACCATCCTGCAGGCGTAGTCGAGCCGCTTCCACCCGGAGCCGCTCGACGGCCTTGGCGGGCGTTTCGCCGGTTTCCCGGTGGAAGGCACGTCCGAACTGGCGGGGACTCAGCCTCGCCGCGTCGGCGAGCCGCTCGACCGTGAGCGGTTCGGCCAGATGCTCGCGCGCGAACGCCAGCGCGAGCCGCATCCGGTCGGAGGCGGGCTCCAACTCCGACATGGCGGAGAACTGCGACTGGCCGCCCGGGCGGCGGTGGTAGACCACGAGTTCGCGGGCCACGGATCGGACGAGATCGCGGCCATGGTCGGTCTCGATCAGCGCCAGATCGATGCCGGCGGTGACCCCGGCGGAAGTCCATACGGGTCCGTCGGCAACGAAGATGCGATCCCCCTCGACCGTCACGGCCGGGAAGCGTTGCCGCAGGTCGCGCACGCAGGACCAGTGCGTTGTGGCGCGTCTGCCATCCAGCAGGCCGGCCTCGGCGAGCAGGAATGCCCCGGTGCAGACGCTGACCAGTCGGGGCGTGCCCATGGCGAGTTGCCTGATCGCCGCGATCTCTTCCGGGCGGCGTATCCGGGCGACGTCGCCGCCAATGACCATCAGCGTCCCGTAGGACCCCGCTTCTCCGGGCGAGGTGGCAATCGCCACGCCCGCGCCGCCGGTGACCAGTCCGCCCAGCCGCGACAGCACGACCGTGCAATAGAGCGTTCGGCCCGCGGCGTCGTTGGCGGCCTGGAACGCGTCCAGTGGGCCGGCGAGGTCCAGCAACTGGTATCCGGGATGCAGGAAGAAGCCGATCGAATGACCATGGCGTCTTTTGAGGGATCGTCGTTCTTTGCGCCAGACGCCGCTTGGGCGAGATCAGTTGCCCGAACGCTCTGTAGGATTTGTCCATGCTTCCGGTAAACGCCACCCTGCTCGTGATCGACGTGCAGCACGGGTTCCAGGACCCGTCCTGGGGCCTCCGCAACAATCCGGACGCCGAAACCAAAGTCGCTCGTCTTATCGCCGCGTGGCGCCGCGACGGCCGGCCAATCCGGCACATCCACCATTCGTCCCGTTCCCCCACGGGACACTTCTTTCCGGGAACGGCGGGGCATCGGCCGAAGCCCGAGGCACTGCCCGCCTCCGGCGAACCGATCCACCTGAAGGAGGTCAACAGCGGCTTCATCGGCACCACGCTCGAGGAGGATCTGAGGTCCGGGGGCGTCGATACCGTGGTCATCGTCGGATTGACGACGAACCACTGCGTGTCGACCACCGCGCGCATGGCCGGCAATCTCGGCTTCACCGCCTACGTGGTCGCCGATGCGACGGCGGCTTTTGATCGTGCCGCTCTCGACGGAAAAACGCGACCGGCCACCGACGTGCACCTGGCCGCCCTCAGCGACCTGTCCGAAGAATTCGCCATGATCGTCCTGACCGAGGATCTTGTCGGACAGTCCGGCAAGATTGCCGCCGCCGCTCCTTGATCTACCGAAGTCTTGTCACCGGAGGTTGTCGGGGACCGGCTCCTGGGCGAGGCCGATGCCCGCTATCGGGGAAACGCGACACCTGCCTGAGCGACCGCTCCGGGTCAGGATCGGCTTGCAACCTGACAACCGGAGGAGGCGGCAAATCCCCTTGAGTTCGCGCCTATAGGGTCGCTCCTGCGGGCTGCGGCTCCAGCGTCAGCGCGATCATCGGCTCGATCACCTCGTCGCCCAGCGAGCCGGGTGCTCCGGCGCCGGGCGATCTATCGGACCGTCCAGGGCATGATCGTCAACCAGCGGCTGGTCGAGGGCCGCAAAGATACGGGCGCGCGGGAGGCGCGAACTCGACAGGACAGGCCTGGTCGAGCGGGTGATGCTGTCCCGGAGCTTCCATGATGAACTTCGACGGCACTTCGCGCCGATCGTGGCGTGGATGCGGGCAAGCTCCACATTCTTGCGCCACGAGCGGTCGGCACAAAGGCTGCTCCACCTGCTGGACCGCCCTGCCATCTGCTGGTGGTCTCGTTCCGGCCTCGTGAGTGAACGATCGGCAGTGCGGTGCGCTGCATGACGAAGACAGGAGCGACAGCCATGGCAGAGCAACCAGACAAGTCTTCCATCCGGATCCCGGACCTCGACGGCAAGGCCGTGCTGATCACCGGCGCTTCGACCGGGATCGGCGCTGCGCTGGTGCGGGCATTTGCCGCACAGGGCGCCAGGGTCGCGATCCACTACAATGCAAGCGAGGATCCGGCGCGGACGCTGCTGGACGAGGTCGCTGCCGCCGGCGGCAGCGCCGTGCTGGTGCGCGGCGACGTATCGGCCGACGGCGAGACCGAGCGCGTCGTGGAGGAGGCCGCAGACAAGCTCGGCACGCTTGACGGCCTGATCAACAACGCCGGCGGCATGCTGGGCCGGATACCGACGGCGGAGATGACCGACGCACATTTCGAGCGGGTGATGAACCTGAACGCGCGCTCCGTGCTTGCCGCGACCCGGGCGGCGCTGCCGTTCCTGCGCCGGAAGGGCGGCTTCATCATCAACACCACCTCGATCGCCGCGCGCAACGGCGGCGGCGGCGGCGCCATCCTGTACGCGGCGTCCAAGGGCTTCGTGTCCACCATCACCCGCGGCCATGCCAAGGAATTCGTCGGCGACAACATTCGCGTCAACGGCGTAGCACCTGGCATCATCACCACGCCGTTCCACGACCGCTACACCAGTCCCGAGCAGCTCGACCAGCAGCGGCGGACCGTGCCGATGAACCGCGTCGGCGATCCGGAGGAATGCGTCGGCGCCTTCCTGTTTCTCGCCTCCCCGTCGCTGTCCGGCTACGTTACCGGCCAGATCATCGAGGTCAATGGCGGCCAGCTGATGCCTTGAAAGGACCTCGCCACATCTTCTGAGCCGAGCGGACATGCATCGCCATGACGCGTTGCTGGCGATTGCTCGGGGCTGTGCTGGCTGGACCGGAGCCTCGACGGGCATCAGTCTCCATGGGCCTGGTGGCTGCTCGCCCATTGTCCGAAACGCGAACCGGCGTTCATAACCGGTGGAACGGGAAGGGACAGGCCCATGACACGCGCGACCGCCGCCTCTGCCGGCCATACGGTTCCGCCTGGCCTGGTTCGCGTGGTGATCGCGGCCGTGCTCGGCAATGCGCTCGAATGGTACGACTTCACCGTCTACGCGTTTCTGGCGCCGCTCATCGCCAGGCAGTTCTTTTCTCGCTCCACCCCGACGGTGGCCTTGTTGTCCACCTTCGCGGTGTTCGGGATCGGCTTCGTGGCCCGCCCGCTCGGCGGCATCCTGATCGGCGCGATCGGCGACCGCAGGGGGCGCAAGTTCGCGCTGTTGCTGACCATCGGGCTGATGGCGACCGGCACCGTGCTGATCGGGCTGCTGCCTGGCTACGCGACCATCGGCCTGGCCGCGCCGGCGCTGCTGGTGCTGGCGAGGGCGCTGCAGGGCTTCTCCGCCGGCGGCGAATGGGGCAGTTCCGCCTCCTTCCTGGCGGAGTGGGCACCGGCGCATCGACGCGGCCTGCTGGGCAGCTGCCATACCGGCAGCATCTTTCTCGGCCAGCTCACGGGCACGGCGGTCGCGGCCGCGTTGAGCACGGCGCTCGGTCCGGCCGCGATGGGTAGCTGGGGATGGCGCGTCCCATTCCTGCTCGGCGCGCTGATCGGCCCGCTGGGACTGCTGGCGCGCCGGCGCATCGACGAGACGCCGGTGTTCCGGGCGATTCGCGAAGAGAACGCCGGATCCGAGCCCGTTATGGTGCCGCCGCTTCCCTGGCGCACCATGGCGTTTGCCTTCTGCTTCGTGGCGGTGCAGTCGGTGGCGATCTACGTGTTCCTGTCCTACTTCCCGACCTTCCTGCAGCAGTCGCTGCACTGGAGCGCCGACCGCGCCTTGTGGTCCACGGCGCTCGCGACTGTGTTCACCGGGGTCGCCGTGGTCGGCTCCGGCGCCTTGTCCGACCGCATCGGCCGCAAGCCGGTGCTGGTCGTGAGCTGCCTCGTGTTTCTGTTCCTGTCCTATCCGCTGGTGCGTCTGCTGCTCGCGTCGGACAGCCTCCTCGTCGGCCTGGCGATCCAGGCCGCGCTGAGCGCCAATTGCGGGTTGTTCATCGGCAGCATGACGGTCGCCCTGGTGGAGATGTTCCCGACCCGGCGACGGTTGTCGGGACTCAACACCGCCTACAACCTGTCCTCGATGGTGTTCGGCGGCTTTGCGCCATTCATCGCCGCCTGGCTGATCGCCCGCACCGGTCAGCCGATCGCCGTCACCTACTACGTCATGCTGGGCGCGCTGGTGTCACTGCCGGCGGTGTTGCGATTCCGCGAAACCGCTGGCCGGCCGCTGGATTAGGGACGCTCGCCAGCTGTCATGGAAGGCCGGCGAAGGCTGGCGCTGAAACTGGCTGCCGAGCCCAAGCGCCCCACGACACCGCGACTTTCACTTCTCCGGCGGACGGTGCGAACTCTCGTCTTCGATCTTCCGTCTCGCCAACATCGTAGTTGACGAAAGATCGGTTCTCGGATGATTCTTTTGAAATCCGAAAAGAGTGGCTGACTACCTCACGTATTTGCAGCAGCGCGGTCCATTGTGACGGGATGGCTTCATCCAAACCGACTATCAGGCCGCAATGCCGCTGCAAGCTCGCCTCATGGACCGGCCAACCCTGATTGGACGAAGCTTTCGAGATATGGTGGTAGCGCTTTTTATTCCGCGACCAAGCTGGTTCGCTGAGACCATGGCCGACAGGCGGTGCCTGCTCGACGTCGCGCCGGCCGCCATCGAAAGCGTGCCAGAATCCGCGCCGCGCCTCATCCGGTAAGCTCCTGCCCTGCCTCACCGCGCCGGAAGCCGCTTGTCAGCAGTCTCATCGCCTGGGATCGTGCTGGCTGGTCCGATCGTCGTGAGGAACCTCGTTGCGTCACAGTCTCGTCATGCTCAGCCTTTCACTCCTCGCCACGGCACCGGCCCTTGCACAGCCGGCGGTTCCTGCTGCCGGACAATCCTCGCAGCCCCCTGCCGGATCGCCGCCGCTGCTGCTGCAGCATCCGACCCTGTCGCGCACCAGCATCGCCTTCGACTATGCGGGCGAGATCTGGACGGTTCCGCGCGCCGGCGGCCGTGCCGAGCGGCTGGTCAGCGGCGAGGGCCAGCTGAGCCATCCGATCTTCTCGCCCGACGGCAGCAGGATCGCCTTCACCGGCCGCTATGACGGCAACACCGACGTCTACGTGGTGCCGGCCGAGGGCGGCGAGCCGAAGCGGCTGACCTTCCACCCGGGCGCCGACGAGGCGGTCGGCTGGACGCCGGACAGCCGCTCGATCCTGTTCCGCAGCCCACGTGCCGTGCCGCGCGATCTCGACCAGCTCTACCTCGTGCCGGCCGATGGCGGCGTGCCGACGCCGCTGCCGCTTCCCTCCGGTGAGGAGGGCAGCTTCTCGCCCGATGGCAGCCAGATCGCCTACTCGCCGATCAACCAGTGGCAGCCGGCCTGGAAGGGCTATCGCGGCGGCCAGACGGCCCGGATCTGGATCGCCCGGCTGAGCGACTCCCACGTCTCCCCGCTGCCGCGCCCGAACAGCAACGACCGTGACCCGATGTGGGTCGGGTCCAGCATCTATTTCCTGTCCGACCGCGACGGCCCCACCACGCTCTACGCCTACGACCCCGGCGGCAGTGGCGGCGGCGCGACCCGGCTCGTGGACAACGCGCACGGCTTCTCGATGGCATCCGCCTCGGCCGGCCCGGACGGCATCGTCATCGACCATTTCGGCCGGCTGGAGCTGTTCCACACCGACACCCGCCGCCTGGAGACCGTCCCGGTGACCGTCACCGCCGATCTGCCGCAGGTGCGGCCGCATTTCGAGACGGTCAAGCCCGACCAGATCGAGCATGCCCGCATCACCGCATCCGGCAAGCGGGTGGTGATCGAGGCGCGCGGCGAGATCCTGTCCGTGCCGGCCGACAAGGGCGATGTCCGCAACCTCACCCAGTCGCCCGGTGTCGCGGACCGCGACCCGGCGCCGTCGCCGGACGGGCGCAGCGTCGCCTATTTCTCCGACGAGTCCGGCGAGTACGCGCTCCGGATCCGTCCGGCCGACGGGCTGGGCACGGTGCGCGCCATCCCGCTCGGCGAGCCCGGCTCGTTCTTCTACGGCATCCAGTGGTCGCCGGATTCGAAGAAGCTCGTCTATCACGACAAGCGCCTGATCCTGTGGATGGTCGATCTGTCCGGCGCCGCCAAGCCGGTGCGGATCGACACCGACCGCTACGACACGCCGTTCTTCCGCTTCGATCCCGCCTGGTCGTTCGACAGCCGCTGGATCGCCTACACCAAGCAGCTGCCCAACCACCTGCATGCAGCCTTCGCCTACTCGCTCGACAGCAGCCGGGCGACGCAGCTGACCGACGGGCTGAGCGACGTGGCGTTTCCCCGCTTCGACCGGAACGGCAAGTATCTCTACTTCACCGCCAGCACCAGCGTCGGACTCGGCGCCGGCTGGCTCGACATGTCGTCGATGGGGCGGGCCGTGGACGGGGCGGCCTACGTGATGGTGCTCCGCAAGGATCTGCCGTCGCCGATCGCGCCGCAGAGCGACGAGGAGAGTGCCGCAGACGAGCCGCGTCCTGGCCCCAGGACCGCGAGCGCGCATCCGTCCCATGACGAGGGCGGCTCCGACCCGGCGCCCGAGCCGTCATCCGACGCGTCCTCCGGCGCCCCGGCCGACGCCGACCCGGCCAAGCCGCACGGCCCGCCGCCGCCGCCGGCCCCGGTGACGATCGATCTCGACGGGCTCGACCAGCGCATCGTGGCCCTGCCGATCGAGCGCGCCAACTTCGCCGGACTGGAGGTCGGCACCGAAGGCGTGGTGTACACCCTCACCAAGCCGCCCGCGCAGACCGACGAGGATCTCCAGGACCACGAGGACGAGCCGACCCAGACCCTGTTCCGGTTCGATCTCAAGAAGCGCGAGAACAAGGCGCTGGCCTCCGACGTGAAGGCCGACAGTGTCTCGGTGTCCGCAGACGGCACGCACATGCTGCTGGAGCGCAAGAAGGACTGGATCGTGGCGCCGGCCGATGCGCCGCTCAAGCCCGAAGGCAAGGACGCGCAGCACACGCTGAAGCTGGACCAGGTCTCGGTCTGGGTCGATCCGCGCGCCGAATGGCGACAGATGTTCGACGAGACCTGGCGCATCGAGCGCGACTTCTTCTACGACCCGCATCTGCACGGCCTCGACGAGCAGGCGGCGATCCGCACCTACGCGCCGTTCCTGGCCGGCCTCGGCGCCCGTCAGGACCTCAACGTCCTGTTCGCGGAGATGACCGGCCACATCGCCGTCGGCCACACCTTCATCCGCGGCGGCGACCTGCCGGCCCAGCCCAAGGCCGCCGTCGGCCTGCTCGGCGCCGACTATGCGGTGTCGGACGGCCACTGGAGGATCACCCGCATCCTGCGCGGCGAGAACTGGAACCCGAAGCTGGTGGCGCCCCTGAGCCAGCCGGGGATCCAGGTGAAGGAGGGCGAGTTTTTGCTCGCGGTGAACGGCCGTCCGGTGTCCGTGGACCGGGAGCTCTATGCGGCGTTCGACGGCCTGGCCAGCAAGCGCACCGTGCTGACGGTGGGACCGACCGCCGACGGCCAGGGCGCGCGGCAGGTGACGGTGGTGCCGGTGGCGAGCGAGACCGCGCTCCGCCTGCGATCGTGGATGGAGCAGAACCGTCGTACGGTCGATCGGCTGTCGGGCGGCAAGGTCGCCTATGTCTACCTGCCCGACACGGCGAGCGGCGGGTTCGCCAACTTCAACCGCTACTATTTCGCGCAGGTCGGGCATCAGGCGGCGGTGATCGACGAGCGCTTCAACCATGGCGGCGACATCGCCGACTACATCATCGACCAGCTCCGCCGCACGCCGCAGATGGTCAACGAGACGCGCGAGGGCGAGGCGATCGTCGAGCCGGCGCAGGCGATCTTCGGACCCAAGGTGATGATCATCAACGAGATGTCCGGTTCGGGCGGGGATGCGCTGCCGTGGCTGTTCACCAAGAACAAGGTCGGGCCGCTGGTCGGCGAGCGCACCTGGGGCGGGCTGGTCGGCATCGGCGGCTATCCGAAGCTGATGGATGGCGGCACCGTCACCGCGCCGCGCTGGGCGATCTACGGCACGCACGGGCAGTGGGAGGTCGAGAATACCGGCATCCCGCCGGACATCGAGGTGTCGGCCGATCCCGAACGGATCCGCCAGGGCCACGACCCCCAGCTCGAGCGGGCGGTCGATGAGGCGATGTCGCTGCTGCAGAAGAACCCGACGCCGAGCTTCCCGCGGCCGGCCGCGCCGGACAAGCATCCGATCCTGCCGGCGCCGAGCTGAACCGGGAGCGACAGGCGCCGGGCCGCGTCGCGCCGGGCGACCTGCATCCAACGCGCGAAAGTAAAACCCGTCTCGTCGACGTCCAGACTGAATCACTCGCGCGCGTGAGCATCCGTATCATGACGCCATCGGCTGCCGGACGAGAACGTTCCAGTGCCAACCAGCGAACTGAAGCCGGTTTGCGATATCGCCGGCAAGCGACATATCGTGGCAGCCCGGCCATCGACGCCGTCTTCGCCGGACAGCTTGAGCGCGCTGTCACGTCCCACCACGTGCAGCACGGCGTCATCAAGCGTGCGCCCAACCTTCTTCTAGACGAGTAAGCGTCAATAAGATAAGGCTTGCATGCTTGCAGACGAGAGCCGGTTCAACTGGCTCAGCTCGCCGTCCGCTGCCCTGATGCCGAAGCCGGCCCTTCGCAACCTCATAGATGTTCCGCCTTTAACAGGACGAAGCTTGTTCATATTGCATCTAGCACTTGGAGGATGCCTCAAAGCGCCGCCAACAAACTTCGGTATCACGGCCGATACGGGCGGGCATATCGCCTATGTCCTGGACTCTGCGATCGCACAGGCAAGGATGCCGTGCGTATCGAGAATTTCCATCGTGACGCGGCTTTTCGACGACGATCAACTGGGTCTCGAACACGCACTGCCCTTCGAGACGCTGGGTGACGGGATCAGCATAGATCGCATCGCCACACACGAACGCGCCTATCTCGAGAAGGAGGCGCTGGCTGCCGATCTGCCTGCTTTCACCGCTGCGTTCTGCAACCACCTGCAAACGCTGCCACGCCTGCCGAGCGTCATCCATGCGCACTTCTCCGATGCTGCCGGCGTGGCTCTGGCCGCATGCAGGCGCTTCGGCATTCCGTTGATCTATACCCCGCATGCGCTCGGCATCGACAAGCGTGCCCAGCAGCCGGAGTGCGATGGTCTCGATGAGCGTATAGCCGCGGAGCGCCGCGCAATCGCGACGGCCGACGCGATCGTCGTATCCACCCGTGACGAGTCGGATCGGCAGGTGCATGCCTATGGCGTCGCCGGGGCGGCGGCGCGTACGGTCTGCCTTGCTCCCGGCGTGCCTTGCCGTGGGCGACCCGATGGGCCCGCGAGCTTTCCCGGCAAGCTGGCCGACTGGTTGCAGGACCCGCACAAGCCGATCGTGCTGGCGATCGCCCGCCCCGTTCGCAAGAAGAACCTGGCCGGGTTGGTGCGAGCCTTCGACGCGACACCGACCCTGGCCGAGCGGGCGAACCTCGTGATCCTCGCAGGCCAGCATGGCGGCAGACACTCGTCTGCGGAGGAGCGGGAGGTCATCCAGGAGCTCGAGGAGCTCTGCGGCGACGAGCGCCTGCGTGGACGCGTGGCGCTGCCGCCCCGGCACAGTTCGGCGGATGTCACAGCTCTTTACGAGCGCGCGGCCCTCGGCGGCGTGTTCGTGAACCCGGCACTGCATGAACCGTTCGGCCTGACGCTGATCGAGGCCGCGGCAGCCGGCGTGCCGGTGGTGGCGACGCGCCACGGGGGTCCGGTGGAGATCATCGAGACGATCGGCCACGGCCTGCTGGTGGACCCCCGCGATCGGACCGCGATCGGGATGGCCTGCCTCAGGATCGTGTCCGATGCGGATCTGCATCGCCGCCTGTCCCGGGCAGCCCTGCGCAATGTCTCGCGCTACAACTGGTCCGGCTATGCCGAACGATCGGTGTCGCTCTATGCATCGCTGTGCCGTGCGCCGCGAACACGTGCGCCTGATGTCGACGAGACCCTGATCGGCCAGTCGGCAGGACGGGACGTCGTCCTGCCGGCACCCTGTCGAGCGGCGGCGGCATGACGCGGCCTTTCGGCTATTTCGTCCATCATCAGGGTCGTGGTCATGCCGAGCGATGTGCGGCGATCGCGCACGCCTTGCCCGCCGACCGGCCACTGGCTGTCTTCTGCGCCCGGGACGATATCTTCCCGCCCCTGCCGGGCAACGCGAAGATCATCGCGATCCCCTCGCTCTTCGAGCCCCGCGGCGATGAAGCGACGTCGATGGATCACCTGTCCACCCCCTCGACGCTTCATTGCGCGCCCCTGGGATGGCCGTCGATCCGTCGTGCCATGGCCACGATCGCCGCCTGGTTCGACACCGCCGATCCTGCCCTGATGATCTGCGACGTTTCTGCCGAGATCGCGCAGCTCGCCCGGATCTGCAGCGTGCCGCACGTCAAGGTCCTCCAGCACGGCGATCGCGGCGACGCGGGACATCAGGCCGCGTATGACGGCGCGGTCGGGCTGCTTGCGCCCTTCCACATCGCTCTCGCGCAACCGGAATGGAGTGCCGCGACCCGCGCGCGCACCTGCTTCGCAGGCGGCCTGGGCGTCGACACCCGGCTCGTCGAGCGCGAGGCGGCGCGCCGGCGGCTCGGCATCGATCCGGACAGGGTCATGATCCTGGTGATGGCCGGCGGCGGCGGCAGCGGCTTCGGTCAGGCCCCGCTCGGCGTCGGCGCCCGCAGCCATCCGGACGCGCGCTGGATCACGATCGGGCCCGTCCAGCGGGACTGGCATGCCACCGAGCCTGCCAACATCGAGCATCGCGGCTGGGTGGACGATGCCGCGGCCTATGTCGCCGCCGCCGATCTTGTGGTCGCGACAGCCGGCAACACCACCTGCCAGCAGATCCTGGCGGCGGCCAGGCCCTGGCTTGCCATCCCCGAATGGCGATATTTCGATGAGCAGCACCGCAAGGCCGAGGCGCTGGCATCCGCCGGCGTCGCCTGCGTCCGGCCGCATTTGCCATCGTCCGCGGCTGCGTGGCAGCAGGCGCTCGGCGAAACGCTGGCCGGCCATCGGCCCGACCGGCAACGCGGGATGATCGAGGACAGGCCTGCCGACAAGGCCGCCGCCTGGCTCGAGCGGCTTGCCGCCACCCTCTGGCCGACACGAGCCGCCGTTTCACCCGCCCTACCAACCGGAGCCTGAGCAAGCATGGACACCGTATCGGTCGTGACGTTGGCCAAGGGACGGCCGGACCATCTGCGTAACGTGGTCCTCGGCCTGAACCGGCAGGCCCAGGCGCCGACGGAACTGGTCGTCGCCGTCATGCAGAACGAAGCCTATGAGCTCCCGGCGGCATCCTTTCCGGTGCGCCAGATCATGATCGCCGGTGACGATCTGCCGCTGGCATCGGCGCGCAACGCGGCCATGCAGGCCACCACGGGCCGGTCGATCGTCTTTCTCGACATGGACTGCATTCCCTCGCCGACCCTGGTCGCCGACTACGCCTGCGGGCTTGGCGAACTGGACGGGCTGCTGATGGGCGAGGTCCAGTATCTGCCGGGCGGCGCGACGCATGACGGGTGGGGCTGCGATGATTTCGCGGCCGTGGCGGTCAGGCATTCCGACCGGCGCGGGCCGCCTCCCCAGGGCATCGAGCACTGCAACGACTATCGCTGCTTCTGGTCGCTCAACTTCGCGATGCGGCGGAGCACGTTCCTGGCCGCCGGCGGCTTCGACGAGCGCTATCTCGGCTATGGCGGCGAGGATACCGACTTCGGCAAGACGCTGGACCGGAACGGCGTTCCCATCGCCTGGATGAAGGGCGGCCTCGCCTATCACCAGTATCACCGGCATCACATGCCGCCGGTCCATCATCTCAACAGCGTCGTGCGCAACGCGCAGCTGTTCGAGGCCAAGTGGGGCTACCGCACCATGGGGCACTGGCTGCACGCCTTTCGCCTCATGGGGCTGATCGACGATGCGCCGGGCCGGCCGATCCGCATCCTGCGTCGACCGGATGCGGCCGATCTCGCCTTGACCGAACAGCCGGGTCACCAGCCCTACAGCAACACCACCAGCGTGATCCGCCTGCTGGAGGAGCGTGCGGTGCCGGCGGCCCATGTCGCGGCATGAGGATCGCCCTGCTGGCGCACGTGCGACAGCCGATCGCCGAGCCCTTCATGGGCGGGATGGAGGCGCATAGCTGGCATCTGGCGGCCGGCCTGACGGGCCGCGGCCATGAGGTGGTGCTGTTCGCGTCCGGCGACAGCGACCCGCGTTTTCTTCTCGATCCGGTGCTGGACGAGCATTACGAGCGCAGCTTCCGCTGGGCGGAACATCGCGGCAGCGAGCCGCTCATCGCCCATGTCGACGCCGGCTACGCGGGCGCGTGCGACCGCATCGCGGCTGGCGGCTTCGATGTCGTGCACAACAACAGCCTGCATCGCTTCCCGCTGCAGCGCGACCGCACCGATGCGGTGCCCACGCTTACCTCGCTGCACGTCCCGCCCTTCGACGCGCTGCACTGGTTCGTGAAGGCGAGTGCCGGTCCCGCGCATCGTCTTACCGTCACGTCGGCGGCACAGCTGCACGCCTGGTGGCCGGACGGCCCGCCGGCGCAGGCATCGATCCTGTATAACGGCATCGATCCGGCAGCGTGGCCGTTCCGGGCGGACGGCGACGGCAGTGCTGTCTGGTGCGGCCGCATCACCCGGAACAAGGGCACCCATCTCGCCGTGGAGGCGGCCCGGCGCAGCGGCATCCCGCTGACGCTGTTCGGCGCGATCGAGGAGCCCGAATACTGGGAAGCCCTGGTCCGGCCGGGGATCACGGGCGCGATACGCTACGGCGGACATCTGCATGCCGCAGCCCTCGCCGCCGAGCTGTCGCGTGCATCGGTGTTCCTGTTCACGCCGTGCTGGGACGAGCCGTTCGGTCTGGTGGCGATCGAGGCGATGGCGTGCGGTCTCCCGGTCGCGAGCTTTGATCGCGGCGCCGCACGGGAGGTCGTCGCCGAGGCCGGCGTGTTCGCGGCTCCGGACGACGCGGCCGCCCTGGCCGAGGCCATTCCTGCCGCCCTGCGTATCTGCCGGCGTGTGCCATATGCGCGGGTGATGACGCTCTTCACGCGCGACATCTGGCTGGATGGCTGCGAACGGCTCTACGAGGAGGCACGACAGGGAATGTCGGCCACCAGCCATTAGGCCGGATCACCGACCATCCCTGCAGGGCGAAGGCGAACCCGAGCTCGACGATACCGGTCGGCACATGACAATCCTGTTCAGCATGGGCGACAGCGGCTGTCGTCGCAGCTGAGGCCAAGACGGATCATCCTGGTGCGTGGTGAGAGGCTCAAGGGGGCCGCTCGGCGACATGATCGGCGCGGGAGCGATCGGTCCGGATGCACCGCACCTGGTGGTGCTCGCGCATCCGCCGGGTTCGGGGACCTCCTGATGCGCGGTGACCGATGAGTGCCAGCCTCGCCCACATCGCCACCTGGGCGATCATCCTCGCCGCCGTTGCCGGCGTGATCATCCGGCCATGGAAATGGCCGGAAGCCACCTGGGCTGCCGCCGGCGGGACGCTTCTGGTGGCGACCGGCCTGCTGCCGCTCCATGCGGCCCTGTCGGCGGTGGGCAAGGGCGGCGACGTCTATCTGTTCCTGATCGGCATGATGCTGCTGTCGGAGATCGCCCGCGGGGAGGGGCTGTTCGACTGGCTGGCGGCGTCTGCGGTGCGGCGCTCCGGCGGCTCCGGCGCACGTCTGTTCGCGCTGGTCTATGCCGTCGGCACGGTGGTGACGACGTTCCTGTCCAACGACGCGGCGGCGGTGGTGCTGACGCCCGCGGTGTTCGCCGCCGCACGGGCCGCCGGGGCGGAGCCGCTGCCGTATCTGTTCGTCTGCGCGTTCATCGCCAACGCCGCCTCGTTCGTGCTGCCGATCTCCAATCCGGCGAACCTCGTGCTGTATGCCAGCCACATGCCGGCGCTGCTGCCGTGGCTCGGCCATTTCCTGCTGCCGTCGGTGCTGTCGATCGCAGCCACCTTCGTCGTGCTGCTGATGCTCGATCGCAAACGCCTGGCCGAACCGATCCGGTCCGACATCCCCCAGCCGACGCTGCCTGCCGGCGGCTGGACCGCGCTGGCCGGCCTGGTGCTCACCGCGATCGTGCTGCTGGGCGCGTCGGCGGCCGACATCCGGCTCGGCCTGCCCACCTGCCTGTCCGGGCTGGCGACCACCCTGCTGGTGCTGGCGATCAAGCGCGAGGCGCCCTGGCGCGTGCTGGGCGGCATCTCCTGGGCGGTGCTGCCACTGGTGGCGGGGCTGTTCGTGCTGGTGGAAGGGCTGGACCGCACCGGCGTGCTGGCCCTGGTGGCGAACGGGCTGCATCACGCGGTGGCGGCCAAGGCCGGGCTCGTCGGCTGGGCAGGCGGCGTCGGCATCGCCGTGCTGTGCAACCTGATGAACAACCTGCCGGCCGGCCTGATCGCCGGCCAGTCGGTGGCGCAGGGGCATCTGCCGCCCGAGCTGGTGAACGCGCTGCTGATCGGCGTCGATCTCGGGCCCAATTTGTCGATCACCGGCTCGCTTGCGACCATCCTCTGGCTGACCGCGCTGCGACGCGAGGGGGAAAGCGTGTCGTTCGCCCGCTTCCTGGCCCGCGGCGCGCTGGTGATGCCGCCGGCCCTGCTGCTGGCGCTCGCCGGCCTGCTGCTGCGCTGACCCCGAACATCGGAGGCTACCAGGACAGGGCATGACGCGAACAGCACCGACACGGAGTTCGTTCGCCCGATGCCGCCTCCTCGATGCTTGCGGAGCCGGGGCTTGCGCCTGTCAGGGATGGCGTTGCATCTCGAAGATGATCGGGGTGGTCTTCTCTCGACCCAAGACGATCACGCCCTCACCCAGGCCCGCGTATGTCGTGTCGTTGATCTGCCCTTTGTTCAGAACGACGTCGACATGGCTCCGGCATTCCTGAACGAGAGGGGTCTCGGTCAGACCGGACGCAGCCGAGCCCCGGTGATGCGGCTGACGGCAAAGGACGCCGGCGGCGCTGCCGGCCTTGCGGCGGCAGACCATCCGCTCGATGGCGTCGCCGCCCGACCCGGGGACCTGCCCGGGTCGGGTTTTCAGGGCCCCGGTGCTAGGCGGCGCGGCGAGTCGCGGGCATCGCCGCATCGTCGCGCCCGACCGGATAGGCCAGGCTTGCAGTGACGACCAGCTCAAGGAAGCTGTCATCGCCCCGGGCGGCGGGCAGGTCGAGTTCGGCATCGCCGTCGGTCCAGCGCGAGGCCTGCTCGAGCGCGTGCCAGCCCGCCCCGGTGAAGGCTTCGGCCTGGATGACGTGCCGGCTCAGCCCCTGCCAGAGCACCAGCGCCTCGACCTGCACCCCGAGCTGGCGACGGTCATCGACGAAGGCGCCGATCGAGAGCGCCGGCATCGTCGAGCGGGACAGCAGCCGCACGGCCCGGCGTCCGGCTGGCAGCTGGAAGAAGTGGCGGTCGCCGTCCTGCCAGCGCGGCTGCACGAGGCTCTCGTCGTCGAGCAGCACGCACAGGCCGGGATCGAGCTCCGGCGCCGGCTGCAACGGCCGCGCCGCATGGCCCAGCATGTCGGCCCGCGCATCGAGCCGGCGCCAGATCGGCTCGGCATCCGCGCGTGCGGTGCCCAGCGGCGCGCAGGCGTCCGCCCGCCAGCTGAGCGACCCGATCGCAGGCGATGCGGGACGCAGGGCGACGACATCGCTGTTGGCAAAGCGGCTGCGGTTGCCGGTATCGAGGTAGCTTTCCGTGGTCAGCCCTTCCGAGACCAGGACGCCATGCCGCTCCAGCTCGACATGGTAGTAGCCATAGCCGCCGACCGTGCGGTCCTCGATGATCGTACGGCCATTGACCAGCATGCGTGCCGGGATCAGGCGGCCATCGACGAAGACGCAGTGCTCGGGCGTCACCAGCAGGTCGCGATGCGGCACGTTGCCCGCGAACGCATGCCGGGTGATGCGCACCGGATATTGTCCGCCAGCGGCGACACTGCGTGCATCGAGATGGCGGCTGCCGATCCAGACGATCGGTCGGAAGACGACCTTGCCTTCCTCCAGAACGGCGGCCAGATCCTGACTGCCGCTGCCGTCGCGATGGCGGGCGAACAGCTCCTCCACCGTCACCTCGCCGCGCTCGGTCAGGATGTGCGTGCCTTCGAGGAAGCACACGGCCGAGGTGGTCACCACGGTCTTGGCGGTGGCGGGCGTGGTGCCGCTCACGCCGTCGGAAACGCCGATGCTGACGGTGGTGACAACCGAGCTGGTGGAGCTCGTCGGCGTGAACAGCAGCGCCTCGAGTTCGCTGTTGAAGGTCGAGGTGCCGCTTGCAGACAGCATGTAGGCGCCGGCCGTGCTGGTCTCGGTCAGGCCGGTGCCGCTGAGCTTGCCGTTGGCATCGGTCATCGTGCCGGCGCTGTTCGCGAGGGTGATGATGCCCGTCACCGTCGGGTTGCTGTGCGCGTCCGCCACCTGTGCCGCGGAGAACAGCTGGAGTGCGGTGGTGCCGCTGGTGGCCGCGGTCGTGGTGGTGCCGAGAAGCTGCGGGTTCGGCGAGCCGATCGCCATTCCGACGACGCCGCTGGTGGGAGTCAGGTAGGAGAAGGCGGTGCCTGGCGTGGTGGTGATGCTGTGGCTGGCGTTGCCCGTGCTGGCCGCCGAGCTGATGGTGCCGCTGACCGTGACGGTGGCGCTGTCGCCGGATGCCAGATTGACGTTGCTGAGGTTGATGTTGCCGGTACCCGTCTGGGTTTCCAGATCGTCCTTGACGCTCCAGGTGACGCCGGTTTCCACCGAGGATGCAGTGTCGAGCAGCGTGATTTGCGAGGAGCCGTTCGGGCCGCTGTCGGTGATGGTGTAGCTATAGGTGAACTTGTCGCCGGGCAGCAGGGTGAGGTTCGAGGCATCCGTGGTGTTCGGATAGGTGATCGTCGGCGCCGAGACGGACAGCGAGACAGGCAACGTGACGGACAGGTTCTCGATCTCGTGCAGATCGGTCGAACCGCCGGTGCTGGCGGCGAAGCCGAGGTAGAAGTTCGTGGGCAGCGTCTGGTTGATCGAGTAGTTGGTGATGATCTCGGTATAGGTGCTGCCGCCGTTGGTGCTCATGTACACCGACAGACTCTCGTGCGTGCTGTCGATTTTGAGCAGGTTGATCTTGACGGTGCGCGTGCCGTCGATCCCGGGCGAGTATGCGGCATTGGTGAGCAGGGCGTAGCCGGTCTCGCCGCCGGTGCCCGCACCACGCACGCCGACGGCGTTGGCGAGCGCTCCGGTGCCGGTCTGATAGCCCCGGTCGGTGCCGCTGAAGTTGCCGAAGGTATCGAAACCGAGGCCGAGGAAGCCGTCGGTGATGCCGTTCTGGCCGTCGTCGGAGTAGCCGAGGCCGCCGCCATAGCCGCCGGCGGTGACGCTCGCTGCCGTACCGCCCGCTGCCGTGATCTGGTCGGCATTCAGCAGGAAGAAGGAGAGGCCGTCCGCGCCGGTGCCGCCGCCGGAATAGTAGGTGAACTGCACCGAGATGCCGGTGGCCGATGGAAAGGCCTGGCTGTAGATGGCAATCCCGGCCTGGCTGGTGCCGGCGGTGGTCAACTGCAGATAGCCGCTGCTGTTGATCGTGGCGTTGCCCTTCTCCACGAAGCTCGTGTTGCCGGTGAAGCTGGTGATGGTGATCGGCAACCCGGTCGGCGGACCGTTGATGACGAGCGGAGACGCGTAGCTGTTTTCCGCCGCCGTGCTCAGCACCTGGGGGACGATCAGGGCCGATCCGGTGCTGGTGACGTCGAGATTCCAGCTATCGCCGGCCGCCACGTCGCCCACGAGATGCGACGCTGCCCCCACGTTCGCGCCGCTCTCGGCCGCGATCGCATCGACCAGCGCCTGGCCGTCCGTACCCTCGCCGGTATCGCAGCCATAGAGAAGGATGTCGCCGCCGGGCGCCAGCGCGCTGCCGATGGTGGCGAGTGCCGCATGCGACTGCGATACCACCGCCTGGTCGACGATCGTGCTGCCGAGCCTGATCTCGCCCTCCGCGCCGTGCGCGATGATCGAGATCGCCGAGACGCCGGTCTGGCTCTGCATGACGTCTGCGATCTGCTGCAGCCCGTCTTCCTGCGCATCAAGCAGGTAGACCTTGGTACCGGGTGCTATGTCTGCGATCAGCGACTGGTAGTCCTGTACGGTCGGATCGATGAAGACGATCTGGTTCGACAATGTCGTATCGGCAGCATCCAGCGCGGAACGTCCAGATCCGGACGGGGTCAGCAGAGTGGCCATTCACGTCTCCATCAGATGGCGTCGCCTTCCGCCGGACTGGTTTCGCGGCGTTCGTCACCAAGCAGCTGGCTTGTTACCATAAGGTAACTTTGTGATGAGAACGCTTTTATGGAATCATTATAATCTCTTTGCTGAGATGGAACGATCTATTGTATCCGATGACAGCGCAGGTGGCCGCGTCCAGGAAATGAGTGCCGCTTGATCATGCTCCATCAGATGAACCAGGGTGCTGCACTGGCGAGGGGCTGGTCGCGGACGATCCCGAACCGGCTGCGCTGCATGATCAGCGACAGCGTCATCGTGATCAGGCCAAGTACCCCCTTATGCCCGGCACAGCAGCGGCGGCGATCGCGGTCCTGCGCCACAACAGGCCGAACAGCCGGCCGACGCCCCGGCTGGCAGCCATCGCCGCGACGACGATCAGGACGATGCCAGCCGACAGCCCGGGCCCGAGGATGACGCGGACGCTGACGGCGCTGCCGAGCGGCACCGGCGCGTCCCGAACGGTTGCAGCGTGCGGGCCGCCACCGTCGATGGCGTCGTCTCGACGTGAGGACACATCGCGCGGGAGGTGGTCCACGGCCATCCTGCGTCGGATCGTGAGCCTGTCGATCCAGGCGATCCGATCATGGGACCGCCCGCATCGACCAGGCCCCGGAGCCCTCATCCCTGGATCGACGCCTCCTCGAACAGCGCTTATGAGCCGTGCCGACAGCCCGGCGCCGTTACGGAATGGTCCGACACTTCCGCCTGACGCCTCGCGGGACTAGCAGTGTGTCGAGGACCGCGGAGGCCAGCACACGATACCGCTTCTTTTTCTGCTTCCTGTGCTGCTTGCCGGACTGACCGGCGCGGGCCTGGGCATCGCCGCGTTCGTCGGCATGCGGCGCCTGCGAGCCGAGCTGCATGATCTGCGTCGGCGGCTGGACATGCAGGCGGCCGACCCGCCGCCGGAGCGCCCGGCCGTGCCGCTCCGGGCACCGCCGCCCGGGCCGCCGGCACGGCGTCGTGACATCGAGGCCCTGCTGACGCTGCGCTGGGGCATGTGGCTGGGTGCGGCGGCGCTGCTGCTGTCGGGCGTCTTCCTGATCCGCTACGCGGCGGACGAGGGATGGCTGACCCCGGCCGTGCGCTGCATCGGCCTGGCGCTGCTGGGCGTGCTGCTGATCGCCGTCGCCGAAGCGCTGCGACGCCGGGCCGGCACCGATGCCACCGGCCAGCCGGCACTGCCCGATCTGGCGCCGGCCGCACTCGCCGGTGGCGGTTCGTCGATGCTGTTCGCGGCCGCGTATGCGGCAGACAGCCTGTACCGTCTCGTTCCCGCGGCCGCCGGCCTGGCGCTGATCGCCTCCGCCTCGTTCGCGGCGCTGGCCCTGTCGCTCCGCTTCGGACGGCTGGTGGCGGCGATCGGCATCGCCGGCGCGTTCGCCACGCCGGCGCTGATCCAGGACGGGCAGGCCTCGGCACCCATGCTGTTCGGCTACCTGCTGCTGGTGTCCCTGGCCGGACTTGCCCTGCAGCGACGCATCCAGTGGGACTGGCTCGGCTGGGCGACGCTGCTGGCGGGCGGCGGCTGGACCGCGTTCGCCGTCCTGTCGACCAGCCATGCCGGTCCGTCGTCCGAACTCTGGGCGCCGTCGCTGTTCGCGCCGCTCTCGGCGGCATTGCATCTGGCCGGCCTGCGCTGGAACAGGCCGGTCCAGGCCAGCCTGTCGCACGCGCGGCTGGCGATCGCTGCGATCGGCGTGCCGGGTGCGGCACTGCTGCTGCTTGCCCTGGCGAGCGGATCGACCATGCCCGCGACCGGACTGCTGTTGCTGGCGCCGGTCGCCGTCGCCGCCAGTCGCGGGGATCGCGCAGCCGGCCTGCCCTGGCTCGCCGCGCTGGGCCCGCTGCTCCTGCTCGGCGCCTGGGCGCAGACCGGCTGGCTGCAGGACGGGCTCGCATCGAGCCGGTTCGTGCCGGCCGTCGCGGCGGCGGCGGCGCTGGGCCTCGGCGCGTTCGGGCTCTGGACCGAGGCACGGCGTGTCCGGCCGCTGGGCTGGGCGGCGCTGCCGGCGGCGCTGCCCGGCCTCACCCTGGCGATCTGGCATCTGTCGCCGCGGCTGGCGCATCGGCTGGCCGATCTGCCGCCCTGGCTTGCGGCCGCCTGTCTGCTCGCAGCCGGGCTGGCTGTCCGGGCCTGGAGCTGCCGGCGGACGCCGCAGCGTGCCGGAATCCATGCCGCCGGAACGGCGGCGGCGCTCGCCCTTGCCCTGGCCTGGACCCTGCACGCCGTGGGCGTGGCGTTGGCCGGGCTCGCAGGACTGGCGCCGCTGCTGCCGGCACTGGCCGCCATCGCCGTCCGGACAGGGCTGGGCCCGCTGCGGCGCGTGGCGCTGGTGCCGGCGGTGCTGCTGCCGGTCTGGCCCCTGCTGGCGCTGGCAGCGGAACCGGCGCTGCTGTCCGACCCGGCGGCGCTGGCGATCCGGCTGCCCGCCCTGCTGGTCTCGTTCGTCTGCGCCGCGTGGGCGGCATGGCTGTTCAGGAACGCCCGGCCGGACGCCCTCGACACGCTGCTCGAAGCCGGCACCGCGCTGCTGGCGGCGCTGCTGGTCGCAGCCGCCGTGCGCAGCCTGGCCGGCTCCGGACGGTTCGAGCCGGCCTTCGCGGAAGCCTCGCTGCAGGTGGCCGGGCTGTGGCTCGAGACGCTCGCCTGGCTGATCCTGTCGCAGCGTCCGGCACCGGCGCCCACCGGCAGGCCGTGGCAGGCGGTCGGGATCGCCGCCCTGGCGGCCAGCCTGCTGCTGATGCTGCATCCACCGCTGCTGGAGCCGGATCGGGTCGGGACGCTGCCGCTGCTCGATGCGCTGCTGCCGGCCTATGCGGTTCCGGCGCTGGCGGCGCTGCTGGCCGCCCGGCGACTGCCGGCGGGGAGGCTGTCGCGCTGGCTGTCGCGGTTCGCGCTGCTGTCCGGCTTCGGCTGGCTCAGCCTGGAGGTGCGGCACCTGTTCCATCCGGCCGCGATGGCGCTGTCGGCGGCACCGGTGGATGAGATCGAGCTCTGGGCGCTGTCCGGCGCGTGGCTCGGCTTCGGTGCGGCACTGATGGCCGCCGGGCTCGCCTTGCTGCGACCCGGCCTGCGGCAGGCGGCCCTGCTGATCCTGGGGCTGACGGCGGTCAAGGTGCTGCTGGTCGATACCGGGGGGCTTGCCGGAATCTGGCGGGTGCTGTCCTTTCTGGGCCTCGGCCTGACGCTGATCGCGTCGGGCGCGGCCTATCGACGCTTCGGCAACGAAACCTTAACTGCGCCGGACGTTGCTGATCTTCACAAACCGGAGGAAACACCGTGAATCACGCCGATCTCGTGGCGAAGGTGGCGACTGACGCCGATCTGTCCAAGGAAAGCGCCACGCAGGCGGTCGAGGCCGTGGCCAAGGCGATCAGCGACGCGCTGCACGCCGGCGAGGAAGTCCGCTATTCCGGCCTTGGCATCTTCGACGTCTCCGAACGCGCCGCCCGCCAGGGTCGCAACCCGCAGACCGGAGAGGCGATCTCGATCGCGGCCAGCAAGGCCGCCCGCTTCCGTGCCGCCAAGGCCCTGAAGGACACCCTGAACGCCGACGCTCCGAAGAAGCCCGCCGCCAAGGCAGCGCCGGCCAAGGGCGCTGCCAAGCCCGCGCCCAAGGCGCCTGCCAAGAAGAAGTAGCCACCGCCGCCGTCAGTGCCTCGGGTACGTGCCGCTGCCACGGCCGTGCCCGACCACAGCGCGATGTCGCCCGCCGTCGAAGCCGACAGCGCCTCCGAAACCGCGGCGTTGCGGTCGGCTGCCATACCCGACACAGTCGGGGTCCGGACGGTTGGAGATCAGGCTATGGATACGCACGTCGTCGAGACGGCACAGAACCAGGTTGCAGGACAACTCGATCGGCTGGGCGAGATCGCCGTTCGGGTCGGGCTGAACCTGGCGCCTGGCCAGGAGCTGGTCATCACCGCGCCGCTCGATGCCGTGCCGCTGGTCCGACGCATCACCGAGCACGCCTACAAGGCCGGCGCGTCGCTGGTGACCACCTTCTACGCCGATGACGAGAGCAGGCTGGCGCGGTTCCGGTATGCGCCCGACGAGGCGTTCGACGTCGCCTCCGGCTGGCTGTCGGAGGGCATCGCCAACGCGTTTCGCGGCAACGCCGCGCGCATGTCGATCAGCGGCGAGAACCCGTCGCTGCTGAGCGGCCAGGATCCGGACAAGGTGGCACGGGCCAACCGCGTGAACTCCCGCGTCAACCGCCCGTCGCTCGAGCTGATCACCAACTTCGCCATCAACTGGAACATTGTCGCCTGCGCCACGCCCGCCTGGGCCCGCACCGTGTTCCCGCACGAGACGGAGGAGGTCGCGGTCGCGCGGCTCTGGGCGGCGATCTTCGCTGCCTCTCGCATCGACGGCGAGGATCCGGTCGCGGACTGGGTCGCGCACAACGCGGCCCTGGCGGCGCGTGGCCGCATCCTGAACGAGCGCCGCTACGCCGCGCTGCATTTCCGCGGGCCCGGCACCGATCTGACGGTCGGGCTGGCGGACGGGCATCTGTGGGCAGGCGGCGCCGAGCGGGCGATGAACGGCATCGTCTGCAATCCGAACATCCCGACCGAGGAGGTGTTCACCACGCCGCACCGCGCGCGCGTCGACGGCACCGTCCGCAGCACCAAGCCGCTCTCCTACCAGGGCACGCTGATCGACGGGATCGCCGTGCGCTTCGAGGCGGGACGGATCGTCGAGGCCCATGCCGCGCGCGGCGAAAGCGTGCTCTCGCGCGTGCTCGCCACCGACGAGGGCGCGTCCCGGCTCGGCGAGGTGGCGCTGGTGCCGCATTCCTCGCCGATCTCGCAGAGCGGCGTCCTGTTCCAGAACACCCTGTTCGACGAGAACGCCGCCAGCCACATCGCCCTCGGCCAGGCCTACACCAAGTGCCTGAGCGGCACCGCCGGGCAGGATGCCGGGACCCTGGCGGCGCGGGGCGCCAACAGCAGCCTGATCCATATCGACTGGATGATCGGCTCCGGCGAGATCGACATCGACGGCATCACCCAGGAGGGTGGCCGCGAGCCGCTGATGCGCGCGGGCGAGTGGAGCTGACCGGTCAGCCCGACCAGGAGTTCGCGGCATGGCAGACGCAAGGCACGGGATGCCGCCCAGCATCCCGTCGCCGGTTGCGCCCGCAGCACAGGGCGTATGGCTGTTGCCGGCACGACAAACTCCGAGAAACATAGCGAGGGTTAGCACAAGCGTCGTACTGGTTTCGAGCGGCAGCCTGACGCCCGGCATGCCAACGCCGTGATGCCGCTCAGCACCGCGCCGGATCCGGATCGATCCCGGTGTTGGCGAGCCCGTCCGCCGTGGGCAGCGTGGTGTGTCGGCACGTATGAGCGCGGTGCGCCTGGCGCCCTGCATGACACGTCGCACCCGGATCGAGCCAGTCGGCAGCCTCACGCGCCGAGCAGATCGAGCGTCCGGGCAACCACCACCGCCTCGTCATAGAGCGCCAGGGCGCGTGCCTGGCCGGCAGCGCCCATGCGCCGGCGCAGCGGCGGGTCGGCCGCCAGGCGCTGCAGCGCCTCGGCCAGCGCATCGATCGCGCGCGGCGGCACCAGCAGCCCGGTCTGCCCCGGCACGACCTGCTCGCGCGGTCCGCTGATGCCGGTCGCCACCACCGGCAGGCCGCACAGCATCGCCTCGATCACCGACATCGGCAGGCCCTCGAAATGGCTGGGCAGGGCGAAGATGTCCGCAGACGCCAGCAGGGCCGCGATGTCGGTGCGGTAGCCGAGGCGACGCAGGCGTCCGCCCAGCGCCCCGGGACGGGCCGCGCGGGCGAAGGCGTCGTCGAGACTGCGCCCATGATCGGACGGCAGCCGGTCTCCGACCACCCAGAGCTCGGCATCCGCCACCCGCTCCATGGCCGCCAGCAGCTCCGGATGCCCCTTGTGGCGCACCAGGCGGGACACGACGATCACCACCACCCGGTCGTCCGGAACGCCGAACTCGGCACGGATGCGCCGGCGCGCGGCGAGGTCGGGATGGAACTCCGCCGGTGGCCGCCCATTGCCGACGCCCGTGGCCTGGCGGTGGATGCGCAGCCGGCGGGCGTCCGCGGCCTCCTCGTCCGAGACGGTGAGATAGCGGTGGGTGACGCGGCCGGCGAGCCATTCCAGCAGCAGCGCCACCGCCCGCCGGCTGGCCGAGCCGGGCTGGTTGAACAGGAACCCGTGGCAGGTATAGGCGATCACCCGGACGCCGCAGAGCCGGGCGGCCAGCCGGGCGAGCACGCCGCTGATCGGCATGTGCGCATGCACGAGGTCGGGCCGCTCGACCCGGATCAGCCGCACCAGCGACCGGAACGCGCGAAGCTGTGCCGCCGGCGACAGGCTTCGCGCCATCGGCAACGCCTCGACCCGGAACCCGGCCGCGCGCACGTCGGCCAGCAGCGGACCGTCGGCGCAGACCCCGACCACCTCGTGGCCGCGGGCGCGCAGTCCCTGCATCAGCGGCAGCAGGAAGTGCCGCAGCGAGAAATCGACGTTGGTAACCTCGAGGACCTTCACCGGGGCGACGCGTCCCGGATCCTGTCAGGGACCGCGGCGAGGATGGCCGATTGGGCGCGACCCTTGCCGCATCCTGGAAGCACCGCAGCGCATGTCCCCGGACGGCTTTTCAGGACTCAAGGCGGCTGAGCGCCCAGCGGACGGTTCTCGCGGGCGCGCCTGCCGCCGTCGGGCCGGACGAGGCGGCGTCCGATCCGGCAGGCGTCTCGCGGGCGGGCGGGCCATCCGCCGGCGCGTCGGTGGCGGCGGATGCCGGGCGCGGGGTCACCCCGATCACGATCTGGGCGGTGCGACGGGGGCTGTCGCCGCCGAGATACACGCTGTCCTCGATCGCCAGCCGTCCGCTATCGGCGCGCAGCCGCCAGACCGCGCCCGACGGCAGCGTCAGCAGCACAGCACCACCCTCCTCGTCCGCGCCCCCCTCCTGGCCGTCACGGGCCGCCCTGACCAGCGGATGCAGGTGGAAGCGCAGCACGAACGCGACCGCCGTCTCGCCGACCAGGGCGTCCTCGCCGCGTATGTCCTCGCCGCCGTCGGCGATATAGATGCGCCGGTTGTGCAGCGCGCCGAAGCCCGGCACGTAGCCGTCCTGGCCGAGATCGAGCCAGTGCGCGCCGCTCGACTGGCGATGGTCGATGGTGACGTGCGCCGGCCGCCGCGCCACCGTCCCGCCGCGGAACTCCGACGAGCTGGTATCGGCCGCCACCAGGGTGGAGTGCGCCGCCGTCGCCCGCAGCGCGTCGCGCCAGGCGGGCAGGATGCCGGCGCCGCAATTGACGATCAGGCGCTCGCGGCCGATCGACAGCTCGAACGACAGCGTGCCGGCATGCGCGCAGCCATCGAAGCCGGCCGGCGGCGGCGGGCCCGCATCGAGCAGCAGCAGGCTGCGTCCGGACTGGATGCGGATGAAGCCGCCCTGCGGCATCTCGGCTGCGACCGAGCGGCCGCGGGTCGACTGCGACAGCACCAGGTCGATGCCGACCGGGTTCTCCTCGTGGCTGCCGTTGAACAGCGCGAGCCCGCCATCGCCGTGGCGCAGCGCGCGTAGCACCGGGCTCATCCGGTCGAGGGCGGCCGCGAGCGCCAAGGGCGGGGCGATCTGGCCGATCTGCATCAGCGCGCGCATCTCGGCGAGCTCGCGCAGGGCGGCGAGCTGCACGCCGGGGCTGCGCTCGGCATGGGCGCCGTCGGCCAGGACCTGCCGGCCGATCTCCGGACCGACATGGCGCATGACGCGGGTCAGGAAGCCGGACTGCTCCGGCATCGCCACCGCGCAGGCCAGCAGGCCCTTCAGGCAGGTGAGCGCGTGGTGGTCATGGTCCAGGGTCGGGATGCTGGCGGCCAGGGTGCGGGCCTCCACCATCAGCCGGGTCATCAGGCGCTGGCGGAACGCGTCGTCGGCGGAGGCTGCGAAGAAGTCGTAATGGGCGAGCCAGGCGGTGACGCGGGCCGCGATCACATGCGGCGCGCGGACGACCGGATCGCTCGGCGGCCGTGCCAGCCATTCCGACACCAGGGCGCGTGCCCGCAGCCGTCCGCCATCGGTGCCGAGCGCGCGCAGGTCGCGCAGCCAGGCGAAGCCGTGCGCCCGGGCGCGCAGCAGCGGCGGCACGGTGGCATCCCCCCAGGGTCGACCGGGCTGCAGCGCGCCGACGGCGCCCGCGAACACGAGCTCGCCCTTCATCAGCCGGGTGCCGCGGCCGGTATCGCCCGGCCAGGGGTCGCGGATCGAGACCGAGGGCGCATCGGGGCCGCGCGACACCCCGAGCGACGTCGTCAGCGCCGGCAGCCGGGCCAGCGATACCCGCGCGTCACGGGTCCAGCGCCGCACCCCCATCGGGGTCAGGTCCCGACCCGGTCAGGCGTCATGCGAGGCGGCTCCGGTCTCGCGCAGGGCGGCGATCGCGGCGGCGTAGTCGGACTGGCCGAACACCGAGGTGCCGGCGACCAGCGTGTCGGCGCCGGCGGCGATGCACAGGGCGGCGGTGCGGGCATCGACGCCCCCGTCCACCCCGATCGGGATGTCGCGGCCGGTCGCCTGCACCATGGCGCGCAGGCGGGCGATCTTGCCAAGCTGGCTGTGCAGGAAGCTCTGTCCGCCGAAGCCCGGATTGACCGTCATCACCAGGATCAGGTCGGCGAGGTCGAGCACCGACGAGATCGCGTCCGGCGGCGTCGCCGGATTGATGGCGATCCCCGCCTTCGCCCCCATCGACTTCACCAGCTGCAGCGAGCGGTGGGTGTTCGGGCCGGCCTCGATGTGCAGATGGATATGCTGGGCCCCCGCCTCGACGAAGGCGGCCAGGAACGGATCGACCGGCGCGATCATCAGGTGCACGTCGAACAGCAGCGTCGTGCGCGGCCGCAGCGCCTTGATGAGCTGCGCTCCGAACGACAGGTTGGGCACGAAATGGCCGTCCATCACGTCGAGATGCAGCCAGTCGGCGCCGGCGGCCTCGATCGCCGCCACCTCCTCCGCCACCCGGCCGAAATCCGCGGCAAGCAGGCTCGGCGCGATGACGATGCGGCGGGACGCGCGGCCCGGGGCCTGATGCGGCGAGGCGGGAGCGGGGTCGGTCACGGACATGCGGCACTGTGTAGCAGGAAGTGCGCGGACCGCCACAGGACGGTGCCGGCCGCCTGCCGTCAGGGTCTGAGGAACCGGGCGACAAAGAACCCGTCCATGCCGCCGCGCTCCGCCCAGAGGCCGGGATGGGTGCGCAGCCAGCCCTCCGGGGTGCGTGCCTCCGGCAGGGCCGACAGCTCGTCCGGCGTGAACGGATCGGGCCGCAGTCCGAACCGGATGGCGGCCTCGGCACGCTGCGGGCCCTCCTCGGGTTGCAGCGAGCAGACGGCATAGACCAGCCGGCCTCCCGGCCGGAGCATCCCGGCGGCTGCGGCGAGCAGGCGGTCCTGGCCTTCGACGAGCGGCCCGAGGTCGGCGGCGCGCTTCAGCCGCAGCACGTCGGGATGGCGGCGCACGGTGCCGGTGGCGCTGCAGGGCGCGTCGAGCAGGACCGCGTCCAGCGGCTCGGACGGGCGCCAGAGCGCGGCATCGGCCTCGATCGTCTCGGTCTCGAGCCGCAGCCGGGAGAGGTTCTGGCGCAGCCGGCGCAGGCGGCCGCTGTCGCGCTCGATAGCGGAGACGCGCGCGCCGGCCGCGGCAAGCTGCGCCGTCTTGCCGCCTGGAGCGGCACACAGGTCGGCGATCCGCTCCCCCGGCAGGGGCGCCAGCAGCCGGACAGGCAGGGCTGCGGCGGCGTCCTGCACCCAGAAGGCGCCATCCTCGTAGCCCGGCAGCTCGGCGACCCGGGTTCCGGCCGGCAGGCGCGCCGAGCCGGTCGGCAGCAGCAGGGCGTTCCCGGGCATCGCAGCACCCGGGGCCAGCGTCAGGTCGAGCGGCGCCTCGCGGCCGAGCGCCTCGGCGATGGGCCGCGCGTCCCGGCCCCAGGACGACCAGAGCCAGGCCGGGACGTCCAGCCGCGGACCGTCGAGCCCGTCCAGCGCCGTCGTCCCGGCGCCGGCGACACGGCGGAGCACCGCATTCACCAGGCCCGCGAACGGCGCCAGCCCGCGCTCGCGCACCAGCGACACCACGGTGCCGACCGCGGCGTGCGGCGGCGTGTCGAGGAACAGCAGCTGGGCAGCCCCCATCATCAGCGCCAGCCTGACGCGCGGCGGCGGCGCCTTGGCCAGGAACGGTTCGAGCACCGCGTCCAGCGTGCCCATCCGGCGCAGCACGGTGGCGGCCAGGCGATGCGCCGCCGCCCGGTCGCGCGCAGGCACGCCGCTGCCGGCGGGATCGGCGCCATCGAGCGCTTCCTCGAGCGGGCGGCGACGCTCGGTCACCGCGACCAGGATGTCGAAGGCGACCCCGCGCGTCGGATCGGAGGCCGCGGCCGGAACCGGAGCGGTCTGGCGAGGGGTGGCGTTTAATCGCTTGTTCATGCGTCCGGAGCAGAATGTTGCCTGAGAGATGGCACGTGGCCGGATGGCGGACCAGGGCCGGGCAGTCCGGACGCGCCATGCGGGACGCAGCAGGCGTCCTTGTGCAGGGAGTACGAGGGTTGAGCGCAATGACGGCCCAGTCCTGGAACGTAGCCGACAAGGCGGTGGTCTCGCCGCCCGGCGTGCATCTGCCCTTCACGGCGCCGCTGCTGTCGGGCGCGCGCGGGCGGGTGGGCAAGCAGGGTATCGATTATATCCTGCCCAATCCGTCCGGCGGCCGCGGCGCCTACGTGGCCGCGTGGCGCATGGTGAACGAGCTCGCCGCGCCGACGCTGCACGACACCATCCTGGCGCGCCGGCTGCAGGCGCTGCCCGTCCTGACGCCGTTGTCGGCACGCGGCCTGGCGCGCGCGGTCGCTGCCGAAGGCTATGCCGGCCGGCCGTCGGCTGACGCCGCCGCACGGGCGCAGGCGGCGATCGAGGCCGAGACGCTGCGTTGCTGGGCGATGCTGCTGATGGCGCTGATCCAGCGCTCCGACATTCCCGAGCGCGAGCATGCGCGCGTCCTGGCAGGTCTCGGAACGGCCGGTCCGGGCGTGATCACCGATGGGTTCGCGACCCTGGCGCAGCGGCTGGGCTGGGCGCCTCCCGTGCTGTCGGAAGGCCTGGAGCAGGTGGCGGCCGCCTTCGTGCCGCTGGCGGAAAATCGGCGGATCAGGCGGCTGCTGGCGATGCTTCGCTCGATGCATGCGGGCGTGGGCGACGAGCAGGCGCAGCAGGCAGACCAGGGAACGCGCGCTCTGGCGTCGCTGGAGCGCACGATCTCCACCATGGAGCACTGCATCGGCCGGACGGAAGCCCTGCTCGGCGAGGGCGATCTGCTGCTGCAGGATCCGGCCATGGTGCTGTCGAGATGGCGCAACCAGCGCCTCGCGGCACTCGCTCCGGCCGTGGCCGTGGAGGAGCTCCTCGACGGCTGGGACCGGATCTGCCTGCTCTGGCTGGATGCGGCCACGCTGTCGGCGCGGATCGCCATCCTGCCCGAAGTGGCGCTGCTGGTCCGGCTGACCCTGTCGGCCGGCGTCGAGGCGGCGGGTCCGGCCGCGTCCGGCACCGGCGGCCCGTCCGCGGGATCCGCATCCGGCATGCCGGCACCCGCGTCGCCGCCCGAGCCGGGTCCGGCCGGCCAGTCGCCGCTGATGCTGGTCGAGCGCAACGAGCGCATCCGTGCGCTGGAACTGGCACTGGATTTTGGCAATGGCTGACGGCGGATCCGGGCGCGGCGACGTGCGGCAGGAGGGTCTGCGCACCCTCTCGAACGAGCTGCTTGGGGCGAGCGACTCCAAGATCCTGAAGATCACGCAGATCATCGACATGCTGCCCGACCGGGGCGAGGCCGATCTGCTGCTGCAGCCGGTACGCTGCAGGCTGGCGAGCCTGCGCCCGGTGCGGCCGATGACCCGCACGCGGCTGCTGTTCGTTCCGCTCGATCCGGTGCTGGTCGGCGCCGCGAACTGGCGCATGGGCGACCTTGCGATCCCGCGCTCGATCATCGCGCCGATCTCAGGCCTGCTGCTCGCCGACGCGGTGGGCGGCCTGCCTGCGATCGACCTCGACGACCAGGCGGCCCTGACGCGAGCCGGTGCTCCGCTCTGGGCGGAGGCCGCCGCCCGACTCACCGAGCTCGCGATCCCCGAGCATTGGGGCACGCCGGACTGGCAGAAGCAGCACGGTCTGACCCTGCCGATGGTCACGCAGCTGGTCGGCGTGCTGCGGCTGGTGCTGGGCCATGCGGTCAAGATCCGGTCGCTGTCGCCGCACGGCGATGCTGCCTGCGAACCGGTCCTGACCGCGTTGCTGGCCGATGCCGCGCGCACCGGGCCGGTCGGCTGGGGCGTCATGCTGGCCCTGCTGATGGAGATCGCAGCACCCGACCAGGTGGCGCGGATGGCGCTCGGGCTGGCACGCGGCAACCGGGTCGCCACGGCCCTGCTCGCCGGGCTGGACAAGGCGACCTCCAACACGCTCGACCGCATGGAAACGCTGATCGTGGAGCCGGCGCCGGACGATCCGCTCGACCCGGCGCGGCTGACGGCCAACGTGGCGCTGATCGGACGGATCGAGCGCTTCCGCAGGCTGGAACAGCGGCCGGCGGAGGAGCAGCGTCGCGTCGGACGGCTGCGCCAGACGCTGGCGACCGCCAATCGGGCCCTGTTCGCGCAGGCGCTCGAGGCCCGGCTGCCCGCCACCTGCGCGCCGGTTCCGGCCGAGGCGGTGTGCCTGCTGGAAGCAGAAGCGCGGCAGCTCCGACGATTTGCCCTCTCGGCCGCAAAGCTGGGCGATGCCGAGGAATATGATCGTCTCCTGGAACAGACCGCAGGCCGCTATGCCGATCCATCGGCCGACGAGGGCCTGACGCTGGCGGACCGGTTGCGGCTGACCGAGCTGCTGATCGGCAGCGAGCGCGCGATCCAGGCGCTCGGACTCGGCTGAGATGTCGGTTTCTCCTCCGGCTTCAGGATCTGTTTACCGTTCTGCCTCACGCTGCACGCATCGGATGGCTGCAGCATGATGCTCCGGCCGGATCGCAGGAGGCGGACTGTCCATGGGTGCTTTGCTGGCGCCGCGCATGACTGAACGCTCGCTGCTGCATGCGCTCGCGAGCACCGCATCGCCCATGGCGCTGCCGCAGGCCGCATCGGGGCCGGCGGTCTGGAAGGTGATGGCCACGCCAAGCCGGCGGCCGGATAGCGGGCTGGATGCGGGCGTGCATCTTCCGGTCATGGCGCCGATGCTGTGCGGCGTGCGGGTGCGGCTCGGACGGCAGGGGCTCGAGTTCATCCTGCCGAACCCGTCCGGCGGACGTGGCGTCTATGTCGCCGCGTGGCATGTCGTGACCGGCTTCGCCGCACCCAGCCTGCACGACACGCTGCTGGTCGAGAGATTGTCCGGACTGGACATGATCGGTCCGGCCGAGGTCCGGCAGGCGGCCCGGATGGTGGCGCTGGATGGTCATGCCGGACACGAGGCCGCGGAGGCTGCACGGCAGGTGCAGGCAGCGCTCGAACTCGCCTCGCTCAGGCTGCGCGCGCAGTCCCTGCTGACGCTGGCGCGACGCGGCGGCTTCCACAGCCCGGAGGAGGCGGCGAGCTGCCTGGACCGCCACGGCTTCAACAGGCTGGCCGACCGGCTCGGCTGGCGTGGGCAGCAGCTGGCGGAAGCGCTGCAGCAGCTGTCGGTGCAGTATGCGTCGGTCGCGATCGGCGCCGGATCGGCACGCGGGCCCGCGGGCGAAGGCGGACGCTGGAACCGGCTGCTCTTCCTGGTACGCAGGCTGCGGCACTCGCTGGCAGAGGAGCAGTTCTGCCGCAGCGGCGCCGACGGGATCATGCTCGGCCGGGTGATCGCTGCCGCCGATCGCTGCATCGAGCAGGCCGAGCACCTGCTTCCCGAGATCGAGGCGACGCTGGCCGATCCGCTGCCGCTGCTGGAAGCCTGGCGGGATGGGGCTGGCGCCGGTCGGCTGCAGACGCTGGAAACCGCATTCGACGGCTGGGATCGCATCTGCCTGCTCTGGTTCGACGTGCAGACGCCGCGGGCGCGGCAGTCGCTGATCCCCGAGATCGCGGCGCTGGCCCGGGCAACCGGCAATGCCGACGGCTGGTCGCCGCCCGGCCGGCATGGCGAGTCGGGGGAGGCGGATGAAGGCTCGATCATGGACGAGCGGCGGAAGATGATCGTGCGCAACGAGCGCATCCGCGCCCAGGAGCTGGCGCTCGAGCTGGAGGCGGGCTGAGCGGCGGCACGGCCGCGCCAGCGCCGCCGGTGCTTGACCGGTGCCGCGCGGCGCGGGAGCTTGCGCGCCATGACGTTCTCCGTATCGGAAGCCGGCACCGGCGCTCCCGTTGCTCCGGACCCGCAGATCGCGCTGGCGCTCGAACGGATCCATGCCCGCATCAACGAGGCCGTCCGGGCCGCCGGGCGCGGACCGGGATCCGTCAGGCTGGTGGCCGTTTCCAAGACGCATCCGGCCGCTGCCGTGCAGGACGCCCTGGCCGCCGGGCAGACGCTGTTCGGCGAGAACCGGGTGCAGGAGGCGTGGGCCAAGTTCCCGGCCCTGCGACCGGGACATCCCGACCTGCGGCTGCACCTGATCGGCCCCCTGCAGACCAACAAGGCTGTCGAAGCCGCCGGTCTCGCCGACGTGATCGAGACCCTGGATCGGCCGCGCCTGGCCGATGCCCTGGAGCAGGCGGCGCAGAAGGCGGGACGGCTGCCGTCGCTGCTGATCCAGGTCAATATCGGCGCGGAGCCGCAGAAGGCCGGCGTGATGCCGGACGAGGCGGACCGCTTCATCGAGACGTGTGGCCGCCGTTTCGGCGGGGCGCTGCGCGGGCTGATGGCGATCCCGCCGGCAGACGCCGATCCGGAGCCGTTCTTTCGCCGGATGGCGGCATTTGCGGCAGCGCATGGGCTGGCTGAGCTCTCGATGGGCATGTCGGGCGATTTCGAGCAGGCGATCGCGTGTGGTGCCACCTCGATCCGGGTCGGCACCGCGATCTTCGGAGGCAGGCCTGTCGCCCGGCCGCTTGCATCTGCGCAGAACTAGGTCGTATGGGCTTGGGGCGGGCGAGATCGTTTGTCGCCCATTCCGGAGCATTCCTGGATGAGTGAGGTCGCCGGAATCTCTGGCGCAGGCCTGTCCGGCACCTTTCCGGACGACCCTGGCATCGCGGTCGAGCCGGCACCGGGCGGTGGCCACGGCACCGTCCGGAACCGCGGCGTCACCACCGGCTCGCTGCTGGCCGTGCTCGGCGTGGTGTATGGCGACATCGGCACCAGCCCGCTCTACGCGGTCAAGTCGACCATCCAGATCGTCGGCGCCAACCGGGTGACGGCCGGCGAGGTGCTGGGGATCGAGAGCCTGATCTTCTGGTCGCTGATCCTGGTCGTCACCATCAAGTACATCTCGCTGATCATGCGGGCCGACAACAAGGGCGAGGGCGGCATCCTGTCGCTCAGCGCGCTGGCGCAGCGGGTCGCGACGGGCCGGCAGCGCACGGTGCTGGGCTTCGTCGGCATCGTCGGCGCCTGCCTGTTCTTCGGCGACGGCACCATCACGCCCGCGATCTCGGTGCTGTCCGCGGTGGAAGGGCTGGAGGTCAGCGTGCCGGGTGCGGCCGAGGTGGTGCTGCCGATCGCGATCGGCGTCATCGTGGCGCTGTTCAGCCTGCAGTGGCGCGGCACCGGCAGCGTCGGGCGCATCTTCGGGCCGGTGATGCTGATCTGGTTCATCGCCATCGGCGTGCTGGGCGTGATCGAGGTCGTCCGCTACCCGTTCGTGCTGCAGGCGCTGCTCCCAACCCATGCCGTGATCTTCATCTGGCACCATGGCTGGCTCGCCTTCGTGGCGCTCGGCGCCGTGGTGCTGTCGGTCACCGGCGCGGAGGCGCTCTATGCCGACATGGGCCATTTCGGACGCAAGCCGATCCGGCTGGCCTGGCTGTTCTGCGTGCTGCCCTGCCTGGCGCTCAACTATCTCGGCCAGGGCGCGCTGATCATCGCCCATCCGGAAGCCACGGTGAATCCGTTCTATCTGCTGTGCCCGCACGCGCTGCGCCTGCCGATGGTGGTGCTCGCCACCATGGCCAGCATCATCGCCAGCCAGGCGATGATCACCGGCGCGTACTCGATGGCCCGGCAGACGATCCAGCTCGGCTACCTGCCAAGGATGCGGGTGCTGCACACCAATGCGAACGAGGAGGGACAGATCTATGTCCCGCAGATCAACTGGGCGCTGATGCTTGGCGTGCTGCTGCTGGTGCTGGCGTTCCGCTCCTCCGACAGCCTCGCCACCGCCTACGGCATCGCCGTCACCGGCACCTTCACCTGCACCAGCGTGCTGGCGATGGTGGTGTTCCGGCGGATCTACGGCTGGTCGCGCTTCGCCACGACCGTGGTGTTCGGCGCCTTCTTTGTCATCGACTTCACGTTCTTCGCCGCCAACGCGCTGAAGATCCCCGAGGGCGGCTGGGTGCCGGTGCTGCTCGGCATCGTGCTGACCACGCTGATGACGACCTGGAAGACCGGCCGCGGCCTGATCCTGTCGCGCTGGAAGCAGGACAGCCTGCCGCTGGCCTCGTTCCTGGCGCGGCTGCCGCAGTCGCGCACCATCCGGGTGCCCGGGATGGCCATCTTCCTGACCGCGAACGCCGAGTTCGTGCCGGCCTGCCTGCTGCACAACCTCAAGCACAACAAGGTGCTGCACGAGCGCATCCTGTTCGTCACCGCGCAGAACCTCGACCAGCCCGAGGCCGATCGCGGCGGACGGATGATGGTCGAGGAGCTGGGCCCTGGCATCCACCGGGTGACGCTGCGCTATGGCTTCATGGAGAGTCCGAACCTGCCCCGTGCGCTGGAGGAGCTGCGCAGCCACGGCGTCGACTTCGACCCGATGCAGGCCTCCTACTTCGTGAACCGCGAGGTGCTGGTGCGCGGCGCGATCCCGAAGATGCCGCTCTGGCGGATGTCGCTGTTCCTGGTGATGGCGCGCAATGCCGTGCCGGCGATCGAATTCTTCCGTATCCCCTCCGACCGGGTGGTGGAGCTCGGCGTCCGCGTCGCGATCTGATGAACCGGGTCCCAAGGGCTCCGCCCTTGGCGGGTCCAGGGCAGAGCCCTGGCCTTGCCTTGTACATCCACTGGCCCTTCTGCCTCGCCAAGTGCCCGTACTGCGACTTCAACAGCCACGTCCGCGACGCCATCCCGCAGCAGCGTTTCGCGCGCGCCCTGCGTACCGAGCTCGCGACCGAGGCCGCCCGGCTCGGACCTCGCCCACTGGCCTCGATCTTCTTCGGCGGCGGCACCCCGAGCCTGATGACGCCCGACACGGTGGCGGCCCTGATCGAGGATGCGCGTCGCCTCTTCGTGCCGATGCCCGACCTGGAGGTCACGCTGGAGGCCAACCCCACCAGCGTGGAGATCGGCCGGCTGCGCGGGTTCCGGGACGCCGGGGTGAACCGGGTCTCGCTTGGCGTGCAGAGCCTGGAGGACGAGGCGCTGCGCCTGCTGGGCCGGGCGCATTCCGGCGAGCAGGCCATGCAGGCGCTGGAGCTGGCGCGGGCGATCTTCCCCAGGATCTCGTTCGACCTGATCTATGCCCGCCCGGGGCAGGATGTGGCGGCCTGGCGACGGGAGCTCGGCCGGGCGCTGGCGCTGGCTGCCGACCATCTGTCGCTCTACCAGCTGACGATCGAGCCCGGGACGAGGTTCGAGGCCCTGCACCGCCAGGGGCTGATCGCGATGCCGGACGGGGAGCTGGGGGCCGCCCTCTACGAGGAGACCGCGGAGGTCGCGGCGCGGCACGGGCTGCTGGCCTACGAGGTCTCGAACTACGCCAGGCCCGGCTCGGAGAGCCGTCACAACCTCGCCTACTGGCGCTATGGCGACTATGTCGGCATCGGACCGGGAGCGCATGGACGGATCACGCTGCCGGGTGCGGACGGGTCTGCCGCGATCCACGCCACGCGCCGGCATCGGGCGCCCGAACCCTGGGCGGACCGGGTGGAGCGGCTGGGCCACGGGCTGACCGAGGAGACCAGGCTGGTGGCGCCGGAGCCCGCCCGCGAGATGCTGCTGATGGGCCTGCGCCTGTCGGACGGCATCGATGCGGAGCGGTTCGCCGCCCGGACCGGCACGAGGCTGCTCGATGCGCTGGAGCCGGACGTTCTCGAGACGGCGTTGCAGGAGGAGTATCTGCGCTGGCACGAGGGTCGCCTGGTCGCGACGCAGGCGGGCCGGCTGCGGCTCGATGCGCTGCTGGGCGCGGTGGTCAGATGAGGCCCGTGGCGGTCTCCGTCCGGACCCGCGCCCGGGCGCGCATGCGGCAGCGGGCGTTCGCCGCCCTCCTGCTGGCGATGGTCGGCAGTGCGGCCGCGCGGGCGGCCGAGCCGATTTACGTGATCGAGGACAACGACTTCCTGGGGCCTGGCGGATCGGACGTGCAGTCGGTGCTGCCGCTGCTGGCGAACCCGGCCGTCACGCTGCTGGGGCTGACGGTCGCGACCGGGGATGGATGGGAGAATGCCGAGGCTGCCCACATCCTGCGCTTCCTGGAGATCGCCGGCCGGCCGGACGTGCCGGTGGCCGATGGCGCGGCCTATCCGCTGGTCAACAGCGTGGCCCGGATGCGGCAATGGGAGCACCGGTTCGGGCCGATCCCGTGGAAGGGCGCCTGGGGCGGGCTCGGCTCGATCGAGGCGATACCGGCGGTGGAGCCGCCGGTCGGCAGGCTCGACGAGGGAGCCCCGCATATCAGGACCGTCGGCGAGCCGGCGGCGATGTTCCTGATCCGGCAGGTGCATGCGCATCCGCATCAGGTGACGATCGTCGAAGCCGGGCCGATGACCAATCTCGCCCTGGCGATCCGGCTCGACCCGGGCTTTGCGTCCACCGCAAGGCAGCTCGTGTTCATGGGCGCGCTGATCGACCGCAACATGATGGCCGCCACCGGCAACGCCAACTGGGCGGGGGATTTCAACCTCCTCTTCGATCCGGAGGCGGCCCACATTGTGCTGACCGCGGACTGGCCGCGCATCGTCTCCCTCGGCAACGTGTCGGACGAGGTGGTGATGACGCACGGGCTGATGGACCGGATCGCCGCCGTGCGCACGCCGGTGACCAGCTACCTGAAGCGATACGCGGCACCGCTGCCGCTGTGGGACGAGATGGCGGCCGCGGTGGCGGTCGATCCGTCCCTGGTGACCAGATCGGTCGATGCCTACATGGATGTCGATCTGACCGACGGGGTGGATTACGGCCACGCCCATGTCTGGAGCGCCGCACTGGCGCCGAAGGGGATGGGGCTGCGGCCGGTCACCCTCGTGCAGGACATCGACACCAGACGGTTCGTGGACGGCTTCGTGCAGGACGCGCAGGCCAGGCCACGCAGCCCGACGCGATAGAAGGGACACCGCATGAGCGAGACACAGCACACCCGGACAGCGCTCGTCGTCGGCGCGTCGCGCGGGCTCGGCCTGGGTCTGGTCAGCGAGCAGCTGGCACGCGGCTGGCGGGTGATCGCGACCGTGCGCGGCAGGTCCGCCGGGCTGCAGGCGCTCATGGACGGCGCCGGCGGCCGGCTCACGATCGAGACGCTCGACATCAACGTTCCGGCCCAGCTCGAGGCGCTGGCCGGGCGGCTGGAGGGCAGCCGGATCGACCTGCTGTTCGTCAATGCCGGCGTGCTGGACGATGCGAAGCAGACCATCGGCGACGTGTCCGACGAGACCTTCTTCCATGTGCTGCGCACCAACGCGCTCAGTCCGATGCGGGTGATCGAGCGGCTCGAGAGCCTGGTGCCGTCGCCGGACGGGCTGATCGCGGTGATGTCGTCCAGCCTCGGCAGCGTGGCCGGCAACCGGAGCGGCGGCTACGAGGTCTATCGCGCCAGCAAGGCGGCCCTCGACATGCTGCTGCGCTCGGTGGCGGCGCGGCAGGCCCGGAGCGGACGCACCTTCCTCGCGGTCGACCCCGGCTGGGTCCGCACCGACATGGGCGGTCCGGACGCCAGCCTGGACGTCGAGACCAGCACCCGCGGCATCGCCGGGATGCTGGAGGCCAGGCAGGGCACGCCCGGGACGTTCTTCGTGACCTACGAGAACAGGGAGCTTCCCTGGTAGGGCCCGATCGTGGCGCTGAACCTGATCAAGCTCGCCGTCGGGGTCGCCACGCCGGACGCGCTGAGCGAGCGGCAGGCGGCTCGCGCGCGCGAGACCGGCGCGCATGACGGCCGACCGTTCTTTCGCACGCGCTCCTTCCCGCGCCAGGCCGAGGCGGTGCTGGACGGCGGATCGATCTACTGGGTGACGGCCGGGATGCTGCTGTGCCGGCAGCTGATCCACGACATCGTGCAGGACCGGCGCGACGACGGCACGCCCTGCACCGGCGTGGTGCTGGACGGCCCGGTGATCGCGGTGGTGCCGCGCACGGTGCGGGCCTTCCAGGGCTGGCGCTACCTCGCGGAGGCCGACGCGCCGGCGGACCTTTCGGGCCATGCGGCCACCGGCGACGAGCTGCCGATGAAGCTGCGGCGGGAACTGCTCGCACTCTGCCTGCTGTGACGCGTGAGGTGCCGGTCGGCTGCGCCTCCGCCTGAACCGACACTCTCCGCAATCCCGGCGCCGGGCGATGGCCAGCATGGCTACATTGTGACGCCGGTGACCACGGAGACGCGGCAGGCGCTCGGCCGGTCGGCACAGCGTCGCGACGTGCCGGTCGACCCCGACCGGGCCGTGGAGATCGCGCCGACGGGACCGGCGGATGACAGGTGGCGGCCGGGATTGTGGGAGGCCCTGCCGATCGCGACAGCAGCTGCCGAGGCCGCCTGGCGTCGGCGCGCACGTCTGTGGCAGATCGGCAAGCGCTGCCGAGGATTCGGCACCTTGGAACACGCTCTGGTTGATCGGGCGCGAGCGGCTCGTCACCATGACGTCGCCATGCCGCTCTCACGCCAGCAGGATGCCCCGAACGCCGGATGCCGGTCTGGCATGCTGTGGCTGCTGCCTCTGCTGTGCCTGCTGGCCGCCTGCGGTGGCGGAGGACAGTATGCCCGCACCGGCGCCTCGCCCGGCAGCATGCTGTATCCGGAGCCGGGACCGCCGGAGGATCCATGGCGCCCCTACATCCACGAGGCGTCCGGCCGGTTCAGCGTGCCGCAGCGCTGGATCCGCGCGGTGATGCGGCAGGAGTCGGGCGGACACGAGTATCGCAACGGACAGCCGATCACTTCCGGCGCCGGCGCCATGGGGCTGATGCAGCTGATGCCGGCGACCTATGCCGACCTGCAGGCGCAGTACGAGCTCGGCAGCGACCCGTTCGAGCCGCACGACAACATCATGGCCGGCACCGCCTACATCCGGCAGATGTATCAGAAATACGGCGCGCCGGCGTTCCTGGCCGCCTATAACGCAGGGCCGCAGCGGCTCGAGGACTATCTCTACAAGGGCCGCACCCTGCCCAACGAGACCATCGACTACGTGGCCTCGATCGCGCCGAACCTGGGCACCGAGATCGCCATGAGCGGTCCGCTGGCGTCCTACGCCTCGGGCGGCAGCGCCTATGCGTCCGCACGCTACGCGCCCGTGCAGCTCGCCTCCTATCGGGTCGCGCGCCGGTCCGGACGGTCGCGCCTGCGACAGCCGGCGGGCTGCTGGCACGATCCGGACGCCGCCTACGACCCCGACGCGCCCTGCCAGGCGCCGCCGGCACCGGTGCAGGTCGCGTTCGCCCTGCCGGTCCAGTCCGCGATCGCCTACGTGCCGCAGCCGGCCGCTGCGCAGGTGGTCGACTGCGTGCGTGATCCGGATGCCGCCTACGACGCGCCGTGCGGACGGCGCCCGGCCTATCCCGCCGCCATGCCGGCCACCCGGCCTGCGGTCATCATGGCCAGTGCGCCGATGCCGGCGCCGGCATCCTCCTATGGCGGCTGGGCGATCCAGGTCGGCGCGTTCAACTCGGTCGACCAGGCGCGTTTCGCCACCACCATGGCGCGGCAGGCGGACTATGCCGTGCTTGCCGGCAGCCAGAGCGTCGTGCAGCAGACGGCGCCGTTCGGCCACGGCGTGCTGTATCGCGCCAGGCTGGCGGGCCTTGCCCGCAACAGTGCCGGCAGCGCCTGCGTGGCGCTGAAGTCGCAGAACATCCCCTGCATGGTCGTGACCCCGGGCGGCTGAACCGCATCGCCCGGCCGCCGTTCGGTTCCCGACGAGGAAAGGAACGACATGACCGAGATCAGGACGCTGCAGCCCCACGACCCGCTGCCGAACGGTCCGGCGATCATCCTGATGCGCCGGTTCGAGGAGGACAGCCCGAAGCAGATGATGATGGAGCTCATCGTCATCCAGCAGAACCAGTCCGAGAAGACCAGCCGCCTGCTCGACGAGGCAGGCGCTCCGCTGGCGTGGGAACAGGCGGAGAAGCAGGCGGAAGCGCAGGCCAGGGAGGCCGGGCTGCATCACGTCTATCATGTCGACCGCACCGCCGGGCCGCGCGAGAGCGAGATCGTCGCGCATGACGGCGATCGCACGATCGGGATGGAGGCGCTCGACGATGACGACCTGGAGGAGGGCGAGCGGGGCAGCGACATGCGCGACATGAAGATGAACACGGCACCCCGGAAGTTCTGACGCCGGCGCGGGATGCAGCGGGCGGGTCGATAAACCAGCCGTAAAGGAAATCGGCGTATCCCTTCGAGGCCATTTCCGCCCCGGAGCCAGCCCGTGCCACTCGATACGTCAATGAACGTCCTCATCGTCGATGACTACAAGACGATGCTGCGCATCATCCGCAATCTGCTGAAGCAGATCGGGTTCAACTCGGTCGACGAGGCGACCGACGGCGTCGAGGCGCTGTCGAAGCTGCGGGCCGGCAGCTTCGGCCTGGTCATCAGCGACTGGAACATGGCGCCGATGACCGGCCTGGAGCTGCTCCAGGCGGTCCGGGCGGACGTCAAGCTGAAGACGATCCCGTTCATCATGATCACGGCCGAAAGCAAGACCGAGAACGTCGTGGCCGCCAAGCAGGCCGGCGTCTCGAACTACATCGTCAAGCCGTTCAACGCCGAGACGCTGCAGGGCAAGATCGAGAAGGTGCTGGGTCATGTCTAGCCATGCCGCCGACGTGACGGCGCTCTCGGAACGGCTCGGCCTCATCTGCTCGTCCTACCCGACCGTCCGGCCGCAGATGGTGGCCGAGGTCGTGCGCGCGGTCATCGACACGATGGGAAGCGAGCTGTCCGTCCACGAGACGGAACTGCTCAACGAGGTCGAGGAGCTCGGCCGCACGATCGCGGTGGCCAAGGAAGAGATCGCCGCCTTGCGGTCCGACAGGTCGTCGACCGGAGACGTGTCGGCCGCCAGCGAGGAGCTCGATGCGGTCGTCGCCCATACGGCGGACGCGACCAATGCCATCCTCGAGGCGTGCGAACTACTGGATGCGACGTCGGCCCAGCCATCGGGTCCGGACGCCGCCGTCGTGCAGGATGCGACGATGCGGATCTACGAGGCGTGCAGCTTCCAGGACATCACCGGACAGCGCATCACCAAGGTGGTGAACACCCTCAAGGCGGTGGAAGCCAAAGTCGCCAAGATCGTCGACACGTTCGGACAGCACCGGTGGGAGGAGGCATTTCCCCTGGTCGAGGGCGAGCCGCACCGCCCCGACGCGCATCTGCTGAACGGGCCCCAGCTTCCGGCCTCGGCCATGGCGCAGGCCGACATCGACGCGCTGCTGGCCGATCTCGACTGAGGCGGCCGCGACCGATCCCTGCCCGCAGGATCCGGTGCCGCTGCAGGTCGGGCGGCGCCGGGCTGCGCGGTAGGCGGCCGATCCCGTCGGTCTAGCCGCGCTGCGAGAGCCGGCCGGACAGCCTGCGGGTCATCAGCAGCGCTGCCGCCACTGCGAGCAGCAGCGCCAGCAGCCAGTGCGATCCGTGCAGCGAGCGGCCCCAGTCGCGCGGCGCGCCGGCCAGCAGCAGGAACAGCAGCGTGACCACGACGGCCGCAGCCATCGAGGGCAGGCCGCGTCGGCGCGCCAGCACGCACAGCGCGATGAACACCACGTAGGCGGCGATCGCGAAACCGCGGATCATCTCGCGCACCGGATCGCCGATCTGGGCAAGCGCCAGCGTTGCAGCGTCGACGGCGTGGTCGAACGCATCGCCCAGCGTCGTGCCGAGCACGCCCGGGCCGATCACCGTGAGCAGCACGGCGAGCACGAGGCCGGCGATCCAGATCAGGCCGATCGTGTTCCGGCTCATCGCATTCTCCTTGGCACCCTGGCGTGACGCGATCGCATGCGCCGGCGCTGCTGCAGCTCACTGTTCCGGTCGATGTCGCGACGCAGCCGGCCGGCTGCACTCGACCGCATGATGCCTAGCCGGTCAGGAACCAGAGCCGGAACAGCAACGTCTCGAGCCTGGTCTGGCGCACCAGGAACCTGACCCGGCGCAGGGCATCGAGACGTGCGGTCAGGCCGCCGGCCAGCGCACGTTCCAGCAGGTCCAGATCCCGGACGGCGCCGGGCGACAAAGCGTGGCGGTAGGCGCTGAGCCCGGCGGCATGGCGGCGGAACTGCTGCATGAAGGCGTCCGGGCCGCGGCGCAGCGCCATCAGGCCGCGCCAGACCGTCGAATGCGGCGCGCCGACCGCGTTGCGGTGATGCTGGCGATACAGCACCACCGGCTCCGGATCGGCGATCAGCCGTCCGCCGGCCGCGCTGACCACCAGATACGACCACCAGTCGTGCAGCGTCCCGGACGGCGGGTCGCTCGCCGACACCAGGGCCACGGCAGCCGGATTGAGCATCATCGTGCAGCCGGTGGCGACGTTCTGGGTGAGGGCGGCGGGGAAGGCGGCCGGACTGCCGCGATACGGCGACAGGCCGAGCGGCGCCAGATCCTGGTCGACCAGCTGCTGACGGGCGAAGTAGAGCGCCGGCTCGCCTGGCGTCACCCCGGCCAGCGCCTCGACACCGCGACGCAGCTTCTCGGGCAGCCAGATATCGTCCTGGTCGGCGAAGGCGGCGATGGCGTCGCGCGGCACCTCCCGCAGCAGGGCCAGGAAGGAGCCGGCGATGCCGAGGTGACCGGCCTCTCCCGCCGCCATCCGGGAGCGTCCCTCGCCCGCCTGCCGGCCGAAGGCACGCATGACCGACGACGTGGCGTCGACCGAGCCGTCGTCGCGCCAGAGCAGCGTCCAGCGCGGATAGCTCTGCTGCAGGATCGACTCCAGCTGCTGCGGCAGGAACCGCGCGCCCTCGTAGGTCGAGAGCAGCACCGCGACCGGCAGCGTCTCGCCTGCGTCGGCGCTGAAGGCGCGTGGCCGGACCTCCAGGCGGTTCGCATCGTCGGCCAGCGGCGACCCGGAAGGCAGCGTCCGGAAGTGAAGCCGGGCTCCTGCGTTCAGGATGACGGGGGCGCCAGCAGCTCGTCGACCGTGCGCACCAGGCTGTCGCGCCAGGGGGGCAGGCGCACGCCGAAGACGCGCTCCAGCTTGGCGCAGTCGAGCCGGGAGTCGAGCGGGCGCCGGGCCGGCGTCGGCCAGTCGGCGGTCCTGATGGCGAGCACCTCGGGCATGGGCCGGCCATGCGTGCCGGCTGCCTCCAGTGCCGCGACGGCAAGGCCGTGCCAGGTGGTCTCGCCGGTGCCGGCGGCGTGGTAGATGCCGCCATAGGTGTCCTGCCACCCGCCTTCCTCGATCCTGGCCACGACCTGCAGGATGGCGCGGGCCAGGTCGTCGGAGGCGGTCGGCGCCCCGTGCTGGTCGCCGACGACGCGCAGGGTCGGGTTCTTCTCGCCGGCATTGATCATGGTGCGGACGAAGTTCTTGCCGGTGGCGGAATAGACCCAGGAGGTGCGCAGCACGACCGTGCGCGGGTGGGCCGACAGGGCGGCCTGCTCGCCGTCTGCCTTGGTGCGGCCATAGACGCCGGTTGGCGAGGTGGGATCGGTCTCGACATAGGGCGCGCCCTTGTCGCCATCGAACACGTAGTCGGTCGAGACGTGGATCAGCGGGATGCCGGCCTCCGCGCAGAGCCGCGCCAGCTGCTCCGGGCCGTCCCGGTTGGCGCGCGCGGCTCCGTCGGGTGCCGTCTCCGCGGCGTCGACGGCGGTCCAGGCGGCGGTGTTCACCACCATGACCGGCCGGACCGCGGCGAAACAGGCGGCGATGGTCTCGGGCCGGTCGAAGTCGAAGTCCGGGCGGCCGACGCGGTGGATGCGCGGCCCGCCGAGGCGGACGAGCGAGGTGGCGAGCTGACCCGTGCCGCCGGTGACCAGGATCGGGCCGCCCTGTTCGGACAGCGCGGTCATGGATAGGAGAACCAGCCGGCGGCTGCCGAGAAGTGCGGCGCCTGGGCATCCTTCTCCGACAGGATCGCCTCGTCCGGCCCGATCGGCCAGTCGATGCCGATCTCGGGGCAGTTCCAGATCACGGCGCGCTCGCTGGCCTTGTCCCAGACGTCGGTGCACTTGTAGAGCACCTCGACGTCGTCGGTCAGCGTGCAGAAGCCGTGCAGGAAGCCGGGCGGTATCCAGAGCTGCGACCAGTTGTCGCCGGTGAGCTCGGCGCCGACCCATTTTCCGTAGGTGGGCGAGCCGGTGCGGGCATCGACCGCGACGTCGTAGATCGCGCCCTTGGAGCAGCGCAGCAGCTTGCCCTGCGGATGCGGCGCCAGCTGGCAGTGCAGGCCGCGCATGACGCCGCGCTCCTTGGAGAAGGAGTGGTTGTCCTGCAGGAAGGCGAGCTCGATGCCGGTTTCCGCCTTGATGCGCGGGTAGTTGTAGGTCTCGGAGAAGAAGCCGCGGCTGTCGCCGAAGCGCGGCGGCGTGATCAGGATCACGTCGGGAATGGCCAGTCGCTCTACCTTCATGGATGTTCTCCCGGGCTGCGCGCGCGCATCAGGCGTGGACGCCGTCGGCCAGCTCGAGCAGCAGCCGGCCGAGCTCGGTCTTGGCGAGCTTGCGCGCCTGGTCGCGCAGCGAGGTCGCGTCGATGAAGCCCATGCGGAAGGCGACCTCCTCCGGACAGCCGACCAGCATGCCCTGGCGGGACTGGATGGTCTGCACGAAGGTGCCGGCCTGCATCAGGCTGTCCGGCATGCCGGCATCGAGCCAGGCGCAGCCGCGGCCGAGCCGGTCGACATGCAGCGAGCCTTCCTCGAGATAGAGGCGGTTCAGGTCGGTGATCTCGAGCTCGCCGCGCGGGCTCGGCTTGATGCGCCGGGCCATGTCGAGCACGCGGTTGTCGTAGAAATACAGCCCGGTGACCGCCCAGTTCGATTGCGGATTGGCCGGCTTCTCGACGATCTCGAGCGCTCGTCCGCTCTCGTCGAACGACACAACGCCGTAGCGTTCCGGATCGCGCACCTGATAGGCGAACACGGTGGCACCCTCGGGCCGGGCGGAGGCGGCGCGCAGCAGCACGCCCAGATGATCGGCGAAGATCAGGTTGTCGCCGAGCGCCAGGGCGCATGGATTGCGGCCGAGCCAGTCGTCGGCGATCAGGAACGCCTGCACGATGCCGTCGGGCGACGGCTGCACGCGGTAGGTGAAGCGCACGCCGAAGCGAGAGCCGTCGCCGAGCAGGCGCTCGAACTGCGGCAGGTCGGCCGGCGTCGAGATGATCATGATGTCGCGGATGCCGGCCAGCATCAGCGTGCTGAGCGGGTAGTAGATCATCGGCTTGTCATAGACCGGCAGCAGCTGCTTGCTGGCCGCCAGCGTGATCGGATGCAGCCGGGTGCCGGAGCCGCCTGCGAGCAGGATGCCCTTCATCGACGTTTCGGTCGGTCTGGTCATGCTGCAGTTCCCAAGCGCTGTCCGGTGTAGCGGCCCGACCGGATCGCTTCCCACCACTCCTGATGGTCCAGGTACCACTGCACGGTGCGGCGGATGCCGGTCTCGAAATCGTGGTCGGCCGTCCAGTCGAGCGACCGCTCGGCATGGCTCGCATCGATCTCGTAGCGCCAATCATGGCCGGGGCGGTCGGTCACGTAGCGGATCAGGCGCTCGCGCGGACCGGTCGGATCGGGGCGCAGCTCGTCCAGGGTGCGGCAGATCGCCTGCACCACCTGCAGGTTGGAGCGCGGCTGGCGGGCGCCGATGGCGTAGGTCTCGCCGGGCATGCCCACCTCGACCGCCTTGACAAGGGCCGCCGCGTGATCCTCGACGAACAGCCAGTCGCGCACGTTGGAGCCGTCGCCATAGACCGGCAGCTCGCGGCCCTCGATGGCGTTGATGGTGACCAGAGGGATCAGCTTCTCGGGAAAATGCCAGAAGCCGTAATTGTTGGTGGTGTTGGTGACGAAGGCGGGCAGCCCGTAGGTGTGGTACCAGGCGCGCACCAGATGGTCCGAGGCCGCCTTGCTCGCCGAATAGGGACTGCGCGGGTCATACGGCGTGGTCTCGGTGAAGGGCGGATCGTGCGCCTCCAGGGCCCCGAACACCTCGTCGGTGGAGATGTGATGGAAGCGGAACGCCGCTCTCGCCTCGCCCTCGAGCCCCGACCAGTAGGCACGCGCCGCCTCCAGCATCGAGAAGGTGCCCACCACGTTGGTCTGGATGAACACGGCCGGCCCGTCGATCGAGCGGTCGACATGGCTTTCGGCTGCGAGATGCATGACGGCATCGGGCCGATGCTCGTCGAACACCGCCTTCATGGCGGCGAGGTCGGCGATGTCGGCCTTCACCAGCGTGTGGCGCGGATCGCGCAGCGTCTCCTCCAGCGCATCCTCGGAGGCGGCATAGGTCATCTTGTCGACATTGACGACCGCGTGCGCTGTCGATCGGATCAGGTGCCTCACCACGGCCGAGCCGATAAAGCCGCAACCGCCCGTCAGGAGAATCCGCATTCGTCGATCCCATCTTCGGCGCTAGGCCAGCGAGGCTTCAGCTTGGCAGCGCTGCAGCGCTCAGGCAACCGTTGCGGGAGCAACGTGCGCCGCGCGTCCGGCGCGTGCGTTTCGCGGCATTGCCGGCATCCCGCCCTGTGAGACAGAGTCGCCGGCGATGCACCGCGCCCGCTTCGCTGGACGCCGCCCGCCAGCTATCGTGCGCGCGCACGGATTGCTCGCGTCGAAGGAGGGCTGTGGTGTTTGCCGAGGACCTGAACACCCGGCTGCTGGCCGTGCTCGATCGCCCCGACCTGCGTGTCGTGGGCGACCGCCAGCGCATCGTCTTCGACGCGTCGCTCGACACGGCGTTCCGCGTCGATCCCGGGGGCGACGTCGTGCTGGGCGCCGCCTGCCTCGGGCCGACCCGGATCTGCGCCTTCCATATCCGTCATGCCATCGAGCTCTCGATGCTGCTGGATGCGGTGATCCGGATCGCGCCGGGCGCGGCCGTCGTCGATCCCGTCGACCTGCCGATCCTGGCCGGGCTGTATGCCGCCCGGACCGCCTCGCGCTTCTGGCTGCTGGACGCAGCGCCGACCGACGAGCCGGCCTGCCCCGATCCGGTCTCCTGGCTGGCGCCGATGTCGGGCGGCGACATGCCGACGCCGGACGTGCTGGGCGTGGTCTGGGCACGGATACGCAACCTGCAGGGGCACTCCGGCCGGCTGCGGCGAGCGGCAGGCGCCGGCGGGACCGATCGTCTCGTGCCGGAGCCGGTGATCCGGACGCTGGCCGCGTGCTGGAGCCTGCTGGGACCGGCCGAGACGCTGATGGCGCAGGGCGGCGACGCGCGTCTCGCGGTCGATCCGGGGACCGGACTGAATCACTATGGCTGCAGCCACCGCCCGCGGCCCTGGGCGGTCACCTTCGCCTCCTCCACCGCCTCGTCGCTGTCGGAACGCGGCTTCGGGGGCGCCGAAGCCGCGCGCAGACGGCTGGCGGTCGCCGCACTCGCCGGCCGCGCGCAGGACGCGCTGCGCGACGAGACCGAGCAGGTGCGCGCAGCCATCGCCGCGCATTACCGGCTGCCGGATCCTTGCGCCGTCGTGCTGGCGGCCTCGGGCACCGATGCCGAGATGATCGCGCTGGCGCTGTGCGGCCTGCCGGGCGCGGGGGGTGTCGTGCGCCCGGTGAGCAACATCCTGCTGGCGCCGGAGGAGACCGGAGCCGGCGTGCCGCTGGCGGCGGCGGGTCGGCATTTCGCCGGCGACACGGCGCTCGGCCGGCGCGTGATCAAGGGCGAGCGGATCGACGGCTTCCCCCATGACACGCGCGTGCTGAGCGTGGCGATCCGGGATGCGGGCGGGCGGCTGCTGTCGCCAGGTGCCGTGGACGAGGCCTGCAGGTGTCTCGCCGAGGCGGAGGCGGCGCAGGGGCGGACGGTGCTGCTGCACCGGCTCGACCTGTCGAAGACCGGGCTGCTGGCGCCCGGAACCGCCTGCCTGGACGCGCTGCAGCGGCGGCTCGGCGACCGGATCGAGCTGGTGGTCGATGCCTGCCAGACGCGGCTCGACCGCAGGCGGGTGCAGGACTATGTGGCGCGCGGCTGCATGGTGATGATCACCGGCTCCAAGTTCTTCACCGGACCGCCCTTCTGCGGCGCGCTGCTGCTGCCGGAGCGGCTGGCACGGCGGCTGCGCGGGCCGGGACGGCTTCCGGCCGGGCTTGCCGCCTATGGCGGCGGAGCGGACTGGCCGGCCGAGGCGCGGCCCGTGCTTGCGGATGCTGCGGCAACGGACGGGACGGTCAATCTCGGCCTGGTGCTGCGCTGGCAGGCCGCGATCGCCGAGATGCAGGCCTTCGCGCAGGTGCCGGACCGGCTGGCGCGAGAGCGTGCTGCCGCCTTCATCGACGGCGTCGAGGCGGCGATGGCGGCGAGCCCGGACGTGATGCCGGTCCTGGTGCCGCCGCCGGCGCGCGACGACCTGACCGAGGACGGCGCGGCCGCCTTGTCCTGGGACCAGCTCCAGACCATCCGGAGCTTCCTGGTGCTGCAGCCGGCGGGCTGCGGCCCGGACCGCCTGCCGCTCGACATGGCGCGGGCGCGTCTGGTCTATCGCTGGCTGAACGCCGACGTGACGGGAGCGCTGCCGGCGGCGGCCGGCGAGGATGATCGCGCGCTGGCCCGGCTGCTCTGCCATATCGGCCAGCCGGCGCCGGTTGCGCATGACCGGCTCGACGGCGTGATGGCCGGCGCGCTGCGCATCTCGGTGGGCGCGCGCCTGCTGTCGGGCGAGCCGTCGCATGGCGGGCTCGGCAGCTCGGCGCGGATGGCCCGCGAGATCGGCGACGTGCGCCGGGTGATCGGCAAGATCGGGCTGCTGCTCCGCTGCTGGGACGCGCTGGTGCGGCTCGATCCGGAGCCTCGCTTCGACTCCGACCTGCCGCTGCGCCGGCGTGCCGATCCGGGGCTCGACATCTGATCCGTGACCGCGGGCGGTCTTGCCCTTTTGTCGCCACCGGGTTCTGAGCTGGTGGAGACCTATCCTCGGACCTCAGCATGCCGGACCCGATCGCCATGACGCAGCGCGCCGCCTTCCTCGACACCCCGGTCCTGGCGCCCGGGATCACGCGCTTCTGGCTGATCCGGCATGCGCTGGTGGAGCAGAATGCCCGGCTCAGGCTGTATGGCTCGCTCGACGTGCCGCTCTGTCCGGAAAGCCTGATCGCCCAGGTGCCGATGTATCAGGCGCTGGCGGCACGGCTGCCGCGCGACGCGGCCTGGGTCACCACGCCGCTCTCGCGCACCCAGCGCACCGCGCAGGCGATCCAGCAGGCGGGCTATCCCGAGACCGCCTGGACCGTGGAGGAGGGGCTGATCGAGCAGTCGATGGGCGACTATCACGGGCTGCAGCATCACGAGCTGCCCGAGAAGCTGAGCATGACGCCGCACCCGTTCTGGCCGATGGCGGCCGAGGAGGTGCCTCCGGGCGGGGAGAGCATGGTGGAGGTCTGCGAGCGGGTGGCCGCGACGCTGGAGCGGCTGGCCGACACGCATGACGGGCGCGACATCGTCGTCGTCAGCCATGGCGGCGCGATCCGCGCGGCGGCGGCCCATGCGCTCGGGGTCGATGCGGCGACGTCGCTGCGGCTGTCGGTACAGAACCTGTCGCTCACCATCCTGGAGCGGCATGACGGCATCTGGCGCGTGGTGGCGGTGAACGAGATGCCGGGGATCTAGCGGACCGTCACAGGTCCGACGTCCGACACGGTTTCTGGGCCTCAGCGGGCCATCAGCACCGGCAGCGTGGCCTGCTCGATGACGTGCCGGGTCACGCCGCCCAGGATCATCTGGCGCAGCCGGGAGTGCGAATAGGCGCCCATCACCAGCAGGTCGGCGCCAAACGCGTCGACGGCCGCCAGCAGCCCGGCGCCCACCCGCTCGCCGAGCCGCCTGAACGACCCCGGCTGGGCGTCGATGCCGTGGCCGGCCAGGTAGTCGACGAGCTCGCCGGCCTCGGGTCCGCGCCGCTGGTAGTCGTCCGAATACAGCACCTGCACGGCGTCCGCCCGCTGCAGCCAGTCCAGCGCCGACAGCACCGCCGACGCGCTCTCGGTGGTGCCGTTCCAGGCGATGCAGATGCGGCGGCCGATCGTGTCGGGGACCTGCCTGGAGGCCACGATCACCGGCCGCCCGCTGTCGAACAGCACCGCATGCAGCGCTTCCGACGAGGATGTCGCATCCTCGGACGCGGCATGCGGCACGACGATCAGGTCCGACAGCCGTGCGGCCTGGGCGACCAGCTCGTGCTCGCGGCCCAGCACCGACCGGAAGCCGACGGTGGCGTGGCGCCCGGCGGCGGTCGGGCGCGGCAGCCGGTCGACGAGCTCGAGCGGGGAGCCGGCCACGGCCTCGTCCTGCTTCAGGCCGGCCTGGAACAGGGCCCTCACGCCGAGCAGACGCCGGCTCGAATCGTGTCCTGCGACGGTCATCATCTCCTCGACCATCGCCCCGGACAGGCCCTCGCCGGCGAGCGGCGCCACGTCCCGGCTGTCGGTGCCGACATGCAGCACCTGCAGGTGCGCCTGGAAGCGGCGCGCCAGGCAAAGCCCGAGCGCCACCGCGGCGGCGTCGGTGGAAGCGCCGTTGAGCGGCAGCAGGATCGAGACGATGTCGCTCATGGACGGTCCTCACCGGATCGGGCGGGCAGGCGGATCAGGGATAGAGGCGCGTGGTCTGCCAGCCGGCCGCGTCGTCGCGACGATACACCATCCGGTCGTGCAGGCGGTATGGCATGTCCTGCCAGAACTCGATCAGCGCCGGCAGCACGCGGTAGCCGGACCAGTGCGGCGGGCGCGGCACGTCCTCGCCCGGATGGCGCACGTCGGCGTCTGCGAGGCGGCGCTCGAGCTCGGCGCGCTCCGGCAGCGGCCGCGACTGGTCCGAGGCGATGGCGCCGAGACGCGAGATGCGGGCCCGGCTGCGGAAATAGGCGTCGGCGTCGGCGTTGGCGACATCCTCGATCGCGCCCTCGATCCGCACCTGGCGGCGCTGGGTCTTCCAGTGGAACAGCAGCCCGGCCTGGCGGCTCGCCCCCAGATGTCCGGCCTTGCGGCTCTGCTTGTTGGTGTAGAACACGAAGCCGCGGTCATCGACGTCCTTGAGCAGCACCATGCGCACCGACGGCATGCCGTCTGCGGACGCGGTCGCCAGGGCCATGGCCGTCGGGTCGTTCGGCTCGGTCGCGGTGGCGTCGTCCAGCCAGGTCCGGAACAGCGCGATCGGGTCGGCGACCACGCCGAGTGGCGCATGCGCCATGATTTCCTCCAAGACGGGATCGCGCCGCGACCGGCGGGAACTCTGCTCCGCCCCGGATGTCGCGCCAAGGGGGAGCCGCCCCTTGTCCCGTCCAGGGCGGTGTGCGACCACGAGCGTGCCAGCCTGCTTCCAGTTCATTCCCCGCCCATCGAGATCGAGACCGTTCATGCCAGAGGGCCCCAGCAACCTTCCCCTCCGCGGCACCCTGATGCAGGGCAAGCGCGGACTGATCATGGGGGTTGCCAACAACCGCTCGATCGCCTGGGGCATCGCCTCGGCCTGCGCAGCACAGGGGGCCGAGCTCGCCTTCACCTTCCAGGGCGAGGCGCTGGAGAAGCGCGTGCGGCCGCTGGCAGACAGCGTCGGCTCGCAGATCGTGCTGCCCTGCGACGTCTCGGACGATGCGGCGATGGACGAGACCTTCGCGCAGATCGAGAGCGCCTGGGGCAGGCTCGACTTCCTGGTGCATGCGATCGGCTGGGCCGACAAGCAGTATCTGCGCGGCCGCTACCTCGACACGCCGCGCGACGCCTTCCTGCAGGCGATCGACATCTCCTGCTATTCCTTCACCGCCGTCGCCAGGCGGGCGAGCGCGCTGATGCGGTCGGGCGGCTCGCTGCTGACCCTGACCTATCTCGGCGCCGAGCGGGTGATGCCGCACTACAACATGATGGGCGTGGCCAAGGCGGCGCTGGAGGCGTCGGTGCGCTACATGGCGACCGATCTGGGCGGCGACGGCATTCGCGTGAACGCCATCTCGGCCGGCCCGATCAAGACGCTGGCGGCAAGCGGCATCAGCGATTTCAGCTACATCCTGAAGTGGAACCAGCTGAACGCGCCGCTCGAGCGCAACGTGAGCGTCGACGAGGTCGGCGGCGCCGGGCTGTATCTGCTGTCTGACCTGTCGGCCGGGGTCACCGGCGAGGTGCATCATGTGGATAGCGGCTATCATCTGGTCGGCATGAAGAACCCGGCAGCACCCGACATCGCCACCATCAAGGACTGACGGTCCGGCGACGGACCGAGGGCGATGTCGCACAACAGCTTCGGCCACCTGTTCCGCGTCACCAGCTGGGGCGAGAGCCACGGGCCGGCGATCGGCTGCGTGATCGATGGCTGTCCACCAGGCCTCACGCTGTCGGAGGCCGACATCCAGCCGTTCCTCGACCGCAGGCGTCCGGGGCAGTCGCGCTTTACCACGCAGCGGCGCGAGCCGGACGCCGTGCGCATCCTGTCGGGCACCTACGAGGGGCACACGACGGGCACGCCGATCTCGCTGCAGATCGAGAACGTCGACCAGCGCAGCAAGGATTACGGCAGTCTGGTCGACCGCTATCGTCCGGGGCATGCGGATGTCTCGTATGAGCTGAAATACGGACTGCGCGATCCGCGCGGCGGCGGGCGCTCCTCGGCGCGGGAGACCGCGGCACGGGTGGCCGCTGGCGCCGTGGCGCGGCTGGTGCTCGGACCCGGGGTGAGGATCCGCGGGGCTCTGGTGCAGGTGGGGCCGCACGGCATCGATCCCGCACGCTGGGACTGGGACGAGACCGGGCGGAACCCGTTCTTCTGTCCCGACGCCGCCGCCGTGCCGGGCTGGGAGGCGTATCTGGACCAGGTGCGCAAGGACGGGTCGTCGACGGGGGCGATCATCGCCCTGGAGGCCGACGGCGTGCCGCCCGGGCTCGGCGCGCCGCTCTACGGCAAGCTGGATGCCGACCTCGCCGCGGCGCTGATGGGCATCAACGCGGTCAAGGGCGTGGAGATCGGCGCCGGGTTCGCCGCCGCAGGCCTCAGCGGCGAGGACAATGCTGACGCGATGACGATGCAGGACGGACGCATCGTGTTCGGCTCCAACCAGGCCGGCGGCGTGCTGGGCGGCATCTCGACCGGCCAGCCGGTGACGGCGCGCTTCGCGGTGAAGCCGACCAGCTCGATCCTGACCCCGGTCGCCTCGGTGACCCGCGACGGGGAGGCGGTCGAGGTGTCGACCACCGGACGGCACGACCCCTGCGTCGGTATCCGGGCGGTGCCGGTCGGCGAGGCGATGCTGGCCTGCGTGCTGGCCGATCACCTGTTGCGGCACCGTGGCCAGACCGGACGCTAGGCATCATGTGTCGTCGCGGGAGTGCTTGGAGGTATGAGGATGCTCGCGCGACGCCCGGCCGCGGCGGGCCAGGGCCGACGCATCCTGCTCTAGCGCCGGCGGCGGCGTCTGGATGTTCCACGTGAAACATCGCCGGGCGCCATGCTGAAGCGCGCGCTGCGCAGCCGGATCGTCCGCGACGGCATCGGGCGGCTGGTGGGCGGATATCTCAGCCTCGCCCTGCGCACCACGCGCTGGACCGTCGAGGCGCCCGACGAGGCCTGGCCGTTCATGCTGGGGCTCGAGGGCCGCACCGCGATCGTCGCCTTCTGGCACGAGTTCCTGCCGCTGGTGCCGGCATTGTGGTGGCATGCCAAGCGCGCCAGCCCGTCCCTGACCATGACGGTGCTGATCAGCCGGCACCGGGACGGGCAGATGATCACCGACATCGTGCGGCGCTGGGGGGTGCAGACGATCGCCGGCTCCTCCGAGCGGCGCCGGGAGGCCGGCACGCGCGCGCCGCGCGACAAGGGTGGTGCCGCCGCGTTGCGCGGCCTGCTCGGCCTGCTGCGCGACGGCAGCCTGGTCGCCATCACGCCGGATGGGCCGCGCGGGCCGCGGCACCTCGTGCAGCCCGGCGTCGCCCGGCTCGCCGCCCTGTCCGGCGCGCCGGTGATCGCCGCTGCCGCCTGCTGCCGGCCCTCGGTCCGGCTGGGCTCGTGGGACCGGATGATCCTGCCGCTGCCGTTCGGACGCGGCCGCATCGTCTGCATGGCGCCGATCACGGTGCCGCCGCGCGACTGGGCGGCGGCGGTCCCGTCGATCGCCGCGTCGCTCGATGCCGCCGTCACGCGCCTGCGGGCCGAGGCATGAGACGCAGGCTCGGTCCGGCGTTCGCGGCCTGGCGGATCGCGGCCACGCTGGCCGAGCCGGCGGTCCGGCTGCTGCTGCGACGTCGCCTGCGCCGGGGCAAGGAGCTGGCGGATCGGCTGGGCGAGCGGCGCGGCCTGGAGGCCTCGCTTCGGCCGGACGGCCCCCTGATCTGGCTGCATGCGGCCAGCGTCGGCGAGACGCTGTCGCTGCTGCCGCTGCTTGAGGCGCTGTGCCGGCTCGATCCGGCGCTGACCCTGCTGCTCACCACCGCCACCGTGTCGGCGCAGCATCTGGCGGCGCAGCGTCTGGCGGAGAGCGGCCTTGAGCGTCGCGTGCAGCGTCGCCTCGTGCCGCTCGACGTGCCGCGCTGGGTCGGCCGCTTCCTCGACCACTGGCGGCCGGACCTCGCGGTGCTGGTGGAAAGCGAGCTCTGGCCGAACCTGATCGCCGGCTGCGTCGCCCGCGGCATCGGGCTGGCGCTGGTCAATGCCCGCCTGTCGCAGCGCAGCGCGCGCGCCTGGAGCCGGGCCGGCGTCGCGGCCCGGCCGCTGTTCGGCGCCTTCGCCTGGATCACGGCGCGCTCGGAGGAGGATGCGTCGCGCCTGCGCGCCCTGGGCGCGCCGGCGGTGGAGCATGACGGGGACCTCAAGCAGGCGGCGGCGGCGCTGCCGGTCGACGAGGCCGAACTGGCGCGGCTGCGCGGTGTGCTGGGCGACCGTCCGGTCTGGCTCGCCGCCAGCACCCATGAGGGCGAGGAGACGTCGGTCGCCAGGCTGCACCGCTCGCTGGCGTCCCGGCACCCGCGCCTCCTGACCGTCGTGGCGCCCCGGCATCCCGAGCGCGGCGCCACCGTCGCCGCCCTGCTCGACGACGCGCCGCGGCGCGGGGACGGCCAGGATCCGGACCCGGCGCACGGGATCTGGATCTGCGACACGCTGGGCGAGCTCGGGCTGCTCTACCGGCTGATCGACAGCGTGCTGCTCGGCAACAGCCTGCCCGCGGTCCAGCCGCCGGGCGGCGGGCATAATCCGCTGGAGCCGGCGCGGCTCGGCTGCGCCATCGCGATCGGGCCGCTGGCGCAGAACTTCACGGCAGATGTCGGCCGGCTGCAGGCGGCAGGCGCCCTCACGGTGACGGATGACGAGGCGGCGCTGGAGCGCTGGCTGGACCGCATGCTGTCCGATCCGCAGGCGCGGGGCCGCATGGCGGACGCGGCGCGGGTGCCGGCCGATGCGTCCGCCGGGCTGCCGGAGCGGCTGGCGCGGCGGCTGCTGGGGCTGGCCGCCCGGACGGCGCGCGGGTGAGGCCGCCCGGCTTCTGGTACCGGCGTCGCCCGGGCCTCGCCGTCTCGCTGCTCGGGCCGCTCGGCGCGATCACCGCGCGCGCCACCGCGCGCCGGCTGCGCCGGCCGGGCTGGCGGGCGACGGTGCCGGTCGTCTGCTGCGGCAATGTCGGGGTGGGCGGTGCCGGCAAGACGACGCTGGCGCTCGACCTGGCGCAGGGGCTGATCGAGCGCGGCGTTTCGGTGCACTGCCTGACGCGCGGCTATGGCGGACGCGCCCGGTCCGGCGTGCTGCGGGTCGAGCCGGATCGTCACGACGCGGCGCTGGTCGGGGACGAGGCGCTGCTGCTGGCGGAGCGGGCACCCTGCTGGGTGTCGGCCGATCGCGCGGCGGCGGCGCGTGCGGCGATCGCGTCGGGCGCGCAGATCCTGCTGATGGATGACGGGATGCAGAATCCCGGCCTCGTCCAGGACTGGCCGCTGCTGGTGATCGATGGCGCCGTGGGGTTCGGCAACGGCCGGCTGCTGCCGGCGGGCCCCCTGCGCGAGCCGGTGGCCACCGCCGCCGCACGCGCCGCAGCCGCGGTGCTGATCGGTCCGGACGCCACCGGCGACGCCGGCCGGCTGCCGCGGGCACTGCCGCTGCTGCGGGCCGAGCTGGCGATGGGGCCGGCGATCGCCGGCCTGCGCGGCCGCAGGCTGCTGGCCTTCGCCGGCATCGCGCGGCCGGCCAAGTTCTTCGAAACGCTCGAGGCACAGGGGCTGACCCTGCTGCGGACCCATGGCTTTGCCGACCACCATCGCTTCCGGCCGGCCGAGCTCGACCGGCTGCAACGCGACGCCGCCCGGCTGCAGGCGACGCTGATCACCACGGCCAAGGATGCCGTGCGGCTGCCGGCGGCGCTGCGGGCCGCGGTCATCGTCGCCCCGGTTTCCTTGCGCTGGCTCGAACCGACGGCCCGCGGCCTGCTGCTCGACCGCATGACGGCCGGTGCGGGATGCCGCCGATGAAGGCGGCCGATGTCTTGGCACAGCGGCTGGAGGCACTCGCCGTCCGCCTGCTGCTCACGCTGTTCCGGCGGCTGGGGCCGGTGCGGGCCTCGGAGCTCGGCGGCAGGCTCTGCCGTGCGATCGGGCCGCTGCTGCCGGTGTCGCGGGTGGCGGACGCGAACCTGCGCCTGGCGATGCCCGAGCTGGACGCGGCTGCGCGACGGCGCATCGTGCGCGGGGTCTGGGACAATCTCGGCCGGACGGCGGCGGAGTTCCCGCATCTGGCGGCGCTGCGCAAGGACACCGCCTCCGGTCCGGGCTGGGTGGCGCAGGGTGCGGAGGTGCTGGAGGCGCAGGCGCGGATCGGCGGGCCGGTGCTGTTCGTGTCCGGCCATATCGGCAACTGGGAGATGCTGCCGCAGGCGGTGGCGCATTTCGGGCTGCGCTTCTCCTCCTTCTATCGCGCGGCCGGCAACCCGCTGGTGGACAAGATGATCCGCGACCTGCGCGATGCGGCGATGGGCACCCCGGTGCCGCTGTTCGCCAAGGGCGCGCAGGGTGCGCGGCTGGCCCTGGCGCATGTGCTGCGCGGCGGCTCGCTCGGCATGCTGGTCGACCAGAAGATGAATGACGGGATCGAGGCCCGGCTGTTCGGCCAGCCGGCGATGACGGCGACCGCGCTGGCGGCGATCGCGCTGCGGCAGCGCTGCCCGGTCATCGCGGGCCGTGTCGAGCGCATCGGCCCCGCCCGGCTGCGCCTGGTGGTGGACCCGCCGCTGGCGCTGCCCGATAGCGGCGACAGGATGGCCGATCAGGCCATTTTGACACAGCGTATCAATGACGTGCTCGAGCGCTGGATTCGTGAGACGCCGCACAGCTGGCTGTGGCTGCACAGGCGTTGGCCGAAAGAACTCACACGGCACATGAAGTAACCGAGGCGGCTGCGTAACGGATCATTGCAATTCTGCCACACATGTTTTGCGGGAGTCGAAATGACCTGCCCGGACGGGGACTTGGCGACGATTCCAATTGCGACGGCGTTCTGGGGACAGTTACGGTCCTCACGAAATAGCGAGCCTTTTCCTCGAAGGGTTGATCATGGCTAAGCCTGCGCCTGCGCCGCTCCGGGAATTTCCCGCCAACTCCAACATCGTGCCGTTGCGGCTGCGCTTCCTGCCGCGTCACCGCGAATACCTGATGCGGTGGCTGCAGGCCGGCACCGCCATGGGGCTGTGCGACGTCGACGTGTCGCCGCGCACGCCCACCGACACCGCCGTGGCACTCGAGCACGTGCTGGTCTGGGTGCGCGAGAATGCCGATCCGGCCTACATGATCCGCCCCGAGGGCATGCGCTGGCTGGTGATCGACCATCTGCGCGGCCACAAGCTCGGCAGCTTCGCCAGCTTCGAGGCGGCACTGCACTGCATCCGTCCGGTCCTCGCCTGCGGCGCGATCGTCGCTGCCTGAGCCCCGGCCGGCCGACTAGCTGCCCGTATCGGACAGGCTCTGCGGTGCCGCCTGGACGATGCTGCCGCCGCCGCCCGGCTGCACCTGGAAGATCGCCAGCGCACGATGCACGTGCCCGTCGGGCTGCAGGGTGAAGACCCCGTCGACACCGGCGAAGCCGTCGGCGCGGGACAGGGCGCCCGTTCCATAGCCGCCGGGTGCGAGGCTGCGGGCCAGGGCCGCAGCATCATAGGCGATGTCGGCGAGCGGCTTGGCGCCTTGCCCGTAGGCGGCCTGATAGCGCTGCGCGAAGCCGGTCCGGGCCGACGGATCGGGTGCCGCATACCAGGCGCCGGACAGGGCGCGAAGCTTGCTGGCGAAAGCGCCCCATAGCTCCGGACCCATGATCCGCACCTGGGACGAGGTCACGCCGGAGGTTCGCAGCGCCGCGATCACCTCCTTCAGCTGCAATCCGGTATCGCCCAGCAGCAGCGCGTCGAACGGCGGCGGCGGCAGAGCTGGTGGGGGCGGCGGGGGTGGTGGCGCAGCGGCAGGGGCGGCGGCGATCGCCAGCGGGCCGGTCCCGCCCGAGGCGGGCGCCGTGGCGGCGGGCGACGCCGGCGGCTGGCCGGCCGGTGCGGCGGCACCCGGATCGGCGGCGGCGGCGGCGTTTGCGGCGGTGCCGGCATCCTTGATCTGCTGGTCCGCGACCGCCTGCCGGGCGGAGACATCGGCGAGCTGCTTCATGGTGGCAGAGATGCTGTCGCTGGTTCCGGCATGGGTCAGGATTGTCGGAGGTGCCAGGCCGGCATCGGCGCAGGCGCGCAACAGGCCGGCCGCCAGCGCGTCGCCGAACCCATTGGAAGGCAGCAGGGCCGCGATCCTGCTGCGGCCCTCCTGCTTGGCTGCGAACACCAGCCGTCGCACCTGCTGCTCCGGCGTGACGCCCATCACCCACACGCCGGCCCGCGCCTGGCCCACGTCGCTGGTGAAGGCGAGCACCGGGATGCCGGCGCTCTGCGCGACCGGCGCCACCGTCGCGGTCTCCGTCGAGGTCAGCGGGCCGAGAATGATCGCATCGCCCGACTGCACCGACAGCCGGGCCCCCTGGGCCGCTCCGCCAGGCGATGCGGTGTCATGCACATCGAGCCCGGGCGAGCCAGGTGCCGCCAGCGCCAGCCGTGCCGCCCGCAGCATGCCGACGCCGAGGCTGCCGTTCGGACCGCTCAGCGGCAGCAGGATGCCGACCTTCGGCCCGGTCGCCCCGGCCGGCGGCGGCGCTCCGATCGGCATGTCGGGTGCCGCCTGCGGCTGCAGGGCGGCCTGGCCCGGCGGCGGCGCCGATCCGCTGCCGAAATACGGCAGGCTGCTGCACCCGGTCATCAGCAGGCCCGATGCAAGCAGAGGCAGTCGGAGCGATCGCGCCCCCAGGCCAGCGGTCACGATCGCCGCCAGGAGGCCGGGCAGGTCGTCCGGGTTCGCCGAGGCGCGTTGACGTGGCATGGCGACGCGCGCCCTTTGCTGCGATGCCCGAAGACCCGTCATCCCTTCCCCCCGCCTCATCCGAACACGACCCGCCGGCCGATGACGGCCCGTGGCAGGACGTCCTAGCACACGGCATCGTTCCCGGGCTCGTTCTCGTATCGACGCCGATCGGCAACCTCGGCGACATGACCGAGCGTGCCGTCGCCGCCCTGCAGACGGCCGAGCTGGTGCTCTGCGAGGATACCCGCACCACCGCCCGCCTGTTCTCGGCCAAGCACATCTCGGCCCGCACCGAGGCGCTGCACGAGCATAACGAGCGCCAGCGCATCCCGGCCCTGCTCGACATGCTGCGGCGCGGGCGGCGCGTGGCACTCGTCTCCGACGCCGGGACGCCGCTGCTGTCGGATCCGGGCTACCGCCTGGTGCGGGCGGCGATCGAGGCCGGCATCCCGGTCACCGCGGCACCCGGCGCCAATGCCGCGATCACCGCCCTGACCCTGTCAGGCCTGCCGCCGCACCCGTTCCTGTTCCTGGGCTTTGCCGCCCCGCGCTCCGCCGCCCGGCTGGAGGGGTTCGGGCGGCTGCGGGCAGCCGAGCGTGCCGGTCTGTCGGCGACGCTGATCTGGCACGAGGCGCCGCACCGGCTGGCCGAGATGCTGGCCGATCTGCATGCGGTGTTCGGCGCCCGCGAGGCGGCGGTGGCGCGCGAGCTGACCAAGCGGTTCGAGGAGATCCGGCGCGGCGGCCTGGACGAGCTCGCCGCCTTCTACGCGATCGCAGCCGCGCGCGGCGAGATCACCGTCCTGGTCGGGCCGGCTCCGGCGGAGGAGGAGGATGCGGGCGGGCTGGACCAGCGCCTGCGCGTGGCACTGGCCGGCCATTCGGTCAAGGACGCCGCGACCCTGGTGGCGGGTGCCGTGCACCTGCCGCGCCGCGTGGTCTATGCGCGCGCGATGGAGCTGGCAGAGGCGGACAGGGCCGCCGCCGATCCGGTGCCGGATGCGGCCGGCGGCATGCCGGCGGAGGATTGAGGCAGCTCGACGCCGTTGCGCCAACAGCGCCGGCAGCTCAGCGAGTCGTCCAGCAGCACGATGTCCGCCGCCCGTCCGGCCTCGAGCCGGCCGTGGGTATGCTCCATGCCCATGAAGCGCGACGGGTAGAGGCTGGCCATGCGCAGCGCCTCCTCGACCGGCAGCTCGAGATCCAGCACCGCGTTCTCGACTGCCCGATCCATGGTCAGATCCGAGCCGGCGAGCGTGCCGTCGGCAAGCGTCAGGCGACCCGCCTCGCGGCGCACGAGGCGGCCGTTCAGCATGAAGCTGTCGAGGTCGGTGCCGGCCGGAGGCATCGCATCGGTCACCAGCAGCAGGCGTCCCGGCTGGCGCTTGGCCGCGAGTGCTATGCGCAGCATCACCGGATCGACATGATGCATGTCGACGATCAGCCCGGCCCAGATCTCGCCGCGATCGAGGGCGGTGCCGACCAGGCCCGGTGCCCGGCCGGTCATCTGCGACATGGCGTTGAACAGGTGGGTGACGCCGGTGGCGCCGGCATCGATCGCGGCCGACACGGTGTCCGCGTCGGCATCGCTGTGGCCCAGGCTCACCACCACGCCCGCGCGCACCAGCCGCTCGATGAGCGCGGGCGAGACGGTCTCGGCGGCGACGGTGAGCAGCAGGTGGTCGATCCCGCTCTCCAGGAGCAGATCCAGGTCGTCCTCGCCCATCGGCCGGATCAGGGCCGGATCGTGCGCGCCCGCGCGATCGGGGCTCAGGAAGGGGCCTTCGAGATGCAGCCCGGCGATGCCCGCCAGCCCATCCGCCAGCGCGGCCCTCACGGCGCCGATCGCCTGCGCCATCGCCTCCGGATGGTCGGTGATGAAGGTCGGCAGCATGGCGGTGGTACCGTGCGGCGCATGGGCCGAGGCGATCGCGGCCAGCCCGTCTCGTGTCGGCTCGGCATTGAACAGGACGCCGCCGCCGCCATTGACCTGCAGATCGACGAATCCCGGTGCCAGCAGCCCGTCGATCGCCTGCATCCGCGTATCTCGCGGCAGCGAGCCCATCGGGGCCAGTCCGACGATCCGGTCGTCGCGCAGCAGCAGGGCGTGGCCGACGAGGGTGGTGTCGCCGGTGAAGATCCGGGCGCCGCAGAGCGCGGTCTCGAACATCAGGCCACGTCCATACCGGGCCGGAACGGGACGAGGCGAGGCTTGAAGAGAGGCGTCATGATCTCATGATCGATCCAGCGTGCGTGTGGGGTCCGATCCTAGCATCCGATCGCATCGATGCCGAAGGGCCTATGCGGCGACCTGGCCCATCCTGTCTGCACGACGGAACGCCGGCCTCCCGGTTTGGTTCTCCAGGCCGGCGGGGCCGCGCCGCAGGCCGCTAGTCGGCGACCCGGGTGTCGAACAGAGCCTGCTGCACCGGCACGCCGGTCGCGATGTCGAACAGGTCGATCCACGTCTGGCGGCCCTGCGCGTCGATCACGCTCCAGCCGCGCAGGCTGAGCGGGCTGTCGCTCATGACGATCGTCAGGCTGCCGTCCGACGGCGATGCGGTGCGCACCAGCGTCACCTGCAGCAGACCGGCCGCGTGGCTGAATCCGGTCACCGTCACATCGCCGGACAAGGCCAGGTTCGGCCGCAGCAGCAGCCCGAGCGGGGTCTTCTCCAGCGGGATCTCGGTGGTCTGCTTGAGCGCGCTGTCGGTGAAGACCAGCTTGTCGCTGCCGGCCACCAGCAGCAGCGGGTTGGGCTTGTCATACTCGAAGCGCATGCGGCCCGGCCGGTCGAGCCAGACCGTGCCTGTGCTGCGGCGGCCGTCGGGCGCGATCTGCTGGAACCGGCCTTTCAGCGTGGTCAGGCCGTTCAGCGTGTCCTGGATCCGGGCGATCCAGCCCCGGTCCGCGGGAGTGATCTGCACCGGGGGCGACGTCTGCGCCAGGGCGGCGGGCATGACGACGAGGAGCAGGGCGGACACGAGGAGGCTGCGCATGATGCGCCAGCCTAGCAGGTTCTGGGTCGACCAGAAGGCCGACGCAGCGCCTGCCCGCTCAGGCCGAGCCGATGAGCACCCCGGCTGCGAAGACCAGCCCGCCGCCGAACAGGATCTGGATCAGCGCCGACACGATCGGCGTGTCCTGATAGCGCCAGCGTATCCAGGAGATCAGCGCCAGCTCCAGCACCACCACGACCAGTGCCACCATGAGCGCCGTGGAGAAGTTGGGGATCAGGAACGGCAGGGTATGGCCGATGCCGCCCGCCGTGGTCATCAGGCCGCAGATCAGCCCGCGCAGCAGCGGCGCGCCGCGTCCGGACAGCTTGCCGTCGTCCGACAGGGCTTCGGCGAACCCCATCGAGATGCCGGCGCCGACGGAGGCGGCGATGCCGATCAGGAACGCGTTCCATGGCAGGTGGGTGGCGAACGCTGCCGCGAACACCGGCGCCAGCGTCGACACCGAGCCGTCCATCAGCCCGACCAGCCCCGGCTGCACCACCTGCAGCACGAAGCGGCGGCGGGCATCGGCATCCTCGCCCTCGCGCTTGCTGGCCGGCAGGCGCCTGAGCTCGATCGCGCCGGCGGCCTGCTCGTGCGCGTCCTCCGCTTCCGCCAAGTCGCCCAGCAGCTTGCGGATCGACGTATCGGACGTACGGCTGGCCGCCTGCCGGTAGAAGCGGGCGGCGTCGAGCTCCATCTGCCGCGAATGGCGGCGGATCGCCTCGATGCCCTGGCGCTGCACCTGCCAGGCCGGGCGGCGAGGCACGAAGCCGGCCACGTCCTGCCTGCGCACCAGCGGGATGTGCTCGCCGAAGCGCGTGGTGTACAGGTCGATCAGCCGTCGGCGATGATCCTGCTCCTCGTGCGCCATCTCGACGAAGACGCCGGCGCTGTCAGGAAAATGTTCCCGCAGCTGGTGCGCGAAGTCGGCGTAGATCCGCCCGTCCTCCTCCTCGTTGGCGATCGCCAGGGCGAGAAGGTCCCGTTCCGTCAGCTCATCGAATTTTCGCATCGGCGATCATTTGCCACTACCGGCCGATAATTCAAGTTAAAGCATGACGCTGCAAATGCTTCGCGGCTTCACGACAGTCACGATCCCGATGCGAACAATTCTAAATCGCTCCGTTGCTGGCGCCGAAGCCAGTCAATGCCTGAAATGACGGATGGCGGTGAACACCATCGCCACGCCGGCCTTGTCGGCGGCTGCGATCACCTCGCCGTCCCGGATCGAGCCGCCCGGCTGGATCACGGCGGTGGCACCAGCCTCGATGGCGACCTCGAGCCCGTCGGCGAACGGAAAGAACGCATCCGAGGCAACCACGCTGCCCTCGGTCAGCCGGACATCGAGCCCGGCCGCCCGGGCCGCCTCGGCACCCTTCGCGGCGGCGATGCGCGCGGAATCGACGCGGCTCATCTGGCCGGCGCCGATCCCCACGGTCGCACCGTCCCGGACATAGACGATCGCGTTCGACTTCACGTGCTTGGCGATGCGGAAGGCCAGCAGCAGGTCGGCAAGCTCGGCTTCCGTGGGCGCGCGCTTGGTCACCACCCGCAGGCTGTCCGGCCGGCCATTGTCGCGGGTCTGCGCCAGGAAGCCGCCGGCGACGCTCTTCAGCATCAGGCCGGGCGACAGCGGGTCGGGCAGCGACCCGGTCAGCAGCAGGCGCAGGTTCTTCTTCGCCGCCAGCACCGCCTGCGCGGCCTCGGTGGCGTCGGGTGCGACGATCACCTCGGTGAAGATCCGCGCCATCCGGATCGCCGCCGCCTCGTCCAGCGTGCGGTTGACGGCGACGATGCCGCCGAACGCCGAGACCGGATCGCAGCGCAGCGCCAGCTCCCAGGCGGTTTCCAGGTCCGCGGCCACGGCGACGCCGCAGGGGTTGGCGTGCTTGACGATCACCACCGCCGGCCCGTCCAGCTCGGCGACCGCCTCGAAGGCCGCGTCGGTGTCGTTGAGGTTGTTGTAGGACAGCGACTTGCCCTGCACCTGCCTCGCGGTGGCGATGCCGGGCCGCTGGCTGTCGTCGGTGTAGAAGGCCGCCTGCTGATGCGGGTTCTCGCCGTAGCGCAGGCTCTCGGCGCGCAGGCCGGCCACCGCCAGGCGCTGCGGCAGCAGGTCGCCGCGTTCGGCGGCGAACCAGGCGGCGATCGCGGCGTCGTAGGCGGCGGTGCGGCCATAGGCGGCGCCGGCCCAGGCGCGGCGGTCGGCGAGCGTGGTGCCGCGCAGCGTCCGCAGGCTGTCGGCCACGGCCTGGTACTGCGCCGGATCGGTCAGCACGACGACGTGCGGATGGTTCTTGGCCGCCGCCCGGATCAGCGCCGGGCCGCCGATGTCGATGGTCTCGATGCAGTCCCCGGACGCGGCACCGGACGCCACCGTCGCCTCGAACGGGTAGAGGTTGACGCAGACCAGGTCGATGGGGGCGATGCCGTGCGCCTGCATCTGCGCCAGGTGCTCAGGCAGGTCGCGACGGCCGAGGATGCCGCCATGGATCTGCGGCACCAGCGTCTTCACCCGCCCGTCCAGGATCTCCGGAAAGCCGGTATGGTCCGACACCTCGGTGACGGCGAGGCCGGCCTCGCGCAGCGCCCGCGCCGACCCTCCGGTGGAGAGCAGCTCGGCGCCATGCGCCGCCAGCGCCCGGGCCAGCTCGAGCAGGCCGGTCTTGTCGGAGACGGAAAGGAGCGCGCGGCGGATCGGCAGGATGTCGTCGGTCATGGCGGCGTGCTTATCGCGCGGCGAAGTCGCTGAGAAGCGTCGCCACCTGCTGCGGGTCGCTCTCCTCCAGCACCCGGCGCGCCAGCCTGCGGCACTCCTCGAGCGAGGCCTTGCGGACCACCTGCTTCACCCGCGGGATCGCGGACGCGTTCATGCTGAACGAGCGCAGGCCCATGCCCATCAGCAGCGGCACCACCACCGGGTTGCCGGCGATCTCGCCGCACAGCGACACCGGGCGCCGCGCCCGCAGGGCGGCATCGGTCGCCTGGCCGATCAGGTGCAGCACCGCCGGATGCAGCGGGTCGTAGAGCGTCGACACGTCGCTGGAGGACCGGTCGACCGCGAGCGTGTACATGGTGAGGTCGTTGGTGCCGATCGCCAGGAACTCGGCATCCAGCGCCAGGGTCTCGGCACCGAGGGCCGCCGCCGGCGTCTCGACCATGACCCCGAGCGGGGGCAGCCTCTCGGGGAGCCGGACCCCCTTCCTGCGCAGCCGCCGCGCCACCCGGTCATAGATCTCGCGCGTGGCGCGCAGCTCGGCGATGGTGGTCACCATCGGCAGCAGGATCCGCACCGGGCCGGCTGCCGAGACCCGCAGGATCGCGGCCAGCTGGGTTTCCAGCACCTCCGGATGCAGCAGCAGCAGGCGCAGGCCGCGCAGGCCGAGTGCCGGGTTCAGGTCGGCGCCCCCGGTGACGAAGCCGGCAGCGCTCAGCGCCTCGCTCTGCTTCTCGCCGCCCCAGTCGAGCAGGCGGATGGTGCAGCAGTCGCCGCCCATCGCCTCGACCACCCCCAGATAGGCCTCCTCCTGCACCGTCTCGTCCGGGAGCCGCTCGGTGCTGATGAACAGGAACTCGGTGCGCAGCAGCCCGATGCCGGCCGCTCCCGCCTGGGCGATCAGCGGCAGTTCCGCGGGCAGCTCGAGGTTGGCCTGCAGCTCCACCGCCTCGCCGCCCGACAGCCGGGCCGGCAGGCGACGCAGCCGCGCCAGCCGCTGCCGCTCGCGCGCATAGGACACGACGGCGCGATGCGCCGCCGCGAGCGTGGTCTCGGACGGGTCCTGGGTGACGGTGCCGGCAGCCCCGTCCACCACCAGCCGGGCGCCGGCCTTCGCCTGGGCCGCGAAGCCCGCGACACCCAGCACCGCGGGGATGCCCAGCGCGCGCAGCATGATGGCGGTGTGGTCTGCGGTGCCGCCATCATCCATGACCACGGCGGCGATGCGCGCCGGGTCGATCAGGGTGGCGTCCGCCGGACGCAGCTGCTCGGTGACCAGCACCGCGCCGGCGGGGATCTGGGCAAAGGAGCGGAACGGCGCCCGCGTCAGGTTGCGGACCAGCCGGCGACCGATCTCGCGCACCTCCTCGGCCCGGCGCAGGGCAGCCGACCGGTCGTCCCCGTCGGCGGCTGGCGCACCGGCCTTCGGCGGCCGCGGCGCCAGCTTCTGGGCGAGCGCCTCGGACTCCGCCGTCACCGCCGCCTCGGCGTTCAGCGCGTCCTCCACGATCCGGCGGGTCACGCCGCGCAGCAGCCGCGACGGCCCGAGCATCTGCCGGTAGGCGTCGAGCAGCGGCGTGATCTCCGCCTGGCTGTCCTCGGACAGGAAGGCCAGACGCGCCTTCAGCTTCTCGAGCTGGCGCAGCGAACGCTGCACCGCCTCCTCGAGCCGTGCCACCTCGGCGCCGGTGTCCTCGGCCTGCACGGTTTGGGCCGCGACCGGCGCCGGCGCCTCGACCGCAAACGCGACCGGCCCGATCGCGATGCCGGGATAGATGCCAAGCCCGGCGAAACGACGCTCGCCGCACGCGTCCGGGCCGGGTGCCCGGGCAGGCGACGGTGCGGGGCCCGTCCGTTTCGTCGTCTTCCGCACGGGCGGGCGTCGCTGGGGCCTGCTGCCCGGCGTTTCGGGCGGAGCCGATGGCGTGCCGGCGTCGTCAGTCCTGCTCATCGAACCCGGCCTCGACCAGCGCGGCCAGCGCGTCGAGCGCCTCCTGCGCGTCCCATCCGTCGGCGTCGGCCTGGAGCAGGATGCGGGTGCCGCGGCCGGCACCCAGCATCATCAGCCCCATGATCGACCGGGCCGACACCACCTCGCCGTCGCGCGACACGTCGACCGGCGTGCTGAAGCGTTCGGCCATGACGACGAAGCGGGCGGCCGCGCGGGCATGCAGGCCTCGCAGGTTGACGATCGTGACGGCCCGGCTGAGGCGGTCCGGCGGGACCGGCGCCGCCTGCTGCTCGTCGGCGGAGGGCATGACGCCGCCGGTGTCCGGCTCAACCGGCCAGCTTGGCGAGGGGACGGACATGGCCGCCCGCGGGCGGCTCGACGGCGGCGGCGGTGGGCCTGATCGGCTGGGGCAGGACGCTGCAGCAGACCGCGCCGCCGAGGCAGGTCTCGGACAGATGCGACGCGGCGGCGATGTATTTGCGGCCGGTCGTCTCGGCGATCTCGATGCATTCGGCAAGCGTCCGGCTGGACCGGATCTGCCCGAGCTTGACCAGCATCGGCAGGTTGACCCCGGCAATGACCTCCAGATCGGCGCGACCGCGCATCGAGATCGCCAGGTTCGACGGCGTGCTGCCGAACATGTCGGTCAGCAGGACGATGCCGTCGCCGCGGTCCACCGCCGCGATCGCCGCCTCCAGGTCGCGTCGGCGGGCCTGGATGTCGTCCTCGGCCCCGATCGACAGCGTGGCCATCTGCTGCTGCACGCCGACCACATGCTCCATCGCCGCGCGCAGCGACGTGCCGATCTCGCCATGGGTGATGAGGACCACGCCGATCACGCTGCGGGACTCCCCATGACGATCGATGGGGGCTCGGCGTCGCTGGGTCGCGGATCGGTCAGGGTCATCAGCTAGTCGCCACGCGGCGACGCTCCATCTCGGTGTTCGGCATCTGGTCCCGCCGGCAATGCCGGCTGCGGCAGCACCCATCGCAGCAAGCCATGCGTCCTGTCCAGGATTGCTTGTCGCGCGGTCCAGGCCAGCGGGCGCATCGCTGCGTCGACCGCCTGCAATGATCTGGGTGTGCGGGCCCGGTTGCGGCGGGCTCCGAGATCGAATCCCTCCTGTTTCCGCGACAGGGCAGCTCTGCCCCCGGCGCAGCGGTCGGCGGGCCTGCCGGCAGCACCGGGCATGGCGCGCCCTCGCCGACCGATCCGTGCTCACGCAGGATCCAGCCCGCCTGCCAGCAGCCGGCGGCGGCCGGCGAGGCAGTCGAGCGCGATCTCGATCCGGAACGCCGCCGAGGCGTGGAACGGGGCGATCCGCAGCATCGGCAAGCCGAGGCGGGCATGGCGGGCCGGCTGTGGAAGCCGGAGGCCGTCGGCGGCGGATGGCCGAGGCTCCGCCGCTGCGAATGCCGCCTCGTCCAGCGCCAGCACCAGCGCCAACGCAACCGGACCCACGTGCGGCAGGCGCAGCAGCCCGAGGCCGCGGATCTCGATCAGCCCGGCCAGGGCCGGCGGCGATCGGGCGCAGCCATCCTCCACGATCACGCGATCATCGGCGACCAGCGCAAAGCCCCGGTCGATCAGGCGCAGCAGCAGATCGGACTTGCCGGAGCCGGCCGCGCCGAGCAGCAGCACGCCCTGTCCGGCCAGGGCGCCGCAGCTGCCGTGCAGGCCGGTCGGGCCGACGGCATCGGGCCTGGCATCCACTCCTGAAACTCCAGCGGAGACGCCGGCTCATCCGACGATCACGTTTAAATGCGACCGCAGCACGATTGCGTGGTTGCGCAATCGTCCAGAATAACGCACTTGTGATGCATATCTGAGACGGGGTCGGCCTGTGCTGATGAGGGTGAAGACGCAGCTTCCGGATCCCGACCTGGCCGCGCCGTCGCGGACCGAGTGTCGACCGCTGAACCGCCGGCAGGAGGTGCATGTGCGTCGGGTCACCGGCTTCGATCGGCATCAGGGAGGGTTCCCGCGCCGGTTGTCCGAGCAGTGCCGCCAGGCGCTGATGAACGGGGCGCAGTCGCTGGAAGCAGCCGGCCTGTCGATGAACGACGTGGTGCGGGTGGTGTATCTGGTGCAGGACGCCGATGCGTTCCCGGCCTGCTTCCCGTTCCTGCGCAATGCGTTCGGCGATGCGAGGCCGGCGGCGACGCTGCGTCTGGTCAGCGGCTTCGACACCCCCGACATCAAGATCGAGCTTGAGCTGTTCGCCCGCGGACGCCACCTGGCCGCCTGACCCGACGCCGCTGCGCCCCCGCACCGGGGCCATGCAGGCGGCTCCCGCGGGGATCGTCATGACGCTTCCACCTCCCGACGAGGCTGCGGCCGAGCAGGCGGCGCTGCGCCTGTCGCTGCTGCAGGCCGAGCTGCGGCTGGGCGCGCTGCGTCAGGATCTGCGCCGGGAGCAGGAGGCGCATGCCACCCTGCTGGCCCGGCCGCCGCCGGAGCCGCCCCCGCCGGTGGTCGTGGTCGACGACCGCGCCTCCCTTGAGCGCATCCGGCAGCAGGATGCCGAGATCGCGCTGCTGCGCCTGCATCTCGCCTCCTACCAGTCGAGCGCGATCTGGCGCGCGACGTGGCCGTTGCGCCGCCTGCTCGACCGCCATCCCGGCCTGGCGCGATACGGACGGCGCGGCCTGAAGGCGATCTGGTGGACGCTGACCCTGCAATGGAAGCGGCAGCTGCGGGCGCGGGCGCTGCGCCAGCTGCCGACGGTGCCGGCGCCGGGACCGACCGAGCCCGCGCCGCAGCAGGTGCTGCCGCCGGAGCCGGTCGAGGATCCGGTGGTGGCGGCGCATCCCCCGGAGCAGCCCGGCCTGTGTCTGCCGACCTCGCGCACGCCGCTGGTGTCGGTCGTCATCCCGACCTTCGGCCAGGTTCCGGTCACGCTGCGCTGCCTGCGCGCGATCGCCGCCTCGGCGACGGAAACGCCGTTCGAGGTGATCGTGGCCGAGGACGCGTCCGGCGACCCGGCGGTGGCGCTGCTGGAGCAGGTGGGGGGGCTGCGGCTGGTGCGCCGGGAGCGGAATCTCGGCTTCCTGTTCAACTGCAACGAGGCGGCGACGCTGGCGCGTGGCCGGTATCTGCTGTTCCTCAACAACGACACCGAGCCGCTGCCGGGCTTCCTCGACGCGATGGTGCGGCTTGCCGGGGCGCTGCCGGACGCGGGGCTGATCGGCTCGAAGCTGCTGTTCCCGGACGGGCGGCTGCAGGAGGCCGGCGGCATCATCTGGCAGGACGGCACCGGCTGGAACTACGGCCGCCACGACGATCCGGCCTTGCCGCAATACAATACCGTCCGCGAGACCGACTACGTCTCGGGCGCCTCGATCCTGCTGGAGCGGGCGCTGTTCGAGGAGCTGCGCGGCTTCGACCCGCTGTTCGCGCCCGCCTACTACGAGGATACCGACCTCGCCTTCCGCATCCGCGCCCGGGGGCTGCGGGTGATCTACCAGCCGGCGAGCGTGGTGATCCATCACGAGGGGGTGTCGCACGGCACCGACATCGCCAGCGGCGTCAAGGCGCAGCAGGAGGTGAACCGGCACCGGATGCTGGCGCGCTGGCCGCGCCTGCTGGCCTCCGAGCACATGCCGCCGGGGGTCGATCCGATGCGGGCGAGCGAGCATGCCAGGGGCCGCAGGACGATCCTGATCATCGACCACTACGTGCCGGAACCGGACCGCGACGCCGGCTCGCGCTCGACCATGGGCATCGTCGCGGCGCTGAAGTCCGCCGGCTGGGTGGTGAAGTTCTGGCCGCAGAACCGGGCGCGCAACGACTACACCCCTCTGCTGGAGACCATGGGGGTCGAGGTGCTGGACGGGCGGCTGCCGATCGGCTTCGCCGCCTGGATCGAGCGTCACGGCGCGGCACTCGACCACGTGCTGACGATGCGGCCGACGGTCGCCACCGAGTTCGTGTCCGACCTGCTGCGCCACACCCCGGCCTGCCTCAGCTTCTATGGCCATGACGTGCATCATCTGCGGATGCGCCGTCAGGCGGCGCTGCTGGGCGATGCGGCGCTTGCCCGCGAGGCGGACGAGATGGCGCGGCTGGAGCGGCGCCTGTGGGGGCTGTTCGACATCGTGCTCTATCCCTCGCAGGTCGAGGCGGCGCTGGTGCGGGCGATGGTGCCCGGCACCTGCGCGCGCGCCATCGTGCCCTTCAGCTATGACAGCTTCCGCGCCCGCGCCGTGCCGCCGGCCGAGCCGGTGATGCTGTTCGTCGCGGGCTTCGCGCATCCGCCGAACGTCGACGCGGCGAGCTGGCTGGTGCGCGAGATCCTGCCGCTGGTGCGGACGTCGGTGCCGCAGGTGCGGCTGGTGCTGGCCGGGTCGCACCCGACGGCGCAGGTGCGGGCGCTGGCCGACGAGGCGGTGACGGTCACCGGCAGCCTCACGCACGAGGAGCTGGCGGCGCAGTATGCGCGCGCGCGGGCGGCGGTGGTGCCGCTGCGGGTGGGCGCCGGCGTGAAGGGCAAGGTGGTGGAGGCGCTGCAGCAGGGGCTGCCGCTGGTGACCACCACCATCGGCGCCGAGGGCATGCCCGGCCTGGAGGCGGTGGCGACGGTGGCCGACGCGCCGGCGGAGCTGGCGGCGGCCCTGGTGGCGCTGCTGTCGCAGGACCAAGGCTGGGCCGAGCGCTCGACGCGGCAGGCAGCCTATGCCGAGCGGCATTTCTCGCGGGCGGCACTGGCAGACAGCCTATTCGACGCCCTGGCCGCCCGCCCGCCTGCCGGCGAGGCCGGCATCGCACCGGACGGCGCGTCCGCAGCCGGCTGATCCGGTCGGCTCGCAGGATCGTCGATTTCCATCGCCGGCGATTTGCCCTATCCCACCGCCGCCAGGGCTCACCGGTTCCGGCCTAGCTGAAAGGTTGTTCCATGAACGGTTCTGACATCGCGCGCGTTCAGCTCTATCTGCGCAAGCTGCTGGGTTCGGACCAGGTCAACGTGGTGGCGCCGCCGCGCAAGGGCGCCACCACGGAGCTGGCGATCGGCAAGGAGGTGATCGGCACCGTGCATCGCGACGAGGACGAGGGCGAGGTGTCGTACTCGATCCACATCACGGTGCTGGAGGAGGATCTGGTTCCGGCCGCGGACGCCGCCGCACCGGTCGCCCGGACAGCCGGCACGCCGCGGCGCTGAGAGCGCCGGGCGCGCCTGCCGCCGAGCGTCCGCCCGCCCAGGCGCGGGTTCGCGAGGCCGGGCGGGCTTCCGGCGCCGGCATGACAGGGATCGCTCGATCGACCGCGGGACAGACATGGGCACGTCGGAATTGACCAACAGAAGCCGGGTCCGGGCCAGGCCGGCCGGCCTCATCAGCCCGATCACGCGGCGGCCGATCTTCCGCATCGAGGACGAGAGCGGCCGGATCCTGCGGCGCATCAGCAGCGCACGCACCGCCGGGGAGGCGCTGGCGCACTACTGGCGCGGCGCCGGCGGCGATGCCAAGCTGTTTCCCGCCATGCCTGAACCGCCTTCCGACGCAGGCTTGCGTCGCCGGATCGACCAGGCGCGATCCGCCCGCGGTCGCGGCCTCGCCAACCGCGACGCCATGCAGACGCACGAGCTGCCGCTGCCGGAACTCGAGCTGGACGACGCGACGCCGGAGGCGGACGAGCCGCCGCAGGCGGCCGTCGTGCCGCCGGCTCCTGCAGCCAGGCGTCGGGAGCCCCGGCCGCGGCCGGCGACTCCGGACCTGTTCGCCGCAGCCGAACCGGAGCCGGTGATCGAGACGACGGCACCGGAGACCGCCCCGGAGCCCATGCCGGAGCCCATGCCGGAGCCTGCGCCAGAGCTCGTGCCGGAGCCCAGGCCGGAGCTCGTGCCGGAGCCCAGGCCGGAGCTCGTGCCGGAGCCCGCGATCGTGCCAGAACCGCCGCCCGGACCGATGCCTGAGCCGGTGCGCCAGCCGGAGCCGGACGCACAGGCTCCCTACCATCTCGATCCGCAGGCGGTGCTGCTGCAGCAGGTGGATCATCGCAACCTGCGTCCCACGGACCGGTCGGATTCCTACCTGTATCATGTGACCAACCGCGGCGAGGCGACGAGCGCGCTCCGGAACGGGCTAGTGGTGAGCGCGCATGATCCGGTGATCCTGACCGAGCGCCAGGGAGTCGCCTACTGGCTGTCGGTGCTGGCCGAGGATTTCGACGTCATCCTGGACGGGCCGGCGGATTTCGTCGTGCTGAGGATGCGCCGGTTCGCGGTCGAGAGCCTGCTGGAGCCCGACCCGGACGCCTCGCGCAGTGCCGGATGCTCCTGCTATCTGCTCACCGGCGGTTCCGGGGTCAGCGAATGAAGGTCTCGGCGAACAGCGCCAGGGCCGCGCGCGCATCGATGTCGGTCGCGACCGACTGCGCGGGATGCGCGTCCCAGGCGCCGGTCGGGAACGGGGAGTGTTCCGGCTTCTGGATCGTCTGTCCCGAGGCGAGGCCGCCGCACACCACCCGCACCGGGCCGCGCCGCACGGTGAACAGCTGCGGCGCCACGGCGTAGATCACCGCCAGGCTGTCATGGGCGAAGATGCCGTCGAGATGCCGGCTGCGCTGGTGGAAGGCGCGGTAGGAGCGCGAGACGTCCCACAGGAACCGGCCGTCCTCGCCGCCGGCGTTGCGCAGGCAATCGAGGTAGGCGCCGTCCATGAGCACCTGCTGCGTGACGTCGAGCCCGATGATCGTCACCGGCCAGGGCGCGGTGAACACCTCTTCCGCCGCGTCCGGATCGTTGGCGATGTTGGCCTCGGCGACCGGCGAAACGTTGCCGGTATGGCCGTGGCTGCCAAACGCGCCGCCCATCACCACCACGCCCTGCACCAGCCGGACGATCTCGGGGTCCTTGTCGATCAGGCGGGCCAGGTTGGTCAGCGGACCGACGGCGATGATCGTCACCTCGTGCGGGTTGGCGCGGATCAGGTCGATCATCATGCGGTGGCCGCGCCGGCCGTCGACGGTGGCGCGGACGGCATCGGGAATGTCGATGTCGCCGAGCGCGTTCTGGCCGTGCACATGCCAGGCCGGGCTGCCCTGCCGGTTCAGCACGGTGACGCCGGAGCCCTTGGCCACGGGGGCGGCGAAGCCGAACCGGTCCTTCAGGTAAAGCGCGTTGCGGGTGACGGTGTCGATGTCGCCGTTGCCGTGCACCGTGGTGACGCCGATCAGCTCGAGCTCGGGTCGCCGGGTCAGGAAGCGCAGCGCCATGGCGTCGTCCACGCCCGGGTCGGTGTCGAAGATCACCTTGCGCATCGTCGTGCCCCGTCAAGCGATGGGTCAGCAAAGACCGGTGCGAGAGCAAAGGCAACAAGTCGCCAAGCGCCGAAGATCGGAACCGGATTCTTGGACCCGGCGTCAGCCCGGCTTCTTGACCAGGATCATCGGCGACAGCCCGTTCGGCACGATGGGAAAGCTCATCCGCGTGCCCGGCGGCGCCGACTCGAACACGCGGGCGCGGGCGAGGAAGTCGGTCGGCTGCATGCGCAGCACCGCCCAGTCGTGCGGCACCGCCCACAGCACGATCACGCCCAGCAGCACGCGCCCGACCAGGCGCAGCGGACGCGCGCGGTCGGCGGCAAGCGTCATCACGATCGCGATCCAGGCCATCACCGGGAAGCTGAAATAGCGGTTGCCCAGCGGCGGAATGGTCATCATCAGCCATTGCGGCTGCGTCAGCGACACCTGCGGGCTGACGAGTGCCGCCGCGAGCAGGAGGGCGCAGAACAGCACGAACTGGCGCAGCAGCGACGAGCCGCGCCACAGCGCCAGAGCGGCCAGCACGGCCCCGGACACGGCCAGCAGCACCGGCAGCAGGTTGTCCTGCCAGATGCGCAGGACGGTGATCCGGCCAAGCGTGCGCAGGCCGAGCTCGGCGCCCAGGATGACCTGCAGCGAGAGGACGCGCGCCAGCATGCGCGGCCCGGCGCCGAGCGGCGCCGTCGAGCGGCCGCCATGCGACACCAACACCAGCACGCCGAGCTGGATCAGCGCGGTCGCAGCCACGATCAGCAGGTGCCGGCGGTCGTCGGGATGCCGGCGTGCTGCGAGCTGCCAGACCGAGACCGGCAGCAGCAGCAGCATGAACGGGCCGCTCAGGCCGGACAGCACGAGGACGACGATGTCGAGGAGGCGGCCGGCCGGGCCGCGCGGCGGGGCGCCGACCAGGATCAGGAAGGCGAGCAGCGCCAGGTTCCACTGGGCGTTGGTCAGGTTGACGTAGAACTCGAGCTCGTTGGGCAGCACCGCATAGAGCAGGGCGAGCAGCAGCCGGACCGGAGCCGAGGGCAGCACGGCCGCCATGCGGTGCGACAGGAGGAACAGCGCCGGCAGCATCTGCACGCCCAGGGCGACGGCGGCGAACACCGTCGGCACCGCGGTGAGCGGCAGCGGCTGCACCGCGATGCCCACCAGCCGCTGCAGCGTATCGAGATAGCCGCCGGCAGGGATCAGCAGCGACTGCCAGCCGACCCGATAGGCATCCGGATAGAACGACCAGCCCTCGTCGCCCCACAGCTCGGCGTGCAGCAGTGCGGCCGGCTTGCGGGACACGATGAGGGCCGCGAACAGCAGCGCCAGGCCGAGGGCCCCGGACGCGCGCAGAAGCCGGGTGCTGCGCAGGCCGGATGGTGCCATGGGATCCTCGAGCCGGCGCGTCAGCAGGGGGTGTGGCCGTCCGCCTTGAGGATCTCGCCGGCGAGATAGAGGCTGCCGCAGATCAGGATGCGGGCCGCCGGGCCGCCGGACGCGGCCAGACGATCCAGCGTGTCGGCCACCACCGGACCCGACCTGGCGACGCCGCCGGAGGCCGCGATGATCGCCTCGACGGGAAGTGCCAGATGCTGGTGCGGCTCGGCGACCGCCCACAGGCTGGTCGCGTGCGGCAGCAGGGGCTGGAGGAAGCCGGCCGGGTCCTTGCTCTGCTTCATGCCGACCAGCAGATGCAGCGGACGGTCGGACCAGCCGCGCAGCGTCCCGGCCAGCACCTGCCCGGCGCCGGGATTGTGGCCGCCGTCGAGCCAGAGCTCCCAGCCGGGCGGCAGCCGGGCGGCGAGCCGGCCCTGCAGGCGCTGCAGGCGGGCCGGCCAGGTGGTGCGGGCGATGCCGGCATAGGCGGGACCCGGCAGGGCCAGGCCCGAGACGCGCAGGGCGGCGATGGCGAGGCCGGCATTGTCGATCTGGTGCGCCCCGGGCAGTCCGGGCAGCGGCAGCTCCAGGATGCCGTGGCGATCGCGGTAGCGCAGGCCGTCCGGATGGCGGCACTCGATGTGCCAGTCGCGGTCGCGCAGCAGCAGCGGCGCCTGCCGCCGGTCCGCCTCGGCCTCGATGGCTGCCAGGGCGTCGGACGGCTGCCGGCCGGTGACGACCGGGCGGTGCGGCTTGATGATGCCGGCCTTCTCGGCGGCGATGGCGGCGATGCTGTCGCCCAGGAAGGCCTCGTGGTCCATGGAGATGGCGGAGATGGCGCAGGCGGCGGGGTGCTGGATCACGTTGGTGGCGTCGAACCGGCCGCCGAGCCCGACCTCGATGATGGCGAGATCGGCCGGGGTCTCGGCAAACAGCACGAACGCGCAGGCCGACAGCACCTCGAACACGGTGATCGCGGCACCGTCATTGATCCGCTCGATGCGTTCGAGCGTGGCCACCAGGGTCGCCTCGTCAACCAGCCGGCCGGCGACGCGGAAGCGCTCGGTGATGTCGACCAGATGCGGGCTGATGGTGACGTGCGCAACAAGGCCGGCCGCCTCGGCGATGGCGCGCAGATGGGCGCAGGTGCTGCCCTTGCCGTTGGTGCCGGCGACATGGATCACCGGCGGCAGGCGGCGCTCGGGATGGCCGAGCTTGCCCAGCAGCGCTTCCAGCCGGCCGAGGCTGAGGTCGATCAGCGCCGGATACAGGCGCTGCAGCCGCTCCAGCACGACGCCGCTGCGGCCGCTGAACTCCGGGGACGGGGCCGGGGCTGCCATGGGGCTCAGGCGGCGTGGGCGAGGGTGTCCTTCACGCTGAGCAGCCCCAGCAGCCGGCCCAGCGTGTCGCGCATTTCGCCGCGCGGGACGACCATGTCGAGCATGCCGTGCTCGCGCAGGAACTCCGAGCGCTGGAAGCCGTCCGGCAGCGTCTCGCGCACGGTCTGCTCGATGACGCGCGGGCCTGCGAAGCCGATCAGGGCGTTGGGCTCGGCGATCTGGATGTCGCCCAGCATGCCGAAGGAGGCGGTGACGCCGCCGGTGGTGGGGTTGGTCATCACCACGATGAAGGGCAGGCCGGCATCCTTGACCATCTGCACGGCAATCGTGGTGCGCGGCATCTGCATCAGGCTGATCACCCCCTCCTGCATGCGAGCCCCCCCGGAGGCGGTGAAGATGACCAGCGGCGCCTGCTGCAGCACCGCCAGCCGGGCCGCGGCCACGACGCCCTCGCCCAGGGCCGCACCCATGGTGCCGGCCATGAACTCGTAGGCCATCACCGCGACCACGGCGCGGGCGCCGCCGATGGTGCCGTGGGCGACGACCAGCGCCTCGTCGAGGTGGGTCTTGGCGCGATGCTCGCGCAGGCGGTCGGTGTATTTCTTCTGGTCGCGGAAGCCGAGCGGGTCGACCGGGGCCTTGGGCAGCTCGATGCGGGTGAACTGGCCGTCGTCGAAGGTCCAGGCCAGGCGGTCATCGACCAGGGCGCGCATGTGGTGGCCGCAATGCGGGCAGACATTGAGCGACTTCTGCAGGTCCTTGGTGAAGATCATCTGGTTGCAGGCGTCGCACTGCGTCCAGAGATTGTCCGGGACGTCGCGCTTGCCGAGCAGGTTGCGGATCTTCGGGCGGACGTAGGTGGTGAGCCAGCTCATGGCGGAGTGTTCCTGCTGAGGAAGGCCAGGGCTCTGCCCTGGACCCGCCGGGGCCACCGGCCCCGGACCCGGATTAGTTGGTTTCCAAAGGCTAGCCTTTGGCGGGTTGCAAGGGCAGAGCCCTTGCCCCACGCACCCCATCGGCAAGCGTCCGAACCTGGTCCAGCACCAGCCGCACCGTGTCCGGCCCGGCGCGCCCCTGCGCGTCCAGGCTGCCTGCGAGCGTCTCGATCAGCGCCGAGGCGACCACGGCCGCGTCGGCGATGCGCACGGCCGATGCCGCCTGGGCGGGGGTGCGGATGCCGAAGCCGATCGCGACCGGCAGGTCGGTGGCCTCGCGCAGCAGCGGCAGGGCGCCGGCGAGGTCGGATTCGGATGCCGTGCGGGTGCCGGTCACGCCGGTGATGCTGACATAGTAGATGAAGCCCGAGCTGCCGTTGAGCACGAGCGGCAGGCGCTCGCGCGCCGTCGTGGGCGCGACCAGCCGGATGATGTCCAGCGCGTGCTCGGCCGCGTGCGCCTCGAGCAGGTCGGCCTCCTCGGAGGGCAGGTCGACGACGATCAGCCCGTCGACGCCCGAGCTGGCCGCGTCGGCGCAGAAGCGGGCCGGGCCGTAGCTGTCGAGCGGGTTCAGGTAGCCCATCAGGACGACCGGGGTATCGGGGTCGGTCGCGCGGAAGCGGGCGACCATCTCCAGGGTGCGGGCCAGGGTGGCGCCGGCGCGCAGGCCGCGCACCGAGGCCGCCTGGATGATCGGGCCGTCGGCCATCGGGTCGGTGAAGGGCACGCCGATCTCGATCAGGTCGGCGCCGGCGCCAGGCATGCCGCACAGGATCGCCTCGGCGGTGGCGAGGTCGGGGTCGCCGGCCTCGAGGAACGGGATCAGCGCGCCGCGCCCCTCCGACCGGAGCGCTGCGAAACGGGCTGCGATGCGGCTCACAAGCGAACCCCGAGATGCTCCGCGACGGTGAAGATGTCCTTGTCGCCGCGGCCGGAGAGATTCATCAAGATGATCTGGTCGGACCGCATGGCGGGCGCGATCTTGGCGACATGGGCGAGGGCGTGGGCGCATTCCAGCGCCGGGATGATGCCCTCGGTGCGGGTGCAGAGCTGGAAGGCGGCGAGCGCCTCGTCGTCGGTGATGCCGACATACTGGGCGCGGCCGATATCGTGCAGCCAGGCATGCTCGGGCCCGATGCCGGGATAGTCGAGGCCGGCGCTGATGGAATGCGCCTCCTGGATCTGGCCCTCCGCATCCTGCAGCAGGTAGGTGCGGTTGCCGTGCAGAACGCCGGGGCGGCCGCGGCTGATGCTGGCGGCCTGCTCGCCGCTGTCGAGGCCGCGGCCGGCGGCTTCCACCCCGACCAGCGCCACGTCAGGATCGTCGAGGAAGGGGTGGAAGATGCCCATGGCGTTGGAGCCGCCGCCGACGGCTGCGACTACCATGTCGGGAAGGCGGCCCTCGGCCTGGTGCATCTGCACGCGCGCCTCGTCGCCGATCACGCACTGGAAGTCGCGCACCATCGCCGGATAAGGGTGCGGGCCGGCGACGGTGCCGATCAGGTAGTAGGTGTCGGCGACGTTGGCGACCCAGTCGCGCATCGCCTCGTTCATGGAGTCCTTGAGCGTGCCGGCACCGGTGGTGACCGCGTGCACCTCGGCACCCAGCAGGCGCATGCGGAACACGTTGGGCTTCTGCCGCTCGACGTCGGTGGCACCCATGTAGATGACGCATTTCAGGCCGAACAGCGCGCAGACGGTGGCGGTGGCGACCCCGTGCTGGCCGGCGCCGGTCTCGGCGATGATGCGGGTGCGGCCCATGCGGCGGGCCAGCAGGATCTGGCCCATGACGTTGTTGAGCTTGTGCGAGCCGGTGTGGTTCAGCTCCTCGCGCTTCAGATAGATCTGCGCGCCGCCGAGCTCGGCGGTCAGGCGCTTGGCGTGCCAGAGCGGGCTGGGGCGGCCGACATAGTCCTTGAGGTAGGCGTCGAGCTCCTGGCGGAAGGCCGGATCGGCCTTGGCGGCCTCGTAGGCCTGGTCGAGCTCGAGGATGAGCGGCATCAGCGTCTCGGCGACGAAGCGGCCGCCGAAGATGCCGAAGCGGCCGCGCGCGTCGGGACCGGAGCGAAGCGTGTTGGGGCGGAGCGCGTCCGCGCGATCGGCCGCGGCGCGTTCCGCGAGCTGGGCGGAGACCGGGGTCGTGGCGGCGGAGCGCGAGGCAGGCAGGGTGGTCTGGCTGAGCTGGTTCACGGGCGGGCCCTCCGGAAGGAGGGGGTTCTAGCGCAGGGTGGCCGCGAGGTCACGGGCGGGATGCGCTGCCCGTCGCCGGCGCGCGTGCCTACCAGCAGGTATATCCGCCGTCGGCGAGAACGATGCTGCCGGTCATCAGGCTGGCCGCGTCGGAGACCATGAACGCCACCACGGAGGCCACCTCGTCCGGCCGGCCCACCCGCTGCATCGGCGTCATGCCGAGCCAGGCGTCCTTGAGCTGTGGATCCTCCATGCCGAACCGCGTCAGTGGGGTGTCGATGTAGGTCGGCGCCACGGCATTGACGCGCACGCCCCGGGACGCCCACTCCGCGGCCAGGCTGCGGGTGAGGTGATGCACCCCGGCCTTGGCGGCGTTGTAGGAGGACTGCTCCTGCGGCTTGTTGACGATCTCGCCCGACATCGAGCCGATCGTGACGATGGCGCCCCGGCCGCGCCCGAGCATGGCGCGGCCGAACTCGCGGCAGCACCAGAACACGCCGTTGAGGTTGACGTCGATCACCGCGCGCCAGTCCGCGTCCTCGACATCCTCCGCCCTGCCGCCGCGCACGATGCCGGCATTGGCGACCAGGATGTCGACGGCCCCGAACCGGTCGTTCAGCGACGCGGCCAGAGCGCGTACGGCCTGGGGATCGGTGACGTCGAGCCGGAACGCCTGCGCGTCGATGTCCTGTGCTGCGAGCCCCGCGGCTGCCGCCTGCGCCGCGTCGCCGTCGAGGTCGGTCAGCAATACGCGGGCCCCGGCCTCGCCCAGCGCCTGCGCGCACGCCAGGCCGATGCCGCGCGCGCCTCCGGTCACCACGGCCGTGCGGCCGGCCAAGCTGAGCTTCTCGCGATACATCGGCGTGCCCGCGCCGCTCATGCCGGCCCGTCGAGACGGATGACGTCGGCGCTGCCGTCGGCGTGACCGATCACCATCTCATGGGCGATGCCGACGAACAGCCCGTGCTCGACGACGCCCGGAATCTCGTTGAACAGCGGCGCCAGACGGTCCGGCTCCTCGATCCGGTCGAGCTGCCAGTCCAGGATGTAGTGGCCGCTGTCGGTGATCACCGGCGTGGCCTCGCCGCCGCGCAGCGTCATCGGCACGTCATGGTGGCCGAACCGGTCGAACAGCGTCTGCAGCTCGCGTCCGGTGCTACGCCAGCCGAAGCGGATCACCTCGATCGGCAGCGGATACCGGCCCAGCATCTCGACCAGCTTGCCGTCATCGACCACTGCCACCATCCGTCGCGACACGCGGGCGACCATCTTCTCCCACAGCAGACAGGCGCCGCCGCCCTTGATCATCCGGCCGGCATGGTCGATCTCGTCGGCGCCGTCGATGGTCAGGTCGAGCTCGACCACGTCGTTGAGGTCGAGCAGCGGCACGCCGACCTCGCGCGCAAGGTCGCGCGTGGCGGTGGAGGTCGGCACGCCGGCGATGTCGAAGCCGTCACGCACCTTCTCGCCAAGCGCCCGCACGAACCAGTGCGATGTAGTGCCGGACCCAAGCCCGATCCGCATGCCGTCCTGCAGGTAGGTCTCGATCGCCCTGCGGCCGGCGGCGAGCTTCGCCTGGTCCTGCGGCTTGGAGGGTTGCATGAGCGTGAACTCCTTCAATCGATGAACTTCTCGGTCAGCCACGGCTCGAGGGCGGTGAGGCTTTCGGGCATCGCGCGCTTCTGCTTCAGGCCCACCGCGACGACCAGCATGTTGACCACCAGGAAGTGGTTCAGCCGCGCCGTCAGCGGCGTGTAGAGCTCGCTGTGCTCGTAGCGCGGCAGGCCGACGACGACGTCGCAGGCGCGGGCGAGGCGCGAGCCCGGCGCGGTCAGGGCCACGGTTGCGGCACCGTTGCGATGCGCGCTCTGCGCGGCGGCGACCAGGGTGCGGGTGTCGCCCGAATGCGAGAAGAACACGATCAGCTCGTCCGCATGCAAGGTCGAGGCGAGCTGCGTCTGGCGATGCGCCTCCAGCACCAGGCGGCAGCGTATGCCCAGCCGGAACAGCTTGTGCTCGGCATCGAAGGCGACGGTCTCGGACAGGCCGAGCGCGAACAGGAAGGTGTTCTTGGCTGTCAACAGGCGGTCGGCCGCCGCCTCAACGGCTTGCGGATCGAGGTCGTCGGCGAAGCGGCGGATCGCGTTCACCGAGTTGCTGAGCAGCTTGGCCGCCGCGTCGAACACCGTGTCGCCGACGGTGATCGGCTGGTGGCTGAAGGGCGGCTGCGGCGCCAGCCCCTGTGCTAGCCGGACCTTGAACTCGGTATAGCCGACGCAGCCGAGCCGGCGGCAGAAGCGGACGATGGTGGGATCGCTGACCTGGGCCATCTGCTTGAGGTCGGTCATGCTCATCGTGATCACCGCCTCCGGCTGGCTCAGCACGACGTCGGCGAGACGCGTCTCGGCACGGCTCAGCCCGTGCCGCGCCTGCGCCACCGCGGTAAGCAGATGGGCCGATGCCTCAGACATGCGCCGCCGCGTCCGGCAGCAGGTCGGCGAAGCGGCGCAGCCGCGCCGGCGCGGGCACCGCGACCTGCGGCCCGGTGCCCCAGTCGACGATCCGGCATGCGACGCCGGCGGCCGCGGCGCAGTCGCGGTCGATCGTGGTGTCGCCGACGAAGACCGTCTCCTGCACCGTCACCCCGAGAACTGCGAGCGTATGCAGCAGCGGTGCCGGATGCGGCTTGCGATGCGGCGTCGTGTCCGAGCCGACCACCACTTCGATGAAGCGGCCGATGCCCAGCCGGTCGAGAACCACCTCCGCCAGAGCCTGGACCTTGTTGGTGCAGACTCCGATGCGCAGGCCCGTGCTGTGCAGTGCCGGCAGGGCGGCGGCGGCGTCGGCATAGAGGGTCGAGTCCACCACCGGATGCGCCTGGTAGTACGCGAGGTAGCGTGCGGTGTCGGCCTCGATCCGCGCCGCATCGACCGGCTTGCCGATCCCGGCATAGACCTTTTCCACCAGCGCGCTGGCGCCCTCGCCGGTGAGGCGCTCGATCGCCCGCACCTCCCACGGCGGCAGCCCGTGATCGGCCAGCATGCGGTTGATGCCCCGGGCGATGTCGGGCGCGCTGTCGACCAGCGTGCCGTCCAGATCGAACACGACCGCCTTCATGGGGTGCTCCCGAACGGGCGGGCCGCGCCCGCCTCCAGCGCCGACAGCTGAGCGGCCGCACCGGCCAGTGCCGCGTGCAGCGATGCGTGGATCGGATGCAGCCGGTCGTAGGCGGCGACTGCGGGTGCCGAGGGCTGCACCACCTCGGTGATCTTGATCGCACCTGCCGCCTCGTCGAGCGAGCGCCAGGCGCCGCTGCCGACGCCGGCCAGCAGGGCCGCGCCATAGGCCCCCCCTTCGGCGGCTCCGGTGACGGTCGCCACCTCCTGGCCGGTGACGTCGGCCAGCATCTGCAGCCACGCCGGCGATGCGGTGGCGCCGCCCGACACGCGCAGCGACTGCCACCCGACACCCGATGCCGCCACCAGATCCAGGATCGAGCGGGTGTTCAGCAGCACGCCCTCCATCACCGCGCGCGTCATGTGCCGCAGGTCGTGCGCGCGGGTCAGGCCGACCCAGGCGCCGCGCCCGTCCGGCGCCACATGGGGACAGCGCTCGCCCATTAGATAGGGCAGGAACAGCAGCCCCTCGGCGCCGCACGGCACCTGCTGCGCCAGCGCCACCAGAGCGTCGAAGCCGGGCGTCGTACCCGGCAGCGCCGACAGCGCGTCGCGCCACCAGTGCAAGGCGCCGCCGCCGTTCAGTGTGACCCCCATCACGTGCCAGCGCCCGGGCGCGTTGCCGCAGGAGATCTGCAGCAGCCCGCCGGGATTGTCCGGACAGGCGGCGGCACTGGCTCCGACCAGGCCGGCGGTGCCGATGGTGATCCCGACCACGCCCGGATCGATCACGCCCATCGAGGTGGTCTGGATCACCGAATCGCCGCCGCCCGCCACCACCGGCAGGCCCGCTTGCAGGCCCCACCGCGCTGCCGTTTGCGGCCGCAGCCGTCCGGTGATCTCGTGCGACTCGAACGCGGCCGGCACCTGCTCCGCGGACACGCCGACCGCCTCCAGCATCGGCTGCGACCAGGCGCGCGCGCGCACGTCGAACAGGCCGGTGCCGGACGCGTCGGACACGTCGGTGGCGTATTCGCCGGTCATCTCCAGGCGCAATGCGTCCTTGGGCAGCAGGAAGCGGCGCATCCGGTCCAGCGCCTCCGGCTCGTGCTCGCGCAGCCACAGCAGCTTGCCGCCGGTGAAGCCCGGCAGCATCCGGTTGCGCGTCAGGCCGAGCAGCGCGTCGAGGCCGCCGACTCGCCCGATCAGCGTATCGCATTGCGCCTGCGTGCGGTTGTCGCACCACAGGATCGCCGGCCGGATCACCCGGTCGTCGCGGTCGAGCGCCACCAGCCCGTGCATCTGGCCGGACAGGCCGATCGCCTGCACCGCGCTGCCGGGCGGCAGGCCTGCCACTAGCGCGCCCATCGCCGCGTCGCAGCCATCCTGCCAGTCCGCCGGCGCCTGCTCGGCCCAGCCGGGCCGGGGGGTGGCGAGCGGGTACTCGGCCGAGGTGCGCGCCAGCACGCCGCCGTTCCCGTCGATCGCCAGCGCCTTGCAGGCCGACGTGCCGAGATCGATGCCGATGAAGCAGGCAGTGGCGGTCATGCTGCGGTCAGGCTCCGTGCCGCAGCCGGACATGCTTCAAGGCGAGGTAGCCTTCCATGCCCTCCCGCCCATGCTCGTAGCCGATGCCGCTGCGCTTCCGGCCGCCATAGGGCGCGTTCATGATGCCGGCATCGACGTTGTTCACCGCGATGCTCCCAAAGCACAGCGCGCGCGTCAGGGCGAAGATCTCGCCGACGTCGCGGGCATAGACGTAAGCGGCGAGCCCGTACGGCCCGGCATTGGCCTGGGCGATGGCCTCGTCCAGCGTGTCGAACGGCGCCACGCCCAGCACCGGGCCGAACGTCTCCTCGCTCATCAGCAGGGTGTCGGGCGTGCAGTCGGCAAACACCGTGGGCGCGAAGAAGTGGCCGGTCTCGAAGCCCTCGGGCTGCCCGCCGCCGCACAGCAGGCGCGCGCCCTTCTCATGCGCGTCGGCGACGTGGCGCTTGACCTTGGCGATCCCGTCGGCGTTGGTCATCGGCCCCAGGTCCGCGTCCGGACGCTCGAGCCCATCGGCGATGCTGAGCCGGCCGGCGCCTGCCGCGAGGCCCGCGAGGAAGCGGTCGTATAGGGAACGGTGCACGTAGATGCGGTTCACCGCGATGCAGATCTGTCCCATGTTGCGATACCCGCGCCGCACCGCGCCGGCCACCGCTGCCTCGACGTCGGCGCTGGCGCCGACCACCATCGGGCAGTTGCCGCCGAGCTCGAGCGAGACCGACTTGATGCCGCCCATGGTGCGGAAGATCGCCTCGCCGACCGACACCGAGCCGGTGAAGGCGATCTTGTCGACATCTGGATGCGACACCAGCGCCGCCCCGGTGGCGCCCGCACCCTGCACCAGGTTGACGACGCCGGCCGGGAAGCCCGCCGCCTCCACGCACTCGATCAGCGCGATGGCGGAAAGCGGGGTGTATTCCGACGGCTTGACGACCAGCGTGCAGCCGGCCGCCAGCGCGCCGCCGAGCTTCCAGCCGATCAGTTCGACGGGATAGTTCCAGGGCGCGATCGCGGCCGCCACCCCGATCGGCTCCTTCTCGACCAGGCTCAGGAAGCCGGTCTCCTCGTTGGGGATGGTCTGGCCCAGCACCCGCACCGTCTCGCCGGCATAGAACTCGAAGGTCCGGGCCACCTTGGCGACCTCGCCGCGCGCCTCGTCGAGCGGCTTGCCCTGCTCGGCCGTCAGCACGCGCGCGATCGCGTCGCGCCGCTGGTCCACCTCGGCGGCGAGGGCGCGCAGCAGCACCGCGCGCTTGTGCGGCCCGAGGTCGCGCCAGGCCGGGAAGGCCTGCCGCGCCGCCCCGACCGCGCGGTCCACGACGGACGCTCCAGCCGAGGCGACCTGAGCCAGCGTCCGTCCGGTCGCGGGATTGACGACGTCGAAGCGGGCATCGGCGCCGTCGTCGCTCCAAACGCCGTCGATGAAGAAGGAGCGGGTCTGGTCGGCGATCATCGGTTTCTCCGGAATATCGGCGGGCCCGGCGCTCATGGCACCAGCGAGCGCAGCGGCTCGCCAGCCAGGGCGCGCCCGACCTCCTCGGCGGCGAGGCGCTGCAGCGCATCCAGGCTTTGCACCGAGTAGAAGGCGGCGTGCGGGGTCAGGATCACGTTGGGCATGGCGCGGAGCGGCGAGGCCGGGTCGAGCGGCTCGGGATCGAACACGTCCAGCGCCGCGCCGCCGAGGCGACCGTCCGCCAGCGCGTCCGCCAGCGCCGCCTCGTCCACCAGCGCGCCGCGCGCGGTGTTCACCAGCATCGCGCCGCGTCGCATCTGGGCGATCGACTGGCGGCCGATGATGTGCCGGGTCTCGGCGGTCGCCGGCAGGTGCAGCGATATGCCGTGGGCTTCCGCCAGCAGCGTCTTCAGCGGCACCGGCTCGATGCCGACCTCGCGCAGCCGGGCCAGATCGGCGAACGGATCGCTAGCCAGGATGCGGATCCCGAACGCCTGCAGCCGTCGCGCCACCAGCGCGCCGATCCGGCCGACGCCGACCAGTCCGACGGTGGTCGCAGCCAGGGCGGGCAGCGGCCTGACCCTGTCGGGATTGATCCAGCCTTCGCGCCGGATCGCCGCATCGAAGATCGGCAGCCGCCGCAGCAGCGCCAGCATGCAGGCGGACGCGTGATCGGCGACGGTGTCGCTGCCATAGTCCGGAACGTTGGCGACCCGGACGCCAAGGCGCCGAGCCGCTGCGATGTCGACGTTGTCGTAGCCGATGCCGTAGCGGACCACGAGCGCCCCCGGCCGCATCGCGGCAAGTGCTGCTTCCGTCACCGGCACCAGGTTGACGAAGGCGACGTCGGCATCCCGCAGCGCCGCCACGACCGAGGCCGCGTCGTGGCAGTCGAACTCGTGGAACGAGGCGCCGTGCCGGTCCGCGACCGCGCGCTCGTGCAGCAGCCCCTCGAACCGCAGATCGGTGACGACGACCCGCCTCGGTGCGGCGCCGCTCATCGGGCGCCGAGCAGGCCGCGCCCGGCCAGGTTGCGCATCAGGGCGGCGATGCCGAACGTCCAGGCCGGCGCCTCGTCGGCGAAGGCCACCGTGTTGACCAGCCGGCCGAGGCTCGGGGCCATGATCTCGACGCGGTCGCCCGGCTTGTGGGTGAAGCCCTGGCCCGGCACGTCGCGGTCCTGGGTCGGCGCGAACAGCGTGCCCAGGAACAGCATCATGCCGTCCGGATACTGGTGGTGGCGTCCCATCGACTGCTCCACCAGGTCGAGCGGGTCCCGGCTGATCTCGCTCATCGAGCTGGCGCCGTCGAGGACGTAGCCGTCGTCTGCGCCGGTGATGGTCAGCGAGATCTCAAGGTGGCGCACCTGGTCGATGCCGAAGCCGTCGTCGAACAGGCGGATGAACGGCCCGATCGCGCAGGACGCGTTGTTGTCCTTGGCCTTGCCGAGCAGCAGCGCGCTGCGGCCCTCGATGTCGCGCAGGTTGACGTCGTTGCCGAGTGCTGCCCCCTGCACCACGCCGCGGCTGTTCACCGCCAACACGACCTCGGGCTCTGGGTTGTTCCAGCTGGAGGAGCGCAGCACGCCGACCTCGGCGCCGAGGCCGACCGACGACAGCACCGGGGCCTTGGTGAACACCTCCGCGTCCGGGCCGATGCCGACCTCCAGATACTGCGACCAGTAGCCGCTCTCGATCAGCACCTGCTTCACCTGTGCGGCCTCGGCCGATCCGGCCTGCACGCTGGCGAGCGCGCCGCCCACCGCCTGGTCCACCTGCGCGCGGATCGCCAGCGCCCGGGCGGGATCGCCCTTCGCCCGCTCCTCAATCACGCGCTCGAGCATCGAGCGGGCGAACGTCACGCCGCAGGCCTTCACCGCCTGCAGGTCGCAGGGCGCCAGCAGATGCGGCCGGTCCGTGCGGCGCGCCAAGCTGTCTTCGATCACCGCCTCAAGGGAGTAGCCGGCATCGTCCGGGACCCGGCGCAGGGCCGCGGCCGGATCCTCCTGATCCAGCAGATCGGTCATGGTCGGGCCGGCCGCGGTCACGTCGACCAGCCGGTCGCCGCGCAGCTGCACCAGGCACGGACCGCCGAGGCGCGGGTCGAACAGGCGTCCGACCAGCGTCGCGGTCGGATGGTCGGATGGCAGGATGCGGAAAGGATGCACGGCTTCTCTCCAGGCGATTGATCAGCGCGTCGACGAGATGCGAACGCGCAGGGCATCCGTCGCGACGGCGATGAAGATCGCAAATCCGCCGATCATGTCGACATAGAACGACGGCACGTTGACGATCGACAGCCCGACATGGATCACCGTCAACAGCAGCACGCCGCCCAGGATGCCGAGCACGTGCCCGCGGCCGCCGAACACGCTGACCCCGCCGATGATTGGGGCTGCGATCGCATAGAGCAGGAAGCCCGAGCCCTGGTTGGAGGTGATCGCCATCTGCCACGAGGCGAGCAGGTAGCCGGCGATCGCGGACAGGAAGCCCGAGGCGGTGAAGGCGAGGATCTTGATCCGGCGCACCCGGATGCCGGCACTCGCGGCGGCCAGCGGGTTGCCGCCGACCGCATAGACGCTGCGGCCGGGCACCGTCAGGCGCAGGAACGTCATCATGCCGGCCAGCGCCAGCACGAAGATCACCGGCAGCAGCGGCCAGCCGAACATGGTGGTCTGCCCGATCCAGAAGAAGCCGGCCGGCAGGTCGGTGATGGTGTTGCCGTGGGTGATCGCCAGCAGCGCGCCCTGCAGGATGATCATCATGGCCAGCGTCTCGATCAGTGACACCATGCGCAGCAGGGTGATGCAGACGCCGTTGAAGAAGCCGATCAGCGTGCCGATGCCGACGCCCGCCAGCATGCCGAGCCACCAGGGCAGGTGACCACTGCTGATCAGCGTGGCGCCGACAACGGAGGAGAAGCCAAGGTTGCTCGCAATCGAGAGGTCGATCTCGGCGATCAGCAGCGGCAGCGACACGGCAAGCGCCAGCATGCCCAGCACGGTCGCCTGGATCAGGATGTTCTGCAGGTTGGCCACGCTGAAGAAGAAGCTGTTCAGCAGGCCGAAGATCACCACCAGCCCGATCAGCCAGAACCACACGACGTTCTGCAGCACCCAGCGCAGACCGTCCTGGCGCCGCCGTGGCGGCATCTGCGTCGCGATGCCGACCGCGCCGCGCGGGACCGAGATGGGCTGGGACATGGTCGTGCCTTGTTGGATGGAGCGGGCGGGTCGGGCGGGCGTCCGGTTCATGCCCGCCCGTCCTGCGCGCCGGGAGAGCTGAACGCGGCTTGGCGCAGGCGCTCGGTGGTGATGTCGTCGCCGCGCAGCGTCTCGACGATCGCGCCGTTGGAGAACACGCACACACGGTCGGCGATCCGCGACATCTCGTCGAGGTCGGTGGTGACGACGATGACGCTGAGGCCGTGCCCGGTCAGCGCGTCGACCGTACGATGCACGTCCTCCTTGACGCCGACATCGATGCCGCGCGTCGGCTCGTCGAGAATGAGGATCCGCGGCCCGGTTGCCAGCAGGCGTGCCAGGCACACCTTCTGCTGGTTGCCGCCGCTCAGCGTGTCGACCGCCACGTCCGCCCCCGGCGCTTTGACGCCCAGTTCGCGGAAGTAGCGCCCGACCATGGAACGCTCGGCGTGGCGGCGGATGAAGCCGAACCGCGACAGGGCGCCTAGGCTCGAGAGCGAGATGTTGCCGGCGATGCTCAGCAGCCCGACCACGCCGTCCCGGCGCCGGTCGTCGGAAAGGTAGGCGATGCCGCGCGCCAGCGCGTCCGCCGGGCTGCCGGGCAGCCTCTCGCCGCCGCCGGTTGCGCCATGCAGCCGGCCCGCGGTGGCCGGGTTGAGGCCGAACAGGGTCTGGGCGAACTCCTTGGCGCCCGAGCCCAGCAGGCCGGCGAAGCCGACCACCTCGCCGTGGGCGATCGAGAAGGACTGCACGCGCACGTTGGGTGCGGTGACGTCGGTGACATGCAGGCTGTTTCCGGCGCTGTCGTGTCCGTGCGGATCGCGGTCGCGCCGGAAGAGCTGCAGGCCCCGGCCGAGCACCAGCTCCGACAGCCGCTCGGAGCTCATCTCCGACAGGTCGTCGCTGCCGCCGGCGAGCGAGCCGTCGCGCAGCACGGTCACCGCGTCGCAGATGTCGAGGATCTCCTCGTTGTAGTGCGAGATGAAGATGAAGGTGATGCCGCGTCCCTTGAGCTCGCGCATGAAGTCGAACAGCACGGCACGGTCGCTCATCGTCAGCGTGGTGGTCGGCTCGTCCAGGATGATCAGGCGGCCGCCGCTGAACAAAGCGCGTAGGATGTTGAGCTTGCGCCGGTCGACCGCGGTCAGCTCCTCGGCCAGCGCTGCCGGATCGATCCGCTCGCCTTCCAGCATGCGCCGGGCTTGCGCCCGCAGCCGCGTCCAGTCGACGAAGCCGCCGCGGGCCGGCCAGTGGCCGAGCAGCAGGTTCTCCGCGACGCTGAGCTGGCCCACGATCATCGGCTCCTGGGTGACCAGGAACACGCCCGCCTGTTCCATCGCCTTGACGTCGAAACCGTTCACCACGCGTTCGTCGAGCACGATCCAGCCGCGGGTCGGGGCCCGCAGGCCGGCGATCAGGCCGACCAGCGTCGACTTGCCGGCCCCGTTCTCTCCCAGCAGCCCGTGGATCGTGCCGCGTCGCACCTCGAGCGTCACGGCGTTCAGCGCGGTGAAGGCGCCGTAGGCCTTGGTCAGGCCGTCGAGATGCAGGATCACCTCGCCCAAGGCGGGCTCGGCCGCGTCACGATCCGAAGACGGCGCCAGCATCGTCATCCCTCCAGCACATCAGGAATAATGCATGCCCCACGTGTTATAGGAAACGTTGCCCCACAGCCTGGGGTCCTTGACGTTGGACGGGTCGACGATCGAGGGCGGGATCACCAGCGACGGTCCCGACGCGGAGCTCGCGATCTCACCCTTCTCCCAGAAGTAGTCCTTGTTCTCGTAGGGCCCGAGCGGAACCTTCTGTCCATGCATGGCATATTTCGCGATCATGTCGACGGTGATCTGCGCATACGCGATCGGATCCTGCGAGATCTCGGCGTCCATGTAGCCCTGCTCGATCCATTGCAGCGCGATCGGCTCGCCATCGACGTTGACGAAGATCACGTGGCCCTGCTCGTCGCGCTTCTTCCAGCGTCCGTGTTGCTGCAGCGCGGTGACGATGCCGCGCGACGGCGTGTCGCTCGGCGCATGCACCGCATCCAGGTCCGGATGCTCCGACAGCGTCGAGATGGTGACGCTGAGCATGTTGTTGAGCAGCCCTTCCGTCGGCCGGTCCAGGACCGTGACGTTGGGATACTTCGCCATCTCGGCGTCGAACCCCTCCTTGCGCAGACGCCACGCCACGCTCTGCAGCGCGCCGTAGCAGTTGAGCACCTTGCCTTTCGGCGAGCCGTTCTTGGCTTTCAGGCGGTCGACGATCTGCTGAGCGGCCATGACGCCGCCCTGGTGGTTGTCGAAGTCGACGGTGATCGCGACGTCGCCGCCGGTGGCGGGCGTGTCGACGATACCGACAGGGATGTGCTTGAAGTTGAAGCGCCGGATCGCGCTGACGATCGCCTGGCTGTCGATCGGGTCGCTGACCATCACGGCCGGGCTGCGCAGGAGCAGGCTGGCCCATTGCTGAAGCTGCACCGTGTTGTCGAAGTTTGCGTTGACGGCTGCGAAGTCCCAGCCCTGCGCTTCGGCGGCACGTCGCACCGCCTCCTGTTGCACGACGAAGAAATAGTAGTCGAGGCTCTTGTTGCTGTAGACGAGGAGCGGTTTCGCAGCGGCTCGTGCCGGCCTGAGTGCTAGACTTGTGCCCACAACGACGCCTGCCTTGAGCACATGCCGACGCGACAGCCGCTTTTCCTGATCCGACATGGTTTCCCCCGTAGTTTTTCTACATAGTGCGTCAGTTCGGGAGCCTGTCAAGGTTCATAGCGACGAGAAAGTAGAAAAACTAGATCACTGCCAAGCACCAAGCCGTCAGCTCGATGTTGGAGATTCAGCAGGAGGCGACTGCCATGGATGTCGGGCTGCCTTGCCGTTCGAGCCGACGTCGCCTGCCGGCTGTAACGCCTGGGACGCCGGCAGTCACCGGTCATCAGGGCCTGGACGTTGTAGTTTTCGTCAGTCGTTTTCCAGTTGTGCCGCCAGTGCGGATGCGCTGTCGCCGTCGATGACGAGGCCCTTCACCACGCCGGCCCGCAGCAGTGCCCGGATGGCCGGCACCTTGCCCAGCCCGCCGGCCGCCAGCACCACGTCCCGGCCGCGCAGCTGCTCGAACCCGACCGCCAGGGTGCGACGGGCAAGCTCGTGATCAACCTCTGTCCCGTCTCCTGCGAACAGCCGCCCGAGAGAGTCGGCGACCGCTCCTTGCGACCGCACGCTGCGCAGTTCGCTCGCAGATAGCATTCCATGCTGGCGCAGGAAGGCGGTATCGCGAAGTTCGCCGACGCTGATCAGGTAGAAATCGGCCGACCGTGCCAGCTCCAGGGCCTGGGCGACGGTGCGCTGCGACATCAGGACGATGCGGTCGGCCTCGGAGTCGGCAATGAACGGCACCGGCAGGAAGTGCGCCTCGCCGTCGGTGCGCGCGGCCAGCGCCTGCACCACCTCGAACGGGTTGGAGGCCGAGTTGCGGGTCAGCGAGCCCATCAGCGAGACGAAGCGCGCCTGCGGGTTCTGCACGCCGGACAGCTGCAGCGTCATCTGCTCCAGGGTGCGGCCCCAGCTCACGCCGACCGTCACCGGGGCGCCGCCGGCGAGCTTGCCCTTCAGGAAGTTGGCGGCCGCACCCCCGACCGCGCGCCTGGCGATCATCTCCTGGGCGGCGACCAGCCTGGGCTCGCCGGCCGCATCCTCGAAGCCCATCGCAGGCGTGGCGAGGCAGAAATCGAGCCCGTAGCGGCGCACGATGCAGTCCTCGACGGCAAGGTCGCGAATGGTCTCGTGATTGATGGTGACGCTGACCAGGCCGCGTTCGCGCGCCTCGCTGAGCAGCCGCACGACCCGGGTGCGGTGCAGCCCGAGCCGCCGCCCCACCTCCTCCTGCGTCATCCCGCCCACATGATACAGCCAGGCCGCCCTGACCATGATGTCGGCATCGGGCGCGTGCGCGAGGCTCAGGGTCATCGTCCGGGGCTTCGCCATCGACAAAGAATAGCCATTGACTTCCGTCGCACCAAACGACGACTGTGCGCTCAAGAGCAAATGTCGCCCACCGCGTCAGATGTGCAGCATCCGGCAAGCAGGTGGGCAAGGGTGTGGATACGGCTGCATGGCCTATGTGATCGGCGTCGATGGCGGGACGGAGAGCGTGCGCGCGACGGTGTTCGACCTGGCGGGCCGCCGGATCGCATCGGCCGCAACGCCCTATGCGACGCAGTTCGCCCCGGGTGCGCGCGCCGAGCAGGACCCGGAAGCCTGGTGGTCGGCGCTCGGCGTCGCGGTGCGGCGCAGCGTGAGCGAGGCCGGCGTCAGCGCCCACGACATCGACGCGCTCTGCCCTGCCACGACCTGCTGCACGGTGGTGGCCCTGGACGAGGCGGCGCGGCCGCTGCGCCCGGCGATCATCTGGATGGATGTGCGGGCCGGCGACGAGGCCGACCGCGTGCTGGCGACCGGCGACGCCGCCCTCGCCGTCAACGGGGCGGGTCTCGGACCGGTGTCGGCGGAATGGATGATCCCGAAGGCGCTGTGGCTGGCCCGGCACGAGCCGGAAACCTTCCGGGCCGCGCACACCGTCTGCGAATACCAGGACTTCATCACCTGGCGGCTGACCGGGCGACGCGCCGCCAGCCTGAACAACGCTTCCATCCGCTGGCACTACCGCAACGATGCGGGCGGCTGGCCCGACAGCCTGCTCGATGCGCTGGATCTGGGCGAGCTGCGGGCGAAATGGCCGGACGAGGTGCTGGCGCCCGGGGCCGCGATCGGCAGGCTGACGGCGCGTGCCGCCGATCATCTGGGGCTCGCCGAGACGGTGCTGGTGGTGCAGGGCGGCGCGGACGCGCTGATCGGCATGATCGGGCTGGCGGTGGCGCGGCCGGGCCAGCTCGCCCTGATCACCGGCTCGTCGCACCTGCAGTTCGCCGTCGGCGACACCGCTGCGCATGTCCCGGGGCTCTGGGGCAGCTACGCGGACGCTGTGTATCCGGGACGCACGATCCTGGAGGGCGGACAGACCTCGACCGGCTCGATCATCGCCTGGCTGCGCCGGCTGGGCGGCGACACGCTTGATCTCGACGCGCTCAACCTGGAGGCCGCCCGGCTCGAGCCGGGCGCCGACGGGCTGCTGATGCTCGACCACTTCCAGGGCAACCGCACGCCCTATACCGACCCGCTGTCGCGCGGCGCCATCACCGGCCTGTCCCTGCATCACACGGCAGCACACCTGTTCCGCGCCATGCTGGAGGCGATCGGGTTCGGCACGCGCGCCATCATCGACCGCATGGCGGAGGCCGGCTGCGGTGCGGCCGAGATCACCGCCGGCGGCGGCGCCACCCGCTCGCCGCTGTGGCTGCAGATCCATGCCGACACCTCCGGCCTGCCGGTCGTGGTGCCCGAGGTTGCCGAGGCGCCTTCGCTCGGCGCCGCGGTGCTGGCAGCCCATGGCGCCGGGCACTTCGCCAGCATCGACGACGGCATCGCCACGATGGTCCGCCCGGGCCGACGCATCGAGCCGATCGCGGCGAACGTCGCCCGCTACGAGGCGATCTACCGACGCTACGTAGCGCTCTATCCCGCCCTGAAGCCGCTTCGCGAGGTCGTCCCGTCATGACGCTGCCGAACACCATCCTGCCGGAGCTGTATCGGACGATGCGGCGCATCCGGACCTTCGAGGAGCGGGTTGCCGAGCTCTATGCGCGCGGCCTGTCTGCGGGCTCGATGCTGCATCTGTCGATCGGCGAGGAGGGGGCCGCCGCCGGCGTCGCCGCCGCCATGCAGCCGCAGGACAGCTTCACCACGCATCATCGCGGACACGGGATCTTCCTGGCCCGTGGCGCGGACCCGGGCCGGATGATGGCTGAGATCGGCGGCAAGGAATCCGGCTATTGCCGCGGCAAGGGCGGGTCGATGCACATCGCCGACATGGCGCTCGGCCATCTCGGCGCCAACGCCATCGTCGGCGGCGGCATCCCCCACGTCGTCGGCGCCGGGCTCAGCTACAAGACCCTCAAGCGCGACGCGATCTCGGTGGGCTTCTTCGGCGACGGCGCGATGCAGCAGGGCGTGCTCTACGAGAGCATGAACATGGCGGCGCTGTGGGATCTGCCGGTGCTGTTCGTGTGCATCAACAACCAGTACGGCATGGGCACGCGCATCGACCGCGCCACGCGCTCGATCGACTTCGACCGCCGCGCCGAGGCGTTCGGCCTCGCCGCCGCGATGGTCGATGGCGAGGATGTCGAGGCCGTGCAGGCGACTGCCCGGACGCTTGCCGACGGAGCCCGGGCCGGCAGGCCGGGCTTCATGGCGGTATCCTGCTTCCGTTTCTTCGGCCACGGGCGGATGGACAAGTCGCCCTACCGGACCGCGGACGAGGAGGCCATCGGCCGCAAGCGCGACCCGGTGGCGCGCGCCCGCGACACGCTGCTGTCGAGCGGCCAGAGCGATGCGGCGACGCTCGATGCGCTCGATGCCGAGGTGGCGCGCGAGATGGACGCAACCATCGATTTCACCGCGGCCGCCGACGCGCCCGCGGCGCAGAGCATGTTCCGCGACGTGTTCGGTCCGGGCGAGGCGGAGCCCGAGCCGCTCGCCCGCCGCCTCGACCGCATTCTCGCGGCCTGATCGGATCCGAGCTGATGGCCACCACCGAGATCACCTACCGCGACGCGCTCAGGACGGCGCTGCAGGATGCGATGCGCGCCGACGAGACCGTCATCGTCATCGGCGAGGAGGTGGGCGCCTATGGCGGCGCCTACGGGGTCACCAAGGACCTGATCGCCGAGTTCGGCGCCGCCCGCCTGATCGACACGCCGATCAGCGAGCCGGCCATCGTCGGGGTCGCGGTCGGCGCCGCCATGACCGGACTGCGGCCGGTCGCCGAGCTGATGTATGTCGACTTCCTCGGGCTGGTGATGGACCAGCTCGCCAACCAGGCGGCCAAGATCCGCTACATGTTCGGTGGCCAGATCGGCGTGCCCATGGTGCTGCGGACCCAGGGCGGCACCGGCCGGTCCGCGGGCGCGCAGCATTCCCAGAGCCTCGAGGGCTGGATCATGCACACGCCCGGGCTGCGGCTCGCCATGCCGGCGACGGCCGAGGACGCCTACCATCTGCTGCGCCACAGCCTGACGCTGCCCGATCCGGTGGTGTTCATCGAGCACAAGGCGCTCTACACGCGCAAGGAGGCGGCCGACCTGGATACGCCGCCAGCACCCTGGGGCAAGGCGGTCGTGCGCCGGCCGGGCACGCATGTGACGCTCGTGACCTATTCGCGCATGGTGCATGTGGCCCTGGCTGCGGCCGAGGCGCTGGCGCAGTCCGACATGTCGGTCGAGGTGATCGACCTCAGGACGCTCAACCCGCTCGACATGGAGACGGTGGCAGCCTCGGTGGAGCGCACCGGGCGCGCGCTGGTGGTGAGCGAGGGGCCGCTCACCGCCGGCGTGGCGGCCGAGCTGGCGGCGCGCATCTCGGAGGAATGCTTCGACCATCTCGAGGATCCGGTGATCCGCATCGCCGGCGAGGATATCCCGATCCCGGTCTCGCCGTCCCTGGAAGGGGCCAGCATCCCCACGCCCGAGCTGATCGCAGCCACCGTGCGGCGGATGCTGCGCCGGTGATCGCCGAGCTCACTTTGCCGCGTCTCGGCGAGACCATGGAGACCGGCCGGGTCTCCGCCTGGCTGAAGCAGCCCGGGGAGGCGTTCCGCCGCGGCGAGACGCTGGTCGAGATCGAGAGCGACAAGACCGTCGTCGAGATGCCGGCGCTGGCCGACGGCGTGCTGACCGAGATCGTCGTCGCGGCGGGCGAGGATGCCGATGTCGGGGCGGTGCTGTGCCGCTACGAGGATGGCAGCAAGGCCGCCGCCCCGGTCATGGCGGCGCCCGTCGCGGCACCGGAGCCGACCGCGCCGGAGCCGGCCGGAGCGGCAAGGGCGGAGGCCCCGCGTCGGGCGGATGCGGCCGGCGCGATCCGGGCGACGCCGGTCGCCAGACGGCTTGCAAGAGAGCACGGCATCGTCCTGCACGAACTGGCCGGCACCGGTCGCCGCGGTCGCATCGAGGCCGCCGATGTGCGGGCGTCGTCGCGACACCCCGCCAGCGCCGACGTCCCGCCCGCGACCCTGTCGAAGCTCGAGCGTCCTGACGGTCGTCTCGACCGGCGCGACTGGAGCGCCGCAGATCCCGTCGGCGCGCGCATCGTGCTGCTGCATGGGCTTGCCGCGGACGTGCAGAACTGGGCGGCCCTCGCCGCGGCGCTGACGCGTGGCGGCCGGCAGGTCACCGCCATCGACCTTCCCGGCCACGGCAGCACCAGCATCGAGGCCTCGGACATCGACGGCGCGGCCGCGGTCGTGGCGGATTTCCTGCAGACGCTGGGCAACGAGTCGGTCGAGCTGGTCGGCCATTCGCTCGGCGGCGCGATCGCGGCACGCGCCGCACGGCAGGCGCCGGGCCGCGTCGCGCGGCTGACGCTGCTGGCGCCGGTCGGGCTGGACCGCGCGATCGACGTCGACTTCGTCCGCAGCATCGTGCGGGTGCGATCCGGCGGCGCCCTGCAGCATCTGCTGCGTCGCTTGGTGGTTCGACCGGCGGTGCTGACGCCGGCGCAGCTCGACGCGCTGGCGGCCGAGCTGGCGCGCGGCCGGCTGATCGGGCTGGCCGACTCGCTGGTCGACGAGACCGGCCAGCAGATCGACATCACCGCCGACCTGCGCGCGCTCGCCATGCCGGTGCGCCTCGTCTGGGGCGTGCAGGACCGCATCATTCCCTGGACCCAGGCGGCCCAGGCGGGAAGCCGCTGCGCCATCCATCTGATCCAGGATGCCGGCCACGTGCCGCATTGGGACCAGCCGACGGAGGTGGCGAGGCTGCTCGAATAACGATCGACGTCGCAACATCAGGGAGGACCAATCAATGAGCAACGACTCACGGATCATACAGCCGACACGCCGCAGCCTGCTGCGCGGCCTCGGCGCGGGCGCGGTTGCGGCCGGCGGCGCCCAGCTGGCGCAGTTCGCGTTCGGCAGCACGCCGGCGCAGGCGCAGACGAAGACCAGGCCGGTGAAGCTCGCCGTGGTGGCGCAGCAGATGTCGGCGCAGTCCGATCAGCGGAGCTGGGCCGGGTTCCAGCAGTGGCTGAAGGCGACCGGGCTCGACAAGAGCTGGGAGGTCAACATGACCGACGCCAAGGGCGATCCCGGTACGCTCGTCAGCCAGGTCGAGAACGCCATCACCGCCAAGTCCGACGCCATCCTGGTGATGTACGGCACGCTGACCGCGGCGCACAGCGCGCTCGACGACCTCACCACCTCGAAGATCCCGTTCTTCAGCCTCGATAGCGGCTGGCAGTCTCCGGCGATCGCCGACATCACCAGCAACAACTGGGTGATGGGCGGCCAGTACACCCAGTACATGGTCGACAGGCTGCTCGGCGAGGGCAAGCAGAAGGCCAACATCTGCGCCATCGTCGCCAACTTCCACCACGGCACGCGCAAGCGCGGCAAGGTCATGCGCGCGGTCCTGACCGAGAACGAGTGGATCACGCTCGAGGCGGATCGGGTGATCCAGTATTCCGCCTTCTACGAGACCACGCAGAACGTGGTGAACGACTGGCTCGCCCGCTACGGCAACGATCTCGACGCGATCTGGTGTCCGTGGGACGAGCCCGGCATGGCGGCGGCCGAGGTCATCAAGTCGCGCAACATGCAGGACAGGGTGTTCGTGGTCTCGGCCGACGGCCAGTCGACCGCGATCGAGCGCATGCGCGATCCGACCTACCCGCTCAAGGCCACCACCGCACAGGCCTTCGAGGTCTGGGGCGCCTATACCGGCTGGCTGATCAACGAGATCGTCGGCAAGGGCCGGTCGCCCAAGGAGGTGGTGCCGGTGCCGACCGTCGAGTTCCCGGCACCCCTGCTGGTCAACGGGATCAACATCCCGGCGCAGGGCAAGGCCACCTACGAGGCGACCGACCTCTACTACATCTACCGGGACCGGGCGCTGGCCGGCATGAAGGCCTGAACCGGATGCCGGGGCGCACGGCCGCGCTGTCCGCGACGCCGGCCGTGATTCCCGGCCGGACGCTGCTGCAGGCGCGGGGCATCGGCAAGAGCTATGCCGGCATCCCGGCACTCGCCGACGTCGACATGGAGCTGCGGGCAGGCGAGATGCTGGCCCTGGTCGGTGCCAACGGTGCCGGCAAGTCGACCCTGGTCAAGATCGTCTGCGGCGCGATGATGCCCGACACGGGCAGCCTGCTAGTCGATGGCAGGGCGGTGCAGTTCCGCCGCGTCGCCGATGCGCTTGCAGCCGGGATCGCGGTGGCGCACCAGCAGGTGGCGATCATCCGGCCGCTGACCGGTGCCGAGAACATCATGCTCGGACGCGAGCCTCTGCGCGGCGGCCTGATCGACACCCGCGCCCTCGCCACGGCGGCACAGGCGCTGGCCGATCGGTTCGGCGTGCGCATCGACCTCTCGGCCGAATGCGACACGCTGAGCCTGGGCGAGCTCAAGATCCTCGACATCCTCAAGGCGTTGGCGACCGGGCCGCGCATCCTGATCCTCGACGAGCCGACCGCCTCGCTGACGCTGGCCGAGACGCAGCGTCTCTTTGCGTTTCTTGCCGACCTCAAGCAGGGCGGCCTCGGGATCCTGTTCATCTCGCATCACATGAACGAGGTGTTCGCCCAGTGCGAACGCGTCGTGGTGCTCAAGGACGGCCGCAAGGTGCATGACGGCAGCCTGGCCGAGATCACGCTACCGGCGGTGGTCCGGCTCATGGTTGGACGCGTCATCGAGGAGACCGACTGGACCAGCCATGCGGTCGCCGCCGCAGGACTGGAGGATGCCCTGGTGTCGATCCGGGAGCTGCGCGTCGGCCGCCTCGAGGTGCCCGAGCTCGCGGTGCGTCGCGGCGAGGTGGTGGGCGTTGCCGGCGTGCTCGGCGCCGGACAGACCGAGCTCCTGGAATGCCTGGCCGGTGCCAGGCCTGCGGCCACCGTCGGCTCCATGCGCCTCGCCGGCCTGTCGCGGCTGCCGCGCGGCGTCGGCGAGGCGATCGATCGCGGCATCTACCTCGTCGCCGACGACCGGCTGCGCAAGGCGATCTTTCGCGGCCTGTCGGTGCAGGAGAACGTGCTGGCCGGATCGCTGGCGCAGATCAGCCGGCACGGCTTCGTGCGCACGGGCTCGGCGCTGGCGACCGTCCGCGATATCGTCGCCCGGCTGCGGGTGAAGTGCAGCGGGCCGCACCAGGAGGTTCTACAGCTCTCCGGCGGCAACCAGCAGAAGGTGGTGTTCGGCCGCTGGCTGGCGCGTATCGGCGCTGCCGGGACGCCGCCGGTGCTGCTGCTGGACAATCCGACCGAGGGCGTCGATGTCGGCAGCAAGGCCGAGCTCTACGCCCTGATCCGCGATCTGGCACGGCAGGGGGCGGCCGTGCTGATCGCATCGGCGGAGTTCTCCGAGCTGATCGCGCTGTGCGACCGCGTCTACTGCATCACCCACGGCCGCGTCGCCACCTGCATCGCGCGTGCCGACCTGTCCGAAGACCGGCTCCTGCTCGAGGTGAACTGATGTCCGCCACCACGTCCGCCACGAAGCCGCGCCGGCTCGATCGCGGCGCGCTCGCCGCGCGCTACGGTACCGTGGCCGCCGCCCTGCTGATCTTCGTGGTGTTCGCGCTGGCCAGCGACCGCTTCGTCTCGGCCGCCAACATCAGCAACATCCTGGTGCAGATCTCGGTGCTGATGGTGATCTCGTCCGGGGTCACCGTCGCGGTGGCGAGCGGCGAGTTCGACCTCTCGGTCGGACAGATCGCCGGCCTGTCGGGCGTGCTGGTGGCCGGGCTGATGGCGTGGTCCGGCCTGCCGATCCCGGTGGCCATCGTGCTCGCGGTCGCAGCCGGCGTGGTGCTCGGCTCGATCAGCGGGCTGCTGGTGACCCGGCTGCGCATCCCGTCGCTGATCGCCACGCTGGCGATGGGGCCGATCGCGCTCGGCCTGAACTACGCCTATGACGGTGGCGACTCGATCTACACGCAGTTTCCCAAGGCGTTCTACGTGATCGCCACCGGGCGCGTGCTCGGCGTGGTGCCGGTTCCCATCATCATCGCCATCGTCGTGGTCGGCGCGTTCTACATCCTGATCAACCAGACGCGGCTGGGCCGGGCGCTGGTCGCCACCGGATCGAACCTGCAGGCGGCGCGGCTTTCCGGCATCAACGTCAACCGCTGCCGGCTGCTGGCGCTGACCCTGTCGGCGCTGGGTGCCGCGATGGGCGGCATCATGCTGACGGCACGGCTCGGCACCGGGCAGCCCGGCGCCGGCGAGCCGTACCTGATGGACAGCCTGACCGCGGTGTTTCTGGGCATGACCGCCTTCAAGCCGGGCCGCGCCACCGTGCAGGGCACCCTGGTCGGGGTCGTCATCATCGGCATGCTGGATAACGGCCTGAACCTGCTGGGCGCGCCGTTCTATCTGCAGAACGAGGTTCGCGGCGTCGTGATGATCGCGGCCGTCAGCCTTGCCGTGCTGCGCGGCGAGATCCGCTTCTTCTGACAGGAGGATTATGATGACAGCTCCGGCATATGGCCGCACTGCCCTCGTCACCGGCGCCAGCCGCGGCATCGGCCGGGCGATCGCACTCGGGTTGGCACGCGACGGCTTCGACGTGGTGGTCAACGACATCGAACGGCAACGTGTCGAGCTGGAGGCGGTGGCCGGGGAGATCGACGCGCTCGGACGCCGCGGCACCGCGCTGTTCGCCGACGTCAGCGATCGCGCGCAGGTGCATGCCATGGTGGAGGCCGCCCTGGCGCAGGCGGGCCCGATCGACGTCGTGGTCAACAACGCCGGCATCCTGATCGCGAGCCCGGTGGAGACGCTGCTCGAGGCGCAGTGGGACGCGGTGATGGACATCAACGCCAAGGGCACCTTCCTGGTGGTGCAGGCGCTGCTGCCGCACATGCGAGAGCGGGGCTACGGCCGCATCGTCAACATCGCCTCGATCGGCGGCAAGCATGGCGCGCCGGATCAGGCGCACTACTCGGCGAGCAAGGCGGCGATCATGGGCTTCACGCGCGTGCTGGCGCAGGAGGTCGGGCCGTTCGGCATCACCGCCAACTGCGTCTGCCCGGGCATCATCGTCACCGAGATGGGCCGGACCAACCTGTCGGATCAGGTGAACGTCGACAAGTGGGTCGGCGGCACCGCGCTCCGTCGCCTGGGACAGCCGGAGGACGTCGTCGGACCGGCGTGCTTCCTCGCCTCGGACGCGTCCGCCTTCGTCACCGGGCAGTCGCTCAACGTGTGCGGCGGCATCGTCCTGAGCTGAAGCCCTCGACAGGAGCCTTGCGATGTATCTGGAGAAGCTGCGCCTGGACGGCCGTGTCGCGGTCGTCACCGGCGGGGGCGGCGGCATCGGTCTCGCCTGCGGCCTCGCACTGGCCGAGGCGGGCGCGCATGTCGTCGTGGCGGACCTGGAGGCCTCGTTGGCCGAGGCCGGCGCACGGGCGATCGCAGAGGCCGGCGGCACGGCCGGCAGCGTGGTGCTCGACGTCACCCGCGCGGCCAGCGTCGCGGACGCGGTGCGCGACATCCACGCCCGGCACGGCGCGATCGACATCCTGGTCTGCAACGCCGGCATCGTCATCTCCGAGATCAAGGCGGAGGATCTCGACGACGAGCGCTGGATGCGCCAGATCGACGTCAACCTGAACGGCGTGTTCCGCTGCTGCCGGGAGGTCGGCCGGGTCATGCTGGAGCAGGGACGCGGCGCCATCGTCAATATCGGCTCGATGGCGGCATCCATCGTCGTCCGGCCGCAGGAGCAGGCGGCCTACAACGCCTCCAAGGCCGGCGTCCACCAGCTCACCAGATCCCTGGCTGCCGAGTGGGCGGCGCGCGGCATACGGGTCAATGCGGTGGCGCCGACCTATATCGAGACGCCGCTCACGCGCTTTGGCATGGCCAAGCCGGCCTTGTACGACCAGTGGCTGGCGAACACGCCGATGCAGCGCGTCGGTCAGCCGGAGGAGATCGCCTCGGTCGTGCATTTCCTGGCGTCGGACGCCGCCAGCCTGCTGACCGGCAGCATCGTCTATGCGGATGCCGGCTATACGCTCTGGTAGCCGGCGCCGATCAGGCGGCCGATGGATCGGCTGGATGGTCCTGCGTCCGCTCCTGATGTCGCATGGTCAGAAAAGGAGATCGTTCATTCCCGCAGGATCTGCGCCTCGATGGCTGGCTTGTCGATAACAGACCAGACCGATGCGATCCTCGAACCTTTGAACTTGTAGGCGACGTTTTCCGAAAACGAGACGGTGCGGCCGTTGATGCTGACGCCGAGGAACTCGCCCTTCGGCGAGCGCTCGAAGGCCGGGCGGGCGGCAACGTACGGGGGTCGCAGACAAGCGGCTGGATCTTGAAGCCAAGGTCCGGAACGTCCTCGAAATCCTTCACGAGCATGTCCCGATAGCCGGACAGCCCGAGCGGTCGGCCATTATGCCCGACCTTGTCGTTCACGTAACGACCGAGCCGGGTCCAGTCCTGCGGGTTCAGGCAGTCGATATACGCACGATAGAGATCGGACAGATCCGTGGCGGGCAGGACGGTCTCCCTGGGAGAAACGTCCGCCTGCGAGATTTCGGCGGAGCGGGGCGAGCGACGAGACCGGTCGATCGCTGTGCGCCTGCCTCAGGACGACCGGCCAGCCGGAGCCGATGCTTGAGAGGTCAGCTCCCTGATCCGGGCCGCCAGCATGTCCATCGCGAACGGCTTGATGAGCAGATGCATGTCCCGGCCGAGGTTGCCGTTCCCGACCACCGCCTTCTCGGCGTAGCCGGTGATGAACAGCACCTTCAGGTCGGGCCGGGTGACCCGGGCGGCATCTGCCACCTGCCGGCCGTTGATCCCTCCGGGAAGCCCGACATCGGTGACCAGGAGGTCGATCCGCCTGTCCGACTGCAGCACGCGCAGTCCTGATGCGCCATCGGCGGCCTCAAGGGCCGTGTAGCCGAGATCTTGCAGGACCTCCGTCACGAGCATGCGCACCGTCGGCTCATCATCGACCACGAGCACGGTCTTGCCGGGTTCGGCAGGCTGGACGGCAGGCGGCTCCCGGACCACCGGAGCACCGGTCTCGACACCCTGGTAGCGCGGCAGGTAGAGGCAGATGGTCGTCCCCTGGCCGGGCTCCGAGTAGATCCTGACCTGACCGCCCGACTGCCGCGCAAAGCCGTAGATCATCGACAGCCCGAGCCCGGTTCCCTGTCCGAGAGGCTTGGTGGTGAAGAACGGCTCGAAGGCACGGGCAACCACCTCCGGCGTCATGCCGGTGCCGGTGTCGGTGACGCACAACGACACGTACGGCCCGGACGGCAGCTCGCGCTCCCTGGCAGCCGGTACGTCCAACCACCTGTTGGCGGTCTCGATGGTGATGCGACCGCCGTCGGGCATCGCATCGCGGGCGTTGATGCAGAGATTGAGCAGCACGTTCTCAAGCTGGTTCGGGTCCACCAGCGCCGGCCAGAGTCCGCTGGCGCCGACCACCTCGATGGCGATCACAGGCGCCACGGTGCGCCGGATCAGCTCCTCCATGCCCGCGATCAGCTGATTGACGCTGATGACGCTGGGATCGAGCGTCTGGCGGCGCGAGAAGGCGAGCAGACGGTGCGTCAGGGCAGCCGCGCGCTGGGTCGCCTCCTGGGCGGCCGCGATGTAATGCCTGGTATCGGCGAGGCGGCCCTGGGCCACCCGCGTGCTCAGCAGCTCGAGGCTGCCGGCAATGCCCGTGAGCAGGTTGTTGAAGTCGTGGGCGAGGCCGCCGGTCAGCTGGCCGACCGCTTCCATCTTCTGGCTCTGGCGAAGCTGGTCCTCGGCCAGCAGCAGCGATTTCGTGCGGGCCTCGACCTGCTGCTCCAGCGACGCCGTGAGGGCGTGCAGGTCCTGCTCGGCGCGACGGCGCGCGACGGCGACGCGCGTGCGCTCGGCCACCTCGCGGACCAGCGCCAGCTCCTCGGGCGTCCAGCTCCGGGCCTGGCCGCAATTGAGGTAGAGCAGGGCGACGAACCTGCCGTCTTCCACCAGGGGCATGTTGACGAAGGAGCGGGCGCTGATCGCCTCCAGGGTGTCGCTGGAGGCTGCCGTGCGTGGATCACCGCGCGTATCGGGGATCGCCACCATGATCCCACGCTTCAGGTCGTCGATATAGGAGCCGTGCTCGCGAAAGTGCAGCAGGCCGGCCAGGGTCTGGACGCCCGGCCCGTTCCAGTCGCGGGCGATCGTGATGGTCTCGGCGACCGTATCGATGGTGCCATAACCCGCCCGGTCGACACCCAGCCTCTGGCCCAGCACCGCCGCGGCGCGGTAGCTGAGCTCGTCTGGATGCATGTCCTCGCGAAGAAGCTCGCCCAGCTCCAGCAGCACGGCACGGCGCTGCTCGTCCCGCAGCCTTTCCGTGACGTCCTGGAACAGCACCGCGAACTGACCGGCCTCCGGCCGGAAGATCCGCGCCTCGTAGGCATGGTTCAACAGGCTGACCCAGCGAGTCACGGTGCGTGCCTCGCCCGTCTCCGCGACATGTCGGAAATCGGCCATCCAGTCCGGCTCCAGACCGGGCAGGACCTCCGCCCCGGTCCGGCCGACGGCGTCGCGGCGCGAGAGTCCGGTCAGGCGCTCCCAGGCGTCGTTGACTTCGAGGAACCGCCAGTCGACCGGCGTTCCACGAGCGTCCCGGATGAATTCGCCGACCATGAAGCCTTCCTGCAGGCGGTCGAAACGGTTTCGCCAGCGGTGGTCGTTGCCTTCGAGGCGGTCCGCCGTATCGCGATAGCTCGTCGCATCGGTCTGGCATCCGAAGAAGTAGCGGAGCTCGCCATCGGGCCCATAGGCCGGGCTGATATGGAGCTCGTTGAGGAAGCTGCTGCCGTCCTTGCGGTAGTTCACGAGATCGATCGTGATGTCGTGCCGCTGGCGGATCGCCTCCCTCACCCGGGCAACGGCCTGAGGATCGGTGCCAGGACCCTGCATGAAGCGGCAGTTGCGCCCCAGAAGCTCATCGGAGGAATAGCCCGACATCCGTCGGAAGGCCCGGTTGGCGAAGACGATTGGGTTGTCGGGCAGGGTCGGGTCGGTCACCACCATGGCGGTCCGGGTCTTCTCGACCGTGACGGCCAGCACCTCGTAGGCCGCCCGATCGCCGTCCGGTCCGGACGGCGCGCCGAGGTCGTCGGCCTGGCCGGCAGCCTTCGCGGCAAGTGCTGCGACCATGACGCGAAGTGCGGCGTTCGCAGTCTCGAGCGATGTCTCGCGCCGCTGCAGGCGCTGAAGCTCGGATTCGCCGACGGGAACCTGGTTTTGTTGCAATGCGACAGCTCAGGCAGTTCATGGTCGGTGGAAGAGACTGGATGGTGACGCTCAGGCTTGTCGAACGGTGAACACGCTACCGCACGCTAGGCGACGGGCGGCCCGATCATGGACTGCACGATCGTGATCAGGTGGCTGGGCAAATAGGGCTTCTTCAGCAGCTTGTAGCCATGGTCCTGCTGCCACCGGCTTTGAAGCACTTCCGGTCGACCCGAGGCAATCACCACCGCGATGGACGGAATGATCGCGCGCATCCGGGCGGCGACTTCCGAGCCGTCGGTCCTACCAGGCATGTGGAAGTCGGTCACGAGGATGGAAAACACCCGTGGCGGCCGACGCATCAGCTCGACCGCCAGATCGCCGTTCTCGACCTCGATCACGTCGTAGCCGGCATCCTGGAGCGACTCCGCCATGACTTCACGGATCAGGGGCTCATCTTCGACTAGCAGAACACACACATGCGGAACCTTCGCCAAGCGCCGGGGGGGTGAGCGCAGGAGGGATCGGATCGTTCCCTGTTCTAGACACTCCGTCCTACGTAAGTGTTTGGATGCGTGTCGGATACCCGATACATCAACCGAGCCATGCTGAAACAGGATGAACGATGTCAAAGCTCGGAGAGCCTGATCTGAACACTTCCGAGTCCGGTCATCATATTTCGGAAGGCCGCAACATTATTTCGTCGGCCGGCAGCCAGGGCGGAACGGATATCTTTTTTGCGGCGGTGCAGATGAGCCGCATGCCGATGTGCCTTACGGATCCGCACGGGGATGACAATCCCATCATCTTCTGCAACCAGGCATTCGAGCAGCTGACGGGCTACAGCCAGGACGAAATCATCGGCCGGAACTGCCGCTTCCTGCAAGGCCAGGACACGGATCCCGCAGCCGTGGTCGAGATCCGGCGCCAGCTGCACATGCAGGAGGACGTCCACCTGGAGCTGATGAACTACCGCAAGGACGGAAGCAGCTTCTGGAACGCCCTGTTCATCAGCCCGGTCATCGATACCACCGGCAGGCTTGTCTACCACTTCGCCAGCCAGCTCGACGTGACCCGCAGACGCGAGGCGGAAGCGGTGCTGCAGCAGTCGCAGCGCATGGAAACCCTGGGGGCCATGGCCTCTAGCCTGGCGCACGAATTCAACAACCTCATGACCATCGTGATGGCCAACCTCGAGCGGATCAGCACGGAGGTGGATGGCGTCCGTCGTGCCAAGCAGATCGAGCGCGCGACCTGGGGCACGCGGCGAGCAGCCAAGCTGACGGATCAGATGCTCTCGTTCGCGCGGCGGCAGTTTCATGAAAATCAGGCGCTGAATATCAACGAAACGCTGGCGAACTGCGACAGCATTCTCGACCAGATGGCCGGCGCCGACATCAATGTGGTGCTCGACCTGGCGGATGAGCCGCTGATGGTGTCCCTGGATGCCAGCCAGCTGGAGATGGCGTTGCTGAACATGGTTCGCAATGCCGCCGATGCCGTCCCCGCCGGCAGCCGGATCGCCATCGCGACGCGCGCGCGTCGTTACGATGGACCAGCGACCGGGCCCGCGGTGGAGATCGCGGTGGCGGATGACGGCTGCGGCATGTCGCCCGAAGTCGCACGCCGTGCGACGGAACCGTTCTTCACGACCAAGTCTCTTGGCAAAGGCACCGGGCTCGGGCTGTCGATGGTGAAGGGCTTTGTCGAGCAGTCGAACGGCAAGCTCGAGATCGAAACGGCGCCAGGTGTCGGGACGACGATCAGGCTGGTCTTTCCGCAAGACCGGGAGGCGACGGCCTCCGGGGTTCCCGGGAGCCACACCGCCTAGCAGGCCGTCGGATCGGGGTTGTCGCGGCGGCGGCGACGCAGGCCGCGCGGCTCCGGGCATCGGCGAGCATTCGGATCGTGCGGCGGCGGTTATCGGCCGGGGCGACGAGGCCCGGCGGTCGCGACCTCGGCAGGCGCGCGGAGGGAGCGGCGCCCGAGCCCCGTGACGTTCCTGACGACGACGAGCCCCGGCTCGACGGTCTGCCGGGATGTGCCTCCTCGCCCGCATGGGGGCCGCCACCGGGCTGAGAGGGTGCGCCCGGGGTTTTGCGCCGTCGGCCCCGGCCGGACGCCGTAGATGCGGGTCGTTCGCGACGGCCGATATCGGCTGCTGGAGCGGCAGATCCCCGCCTCGCCGGTCGGTCTTCTGTCGCCCGCCTTCTTGAGATCGGCTGCATCAGCATCGCCCGCACCTGAGGCTCGTCAGCGTCGTGGTCGAGGCGGCGACGTCATGCGCCAGACCCCGGCAGCGGATCGGGAACCGGGCGACGCGAACGGCAGGTCGCGTCCCGCCATGATCTGCTCTCGCCGCTGGACACGGTGCTGGGACGACACCATGCAGGTCGGTCGCGTTCCGGCCTCGTCGGGGTAGGATCGAGCGGTCGAGGAACGACGGGCCGGATCGGCGGTATTCCGCGCGGGCAGCCGGCGATCCAGGGAGACGTGAATGAGCAGCTTCTGGTTCTGGGTGTCGACGCTGGTGCTTTTCCTTGCCGTGGCTGTGGCCGGCAGCGTCGTCATGCGTCAGGTCCTGCATGGGGTGACCGGGCAATGACGGGAAGACCGGAAACGGCCTGGGCCGAGCCCGGGCTGCATGATGCCGCTGGCGGAGGTCCGCCGGGCAATCCGGGTCGGGTGGCGAGGCGTGCGGAACGGGCTGCACGGGTGCGATCGGCCTGCCCGGACAGGCGGCAGTCGTTCCGCTCGGGGAGATGCAAGGCGGGCCGACATGCCCCGGGCACGAGACGGCATCATGCCAGGCGAGACAACCCTGCTCCCAGGCGCAGCTGTTTCTTCTGGTGGAGCAGACGGCGGCTTCTGCGTGATCTATCGTGTCGTTTCCGGATCGGAGTGAGCGCTGCATGCCAAAACTGACCAGACGAGAGATCGGCCCCTGGCCCCTTCTGTTCACCGGCCTCGGCTCGATCATCGGCTCCGGCTGGCTGTTCGGCGCAGCCCGTGCCGCTGCCATCGCCGGTCCTGCGGCGATCTTCGCCTGGATCATCGGCGCCGTCGTGGTGCTCGTGGTCGCCTCCGTCGCAGCCGAGCTTGGCGGCATGTTCCCCGTCTCGGGCGGGATGGTTCGCTACGCGCGGGTGACGCATGGCGGGCTGGTGGGCTTCCTGGCCGCCTGGGCGAACTGGCTGACGGTGGTCAGCACCATCGCGGTCGAGGCGGAAGCATCGATCCAGTATATGAGCTCCTGGCCCTATCCCTGGGCGCAGGCGCTTTACCGTGACGGCGAGCTGTCGCCCGTGGCGCTGCTGCTGGCGGGTGCGCTGGTCGTCGTCTACTTCCTGGTCAACTACTGGAGCGTCGCGGTATTCGCGCGGTCGAACGCGGCGATCACGGTGTTCAAGCTCGTGGTGCCGACGATCACCGGCCTGGCCCTGATCGCGGTCGCCTTCCATCTGGGCAATGTCACCGGACATGTCGCGGGCACCGGCGGGTTCCTGCCCTTCGGCGGCGCCGGCGTGCTGACCGCGGTCGCGACCTCGGGGATCGTGTTCGCCTTCAACGGGTTCCAGAACCCGCTCAGCCTCGCGGGCGAGGCGCGCGATCCGGATCGCAGCATTCCCTTCGCCGTGATCGGCTCTGTGGTGATCGCGGTCGGTGTCTACCTGCTGCTGCAGGTCGCGTTCATCGGCGCGCTCGACCCGGCGCGGCTGCAGGCGGTCGGCTGGGCCGGGCTCGGCTTCTCCTCGCCCTTCGCCCAGCTTGCCCTGCTGTTCGGGCTCGGCTGGCTCGCCCTGCTGCTGTATTTCGACGCCTTCGTCAGCCCGAGCGGCACCGGGATCACCTATACCGCCGTCGCCTCGCGCATGATCCTGGGCATGCAGCGCAACGGCACCGCGCCGGCGCTGTTCGGCCAGGTCGACCCGCGCTTCGGGGTGCCGCGGCCGGCCATGTGGTTCAACCTCGTGGTCGCGTTCCTGTTTCTCTACTTCTTCCGCGGCTGGGGCCCGCTGATGGCGGTGATCTCGGTCTCGATCGTGATCACCTACCTGATGGTGCCGGTCGCGGCGCTCTCGCTGCGGGCGCGGGCTCCGGAGCTGCGCCGGCCGGTCCGGCTGCCCGGGATGGGGGTGCTGGCGCCGCTGGCGTTCGTGTTCGCCTCCGAGCTGCTCTACTGGGCGCGCTGGCCGCTCACCGGCGAGATCATCCTGCTGCTCGCGGCCGGGCTGCCGATCTATGGCTGGTATCGACGCAACGCCTCGGGTGCCACGCTGCGCGAGGAGCTGCGGGCAGCCGGCTGGCTGATCCTCTATCTCGCGGTCATGACGGTGGTGTCGCTGACCGGCAGCCGGCAGTTCGGCGGCCTGGACTGGATTCCCTATGGCTGGGACATGCTGGTGGTGGCGCTGCTGTCGCTGCTGTTCTGCTTCTGGGGCGTTCGCAGCGGCCTGGCGGAGCCCGCCCTTGCCGAGATCGTCGAGCCGGAGCTGGAGGCGCCTGCGGTGGCGGCATGACGACGCGGCCGTGGCATGATCATCGGTCCGTCACACGGCTGCCGCGGCCTGCTGTCCTGCCGCGGCTGCCTGCGCACGCCCTCACGATGGTCGACGCGTCTTCATCGGTCGAACGGCCTGATGGCGGGTCCGTGGGCCGGTGCGTCGACAGGCCGGCCGCCGCCGCCCTGCCTGGCTCGCCCCGGCCGCTGGACGATCTCGTGCAGGACGTGGTCCGGCCGCAGGCGGCCCGGCGGCCCGCAGGCTCAGCGGCCTTTGCGGAAGTCGCCTACCTCGGCGACGCCATGCTCACGCAGCGCGCGTCTATCGTGCCGCGCCGGCCTTGGTCTCGTCTGCCGACAGGTAGCGATGCGCCCGCCGCACCCAGTCGGCGAGTGCTGCTGCCTGCTGATCATGCGAGCAGAGCGACGCCGCCATCAGGCGCGCCGCGATCGACTGATCCGGATCGCTGGCATCCTGATGGACACGGCGACCGGCAGCCTTGGGCCGGCCCGAAGGGCTGTCCGGACGATCCGCAAGAGTACGGGTGCAGTTCAGCAGTTCGACCGCTTCGGCCAGCAGGGACCGGGGGGCGATCTCATCCTCGGCCCCGATCCGACGCGGCGCCTCATGCAACATCTCGGAGCCAGGAGCATGTCCTGCATCGTGAAGCTCGTGAGACGTGTCCATGCCTGAATTCCAGCAGCTTCGGGTAGAGCCTATTCTGCTCGGATTATCCTGAGTTGTGCAATCGGCTGATTTGAGCTTTTGCAGTTTTATGATGACTTCGCCATCGGGGGGTCATCACGATCGCAGGGGTCGGGTGCGCGACCCGCGATCCATCGCTCGGCGCGCACTATCGGGACGTCATGTTACCGGCTGCAGACGCTGGAGCAGGATAGGGCGTGCTGGCGACAGAGCGTATATGTCCCCGCCGCTCCATCGCCGGACCACGCAATGCGCCGGATATCACGGGTGCGACCCCGTGATCCGTCGGCGGCGGCTGCACCTCGTGCACATCCAGGCTGCGCGATGTCTCAGCCATCCAGGGCGCGTGCGAACATCCGAAGGTCGCGGGCATGGGCGTCGGGAGCTTCCCGGCGGGAAAGCGACCGCCATGCGCCTGCATCGAGTACTGCCGGACGTCGTCGAGACGCTCCAGGTCGTGCGGCCACATGCAGACCGCGGTCGGGACGGCGACGCGGTCCCCCGGCTGCAGGGGACGCCGGAAGTGGCGGTGGTCGTCATCGGCGCGCATGGACGACCCGATGGTTTCCGTCGCCCAGTAGATCATGAGGGTGTCGATCAGCATGTCGGGCGGGAACACCTGCCACAGCTCCTGGCCGTGCTCGCTCCAGCCATGGAACTTCTCCACGATCCAGCTGGCGAGGCCGACGGGGGAGTCTGCCAGCGCGGAGGCCAGCGTCTGGGGCCGGGTGTAGTGCACGTGCTCGTAGGCGCCTTCGTCGGCTTCCCACTGCGCGGCACGGACCAGGTAGCCCGTCTCGGCGTCGGTCAGCGCCGGCGCATCCGGCAGCAAGGGCGGGTCCGCGACCGCCGAGACATGGATGCCGCGCACCGCGTCCGGATGCTGAGGGCCAGCCGCGTCGCCACGCCCGCGCCGATATCGGTTCCGCAGGCCAGGTAGTCGCGATAGCCGAGATGCTCGGTCATCAGCCGATGGAACAGGTCCTCGGGCCCAGACCTGGGCCGGCTGCGTCGGGCGGTCCGAGAAACCGGACCCGGGCAGGGCAGGCATCACCACATCGAACGCGTCGTCGGCCGAGCCGCCGAACGCCACCGGACCTGCGAGCATCGGGGCCAGCCTGCGATACTCGACGAAGCTGGACGGCCAGCCGTTCATCAGGAGGAGCGGGCGCGGGCGCGGGCCGCGTCCCTGCAGACGGACAGAGTGGACGCCGAATCCCCCGACCTGGGCGCGGAACTGCGGCAGCGCGTTGAGCCGCCGTTCGGCCGCATCGAAATCGTATTCCGCGTGCCAGTGACGGATGAGCGCCTGCAGGACGGTCCTGTCCATGCCGTAGCGCCAGTCTGCGGTGACGGCGTCGCTCCAGCGAACCGCGCCGAGGCGACGTCGAAGATCGTCACGCAGCCCGGCATCGAAGGCGATGAGGAACGGTGCATCCGGCATCGTCCTGTTCGCTCCCCAAGGCAAGGGCGGCGTCTCGTCCTGAAACGCCGCCCGATGCCGTTGACGCCTGTAGCGGAGGCGCGTGCGATCAGGCCAGGTCGAACCGATCCAGGTTCATCACCTTGGTCCAGACCGACACGAAGTCATGCACGAATGCCTCCCTGGAGTCGGCGCATCCGAAGACCTCGGCCACGGCCCGGAGCAGCGAGTTCGACCCGAAGATCAGGTCGACGCGGCTGCCGGTCCATTTCAGCTCGCCGGTCCGGCGGTCGCGTCCCTCGAACCGGTCGTCGGCCTCGGACACCGCCTTCCACGTCGTGCCCATGTCGAGCAGGTTGACGAAGAAGTCGTTGGTGAGGGTCCCCGGGCGCGTGGTGAAGACGCCGAGCTTCGAGCCGCCGAAGTTGGCGTCCAGCACACGCAGGCCGCCGACCAGGACCGTCATCTCCGGCGCGGTCAGCGTCAGCAGATGCGCCCGGTCGATCAGGTGCACCTCCTCATGCCGTCCACGTCCGTCGCCGAGATAGTTGCGGAACCCGTCCGCTCTCGGCTCCAGCACCGCGAAGGAGTGCGCGTCGGTCTGCTCCTGGGTGGCGTCGGTGCGGCCCGGCGTGAACGGCACCTCCACCGCATGCCCGGCATCCCGGGCGGCCTTCTCCACGCCAGCACAGCCCCCGAGCACGATCAGGTCGGCGAGCGAGACCTGCCTGCCGTCGGGCTGCGTGGCGTTGAACTCGGCCCGAACGGCCTCCAGCGTCTGCAGCACCGTCGCCAGCTCGGCCGGCTCGTTCGCCGCCCAGTCCTTCTGCGGTGCCAGGCGGATGCGCGCGCCGTTGGCGCCGCCCCGCTTGTCCGTGCCGCGGAAGGTCGAGGCCGACTTCCAGGCGGTGGACACCAGCTGCGACACCGACAGCCCCGAGGCCAGCAGCGTCGCCTTGAGGGTTGCCACGTCCTGCTCGCCGATCAGCGGGTGGTCCGGGGCGGGGATGGGATCCTGCCACAGCAGCGGCTCGGCAGGGACGTCCGGACCCAGGTAGCGCGCGACCGGTCCCATGTCGCGGTGGGTCAGCTTGAACCAGGCGCGGGCGAACGCGTCGGCGAACTCGTCCAGGTTCTCGTGAAACCGCCGGGAGATCTCCAGATAGGCCGGGTCGGTGATCAGCGCGATGTCGGAGGTGAACATCATCGGCGGGTGGCGCCTGGAGGCGTCGTGCGCGTCGGGCACCTGGTCGGTGGCCGCGTTGTGCTTCGGCTTCCACTGGTTGCCGCCGCCGGGACCCTTCTCCAGCTCCCATTCGAAGCCGAACAGGTTGTCGAAGTAGCCGTTGTCCCACTTGGTCGGTTCCGGGGTCCAGGCGCCCTCGAGCCCGCTGGAGATCGTGTCGGCCCCCTTGCCGGTGCGATAGCTGTTCTTCCAGCCCAGGCCCATCTGCTCGATGCCGGCAGCCTCGGGCTCCGGGCCGACATACCGCTCGGCGCTGGCCGCGCCATGGCTCTTGCCGAAGGTGTGGCCGCCGGCGACCAGGGCCACCGTCTCCTCGTCGTTCATCGCCATGCGCGCGAAGGTGTCGCGGATGTCGCGCGCCGAGCCGAGCGGGTCGGGGGAGCCGTTCGGTCCCTCCGGATTGACGTAGATCAGGCCCATCTGGACCGCTCCGAGATGGTCGGCGAGCTCCCGGTCGCCGCTGTAGCGCTGATCGCCGAGCCAGCTATCCTCGGGGCCCCAGTTGATGTCTTCCTCAGGCTCCCAGACATCGGCACGGCCACCCGCGAAGCCGAACGTCCTGAGCCCCATCGACTCCAGCGCGCAGTTCCCCGCCAGCACCATCAGGTCGGCCCAGGAGATCGTGCGGCCGTATTTCTGCTTGATCGGCCACAGCAGCAGCCGCGCCTTGTCCAGGTTGGCGTTGTCGGGCCAGGAATTCAGCGGCGCGAAACGCTGCGTCCCGGAGCCGGCGCCGCCGCGGCCGTCACCGATGCGGTAGGTGCCGGCGCTGTGCCAGGCCATGCGGATGAACAGCGGTCCGTAATGCCCGTAATCGGCTGGCCACCACTCCTGCGACGTGGTCATCAGCGCGAACAGGTCCTGCTTCACCGCCGCCAGGTCGAGCGTCTTGAATGCCTGCGCATAGTCGAACTCCTTCCTCAACGGATTGGAGCTGACCGAGTGCTGGTGGAGGATCTTGAGGTTCAGCTGGTTCGGCCACCATTCCTGGTTGGACCGCGGCCACGCCGTCGAGTTGTTGGGAGTCACGCCCTTCATCGGGCACTGACCGACATCATCTCCGTCCATGGTTCCTCCAAATGCTGCGGCGTCGAACGGCGCCGGCCATGTCCTGGTCGTTCCGACAACCCGGGCAACCTAGCGCCATCGCGATCACGAAAGAAGACGAGCGCGAGCGGCGAGCCATCGTTTTTGTTTATTGCCCCCGTAGGGCCTGCTTATGGACCATCGAAACAGTCGTGCGGCGACTGACCAAAGCCCTGCAGCAGGACGTCACGCGCTATGACCGTTTCGACTTCCGACACGGCTCGGATCTGCTCCGATCAGGTGACGTCCCGCCGTTTCCGCAAACGATTTCGAGGCCAGTCTTGTTGTCGCTATTCTTCCGCCAACCGTTGCGAACGTGCCGCCGGCTCCGGATACGCACGCTGGCGCCGCCACTGTGAGAGCATCGTGCCGCGGCATCGTCGATCTGGCGTCCTCGCCAGCCGTTGCTGACAATCCTGGAGTCTAGGTTGGGCACGAGCGATGGAGGCGGCATTCTCGCCAAAAAGGAACAAGACAGCCGTGAAATGCTTGACCACATGAACATGGGCCTCGCTGCAGCCGGTATTGTTCATGAAGATCAGAAACGAAATTCCACAACACGACAACTTAAGTTCCAAGGTGTTGGAACACGAGAAAACTTCCATCGTGTGCCGGCGGTCTGGTGATGCAGGCAGAGATGCTGTTCCGGACGTCATCAGTGGATGTCATGCGGTATCATCACGGATCATGATGAGGTGCGGGCCTATCCAAGGCGATGACGTCGGGATCGAACGAAACAAGGCTGCCGCCAAGGCGCGACGTCGCCGTCTCGGCGGTGTTGCGGCGGCAGGCATGCCGGCGGTGCGATGCGGAACCTGGAGCGGCGTGAGCAGTCAGACCTTGCTCCTGGAACTGGCGGGTGGCGCTATGGGTGGCGGATGCCCATGGGCTGCGCCTGACTTGGTCCTGGTTCATTGACGACCCGAGCGCGCATAGTGCCCCATGCCAACATCAGTCAGGTCCTGGGCCAACGGCACCGCTCAATTGGTTCTGTCCGCAGTTCTCGCCGGAGCGGTACGGCTTCTGCAGCGCCTGGGTCCGGTCCCAGCCTCCGATCTCGGCGGGTGGCTCGCCTGCCTGCTGGGCCCGCACCTGCGTGCCTCCAGGATTGCTGACGACAACCTTCGGCGAGCCCTTCCCGGGCTGGGCACGGCAGAGCGAGGCCGCATCATCCGTGCCGTGTGGGATAATCTCGGTCGCACCTCCGCTGAACTGCCGCACCTCGCCTCGTTCGAGCGTACGTCGGCGGGGCCCGGCTGGGAAATCGAGGGTGAGGCGCACATCGCAGCGCTGAAGGCTGCCAGCACCCAGGCCCTGTTCTTCTCCGGTCACTTCGGCAACTGGGAGATGATCCTGCCGATCGCCGCGCAACTGGGCCTTCCCGTTGCGGGCTTCTATCGGGCGTCATCGAACGCCGGTGTCGACCGCATCATTCAGAAGATGCGACAAAAAGCGCTCGGTCCGCGCATCTCGATGTTTGCAAAAGGTGCCCGCGGAGCCCGGTCGGCCCTGATGCATCTGCAGCAGGGCGGGTCGCTGGGCCTCCTCGTCGACCAGAAGATGAATGACGGCATCGCGGTTCCGTTCCTGGGTCGCGATGCGATGACCGCACCCGCGCTGGCCCAGTTCGCACTCCGATTCGACGCGCCGGTCATTCCGGTCCGCGTCCTGCGACTGGGTCCGGGTCGTTTCCGGATGATCTGCGATCCGCCGCTGATCGTGACGCGCAGCGGCGACCGGACCACCGACATCTACGCGATTTCTTTGGCCGTGAATGCGACGCTGGAACGTTGGATCGAAGCCGATCCGGGATCCTGGCTGTGGCTGCACTGCCGTTGGCCGAAGGCACAGCCCGTGCCTGTTGCCCGTCATGCGTCGCCGGCTCTGTAACCGGCAATCGATCACCCGGCGTGAACAGGCCCGCCGCCCCGGCGCGTCCGGGACGCGGCCGGTCAAATCGACCGGCTGCCGAGGGCCTTGGCCTGAGGGCGCTGCGTCGACGCGGTTCCCCGATGACTCACGCGCGCCGGGGGGGGGGGGGGGGGCCGGGGGGGGGGGGGGGCCCCCCGGGACGGGCATCCCCCCTGACGGGGCCCCGGGGCCCGCCCGCCGCGGTGGATCACCCTGGGACAGGATGCGACGCGGCAGACGGTCCCGTCCGGCCCCGCTGGGACATCGCATGCCGGCGATTGATGCCGCGGGTCCCTGCGGCGGGCTGTATCGCAGCGGTCGCCGGAGGCCGGGATGCATGAGCGGCGTTGCTGACGGCATGCCGAAAGCGGGAAAATCATCGAATCGTATGACCTCCGTCGATGATGAGCTTCTCGCCATCGATCATGCCCGCGGCGTTGCTGGCGACATACGGCGATCCTGTATGGCGTGATCTCCTGATCTTTGGCGGCCGCGCCATCTATGGCGCCCTGCCGTACAGCTACCTGTTCCCGGAGCAGGGCCGCATCGCCGATAGCCCCGTGCTGGCCATCATCATGCTGGTCGTGGTCGCCGGCACGTGGTTCGAGTCCCCGAGCGCAAGGCGACGTGTGCCCGATATTGCCTTCCAGCGGGCGGTCTGCGTTATAACGTAGCCGGACCAGCTGACGTTCCAGCCTGCCAGGCCCGTCGGCGACGCGGTCCGATGCCATGGATGCCGGAATGGATGAAGGCGCGATCCGCGATGACCGACCAGGCGCAAGAGACAGCCACGCAGGACCTCGCGATGATCCGTCTCGACGCCGGCCCGGATCGCCGCCCGTGCGTCTAGCGGAGCTGTCCGCATTCAATTCGGCGAGGAAGCAGGCGGTCGGGCTGCATCTGGGTGCGGCGCTCTGTGTTCTCGTCGCGGTCGCCGCCATGGCGGCTCCGGATGCCGCCGACGCGTCGGCCGGAATGCTGCCCAGCGTGGGTGCCGCCTTCATGCTGCTGGCGGCCGGATGCGTGGCCGTGGGCCTGATGGCACAGGCCCGGGCCCTGGCTCTTCGCGCAGAACAGCTCGGCCTGCCGGCAGCCGAGGACGGGTCGATGCAGGACGAGCCTGCCCCGGATGGCTGGCTGTGGCGTCGTGCCCGCCGCCGCTCGACCTGGCAGCAGGCCGCCGCCGGCGGCGCGCTGTCGGCGCTCGGGGGAGCGGCGGCGGTCTTTGCCTGCGGCAGGGACGTGGCCTGGGCCCCGACGCCGGGCACGCCGGCGATCCTGGCAGCGGCCGCGTTGATCGGCGCCTTCGTGCTTCTGGTGCTGGAGCGCCATCTCGCGGCCTTCGACGCGCTGGCGCTTCCAGAAGCGCCGGCGATCGCAGCACTCGTGCGCGTGCCGATCGCGGTGTTCCTGTTCTGCGGGATCGGCTGCCTGCTGCTCTATGCCGGCATCGGCGCGGGCGCCTATGCCGGCCGCCTGTCGGCGGTGCTCTGCCTGCTGGTCTCGATCGAGATGACGGTGCGGGCCGCCGCCACGCTGTTCGTGCCGTTCCCGCCGATCGCGGACGCGCGCGCGGTCGCGGTGAGCGCGATCGCGCAGGCGCTGGTGCTGCGGCGTCCGCGTCCGGTGGCGGCGACGGTGCGCGACCTGTTCGGGATCGATCTGTCCCGGAGCTGGGCGCTCGCCTTCGTGCGCGCCGCACTGGCGCCGGTCCTGGCCGTGCTGGTGCTGTTCGGCTGGGGCCTCAGCGGCATCGAGGCGCTGCGCGTCGATCAGCGCGCCATCTACGAGCGGTTCGGCCGCCCGGTCGCGGTGTTCGGACCGGGCCTGCATCTGCACCTGCCCTGGCCGCTGGGCAGGCTGCGGCCGGTGGAGCTCGGCGTCATGCACGACGTCCCGATCGTGTTCGACGCATCCGACGGCAACGCCGCGTCCCTCCCGAACCGGACGGCGCTCGCCGGGACCGAGGGCCAGCCGGGCCCCGCAGCCGACCGGCTCTGGGACGAGAGTCATCCCTCGGAGGCCGCCTATCTCGTCGCCAGCCTTTCGCGCGGACGACAGAGCTTCGAGAGCGTCAACATCGACCTGCGCGTCGTCTACCGCGTCGGGCTGTCGGATGCGGCGGCGCTGGCGGCGGCGTATGCGTCGGACGATCCGCAGCGGCTGGTGCAGGCCAGGACCAGCCGGCTGCTGGCGCATTACTTCGCGCATCACACGCTGCTCGACGTGCTGGGCGCCGACCGGGCGACGGTCTCGCACGACATCGCGTCCGACCTGCAGGCCGAACTGGATGCGATCCCGGCCGGGGTGGACATCATGGCGGTGGTGGTGGAGGCGATCCATCCGCCGCCGGGTGCTGCCGCGGCCTACCACGCGGTGCAGACCGCCCAGATCAGCGCCCACACCGCCATGGCGGAGCAGGAAGGCTACGCCATCAGCCGGACCAGCGACGCCCAGCGCGAAGCCAGGGCGCAGCGCGACCAGGCGGCCGCCCTGGCGCACGAGGCCGTGGTGGACGCGACCGTGCGCTCCACCGGGTTCTCGACCGATCGGGTCGCCGATGCGGCGAGCTCGACCTCCTTCCGGCTGGAGCGCAGGCTGGACGCGCTGACCACCGGTCTCGCGCATCGGCAGCTGCTGATCATCGACCACCGGCTGCGCGGGACCGGCAGCGACGAGCCGATCCTCGATCTGCGTCCCTCGGGCGGCAGCCCGAACGGGGTCGTGCTGCCGCCACCGCCACCAGAGCAAGCGCCGTAGGAGCCCCGAGCGTGTTCGGTCATCACCACAACCATGCGCATGATGACGGCCATGGCCACCATCACGGACACGCCCATGCTCACGCCGGACATGACGATCATGGCGATGTGGATGGCGGCGTGCTGCGGCTGCGCCGCTATGGCCGGTTCGGCCTCGCCGGCCTGATCGTCGCCGTCGCCTTCGCCGCCGCCTGCCTGACGACGGTCGAGCCTGGCGAGGCCGTGGTCGTCACCGCGTTCGGCGATCCGGTCCGGATCCTGACCGAGCCGGGCCTGGCGCTGCGCTGGCCGGCGCCGTTCGAGGCCTCGGTGCCGGTCGACATCCGGCTGCGCACCACATCGACCGGGCTGCACGACGTCGGCACCCGCGACGGGCTGCGCATCCTGGTGCAGGCCTATGTCGCGTGGCGGGTGCCGAAGGATGCGGGCCACATCTCCCAGTATCTCCGCTCGGTGCGCAACACGCCCGCCGAGGCGGCGGAGCAGCTGCGCAGCTATGCCGGCTCCTCGCTCGAGATCGTGGCAGCGCAGTTCGACCTGGCGCAGCTCGTCAACACCGACCCGTCGAAGGTCCAGCTCGACGCGTTCGAGGCGGCCCTGAAGACGCGTCTGGAGGCGCAGGTGCTCGCCACCTACGGCATCAGCATCCTGCAGGTGGGCATCGAGCGCCTGACCCTGCCCAGCGACACGCTGGAGGCGACCGTCACCCGCATGACGGCCGAGCGGAACACGGTCGCCGATCGCGTCACCGCCGAGGGCGACCGTGCGGCGTCCGAGATCCGCTCCCACGCCGACCGCGACGCCCGCATCGTAGTGGCCGACGCCCATGCCGAGGCGGCGCATGTCGAGGCGCAGTCGCGGCTGGACGCGGCGAGGATCTATGCCAGGGCCTATGCGGGCGCGCCGGAGCTCTACACGCTGCTGCGCTCGCTCGACACGCTGCAGACCGTGGTGGGCGAGAACACCAGGCTGATCCTGCGCACCGATGCGGCGCCGTTCCGGGCCTTCGTGGACGGACCGGCCGCGGTGACGTCGCCCGCTGCATCGGCATCGGCGGCCACGCCGCTGCCTGCGCCCGCTCCGGCGTCGGCGACAGGCAGGGTGCGATGAGGACACCCGCGGAGGAGCGCGTCGGACCCTGGGCGCAGTCGATCGGGCTCGCCTTTCGCGTCGTGTTCGGGCTGGTGCTGATCGCCGCCCTGGTCTGGCCGTTCTCCAACATCCGCCAGGTCTCCCCGGACAGCCGCGCCGTGGTGCTGCGGCTCGGACGGGTGGTGCGCGTGCAGGGAGCCGGCCTGCTGCTCGCCTGGCCGCGGCCGCTGGAACGCGTGGTGTTCCTGCCGGGCGCGGACCGTCAGCTCGAGTTCTCCTTCGAGCCGCTGAAGCCGCCTGCCGATGCCACCCTGGGCGCTGCGACCTGGACCGTCGTCGACGACATCCGCCAGAACGCGACCTTCTTCATGACCGCCGACGGCATCGTGCATGTGACGGCAGCCCTGTTCTACCGGATCACCGATCCGGGCGACTACATGCTGCAGGCGGGGCATGTGCCGCCGGCGCTGGCGGCCCTGACCACGGCGAGCCTGGTCTCGCTGGTCGCGGCGCGCGACACCGACACGCTGGTCGTCACCCGCAACGGCAACGACCTCAGCGAGGCGGATCGCGGCAGGCGGGAGCGGCTCCGGTCCGACCTGGTGGCTGCCATCAACCGTCGCCTCGTCGACCTGCAGGCGCACGGCACCGGGCTCGGCATCGAGGTCAGTCGCGTCGACCTGGACATCGCCCTGCCGAGCGAGGTGAAGACGGCGTTCGACGGCGTGCTGATCGCCGGCCAGCGCTCCGACGCGGCCGTGGCGGAGGCGCACAGCCAGGCCACGCGGGTCGAGCAGAAGGCGCAGCTCGACAGCAGCACCGTGCTGGCCGACGCCCATGCCGCCGCCGCCGAGCGGACCAGCACCGCCACCACGCGCACCGCGTCGATCAACACCCTGGCGCAGGCCGCCGACGGCGTGTCCGGCACGGCGCTGCTGACCAAGATCTACAACGACCGCATGCAGACGATCCTGCACCAGGCCAAGGCCGTCGACGCCTTCGATCCGGCCAGCGGCGCACGGCTGCTGCTGTCGGGACAGACGCCATGAGCGGGGCAGCCGCGACCCTGGGCGGCCTGCTCAGCATCCGCGAGCGGCGCACGCTCGGCGTCCAGCTGACGCTGGCGATGCTCACCGCGGGACTGCTGCTGATGGCGGCCCTCCTGCAGCTGGTGCTGCCCGGCCGGGCCGAGCTGGTGGCGCTGGTCGCGGGGCTGGCGGCGCTGCTGGTCGCGGTTCCGGCGATGGTGTCGGCCTACCACAGCCTTCGCCATCCGGACCTGCACGGGCTGACCGACCAGCTCGTGGCGCTGGCGGTGATCGCGGCCTGGGCGGAAGGCGACCTGTTCACCGCCGCCCTGCTGCCCCTGGTGATGACGGTGGGCCACGTGCTGGAGGAGCGCTCGCTGATCGGCGGACAGGAGGCGCTGCGCGCGCTGCGGCGTCTGACCCAGACCAGCACCCGACGGGTGCTGCCGGACGGCGACATCGAGGAGGTCGCGACCACGGCGCTGCAGGCGGGCGACATGATCCAGCTTCGCGCCGGCGATCGCACGCCCGCGGACGGGATCGTGCGGTCCGGCCGGTCGAGCATCGACAACGCGCCGATCACCGGCGAGTCGGTCCCCGAGGAGGTGGAGCCGGGCTCGACGGTGTTCGACGGCTCCATCAACCTGTCCGGCCTGCTGCTGGTGGAGGTCACCCGCATCGGGGACAGCACGACGCTCGGCCGGGTGATCGGGCTGATGCAGCAGGCCGAGCGCGCCAAGCCGCCGGTGACCCGCCTGCTCGAGCGCTATGCCGGCGCCTACATGGTGCTGGTGCTGCTGCTCGCGGCCGGCGTCTGGTTCGCGACCGGGCTGGTCTCCACCTCGCTCGCCGTGCTGGTGGCGTCCTGTCCCTGCGCGGTCGTGCTCGCGGCCCCCGCCACCTCGGTCGCCGCCCTCGCCGTCGCGGCCCGGCACGGCATCCTGGTGAAGGGCTCGGCGTTCCTGGAACAGCTCGCCGCCGTGAACTCGGTGATCCTCGACAAGACCGGCACCGTGACGCTCGGCGAGCTGGGCCTCGTCGAGGCATGCCCGGAGCCCGGCATCGGGCGGGAGGCGCTGATCGAGACCGCAGCCGCACTCGGGGCCACCAGCACGCATCCGGTCTCCAGGGCGCTCGCCGCCCTCGTCCCGGCCGGCCGCCATCCAGCGCTCGAGGACCTGCGCGAGCTGCCGGGCTTCGGGGTGACCGCGCGCCGGGGTCCGTCGCCGCTGGCGATGGGCCGGCCGGAGATGTTCGCCGAGCTCGGCGTCGCGGCACCCGAACCGCCCGACCATGACGGACCGATCGCCGGGGTGGCCGAGAACGGGCGGTTCATCGGCTGGCTGAAGCTCGCCGACGAGCCGCGGCCGGAAGCCGGCGCCGCACTCGCCGATCTCAGGCGGCTGGGACTGAACCGCATGCTGCTGCTCACCGGCGACCGCACGCCGGTCGCCCGGCGCATCGCCGGCCTGCTGCAGATACCGGCCGTGCGCGCCGAGGCGTTGCCGCACCAGAAGCTCGACTGCGTGCTGGAGGAGACGCGGGCGGGCTTCCGGCCGATGGTGGTCGGCGACGGCATCAACGACAGCCTCGCCCTGAAGGCCGGCGCGGTGGGCGTGGCGATGGGCGGCCACGGCACCGACGCCGCACTCGCCTCCGCCGACCTGGTGCTGATGACGAGCAACCTGCGGCGGCTGGCCACCTGCGTCAGGTTGAGCCGGCGCTGCAGGACCACCATCCACGTCAATGTCGGGCTCGGACTGGGCTGGACCGCGATGATCATCGCCCTGGCCGCGACCGGCGTGCTGGGTCCGAGCGGGGCACTGATCGCCGCGGTGGCGCATAATGTCGGAACGCTCGCGGTGATGGCCAATGCCGGGCGGCTGCTGAAGTTCCAGGAGCGGTAGCGGACGGCATTGCTGGTTCGTGACGCCTAACTGCCTGCCCGGCGATCTCGTCGTCCTTGTGGTGTTCTGCCGGCTCCCGACACTTTGCTTAATGGGACTGCTCGGTATTACGGCCACCAACACGCTGCTGTTCATCAAGAAGCCGAACGAGTTCATCTATAATCGGCAGAGCAGCACGACGCATACCACCCTGTTCAATCTGCCTGGACATGTCGATGCCAACCTCGTCTTGCCGGTCGAGACGGGTCTGCCGCCGTCATTGCCGCAGCGCGGGATTTGACCCTGACGGCCGGGACGATGATCCTGCTTCTGGCGATCTCGTTGCGGGTTCGCCTGGCGGCGGCTCCGGCACTCCTCCTTCTGCTCGCGGTGCTGGACTTGGCCCGCGCGCACCGTCTGCCTGCAAGCGACTACGCGGCCGAGTTGACGTCCGATCGGCTTTCGCTGGTGTTGAACCGGCCCGTGCGTCATCCGGCGATCGAGATCGGCCAGCAGTGGCAGACATGGTTCGTGCCGCCGGCGATGGAGCGCTTCACCATACGATCCAACGGCTTTGACGGGGTCGTCATCTTCACCGCTCCCGCAAACCAGACGATTTTCTCTGGCTGCTCAGGCTTCACACGGACCGTGCAGGTGGAGGCAGAGGGGATCGACCTGCAGGCACAGGCCGGACGTCATCTTTCCGTACTTGAATCGGTCTCCTTGCTGCGTCGGCTGTTCGGGCCAGGCTCGTGTCGAGCAATGCTGAAGGCGGATCGAAACTAGGATCACCTTATGTGGTGGCGACGCTCGTCATTGGTCTTTAAACGGCAAGTTCAGGCAGCTCAGGACGCGAATGGAGCAGGGATCCGCCTCGCCCAGCCTACCTCAACCAAATCAATTTGCCGATCCATGCGCCAGTGTCACAAAGCGCTCAAAAAAAGTCTTACACGAACTGAACCAGTCTCGGGGTGAAGACCAACGATCTCGCTCAGATCCCGCAGGGTGAACTGGAAGTGCCGTCAGTAGAACACCACCAAGGCGATGACGTCGCTGGCAGGCAGGTCCGGTTCAGCACGTCTGCGCTGCGCTCGGCGAACTGCCGGCTGCAGTCTCGATCCCGGAACCGCCGGTAGCCCCCCCCGTCATCTCCCGCCGCTAGTCTACAGCCCGTCCGCCGACCATCCTCACCACCATCCGGACCCTACGCGGTCGGTCTTACGCCAGCGAACGCCAATCCTGGCGCGAGGCCTGACAGATCCCGCCGATCTATGCGTCAACGCCTGCTCTTATAAAGCACGTGGGCTGATTTAACCTGGCTTCCGTCTTGCCTCGCACGTCATCGGAACTTCACAAACAAAGTCGCCAGCGATGATAGAACGTCTAATTATCGGGATTGCTACGGATCCGACAGGATGTTCGAAGCCGCGTTGACGATATCAGTCCTGCTGGCCGTGGTCAGACAATCCTGATCCAGACGATTCCCGCGGCCTGAACGGTTGGTGCACGATAGGCAGGCCGATCGATCGTGCCGGACCGTCTGGGTCGCCTTCTCTCGATGACCCCTCAGGATAATGTGTTTGATGTTTCGAAGCTGGTCGATCTCGCCGACGCGGCGCCGGCACGCGTTGCGTACGACGTTCGCCACCCTTGTCGCGACGCTGCCGCTGCCCGTCGTTGCAGCCACCCTCGACACGCCCGTCACCGAGAACATCCAGGTCACCGGAAGCACCATCCTTGCACCGGCGACAGACCGTCCGGCGGGTGAAACCACCTACAGCGCACCGGCTGGGATTTTCGAATTGACCCCAGCACTGACGATCGCCGACATCCTGGCCACCGTGCCCGGAGTGTCCTTCATCACCGGCAGCGGTCCGCGCGACATCGGCATTTCCATCCGCGGTTCTGACGACCGGCAGGCCTCGCCGATCCGTAATATCCAGATCCTGGAGGACGGGTTTCCGGAAACCCAGCCGGACGGCAATTCGCGCACCGACCTGGTCGACCCGCGCGCTTATGCGAGCGCCGACGTGTTCGAGGGGCCGGCCTCCACCGTGTTCGGCAACTACGCCGTCGACGGCGCGCTCGACCTGCACACGCGCAACGGCGCCGACATACAGGGCATCGACCTGGGATCGGAGTTCGGCAGCTACGGCCTAGTCGAGACCTATGCCAACGTCGGCGTCGCCGGCCACAACTACGACCTGTCCGTGTTCGGCAGCGACCTGCGGGGAAACGGGTTCATCGCCAACAGCGCCTATGACAGCTCGACCGAGGATGCCAAGCTGCGCATCGATCTCGGACCCGTCGACCGGCTGGTGTTCAAGGTCGTCAACAACGTGACCGACACGCGGCTGCCGATCCGCCTGTCGCTGAACCAATACGGCACGAACCCGTTCCAGCTCGGCTGCGCCCGGTTGCAGGCGGCAGGCTGCGCCAGCGTCTCCTTGTTCCGCAACGGCGCCTACGGCCCGACGGCGGCGATCAGCGCGCAGGCCGCAGGGATCGGACGCTTCGACCGACGCACCATCGTCGGACTGCGCTGGGAGCACGATCTGGACAGCCGCACCCTATGGCAGACCGAGTTCACCTACGACGTGCGCGACATCGATCAGCCGACCGCCGCGACCGGCGAGCAGGGTCCGTTCTTCTCCTACAACGTCAGCAGCAACGTCACCAACACCGGACGCCTGTTCGGCCTGCCGCTCACCTCGTTCGCCGGGGTGAACTGGGACTATTTCGATCTGGGAGGCAGGTTCTACAATATCACCCCGCAGGGCGGCGCCACACGGGGCAGCCTCGCCTCGACCGTGTTCGGACATCAGTGGAACGGCGGTGCGCGCTTTCAGGAGGATGTCAGGCTGGCGCAGCGCTGGCACGCGGTGGTCGGGCTCGGCGGCGAGTATTCCGATCTCGGCGGGAACGAGACGATCTACGCCTATGACGCGAAGGGCGCCTCGCGCACGTTCGTCAACGCCAACCGGTTCTACTTCAACCTGGCGCCGGAGGGCGCGCTGATCTACACGCCGTCCGACGCCTGGACGCTGCAGTCCCGGGTCGGTACCGGCTATGGCACGCCGCAGACCACCAACCTGTTCATCGCGCCCACCGGCCAGTTCGGCAGCAACACGCAGTTGAGGTCGCAAAGCAATGTCGGGGTCGACCTCGATGCGCAATGGCATCCGAACGCAGCACTGCGCGTACAGGCGACCGGGTTCTACGAGTTCTTCCAGAACGAGATCATCAATGAGAGTGCTGGCCCAAACCTGCAGAACTTCGTGTTCAACGCGCCGGCGTCGCAGCATCGCGGCATCGAGCTGGGCGTCGACTGGACGCCGTTGCCCCGTGTGCTGTCCGGCGCACGCATGTTGCTGGCCTACACCTACGACAACCAGATCTATACCGACTACGCCGAGCTCGTGGCCGGCAGCAAGGCGGCGGTGATTTTCAATCGCGACGGCAAGTCCATCCCGGGCGTGGTGCCGAACGTGCTCGACCTGCGTCTGGTCTATGATCAGCCGGACGGGCATTTCGAGGGGCTTGGCGGCTTTCTTGAGTTCACCTTCCGGGACGGCTACTGGCTCGACAACGCCAACCTGCTGAAGGCGCAAGGGGCCGGGCTGTTCAACGTGGAGCTGCATTACGATCCGCCGGCGCGGCTCGGCCTGCTGCACCGCGTTCACCTGTATTGCGAGGTCGAGAACCTGGCCGATCGCACCTATGTCGGGTCGGCGTTGAACGTCACGGACAGCTTGACCGCTGCTGGCGCGGAAGCGGGCGCCTCGGTGCTGGACGGCAAGTCCGGCTCGATCTTCGCCGGCGCGCCGCGCTCGGCGTTCGGCGGCGTCAGGATCCATTTCTAGCCCTGGTCCTGCAGGAACAGTCGAGATCCGACAGTCGCTGTCGCATGAGGTTGCAACCGCACACGAGGTCAGGTGCCGCCGGGAGCGGTGCCGGAGATGTTGGGAAGGGCGGACGGGAGTTGATGCATAAGGCCGGTTGAAACCGCCGGACCGGGAAAACCCTCTTTGGCCGGTGCACGTCGAGTGCGTGCTTTTGGTCAGGGCGCCGGTTTGCGCGACAGCCATCATGGCCGGCGGCGCATTGTTGTCGCTCCCACCATGGTGTCCAGTTGAACCCCATAGAAAACGTCCGAAAATATTCACAATAGAACAAGTTCTGCTCGACAGTCTGGGATAGCGACGATGTTATGAACGACGCTTGCTGAGCAGCTTGGAACTGGCTGATCGCCGATCCATGAGCATCCTCGATCGTCCGAACGAAGCCGATCGGGCTATCGAGGCATAGGTGACCGCGGACGGTCTGTCGCCGAGCCCGCCCGACCATCGCGGTCTGGTCCTGAAGCGGCAGGGATGGCGGGGGACGGCAGGATGAACCTAACCTCCCGATCGACAGCCATCATCGGAAGGCAGTTCCATGCCCGGGCCTCTCGATCAAGCGCCTGCACCGGTTCCGCTTTCCGAGGCGCCGCACCCTGACCTGCGCCCCGCGCCGTCGTCGCGACTCAAGGCCATCCAGCACCGGGCACTGATCCTGCTCGTGCTGAGCGGTGCGCTGAACTACGTCGACCGTGCCACGCTTGCGGTTGCGAATCCGCTCATCCGGCATGATCTGGGCTTGTCGATCGCCGACATGGGCCTCCTCCTGTCCGCCTTCCTGTGGGCCTATGCCTTCTCGCAGCTGCCTGTCGGCGGTCTGATCGATCGGCTCGGCGCACGCCGGATGCTGACCGCGGGATTGACGCTCTGGTCGGTGGCGCAGGCTCTTGGAGGGCTTGTGACCGGCTTCAGCAGCTTCTTCAGCGCCCGGCTGCTGCTGGGTCTCGGCGAGTCCCCGCAATCGCCGGCAAGTGCGCGGATCGTCCGCGACTGGTTCAATGTCAGGCGTCGCGGCACCGCCACCGGGATCTGGAACTGCTCGTCGACTCTCGGCTCGGCGATCGCGGTGCCGGTGCTGACGCTGCTGATGCTGCATGTCGGCTGGCGCTGGATGTTCATCCTGATGGGTGTCGTGGGCCTGTTCGTGGCGGTCGCGTTCTGGTGGCTGCATCGCGATCCGGACGAGGTTTCCCTCACACCGCAGGAGCGGACGCATCTCGACGAGACGGAAGGTCGCCGTCAGGCGGCGCTCAGCTTCGCGTCGTGGCGCCGGCTGCTCGCATTCCGAACCACCTGGGGCATGATCGCCGGCTTCTTCGGCTGCATCTACGTGCTGTGGATCTATAACAGCTGGCTGCCGGGCTATCTGGAAACCGACAGGCATATGAGCATCGCCCGTACCGGCTGGGTCGCTGCCATCCCGTTCGTGTTCGGCGTGCTCGGCAGCCTGCTGGGCGGCGTCATGGTCGACCGGCTGGTGCAGCAGGGTGTCTCGCCGATCAACAGCCGGAAGTACCCGATGGCGATATCGCTGCTGGCCACCGCGCTGTTCACCGTGCTTGCGGCGGAGGTGCGGAGCAACGTGGTGGCGGTCGTGTTCATCTCCGTGGCGGTGTTCCTGATCTATGTGTCGACAGCCACGGCCTGGGCGATGGCGCCCGTGGCTGCTCCGGCGCATTGCACCGCATCCATCGGGGCGATGCAGAATTTCGGCGGCTATATCGGCGGTGCGCTGGCGCCGATGATGACCGGGTTCATCGCCCAGCGGACCGGATCCTTTCACCTGGCGTTTCTCGCCGGCGCCGCCGTGGCGACCTGTGCGGCACTGGCCTATGTGTTCGTCATTCGCGAACCGATACCCGAGGACGCGCTTTGAGGCCGTCGAGAGGTGGCGCTGCCCTCGCCAAACGGCTTGCTGGAGCGCGCCGCGTCATGGCGCGCGCGTGGCTGATGCCGGCAAGGCTCTCTGAGTGGTGGAACCAACCTGCCGGGCCTGTTGAAGCCGCCGATGCTGATGGCCTTGACGGATCGGGGATCAGGTCGGGCGTCGCAAGACTGCCGGCCCGCCAGGCTCGCTCCTCATGGAAGAACGCCATCAGCTCGCTTGAAAGCCTGCTCGGCTGCTCATCCGGGATGAAGTGCCCGCAGTTCTCGAACACGAGGTTGCGGACGCGCTCCGCCAGCGGCTGGAGGGACTTCTCCAGCGGCGGCCCAACATTTTGTTCCGCGTCGAAGCTCTTGTTGTCATCCGCGTCCTGCCAGAACGCGCGGAACACCAAGCCGGGACGAAAGCCGCGCTCATCTTGCCGCCCTTGCGCGAGGCGGTGGCACCGATGGGGCCGCCAGCGTGCCGAGAGCAGGCTCTACGACACCGTGCTTGCCGTCGAACGCGCAAGGACCGGGCTGCGTGCCGCACAAGGAAGGCCTGTCGTTCCCGGGCCTGGCTTGCGACGGGCGACGATCCGGCAGCATGCCTCAGCGGGCAGCGCTTCCATCACCTGCGGCGCCGCGACCCGAAGCTGGTGGCGCGAGACGAGTGGACGCACCGCCGGCCTGAAGCCGCTGTCGGTCAGCCGCATCATGCGGGGCTCTGGCACTGGCCCGTTCAAGATCGACGACAGCGGTCCGCACCGTGAGCAACGGAGGTCCGCTTCCGACCACAGGCACGTGCTGGAGCGGGTCCGGCGCCGGTGCCTATTCGACGACCGGCGCCGGCGCGCTCTGCTTCACCGTCACCGCCGGCACCAGGGTGGCAAGCAGCAGGGTCAGCACGGTCATCGCGAAGATCGCCCAGAAGGTGAGATGCAGCGACTGACCGAGTGCTGCGCGCACGGCGCTGCCGCCTGCGGCCCGGCCGGGCTGGCCGAGCAGCTGCCGGATGGCGTCGAAGTCGGCGGCGGCGCTGCCGCCGTGGCGCGCCAGGCTGAGGTTCAGCACGCCGCCCAGCACGGTGGCACCCAGCGTGCTGCCGAGGTTGCGCGAGAAGATGTTGGACGCGGTCGCCGAGCCGCGCTCGGCCCAGCCGACGCTGTCCTGGATCAGCACGATGGCGGCCGTGCTGAGGAACCCCATGCCGAGCCCCATGACCAGCGACCCGCAGCCCGCCACGATCGGCGCCGTGTCCGGCTTCAGGACGAGAAAGGCCAGCGCTCCCGCCGGCAGCAGTGCCGCGCCGAACAGCAGGGTGGCGCGCAGGCCGAAGCGGCGGAAGTTGCGTGCGGCCAGGGTGGCGCCGATCGGCCAGCCGAGCACCATGACGGTCAGCGTGAATCCGGCGACGAGCGCGGACCGGCCCATCACGCCCTGGACGAACATCGGCAGGAAGGTGGTCAGGCCGATGATCGCCATGCCGCTGACCAGGGTCGTGACGTTGGTGGCAGCGATCGGGCGACGCGCCCACAGCGAGAAGGCGAGCATGGGGTCGCGCGCGCGCCGCTCCTGCCACACGAACGACGCAGCACCCAGCACGAAGACCCCGGCGCTCCACGACGCCGTCCGGCTGCCGCCGACGGTGCCGGCCTCGGTGATGGCCAGCATCAGGGCCGCGATCGTCACGGCGAAGAGTGCGGCCCCCGCCACGTCCAGGCTGCGGACCCTGCTCGCCACGTCCTCGCGCAGGAAGGCGCTGAAGCCCGCCGCCGCCGCCAGGCCGATCGGCAGATTGATCCAGAAGATCCAGCTCCAGCTCAGATGCGCGATGATCAGCCCACCCGTCAGCGGGCCGAGCACCGAGGAGATGCCCCAGACGCTGGCCAGCCAGCCCTGGATCCGTCCCCGCTCCTCGACCGAGTAGAGGTCGCCGACCACGGTGAGCGAGACCGGCTGGATGGCGCCAGCACCCACGCCCTGCAGCAGGCGGAACACGATCAGCGACGACATCGACCAGGCCAGGCCGCACAGCGTCGAGCCGAGCAGGAACACCGCGATCCCGACCAGCAGCACCGGCTTGCGGCCGTAGAGATCGGCGAGCTTGCCGAACACCACCGTGGTTGCCGTCTGGGTCAGCAGGAAGGAGGAGAACACCCAGGCATAGAGATGCAGGTCGCCGAGCTGGCCCGCGATCTGCGGCATGGCGGTCGAGACGATGGTGGCCTCGATCGCGATCATGAACATGGCGGCGATGACGGAGGCCAGGACCAGCGGGCGGCGGAGGGCGGGAGATGCGGACATGGCGTCTAGCTAGACCGTGCCCGCCCGACGAACCAGCCGCCCCAGGGCAGGCGGGCGCCCGACGCACAGGCCCGACCTGCCGCCCGGACGGCGCCGGCGGCCGGGCGCGCGTGCCGGCTAGAGCGCCTTGCGGTGCTCCGGGTAGTCGGCGTCGAGCGTCACCTGCTTCCAGGTGCCGAACTCGGTACGGAGCCGGTCGAGCTTGGCGTGGGCCATCTCGAATGCCGGCGCTCCGAGCAGCAGGCGAAGCGGCGGGTTCTCCGCCGTCACGGCGGCGATGATCGCCTCCGCTCCGCGCGCCGGATCGCCCGCCTGGTTGCCGCTCCGCTCGCGGGTCTGGCGCCGGCGGACGCCGGCGGTGTCGTCGTAGGCCTCGATCGTCGTGCCGCTCTCGATGATCGAGCGGCCGGCCCAGTCGGTCCGGAACGGACCCGGCTCGACGATCGTCACCTTGATGCCGAGCGGGGCGCCCTCGATCGACAGGCTCTCAGACAGGCCTTCGACCGCATATTTCGTCGCATGGTAGAAGCCGGTCGCAGCGAAGCTCACGAGGCCGCCGATCGACGAGATGTTGACCACGTGGCCCTGCTTCTGCGCGCGCATCAGCGGCAGCACCGCCTGCGTCAGCGCGATCAGGCCGAACACGTTGGTCTCGAACTGGGCCCGGATGCCCTCATCCTCGCCTTCCTCGATGGCCGCCAGGTAGCCGTAGCCGGCATTGTTCACGAGCACGTCGACCCGCCCGAACCGCCGCTCGGCTTCCTCGACGGCGCTCCGGACGTTCGCGCGGTCGGTCACGTCGAGCCGGAGCGCCAGCGCCCGCTCGGCGTGACCTTCGAGAAGATCGTCGAGCTGTGCCGGGTTGCGCGCGGTCATCACCGCACGCCAGCCGCGTGCGAGCACGAGCCTGGCGAGCTCGCGGCCGAACCCGGTCGAGCAGCCGGTGATGAACCAGACAGGTGTTTGGCTAGCTGACATGAAGATGCTCCATTCGAAGGCGTGGCGACCGAGGCCCGGACCAGGCTGCTCGGACGCCAGGGCCGCCATCGTCTCCAGGCCTGCCTACGCGGCGGGCCGGTTCCCGTCACGGCGGCTTCTGCAGAGCATGCACCACAGCCGCGATCGAGGGGAAGCGGCCCGTCCGACCGTCAGCCGAGCGTCTGGGCGATGACGGTCATGCACGATGCGGTCCAGCAGCAACACGCCGCCGGCGCGCGCCGGCCTGTCGTGCGCGGCCAACAGGCCGACCCGGCGGCGAACGGGTTGTCTCGGATGATCGAAGACGCATCGAGATGGTCGACCAGGGCCAGCGCATTGCAAGCTCCCAGGAAGAGCAAACGAAACGCTGACGCGAGTGCCGACAGAACCGGTTGCCGTAAGCCGACCGACTGGAGGCCGCTGCCAGTTCGGCAATCGCTTATGTCGAGATCTTGTAAGGCACGACGCCGCGCTCGCCGGAGCCGACATCCAGCTTCAGGCCGGCGGGCGGGACGGCCCGATGTCGGCACTCGACGCGTTCGCAGGACCGACAGCCGGGTCCGATCGGCACGGCAGCGGCCGGGTTGTCGAGGTCGAGTCCGACCGCATAGACGGTGAGCGGCGCATAGCCGATCTCACAGCCGAGCACCACGGCGACGGAGCGCGGGCGGCTCAGGTAGGCGCTGTCGCTTCGGCCGACGGTCCGCGCGATGTTGAGATAGGTGACGTTGTCCGGGGTACGCGCGAGCTGCACCAGCGTCTCGCCTGGACGCGCGAAGGCGCTGTAGACGTTCCATAGCGGGCAGGGACCGCCGAAACGGGAGAACTGGAAGCGTGTCGCCGAGGATCGCTTCAGCACGTTGCCGGCGATATCGGTCTTGAGAAAGAAGAACGGCAGCCCAGGCATGCCGGGTCGCTGCATCGTGCTGAGCCGGTGGCAGACCTGCTCGAAGCTGACACCGAAGCGTCGCTGCAGACGCGCTACATCGTAGCTGACGGCGCGCGCTTCTTCCAGAAACCGCACGTAGGGCATCATCAGCGCGCCGGAAAAGTAGTTGGCGAGTCCGACCCGGGCCAGCGCAGTCGCCTCCAGGGTGGAAAGCGGTGACTGTCGAAGCACGCGCTCGATCTCGCGACGCTGCTCGAGCTGCGCCACGATGTGGCCCATCCAGAACGCCCGGCTTTCGGTAGAGGCCTCCTCTGCCAGCGTCAGGCTGCGTGTCGCGCGGTTCAGCCTCCAGACGGTGCCGTGCTGGAGCAGCGTCCTGTCGCTGTCGACCGTGATGCCGTGGCGATCGCGCAGGTATCGCATCAGGTTTTCATGCGAGCCGTTGCCGCTGAACCGTTCACGTTCGACCAGGGCCTCGGCGGCCCGGTCCAGGCCGGCGAAGTGGTTGCGGTGGCCTTGCACCCAGTCACGGACTTCCTCGTATATCGAGCTCGATCCCGCGACCAGCGGCGCGTTACGGCTCGCCTGCTCCGACTGCTCGTCGCGCGACCGGAACGCGCGGTAAAGGGTGAGGAAGCGCTCGGCGACCCCGGGTGCCGCCTGGATGCTGGCCGCCGCTTCGGCGAGGCTGACGATGCCGCCGCCGAACAGGGGATCGGCGGTGGCCTCCCGCAGGTCGTGCACCAGGCGCAGCGCCTCGCTGTCCTCGAACGTGGAGACGGAGACGGCCAGCTGCTCCGCCAGGAGGTGCATGACCCGGCGCGGCAGCGGCCGCTGGTCGCACTCGATCTGACTCAGGTAGCTGGGCGACAGGCCGATTGACCGGGCCAGGGCCGCCTGGCTGAGCTGGTGCTGCTCGCGCAGCCGACGAAGGCGCTCGCCAGCGAACAGCTTTGGCGCCGCACCCGTTCGCAACATCCGCAAGTTCCTCTGGATCTGTACGCCAGAATCTGCAACATGTTGGCTATATTCGGTTCCGATGCAGGGGGATAGTGCAACCCGGCGACGAGCCGATCAATTGTTCTGACCGCCCTGATAAAAGAAGAGACGATGATCATCCACGACGTCCGCGTTCATCCCGAGAGCGACCGCTTGGCGCGCAAGGAGCAGCTGGCCTGGAAGATCGCCGAGGTGGCGGTCGATCCGGTCTCGGTCGAGGACGAGGTCGCCGAGATGATCGTCAACCGGATCATCGACAACGCCGCGGTGGCGATCGCGTCGGTCAACCGGCATCCGGTGATCACCGCACGCGACCAGGCGCTGGCGCATCCGCGTGCTGGCGGCGCCACCTTGTTCGGCTGCGGCCCGGAGCTCCGGGTGCACGCGGAATGGGCTGCCTGGGCGAACGGCACCGCGGTGCGCGAGCTCGACTATCACGACACCTTCCTGGCGGCGGAGTATTCCCACCCCGGCGACAACATCCCGCCGATCCTGGCGGTGGCGCAGCAGAGCGGCTGCAGCGGCGCCGAGCTGATACGCGGACTCGCCACCGGCTACGAGATCCAGGTGGACCTGGTGCGTGCCGTCTGCCTGCACGAGCACAAGATCGACCACGTGGCACATCTGGGCCCGTCGGTCGCGGCAGGCATCGGCGCCATGCTGAGCCTGCCTGCGGAGATCGTGTTTCAGGCGGTGCAGCAGGCGCTGCACGTGACCACCGCCACCCGGCAGTCGCGCAAGGGCGAGATCTCGTCCTGGAAGGCGTTCGCGCCGAGCCACGCCGGCAAGCTGGCGATCGAGGCGGTCGACCGGGCCATGCGCGGCGAGGGCGCGCCGTCGCCGATCTACGAGGGCGAGGACGGCGTCATCGCCTGGATGCTGGGCGGCAAGGGCGCACAATACAGGGTGCCGCTGCCGGGCCCGGGCGAGCCGAAGCGCGCCATCCTCGACACCTATACCAAGGAGCACTCGGCCGAATACCAGAGCCAGGCGCTGATCGACCTGTGCTTTCGTATGGGCAGACAGGTTCAGGACTGGGAGCAGGTGCGTGACATCCTGATCGAGACCTCGCACCACACCCACTTCGTGATCGGCACCGGCTCCAACGACCCGCAGAAGTTCGACCCCAAGGCCTCGCGCGAGACGCTCGACCACTCGATCATGTATATCGTGGCGGTGGCGCTGCAGGACGGCGACTGGCACCACGAGCGCTCCTACGCGCCGGAGCGGGCGCAGCGCGCGGACACGGTGAGGCTGTGGTCGAAGATCCGCACCGTCGAGAGCGGGCGCTGGACCGAGCGGTACCATTCGGTCGATCCGGCGATCAAGGCGTTCGGCGGCCGGGTGATCATCACCATGCAGGACGGCCGGGTGATTGAGGACGAGCTGGCGGTGGCGAACGCGCATCCGCTCGGAGCAACACCCTGGAGGCGCGATGCCTACATCGCCAAGTTCCGCGTCCTGACCCAGGACGTGCTGGAGCCGAAGGAAGCCGAGCGCTTCCTGGACCTCGTGCAACGGCTGCCGACACTGGGCGCGGACGAGCTGCCTGGGCTCAACGTGACGGTGGCGTCCGCCAGCCTCGGTCGCGGTCAGCGCGGCCTGTTCGACTGAACCCAATCGCGTATGGACCAGCCTGCCCGCTTGAGGCAGCCCCGTGCAGGAGATGATGCATGAACGCCTCGGCCAGCACTGACATGGCAGCCCCGACGCTGCCGAAGCCGAAGAAGTCGGTGGCGCTGTCCGGTGTCGCTGCCGGCAATACCGCGCTCTGCACCGTCGGCCGCACCGGCAACGACCTGCACTATCGCGGCTACGACATCATCGAGATCGCCGAAGCGTGCGAGTTCGAGGAGATCGCGCACCTGCTGGTGCACGGCACCCTGCCGAACCGGGCCGAGCTCGCCGCCTACAAGCTGAAGCTGAAGCGCCTGCGCGGCATTCCGGCCGTGGTTCGGGACGCACTGGAGGTGTTGCCGGCGGCGGCGCACCCGATGGACGTGATGCGCACTGGCGTCTCCGCGCTGGGCTGCGTGCTGCCGGAAAAGGACGATCACGGCCTCGCCGGCGCCTGCGACATCGCCAACAGGCTGATGGCCTCACTCGGCTCGATGTTGCTGGCCTGGTATCACTACGCGCATAACGGCGTGCGTATCGACGTCGAAACCGACGACGACAGCATCGGTGGCCACTTCCTGCACCTGCTGCACGGCGAGGCGCCGCGGCCGAGCTGGGTGCGGGCGATGCACACCTCGCTCAATCTCTACGCCGAGCACGAGTTCAACGCCTCGACCTTCGCCGCACGGGTGATCGCCGGTACCGGCTCGGACATGTACTCGTCGATCAGCGGCGGCATCGGCGCGCTGCGAGGGCCGAAGCACGGCGGCGCCAACGAGGTGGCACTCGAGATCCAGCAGCGCTACGCGACTCCGGACGAGGCGGAGGCCGACATACGCCGCCGAGTCGAGAGGAAGGAGGTGGTGATCGGCTTCGGCCACCCGGTCTACACCATCTCCGACCCGCGCAACGCGGTGATCAAGGGTGTCGCGCGCGCGCTGTCGGAGGAGAATAATGCACGCAGTCGCTACGACATCGCCGAGCGGATCGAGAGCGTCATGGCAGAGACCAAGAGAATGTTTCCGAACCTGGACTGGTTCTCCGCCGTCTCCTACCAGCAGATGGCCATACCGACTGCGATGTTCACCCCATTATTCGTGATCGCGCGCACCGCCGGGTGGTCGGCACACGTGATCGAGCAGCGGATCGACGGCAAGATCATCCGCCCGTCGGCAAACTATATCGGCCCGGAGGACCTGCCCTTCGTGCCGCTCGACCAGCGCCCCTGACGGTGCGCTGCGTCTCCTAGGAGCTCATCCATGCCCTACCTGCTCAACTCAGACTCGCCAGGCGAGGCGGCCGGCCGTCGCTTCCGCACCTTGCTGGAACGCCCAGCGATCCTGCAGATCCCGGGTACGCATAACGGCATGGCTGCGATCCAGGCCGCACGTGCCGGCTTCGAGGCCTGCTACCTGTCCGGTGCGGCAATGACTGCATCGATGGGCCTGCCGGATCTCGGCATCATCACCGTGGATGAGGTGTGCTTCTTCATTCGCCAGGTTGTCCGCGCATCCGGCCTGCCGGTGCTGGTGGACGGCGACACCGGCTATGGCGAGGCGCTCAACGTCATGCACATGGTCCGCAGCTTCGAGGACGCCGGTGCCGCCGCCGTGCATCTGGAGGATCAGCTGCTGCCCAAGAAGTGCGGCCACCTGAACGACAAGAAGCTGGCGGATGCGAACGACATGGCGGCCAAGGTGGCGGCCGCGGTCAAGGCGCGTCGCGACCTGGTCATCGTCGCTCGCACCGACGCGGTGGCATCGGAGGGACTGGACGCTGCGGTGGCCCGGGCGAAGCTCTACGTGCAGGCGGGCGCCGATGCGATATTTCCCGAGGCGCTGAACACGGCCGAGATGTTTCGCGCCTTCGCGGAGCGCCTGCCGGGCGTGAAGCTGCTGGCCAACATGACCGAGTTCGGCCGCACCCCGTTCTTCACCGCGTCCGAGTTCGAGCAGATGGGCTACCGGATGGTGATCTGGCCGGTATCGTCGCTGCGCGTCGCCAACAAGGCGCAGCAAGAACTCTATGCCTCCATCCGCAACAGCGGCGGCACCCATGCGATGGTCGAGCGGATGCAGACTCGCAACGAGCTTTACGATATGATCGGCTTGCACGACTACGAGGCGCTCGATGCCTCCATCGTCCGGACGATCGTGCCACAGATGTAGCCCATCGACTGAAGCATCTTTGTCCGGTCGACCAGTCTGCTAGTGTCAGAACAAACAGACGATCCGAACGCGGCCGGATCTTTCAGGTCTCGATTGATGGACACGCTCGAAAATGTTCTCAACCGAGATATCGTGAGACCTTATTAAGACTCGATCAGAAAGCAGCCTGGATCAACAACGGGCGAGCGGAGACGGCTTCATGACGCAGTGGGTGTACAGCTTCGGGGCGGGCCGCAACGAGGGTCGCGCGGACATGCGCAACCTGCTTGGCGGCAAGGGGGCCAACCTGGCCGAGATGGCCGGCATCGGGCTGCCCGTGCCGCCCGGCTTCACCATCACCACCGAGCTCTGCACCGAGTTCTACCGCAACAACCGCGCCTATCCGCCTGACCTTCAGCCTCAGCTCGAGGCGGCGCTGGCGCGGGTCGAGCAGGCGGTCGGGCTGACGTTCGGCCATGCCGACCGGCCGCTGCTGGTCTCGGTGCGCTCAGGTGCCCGCGTCTCCATGCCCGGCATGATGGACACGGTGCTCAACCTTGGCCTCAACGACGACACGGTGAAGGGGCTCGAGGCATCATCCGGCGACGCCCGCTTCGCCTGGGACAGCTACCGGCGCTTCATCCAGATGTATGGCTCGGTCGTGCTCGGCGTCTCGCATCACCGCTTCGAGGAGATCATCGAGGACCACAAGAACGAGCTCGGCCTGCTCGAGGATACCGAGCTCACCGCCGCCGGCTGGGCCGAGGTGGTCGAGGCGTACAAGGACCTGGTCGCCCGCGAGACCGGCAGCCCGTTCCCGCAATCGCCGTCGGACCAGCTTTGGGGTGCCGTGGGTGCGGTGTTCGGTTCCTGGATGAACCCGCGCGCCAACACCTATCGCCGCCTGCACGACATCCCGGCCGACTGGGGCACGGCGGTGAACGTCCAGGCCATGGTGTTCGGCAACATGGGCACCGACTGTGCCACCGGCGTCTGCTTCACCCGCGACCCGTCGACCGGCGAGAACGTCTTCTACGGCGAGTATCTGGTGAACGCCCAGGGCGAGGACGTGGTCGCCGGCATACGCACCCCGCAGCCGATGTCGCAAGCCCGTGCCAAGCCGGGCGAGCTGTCGATGGAGGCGGTGCTGCCCGAGGCCTATGCCGAGCTGCTCGGGGTGCGCGACACGCTGGAGCGGCACTACCGCGACATGCAGGACATCGAGTTCACGGTCCAGCAGAACAAGCTCTACATGCTGCAGACCCGCTCGGGAAAGCGCACCGCCGCCGCCGCACTGCGCGTCGCCATCGAGATGGCGCAGGACGGGCTGATCAGCCACGAGGAGGCGATCAACCGCATCCCGCCCGCCTCGCTCGACCAGCTGCTGCACCCCACGCTCGATCCCAAGGCCGAGCGCACCGTGCTGACGCGCGGCCTGCCGGCATCCCCGGGTGCCGCCGGCGGCGCCATCGTATTCTCCGCCGACGAGGTCGAGAGCCGTGCGGCCAAGGGCGAGGACGTGATCCTGGTCCGCATCGAGACCAGCCCGGAGGACGTGCACGGCATGCACGCCGCCCGCGGCGTGCTGACCACCCGCGGCGGCATGACCAGCCACGCCGCCGTGGTCGCACGCGGCATGGGCCGGACCTGCGTCGCCGGTGCCGGCGGCATCCGCGTCGACTATCGTGCGCAGACCCTGTCGGCCGGCAGCCACGTGCTCAAGGCCGGCGACTGGATCACCCTGGACGGCTCCACCGGCGAGGTGTTCGTGGGCCGGGTTCCCACGGTCGAGCCGACCCTGTCCGGCGACTTCACCACCCTGATGGGCTGGGCCGATCAGGTGCGCCGGCTCCGGGTGCGCGCCAATGCCGAAACCCCGCAGGACGCTGCCACCGCGGCCCGCTTCGGCGCCGAGGGCATCGGCCTGTGCCGCACCGAGCACATGTTCTTCGCGCCCGAGCGGATCGGCGCGGTGCGGCGGATGATCATGGCCGAGGACGCGGCCGCGCGGGGCAGAGCGCTCGACACCCTGCTGCCGTTCCAGCGCGACGACTTCGCTGCCCTGTTCCGGATCATGGCCGACCTGCCGGTGACGATCCGCCTGCTCGACCCGCCGCTGCACGAGTTCCTGCCCCACACCGAGGCCGAGCTGGCCGAGCTTGCGGCCGGCATGGGCGAGAGCCTGGAGGCGGTGAGGCAGCGCCACGCGGCCTTGTCCGAAAGCAACCCGATGCTGGGTCATCGCGGCTGCCGGCTCGGCATCACCTTTCCGGAGATCTACCGGATGCAGGCGCGCGCCATCTTCGAGGCGGCGGTGCTGGTGGGCCGGGAGACCGGCACCCCGGTCAGGCCCGAGATCATGATTCCGCTGGTCGGCAGCGCCTCGGAGCTGCAAGTCACGCGCGCCGACGTCGAGGCGGTCGCCCGGGAGGTGGTAGGGACCTCCAGGGTGGCGATCGACTACACCATCGGCACCATGATCGAGCTGCCCCGCGCAGCACTGACCGCGGATCAGATCGCCGCCCACGCCGACTTCTTCTCGTTCGGCACCAACGACCTGACCCAGACCACTTTCGGCCTGTCGCGCGACGATGCCGGCACCTTCCTGCCGCACTACATCGAGCACGGCCTGTTGCCCAAGGACCCGTTCGTCACCCTCGACCGCGACGGGGTAGGGATGCTGGTGCGGATCGCCACGGAGAAGGGACAGGCCGCGAAGCCCGGCCTGAAGCTTGGCATCTGCGGCGAGCATGGCGGCGACCCGTCCTCGATCGAGTTCTGCGAGAGCCTGGGCCTCGACTACGTGTCCTGCTCGCCCTTCCGCGTGCCCATCGCCCGCCTGGCCGCCGCCCAGGCGGCGCTGGCTCACCGTGCCCAGCAGACGGCGTCCTGATATGGATAGGCGACCTGACCGTTCTGAAGGGATCACCCCTGAACAGATGCGCTGTAGATTTGGGAAAAGCAGATGACGGTTGCGTCGATCCTGAAGTCCAAGCCGAGCAGGCTCGTCAAAGTCGATGCGGAGCTCCCGATCAGCGCCGTGACCGAGATCCTTCACCAGAACAACATTGGTGCGGTGCTGGTCATGCGCGATGACGAACTGCTGGGGGTGCTGTCGGACAGGGGCATCGTCCGGGCAATGGCGCTCAATCCGCATGGCGTACGGGCCATGCCGGCTGAGCGGGCCATGAAGCCCAGGCAGCATGAGGCGTCTCCATCCACGACGCTTGAAGAGGCCATGCGGATCATGACGACGAACCGTGTGCGCTATCTTCCGATCTTCGAGGCCGGCAGGCTTATCGGCATTGTCAGCATAGGCGACGTGGTCAAGTCGCTTCTCGACCAGCAGTCCGTCAAGGTTGATAGCCTCACCGCCTATATCAGCGGCGCCTGAAGAGCTGCGGGCGGTGGAAACGCCTCGGCTCAGTCTGCATCTCGTGTCGGACGCTACCGGCGAGACGCTGAATTCGATCGCGCGTGCCACCGTGGCGCAGTTCGAGCACGCGCATGTCGTCTATCACCGCTGGAACCTGATCCGTACCCGGTTGCATCTGCGTCGGGTGCTGGAGGGCATCAAGGACGATCCGGGTCCGGTGCTGTCCTCGATGATGGACCGCAGGCTCAAGGCCGAGCTGGTGGCTGCCTGCGGGGCCTTCGGTGTCCAGCTCGTCAGCGTGCTCGATCCCGTTATCGCGGTGTTGCAGGATACCCTGCACGAGCCGGCAAGAGGCCGCCCCGGCGGTCAGTACGTGCTGGACGAGGAATACTATAAGCGCATCGACGCCATGCATTTCGTGCTGGCTCATGACGATGGCCAGGCTGCCGCCGAGCTGCATCAGGCGGACGTGGTGCTGGTGGGCGTCTCGCGTGCCTCGAAGACGCCGACCTGCTTCTACCTCGCCAACCGCGGCATCAAGGCGGCCAACGTGCCGCTGGTGCCGGAATTGCCTCTGCTGCAGGAGCTGATGCAGATTCGGGGCCCGGTGATCGGCCTGACGATCGATGCGCAGACCCTGGTCGAGATCCGCCGCACCCGGGTGCGGATCATGGCGCCCGGCGGCACCATGGGGAAGGTCAACGAGGCCGATAACCCGTATGTCGACCTGCAGACGGTCCGCGACGAACTGAGCTGGGCACGCCGCCTGTGCAACCGCAACGGCTGGCCGATAATCGACGTCAGCCACCGGTCCATCGAGGAGACGGCGGCAGCGGTGATTGACATCAGGGATCAATGGTCGGACAGGCCGAGACGGGACCGGATCGATCCTCAAGCAAACTAATGGTGCTGGACACGATATATGATTGAACCAAGTACGCTTTTCTCACGACGTCACAAGATCTATCGAGTCGACACCGACGCATCGAGCATCGTGTTCCCGTCGCGGGTGGTCGATCTTGCCGTCAAGCTGGTGGATAGCTGGTTCAGCGAGCGCGTGTTCCTCGATCGGGATGCACCCGACATCCGCGCAGTCTTCGCCTCTCTGTCCTGCAGCTTTCTCGCGCCGATGCGTCCGCAGGACGTTCTCGAAATACGCCTTGCATTGCGACGGATCGGACGGTCGTCGCTCGGCTTCGAGCTGGTCGGCCACCGCGAAGCCGACGACCAGCTGTGCTGGATGGCAGAAGCTGTCTGCGTGCTGGTCGATCACCAGAGCCTGAAAAGCCGCCTCATTCCCGATTGCCTGAAGCCGGTCCTGGATGCCGAGGCATCGCTGGCAGTCCGGATGCCATTCGCTGACCGTAATCTGGCACTCTAGCACTACCTGGGCACTTTCAGGATGATGCTGAGCATCCTACCTTCTGAGTGGAAGCCTGGAGACGGCAATGCCGAGGAACAGCATTGGTCCGGATGATCT
>CAXSBC010000003.1:174253-446129 GCA_964236105.1 uncultured Acetobacteraceae bacterium | reverse complement strand
TTCACCTCGCCGCATCCATGATCTGGCTACGCTGAATGTCGATCCGGCCTAGGACTCTGCCACCACGCGCGCCCGGAACGCTGGATCATGGGCACGGCGCCGATCGCTGACGATCTCGATCCGCTGCACCGAGGCTGCCTGAGTGGCTGCCACAGTGGCAGCCTCATCCGCTCTGTTCACCATGAGGCTAAGCAAAGCGCCCTCACCTCAGGCCGGCAAGACGGTGCTCACCGGGCGGACACGGACGAAGAGGCCATGGGCGACGTCCTTGCCGATGGCACCGAAATGCTGCCGCACGCCCTGACGCAGCGGTTCGAGCGCTTCGAACCGGGTGCCACGCCGGGCGGCATGGATGCCGACGCACCCGGCGCTGTAGTGGTCAACGGCAACGAAGACCGCGACCTGGCCCTCGGCGGTCCAGGTCGTGGTCATGTCGGTGCCCCACATGGTGTCGATGGTATCGGGAATGATGCTGCCATCGTGGTTGCGCGGTCCGCGCGGCTGGCCGACACGCCCGGGTGCCAGCAGGTCGTTCTCGCGCATGAGCCGCAGCGCCCGGCGCGAGCCGCGTGCGTGCCCGACACCTCCAATCAGACCGCAACGAAGTCGGCGCAAGGCTCAACCACGTCCGCCGCTCAGCACACAGTCAGGCCTCAACGCGCTGAATAAGATGGGCTAGCCATTCCACTCTAAAACCATAAGACCATCTGCTCCACTTCCACCGGTCCCGGTTGCGCCGCCGGCACCGCCACCTCCAGGCCACAAACCAGGAGAACCATTAGTTCCGCCAAAACAAGTAGGCGCTCCCTGCACACCAAAACTCGAACCACCGCCACCTCCAATACTCATGGTCCCGATCTGGAACCCGCTTTGGCCGCCGCCAATGCCGAGTGATGCTATCGAGTTGATGTTGTTAATGATCGGTATACCCGGATTGCCGCCAGAACCTGCTTGACCACTGCGCCCGGCTTGGCCATTCACACCGCCCCCAACAGCAACGAATGTAGCAAAACTTGTTGAAGTTGAGCCGTTTATACCGTTGCCAATCTGCACCGTGTAGGACGTGCCGCCAGTGACGCCAACCAGCACCTCCTCATAACCACCCCCACCGCCACCACCGCCCGGGAAACCAGAGGCAGCATTACCTCCGCTCCCACCAGCCGCCCAAGCTCGCACAAGAATCGTTGTGACACCGGTTGGACATGTCCAGTTATAAGTTCCACCTGTTCCCCAGGCAACTCGATTGCGAGTCGTCGCTGCTGCGACGAAAGCGGTCGTCGCGAGAGCCGAGGTCGCATCCCCGACTATCGGTGTGGGAGCGGTAGGTGTGCCGATAAAACCGGGGGATAAAAGCGGCGCAGCTTGGGGTAATTTAATTGGCACGAAAGGTGCTCCAGCCGCCGCGGTGATCATCGTTGCATCGACAGCCGAAGCATTCGGTGGAACAATGATCTGCCAAAGCGGCGTATAACCCGATGGAACGGCTGCAGCGGTGGTTGCGAGAAGCGATACCCGCTGTTGCACCACGGTCGCCTGTGCTGCGCCGCTACCCTGGACGCCGATCAATGTCTGTACCGGATTTTGTGCATTATAGTAGAAAACAGCCGCACTTCCTGCTTGGGCTTCGACAACTGCCGCCGAAATCAGTATCTCACCCGTTGTTGGTAAAGGCAATACAGTTGAGGTGGTATTGATTCCAAGCTTGATCAGAGGGTCACTGTCAGGTGGAAGTGCGCCGTACGCTTCCGCATCAATCACCGTGGGAAGCGTCATGCTCCCTGGACCGATAACGACATTTAGGCCACTGCCGGGTGTGCAAGACAGCCCATCCGCAGATACCGAACCGTCCCCGATTACCATCTTGGTAAGATATCCAAGCGCAATCATTGTATTTCGAGACTGAAGTAGTTGGTCAGTGTCCAGTGGAATAGCACCAACATAGACGATTTGACGGTCCAACGCCCTTACTCCGCTACGCTGTCACTTGCGCGATGATCACAGCTTTGGGTAGGCAAGCCTTTTCTTAGGCAGGCTTGCTGGATTAGCCAGCGATTGTCGTCCAGGCAATGCTGCCCGCCGGGATAACGCGGCTGATCGCCTCGTTGAGATTCCGCGGGTCAACCGGTATAGATGCGCCGCTCGGCGCCGGGATCAGATTATCTGCTTCCCGAATGCCGATCTGCTGATTGCTTGGTATATAGCTTGTTGCAAGATTTCCAGGCTCGAGTTGCCAGCATTGGGTAAGCACGGGTAAGTTCATCAATTCAGTCGACACGCCGACAAGCGTCATCGAAATCTCTCTGCCCGAACTGGCGACCGCTAAGGTCGTCGCCATCAGCCTTTGCCATCGTCCCCTGAGCGCAAGATCAGCCGAGCCTTTAACAACATTGCCTGGAGCAGTGACATCGCGAACTTCTAGATCAAGCGATTGAAAACTATGGTCGATTGGAAGTAGAAGCCAAAGCGATCCGGTAACGGCATCACCTGTCGTCGAAGCCGTTACAGAAGGACCGATAACCTGTCCTCCGCTATAGACCCTGATCTGAAGAACGGGCTTCCCAGCCCAAAACGCACCCACACCCTCAAGGTCGACAACCCAACGTCCTATCGCCTCGGCAGATGATCGCGTCCAGCTTGTCCAACCGACGCTATCCTTGATCAGGTTGAAGCCTCGTGGCTCCGACAGGAAGCCCGATGGTAAACCATCCGAGTAGAGAGGCCGGACAACATGGCGTGGCGCAATTTGAAGCGTCTCGTTTGGGCCTATGAAGCTTGCCTGCGACTCTCGCACAGTTCGGCATGCTTCAAACGGTACAGTCAATAGATACTGGAAAGGCATATTGGAAGAGCCCAAAGCGACGGCCGATGTACCGTATCCACCGCCACCCCCAGCGTTGGAACTCGACCCACTACCATAACCTCCGGTATCGGCCGCATTACGCGGCTCAAAGATATTGGGAGAATTATTGATTAGCGAAACGATGGTGCCGGTCAACGCCTCACGTGTTGCTCGTGGTAGTAAAAGATTTGCACGAATCCGGTTACGAAATACTTCATCAGTCTCACTGGACTTTCGTTGAACTGAGACGCCAAAGAAATCCTCGCAAATCATATCAAGAAAATTACCGCTTGCAGTCTTGATCCTAGCCTGTTGAACAGCAAAGTTCATTAAAACATAGCAGTAGGACCATCCCCAAGCCAGGCCCGCTAGTAGCCCATCGAGCACCGGGGTGACACTGGCAGATAAATTTGGGGATGTTACAGGGAACCACGTCGCAGGTATTACCGCCCGCATCCGCCCGATCATATCCGCGCTTGTTCCCGTGATTGTGGAATTAGTTTGATTATCACTCATTCGCTTGAAACTGTGATATTGATCGTTCCGACACGGACGACGCTTCCTGTCTGACCACCAACATCCGACGTCACATTATTGACAGTCAGGCTTTGAACATTCGTGATGCTACTGTCTACATCATAACAAAGTCCTGGCAAGCGTGAAACTCTAAGAATCTGACCCACACCAAGCATATTGACATAATTCGTCAGTATGGCCTCTACTTCCTCTTGTATCGCAACACTGTTCGCCGAACTATTGACGGTCAGACCTACATTGATTGTGACAGACAGCAGCGTTGGCGGTGCGACTGAAATTGATGTTCCAACAGGTCTGACAGGATCGATTGCTGCGGCCACTGCAGCTAGGATGCTGGCTGCCGGATGTCCACTGCCATCATCAATAATGACGTGAACATGCCCTGGAACCGCAGTTCCGTCAGCCGTCACATTCTCCTGGATGCTGTAGGTCAGCCCTTGTTGAACCGACGCAATGGCGTAAGCAAGCGCCTGTTCGGTCGCCTGAGATCGAGTATTAATATAGCTTGTAAAACGGAGACGAAGAGCAGCATCTGTTTCCGCCGCCGTACCTCCAGCAAGGGCATTGGCATTGAACACAGTGTCGATACCAGGAATCGCTGTTCCTAGGGTCGTGATGACGCCGCTCTGGACGTTTCCATCAAGACCAAGTGTTAATGCCTCGACCTCTACATCGATACTCGATACACCGAGAGCGCGTGTATAAGGACCACCGACAACAACGAAGCTTCGTATTCCATCGCTGGTTCGGACTGTAGCCCCGTTTGGAACGATGGCTGCCTGTGAGGTTGGATTGAATGAGGAAAGAGTGACTTGACCAGCAGCGACGGTTGCCGGGAGACGACTTAGGCCGAAATCTTGTACCCAACTATCTGCGTCAACGCCTACGCTGGTCGCGAGTCGCGTCATCGTCAAGACTTGTAGCAGCAGATATTGCAACCACAAGGCAACTGATGCCGATGCCTCCAAAATCGCGCGTAACACTGAACCCACGGTCAAGTCGATCAAACTGGAACATGCGCCCTGAACGGTCGCGGCCATCGTATTTACAAGTGTTGAGAAATTTTGCAGAGGTAACTGCATCTAATCACCAATCGGCAGGACGAGAACCTGACTACTTTTTGACTTGTTATTTGTATAATTTATCGTCGCCGAGATTGCTCCGAGTAACCTACCTGACAGCAGTACGTCAGGTTCTGGAACAGCAGCTACAGACGCCTCTAACTTCAATTGAGCACGAATAATCGCCGCAATCTGTTGCTGCGATACGACTGAGCCGATCAGGCCAGGCAGACCTGCTCCATATCCGAGATGCCAGATATATGCTCCAGCACTTGTCAGTAATCGATGTAGGACACGCTGTTGGGTTTCGTCATCTTTGGTGACAAGGGCAAGATCGCCGGTAGATCCGAGCTGAAGGTCTTCACCAATGATATGAGCAAGATCAGCCACTAATCGGCTCCGGTTGGCCAGAAAGACCTTGCCCAGGCTGCGTTCCGATATGTTGATGACTTATCAGACTTATCCCATTTGCCACCACATCGCCATTTACCTGCAGATATCCATCGACAACGATCTTGCCTCTGAGGAAAATATTGTCCTTTGTAAGATGAACATAGCTTCCATCATTGGCGAAGATACCGAACTCGCCGGGTTGTACTGGAGCGCCTGTCGCCGGACTTAACGGCGGCATCGTAATAACATCAAAAACGCGCGCAACGACTACAGGATGCTCGGCATCACCCTCGACTGGGACCACAAGAACTTGGCTTCCAATCTCGGCCGGACATGCGATCCGCAGACCCGATGTCGCAACAGCCGCATCGGGTATCCAACCGCTTTCAATCCCGTCAGGTTGAATTGTCACTTTGACCGCATGTGAAACGGCATCAACACTTGTCACAAGTGCATGTCGTGGTTGTCCAAGTGCACCAGCCTGCTTAGCAGCGTGCAGCTTGATCGTCTCAAGCCAGTCAGCCATCACTGGTCTCTCCGTCAGGATCACTTCGTGCGGTAACGTGCTGGATGTAGCCCCCCTCCAACGACATCTCTCGCTCGATTCTGTCGATCGTGTAGACTCTGTCCCATCCAGTTCCTGTGCCAGAAAGTCTGAGCCGATGCTGTGGGCTCAGCATGAGTTCTCCAGCCATTGTACCGGTGATGACGTATTGGTGAGCCCTGAGGCGTGAATATGTATTCTGAGCGAGCTTCTCGGCTTCATCGGGAAGGAGGTTTGGTTTCAGAACAAGAAACTGGCGGCTATTTTCAGAAGCATCATCTGGAAAATTCCCAACAACTTGACGTCGTTGTCGGCTGTTCCAGCTTGTAACTTTAACTTGTAAGTTTCCCGACAGCCCAAACGCACGCTCCATTGATAGATCGGAGATGCTCAAGGTGGGTGATGCCATGCCTTCTTGCGGATAGGTATAGGTCACGTCGTAGAGGTTTCCACCTCCCGCGTCCGGCTGCTTGAAAAAGAGCGTGGTTCCACGGACCCATAGATCATAACCCTCAAGGTCTGCTAGCTCGGCAAGCAGGTCCCAGGCATTGCCGTGCCGGGAAAAACCGCTGAACGCATTCTTGGTGTGCTGGATCTGATAATATTGTCCAACTAAACCCGTTGTCTGATCTATGTCGGCGGATAGGCTACAAATCGTAGCTAGCTTCTGAGCAAGCTCTGAACTAGTATTATTTAAATATCCGTTCTGAAGCGGGAGATCGATCAACCGTGCCGCGTGATCCCGTCCATCCAACGACACAAGACCGGTAATCTGATCCAGGACGATGCGATCGGCATTGCCGACAATCATCGAAGTCCACGTCAAATCACCCTCGAGAGCATAAGGCGGGAGGAATCCGAAGTCGATCGAGACGTCCAACCTGTCCTGATCAACCCACCCTGCCCCAAGAGTTCGTGTAATATCACTGGCACTTGCTATAACGCGGAAGCTTGCCGCCTGGGCCCCGCGAGGCGAAACAATTTCTGTCGTACGGCACCCGACTACCGGGGTTCCATTGAGGCTCAGACGGACACGAGGTCGCCGAACCAATAGATTGTTCGTCATGCACTTGGAAGCCCTCCTGTCGCGTTCGGATCGGGGTCAGGAATTTGAAGTGTCTGTAAACCGAAGATCATTGGATCGCTCAAATCATTCGACATCGCGATCCTGTACCATTGAGTAGCGTCCCCGAGTTCCTGGGCGGCTACAGCGAACAGGTTGGTTCCAGCCACAATGATCGTTCGCATTATTAACCTCATGCGTGGATAAGCGGGGCTGGTGCCTGTGCATAGGCTGATACAACATTTGACCTGGCTCGGTTGAGGTAACCGGCGGCCCGAACTAGCGCTGCAAGGCTAGCAGCCTGGGCAGCCGCTTTGGCCAGATCTGAGGATGAAAAGAGCGTAAAGCCGGCAGCAGGTGCGGCAAAACTTCCAGTTCCTGCCGCCTGGATTGCGCCCTGTAGCGCTGTACCTGTTGCCTGAAGAGCCGTCTGTATCGTTTTGCTATCTGCAAGACCTTGCGTATTCATGGATGTCGCCGCGTCTGCATTCATGCCGAAGCTCGTCGCCAAGGAACTGAGACCGGAAGCTGATTCCGTAACCTGTGTCATGCTGGACCGACCCGCCGCGGTAGCCTGAAGTAACATCGCGGCTGCTCCCGCCTGAAGTAGGCCCTGCCCGATTGTCAGGTCGCTCTGTGCCGCGAAGTCGGTACTAACTGTGCTGTCCGCGAGATTAAGCGCGTCTGGCACGATCTCGCTTTTGAGCCGATAGGAAATGATGGCGCCACGATCTTGGTAGTCATATTCGTAGTGCACGATGATCACGGTGAATGTGTAATCACCGAAGCTGAGGGCCCTTGGCGCACCTTGTTGCCGCATGACGTCCAGCATTCGCGCCCGTTGCGCAGCGTCCGGTCCGCAAAAGACGCCACGCCATGAAATCGACCCATCATCGACGCCCATAGCGTCGATGATCCGTCGACCCCCCGGCATCTTATGAACGGTGACGCTTTGGGCACCACCGATACTGATCCGGCCGGGAACTTCATGACCCTGAAGAACAAGGTCACCAATGATGAGAGGCGCCGGCTGTGCCAGGAGCGAACTGGTATCAGCCGCTAGGATGCCGAAGTAGCCACTCATCCGGGGATCTGCGTTCCTGAGTAGATCGGAACAGCGCGGAGATTGACACGTGACGGTCCCCGAGCCGGCAAAGACGCCTCACGAGCTTGAGACGATGCCGTGATCCGGCCAAGCCTTCGTCCATCAATGATGACATCGCCAGTTAGATTGACCACGAACGCTGGCTCCCCTTCCGATGCTTGACCGCTGTATCTTCCGACCGGGCCATGATTGGCAGGGCCATCAGCAGGTCCGCTTCCAGTCGGGAAGCCGCGCTTCGGCTCAGCTGTCACCGTCCGTGGCAGCGGAGCCGGAACAGCACACTGCTGTAGAGCATCCATCGATTTTAAGACCAGCCCGCCACTTGGTGACGGTTCGTTCGCTATAGCGCCTCCTGACATTGGCGTACCACGAGATCCGACAGCCGATCCGACAAGCGGCAACATCACATCACGGGCACCCCCGATCTGGCTCATCGGCCCCTCTATCTTGTTTGACCGACCAGAAGGCGCCATCGCCAACTGCAACGCTGTCTGCTCGGTAAAACCGCTGGGCAGATTACTGATCTCTCGGTGACCAGCTTCAGCATTCAAGGAACTTAAACCTCTGGTGCTGCCCGATAAATATGCATTTTGTTTTACAGCTAAGCCTAGCGCAGCAGGTATATTGATTTCCTGTCTCGGACGTCCCTTTCCAGCCTGAACGGCCTGTGTTTGCTCGCCGAGAGAATCAAGCGCCGAGGGCGTTGTTGTCGTTCGCTTCAAAACATTCGTTACTGGAATTGATAATGCTGAAGCTTTCCCTAGATTGGAGAGACCTGTCGTAACCGACGACCGATGACCTCTAGATGTTGGGCCGGTTTCAGCTTGCTCGGCCGTTTGCCGTTTGAGCTGCCCAAGCTGCAAGTCAACCTTATTGGGTAATGACGATTTTTTCGCTTGTGCAGTGGCAAGAGCCACCATCCTCGGTACTTTTTCGGCCGGTAGATTTTGCAATTTATTGACAGCGATCGACCCGGGCATCACTGTTCCTGTAGTACCGGCAGCACTGGCTGCCAAGAGCAGCGGATCGGCGTTTGGGATCGGCAGATCAGCTGCGACGTCTTCTCGGTTTATTTCTACTGGAAGAGCAATCTGCCGCCGGCTGCCGGCACGGATCAGTCTCTGGAGCAGCGCTAATATCTGATGCCGACGCAGACTTACATCGCGCTCCATCATCGACGTGATGGATGTTCTTGTTTTCGAACCCGGATTGTAGGCGGTCATCTGCTTGTGATTTAGTAGGGAACAAGCCATACGATGGGATAAGATCAAGATCATGCTCCCTGTTATAATGCCGCCAAATCAGACGCTGATGGACCAGCTCAACGTGGTCCAATCAAAAACCTGACCACCCAGTTCCCCGAGTGCAACACAGCAAGCAAGTCGTCGACTGTCCGACATACGCATGACTTCTGACCATGGCACTCCCCCTTTAACCAGAAAAAGGATCTGGCGAAACAGGAAGTGCCGACTCAGTTTTTTGCGATGTCGAGCTCCTTATCGTGGTGCTGTCCGTCATCCGCGACCTCATCGTCCGGATAATGAGCACGCGCCAACGCCTCCATCCCGGTATTCCCGATCTTCCGACCAAGCTCCCGCACACTTTGCTTGGTTGCCGGCATCATGATTGGCTTGCCGTCAATTGAGCTGACCGAGCAGATCATAAGCGCGTAGCGCATCCAGGCTGTGGATGACGCTGCAGAACCGGCAGCCTCGATGAGGTCCAGCATGTCGCCGGGATTTGCTTCCCGAAGCGCGAAGCGTCGTCCGTCGCCGCTATCGATTTCAGCGGGTAGGGTCATCAGAGGCGGTTACGCTGGCTGGCATAGAAACCGATTGTCTGCTTGACGATGTTCTCGGCCTGATAATGTCCTGCACTGGTCAGGGTGAGGGACACCCCGGTAAACTCGTAGGTGCTTGTCGAGCCGTCGGCTTCCGACACGTACTGGTAAATCGTGCCAGACCCGATCACGCCAGCATTCCAGAACGCGGCTTCGATCGCGGCAATAAGATCATCAAGAGCAGATGAACCACGATCAACATGGAACTGTCCACGCCAGCCAGCGGGCGTGTTGAACTCGATAGGAACACTGTTCAGCGGGTCTGAACGCTGTTGCCGCACCTCCTGTTGCGCTTGAAAACCTGTCACATCTCGAAGATCAAGGCGTGTGCCATTCCACAGCAGAATGACCTGACAGTCACGGCCAATACTATACGGGTTTCCCAAGCATCATCCCCTGTTGAGCTACGTCGACAACCTAGTCTGTAGGCAAGTCAGATCGAGCCATTGTTCCCGGTGGTCACCGTCACGCTCTGGCCGCCCTGCAGATTGACGATGAACTTCTCGTTGACCCCCTGATATCGAACCTGAACATCAGCCTGGACATAGCCCAGCGAGGTCCGCATCTGTGGGTTATTAGACGGATCGCACACCACAGCGTAGGGAAGGCTGCCGTCGACGCTCCCCAAAATCCCCTGTTGCAGCAGGTTTGAGAGATAGCCGAGCAAAGTGGCTCGGATGTTCGACAGCAATGTCGAGTTGATCACACCGCCAACATACCCACCCATGCCGGCGGCGAGCGTCTCAGCAATGAAGTTGGTCATGCGGGTATAATTGTCACCGCTGACGACGGCGTTGCTTGAACTGTTGTGGCCGCACCTGACCGTCCAGTAAGAACCTCCGGGAGCCGGGTTGCAGATCACGTCGATACCCGCCGAGAACAACGCCTGAAGTTCGGCCGACGAGTAGGTCAGCGCCTGTCCGCTTGACGCAAGCCCGCTCTTCTGGCTGCCGGCGATGCCCGCGAGCCGCTTGTTAAGACTCGACTGCGCAGGGGACAGATTTGAAAGGCATCCAGCCACGAAGGCCTGAGGGCTGACCACACGCGTCAACCCATTACTTTGATCGTACCAGAACAACCAGTCGCCAAACATCAGTTTCGTCGTGTAGCTGTCGAGGCCGATCTGCTGCTTTACCTGGGTGGCAGATGCGATATTGTCACCGCTTGGTCCGACGAGGATCATGTAGATCCCTTCGGACAGGCCGAACGCGCTTTGCACCGTCCACTGACTTGAGTCGTCGCAGTCCGACAAAATACCCAGCGCACACCCGCGTCCACGCAGCGCATACATGCCTGTTCGTGAAAGACCGTCATTGCCGACCAGCGTCGCCGCCGTTACCCCAGCCGCCCCGTCGGTACCGCCAAGCAGATACTGGTTCGAGATTACCTGCGGCGCCATCGTCGGGCCGTTGCCGGCAATGGCAACACACAGTGCCGATGGACCCCGTGTTGGACCAGTACCGCCATTGACCGCGCTCGTCAGATTCAGCCAGAAGGTCGGGTTGCCGGCAGTGGCGTCAATGTTGTCAAAGACCTCCGCCAGCTGCCCAGGCATCTGCAGCGTCAGCTTCCACGTTCCTGAACGCGTGCCAGCCATCAGCTCCAGGTTGACCTGGTTGCCTCTTGTTCCCGAACAGACAGCTGTCAGCAGCATCGGGTAACTACTGTTACTATAGAGAAGCGCATAGGTAGCGGAAACGTCAGTTCCGTCGGTGACGCGGACGCCGACAAATGACGCAGCTCCTTGCTGCTGCGCACAAACGATCGGTGTGCCGAGATCGTATTTGCGTGCGACAATGGATCCGAACGCGTTCGTATAGTCGGCGATGCTACCAAGGACGACTGGCTGATTGACTGGCCCCCAGGAAGCCGTCCCCACGATACCGACGCGGTCGGTCGCCACCCCGTTCAGCGCGAGCGTTTGTGGCGAGGCGATCTGAACATAAAGATCGGGAACGACCAGGGCCGCAGTATTCACGGCACCAGCCTGCGTGACTTGCACCATCCCTTAATGCTCCTCGGTTGGGGTTGCTGTGGCACCACCAGCCGGTAGAACCGGAACGACGACAAGCGCGCTGTTGCCGCCGTCCAAGATAGCGCGGATCGTCGCCGGGTCGGTGATCATGTCGCCGCGCCCGTAGCGACCGAATGCGTGCAGCACGACCAGAGCGGGCGGAGTGGGTTTGTTCATGCTTGTCCCGTCAGTTGATAAGGTCGATTTGAGGAGCCGATGATTGCTGAACCGCAGCGGCGAGCGCTGTTCCGACTGCGGCGACACGTCCGGCATCAGGACCTTCGGTGCTATAGGTTGGCATCAACCACCCACCCTCAGCGAGCTCATTCCAGGCATAGATCAGGCCGATCTGCGCCGGGCATGACGCCTGGTTGGACACCAAATAGTTGACCATCTCGACGACGTGCGCCGCAAGTTCGGTGTTGCTTGGACGATCGTAGTAGTTGTCGAGCGTAAGACTTGTCGAAATTGGATAGAACGGCTGAGGTGTCTCGACCAGCGGTCGCTGATCCCATCCGCACATGGCAGTCGGCACCATCGGATAACCGCTTGTTCCTCGTGCCTGCCAGTCGCTTCGTGCTGCTGCCGTCAGCGACGAATAGGGTTGTTCTGAACCGTCCAGGCGAGGTACCGCATAGGCGCCAGCTGCATCCGCTCCCGCGAGTATGGCCGCAGTGATATTTGAGTAATCAGCAAGAGCTGCACCGGAAAGCCAAACGATATAAGGGTTGCCGCCTCCTGCAGCCTGTACTTGCTCTCGCACCATGGCAATGGCTGCCGCTACTCCGCCCGCCGGCAACCCCGCGGTTTGTGATGGTGAGGAATCGAGCACCAGATATAGAGGCCGGTTATCAAGTACCGTCATGTAGTTGGGCTGGGTCATCATCATGATGTCGCGCAGCAACGATGCTTGATCCTGTCCCCCGTCTCCCCAGTTCGACGTCTGTCCGAGCATGCAAAAGCGGAGGCGACTCCTCAGGCTGCTGCTCAGATAAAGCTGCAGTGCCAAGCTGAGTGTATCATCTGGTTGATAGCTGTCGAACGCCCAAAACGTCAATCCCGCCTGCAGGGCAGCAGCAATTTCAGCATCGATCGTTGCCTGCGTCGCCCGCGGCCAACTCGCGACCCCGTCGACAACCTCAGCATTGGAAGGAAGCCGATCCCGATAGCTTGCTGTTGAAAGAGCCGTTGCGCACTGCTGATCAATCGAATTCAACGGGTCATACCAGCCATCGAAGCGAACGGCACCCAGAGGCGGCACGACCAGCTTGGCAGATGGCAGGACACAGCCGAAACCGACCTCAGGTCCGGATCCCCCCAACGTTCCCACCCCAAAAAGCATCTGGGCGCCGGTCATCACCAGCGTGGTGGGGTACTCGATCAGGTAGTCAAGATTGCGTCGATAAAGATTTGCATTCTCCGAAACGTCTGTCTCAAAAGTCTCTCGATACTGCAATCGGGCGCTTGTGCCGTCTGACAGCTCAAACCAGTCGATATCTGAAAGGCTGTTGTCGATGCTCGCCGCCAGAAGATCCCGCCCGGCAGGCGTTGGGCACCACACGGCAATCATGATGCCTTGTTCTTGCCGCCGCGTTTCCATGACCGCCGTTCCGCTTCCGACGATCCTGCCGGTCAGTCGTGCACCACTCACCGTCACGGATGCGCCAGCCGCCGTTGCTCCCGGGATCAGCTGCGCAAACGAGGTCGCGACAGTTGACGGTGTGTCCGCAGCGCTCAATGTCCAGGAGTATGCAACGCCATCGGCAGTCAGACCGGCGGTTTGTCCGCTTCCGCCGTTACCGCCAAAAGACGCTGTATCGCCTATTATCTGGACGGTTAGAGTAGGTGAGGTTTCAGACACTGTCCTCCACAAGCGGGCATAACGGGAAGTGTCTCTGGTGCTGTGCTCGCGACTGAACACCGTGACGGTCTGGTAGCCGCTTGCAAGGTCTGCATTCAGTGCACGGTTTGTCGGCCAACCCCTATAGATCTTGATGACTGTATCGCTCACGCTCGGCTGTGAGGTCCCGTTCGGATAAACTGCCTGCTCGACGAGGCTACAAAGTGCTGCCTCGACGTCAGAGATATCAGCCATCTTGAACTCTCTCCTCTTGGAGAAACCTGCGCAGAGCCGCGACAGCGTTACGTTGTCGCCAGCCCGACCAAAAGCCGCCATCCAAATTGCGAGATCTCGGCGCTGATGACTTCGTAATCCTGGGCGTTGCTGTCCTGGATACGCATGCCGAAGGTCAGGAGGACACCAGGGATCGGCGGAGCGAGCAAATCATAATAGGCTGCACGCGTATCACTCGGCAGCTTCGTCACATCGACGTCGCCTCGCGTCCGGACCGACATGCTGACCGGCCAACCTTCCGCAATGACGGTGTCGGTGTCGGTTGTCCGTCCGCCATAGCCGTTCGTGCCGGCAACTGTCGTCGTATCGGTGCTCAGGAAATCAACTGTCTGATCGCAAAGGACACATAGAGCAGGCCGTAGCGGTTCGACACGAGCCACGAAGTAAGTTTCCTCGCCGACTATGTAGTCGCCACGCTGCACGATGGTTGGATCTGCAAGCAGCGCCGCATAACTATGGTTCGGCTGCGCCGTTGACAGGAGCTTGAAATCTGGTTTGACGTCGAAGGCGCAGTAGATGCTGGCGAAAGGCGTTCCTGTGATCGGTAGATTGGCTGATGTCGGCCGATAAAGTGCTTGAGTTGAGCCGACGATAGAGGCCGCACGCGCAAGTCCGAGCGCGATCTTCGTGTTGATGATGGATTGCAGCAAACGGTCGGCCTCTCGATCAGGCGATTGAGATGATCCCGCCGTTGTTCCACAGCAGACCGGTCCCGCTTGTCGGCTGTGCCGCGGGAAGGCTTGCCATCGTGACGGCGGCCCCGAATGTGGCTGTCTGAGCTGCCAGTTGTCCGCCGGCAAATTGCAGCGGGACGCCGGCCGTCAGAATACGATCCTCGTTTGTGCGGGCCACCTGCGCGCCGGTCGGCCAAACGAAAGTGCTGCGAACACCGGTTTGCAGGTCGGGAAAGAAAAAACGGTGCCTGCCGGTTCCGCTCGTGATAGTCCTTCCGACGCCAACCGGAAGCGGAACCCGCATCGGCATCCAGAGAAGCAGGTTTCCGCCCATCTGGGCGTCAAACAAGGCTTCGAAATTGATGGTGCCCCAAGCGGCGGCAGCCGGACCGACGGTCCCACTCCCGACCTCACTGACGATGCCGCTATCGAGGTCACCCAATACGAAAGGACGCCGAGCGTATCCCGTATCCGTCGGCTCAACCAAGTTCCCGCCTTGCATCGCCGTGCCGTAGCCGATCCAGCCACTGAAGAATATTGCCATCTCTTCCTGTCAAGCTCCCAATCGAGGGTGAACTAGATGACGATCGCCGCATCCGGGCGTAGGCCGGGGCCTGGCGGTATTCCAATGAAGAAGACGAGGCGTCGGCACCAGTCCGCAAACAGACGCGTACGATCGGCAACCTCTGATCGATTATGCTTCCAGACGGAAGCTGCGTCGGTATCGAGATTTGCCGCCGCAGCAGGAACCGCCTGCTCAAGAGCGTAAAGCGCTGCCAGATATTGCCGAACAACCTGCAACTCGCCAGGGGCGAAGTTGCTCAATCGGTATTCGAGCGTGCCGTAGGCCTCAAAGAAGCGCCAAGACTGAAAGCCGCTATTGCCAGCGCCATAGGCGGGATACCCGCAGAACCGACGCACATCTACACGTTCGGCATCTGACAATGCTGTCGCCACCAGATTGGTGGATCCTGACATCCGATTCTCCCGGTCGACTTGCAAGATCCGGGAAGCGCGTGAGCGCGTCCCGGACAATTGCTGGTGAGGCTACAGACTTTCGATGACGACGCCGCGCTTGAGGTAGCTGTTGGTCGCCGTCGGAATGATCGTCGTGCTGGCGGTCGCATCCGTCGGCAGGGCGTAGCCGCCGATCCAGTACCAAGACTGCGCGATGATCTGCTTCAGCCGATCGAGCGGCTCGCGCGTGACCATGACGACGTTGTCGACGCGCTCCATCAGGGACTTCTCCGCATCCGGGATATCGCGATGACCGGAGTCCGCATAGTCGCCTTCGATCAGAGCGCCCTTGCCGCAGACGATGGCACGTCGGATGGCGCCAGCGCCGAGCGACGTCTGCTGCGGTGCTTCCGTGGTCGGGATGAACCGTACGCCCAGCAGCTCGACAACCGACCCGGCCTGATAGGTCTCGGTTCCATATGCACCACGATAAAGGTACTTGAAGTCACCATCGCGGAACAGGCCCAACATCTGCTGATCGTCAAGATAGCAGTTGTATGACCCGTCAACGGTCGGCACGTTGTTCATCCGCAGCGCTGCGACAGCGGACAGAACCGTCTGGATGCCGAGAGTGTCGCCAGGAATGTAGCTGTTGGCGCCGTAGGTACCGGTCGGCGCCACCAGGGCAGCGGTCGACAGGCGACCATTGGGACGAAGCACCAGCGGCGCCGTTGCAGCAACCACCGGCTGCGCGAGAGCGCCATCGGACACGCTGATATTGGTGGAGAAGGTCAGGCTTCCAGACACGCCGTTCGGAGCAGTCGAGACATTGACCGCATCGGTTGCGCTGGTGACGAGGGTATAGGCATTGCTGCCGACCGTCACGGTCATGCCGCTGGTGGCACCGACGGCCACCACCTGGCCGTAGCTGTTCATGACATTCTGGAATCCGCGGACGTCGTCTACCGTGATCGTCTTGCCTGCCGACGTCAGTGCCGTGTTCGTGCGGGTGTTGCCGCCGAGATAGCCACCGACACCGCCAGCCGCACCTCCGAAAAGGGCATTGCGCGCGATGCGATCAAGCGACTGCATCGCCTGCACGCCGTTCGTGCGGGCATTTGCCAGGAACTGGCTGGCAATGCCGACGCCTTCACTGACCATGTTGAGGTCGATGGTGTCGCCATACTGGTTGATGGTCAACGTATACTGCTCGACAGTCCAGCTCGACGGCGTCATGCCATTGTCGAAGTTGGTGTTGCCGCTCGCCGCCATCGGCGCGGTCACCGGCGCCTTCAGGCCCTTCCTGGTTTTTGTCACCGTCTCGCCGATGCGATTGGGAAAGACCTCGCGGTCGGCGATCGATCGGAACCCGAGGCGAGACTGGAGACCGTCCTGAAACTCACGGGCAAGGAAGCCCTGCTGGATGATCGGCTGGAGCTGGGACGGGAAATTCTGGATCGGCATGCGGTGGTTTAACCTTCTGGTTGTTGCCGCTGATGGCTAATGAGGCTCGGTGCCCTCGGTAAGCTGACCAGCTGAAACTTCAGCGCGAGCCGGAAAGCAGGCGATCTCGTTCTGCGTGCCAGGCTTCTCGGGTGAGGCTTCGTGCATCGACAGTGGTCGGCTGGGCAGGAGAAGGCGGGCGCTGCAACTGTGCCGTCGTGCCAGTTGCCGTGCCGCTCCTGTCGGCTGCGAACAAGTAGGGCTTGCGCTGGCGCAGGGTCGAGATGACCTCCTCGGCTCCCTGCACCTCTCCAGACTCGCTGAAGCTCAGCCCACCCAGGTCGGCCAACCGGAGTCCGTCAAGGTCGACGATCCCGGAGCGGATCGCATGCGTCTTCAGCTCCGCATGCAGAATACGGCTCTGCGCGTCCTCACGCGCCGCGGCAACGGCCTCGTCGCGCTCCCGGACTGCGGCGGCGCAGGCAGACTCGCGCTCGCTCTGTGCGATGCGCGCCTGCTCGCGATAAAGCACGACTTCACGACGCAGCTTCTTCTCGTAATCGGAAATTTCACGCGGCGGCGCATTCGCCTCCGCGGACGTCACCTCCTCAATCGGTTCGAGCATCTCTGGGCTCTGCTCTGCCATCGGCTGGACAGGTCCTTCTCATTACGCCGTCGACCCCGCCGCCACATGACGGCGTGGGTTGCTGAAGGCGGAAACTTTTGGCCGCTAGCGTCCGACCACAGCCGGACGAGTGACGTTTTGTCGTGTGCTAGACCGGGTCGTCCGCGCTCGTCGGCTGCGTGGTGCCCGCTAGTCCGTAAAGCGGTGCAACGATGCCAAATGCCGACTGCTGATCGATCACGCCCGCCTGGAGCAAGGTTGCTATGCTGCTCGCCTGAGCCTGTCGGTCGGCAAAGCTTGCCGGGAACCAGCTCGGCCACACCAAGCCCAGACCCGCAGGGTCGAGATCACCATACGCCTCGCCTGCGATGAGCAATCCCTTGTCGAGGCGGACGGACGCCCGGCACAGCATGATCAACAGGCTGAGCAAGCCGCCATCCCCGTAGGAAATCCGCAGCCGGTCCGCGAGCCAGATCAGCCCCTGGCACATGAGCTCAATCGCTCGCCCACTTTGCGCCGACCCAAGCCGATCGCCATGCGCCCGGTTGCCATGCATCGCCTCGAGCGCGATCGCTCTCAGTTCCTGCACATGCGCGAGAACAGCTGCGGCCGCGTTGCCGTTGATCTCGAGCAGCTTCGCATCGCCCTCGGGAGGCAGCGTCAATGCAGTCGCCGCACCGCCGCTCCGCACCTGCGCCCCAGCGCCGAGACCAGCCGACGGATCCTTCAGCACCAGCGTCGGATCGGAGCCGTATTTGAGCCCGCGTCCTGCCTGGGATAATAGGTAGTCGGCCTCGATCACCGTATCGATCCCGGCTGCGAACGTGCACGTTCCATCCGGTCCGTCCGGATCGTGCCCACCGCTGCCGGAGATATTGCGGATCCAGACGATCGGCACGAAGCCGAGGCCGTGGATGACCGTCCGGTCCGGATCAAGCCCCATCACGCCGGGATCGCTCTCGACCGGCGCCGGCTTGAACCAGCGTTCCGCCCGGTCATCCCACACGCGCTTGAACCAATACGGTCCGGAGCCCGGCTCCACAGTATAACCCTGCGCGATCAGGTCACGATCTCCGACCTTGTAGCACTCGGTGACGCTCAGCAGCTCCCGGGGATCGTCCCTGCGCCATAGCGGGACCAGAAACTTGGTGGATAAGACCTCGAAAAACGGCCGCCGCCCGACGATCCGCAGTTGGATCGCAACCGACCCGATCGAGCCGCGCGTTGCTGCCTCGAGCATGGTCTCGTTCAGCCGACATTCCCTGATCATGTCGGTCAGAACCGTCGCCGTCCGCGGGTCTGCCGCCCGGATGGTCGGCCAATGGCCTTCGCTGAACAGCAAGGACACCGAGTCTTCGACAACCACGCGGCACAGTCCGGTGCGAACGGAGGGGCGTCGCTCGTCGAGCGGAATGTATTCGCCGGCCTCGTTCCGTTCCTTCGAGAACGCAAAGTGCAAAATATCGTACTGTCGCCCTTCAAGCACCGCCTCCAGGGCCGCGAGCCGGAAGCTGCGTCGGGACAAGGACGCATCGCGCGGCATCCGCGCCTGCAAGGCCAGCCAATCCATGCGGTTATCGCTCCATGAAGCTGCTAGCAGTCGCCGTGGCCGGCGTCGCGGTCTGTCGGCCGAACAGGTAGTAGCCGCTGGCATCCACCAGATGGTCGAAGCCCTGCAACTTGTCGGGCTCAGTCGTTCCCTCACGAAACACAAGTCGTTCGTAGGCTTCTATCGAACGAACACAACGTGGATCGACAGTGGCCAGAACGCGATCATCGGCACTGCGAAAGTGCCGGTTCATGACATTCATCCGGTCACGCACCGGGGGGTGTGAACGAGTTGCGCAAACAGCGAAGCCTTTCTCGCGAAGAATACCGATATCGGTTCGGCCCGCCGCCGAACTGCGACGCTGGGCACCAGCCGGATCGGGATAGATGGTGATGTGATCGACCGTCCTCTGCCCGGGCTCGAAGCCTGGCCGACCAAAGCGCCGGACGATCTCATCTGCCATTTCATCAGTATTCGAGGTCGGCAGGATGATCTCGTCGATCTGCCGCGTCGTCCCGCCATGCTCCTGCCAGACCGTTGCGGACATGGGATTGACGTTGAAGTCCATGCCCACATGCAGCGGTCGGTTGGGGTCGTGCTCCGAACGTTTCACGTTGTCGGCACGACTGAAGGCGTAGACGACGCGGCCCGCATAGGTCTCGAAGCTCGCGCAATATTCTTGTCGAAAAGTTCTCGGATCCATATCCCTGGCGGCGGTCTCGATCTCCTCCAACGGCACGTTGCCGCCATCCGCCGTGGTGAACAGGAACGACCGATAGCTGGGGTCACCGCCGAGCTGCCCCAGGACGAAGGCATCCCGAAGATGATCAAAACCTTTTGGCGTACCGATAAACAGCGCGTGCCCACGCGCCGTCGACAGCATCGGGCGGATGACCTCCTGCCAAGCCGCGGGGCGACAGTCCGCCCATTCGTCGCCGCCGAAGAACCAGAGGCCGGAGCCACGTAGATTTTCCGACGCGTCAAGTCCAACCAGACGAACGACATGACCCGAGCGCAAGCGTATGCTGCAGGTCGTCTCGTTCGGTCTGCCTTCGATCCAGCTGCGCGGAAACGTCCGCTTGAGGCGCGCCCACATGACCCGCTTGGCCTGCAGGAAGTTCGGCGCTCCGTACCAGATCTCGTTCTCGATACCGATATTACTGCGGACAGCCAGTCTGGCAGCCCGGCGTAGCTCCTCAGCCATGAGGAACGTGTTGTGAGTGGCGATCAAGCTGCGTCCGCAGAGGAACAGGCGAGATGGGCTATCGACCTGGATGCAGCGGACCGGCTGGCTCGGAATAGCGACGACCGACACAATGATACGCCAACGGTGAGATCGGCCGACATGCCAGCGGACACCGCTTCCCCGCTCTTCCACCACCCGCCGTGGTACCAACCCGAGCGATACGCACAGCGCATGCACCCGCTCGACCAGGCGATCCGGGCCGGTGACGTGCCACCAACCGTCGCTGTCCTGCATACCGTAACGATTGCGAAGTCGCCGAAGCAGCGTGCGCCGTGCAATGATGCCCCCAGTCACCTCCCCATCGGCTACGGTCAGGGCTCGGCAGCTCGCGATCCGGCATCGTCTGCCAGCTTCAAGCTCAGCCCTGATCTGCCGAGTAGTCCGGAACATCGTGACCGCAGTCTCAAGACCGCAGACGGCCCAAAGATGTTCATCATCCGCAACCACGACGCTCCCGTCGTCGAAGACGACTTGGTTGCAGGACCGGCCAAGCATGACCTGGGTTGCAAAAGTGACGGTGCAGATCCGACCTTTTTCGTCGAACAGACGATGGCCGGGCGCCAGTTCTCCCATTGTCGTCCAACCATCAGGGGACGGCAGCGTCGTGTCGAGCGCCAACGCCTTGCCGAACCGCCGGCCGCAGACCGCGACGCGGAACCGGGCCGTGCTGTCCCATCCGGCCTCGTAGATGCTCCACTGCGCAGGCGTTAGCGCCGGACGGGTGTCAGCACTGCCCAGGGTCCGAGCGGGGGGGATCATTGTCAGCCGCAATCTCCCTGATGCTCGCAGTCGGATCGTTTGGAAGCGCCGCCGATCCATTGCGCCGATGGAACTTTGTCGGTTTGCAGCCGCGCAGGAGCATCACCAGCAGCGGATCGCTGTAACGCTGCACAATGATCGGCGTGCCGGTCACGGGATCCACCACTGGCTGTCCTGCCTTCAGGAGAGGCTGCGGAACACCTTCCAGAGCCCGGCGCCAGGCTTCGGCTTCAAGAAGATCAGCTGCATCATCCAAAGCATCGTCATAGGCGCTGGCAAACGCAGGATCACGCTCTCGCATGACATTGATCTGGCGTCGTGTCAGGCTGCTGGCTCTGCAGGCCGCCGAAGGGTTACCGGTTTCACTGAGTGTGGTCAGAAAACGGTCTTTTGCCATCTTTGCTGCCGATGCGTTTCGCACGGCAACAGGTCGCACCGACGCTCCGTCTGGACCCTCCATAGGATGCGTGGTCAGGCGTATCGCACAGCGCCGACCCGACGCCCTCGCGACGCGGTCGATGCCAGAAGATTGCTTCTCACCGGCGGCGAATCTTCGAACTGACGGACAACCTGCTCCCGCTTTAGCGCAGTCTCGATCCGCTTCTTGAGCGTGTCCGGCAATGCGCCTAACCGTGTCAGGTTGGCCGTGCCATAGCGGCGAAGCGGAACGCACCGAACCACGACGTCCTGCAGCGGCAGACCGCTCGATGCCATGTCTGACCAGTGCTCGGGCACGACATCGGCCCGGTGCCGGACGTTGCCCTGGCTCTCGATCCGCAGAAGCGTCAGCTCGTCCTCGTCCATATCCTGAACGACAAAAACCGAGGCTCCACAAGCGACAACGTCTCCGCACCCGATCTGAGTCGAGCTCGTGAACATAGAGATCACCCAATAGCTAAGGACAAACAAAAAAGCCCGCCGAGTATCCTCGGCGGGCGGAGTTATTTCAGTATGAGAACTTTATACCCTGGCTCGGGTCCGCCGTCAACGACTTTTTAACAGAAACGTGATCGAACGGAGCGGGCGAAGCTGCAGAGGTGTGGGCTTTCGATGTGGTCGCGACGTCAGCATCTAGCTGTCCCCGGTGACGCCCGGTGATTGGCGGCCGGACGGATCAGCCCGACGTCGATCGAGAAAGCCGTAGAGCTCGGTCAACTGCTCCAACAAAAAGGACATCTGTGCAGCAACTTTCTTACGGCCATTGACATCGCCCGGAAGCAACTTCGAGGCGATCGCCGAAAACGACAATTCGTCAACCAGCAGCAGCTTTAACCTGACTTCCCCGCAAAGGCCGAGCCCCTCCCTCACGCTTCGACAGCGGGCGACGGCTGACGTGCGGGCAAACATCGATGCGTGGATATCAGGCGCCTTCCCCGACCGGCGCGCTTCGGGATCACGAGCACCGATCACGCCCATGACGTAATCACGATACCAGCGCTCGGCGGCCGAGGATTGCGCCGGATCAATGTCGCCGGCGCGGGCGAGGGTCACCAAACCTCCGACGACCCGCTGCACGTCATCCTGGATGCGCAGGTCGTGACCCTTCCCGGCCCGCTCGGCTGGAGCACGTTCGGGAGCGACCGATCGATCATCGATGGAAGGTAACTGCCCATCAACCAATGCCGCGCTGGAGCGGCCGTCAGCCTTCCTCATCGGTTGCAGGCTGGATGTGGCTCCACGATGTCTCCGAGTGGTGCGCCCTTTGATCACGCCAGGCTCCGGAACACTCATCGGACCGCAATCGAGCACCGTCACCGCCGCATCGCTGCCGCGACATCTTCTGTAGGGTGCCAGTTGATGGCGCTCCAGGTGATTGGATGCCCCGCCGGTAACGGGGCCGCACCTGCATCTTCACGATCGGAGGTGCAGATCGACCGTGTATTCTGCTTGAGCAACAGTTTTGCCCGCCGTTGCGCGAAGCTGCGGCTCACACCGAGCTGCTGGGCGGCTTTCCGCAAAGTCGAGCCGCGTTGGTCGAGGAGAGCCGTCAGACGGGCATCTTGATCGGAGGTCCAGGGAAGAGCACGTGGCATGTTCAAAGTCCGCATTTGGTAGGGGTGACACCGAATGCTGACGAAATGTTAGTGACGGTACAAGGCCATTTTATCGGCTTATAATGAGATATTTACTTAGTATCGACCTTGGGACATAAGCCGAAAACGCCAAAACCCTCAACAGACCGCCTGATATGGGCTTTTCATAAATAATCGCGAAGAAATAATAAGTCAGAAGTCTGTCCAAGTACCCAATTAAACTGTCGATTTCTCGCAAACCTTACTATAGGAACACCAAAAGTCCCGAACTCTATTTCTCAAATATCATGCATGAGGCGCCTGAGCGCTTGGCTCACGGCAGCGCCTACTGACACACCAAGCTTAACGGCCGCCCGGCATAGGTCCGATTTCACGCGCTATTTCTAACCGATCGCTGGTCAGCCGGCATCGTGATGCAGAGCAAGACATTGCTTGGCAAGATCCGTTCCGGGACTCTCCCGGCAGGCGCGATCCGCATCGACGCCGCATATTTGAGAACTGTTCTGGTAATCCGACTCAAGAACGTCACGTGCGATATCCAGGTCAGGATGACTGCCTGTATCGTTCTCATGATCCTTCACCTGCTGCTCCGTCGCATGCACCTGCGACATGGCATTCAGGCACGACTTGCTCGCCGCCTGGTTCCTCACCCGCAAGACCGCCAGGATCTTGTCGAGTTGCCCGCGAGACACGTCCATCTCGTCCGCTCTGACAGGCGAGACAACCGCGCTGACGACCAGCAAAGCCATCACCGCCGTCTTCGATCCGATGGACATCTGGCTCTCCGGCACAGCCGCGCTTGCATCGGGCGCTCGGATCAAGGACCGATCGTGCCGAGGAGGCTTTGGCAGAAACCTGCATTTGAGACATTGGCGGAGGGGATGAGATTCGAACTCACGGTACGGGTTGACCCCGTACAACGGTTTAGCAAACCGCCGCCTTCAGCCACTCGGCCACCCCTCCGCCGAAGAGCGTGCTCATCACACGGCGCTTGCAAGACATGTCTAGGGCCTCGGCAACCGGCCGTCAAATGGCCACCCTATGCGTCGCCCCGGGCAAGGCGGCGTTGCAGGGCCTCGTTCACCAGCGCTGGATTCCCTTTCCCGCTCATGCTCTTCATCACCTGCCCCACGAAGAAGCCGAACAGCTTCTCCTTGCCGCTCCGGTACTCGGCAAGCTTGTCCGCATGCGCCGCCAGGATCGTCTCGATCGCCGCGTCAATCTCCCCGCCATCGACGACCTGCCGCAGCCCCTTCCTTTCCACGATCCCGGCCGCATCGTCGCCCGTCTCCACCATCTCCTCGAACACGTCCTTGGCGATGCGGCCATTGATTGTCCCGTCCGCCATGAGATCGAGCAGACCACCCAGCCCGGCGGCACTCACCGGACTGTCGCCGATGGTCCGGCCGGTCCGGTTCAGCGCGGCGAACAGTTCGCCGATCACCCAGTTCGACGCCAGCCGCGCGTCCCGCCCCTCGGCGACCGCCTCGTAGAATGCCGCGGTTGCCTGCTCTGCAACCAGCACCGCCGCATCGTAGGGCGGGATGCCATACTGGCTGACAAACCGGAGGCGCTTGGGATCGGGCAGCTCCGGCAGCGCCGCCTTCAACGCCGCAACCCAGCCTTCGTCAAGCACGAGCGGCAGCAGATCCGGATCAGGAAAATAGCGATAGTCGTGTGCATCTTCCTTTGTCCGCAATGACCGGGTCTCGCCACGCTGCGGGTCGAACAGCCGCGTCTCCTGATCGACCGTCCCACCCGCCTCCCAGACCGCGATCTGCCGCCGTGCCTCGACCTCCACCGCCTGCACCACGTAGCGGATCGAGTTCACGTTCTTGATCTCGCATCTGGTCCGGAACGGCTCACCGTGGCGACGCACCGAGACGTTGACATCCGCGCGCATGGAGCCTTCCTCCATGTTGCCGTCACAGGTGCCGAGATACCGCAAGATCGTGCGGAGTTTTCTCACATAGGCGCCCGCCTCTTCCGGGCTGCGCATGTCGGGCTCGCTGACGATCTCCATCAGCGCAACGCCGGCGCGGTTCAGATCAATATGAGACTTGCTCGGACTTTGATCGTGCAGCGACTTGCCGGCATCCTGCTCCAGATGCAGCCGCGTGACCCCGATCTCCCGTCTGGAACCATCGCCCAGCTCGATCTCGATTTTCCCGGCGCCGACGATCGGATGGGTGAACTGGCTGATCTGGTAGCCCGCCGGCAGGTCGGCATAGAAATAGTTCTTCCGGTCGAACCGGCTCACCAGGTTCACATGTGCCTCAAGCCCCAGCCCCGTTCGCACGGCCTGGGCCACGCAGGCGCCGTTGATCACCGGCAGCATGCCGGGAAACGCCGCATCGATCAGGCTCACCTGACTGTTCGGCTCGCCGCCATAGGTCGCCGACGCGCCCGAGAACAGCTTGGCCTCACTGACCACCTGCGCATGCACCTCCAGGCCGATCACCAGCTCCCAGGCCCCGGTCCTGCCCTCAATGACGTGGGTCACAGCGGCTGCCCTGCCCGGATCGCCGGCAGATGCGTAAACGAGGCCGCCTTTTCCAGCACCGACCCCAGCGCGAACAGGCCTTCCTCGTCGAACGGGCGCCCGAGCAGCTGCAAGCCCAGCGGCAGCCCGCGGGAGTCGAGGCCGACCGGCACCGACAGGCCCGGAATACCCGCCATGCTCGCCGGGACCGTGAAGATGTCGTTGAGATACATGGTCACCGGATCGTCCATCTTCTCGCCTTGAGCGAATGCCGCCGATGGCGTGGTGGGCGTCAGCAGGGCATCCACCCGCTCGAATGCCTCGACGAAATCCCTCAGGATCAGGCTGCGCACCTTCTGCGCCCGCAGGTAGTAGGCATCATAATATCCAGACGACAGCACATAGGTCCCGATCAGGATGCGTCGCCGGACCTCCGCTCCGAAGCCCGCGGCGCGCGATCTCTCATACAGCTCGTCGAGGCTGTTCCCGTCGACACGCTCGCCGAACCGCACCCCGTCGTAGCGCGCCAGATTCGACGAACATTCAGCCGGCGCCACGATATAGTAGGTCGCCAGGCCGTATTTCGTGTGCGGCAGCGACACGTCCACGATCGTGCAGCCTGCGTCGCGCAGCCAGTCGATCCCCTGCTGCCACAACGCCTCGATCTCCCCCGGCATGCCCTGCGCGTGATATTCCGCCGGGATGCCGATCCGCAGGCCCTTCAGGCTGCGACCGCACGCGCTCCGGTAGTCGGGAACGGCACGGTCGATGCTGGTGCTGTCCTTCGGATCGAACCCGGCCATCGAGCCGAGCAGGATCGCGCAATCCTCGACCGTCCTCGCCATCGGACCCGCCTGGTCGAGCGAGCTCGCGAACGCCACCACGCCCCATCGGCTGCATCGTCCGTAGGTCGGCTTGATCCCGGTGATGCCGCAGAACGAGGCCGGCTGCCGGATCGAGCCGCCAGTGTCGGTTCCCGTCGCACCGAGTGCCAGCCGCGCCGCCACCGCGGACGCCGAGCCGCCCGACGAGCCGCCCGGCACCAGCGCCGCCTGATCGCCAGTCCGCTTCCACGGATTTTCCACCGCCCCGAACGCCGAGGTCATGTTCGACGAGCCCATCGCGAACTCGTCCAGGTTGGTCTTGCCCAGGAACACCGCACCGTCGCGCTTCAGCTGCGCGGTCACCGTGCTCTCGTAGGGCGGCACGAACGCGCTCAGGATGCGGCTCGCCGCCGTCGTTCGCACGCCCTGCGTGCAGAACAGGTCCTTGATCGCCAGCGGGACCCCGCCCAGTGGGCCCGCCTCCCCACGCCCCCTTGCCGCATCCGCAGCGCGCGCGGTCTCCAGGGCCTGTTCCCCGGTCACCGTGATGAAGGCGTTCAGCCGGGGGTTGAGCTGCTCGATTGCCGTCAGATGCGCCTGCGTCAGCTCCAACGACGAGAACTCGCGGCGTTCCAGCCCCGCCAGCGCGGTGCTCAGGCTCAGATCCGTCAGCATCACTCCACAACCTTCGGGACCGAATAGAACATCCCTGCCCGTTCCGGCGCGTTCGACAGCACCGCCTCCTGCAGGTTCCCGTCGGTCACGACGTCGTCGCGCAGCCGCAGGGCGGCATGACCAACCCCGCTGATCGGCTCGACTCCCTCGACATCGAGCTCGGAGAGCTGCTCGATCCAGCCCAGGATATGACCCAGCTCGGTCTGCAGCTGTGCGATCTCGGCGTCATCGACACCAAGCCTCGCGAGCTTGGCGATGCGTCGTACGGTCGCGGGATCGAGCGACATGGGCAAGGCCTTCGGTTGTTGCTGCTCGCATCCGCGGGCCGCATCCTGCGGAGCGAATGGTCAGGCATTCCGGGCCCTGGCCAAAGGCTCCCGGCAAACGAGAAGCCGTTCGGCAAAGACCCTGGCAGCCCGGGTGCGACCGGACCATAACCCCTCTCCATGTCCCTGTTCAACATGGCGCAGCTGCGCGCCGCCCTGCCGCCGGACGTCCGCCTGCTCGGCCTGGACCTCGGCACCCGAACCATCGGCCTTGCCTTGTCCGACGTATCGCTGATGCTCGCCTCTCCCTATGCCGCCCTCAAACGCGGCAAGCTGACGGCGACGGCGGCGGAGATCCTCCGCATCGCCGCGCGCGAACGCGTGGGCGGCCTGGTCGCCGGCCTGCCGCTCTCGCTCGACGGCAGCTTCGGCCCGGCCGCCCAGGCCGCCCGCGATTGGCTGCGCAGCCTGTCCGAGGCGACCGGCCTGCCTGCCGCTCTGTGGGACGAGCGCCTGTCGTCGAGCGCGGTCAACCGCATGCTCATCTCCGACATGGACATGACGCGTCGCCGCCGGAGCGAGGTCGTCGACAAGCTGGCCGCCTCCTACATCCTCCAGGCAGCGCTCGATGCCAGCCGTGACCGCTCGTGACACGCACCCCCAGCCTGCGCGACCGGCTCCGCATCGAGACCCGCGCCGCGCATGATGCGCTGGACGAGACCCTCGACCTGACCGGTCAGCCCCTGACGCTGGACCAGTATGTCCGTCTCCTGGCGCGGTTCCATGGCTTCCATCGGGCGATCGAGCCCCTGTTGGCACGGCTGATCGAGCCGTCGCTCTGGACGGGTCGCAGCAAACTCGCCGTCCTGCAGCAGGACCTGGACCGCTGCGGCATGTCTGCGGCCGTGGTGCGGCTGCTCCCGGCACCCGAGGATCTGCCATCCATCACCGATCGCGCCACCGCACTCGGTGCCCTCTATGTCAGCGAAGGAAGCACGCTCGGCGGTCGCATCATCGACAGGCAGCTGCAGGCGAACCCGGTCGTCCCGGCCGATGCGCGCAGCTACTTCGGAGGCTACGGCGCCCAGACAGGTGCCAAGTGGCAGGCGATATGCGCAGCGCTCGAGACGTCCTCGAACCCGAACCACCACCAGCGGACGATCCGCTCGGCACAGCTCGTTTTTGCAAGTCTCCAACGATGGCTGGCACCATCGCAGTGGAGGGATCAGCCGACGCCCGCAGAAGCTGGTGCAACGGATGGTGGGCGCGACAGGGATTGAACCTGTGACCCCTACCATGTCAAGGTAGTGCTACTACCGCTGAGCTACGCGCCCATCCGTTGGCGCGCTTCTACAAGTGCTTCGACGGTTCTGCAAGCGGGTTATGCCGGCTGCGCAGAGGCCGGAAGATGGCTCGGATCGCGGATACAGCAGATGACAGGCCGCTCGCGACAGGCGACATTGACCTCATGACGAGGCCTGCTCCCGTGCCGCCCGGCGATCCGCTGCCGGAGCCCCCGTTTCATATCCTGCGGCCGGTCCGGCAGTGCGCGCCGCTGCTGGTCGCGTCGCCTCACTCCGGACGCGCCTACCCGGCCGCCTTCGTCGCCGCATCGCGCCTCGATTTCGAGACGCTGCGCCGGAGCGAGGACTGCTTCGTCGATGAACTCCTGCAAGGCGCGTCCGCACGCGGCATCCCGTCGCTGCTCGCCGACTTCCCGCGCGCCTATTGCGACGTGAACCGCGAGCCCTGGGAACTTGATCCGGCCATGTTCGCCGACAAGCTGCCATCCTGGTGCAACACGCGGACCGCGCGCGTCAGTGCCGGTTTCGGAACGATCGCCAGGCTTGTCGGGTCCGGCCAACCGATCTATGCCGACAAGCTGCTGTTCGCGGAAGCCGAAGCGCGGGTGCGTGCATGCTGGCAGCCCTATCATACGGCATTGTCCGAACTGATCGCCGAAACGCGACAGCTATTCGACCGGTGTGTCCTGCTGGACTGCCATTCGATGCCGACCGACGAGGCCAGGCCTGTCGGCATCAGACAGGAGCCGGATTTCATACTCGGCGATGCGCACGGCACCTCCTGCGACCCGACCCTGCCCCAGGCCGCACAGGCATTCCTCGAACGAAACGGCTATCAGGTCCGCCGCAACGATCCCTATGCCGGGGGATACGTCACCCGGCACTACGGTCGACCCAAGCAGGGGATCCATACCCTGCAGATCGAGATCAGCCGAAATCTCTACATGGACCAGAAGCGCTACCAGCGGCTTCCTGCATTCGAGGGGATACAGACACTGATGGCAGGGCTTCTGCAGTGCCTCATCGACGTCAGTGCGCAGCTTCCGTCATGACCAGGCGTGCTGGCAAAAAAAAGGCGGTGCCGAAGCACCGCCAAGTTTAGGGAGGAAACGTCCAAGATGCGACGCGCCAAGGCAGCGTCGCGACACCTTATATACAGATGCCAACCGCCCCGGTCAATCAGTTTTTGCGACGCACAAAATCCGCCGAAGCCCGCCTGTTTACGGTTGCGTAAGGCGCCTGGCGTAGCCTCCTGCAAATGGTCCGCGCCAGTATCGCCAGTCTTGCTCTGCTGTTCCTCCTCGTGATCGGGGGCCAGGAGGCCCGCGCAATCGGCTCCACCGGCGACAGCCTGCTCTGCCAGGCGGCAACCGCGGACGCCGAACTCAGCACCGGCGTCCCCAACCAGCTTCTCGGTGCGATCAGCCGCGTCGAGACCGGCCGCTACGATCCGCAAGCCGGCAGCGTGCGAGCCTGGCCCTGGACCATCAACGCTCAGGGGAAGGGCCACTACTATGCGTCCAAGGAGGAAGCCGTGGCCGCAGCCCACGCCTTCCAGGCTGCTGGGATCCAGTCCTTCGATGTCGGCTGCATGCAGATCAACATGATGTACCATCCGACCAGCTTCAGCAGCCTCGAGCAGGCGTTCGATCCGCACGCCAATGCAGCCTATGCCGCCCGCTTCCTCACCGACCTCTTCCACCAGACCGGAAGCTGGCCGCACGCCGCCGCCGCCTATCACTCCCAGACTCCCGACCTCGGCATCGACTACCAGAAGAAGGTCCTGGACGCCTGGGCCGAGCCCATCGACCGGCCGGCCGGAACAGCCGGTCGCCATCATCCGGCCGCCGCCCCCAACGCCCCCGACAAGCCGGCTACCGCCTATGCCAGCCTGTCCGCATCTCCCACCCCTGCCGTCTCCGTGCCGACGAGCGCGCGGCCGCTCGGCGGCTTCGGCCACATCGTCCGCATGGAGCAGTCCGGCGCCGGCCATGGCAGTCTGCTTGGATTTCAGGGCCGGACCCTGGCCGCCTACCGGGCCATTCCCGTCGCCATGGCCTTCTTTCGGCCACGCGGCCTGCGCAACTAGCCGGACCGGCGGCGTCGAGCGTCTGCATCGCCCTGTTGAATCGCGCTGCATCTCCGCGCATATCGCCGGATTGCAGGGTGCGCGCCCGGCGCGCATCGCGGACACGTTTGAAGGCGGATAGAATGAGCGATCAGGACAGCATGCAGGCAGGCGAGGAACGGCACGAGTTCGGCGCCGAGGTCGGACGCCTGCTCGACCTCGTCGTCCATGCGCTCTACTCCGAGCGCGAGATCTTCCTGCGCGAGCTGGTCGCCAACGCTGCCGACGCTTCCGATCGCCGCCGGTTCGAGGCTCTGACCGACCCGGCGCGCGCGCTTCCCGACGGCGCCAAGATCCGCATCGTGCCGGACAAGGCCGCCCGCCAGCTCACCATCTCCGATGACGGCACCGGCATGAGCCGTGACGAGCTCGCCCGCAACCTCGGCACCATCGCCCGCTCCGGCACGCGCGCCTTCGGCCAGGACATCACCGCGAGCCTGGCGGATGCCAGGCCCGAGGAGCGTCCGAGCCTGATCGGCCAGTTCGGTGTCGGGTTCTACGCCGCCTTCATGGTCGCCGAGCGGGTCGAGGTGATCTCGCGTCGTGTCGGCGAGCAGGAGGCCTGGCGCTGGTCCTCCGAAGGCCAGGGCACCTACACGCTCGCTCCCGCCAGCCGCGACCAGCCCGGCACCGACATCGTCCTGCACATCAAGCCCGACGCGGACGAGTTCCTCGAGCCCTATCGTCTCGAGACGATCGTCCGCAAATGGGCCGACCACATCACCTGGCCGATCACCATCCAGCGCGACGGCAGCGACGTCGCCGCCAACGAGGGCACAGCCCTCTGGCGCAAGTCGAAGAGCGAGATCACCGACGAGCAGTACGCCGAGTTCTACCAGCATCTCGGCCACATGTTCGACAAGCCCTGGGCGACCCTGCACTGGCGTGCGGAGGGCACCCTCGAATTCACCGCCCTGCTGTTCGTCCCGGGCATGCGTCCGTTCGAGCCGGTCGAGGGCGTGCGCGAAAGCCGTGTCCGCCTGCATGTCCGACGCATGTTCATCACCGACGACGCGTCGCTGCTGCCGCCCTGGCTGCGTTTCGTGCAGGGCGTCGTCGACACCGAAGACCTGCCGCTCAACGTGTCGCGCGAGATGCTGCAGGCGACGCCCGTGCTGGCCCGGATCCGCAAGGCGGTCACCAACCGCGTCATCACCGAGCTGCGCAACAAGGCCAAGGACGCCGAGACCTACAACCCGTTCTGGGAGAATTTCGGCCCGGTGCTGAAGGAGGGCGTCTGGGAGGATTCCGAGCACCGCACCGAGGTGGCCGGCCTGTCCCGCTTCCACTCCTCCGCCGAGGAGGGCTGGGTCTCGCTCGCCGACTATGTGGGCCGCATGAAGCCCGAGCAGGAGGCGATCTACTACCTCGCCGGCGACAGCCAGGAGGCGCTGGCCAGCAGTCCGCAGCTCGAAGGCTTCCGGGCGCGCGGGATCGAGGTGCTGCTCCTGTCCGACCAGGTCGACGCCTTCTGGCCCGAGCGGCTGGACCGGTTCGACGACAAGCCGGTTCGCAGCGTCACCCAGGGTCTCGCCGATCTGTCCAAGATCCCGCTGGGCGAGACACACGAGGCCGAGGCGGCCGACGTCGCGTCCCTGCTGCCAGCCCTCAAGGAGGCGCTCGGCGCCGATATCGCCGATGCCCGCGTCACCGACCGGCTGGTGCAGAGCGCCGTTGTTCTTGCTGCGTCGCAAGCCGGCCCGGACCTGCAGATGCAACGGCTGATGCGGCGCAGCGGCCAGAGAATGCCGGCATCGGCCCCGATCCTGGAGATCAATCCGCATCACGCCCTGATCCGGGCGCTGTCGGCCAAGACTGGTCGCGGCGAGGCCATCACCGAGGCAGCCCGCACCCTGCTCGACCTCGCACGTGTTCAAGACGGCGAATCGCCGGCCGAGCCGGCAGCCTTCGCACGCCGCGTCGCGGAAGCGCTGGTGGTCGCCTTGTCCGTCCCGATCCAGGACATCTGAGCCGTGGCCGCCCGGGTGAAACTGGACGTCCACACGGACATGCTGGGCATCGTCGATGTGCAGCCCAGCTTCATGCCTGGCGGCGATCTCCCGGTGGCCGGCGGCGACGAGGTCGTGCCGGTCATCAACCGGCTCCTGAACAACAATTTCCGCCATGCCTTCGCGACCCAGGATTGGCATCCTCCCGGCCACACCTCGTTCGCCAGCCGCCACCCGGGCCGCAAGCCCTATGACGTCGTGTCCATGCCGTACGGCCCGCAGATCCTGTGGCCCGACCATGCCATCCAGGGCACCCGCAACGCCGAGCTGCATCCTGCACTCGACAGCCATCTCGTCGAGCTCATCCTTCGCAAGGGCTGGCGCGCCGAGCTCGACAGCTACTCCGCCTTTTTCGAGAACGATGGCGCCACCAGTACCGGGCTCAGGGGCTGGCTTGCGGACCGTCGCCCGGGCAGGCTTTTCCTGACAGGCCTGGCTGGAGACTTCTGTGTCGCCTGGTCGGCGGAGGATGCCGTCCGCATCGGCCTCGAGACGATCATCATCGAGGACGCGACCAGGTCGATCGCACTGCCGCAGCCTGATGGGCGGACGAGCGACGAGCACGCACGGCAGCGCCTGCAGGCACTCGGCGTCACCTTCATCACCTCGGCGGATCTGTGATCGGGCGTCTCGCACGCGTGCTCGATCCCGACCGGGCGCCTGGAGCCGCCCCGCCATGATCGAGCGCAACGACACGAACGGCGTCCGATGCGACGTCATGACCTGGGACCGGCTGCTCGACGACACCAGGCTGGGCGACGAGCAGGGTCGCGTCCCGGATCGGAGCGCCGGGCATCGCCGCGAGACCGGTCGGTCGGAGTTCCAGAGAGACCATGATCGGCTGATCTTCTCCGAGCCCTTCCGCAAGCTCGGACGCAAGACGCAGGTGCATCCGCTGCCGCAGAACGACCGCGTGCATAACCGCCTCACCCATAGCCTCGAGGTGTCCTGCGTCGGCAGGTCGCTGGGTGAACTCGCGGGCAAGCGCCTGCACGCCGACGGACAGCTGCCTCAGGGCGTGGTCGCGGCGGACGTGGCAGCGATCGTGCAGGCAGCCTGCCTCGCCCACGATATCGGCAATCCGCCCTTCGGTCATGCCGGCGAGTTCGCGATCCGCGACTGGTATGGCAGGCGCGATCCGAGCTTCTTTGCCAGCATGCGCCATCCGTGCGTGCAGGACCTGAACACGTTCGAGGGCAACGCCCAGGGTTTCCGTCTGCTGACCAGCCTGGTCGATACGGTCGGCCTGCGCCTGACCTACGCCACGCTGGGGAGCTTCATCAAGTATCCCTGGTCCGCCTTGCAGGCACCCCGGCTGAAGCCGGGCAAGTTCAGCTATTTCGACTCCGAACGCGATGCGTTCCAGACGATCGCGGCATCCATGGGGCTGCTCGAGATCGAGCCGGGGGTCTTCTGCCGGCATCCTCTCGCCTACTTCGTCGAGGCCGCGGATGACATCTGCTACGCCATCATCGACATCGAGGACGGCATCGAGATGAGCCTCCTGCACGCGGCCGAAGTGGAGGACCTGCTGCTTTCGGTCCTCACCCCGGCCGCACGCGATCAGTATGCCCAGCTCCGCCAAGGCCGGTCCGAGCGCCAGCGCGTGCGCTGGCTTCGTGGCAGGGCGGTCGACCTGCTGATCGAGGATTGCGTCGCCAGCTTCTTCGCCAATGTCGAGCCCATCCTGCAGGGCCGCTTCCACACCACGCTGGTGGAAGCGGGCAGTTCCCACGTCGTCGCCGGCATCGCCGCTGCCAAGGCGCTGGCGCGCGAGAAGATCTTCACCCACACCCGCAAGATGGAAATCGAGATCGGCGCCTATGCCGCCGTCGACACGCTGCTCGACGCCTGCTCGAATGCCGTCCGCGAGCAGCTCATCTCCGGCGCCGGCCGCTCGCTCTCCTACCGCGCCTCCCGGATCCTCGGCCTCATGGGCGAGTCCGCGCCGAACGAGTCGACCGGCCTGGAGGACAGCTACCGCCTGATCAACGACTTCCTGTCCAGCCTGACCGACAACCGCGCGACCGAGCTTGCCCAGGTCATCCGCGGACGCGGCTAGTCAGGCGCAGACCCTCGCCAGACCCGGATCAGGCGGAACGGGAAGGGGGTTGTCGAGCCTCCCGAAACGCCATAGAACCCGCGCCACCAGCACGGATGGGCGCGTAGCTCAGCGGTAGAGCATCGCCTTCACACGGCGGGGGTCACAGGTTCAATCCCTGTCGCGCCCACCATCCGGCATTCCCGAAGATGAGCCTGGATGCGCGCGCCCTGCCGTCAGCGACCCACCTCGCGGTTCGTCAACTCCACCCGCATCTGCAGATCCTTGGATCCGGGGAAGAGATTGAGCCCGAAGTCGAAGATCTCGCCGGCGTAATAACCGCGACCGCGACTGTTGATGTAGTCGCCCAGCATCAGATAATAGCCGGCATTGTCCCACAATGCGGCCGAACGTTGCCTGAAGAACGTCAGCGCCAGGGCCGGCCGGCGATCGAAGATCTTTGCCAGCAGGAACGTCAGCCTGTGCTTGTTGACCCGTCTCAACCGGCTGGCCACGCGCCTGAGATTGACCTCCGCGTTACCGTCGCAGGCGTTGATGATCTCGGAGACATGGTTCGTGCCGGCGAACAGTTCGGTGACCGTATGATGCATGTAGGGGCACGAGATCGGCCGGACATTCGGTGCCAGAGCCAGCAGGAACTCGGCGTTATAGTTGTCTTCCGGGAGGTAGGGATCAAAGAAGACGAAGATCTCGCCGCCGAGATCTCCGGCCGACAGGTCCATGCCGCGCATCGGTTCGGTGAAGTACTCCAAGAACCGCTTATCCTCCTGCCCTATACGGGCAGGATCGATCGTCCATTGCGGCGCAAGGCAGATCGAGTAATGCGCGCCGAGGCGCCGTGACCATTTCGCAACCGCATAAGCGCCAGCGGAGCCGCCATAAAGGATCACCCGGTCATACTGGCTCGTGATACCCTGCAGCGAGTCGAGCGCGCCCTGCATGAAGGCGGGCGCGAACCAGTTCGATCGTTTGGGCATGAAGCCTACCGCCGAGAAGCCGAGCTTCTCGAGCGGCGCACGCGCCCAGAAGCTCTCTCCGTCCGCATAAACCGATCGCGGTGCGAAGGTGATGATCAGGGTGGATGTCGGCCTCTGATCATAGAGAACCCGCATATTCTCGTCGTCGAACAGGATCATTCCGGCCCCTCGGATCGGCTAGCGGAACCGGTAATAACATGTTCACGATGGTGTCGTAAGTAATCTTCGCCTGCTCTGCGGCCCGGCCTTTCGCAAGTATCGCGCCGTCCAGATCGGCACTGTCATCGCAATCGCACCGTCCATGAAACGAACCATGTGCGCGCTCACCGACGATCGGGCCTGCGCAACATCACCGCGCCGTCGCCGGCTCTTTTTTGGGACGCCCCGCCCGTCGCCGAGCCGGCCGGCGGCGTGCCGCTCCTGATGCATCCGTCGCCGGCTGCGATCAGAAGCCGAACATGTGGTCCAGGGAGAAGCCGCCCTCATCGTCCATCAGGCCGTGATATCCGAACAGCCGGCACGTCGCATCGCGTATCAGGACATAGCCGCGCGGCCCCGCCTGCTCGAGCAGCTCGGCCGCGAACAGCCTGTGCGGCCAGATCATCATCGATCCCGAGCAGGCGATCCCGACCGGCACCTCCGCCACCACCGAGCCCGCGCCGTCATGCAGGATCAGCCGAGTGCGCGAGCGTCCGTGCCAGGCGGCTGAGGCCGGATACATCACCGCCGCGAAGCTCCTCCTGCGCCGGTCTCCCAGCCTCAGAAACAGCCGCGTCGACAGTCCGGGCGGCGGTCCCGAGTAGGATTGCGGCTCATCGCGATAGGTCATCGCCGTATTGAAGATGTGCGCGCCGAAGCTCGTCTCCGCCACGTGCCTGCTGGTCCGGTGCTCGTATCGCACGAGCGCATGCAGCCATCCGTCGGCCGAGCCGCCATCGCGGAAGTCATAGACCAGCTCGGCATGTCCTTCAGGCGCCCCCAGGTCGGACAGGTCGACGGCCACCTCATGATCGCGTGGCAGCCGGCCGAGAAACCGTTCGGCAACCCTGCGTCCGTCGCTGTCGAACACGTCGAGCCGCACCGGCAGATCCGTCTGCCGTTCGGCCATGGGCGTCGGCTGCACGATGCTGCGGAACTCGTCCGGCGGCAGGATCGGAAACGGCAGCAGGTAGCCGCGGCCCAGCGCCGGCGGCAGCAGCGGGATGCCGGCATCGGGTTTCAGATCGGCGCGCTCCACGTTGAGATGCGCGATCCGACTGCGTCCGTGGCGGGTGACCTCGTATCGGGGCCGTACCATATGCCGTCCGCACCGCAGCTCGATCTGCGCCGGCCATTGCAGGCCCGGCAGCGCCGTCGAGACGTCGACCGCGACGCTCGCATACGGCGCCACCGCGAACGGCAACGCCACCGGCGCCTCCGCGCCCATCCGGTCGAGGCTGACGGCACCCTCCGGGATCGGTGCGGCGTGGCTGTTCTGTATCCACAACGTCACCGTCTCGTCGGCCCGCGGCGCAGGAAGATTGGCATAGCGGTCGGCCGGCCAGGCGTTCGCATCGTGCGTCACCGACAGGCTTCCGCCGCCATCGCCACGGCCGTTATCGTACGTGTCGAGCGCATATTTCACCACGTCATGGCCCGCGACGTTGATGGCATGGAGAAACAGCTGCCCGTGGAACTCCGGCAGATCGAAGCGCGCGCGCACCGCGGCGCTCTCGATCACGATGCCGCCGGCCCCGTCGGGGACATGCTCCTCCCAGGTGGCCAGCGGCGCGCCGGACGCGTCGAACAGCCGCAGCCACAGCCGCACGCTCCGCGCGCCGTAGGCGGCCCAGTAGTTCGCCGTCACCAGCCGCGTCGACAGCCCGTCCGCCTCGCGAAAGAACGCGTAGTTCGTGGCGAAATTCAGTCGGTCCAGATAAAGGCGGGCCGATGTCAGCATCTCCGCCGGCAGCCGCGCCTCGTCGAGCGTCATCACCCGCATGTGGCCCGGGATCATGTGGGCGATGCGGGCCAGGATTCGCCCGGCATCGAACGCCGCCACCAGCAGGGTCGCCGCAGCGCTCTCCGGCAGCTGCGTCAGCGGCAGGGCTGCCGTGCCCAGAAGGTCGCGCCCGATCAGGCCGACATCCTGCACATACAGCTCCCCCACCTGCGGCAGGTGCGGGTGGAGGGCGTACAGCATTCCGGCCGCGCCGTCCGGATCGAACACCGCGAACGGTCCCTTCTGCCGCAGCCGGTCTCCGAGCACCGACAGCGCCTCGGCTGCGAGCGGATGCGCGAGCGCCTTGTAGAGCACGTTGCCGCCCTGTCGCGCGTCGTAGGTACGGATATCGAGCATTCGCAAACTTCCCGCATGACCGGGCTAGGCGCCCGGCGTTCCTCGCAGGCCCAGCCTGTGGCGGAGCGCGTCCGCGATCGCGCCGGTATCGTCCAGCGGCGTCACGACCCACTCCTCGAGCCGGCCGTTGAACGTCCGAATCCGCTGTGCGTCAACCAGGTCGCTCAGGAACAGCCCGATCCGCCGGGACCGGCCGGGCAGCGACGCCACCATCACCGGCACCCCGGTGGCAGCCGCCTCCGACACCATCGACACGCTGTCCGACGTCACCACGATGGCGTCCGCGCAAGCCAGCAGCCCGAGATACGGATTGTCGCCCTGCATGTCCCAGATCCAGGCGCCGAGCGGCTGCAGCGCCTGCTCCAGCACCGCACGCGCCACCGGACCGGTTCGCCGCGACGGGGTCAGCGCCAGCCCCACCCGGTCGCGACGCATCATGGCGCCGAGCGCCCGCGCCAGCCCTGCCGCGTCCGCGGCGCCGAACCGGTATCGTCCGTTCGCACCCCCGACCAGCACCGCGACCAGCGGCCTCGGCAGGGCCGCCAGCCGCCCGGCCCAGAGCCGCCTCGCCTCCGCCAGCACCGCCGGCGTCACCCGGTGCAGCGCCGTCCTGGACAGCAGCACGTTCGGCCCGTCGATCTCGTCATGCCGGTTGGCGACCACGAGGTCGAACCGGTCGAGCGGCATGCGCGGGTTCTGGATCTGCACCACCCGCCGGCCCCTCCGTCGCAGCGCGGCGCCCACCGCGGCGCCCATGCCGCCTGCGGTCAGCACCAGCCCATCCGGCAGGTCCGCCAGCCCGCCGACGGCAGCCAGCGGCGCCGGCCACAGCGCCGCCGGCAGCCAGGACCAGGGCGCGCCCGCCTGCAGCGCGCGCCGTTCGCAGGCAAGCCCGGCGCGCTCGGCGAGCCCGGCCGCCTGGGCTTCGAGGCCGGCATAGCCCGCGGTCAGGATGAGGCCCGGCAACGCGTCGAGCGACGCGTCGGTCGGGTCCACAGGCAGCGCCGCGTCATCTCCCATGTCCCGCTTGTGCGAGGCGGGCCGCAGGCCGTCAATCGATGCGTACGCGGGTCCGGACCCCGGCAGGGGGCGCCGGCTTGCCTTGACAGGCCCGGATGCCGGCACCCACACATCGTCGCCGCGGCGGGACCCAGCCCTCTCGACGCGGAAACCAGCGCCATGACAGAGTTCCGCCTCCTCGGCCTGGCCGAACCGCTGCTGGAGGCCCTGCACGGCGCCGGTCACCAAAGCCCGACCCCGATCCAGCTCCAGGCGATCCCCGCCATCCTGCTCGGACGCGACCTGCAGGGCATCGCTCAGACCGGCACCGGCAAGACGGCCGCCTATGCCCTGCCCGTCCTGCACCGCCTGCTCGCCAGTCCCGGTCGCGCCCCCGTCCGGGCCTGCCGGGCCCTGGTGCTGGCGCCGACCCGCGAGCTCGCCGGCCAGATATGCGACGTGATCCGCACCTACGCGCACCGCACCCCCCTGCGTGCGGCGGTGATGGTCGGCGGCATCCCGAAGCCGAAACAGGCGCTCGCGGTCGCCGGCGGCATCGATGTCCTGGTGGCGACCCCCGGCCGCCTGCTCGACCACCTCGCCGACGGCGCGATCCGCCTCGACGAGACCGGGATCCTGGTGCTGGACGAGGCCGACCAGATGCTCGATCTCGGCTTCATCGCCGACATCCGGCAGATCGCCGGCCTGCTGCCGCGGCGGCGTCAGACCCTGCTGTTCTCCGCCACGATGCCGCCCGAGATCGCGGCCCTGGGCGCGCAACTGCTGCACGATCCGCTGCACGTCGCGGTCGCCCCCACCGGAACCACCGCCGGCCGTATCGACCAGCGGGTGATCTTCGTCGATGTCCAGCAGAAGCGCCCGGTCCTGATCGAGCTGATCAAACGCGGCCGCATGAGCCGCACGCTCGTCTTCACGCGCACCAGGCAGGGCGCGGATGCCGTCGTCGCCGGGCTGGACCAGGTCGGCATCCGCGCCAGCGCCATCCATGGCGACAAGAGCCAGCCGCAGCGCGACCGCACCCTGGCCTCGTTCCGCAACGGCGCCTTTTCCGTCCTGGTGGCGACCGACGTCGCCGCGCGCGGCCTCGACATCGACGGCCTGAGCCACGTCGTGAACTTCGATGTCCCCGACGTGCCGGAAACGTATGTGCACCGCATCGGTCGCACGGCGCGCGCCGGCGCGCGGGGCATCGCCATCAGCCTGTGCGCCGCCTCCGAGCGCCAGGCGCTCCGCGCCATCGAGAAGCTGATCGGCGCCCGGCTCAAGGTCTATGACGTCGGCAACGCCGCCGGATGATCCCGCACGCGCGCCCTACTGCGCGGTCGCCTCGTCGAGCGCTGCCGCCTGTTCCGTCGACGTCACCGGGTCCTGTGGCGCCCGCCGCGCCAGCACCTGGCGGCTGATCGCGTCGAGCAGACCGGCGGCGACGCCGCGCCAGGCCTGCCGCGGGTCCATGTTCTCCGCCGCCGGCGCCGGCGGATCGACCAGAAGCGTTTCCAGGGCGCGTCGCAGATCGGCACCCGTGGGCGCGCACATGACAGCCAGGGGCTCGCTGCGGAACTGCTCGACCAGGCCACCCACCCTGGTCGCCACCACCCAGCGGCGCGCTGCGATCGCAGCCGCCGCGACGCCGCTCTGGCTTGCTTCGCGATACGGCAGGATCACCGCGTCCGCCCAGGCGATCAGGCCTGCGATCTCGCCCTCCGGCACCCAGCGATTCTCGACCTGCACGCCAGGCAGCGAGGCCAGCCGCTCCAGCTCGGGACTTGCCGGCCCCTCGCCCACGACCCGGACCTCAAGCCGCCGGGACAGCACCGGCGCGGCAAGCGCGTCAGCCAGCAGATCGAGGCCCTTGTAGGGGAGCAGCCGGCCGAAGCAGAGCAGGCGGAGCCGGCCGCCATGCGCGAGCGGCGGCGGCGGCCTTGGTCCGAACACGAACGGCGGCAGGCTCGCCATCAGCAGCGGACGCCCGCGGACCAGCCCCTGCTCGGTCAGCCGGTCGGCCACGTGCCGCGTCAGCGCGACCAGCCCGTTCGACCAGGCGACCAGCCGACGCTGCAGCATCATCTGGACCGGCGACCCGTCGCCAGGATGCCGGTCCGCATCATGCACCACCACCAGGAACGGCACGCCGAGCCGGCGCAGCGCCAGCGCCATCTCCAGATCGAGCGGCCCCGGCATGGCGCAGACCGCGATGTCGGGCGCCAGCGCCGCGATCCGGTCGACCAGCCGCCGACGCCGGAGCGGCGCGCCCAGCAGCCGGCCGACATAGCCGACGGCGCCGCGATAGGTCGCCACCGGCAGCGCCACCGCCGGCGCCGCCGGCTGTCCCAGGATCTCCGCCCCCGTCGAGAGCGACAGCACCGCCTGGCAGCCGGGCAGCGAGCCGAAGCCTGTCGCCATCTCGACGGCCACGCGCGGTCCGGCGCCACGCCGCCCCCATTGCCAGACGAGTATCCTGATCCCAGCCGGCCCGCCGATCCCGCTCAAGCGCCCGTCCCGCTTCCAGGCTGCCCGGCGCCGATCCCCGCGAGTGCCGCCTGCAGTCCGGCGCCGCCGAGCCGGGTCTGTGCCGCGACCCAGGCCGCCTGCCCCAGCATCGCCCGGCGCTCCGGCGAGCCTGCCAGCAGTGCCAGGCCTGCCGCTGCCTGATCGATGTCGGCCTCCGCCCACACTGCGCCCGCCGCCTCGAACACGCCGCGCGGATCCACGGCCGGAACCAGCCGGTAGCCGACCGGCACGCCGCAGCCTGCGTCCAGGAACTCCGAGGTCGCCGACCAGTTCGTCGCCACCACCGGGCGCCGCAGCAGCATCGCCTGCGCCGGCACCAGCCCGAAGCCTTCGCTGCGATGCAGCGACAGCACGATGTCGCAGCTCTGCGTCAGGGCGTGCATGTCGGCATCCGGCAGCATGCGCGTTTCCAGCCGGATGTTGCCGGCCAGCCCGATCGCCTCGCGCAGCAGCTGCAGGTCGCTGGCATAATGTTCGGCATGGCCCACCTTCAGCAGCAGCAGCCGATCGTCCCGGTCGCCGAATGCTTGCCGGAACGCAGCGATCGCCGCCAAGGGATTCTTGCGCACGAAGCTTGACGCCAGGTTAAAGGATGTCAGCACCACCAGCGCATGGTCCGGCAAGCCGAACGCCTGACGATCCAGCCGCGAGGGCACCGGTGGCGCGAGCGCCACCGCATGCGGCACCACGCGCACGCGGCCCGGCAGCAGGCGTTCCAGAGCGTCCGCGGTGAACCGCGACGGCACCCAGACCTCATGCACGTGCGACAAGGCGGGCCGCCAGCTTTCCGGCACCACCGGCAGCTCCCAGGCCCAGTAGCCGACGATCCGCCGTCCACGCAGCCGTCGCCGCCCGAGCCGGATCAGCGCTGCCGGAAGCTGCGGCGCGTTGACGTGCAGCACCAGCGCCGCCGGATCCGGCCAGGACGCGGCATCGTCCCTGACGGAGCCTCGACTCCCCGGCCCCGCCTCGATGGAAGCGTGTGCGACTCCCAGCCGCTCCAGCGCCCGCCCCATGATGCGGGCACCTTCGCCCAGTCCCGACGTGCGTCCGATCTCGCCGCCGATGACGATCCCCTTGCACCGCTCCGGCGGCACGCGGTCCGGCCTGGGCGCCAGCCATGCGGTGCCCTTCGCCAGCCAGAGGCGACGCGTGCGCGCCGGCAAGGCCTGCCAGACGCGATGCAGCGGATGCAGTCCGGAGGAGGCTGTCGACATCGTGTAGGTCGAAGTCTGGCGGCGCCCGCCGGCCCGGGCAAGAGCCGCGGCCTGATCGGCGGCAGCCGTCGGACTTTGCCCGGCTGGCAGCCAGCAAATCCCGGCATGGCCATTGCCGTGCCGACCGCCCCGTATAGACTGGCCGAATGCTGAACCCGGAGCGCCTCTCGACCATCGAGATCCTGTCGAAGCTCGTCGCCTTCGACACGACGAGCCGTCACACCAACCTGCCGCTGATCGCCTGGATCCGCACCTATCTGGACGGGTTCGGCATCGCCAGCCGGCTGACCCACGACACCACCGGCACGAAGGCCAACCTGCACGCCATCATCGGTCCCGAGCTCGAAGGCGGCCTTGCCTTGTCCGGCCATGTGGACACCGTGCCGGTCGAGGGCCAGGCCTGGAGCACCGACCCCTTCATCCTGCATCACCGCGACGGCCGCGCGTTTGCCCGCGGTGCGGTCGACATGAAGGGCTTCGTCGCCTCGGCGCTGGCCGCGGTCCCCGACATCCAGGCGATGCCGCTGGCGCGGCCGATCCACCTCTTCATCAGCTACAACGAGGAGGTCGACTGCGACGGCGCCCGCGTGCTGGTGCGCGACCTGGAGGCCGGCAGGCTCCGTCCGGCGCTCTGCATCGTCGGCGAACCGTCGATGATGCAGCCGATCACCGCCCACAAGGGCCGCCTGTCGGTCCGCGCCACCGTGACCGGCAGGCCGGGCCATTCCAGCCAGCCGGCGCTGGGCGTCAACGCCATCCATGCCGCGGGCGAGGCGATCGCCTGGATCGCTGCCGAATCCAGACGGCTGCAGACCGAAGGCCGCCGCGAGGCGGGCTTCGAGCCCGAGCACAGCACCATCCATGTCGGGCTGATCGAGGGCGGCTCGATCCTCAACATCATTCCCGAACGCGCGAGCTTCGAGATGGAATGGCGCACGATTCCCGGCGACGACGCCACCGCCGAGCTCGCACGGCTGCAGGCGCATCTGCGCGACACCACCGAGCGCTGGATGCACGCGGTTGATCCCGCCACCGCTATCACCTTCGAGCCGCTGGACATCCTGCCGCCGCTGTCCCTCGATCCCCGTCACGAGCTGGTCAGTCTGGTCAAGCAGGCCGGCGGAGCCAACCAGGACGGCAAGGTCAGCTACGGCACCGAGGCGGGCCTCTATCAGGATGCCGGCATCGCCAGCATCGTCTGCGGACCGGGCGACATCGCGCAGGCGCATCGGCCTGACGAATGGATCGCACTGAGCCAGCTCGACGCCTGCGACAGCTTCATCCGCCGCGTCGCCCAGCGTCTGACGCGTCCATGAGCCCGCGGCCTGCATGAGCGTCCTGTTCCCATGAGCGTCCTCTTCCCATGAGCGCCCTCTTCCCATGAGCGACTGGCCGGACATGACGGGCGGCGATCAGCCCGATTTCCCCGGCCTGCCGAACGTCACGCGCCTGCCGCGTTTCGAGGTCCGGCTGCGTCTGCCGGACCTGTCCTCCTGGCTGCCCGGCAACACCGGCCTGCGCGGCGTGATGCAGTTCGATTCCGGCCGCAGCGGCCCGCATGTTGCGGTGACTGCGCTGATGCACGGCAACGAGATCGCGGGCGCCATCGTGCTGGACGAGCTGCTCCGCAGCGAGTTCAGGCCGCTCCGGGGCCGGCTCTCGATCGGCTTCCTCAACCTCGCGGCGTTCGCCCGCTTCGATGCGGCACAACCCACCGCCTCGCGCTTCGTCGACGAGGACATGAACCGCCTGTGGGATCCCGTCCTCCTCGGCAGTGCGCGCGAGTCGATCGAGCTGAACCGGGCCCGCGAGCTCAGGTCGCTGTTCGACGACGTCGACATCCTGGTCGACCTGCATTCCATGCTGTGGCCGTCCGAGCCGCTGATCCTGAGCGGTCCGACCGACAAGAGCCGGCGGTTCGCGCTCACGCTCGGCACGCCGTCGATGGTGGTGTCCGACCACGGCCACAGCAGCGGCCCGCGCCTGATCGACTACCGCATGTTCTCCAGCCCCGACGACAGCCGCGTCGCCTGCCTGATCGAGGCCGGACCGCACTGGGAGCAATCCACCGTCGAGACCGCGCGCATCACCGTGCGCTCGGTGCTGCGCGAGGCCGGCATGATGAAGGCGACACCCCTGCCGGGCCCGGTGCCGCGGCCGCGCTGCGCGCGCGTCACCCGGGTCGTCACCGCCTCGACCGGCAGCTTCAGCTTCACCCAGTCCTTCCGCGGCGGCGAGGTGATCCCCGATCGCGACACGCTGATCGGCCATGACGGCGCCGACGAGATACGCACCCCGCACGACGACTGCCTGCTGGTCATGCCGAGCCTGCGCCCGAGCCGCGGCCACACCGCCGTCAGGCTCGCCCGGCTGCTGCCCGACTGCAGCTGACCGCATCCCGCCAGCCCCTTACGCAGCGGCCGGCACCGTCCTATGACCGGACCGCAACGCCAGCAGGGTCCATCGGATGACGGTCGGTCGCTTCCCATCCACCCGCCTTCGCCGCAACCGGCAGGACGACTTCACCCGCCGGCTGGTCGCCGAGAACCATCTCGCGATCCAGGACCTGATCTGGCCGATCTTCTTCACCGACGGCACCGACTCCGAGACCGAGGTGTCGTCGATGCCGGGCGTGAAGCGCGTCACGCTGGATCGGCTGGCCGCCCACGTGGAGCCGGCCGTCCGGCTCGGCATCCCGGCCCTGGCGCTGTTCCCGATCACCGCCCCCGACCGGCGCGACGCGGAAGGCACCGAGGCCCGCAACCCCGACAACCTGATGTGCCGCGCGAGCCGCCTGCTCAAGCGCGAGTTCCCCGAGCTCGGCCTGATCGGCGACGTCGCCCTCGATCCCTACACCGACCACGGCCATGACGGCGTCATCCGCGACGGCTATGTCGCCAACGACGAGAGCGTCGAGATCCTGGTGCGCCAGTCCCTCAACCAGGCCGAGGCGGGCATCGACATCCTGTCGCCGTCCGACATGATGGATGGCCGCATCGGCACCATCCGCGCCGCCCTCGACGAGCGCGGCCTGATCCACACCCGCCTGATGAGCTACGCCGCCAAGTATGCCAGCGCCTTCTACGGCCCGTTCCGCGACGCGCTCGGCTCCGGCAGCCTGCTCAAGGGCGACAAGAAGACCTACCAGATGGACCCGGCCAACAGCGACGAGGCGCTGCGCGAGGTCGAGCTGGATCTGCTGGAGGGTGCCGACATGGTGATGGTCAAGCCCGGCCTGCCCTACCTCGACATCATCCGGCGCGTCCGCGAGCGCTTCTCGGCGCCCACCTTCGCCTACCAGGTGTCTGGCGAGTACGCGATGATCGTCGCCGCCGCCCGCAACGGCTGGATCGACGGCGACCGCGCGATGATGGAGAGCCTGCTCGCCTTCAAGCGCGCCGGCGCCAACGGCGTCCTTACCTACTTCGCCCTCGACGCGGCCCGCCAGCTGCAGCCGTGAGGCGCCGGGCCCGCAGCCTCGTGCTGCGCGCGGCGGCGGGGCTCGGCACCCTGCTCGCGCTCGCGGCGCTTCTGGTCGCCGGCGCCCTGTGGAACACCCTGCCGCCCGCCCGCCAGACGCTGCACCTGCCCGGGCTGCAGCATCCGGTCTCGATCACCCTGGACGAGCACGGCATTCCCCGGATCGACGCCGCCGATCTGCCCGACGCCGCCGTCGCGACCGGCTTCCTGCATGCCCGCGACCGCATGTTCCAGATGGAGCTGATGCGGCGCGTCGGCTCCGGCCGGATCTCCGAGCTCGCCGGCCTGAGCGGCCTGCCGATCGACCGCATGATGCGCACGCTGGGCCTGCGCCGGCTGGCGGAGGCGTCCTATCCGGCGCTCCCCGCCCCCACCCGCGCGCTGCTCGACGCCTACGCGCGCGGCGTGAACGCCGCGATCGCGGCCAGGGGCCGCTTCATCTCGCCCGAGTTCCTGCTGCTCGGCCGCCCCGCGCCCTGGACGCCCGCCGACTCGCTGCTCTGGGGCCGGCTGATGGGGCTGAGCCTTGCCGAGAACTGGCGCACCGAGCTCGGCCGCCTCGCCGCCTCCGCCCAAGTGCCGCCGGACCGGCTGCTGCAGCTCTGGCCGCAGCACGACGACACGCCCGCCTCGCAGGCCAGCGCCGTCGATCCCGCCCTGAGCCGTCTCGCCGGCCGTCTCGGCGGCGCCCTGCCCCGCTTCCCCGCCCCCTACACGCTGCCCGAGGAGGCCTCGGACGAATGGGCGGTCGACGGCGCCCACAGCCGCACCGGCGCGCCCCTGCTCGCAGGCGACCCGCATCTCGCCTTCGGCTTTCCCGCCCTGTGGTATCTCGCGCGCATCACCGTTCCCGGCCGCGTGCTGACCGGCGCCACCGCGCCGGGCCTGCCGTTCCTGATCATCGGCCAGAACGGCCACATCGCCTGGACCTTCACCAGCAGCAGCGCCGACAGCCAGGACCTGTTCATCGAGACCCCGCTGCCCGGCGGGCGATACGCGACCCCGGACGGCCCACGCCCCTTCATCGTCCGCAGCGAGCGCATCCGGGTGCGCGGCGCCCCCGATGCCGTGCTCGCCGTGCGCGAGACCCGGCACGGCCCGGTGATCAGCGACGCGCTCGCCGGGCGCGGCGACGGCCGCATCATCGCCGCCGCCATGGAGAACCTGCGTCCCGAGGATGCCGCGCCCGGCATGGCGGCCCTGAACGTCGCAGACGACGTCGACGCCGCCGGTCGCGCCGCCGCCCTGATCCCGAGCCCGGTGCAGAACCTCCTCGTCGCCGACCGCACGCGCATCGCCCTGTTCACCACCGGCCACGTGCCGATCCGCCGCGCGGGCGACGGCAGCCTGCCCTCCGACGGCGCCGGCGGCACGCATGACTGGATCGGCGACGCCACCGGCAGCGCCCTGCCGACGATCGTCGCACCCGCCAGCGGCCATCTCCTCAACGGCAACGAGCGCACCGCGCCGCCGGACTTCCCCGTCTTCCTGGGTCGCGACTGGCCGGCATCCTGGCGTGCCGACCGCATCCGCACCCTGCTCGCCGCGACTCCGCTGCACGACGTGCCCGGCTTCACCCGCATGCAGGCCGACCCGGTCAGCGCCTATGCGCAGCACCTGCTGCCGCTGCTGCGGGCCCGCACGCCGCAGCCGGCACCCCGCAGCCTGCCGGCGCGGTCGCTCGCCCTGCTGGCGGACTGGGCCGGCGACATGGCCATGAACCAGCCGCAGCCGCTGATCTTCAACGCCTGGATGCAGCGCTTCGCCGACGACATGCTCGACCGCGACCACGTCGCCGGTGCCGCCGGCAGCTGGGAGGATGTCGCCGACCTGCTGCTCGGCCCGGCCGGCGCATCCTGGTGTGATGGCGACTGCACGCCGTTCCTGGCGCGAGCCCTCGACGAGTCGACACGCGACCTCGCTCGCCTGCATGGCGGGAATCCGTCGGCCTGGCGCTGGGGCAGCGTGCACCATGCCGTGTTCGAGAACGCCTTCCTCCGCGCCATCCCCGTGCTGGCCTCGATCGGACGCGCCGAGGTGCCGATCGCCGGTGACGACACCACGCTGCTGCGCGGCGGCAACGGCGTGCCGGGTGACTTCACGGCCCAACACGGTGCTGCCTATCGCGGCGTCTACGATCTCGCCGATCCCGAGCGCAGCCGCTTCATCGTGGCACCCGGACAATCCGGCAACTGGCTCAGCGCCAATGCATGGAATTTGATGCATGACTGGGCGGACGGCACTACCATATCCATCGGACGGACTCCCCGGCGGGTCGACGCGACGCTTCTGCTCGAGCCGTAGGGCCGGCAGCCCGGCATCGCGCACACCGCCGGATGACGGGCCGCTTCAGGAGACCGGATGCGCTCGGCATGACTTACACACCGCCCAAACGCCCGCAGTTCTTCTACACGACGGCACCTCTGCCCTGCCCGTATGTTCCAGGCCGCATCGAACGCAAGGTCGTCACCGAGATCGCCGGTCCGGATGCGGAGGCCCTGCACGACCGGCTGTCGCGCGCCGGTTTCCGGCGCAGCCACAACATCGCCTATGCGCCGGTCTGTCCGGCCTGCAACGCCTGCGTGCCGATCCGCATTCCCGTCGCCCGCTTCGAGCCGGGCCGCACCCTGCGCCGCATCCTCAAGCGCAACGCCGGCATCGAGGGCTTCGAGGTGCCGGCCCGCGCCACCACCGAGCAGTACGCGCTGTTCAAGCGCTACCAGCAGGCCCGCCACGGCGAGGGCGACATGGCCTCGATGAGCTTCTACGACTACCGCGCGATGATCGAGGACACCCCGATCGACACCTTCCTGGTCGAGTTCCGCGATCCCGAGGACGAGCTGGTCGGCGTGTGCCTGACCGACCGCCTCGGCGACGGACTGTCGGCGGTCTACAGCTTCTTCGCGCCCGAGCTGGCGGCGCGCTCGCTCGGCAGCTTCGCCATCCTCTGGCTGATCGAGCGCGCACGCAACGCCGGTCTGCTGCACGTCTATCTCGGCTACTGGGTCGCCGACAGCCGCAAGATGGCCTACAAGGCCCGCTTCCATCCGAGCGAGATCCTGTCGATGGGCGCCTGGCGCGAGCTCGAGACGCCCTGACCCGTCAGACGGGCGAGTTGCGCCAAACGAAGCGGATCGTCGCCAGCACGACCAGCAGGAACGCCGCCACGGGATCGAGCACCACGAGGCTCGACCAGGACATCACCGTGCCGATCGGCATCTTGCCATAATCTCAACCCCGGCCATGCCGGATCAGCAGCGACAGGCGTGCAGCGCCGATCACCAGGCAAGTCGCGTCGCCGCCGGAACCCGGTCCGCCGCGCGCGGCGCCACGGCGGCACCCAGGGACGCTACTGCCGCGGCAGCCAGCCCGGCGCCGCCCTCCCGACATCGCCCCGCTTGCCCATGTAGGGCGCCAGATCGGTGATAGACCGCGCCTTCGCGCCTTCCTGCCAGACCAGACCGGCTTTCGATGCGAACACCCTGACCGCCTTCAGCCCGCCATCCTTGTACTTCTGCAGCACCGTTCCGGTGCCGCGGCCGAGCACCGGCACCTGATCGAGCGGGAACGCCAGCAGCCGCCGGTTCTCGCCCAGCACCGCCACATGGTCCCCCAACGCCTCGATGCAGGCCACCGCCGTCTCGCCCGGCTTGAGGTTGAGCACCTGCTTGCCGGTACGCTTCTCCGCCACCAGCTCGTCCGAGCCGATCACCAGCCCGCGCCCGTTCGAACCCGCGACCAGGTAGCGCGACGCCTCGCGCAGCACGAACAGCGCGATCACCTCGCCCTCGTTGCCGAGCTCGACCATCAGCCGGATCGGCTGCCCGTCACCGCGCCCGCGCGGCAGATCGCCCGCGCGCAGCGTGAAGGCGCGCCCGTCGCTCGCGAACAGGCACAGCCGGTCGGTGGTCATGCATTCCAGCACCCCCAGCCCGGGCCGCAGCCCGTCGCCCTCCTTGAACTTCTGCGCCGCCGGATCAAGCTGCTGGCCGCGCACCGTGCGGATCCAGCCCTTCTGCGACAGGATCACCGTGATCGGCTCGCGGTCGATCGCCGCGATCGCGGAAATGTCGACCGGCCGCGGCGCCTCGGCCAGCGTACTGCGCCGGGCGCCGAGCGCTCCCGACCCGAACTGCTTGCGCGACCGCTCCAGCTCCTGGCCGATCCGCTTCCAGCGCAGCCGATGCCCGGGCCCCTGCTCGTCGAGCAGCGCGCCGAGCTCGTCGCGCTCCCGGCTCAGGCCGGCATGCTCCTTGCGGATCTCCATCTCCTCGAGCCGGCGCAGGCTGCGCAGCCGCATGTTCAGCACCGCGTCCGCCTGCACCTCGCTCAGATCGAACGTGCGCATCAGCCCGACGCGCGGCTCGTCCTCCTCGCGGATGATCCGGATCACCTCGTCCAGGTTGAGATAGACCGCCAGGAACCCGTCCAGCACCTCGATCCGCCGCAGCACCGCCGCCAGCCGGTGCGCGCTCCGGCGCTTCAGCACCGCGTGGCGATGATCGAGCCATTCGCGCAGCACCTCGCTCAGGCCCATGACGCGTGGCACCCGGTCGCTCGCCAGCACGTTCATGTTCAGTCCGAACCGCGTCTCCAGCTGGGTCGCCCGGAACAGCGTCTCCATCAGTACTTCCGGCTCGACGCCCTTGCTCTTGGGCTCCAGCACCAGCCTGATGTCGGTGGTGCTCTCGTCGCGTATGTCGCCGAGCAGCGGCAGCTTCTTCTGCTCCATCAGCTCGGCGATCTGCTCGATCAGCCGCGACTTCTGCACCTGATACGGGATCTCGGTCACCACGATCGCCCAGGTGCCGAGCCGCCCCTCCTCGCGCGTCCAGCGCGCGCGGATGCGGAACCCGCCGCGGCCGGTCTCGTATGCCGCGCGGATCGCCACGGCATCCTCGACGATCACGCCGCCGGTGGGGAAGTCCGGCCCGGGCATCAGCGCCAGCAGCTCGTCGAGACCCGCATCCGGCTTCTTCACCAGCAGCAGCGCCGCAGCACAGACCTCGCCCGCATTATGCGGCGGGATGCTGGTCGCCATGCCGACCGCAATGCCCGCAGCACCGTTGGCCAGCAGGTTGGGGAAGTTGGCCGGCAGCACGACCGGCTCGCTCTCCTCGCCGTCATAGGTCGGCCGGAAATCGACCGCGTCGTCGTCGATCCCGTCCAGCAGCGCCTTGGCGACCTCCGTCAGCCGCGCCTCGGTGTAGCGCATGGCGGCCGCGTTATCGCCGTCGATCGAGCCGAAATTGCCCTGGCCCTCGACCAGCGGGTAGCGCACAGCGAAATCCTGCGCCAGCCGCACCAGCGCCTCATACACCGCGACGTCGCCATGCGGATGATACTTGCCGATCACGTCGCCGACCACGCGCGCGCACTTCTTGAAGCCCGCCGTCGGATCGAGCCGCAGCTGCTGCATCGCGTAGATCAGCCGGCGATGCACCGGCTTCAGCCCGTCGCGCACGTCGGGCAGCGAGCGCGAGGTGATCGTCGACATCGCATAGGCGAGGTAGCGCTCGCTCAGCGCTGTGCTGAGGCTCGTATCCTCGACATGCCCCGTCACGCCGCTCGACACCGCCATCGTCCATCCTCCGCCGGAAGCCAGGAACAAACAGAGAAAGCCGCTCTTGTCCACCGTCCGGCGACCTGCAACGGTCCGCTCCCATGCAGACGAACCAGGCGGCCAAGCCTCGCTACCCCTCTCCCCGCGCGCGCCGCATGCGGGTGCTGGCGCTGACGCTCCTGATGATCGCAGGCACCGTCAACTACCTCGATCGCTCGGCGCTCTCGATCGGCAACTCCAGCATCCGGGCGTCGCTGCATCTGTCCGACGGCCAGATGGGTCTGCTGCTCTCGTCCTTCGCCGTCGCCTACGGCCTGGCGCAGCTCCCGATCGGCATCCTGATCGACCGCTACGGCCCGCGCCGGCTGATGAGCCTCGGGCTGGTGCTCTGGTCGGCGGCCCAGATCGGCGCCGGCTTCGTCGGCGGCTTCGGCCAGTTCGTGTTCGCGCGCGCGGCCCTCGGGGTCGGCGAGTCGCCGATGTATCTGGCCGGCACCAAGGTCTGCTCCAACTGGTTCCAGGCCCCGGCGCGGGCCTTCCCGATCGGCCTGTTCAACGCCTCCTCGGCACTCGGCCCGGCGATCGCGCCGTCGGTGCTCACCGCGCTGATGCTCGCCTTCGGCTGGCGTCCGATGTTCGTCGTCATCGGCATCGCCGGACTGGTCATCGCCGTGCTCTGGAGCCTGCTCTACCGCGATCCGGCCCAGCACGGCATCGCCCCGGACGAGCAGCGCTGGATCCATGCCGACGACGAGGCGCCCGACCAGGCCGCCACCCTGACCGGCTGGACCGGCCTGCTGCGCGAGACCACCACCTGGGGCATGGCGACCGGCTTCGTCGGCGTGATCTACCTCACCTGGCTCTACGGCGCCTGGCTGCCGGACTACCTGCAGCGCGCCCGCCACCTCAGCCTGGCTCAGGCCGGCATCTGGACCACGGTGCCGCAGGCCTGCGGCTTCGGGGGCGCCCTGCTCGGCGGCCTCGCCTCCCGCACCCTGTCGCGCCGCGGCATGGCGCCGCTGGCGAGCTGCCGGCTGCCGCTGGTGGTGGCCATGCTGCTGACCGGCATCTGCACCGCCGGCGCCACCCTGGTGCAGGGCACCGCCGCGGCGATCCTGCTGGTGAGCGTCGCCCTGTTCGCCGGCAGCCTCGCCTCCTCCTGCGGCTGGGCGATGGCGGCCGTCGCCACCACGCCGGACAGGGTGGCGACGCTGGAGGCGATCCAGAATGTCGGCGGCTCGGTCGGCGCCGGACTGGCGCCGGCGCTGACCGGCTTCACCGTCCAGCTTACCGGCTCGTTCACCCCGGCCCTGCTGCTCGCCGCCGGGATCGCCATCCTGACCGCGATCATCTACCAGTTCGGTACGCGCGACCGGCCGCACCGACTGCCAGGAGATCCGTCATGAAGATCGGCTTCGTCGGACTGGGCCCGATGGGACGCGGCATGGCGCGCCGGCTGCTCGATGCGGGGCACAGCCTCAGCGTCCACAACCGTACCGCCACGCGGGCCGACCCGCTGGTGGAAGCCGGCGCCCGCCGGGCCGACACGCCGGCGGATGCCGCACGCGACGCCGAGCTCGTCTTCAGCATGCTGGCCGACGACGCGGCGGTCGACTCCCTGACCCTGGGCGAGGCCGGCATCGCGGCCGGCCTGCCGCCGGGCGGCATCCACCTGTCCTGCAGCACCATCTCGGTGGCGCTGTCGCGACATCTCGCCGCCGAGCATGCCGGCAACGGCCAGGGCTACCTGTCCGCCACCGTGCTGGGACGGCCGCCGGCCGCCGCGTCCGGCGAGCTGTTCGTCGTCCTTGGCGGCGACGCAGCCCTGCGGCAGCGCGCCCAGCCGGCGCTCGACGCGCTCGGCCAGCGCACCTTCTGCGTGGGCGACGATCCGGCCGCCGCGAACCTGGTGAAGCTGTCGCTCAACTTCCTGATCTTCTCGACGATCGAGCAGATGTCGGAGGTGTTCGCCCTGAACGAGAAAGCCGGATTAGCGCCCTCGCTGCTGCTCGAGATCCTCACCGAGAGCTTCTTCACCGCGCCTGTGCATCGCAACTACGGCAAGCTGATCGTCGACCGTGCCTTCGTGCCGCCGGGCGGCGCGATGACCCTGGCCGCCAAGGACACGGCGCTCCTGCTCGAGGCGGGGGACGCGCTGCGGGTGCCGCTGCCGATGGGCTCGCTGATCCGCGACCGGCTGCTGGCCTCGCTCGCCCGCGGCGAGGCCGATCTCGACTTCGCGGCATTGTCGCGGCGCGCCCGCGAGGATGCCGGGCTCCCCGACTGACGCCACCAGCCCGACGACGCCGGCCGCCCTATGTCGCGTCCGCCTGCAACGCCATCATGTCGTAGAGCCGTCCGCGCGCCTGCGGCAACGGCCGGTGACGCTGACCGAAGGCATCGCGTGCCAGAAAATGCCCGGTCAGCCGGAGCCCGTCGCGCCACGCCGTCGCGTCACCCGGATCGGTCTCGTCCAGCAGGAAGCGCGGCAGCGGCAGCAGCCTGTCCCGCCAGACGCCTGCCGCCTCGTCGGAGACCGCCTTGCCGGTGCGGGGCGACACGAAGGCCAGCGTCCCGATCTCACCGCTCACGGCGCAGGCCGACAGATCGAGGCCGAAGCCCAGATCGGTCAGCAGCAGCATCTCCCACCGGATCAGCGCCGCCGGCCCGGCCCGCGCGCCTTCGCCCGGATCGAGACTCAGCAGCGTCAGCAGCCGGGTCAGGCCGCCAAACACCTGCCGGCACGGCTCGCGCTCGGCGAGCGCGCCGTCCGCCACCGCGCAGGCCGAGCTCAGCAGTGCCAGCGGCAGCGCGAACTGCAGCAGCCGCGCCGAGGACGGATGCACGAGCTCGGCCGACAGCGTGCCGAGCTGCTCGGCCAGCCGCGCGAACCAGCGCGCGCTGACCAGGTTGCCGGTCTGCCAGGTGGCGACGTTCGCCCGCGCGCTGCCGCCCCGCACCAGGCCACGATAGGCGCCGTGCTCCTCGGTGAGCACATGCGCGACCGCGCCGCCCTCACCGAAGGGCGACGCGGCCAGAACGATCGCAGGAGCCTCCCATTCCATCGGAGGCCCCGATCGTCACTCGGCCGCGGGCTTCTGTCCGACACCCGACACCGCCGCGACCTCGGCCGCAAAGTCGCTGGCCTCCTTCTCGATGCCCTCGCCGAGCTGGAACCGGTCGAAGCCGACCAGCTTGCCGCCGGCCTTGCCCACCACCGCCTTCACGCGGCTCTCGCCGTCATGCACCCAGACCTGCTCCAGCAGCACCACTTCCTCGTAGTACTTGCGCACGCGGCCATCGACCATCTTCTCGATGATCGCCTCAGGCTTGCCCGACGCCCGCGCCTGCTCGACCAGCACCGCGCGCTCGCGCTCGAGTGCGGCCGGATCGACGGCATCGACATCCAGCGCCGCCGGACGGGTCGCCGCGACATGCATGCCGACCTGACGCCCCAGCAGCTCCAGCGCCTCGCTCTCCGACGGCGCCTCGATCGCCGCCAGCACCGCGATCTTGCCGATGCCCGGACGCAGCGCCGAATGCACGTAGGTCGCCACCACGCCGGACGGCACGCGCAGCACGCGGGCGCGACGCAGCGTCATGTTCTCGCCGATGGTGGCAATCAGCTGCGTCAGCTCGTCCGCCACCGACTTGCCCGAGCCCGGCAGGATCGCCGCCTTGATCGCCTCGACATCCTCGCCGACGCTCAGCGCCACCTGGGCCACGCTCTCGACGAACGCCTGGAAGCTCTCGTTGCGCGCCACGAAGTCGGTCTCGGCATTCACCTCCACCATCGCCGCCACCTGCGGGCCGGAGGCCACGCCGACCAGCCCTTCGGCCGCGACCCGGCCGGACTTCTTCGCCGCCGCCGCCAGGCCTTTCTTGCGCAGCCAGTCGATCGCCTGCTCGACGTCGCCGCCGGTCTCGCCCAGCGCCTTCTTGCAGTCCATCATGCCGGCACCGGTCTTCTCGCGAAGGTCCTTCACCAGGGCTGCCGTGATCTCTGCCATCTTGCTCACTCCCTCAGTCGGTGCGGCGCCGTCCGCCCGGAGGCGGGGCGCACCCCTGTTCGTCCAGCTCGTCGGGACGCCGCCGCCCGGGGATCGCCTCCCCGCGCGGCGACGTGCTCGCTACTCCGCGACCGCTTCCGGGGCCGCTTCCGGGGCCGGCTCGGACGCCGACAGCTCCGCGACCAGCTCCACCGGCAACTCCTCCGCCGCGCCGTAATCCTGACCCGACGCGCCGAGTTCGGCCGAGATGCCGTCCAGCACCGCCGACGAGATCAGGTCGCAATAGAGCGTGATGGCACGGATGGCGTCGTCGTTGCCCGGGATCGGATAGGTCACGCCGACCGGATCGGAGTTGCTGTCGAGCACCGCGATCACCGGGATGCCGAGCTTGGTGGCCTCCTCGACGGCCAGCTTCTCCTTGTTGGTGTCGATGATGAACAGGATGTCCGGCAGGCCGCCCATCTCCTTGATGCCGCCGAGCGACCGCTCCAGCTTCTCCTGGTCGCGGGTGATCTCCAGGATCTCCTTCTTGGTCAGGCCCTGGGTGTCGCCGGACAGCATCTCCTCGATCTGGCGCAGGCGCTTGATCGAGCCGGTGATGGTCTTCCAGTTGGTCAGCATGCCGCCGAGCCAGCGATGGTTGACGTAGTACTGGCCGCAGCGGGCCGCCGCCTCCGCCACATGCTCGGCGGCCGCACGCTTGGTGCCGACGAACAGCACGCGTCCGCCGCCTGCCACCGTGTCGCGCACCGCCTTGAGCGCACGATCCAGCATCGGCACGGTCTGCTGCAGGTCGATGATGTGGACCTGGTTGCGCACGCCGAACAGGAACGGCTCCATGCGCGGGTTCCAGCGGCGGGTATGGTGGCCGAAATGCACGCCGGCTTCGAGCAGCTGGCGCAAGGTGAAATCGGGCATCGCCATCGGCGTGCTCCTTTCGGTCTACTGGTTGAACCTCCGCGGACGCTCCGTCCGTTGCCGGACACCAGAGATCAGCTCCGCGTGCGAATTATCGGCAGACGCCGACGTCGCGCATATGCTCCGGGCTCGGCCGGAAAGCAAGCGGCCGAGCGCTTCCCGGCCCCGGGGGCATGGTTCGGCCGCAGCGACCGGGATCATCGAGAGGCCGGTCAACCTTATCTTCACCAAAGAAGAACAGGATGGCGCAGTCGGCAACGCGACCCAGGAGCAGCAGGACGATGCGCACGGCACAGCGCGGTGAGGTGGGATTTGCCGAGCATTTCGACACCAAGGACGAGATCGTCGGCCTCTATCTGGATGCGGAGACCGGCACCCTGACACCAACGACGCGCGGTCTGATCCATTACGGCCGGCTTGGTGCGCATATCATCCCGGCCCGTCCGGTCGGTGCGGAGACTGCGGGCGGGGACGGGTCGAGGAACGCCACCAGCTGGATCCAGGCCTCGGCGACCCGTGCCCTGACGGGCCAGACGCCCGAGCCGCTGCGGGCCTGCTCGTTCCAGTTCGACGCCCGGCAGCGCAGTATCCTGCTGCTGGCCGAGGTCGAGCGCCCGCTCACCGAGGATGAAGAGGACGGTTGCGGGCCGCGGAAAGCGAACTCGCCGCGGACTTCATCTTCGGCTTGCAGACCTCGGTGCATCTGCAGATCCGGGTTGTCGCATCCCCGCTGCCGGTCTCGCCGCTGACGGGCGGCATGGCCTTCCTGCGCGGCTGAGGCCTGCCTCCCGCGCCCGTCGCCGAGCGCGGATGCGGCCGCCGGCCCGGGACGGGCATGACCGACCGCCGATACCGAGCGAAGCCTGGACAACCCGGCCGCTCCCTGCCATCCGCAACCCAAAGCGGGATCGTTGCATGAGTGTCGGGATCAGGAACGCGCGCATCGACGTCCTGCGCGGCGTGGCGATCCTGCTGGTGCTGCTGCACCACTTCGACATCGCCTATGCGCTGGCCCGGTCGCCCCTGGGCGACATGCTGAGCCCGACACTGACTCACGCCATCTGCCGCAACGGCAACTACGCCGTGACCATGTTCTTCACCATCTCCGGGTTCCTGATCACCTCGAATGCGCTCCGGCGGTGGGGCTCGTTCGCCCGGATCTCGCCAGCCGGCTTCTACCTGCGCCGCGTCGCCCGCATCCTGCCCTGCCTGCTTCTGCTGCTGGGCGGTCGTGAACGGGCTGGGCCTGTCCGGCATCCCGATCTTCGGCAACCAGCCCGAATCCGGCCCGCCGGTCTCCTTCGCCCGTGCCGACCTCGCCGCGCTGACCTTCTCGATGAACCTGCTGATGGCGCAGGCCGGCTGGTTCAACTACTGCCTCGGCGTGCTCTGGTCGCTGTCGGTGGAGGAGGTGTTCTACCTCGCCTTTCCGATGCTCTGCCGGGCGCTACCGCGAACCACGTTGCTCGCCGCCTTCTGGGTTCTGGTGGTCGTCGCCGGCCCGCTCTACCGCGCCGCCCACCAGAGCGACGAGGCGTATTTCCTTTATGCCTATCCCGCATGCTTCGATGCCATCGCCCTCGGCTGCCTCGCCGCCCTGCTCTCGGCGCGTGGTCTGGTCAGCCGCCCCGGCCCATGGCTGCAGCGGATCGCAGCCCTGCTGATGGCGTCGCTCTATCTGTGGCGTCCGATCGCCGACACCAACGTGTGGGGCGCCAGCCTGATCTCGCTCGGCGCAGCGGTCCTGCTGCTCGGCGCCGAAAAGGCGCCGCCGACGTCGCACCGGCCTCCCGGTTCGCGCGGCCTGCGCTGGCTCGGCCGGCACAGCTACGAGCTCTATCTGTTCCACCTCGTGGCCCTGGCCGCGCTGCGCATCGCCCTGCCGCCGGCCCAGGCGACGCCCGGCGTCAAGCCGGTCTGGCTGCTGCTCTACCTGCTGCTGTCCGCGACCCTGGCCGCGCTGGTCGCCCGCCTGGTCGCGGAACCGGCCAACCGGGCCATCCGCCGGCTGAGCCGTGATGCCGGCCGCACGGCCCGGCCGGACGAACTGGCCGCAGCCGCTACCGTTCCTCGACCCGCGCCACGCCTGCCACCAGCTTGAGCTGCTGGGCCAGCCTCGGCGTGACCATGTAGGCCTCCGGCAGCGCCACCTCGACATCCTGGGTCTCGTCCAGGCACGGCAGCAGCACCACCCTCCCACGGCCGCCCCGCTCCCGGCTCAGCAGGCCGCGAATCGCCTCGATCGCCGCCGGCCGATCGATCCAGATGCGCATCTCGCCCCGGTCCTCGGCGGCCGCCTTGTCGAGCGACACCGCGTCCTGCGCCGTCACCCGCAGCATCTCGCCTTCCATGCGCAGGTCCGCCGTCACCAGCACCGCCTGACCCGCCACCAGCACGTCCCGGGTGCGCGACAGCACCTCGGAGAAGAACGTCACCTCGCAGGCGCCGGACGCGTCCGACAGCCGTACCCAGGCCATCTTGGAGCCGCTGCGGGTCGGGCGCTCCTTGCGGTCGATGATGCAGCCGGCGATCTTCACCCGCCCGATCCCGGCCTGCCCGGCCGTCTCCAGCGCGCTGGCCTTCACCGCACCCAGCCGACGCAGCAACGGCGCATAGGCGTCGAGCGGGTGGCCGGTCAGATGGAAGCCGATCGCATCGGCCTCCAGCCCGAGCCGCTCGATGCCGGGCCAGTCGGCGACGGCGGGCAGCCGCAGCGTCTCCTTGGCGCGCGCGCCGCCGAACAGGCCGATCTGGCCGCTCGCCGCCTCCTCCGCCTGCGCCTGGGCACGCCGCAGCATCGTCTCGGCAGCGCCGAACACGCGCGCGCGGTTGCCGTCCAGCGTGTCGAAGGCTCCGGCCTTGGCCAGGTTCTCGAGCTGCATCTTGTTGAGCTGCTTCGGGTCGACGCGCTGGGCGAAGTCGGCGAGATCGACGAACGGCGCGGCGCCGCGCGCCACCTCGACCGCCTGCATCGCCGCGAACCCCACCTTCTTCACCGCCGCCAGCGCATAGCGGATCGACTGCCCGCCATCTTCCGCCACCTCGACCGAGAAGTCCGCACCCGACCGGTTGATGTCGGGCGGCAGCACCGTCACGCCGAGACGCCCCGCCTCCTGGCGCAGCGCCGCCAGCTTGTCGGTCTTCTCGCGCGCCAGCGACAGGCAGGCGGCCAGGAACGCCACCGGATGGTTCGCCTTCATCCACGCCGTCTGATACGACACCAGCGCGTAGGCGGCAGCGTGCGACTTGTTGAAGCCGTAATCGGCGAACTTCGCCATCAGCTCGAACACCTCGACCGCCTTGTCGCGGTCGATGCCGCGCCCGACCGCGCCTTCGGTGAAGATCTCGCGCTGCGTGTCCATCTCGGCGCGGATCTTCTTGCCCATCGCACGGCGCAGCAGGTCGGCAGCCCCCAGGCTGTAGCCCGCCATCTTCTGGGCGATCTGCATGACCTGCTCCTGATAGACCATGATGCCGTAGGTCTCGCTCAGGATCTCGCGCAGCTCCTCGTGCGGCGCGTCCCACGTCTCGCCGTGCTTGCGCCGGCAGTAGTCGGGGATGTTGGCCATCGGGCCGGGGCGATACAGCGCCACCGCCGCGATCAGGTCCTCCAGCCGCGTCGGGCGCATCTGCCGCAGCACGTCGCGCATGCCAGCACCTTCGAACTGGAACACGCCGGCGGTGTCGCCGCGCGCCAGCATCTCGTAGGTGGCGGCATCGTCCAGCCTCAGCGTCGCCAGATCGACCACGACGCCCAGCTTCGCCAGCATCTGCACGCCGCGCTGCAGGATCGTCAGCGTCGTCAGGCCGAGAAAGTCGAACTTCACCAGTCCGGCCTGCTCGACGAACTTCATGTTGTACTGGGTGACCAGCATGTCGCTCTTGGGGTCGCGGTAGAGCGGCACCAGCTCGGCAAGCCTGCGGTCGCCGATCACCACGCCGGCCGCATGGGTGCTGGCATGGCGATACAGCCCCTCCAGCTGCAGCGCGATCTCCATCAGGCGCCGCACGGCCTCGTCGCCGGAACGCATGTCCTGCAGGCGCTTCTCGCCGTCGATCGCCTGGCGCAGCGTCACCGGCTTGGCCGGATTGTTCGGGATCAGCTCGCAGACCTTGTTGACCACGAAGAACGGCAGGCCGAGCACCCGGCCGACGTCGCGTACCGCCGCACGCGCCTGCAGCTTACCGAAGGTGATGATCTGCGCCACCCGGTCGGCGCCATACTCGCGACGCACATAGGCGATCACCTCGTCGCGCCGGTCCTGGCAGAAATCGATGTCGAAGTCGGGCATCGACACGCGGTCCGGGTTCAGGAACCGCTCGAACAGCAGGTTGAACGGGATCGGATCGATGTCGGTGATGGTCAGCGCCCACGCCGCCAGCGAGCCGGCGCCCGAGCCGCGGCCCGGACCCACCGGGATGTCCTGCGCCTTGGCCCACTGGATGAAGTCGGCGACGATCATGAAGTAGCCCGGAAAGCCCATCTTCGCGATCACGTCGAGCTCGAAGGCCAGACGCTCGCGATACTGCGCGGCCGTTCCGGCATCGGCCGCCATCGTCTGCAGACGCAGCTCCAGCCCTTCCTCGGCCATCGCGCGCAGCGTCTGGTCCTCGCTGCTGCCCTCGCGCACCTTGGGGCAGATCGGCAGCAGGGGCTTTCGCGTCTCGGCCATGATCGCGCAGCGACGCGCGATCGCCAGCGTGTTGTCGCACGCCTCCGGCAGGTCGGCGAACAGGGCGCGCATCATCGCCGGCGGCTTGAACCACTGCTCCGGCGACACCCGCCAGCGCTCGCGCTCGGCCATCGTGCGGCCTTGCGCGATGCAGAGCAGGGCGTCGTGCGCCTCGTGCATGGCGGGATTGGGGAAGAAGCACTCGTTGGTCGCCACCAGCGGCAGGCCGAGCTCGTCGGCGAGCGCGATCATGCCAGGCTCAATCGCCTTCTCCACCGGCAGGCCGTGCCGCTGGATCTCGACCGCGACGCGGCCCGGAAAGGCGTGCGCCAGCGTCTGCAGCAGCCGCCGCGCCTCGTCCTGCTGCCCATCCGCCAGCATCCGCGCCAGCGGCCCGCGGGTGCCGCCGGTCAGCAGGATCAGCCCGTCCGCATGCGCGCACAGCGTCTCGATCGTCACGCACGGATCCGCCGGATCGCTGTCCAGGAAGCCGATCGAGGACAGGTTCTGCAGGTTGGCGAGGCCTTGCTGCGTCTGCGCCAGCAGGACCAGCGGCTCCGCCTGGCCACGGCCGGTCTCGCCGCCGAGCGCCACCTGGCAGCCGATGATCGGCTGCACGCCCCTGGCAGCACAGTATTGCGAGAATTCCAGCGCCCCGAACAGGTTGCCGGTATCGGCGATCGCCACCGCCGGCATGCCGGCCGCCTGGGCGAGCGAGGCGATCTCGGCCACCCGGATCGCCCCCTGGCTCAGGGAGTAGGCGGAATGGACTCGGAGGTGAACGAAGTCGGGGATCGGCATGCCGCCATGATATCACCCCGCCCCGCCTGTCACAGGCCGGATCGTCGCACCGCCCCCTCGTGCGGCACGGAGCGCGCCACGCCGCGGCGGAGGCTGCCCGCCGCGGCCCCCTGCGCGGCGCTCAGCCCTTGGCGGTCGAGACCCCGCCCTGCTCTGCGACATGCTCCAGCGTCCGGCTCAGGAATGCCACCACCGCCACCTCCTCGGCGCTGAGGCTGGCCTTCTCGCGGTTGTCCGGATCGAGTGCCGCCTCGGCGCGCAGCTTCAGCGCCTCGGCCAGCGAGCCGTCGAGATAGCCGTCGAAGATGCGCGGATGGATGTAGCATTTGCGGCAGATCGCCGGCGTGTTGCCAAGCAGCTTCGAGACCTTCTCGATCGCCCGCAGCACGTTCTTCTTCGCCTTCGCCTCGCTGTCGAACTGCTCGAACTCCTGCAGCGCCAGTGCCGCCAGGTTGGTCGCCGCCCAGGTGCGGAAGTCCTTGGCGGTGATGTCCTCGCCGGTGACCTCGTGCAGATACTCGTTCACGTCGTGCGAGGAGATGCCGTGCTGCTCGCCGTCATCGTCGACATACTGGAACAGCTCCTGGCCGCGCAGGTCCTGCAGCCGGGCGATGATACCGGCCAGGCGCCGGTCCTTGAGCTCGATATGCTGCTGGACGCCGTGCTTGGCGCGAAAATCCAGCACCAGTCCGGTGCCCTGCACCTGGGCGTGACGGTTGCGCAGCGTGGTCAGGCCGAAACTCTTGTTGGTCTTGGCATACTCGTCGTTGCCGATCCGCATCATGGTCTTCTCGAGCAGCGTGACCACGGTTGCGATGATCTTGCGCCGCGGCAGGCCGGACAGCGCCAGATCCTTCTGCACCTGCGCGCGCAGCGCCGGCAGCTTCTCGCCGAACACCAGCATCTTGCCGTATTTCGCCTCGTCGCGGATCAGCCGCCAGTCGGCATGATAGCGGTACTGCTTGCGGCCCCGCGCGTCGCGGCCGATCGCCTGCAGATGACCTTTCGGATCGCTGCAGATCCAGACGTCGGTGTAGGCCGGCGGGATCGCCAGCTTCTTCAGCCGTGCCAGCACCGCCTCGTCGGTCACCAGCTTGCCGTTCGGGTCGAGATAGACCGCGCCATCCGGGCCGTGGCTGCGGGTGAAGCCGGGCCTGCTGCCGTCGACATAGTGCAGATGCGCCGCCCGTGCGGCCTCGCGCGGATCAAGCGCCGCCTCGACCGGAGCGGGCGCCGGCGGCTTGGCGCGCCTGGGCGCCGGTTTCGTCGTCGCCATGCCCTGTCCCACCCAGCCAACCGGTTCCGGACCATAACCGGGGACCGGGTGCCGGGTTCGGCGGATCAGCCGAGCGGCACGATCACACCCTCGCGCAGGGTGACGATGCGGTCCATCCGTCCGGCCAGCTCGACATTGTGCGTGGCGATCATCGCCGCCAGTCCCTGCTCGCGCACCACCCGCAACAGCTCGTCGAACACCGACGCCGCGGTGGCCACGTCGAGGTTGCCGGTCGGCTCGTCGGCCAGCAGCACGCGCGGCCGGTTCGCCAGCGCGCGCGCGATCGCCACCCGCTGCTTCTCGCCGCCCGACAGCTTGCCCGGCAGATGGTCGAGCCGGTGCGCGAGCCCGAACCGCCCCAGCAGCTCGTCCGCCCGCAGGCGGGCCGCACGGGCGGAGAGGCCGCCGATCATCTGCGGCAGCACCACGTTCTCGCGCGCGGTGAATTCGGCCAGCAGATGGTGGAACTGGTAGACGAAGCCGATCGAATGGCGCCGGATCGCGCTGCGCTCCGCATCGGGCAGCGTTCCGGCATCGCGGCCGCCGATCACCACCGAGCCTGCCTGCGGCCGCTCCAGCAGACCCGCCAGATGCAGCAGCGTGGATTTGCCGGTGCCGCTCGGTGCGACCAGCGCCACGATCTCGCCCGGCCGCAGCGACAGCTCCGCACCGCGCAGCACCTGCAGCGTCTCGTCGCCGCTCTGGTAGCTGTGGCCGAGGCCCCGCAGCGCCAGCGGCGCGTCATGCGCGGCACCTGCCTCACTCATGACGCAGCGCCTCCACCGGGTCGGTACGCGCCGCGCGCCAGCTCGGATAGATCGTGGCCAGCAGCGACAGCAGCAGCGCCATCACGATCACCTGGATCACCTCCGGCCATTCCAGCTTCGCCGGCAGATGCTCCAGATAATAGACCTCGGGGTTGAACAGGTTGGCGCCGGTGATGGACTGCACCGCGTCCTTGATGCGCTCGATGTTCAGGCAGAACACGATGCCCAGCAGCGTGCCGACCGCCGTTCCGGTAACGCCCACCGACGCGCCGCACATCAGGAAGATGCGCAGGATCGCCCCGCGCGTGGCGCCCAGCGTGCGCATCACCGCGATGTCGCGCGTCTTGTCCTTGACCATCATGATCAGCGACGAGATCACGTTGAACGCGGCGACGATGATGATCAGCGTCAGGATCAGGAACATCACGTTCTGCTCGACCTGCACCGCGCCGAAGAAGGCGTTGTTGCTCTGCGTCCAGTCGAGCACCCGCAGCCGGTCGCCGGCCAGCGCCTGCCGGATCTGCGGGGTGACCTCCTGCACGTCCTCGGGACGCCTCGTCATCACCTGGATCAGCGACACGGCGCCGGGCATCTGGAAATACACCTGGGCCGCCCGGATCGGCAGGAACACGACGCTGGAGTTGTAGTCGTTCACGCCGGCGTCGAAGATCGCCACCACGTGGTAGGCGCGCACCCTGGGAATGGTGCCGAACGCGGTGGCGGCACCGTTCGGCGACACCAGCGTCAGCGGCGAGCCGACGGTGAGGTTCGCCTTCATCGCCAGCGTGGCGCCGATCACCACCGCATCGTCGCCGCCGAACGCCGCGAGGGAGCCCGCGCGGATGTTGTCGCTGAGCTCGTGCAGGCTGGCGAGATCGTCCCGCGTCACGCCGTGCACCAGACCGCCCGCGCTGTAGGCGCCGGCACTCAGCAGCACCTGGCCTTCGACGATCGGCGTCGCCGCCGTCACCTGCGGCAGCTGGCGGATGCGCTGCACGATCGCGTCGTAGTCGTCGATCGCAGCGCCGGCGCCGTAGATGCTCAGGTCGCCGTTCAGCCCGAGGATGCGCGACAGCAGATCGGCCTTGAAGCCGTTCATCACCGACATGACGATGATCAGCGTCGCCACGCCGAGGGCGATGCCGATCAGCGAGAAGATCGCGATCACCGACACGAAGCGCTCGCCGCGTCGCGCGCGCAGGTAGCGGCCGGCGACCGCCCGCTCGAACGGCCCGAACATGCTCAAGGCCTCATCCCGCCGCCGGCGCCGCGATCCTTGCCAGCGCATCCTCGACCGACAGCTCGTCGCGCTCGCCAGTGGCGCGCCGCTTGAGCTCGATCCTTCCGGCCGCGGCACCACGAGGCCCGACCACCAGCTGCCACGGATGGCCCATCAGGTCGGCGTCGGCGAACTTCGCGCCCGCCCGATCGGGGCGATCGTCATAGAGCAGCCGTCCGGGTGCGGTCCCGTAAAGGCGCTCGCACAGCGCGTCGCACGCCGCGTCGCCCGCCTTGAGGTTCAGGATGCAGGCGGCGAACGGCGCCACCGCATCCGGCCAGATGATGCCCGCCTCGTCATGGCTCGCCTCGATGATGGCGCCGACCAGGCGCGAGACGCCGATGCCGTAGCTGCCCATCTCTGGGTGGAAGCTCCGCCCGTCGGCGCCGTTCAGCGAGATGCCCATCGACTCGGTGTATTTGGTGCCGAAATGGAAGATATGCCCGACCTCGATGCCGCGCCCCTCGCGACGTCGTTCCGGAGCGACGTCGCGCCACGCCGCCTCGTCGTGCTTCTCGTCGGTCGCAGCGTAGAATGAGGTCGTGCGCCGGAAGAAGGCCTCGAGCGAGGCGTGATCGTCGGTATCGACGGGCTCGGCCAACCAGTCCTGCGTCTCCAGGGCGCCGTCATAGAACACGCCGCTTTCCCCGGTCGGCGCCAGGATGATGAACTCGTGGCTGAGCTCGCCGCCGATCGGCCCGGTGTCTGCCACCATCGGGATCGCCTTCACCCCCAGACGCTGGAAGGTGCGCAGGTAGGCCAGCATCATGCGCCGGTAGCTCGCCACGGCGCCGGCGAAGTCGGCATCGAAGCTGTAGGCATCCTTCATCAGGAACTCGCGGCCGCGCATCACGCCGAAGCGCGGCCGGACCTCGTCGCGGAACTTCCACTGGATATGATAGAGCGTCTGCGGCAGCGCCTTGTAGCTGGCTACCGACTGGCCGAACAGGTCGGTGATCATCTCCTCGTTGGTCGGCCCGTAGAGCAGGTCGCGCTCGTGCCGGTCGCGCAGGCGCAGCATCTCGGGACCGTAGGCGTCGTAGCGGCCGCTGCGGCGCCAGAGCTCGGCCGGCTGCAGCGTCGGCATCAGCACCTCCTGCGCGCCGACCGCATCCTGCTCCTCGCGCACGATCTGGCTGACATGGCGGAGCACCCGCAGGCCCGCCGGCAGCCAGGCATAGATCCCGGCCGCCGTCTGGCGCACCAGTCCAGCCCGCAACATCAGGCGGTGCGAGACGATCTGCGCGTCGGCAGGCGTCTCCTTCAGGGTGGGCAGGAAGCTGCGGGACAGGCGCATCGAGAACGGGCTCTTCGACAGGGAAGCGGAGGCGGACCCTAGATCAATCGATGCACACGGGAAACCTGGAGCAGCCGCAAATTGTTCACCGCACAACGCCAATCGAAATGACGCACTGCACAAGTAAAAGATCACGATTAATTTGATTTGGATGATGACAGAATGGCAATGAAGCCATAAAGAAGGCCCACGACGCCGGGGTCCAGCGTGTGGGCCGAGTTTAGGGAGAAAACGCCAGTCACACGGCAGGATGAGGAGAACGTCTCGTCCTGATGGAGATGATCGGCGGATCCGCTCAGCGGGTCCACAATAAATCGAACGTGAATCCAGCAAAAACAATCCGTCCAGGCGATGCTGCATAAAAACCATGCAGCATTGCAAACCCTCTGCCTGCCACAACACCAGCGGCAGGCAGACCAGCCGCCGAGCTAGACCCGCATCAGATGCACGTCCACGAGCGGCCGCTTCTGCAGCTTGCGGCCGAGCGCCCGGCGCAGGGCCGCCTTGGCCGCGTCGCGGAAGCCGTCCTCGTCCTGGCGTATCCCGGGTGGGATGTCCGCAAGACCCGCCGCGAACGCCCCGGTCACCCGCATCGCCTCGACATCGTCGCCGTCGAACAGGCCCGGCGCGCTCAGCATCGGCTTGCCGACCAGCCGGCCGCCACCGTCCACGACCAGGCTCGCAAGCACCATCCCGTTGAACAGCATCTTCCGCCGTGCGGCGAGCACGCCGCCATTCATCGGCAGGATGCGGTTGCCGTCGAGCGCCAGCCGACCGCTGGGCGCGCTATCCACCACCTCCACCCGACCGGGCGACAGGTTCAGGATGTCGCCATCCTCCAGCAGCATCGGCGTGACGCCCTCCTCGCGCGCGAGCTCGGCATGCGCGGTCAGATGCCGCCACTCGCCATGCGTCGGCACCGCGAAGCGCGGCTTCACCAGCCCGTAGAGCCGGCGTATCTCGTCACGGGAGGCGTGACCGGACACGTGCACGCTGTGGTCGCGGTCGGTCAGCACGCGAACGCCGCGGCGGACCAGGCTGTCCTGCACCGCCATCACCGCCCGCTCGTTGCCCGGGATCATCCGGCTCGAATAGACCACGGTGTCGCCCTCGCCGAGCGAGATGTTCTGGTGCGTGTCGCCGGCGATCCGCGACAGCGCGCTGCGCGGCTCGCCCTGGCTGCCGGTGACGATCATCAGCAGGTTGTCGTCGGGGACGTCTTCCGCATCCTGCTCGGACAGGAACTCCGGCACGTCGCGCAGGTATCCGCACTCCCGCGCCGCGACATCGAGGTTGCGCAAGGAGCGTCCGACGATCACCACCGAGCGGCCGGCGGCCTCGGCCGCCAGGGCGATGCTCTCGACCCGGGCCACGTTGCTGGCAAAGCAGGTGACGGCGACGCGGCCGCGTATGCTGCGGATCAGCGTCGCCAGGCTGCGGCGCACGTCGCTCTCCGAACCCGACTCGCCCTCCACCATGGCATTGGTGCTGTCGCAGACCATGGCCAGCACCCCTTCCCGGCCGAGGGCCGCGAAGGCCTCGAGATTGGTGGGAGGTCCCACCAGCGGGTTCGGATCGAGCTTCCAGTCGCCGCTATGCAGCACGGTGCCGTAAGGCGTACGCAGCACCAGCGCCTGCGCCTCGGGCACCGAATGCGTCATCTGCAGGAACTCGAGCTTATAGGGCCCAAGCTCGAAGCGCCCGTTCGTCGGGATTACATGCAGCGGCACCTGTCCGAGCAGCTGTGCCTCGCCGAGCTTGCGTCGCAGCACCGCGGCCGCGAAGGGCGTCGCATAGACCGGGCAGCGCAACTGCGGCCAGAGATGCGCCACCGCACCGAGATGGTCCTCGTGCGCATGGGTGATCACCAGCCCGATCAGCGCGCCGCGCCGCTCGACGATGAAGGCGGGATCGGGCATCAGGATCTCCGCCTCCGGCGTGTCGCTGCCGCCGAAGCCGATGCCGCAATCCACCGCGAGCCAGGTCTCGTCGCAGCGGTACAGGTTGAGGTTCATGCCGATCTCGCCGGTCCCGCCCAGGGGCAGGAACGCCAGACCTTCGTTCAATTCAGTCATCAGTCGCCTTCGATCATTCGTGTCTTGTCGTTTGAGAGCTGAGGGTGGGGATTGCGCCCCGCGAGAATGCGGAGACCCTCGAGCGTGAGCTCCGGATCGATCCGTTCGATGATGTCGGTCCCTTCGGCCAGCAGCGGCGCCAGCCCGCCCGTGCCCACGACCTTCATGGGGGCCCCGAACTCGGCCCTGATGCGCGCCACGAGTCCCTCGACGAGACCGATATAGCCCCAGAAGATCCCCGAGCGCATCGCGGCCACGGTGCCGCGCCCGATCACCGCCTTCGGCCGCCCGATCGCGATACGCGGCAGCCGCGCCGCCGCCTGGTGCAACGCCTCGATCGAGAGATTGATCCCGGGCGCGATGGCGCCGCCGTTATAGTCTCCTGCGGCATCGACGACATCGAACGTCGTCGCGGTGCCGAAATCGATGATGATCACCGGCCCGCCATAGAGCCGGTGTGCCGCAAGACCGTTCAGAAGCCGGTCTACGCCAACTTCCGACGGCTGGTCCATCCTGATTTGGAAACCCCAGTTCAGGGTCGGATTGGCGATCAGCGGCTCGGTCCTGAACCAGTCCCGGCTCAGCCGCCGAAGATGATAGAGTGCCGCCGGAACCACGGTGCCAATCACGGTACGGTCGATCTGCCCTGGCGTCAGCCCCTCATGGTTCAACAGCGTCAACAGCCAGACGGCATACTCGTCCGAGGTCCGCTGGATGTCGGTGGAAATGCGCCAGATGCCCCGCCACGACGATCCATCATGGACGGCAAACACGATATTGGTATTTCCGGCATCGACCACAAGCAGCATCGCGGTCAGCTTCCCTCCGGCAGCAGGATCTCGCCGGCATCGACCCGTTCCAGGCACTCGTCGATCCGGAGCAGCAAGGCGCCGTCGGACGCCAATCCGGCAAAGCTGCCGGTCCGGCGCAGGCCGCGCACCATGGCCGAGATCGAGGTTCCCGGTGGTTGCGCGCAGGCGAGCCAGGCCGTCCGGATCGCGGCCAGGCCGCCCTGCAGCCACACCAGACGCCAGTCGGCAAGAGCGTCCAGCAACCGCGGCGCCACCTGCTCAGGCGTCGGCGGCGGTCCGAGTTCCGCCAGGCAGGCCGCCTCGCGGTCGGCGAGGCGCGGCGCCGCCGACAGGTTCGCGCCGAACCCGATCACCAGCCAATCCCGTCCGCCGCCGGTGCCGCGCTCGACCAGGATCCCGGCAAGCTTGCGCGCGCCCAGCAGCACGTCGTTCGGCCATTTGAGCGTCAGCGCCGTATCCCGCTCCCGATCGTGGGACAGCGCCTGATGCAAGGCGAGCCCCGCCAGCAGCGGCCAGAGCGCCGGCTGCTCCAGCGCCCCCTCCGGCCGCAACAGCACCGAGATGGCGAGATTGCCCGCCGGCGGCTCGATCCAGGAGCGGCCACGACTGCCACGGGCCCGCGTCTGACGCCGGGCCAGCACGGCGAGGCCATCGGCTTCACCCGCTTCGGCTCTGGCGATGCAGAAGTCCGACGTCGAGGGCAGGCTGTCATGGATCTGCAGACGCCAGCCTGCGCGGTCGCTGACGACGATGTCGGTCACCCTGCGTCCAGAAACGTCACCTGAACAGAACAGCGGCTGCCGCCTGCGCTGCTCCAACGACGGGCCCCAGCACCAGCAGGAACAGGGCGGTCAGCAGCCCCATCGCGCCAGTCACGTAGGACAGTGACGGCGGCCGGCGATCGAACGCCTGCTCCGGCTGGTCGAGATACATCACCTTCACCACCCGCCAGTAGTAGTACAGTCCGACGATGCTGGTGAGGATGCCGATTACCGCGAGCGTCCACAGCCCGGACTGCACGGCGGCCGCGAACACCAGCAGCTTGCCGAAGAAGCCCGACAGCGGCGGCACGCCCGCCATGCTGAACATGAACACCGCCATCGCCAGCGCCAGCATCGGGCTCGTGCGCGACAGGCCGGCGAGATCGCTGATCCGGTCGAGCGGACGGCCGTTGCGGCGCATGGCGATGATGCAGGAGAACACGCCGACGGTCATGAACAGGTAGGTGGCCAGATAGACCAGCGTGCCGCGCGCGCCTTCCGGGGTGCCGACCGCGACGCCGATCATCGCGTAGCCCATGTGGCCGATCGACGAGTATGCCATCAGGCGCTTGATGTTGGTCTGCGGGATCGCCGCCAGCGAGCCGACCACCATGGTGCAGATCGCCACCAGCTCGACCAGCAGCTGCCACTGATGGGTCAGATGCCCGAACGGACCCGCCATCACCCGCAGCAGCAGCGCGAACGCCGCGACCTTGGGCGCACCTGCCATGAAGGCGGTGACCGAGGTCGGCGCACCCTGATACACGTCGGGCGTCCACATGTGGAACGGCGCCGCCGACAGCTTGAAGGCCAGGCCCACGAACACGAACACGATGCCGATGACCAGGCCCGCCGGCACCGCGGCGCCGCCGATCAGCGCCGTCTTCAGCCCGACATACTCCATGGTGCCGGCAAAGCCGTAGACCAGCGAGATGCCGTAGAGCAGCAGCCCCGACGCGAGCGAGCCCAGCACGAAATACTTCAGGCCGGCCTCCGCCGAGGTCAGCTCGTCGCGGGCGAAGGCGCACAGGATGTAGATCGCCAGGCTCTGCAGCTCGAGCCCGACATACAGCGTCATCAGGTTCTCCGACGACGCCATCAGCATGGTGCCGACGGTCGCGAACAGCACCAGCACCGGGAACTCGAACCGGTCCACCTTCTGCCGCACGTTGTAGTCGAGCGACAGCAGGATGCTCAGCGCCGCCCCGGCCAGGCTCAGGATCTTCATGAAGCGCGCGAAGCCGTCATTGACGAAGGTGCCGCGATAGCCGGCCCCCGACGGCGCCTGGATCACCAGCACGGCGGCGATCAGGAACGCCGCCAGGGTCAGCACCGTGCAGGAGAAGCTGGGCTCGCGTTGCTTCTGCACCACCCCGAACACCAGGATGGCGAGGCCGCAGACCGACAGCACGATCTCCGGCAGGGCAAGCGTCCAGTTGATCATCGCGTGCTCGATCATTGGAAGATCAGGAAGATCGAGGTCAGCGTCAGCAGCCCGAGCAGCATGGTGAAGGCATAGACCGCGATCGATCCGGTCTGCAGCCGCACCAGCTGCACCGAGCCGCCGGCGGTCAGCCGCGCCAGGCCGTTCGGCACGCCGTCGATCAGCGTCTCGTCGCCGACATGCCAGAGCCCGCGCGCCAGCGCCCGGTAGGGGCGCACGAACACCGCGTCATACAGCTCATCGAAATACCACTTGTTCAGCAGGAACAGATAGAGCGGCCGGAACCGCGCCGCCAGCAGAGCCGGGATCGCCGGCCGCGCCATGTAGCAGAACCAGGCGACCGCCGCGCCGGCCAGGGCCGCGACCGTCGGCACCAGCGTGATCAGCAGCGGCAGGCTCTCGAGCCGCGACAGCACGTGGTTGTCCTGGCCGTTGAAGATCGAGCCGTTCCAGAATGCCGCCTGGCCGGCACCGACATAGGCCGGATAGAGCAGCCAGCCGGAGAACACCGCGCCGATCGCCAGCAGGATCAGCGGCCCGGTGATGATCGGCGGACTCTCATGCGCGCCCGCCGCCAGCCTGGCGTCGCGCGGCGCGCCGTGGAACACCAGGAACAGCAGCCGCCAACTATAAAGTGCCGTAATGAAGGCCGTCACCACCCCCAGCAGCCAGCCATAGAGGCCGATGCCGCCGGCGACCCACGCCCCGTCGATGATCGCGTCCTTGGACCACCAGCCGGAGAAGGGCGGGATGCCGGCCAGCGCCAGCGAGCCGCACCACATGGCGCCGTAGGTGATCGGAAGCTTCCGCCACAGCCCACCCATCTTGAACATGTCCTGCTCGCCGGCAAGCGCGTGGATCACCGAGCCGGCGCTCAGGAACAGCAGCGCCTTGAAGAAGGCATGGGTGGTCAGGTGGAACATCGAGGCCTGATACAGCCCGACGCCGGCGGCGATGAACATGTAGCCGAGCTGCGAGCAGGTCGAATAGGCGATGGTGCGCTTGATGTCGGGCTGCACCAGCCCGACGGTGGCTGCGAAGAAGCAGGTGCTGGCGCCGATCACCACCACCACCGCCTTGGTCACCGGCGCGAACTCGATCAGCGGCGACATCCGGGCCATCAGGAACACGCCGGCCGTCACCATGGTGGCAGCGTGGATCAGCGCCGAGACCGGCGTCGGGCCCTCCATCGCATCCGGCAGCCAGGTGTGCAGGAACAGCTGCGCCGACTTGCCCATCGCGCCGATGAACAGCAGCACGCCGATCACCTCGTATGCCCGCATGTCGGTGCCGAACAGCCGGTAGGCAGCGTCGACATGCGCCGGCACCAGCGCGAAGATGTTGTCGTAGGCGACGGTGCCGAACTGCAGGAACAGCAGCGCGATGCCGACCATGAAGAACAGGTCGGCAACCCGGTTGACCACGAACGCCTTGACCGCCGCCCGGGCAGCGCTCGGCTTGTCGTACCAATAGCCGATCAGCAGGTAGCTCATCAGCCCGACGCCCTCCCAGCCGAAGAACAGCTGGATCAGGTTGTCGGAGCTCACCAGCATCAGCATGGCGAAGGTGAACAGCGACAGATAGGCGAAGAAGCGAGAAACCGGCGAGCTCTCATGGTTCATGTAGCCGACGCTGTAGACATGGATCAGCGTCGAGACCACCGTGACCATGGCGACCATCGAGGCCGACAGCGCGTCGAAACGCAGCATCCAGCTGGCATGGAAGCCGCCCGCCTGGATCCAGGTCGAGATCGGCACGGCGATCGTCTGCGAGCCGGTGGCGATGCCAAGCCACAACGCCCCGATCGCAGCCAGCGACGCGACCAGCATCATCAGCACGCTGGCGACGAGCGACGCGCGATCGCCGATCACCCGGCCGAACAGGCCGGCGATCACGGCACCCGCCAGCGGCGCGAACACCGCCAGCGCGAACAGGGGGCCTACGGACAGCATCTCAGCCCTTCATCAGAGTCACGTCCTCGACCTGGATCGAGCCGCGGTTGCGGAAATACACGGTGACGATGGCAAGCCCGATCGCGGCCTCGGCTGCCGCCACGGTCAGCGAGAACAGGGTGAAGACCTGCCCCGACAGCTCGCCCAGGGCTGCCGAGAACGCCACCAGGTTCAGGTTGCCGGCCAGCAGGATCAGCTCGATCGACATCATGATGATGATGACGTTCTTGCGGTTCAGGAAAATCCCGAACACGCCCAGCACCAGCAGGATCGCACCGACCGTCAGATACGGCCCGAGGCCGACCAGCTGGAGCCCATGTGACATGACCGCTCAGGCTCCGTGATGGAAGTCGGCTTGATGGTCTTCCGGCGCGCGGCCGGCGCCGTGCGCGGCGACGGCGCCGTAGCCGTCGGGCGGCCGGATGAACCCGCCGCTCTGGCTCACCCCGTCGCCAAGCCCGAGCGTCATCATCTGCATCGTGTCGGCCGGCGTGCGCAGATGCTGCAGGCTCACATCCTGCCGGCGCGCCGACGGCCGCTCGCGCAGCGTCAGCACGATCGCGCCGATCATCGCCACCAGCAGCACCAGCCCGCAAGCCTGGAACAGCAGCACGTAGTCGGTATAGATCACCTGTCCCAGCGCCTGGGTGTTGCTGAGCACCGGCGCTCCGGGTGCGAGCGCCACGGGCGCCGTGGTCGGGATCAGCTTCCAGCGGCCGATCGTGAACACCAGCTCGGCGAGCAGCGCCACGCCGACCGCGGCACCCACCGGCGCGTAGCGCTGCAGCCCCTCGCGCAGCTGGTTGAAGTTCACGTCCAGCATCATGACCACGAACAGGAACAGCACGGCGACGGCGCCGACATAGACGATGATCAGGATCATCGCCAGGAACTCGGCGCCGGCGATCAGGAACAGCCCGGCCGCGTTGAAGAAGGCCAGGATCAGGAACAGCACCGCATGCACCGGATTGCGGGCGCTCACCACCATGATGCCCGACGCCACCAGCACGATGGCGAACAGGTAGAAGGCGATCTGGGTGATCATCGATAGGGCGCGTCCTGCTCCAGGCGCCTGGCGAGCACCGTCTCCCAGCGATCGCCGTTCGCGAGCAGCTTGTCCTTGTTGTACATCAGCTCCTCGCGCGTCTCGGTGGCGAACTCGTAGTTCGGCCCCTCGACGATGGCATCCACCGGGCAGGATTCCTCGCACAGCCCGCAATAGATGCACTTGGTCATGTCGATATCGTAGCGCGTCGTGCGGCGCGAGCCATCCTCGCGCGGCTCCGCCTCGATGGTGATCGCCTCGGCCGGACACACGGCCTCGCACAGCTTGCAGGCGATACACCGCTCCTCGCCGTTCGGATAGCGGCGCAGCGCGTGCTCGCCCTTGAAGCGCGGGCTGTAATGCGCCTTCTCGTGCGGATAGTTGATGGTGGCCTTGGGTTTGAACATGTAGCGCAGGGTGACGCTCATGCCGCCCAGCAGCTCGGCCAGCAGGAAGGAACGCGCAGTGCGATCGAGCAGGGCCATCAGCCGATACCATTCTGCGGCAGACCAGGCAGCAGCCCGGTCGCCATGAGGAAGCCCGCGGTCAGGATCATCCAGACCAGCGAGAAGGGCAGGAAGATCTTCCAGCCGAGGCGCATGAGCTGGTCGTAGCGGTAGCGCGGGAAGGTGGCGCGCACCCAGATGAACATGAACAGCACGAAGCAGATCTTCAGGATCAGCCAGACCGGGCCTGGGATCCAGGTGAAGGGTGCGATGCCGAACGGCGCCAGCCATCCCCCTAAGAACAGGATGCTGGTCATCGCCGACATCAGGATCATGTTCATGTATTCGCCGAGGAAGAACAGCCCGAACGCAAGCGCGCTGTACTCGACGAAGAAGCCCGCGACGAGCTCGCTCTCGCCCTCGGGCAGATCGAACGGCGCGCGGTTGGTCTCGGCCAGCGACGAGACGAAGAAGATCACGAACATCGGCAGCATCGGCAGGCAGAACCAGATATGCCGCTGCGCCAGGATGATGTCGTTGAGGTTCAGGCTGCCGACGATCAGCAGGATCGACACGATCACCAGCCCGAGCGAGACCTCGTACGACACCATCTGCGCTGCCGAGCGCAAGCCTCCCATGAAGGCGTACTTGGAGTTGGACGCCCAGCCGGCGATCAGGATGCCGTAGACGCCCAGCGACGAGACCGCGAACAGATACAGCACGCCGACATTGATGTTGGCGATCGCCCAGCCGTTGTTGGTGGGAATCACCGCCCAGGCCATCATCGCCAGCACGAAGGTCAGGAACGGTGCGAACAGGTAGAGCACCCGGTTCGCGCCGGACGGGATCACCGTCTCCTTGGTCAGCATCTTGATCGCGTCGGCGAAGGTCTGGAACAGCCCGAACGGCCCGACCACGTTGGGACCCTTGCGCAGCTGCATGGCACCCAGCACCTTGCGCTCGGCATAGACCAGATAGGCCACCGCCATCAGCAGCGGCACCAGGATCGCCAGGCACTCCAGCACGGTGATGATCACCAGGCCTGCGACCGTATGGAAGAGGAACTGGTTCACCAGGCGCTACTCCGCCGCCTGCACGACGGGATGGGCATAGACGCGCGAGCACTCGGCCATGGTCGGGCTGGCGCGGCTGATCGCGTTGGTCTGGTAGTAGTCGTGGATCGCGCTGCCGAACGCGGCCGGGCCGACCGCCGCCGGATCGCCCGCCGGCCCTGTCAGATCGGTCGCCCCGAAGCGCGGCAGGCCCTGGCGCGCGAACACCGGGTTGACCTCCGCCAGCCGGGCGCGGACCGCCTCGATGTCGTCATAGGGCAGCGTATGACCCACCACCTCGGAGAAGGCACGCAGGATGCGCCAGTCCTCGCGCGCCTCGCCGGGCGGGAAGATCGCCTGGAACGCCCGCTGCACGCGGCCCTCGGTGCTCACATAGGTGCCGGACTTCTCGACATAGGTCGCACCCGGCAGGATCACGTTCGCCCGCGCCGCACCCGCGTCGCCATGGTGGCCCTGATAGATCACGAACGTGTCCGGCCCGATCCGGCCGGCGCCGATCTCGTCCGCGCCCAGCAGCCACAGCACGTCGACGCCGCCGCTCATCATCCCGGCCATCGACCGGCCGCCGGCCCGCGGCACGAAGCCGAGGTCCAGCGCCGCGACGCGCGATGCCGCGTTGTGCAGCACGTTGAAGCCGTGCCACTCGGCCGTCAGCCCGCCCACCTGCTCGGCGAGCTTCCAGGCGGCCGCCAGCACCGCCGCCGCGTCGTCGCGCGCCAGGGCGGCCTGCCCGACCACGATCATCGGCCGCTTGGCGGTGCGTAGCACCTCGGCGAACCCGACGCCGCCGTCGAGCAGCCCGGTCAGCGCCGACGGCCGGTCACCGAGCATCTCCACCTCATAGGTGAGGTCGGGACCGGGAGCGGCGATCACGCCGATCGGGAAGCCCCCAGCCAGCCAGCGCTTGCGGATGCGCGCGTTGATCACCGGCGACTCGCGACGCGGATTGCAGCCGACGAGCAACAGCGCGTCGGCCTCCTCGATGCCGGCGATGCCGGTGTTGAAGGTGTAGAACTCGCGCCGGCTGGTGTCGTACTGCGCGCCGTCCTGCCGGCAGTCGAGGTTGCCCGAGCCCAGCGCGGTCATCAGGTCCTTCAGCGCCACCATGCTCTCGGCGTCGCACAGATCGCCCGCGACCGCGCCGATCCGCTCGCCCTTGACGCCCTCGAGCCGGCGCGCGATCGCGACGAACGCCTCCTGCCAGCTCGCAGGATGCAGCTTGCCGTGCACCCGCACCCAGGGCCGGTCCAGCCGGCGGCGCTTGAAGCCGTCGAAGGAGAAGCGGCCCTTGTCGGCCATCCACTCCTCGTTCACCTCGTCGTTGGTGCGCGGCAGGATGCGCAGCACCTCGGGCCCGCGGGCGTGGATGCGGATATTGGTGCCCGTCGCATCCAGCACGTCGATGCTGTCGGTCTTCTTCAGCTCCCACGGCCGCGCCACGAAGGCATAGGGCTTTGAGGTCAGCGCGCCCACCGGGCAGATGTCGATCAGGTTGCCGGACAGCTCCGAGGTCAGCGCCTTCTCGACATAGGTGGTGATCTCCATGTTCTCGCCGCGCGAGGTGGCGCCGAGCTCGGGCACCCCGGCCACCTCGGACGCGAACCGGATGCAGCGCGTGCACTGGATGCAGCGCGTCATCACCGTCTTGACCAGCGGGCCCAGATACTTGTCCTGCACCGCGCGCTTGTTCTCGGCATAGCGCGAGTGATCGGCGCCATAGGAGAAGGCCTGGTCCTGCAGGTCGCACTCGCCGCCCTGGTCGCAGATCGGGCAGTCCAGCGGATGGTTGATCAGCAGGAATTCCATCACCGCGCGACGCGCCCGGCGCACCACCTCGGTGTCGGTCTTCACCACCATGCCGTCCGCCACCGGATAGCCGCAGGAGGCCACCGGCTTCGGCGCCTTCTCGATCTCGACCAGGCACATCCGGCAGTTGCCGGCGATCGACAGCCGCTCGTGATAGCAGAAGCGCGGGATCTCCTTGCCCGCGGCCTCGCAGGCCTGCAGCACGGAGGAGCCGTTCGCGACCTCGATGATGGTTCCGTCGACGGTGACTCTCGCCATATCCCCTACTCCGCCGCCATCGGGATCGGCAGGTTGGATGGCGTCGGCGCCAGGTCCGACCAGCCATGCGCCGTCTTGTAGGCGTTGATGCGCTCTTCCATGACCGGACGGAAGTGCCGGATCAGCCCCTGGATCGGCCAGGCCGCCGCGTCGCCGAGCGCGCAGATGGTGTGGCCCTCGACCTGACGGGTGACCTGCTCGAGCATGTCGATCTCCTCCTGCTCGGCCCGGCCCTCGACCATCCTGTACATGATCCGCATCATCCAGCCGGTGCCCTCGCGGCACGGCGTGCACTGGCCGCAGGTCTCGTGCTTGAAGAAGCGCGAGATGCGCGCGATCGCCTTCACGATGTCGGTCGAGCGGTCCATCACGATCATGCCGCCGGTGCCGAGACCGGACTTCTGCTCGCGCAGGCTGTCGAAATCCATCAGCACCGTGTCGCAGACGGCCTTCGGCAGCAGCGGCACCGATACCCCGCCCGGGATCACCGCGAGCAGGTTGTCCCAGCCGCCGCGCACGCCGCCGGCATGGCGCTCGATGATCTCGCGCATCGGCACGCCGAGCTCCTCCTCGACCACGCAGGGACGGTTCACGTGCCCGCAGATCGACATCAGCTTGGTGCCGGCATTGTTGGGCCGGCCGAACGAGGAGAACCAGCCGGCACCCCGGCGCATGATGGTGGCCGCGACCGCGATGCTCTCGATGTTGTTCACCGTGGTCGGACAGCCATACAGCCCCATCGCCGCCGGGAATGGCGGCTTCATGCGCGGCAGGCCCTTCTTGCCCTCCAGGCTCTCCAGAAGTGCGGTCTCCTCGCCGCAGATATAGGCGCCGGCGCCGCGATGGATGAAGAAGTCGAAGTCCCAGCCGGAGCCGCTGGCGTTGCGGCCGATCAGCCCGGCGTCGTAGGCCTCGTCGATCGCGATCTGCAGATGCCGCGTCTCGTTCCAGTACTCGCCGCGTATGTAGATGTAGGAGGTGTGCGCCCCCATCGCGAAGGAGGCGATCAGCGCGCTCTCGATCAGCTTGTGCGGCTCGTGGCGCAGGATCTCGCGGTCCTTGCAGGTGCCGGGCTCGCTCTCGTCGCCGTTGATCACGAGGTAGGACGGCCTGCCGTCGGACACCTTCGGCATGAACGACCACTTCAGGCCGGTCGGGAAGCCGGCGCCGCCGCGGCCGCGCAGGTTGGAGGCCTTGATCTCGGCGATGATCGCGTCGCGTCCGCGGGCCAGGATCGCCGTGGTGCCGTCCCAGTCGCCGCGTGCCCGCGCGCCGGCGAGCCGCCAGTCGTTCTGACCGTAGATGTTGGTGAAGATGCGGTCCTTGTCGCTCAGCATGATGTCGCTTCTCAAACCGTGTCCGGCATCGTGCCGGGCTGACCGTCGGCATGACGCGTGCCGACCTCCTCAAGCAAAGTCGTCCGTCCACCGACCGGCGCCGAGTTGTAGCGATCGATCGTCGGCCCCCGTTCGGGAACCTCGCCCCGTTTCAGCGCCTCGATCAGGGCTGTGGTGCGGACGGCATCCAGATCCTCGTAATAGTCGTCGTTGACCTGCAGCATCGGCGCGTTGGCGCAGGCGCCGAGGCACTCGACCTCGGTCATGGTGAACAGGCCATCGGCGCTGGTCTCCTCGAACGCCGACACCCCGGCCGCCGCCTTGCAGGCGGACACCACATCGTCCGAGCCGCGCAGCCAGCACGGCGTCGTGGTGCAGACCTGCAGATGGTAGCGGCCGACCGGCTTGGTGTTGAACATCAGGTAGAAGGTGGCGACCTCGTAGACGCGGATCGGCGGCATGCCGAGACGCCTGGCGATCGCATCCATCGCCACCCGCGGCACCCAGGCGCTGTCGGTCTGCCGGGCCATCTGCTTCTGCACGATGTACAGCAGCGGCATTACGCCGCTGGCCTGCCGGCCTTGCGGATACTTCGCCACGACCGCGGCGATCTCGGCCTCGCTCTGCGCATCGAACGCGAACTGCGACGGCTGCCGGTCGGTCGCCGGTTTCGGCGTATGGCCGGGGGTGCCGTGACCGATATTCTCTGCGGAAAACTGACCCGACATATGCCTACCTGTCGATCTCGCCGAACACGAGATCGAGCGATCCGATGATCGCGACCGTGTCGGCCAGCATGTGACGCCTGGAAAGCTCGTCCAGCGCCTGGAGATGGGCAAAGCCCGTCGACCTGATCTTGCAACGATAAGGCTGGTTGCTGCCGTCGGCGACCAGGTAGATCCCGAACTCCCCCTTCGGGCTTTCGGTCGCGGTATAGGTGGCGCCCGGCGGCACGTGGTAGCCCTCGGTGTAGAGCTTGAAGTGATGGATCAGCGCCTCCATCGACCGCTTCATGTCCTTGCGGGTCGGCGGCGCGATCTTGGTGTCCTGGATCTTGATCGGCCCCGGCTTCATCTGCGCCAGGCACTGCACGATGATCCGCACGCTCTGGCGCATCTCGGCCACCCGCACCAGAAAGCGGTCGTAGCAGTCGCCGTTGCGCGCCACCGGCACATCGAACTCGACCTTGTCGTACATGTCGTACGGCTGCGAGCGCCGCAGATCCCACGGCACGCCGGAGGCGCGCAGGTTCGGGCCGCTGAAGCCCCAGTCGAGCGCCTGCTCGGAGGTGAACACGCCGATGCCGACGGTGCGCTGCTTCCAGATCCGGTTGCCGGTCAGCATCGACTCGAGGTCGTCGATGAACTTCGGAAACTCGCCCGTCCAGGCGGCGATGCGGTCGGCCAGTCCGAGCGGCAGATCCTTGGCCACGCCGCCCGGCCGGATGTAGTTCGCATGATACCGCGCGCCCGAGGCCGCCTCGTAGAACTCGAGCAGCTTCTCGCGCTCCTCGTAGCCCCACAGCGCCGGCGTCAGCGCGCCGCAGTCGAGGCCGAACGAGGTGATGCTGAGCAGGTGGTTCAGCACCCGCGTGATCTCGGCGAACATCGTCCGGATCCACTTGGCGCGGTCCGGGATGTCGATGCCGAGCAGCTTCTCGGTCGCCAGCGCGAAGCCCTGCTCCATGCACATCGGCGACACGTAGTCGAGCCGGTCGAAATACGGCAGCGCCTTCATGTAGGTCTTGTATTCGATCAGCTTCTCGGTGCCCCGGTGCAGCAGGCCGATATGCGGCACCGCCCGGGTCACCACCTCGCCGTCCATCTCAAGCACCAGCCGCAGCACGCCATGCGCCGACGGGTGCTGGGGGCCGAAATTGAGCGAATGGCTGTCGATCTCGACCGTCTTGACGCTGCGCCCGTCGCCCGCCTGGTCGGGCTGCATGGTGTCGGGGATGTCCTCGCGCAGGATGATGTCGCTCATCGTGTCCGCTCCTGTCGCCGGCTCAACGTGCCTGCCCGGGCGGGCCCGCGACGATGCCCTGGCGAGACTCATGGGCCTTCTCATCACCGGGAAGCGTCATCATGCCCTCCCAGGGAGAAACGAAATCGAAGTTCCGGAAATCCTGCGTCAGCTTGACCGGCTCGTAGATCACCTGCCGCCGGTCGACGTCGTAGCGGACCTCGACATAGCCGGTCAGCGGGAAGTCCTTGCGCAGCGGATGTCCCTCGAAGCCGTAATCAGTCAGGATCCGGCGCAGGTCGGGCTGATTGGAGAACAGCACGCCGAACAGGTCGTAGCATTCCCGTTCCCACCAGGTCGCGGACGACCAGATCTCGTGCACCGAGGGCACCGGCGTGGTCTCGTCGGTGGTGACGATCACCCGGCAGCGCTGGTTCTGAGTCACCGAGAGCAGGTTGTAGACGACGTCGAACCGCTCGGCGCGCTCGGGGAAATCGACTCCGCACAGATCCATCATCTGCCTGAAGGCAAAGCGCGGATCGTCACGCAGCGCGGTCATCAGATCGACCAGCGAGGCGCGCTCGACCTGCACGATCAGCTCGCCCTTCTCCACCGAAGCCGCGCGCACGCCGGCGAACCCGGTGGACAGGATCATCGCCAGCGAGCCCAGCCGCCCGGCGCGTGCGGTCTCGACCGCGTCAGCCACGCAGGATGGTCCCGGTCCGGCGGATCTTCTTCTGCAGCTGCATGATCCCGTAGACCAGCGCCTCCGCCGTCGGCGGGCAGCCCGGCACATAGATATCGACCGGCACGATCCGGTCGCAGCCGCGCACCACCGAATAGGAGTAGTGGTAGTAGCCGCCGCCATTGGCACAGGAGCCCATGCTGATCACCCAGCGCGGCTCGGCCATCTGGTCGTAGATGCGGCGCATCGCCGGCGCCATCTTGTTGGTCAGCGTGCCGGACACGATCATGACGTCGGCCTGACGCGGGCTGCCGCGCGGAATAATGCCGAAGCGATCCAGATCGTAGCGCGGCATGAAGGCATGGATCATCTCGACCGCGCAGCAGGCGAGACCGAACGACAGCGGCCACAGGCTGCCGGTGCGCGCCCAGTTGACCAGCTTGTCGACGTTGGCGACGACGAAGCCCTTCTCGGTGATCTCGCCGGTGATGCCCTTGATCACCGCGTCCTGCGCCGGACCCGGCACCAGCGCCTCACGGTTCCACGCGACACGATCCGGTTCGGCAACCGGGCCAGGCGTCGCGACGCTCTGCGTCATGCTCATGTTCAGTCTATTCCCACTCCAGGGCCCCTTTGCACCACTCGTAGACGAAGCCCACCGCCAGCACGCCGAGGAAACCCAGCATCGACAGGAAGCCGAACAGCCCGATATGCGCGAGACTGACCGCCCACGGGAACAGGAACGCAACTTCGAGGTCAAAGATGATGAACAGGATGGCAACCAGATAGAACCGAACGTCGAACCGGCGCCGCGCATCATCGAAGGCATCAAAGCCGCATTCGTACGCCGCGACCTTCTCGGCATATGGCTTCTGATGCCCGGCCAGCAATGACCCGCCCAGCATGGCTGCAGAAATCGCTGCCGCGATGACGATGAACACCAGGATCGGGAAATAATCGGACAGCACGCTCTGCATGGTCTTGGGTCTCACGATCGACCCGCGAGCCGGCATGGCTGACGCCACCGCGCTGTCGGGCGATGCGGCAGACTAGGCGCAACATGACAGCACCGCAAAGTGCAGTGCAGCATGATCCCCTGCAAAACATCGGAACCGTCTATATCGTGAACATCAGGCCAGCAGCCCGGACGCGCAGGCGCCGCATCACACTGCCTGGGCAGTGATGGCGCGAGTGACGGGGCTCGAACCCGCGACCTCCGGCGTGACAGGCCGGCGCTCTAACCAACTGAGCTACACCCGCATCTGGCGTGAGCGGCGGTGTAAAGGCACGGCCTGATGCCGTCAAGCCGGTCCGCGCCGGCGCGGTCAAGCCGGACGCGAGGCGGGTGATGGGTATGGGCGGTGACGGTTTCGAACCGCCGACCCTCTCGGTGTAAACGAGACGCTCTACCGCTGAGCTAACCGCCCGTGCCGGGACTGGCCGTGACCCGCAACCGTCAGCCGGTCAGCTGACCGCGCCCTTCAGGGTCTTGCCAGGCTTGAAACGGACCGATGTCGAGGCAGGAATGTCGATCTCCTCGCCGGTGCGCGGATTGCGACCCTTGGCCGCCTTCCGTGCCGCCGTGACAAAGGTGCCGAAGCCGACAAGCCGCACTTCCTGCTTGTTCTTCAACGCCTTCTCGATGGCCCCGAACACCGCCTCGACCACCTCCCCGGCCTTCGCCTTGGGCAGGTCCGCCTCGTCCGCCACCACGGAAATCAGCTCCTGCTTGTTGAGGGCCTTCTCCATAAATCGCCTTTCCTGACCAGGTGCAACGTCATGCAGCGCCGCCGGCAACACGGTGTGCAGGCCCGGGGTCAGGCCAGACGCGCGCCAAGGCGAGGATAGGGCGCTCCGTTCCGCGGCGTCAACGAAGCCGGCTGGCTGCCCGGGGAGACGGCACGGCGTCCGTCCCCCGGAGTCGTGCCGATCAGTGCGGAAGCGACGAGGTCTGGCCGACCGCGGCAGCGGCGGCGACCGGCTCCGGCGGCTCCTCCCACTCGATCGCCTCGGGCTTGCGTGCCAGCGCCTGGCCGATCACGTCGTCGACGTGGGCGACCGGGATCAGCTTGATGTGCTTCTTCACCGAGTCCGGGATCTCGGCCAGGTCCTTCTCATTGTCCTTGGGGAAGAACACGGTGGTGATCCCGGCGCGCATCGCCGCCAGCAGCTTCTCCTTGAGGCCGCCGATCGGCAGCACCCTGCCGCGCAGCGTGATCTCGCCGGTCATGGCGATATCGCGACGGATCGGGATGCCGGTCATGATGCTCACCAGGGAGGTCGCCATGGCGATGCCGGCCGACGGACCGTCCTTCGGCGTGGCACCTTCCGGCACGTGCACATGGATGTCGCGCTTCTCGAACAGCGTCGGCTTGATGCCGAAGTTGATCGAGCGGCTGCGCACGTAGGACAGTGCCGCCGACACGCTCTCCTGCATCACGTCGCCGAGCTTGCCGGTGATCTTCACCACCCCCTTGCCCGGCACCATCACGCTCTCGATGGTCAGGATCTCGCCGCCGACCTCGGTCCAGGCGAGACCGGTGACGACGCCGACCATGTCCTCGGCTTCCGCCTCGCCGTAGCGGAAGCGCTTGATGCCGGCATACTTCTCGACGTTCTTCTTGGTGATCGTGACCTTCTTCGCCTTGCCGGTGACGATCTCCTTCACCGCCTTGCGCGCCAGGTTGGCGATCTCGCGCTCGAGATTCCGGACGCCGGCCTCGCGGGTATAAGTGCGCACCAGCTCGCGCAGCGCGTCGTCGGAGACCGACCACTCGTCGGGCTTCAGGCTGTGCGCCTCGGTCTGCTTGGCCAGCAGGTGGCGCTTGGCGATCTCCACCTTCTCATCCTCGGTATAGCCGGGGATGCGGATGATCTCCATGCGGTCAAGCAGCGGCTGCGGCATGTTCAGGCTGTTGGCCGTGGTCACGAACATCACGTCCGACAGGTCGTAATCGACCTCCAGGTAGTGATCGGCGAAGGTGCCGTTCTGCTCCGGATCCAGCACCTCCAGCAGCGCCGAGGACGGGTCGCCGCGCCAGTCGGCGCCGAGCTTGTCGATCTCGTCGAGCAGGAACAGCGGGTTCGAGCTCTTGGCCTTCTTCATGCCCTGGATGACCTTGCCCGGCATCGAGCCGATATAGGTCCGGCGATGGCCACGCACCTCCGCCTCGTCGCGCACGCCGCCCAGCGACATGCGCACGAAGTTGCGGCCGGTCGCCTTGGCGATCGACTTGCCGAGCGAGGTCTTGCCCACGCCGGGCGGCCCGACCAGGCACAGGATCGGCCCCTTCAGCTTGTTGGCCCGGCTCTGCACCGCGAGATATTCGAGGATGCGCTCCTTAACCTTGTCGAGGCCGAAATGGTCGGCGTCGAGCACCTTCTCGGCCTCGTCGACATCGTTGCGCAGCTTGGAGCGCTTCTTCCACGGGATCGACAGCATCCAGTCGAGGTAGTTGCGCACCACCGTCGACTCTGCCGACATCGGGCTCATGGCGCGCAGCTTCTTCAGCTCCGCCATCGCCTTCTCGTGCGCCTCCTTCGACAGCTTGGTCTTCTTAATGCGGTCCTCGAGCTCGGAGGTCTCGTCCTTGCCGTCCTCGCCCTCGCCGAGCTCCTTCTGGATCGCCTTCAGCTGCTCGTTCAGGTAGTACTCGCGCTGCGTCTTCTCCATCTGCCGCTTGACGCGGTTGCGGATGCGCTTCTCGACCTGCAGGACGCCGATCTCGGCTTCCATGTGCGCGAACACCCGCTCGAGCCGCTCGCTCACCGGGATCGTCTCCAGCAGCTCCTGCTTCTCCGAGATCTTCAGGTTCAGGTGGCTGGCGATGGTGTCGGCAAGCTTGCTCGGCTCGTCGATCTGGTTGAGCGAGACCAGCACCTCGGGGGCGATCTTCTTGTTCAGCTTGATATACTGCTCGAACTGCCCGACCACGGTGCGGCTGAGCGCCTCGATCTCGCCGCTTTCGGCAGCCTCCTCGGGCATCTCGTCGATGACCGCCTCGAAGTGGCTCTCGGTCTCCCGGAAGTCGCGGATCCGAGCGCGCCTGCCGCCCTCGACCAGCACCTTGACGGTGCCGTCCGGCAGCTTCAGCAGCTGCAGGATCGTCGACACTGTGCCGCAGCGATAGATGTCGTCCGCGGTGGGATCGTCCTGGCTGGCGTTCTTCTGCGCCACCAGCAGGATCTGCTTGTCTTCCTTGGTCACCGCCTCCAGTGCCCGCACCGACTTCTCGCGGCCGACAAACAGCGGCACGATCATGTGCGGGAACACGACGATGTCGCGCAGCGGCAGCACCGCCAGCGTCTCGTCACCGGCGGGGCCCGCGGTCCTGGCCGACTCCTTCGCCGGCCCGGACACTGCAGCACTCTCGCCGCCGGCGCTGTCGGGTATGGCCTTCTCGCGCTTGGCGCCCGCGTCGAGGGTCTCGTCGTCGGAGCCGTCCGGCTTCCGATCAGCTTCGTTCACCATCTTGACCTCCTGAAGGACAGTCCGCGACACGGCGCCCGCCTACGGCACGCCCTGTCGCCCGGACGGCAGGACATCAAGTCATGCCATCGTCATGAAGCATGTCGGAGCGGACGCCGGCGGACGCAAGGGCGTCCGCGATCCGCCGCCTCGTCAGGCGGACTGCTCCGCCGTCCGCTCCTGTCCGTAGACGAATACCGGGCTCGCCTTGTTCTCGGCCACGTCCCGGTTGATCACCACCTCGTCGACGTTCTCCAGCCCGGGCAGATCGAACATGGTGGTGAGCAGGATGCTCTCCATGATCGAGCGCAGGCCGCGCGCTCCGGTCTTGCGGGCGATCGCCCTGAGCGCGATGTGCTTGAGCGCGTCCTCGGTGAACGAAAGCTTCACCCCCTCCATCTGGAACAGCCGGGCATACTGCTTGACCAGCGCGTTCTTCGGCTTGGTAAGGATCTCGATCAGCGCGGTCTCGTCCAGATCCTCGAGCGTCGCCACCACCGGCAGACGCCCGATGAACTCGGGGATCAGCCCGAACTTCAACAAATCCTCCGGCTCCACCTCGCGCAGCACCTGGCCGGTACGCCGCTCGTCCGGCGCCTGCACGTGGGCACCGAAGCCGACGCCGGCACCCTTGCCGCGCGCCCCGATGATCTTCTCCAGCCCGGCGAAGGCGCCGCCGCAGATGAACAGCATGTTGGTGGTGTCAACCTGCAGGAACTCCTGCTGCGGATGCTTGCGCCCGCCCTGCGGCGGCACCGAGGCCACCGTGCCTTCCATGATCTTCAGCAGCGCCTGCTGCACGCCCTCGCCGCTGACGTCGCGGGTGATCGAGGGGTTGTCCGACTTGCGGCTGATCTTGTCGATCTCGTCGATATAGACGATGCCGCGCTGCGCCCGCTCGACATTGTAGTCGGCAGACTGCAGCAGCTTGAGGATGATGTTCTCGACATCCTCGCCGACATAGCCCGCCTCGGTCAGGGTGGTGGCGTCGGCCATGGTGAACGGCACGTCGAGGATGCGCGCCAGCGTCTGCGCCAGCAGCGTCTTGCCCGAGCCGGTCGGGCCGAGCAGCAGGATGTTCGACTTCGCAATCTCGACATCGTTGTTCTTGGCGCCATGGGCGAGACGCTTGTAGTGATTATGGACGGCGACCGAGAGCACCTTCTTGGCGTGGAACTGGCCGATCACGTAGTCGTCCAGGACCTTGCAGATCTCTTTGGGCGTCGGCACCCCGTCCCGGCTCTTCACCAGGTGCGTCTTGTGCTCCTCGCGGATGATGTCCATGCACAGCTCGACGCATTCGTCGCAGATGAACACCGTCGGACCGGCGATGAGCTTGCGCACCTCGTGCTGCGACTTGCCGCAGAACGAACAGTACAACGTGTTCTTCGAGTCGCTTGACTTGCTCATGGCCACTCCCACCCCAGGGGCCGAGCGTCCCGCGCCGCCATGGGTCAAGTTGGGGAGATTAGACCTACCCCAGAAACTTCATCAAGTGCGCAGGCGGCCTCGGCGCGCCAGGCGCCAGACCCGCCCGGGCCGCGCGCCGGCCAGGATCCGCCCGCCGAGTCCCCCCGGCCGGCTCAGCTGCGCGCGGCGTCCTCGGCAGCCGGAACCGGACGATTCTCCAGCACCTGATCCACGATGCCGAACTGCATCGCCTCGGTCGCCGACATGTAGCTGTCGCGCTCGAGCTTGCGCTCGATCTCCTCCAGCGTCTGGCCGGTATGCTGCTCGTAGATCCCGTTCAGGCGCGAGCGGAGATACAGGATCTCCTTGGCCTGGATCTCGATGTCGCTGGCCTGGCCCTGGGCGCCGCCGGAGGGCTGATGCACCATCACGCGGGCATTCGGCAGCGCCAGCCGCTTGCCCTTGGCGCCGGCTGCCAGCAGCAGCGAGCCCATGGACGCGGCCTGGCCGATGCAGACCGTGTTAATCGGGCTGCGGATATACTGCATGGTGTCGTAGATCGCGAGGCCGGCCGAAACCACGCCGCCCGGGCTGTTGATGTAGAAGGAGATGTCCTTCGACGGGTTGACGCTCTCCAGATGCAGCAGCTGCGCGCAGATCAGCGCGCTCACCTGGTCATAGACCGGTCCGGTCAGGAAGATGATCCGGTCCTGCAGCAGCCGGGAGAAGATGTCGAACGCCCGCTCGCCGCGCGACGTCTGCTCGACCACCATCGGCACGAGGGCATTGTTGTAGATCTCGACCGGATCGCGGTCCCACATCTGACTCGTTCCTGACCTGAGGAAGCCGGCTGTGGAGCATTCCTGCCTCGCAACCGGCCTCGTTTCCTGCCGCCGGGACTCCCGCCCGCCCCGGCCGCATGCTGTGCTCAGGACAAGATAGAGATTATCCGGCCGGTTGAAAGCCCATGGCCTAGAGGTCGGCTGCCGGAACGTCCGCCAGCTCGTCCGGGGTCACGGTCCTGTCCTCGACCTTGGCCAGCTCGAGCACGTAGTCGACGACCTTGTTCTCGAAGATCGGCCCGCGCAGCGTCTCCGCCGCCTGCGGGTTGGCGCGGAAGAACTCGATCACCTGCTGCTCCTGGCCCGGATAGCGGCTGGCCTCGGCCCGCATCGCGCGCACCATCTCCTCGGAGGTGACGGTGACGCCGTTGGCACGGCCGATCTCGGCAAGCAGCAGCCCCAGCTTCACCCGGCGCTCGGCGATCTTGCGGTAGTCGGACTTCAACGTGTCCTCGTCCTTGTCCTTGTCCTCGTCGTCCAGCTTGCCGGCCTGCCTGTCCTGGTCGACGCGCGACCAGATCGAGGCGAACTCGCCCTCGACCATGCCTTCCGGCGCGTCGAAGTGGGTCTGCAGGGCAAGCTGGTCCAGCAGCTCGCGCTTGATGCGCATGCGCGACAGCTGGTCGTACTCCTGGCGGACCTGACCCGACACTGCCTCGCGAACCTGCTCGAGACCCTCGAAGCCGATCTTCTTGGCCAGCTCGTCGTCGATGGCGGAGTCGATCGGCCGCTTCAGCGCCTTGGCCGTGATCTCGAAGCTCGCCGCCTTGCCCGCGAGCTCGGTCGCCTGGTAGTCGGCGGGGAACGTGACCTCGATGGTGCGCGTCTCGCCGGGCGCCAGCCCCTCGATCTGCTCGGAGAAGCCGGGGATGAAGCCCTCGCCGCCGATCTCGACATCGACGTCGCCGGCCGTGCCGCCCTCGAACGCCACCCCGTCGACTCGGCCCAGGAAATCGACCGTCAGCACCTCGCCGCGCGCCACGCCGCGCGCCTCCTCGATGGTCTCGAAGCTGCGCTGGCGCCGGGCGATGTCGGCCAGCGCCTTGTCCACGGTCTCCGGATCGGGCTCCGCCTTCAGGCGGGTCAGCGAGAGCTGGCTCAGGTCGGGCTGCGCGATCTCGGGCAGCAGCTCGAGCTCCAGGGTGAATTCGAGGTCGCCGGCGCCGTTTGGCTCGGCGCCGCTGACCAGCTCGACCTTGGGCTGCGCCGCCTGGCGCAGGCCGCGCTCGCTGAGCAGGTCGCGGGTCGCGTCGTTGACCGTCTGCTCCAGGATCTCGCCCGTGACCGCGGTGCCGTAGCGCTGCCGGACCAGCGACATCGGCACCTTGCCGGGCCGGAAGCCCTTCAGGTTCATCGTGCGTCCCAGCTCGGTCAGCCGTGCCGTCCGCTTGGTTTCCAGCTCGCTCGCCGGCACCACCACGGTGAAGCCGCGCTTCAGACCCTGGTTCAGGGTTTCAGTGACCTGCATGAGCCAGGCAATCCTCTCGTGAACAGAACGATGCCGCCGGCGTGCCGGATCGGGCACGCGGCGGAGATGATGGGCAAAGCCGGACGCCGGGCCTGGAGAGCGGCCTGCGCGGCGTCGCTGGTGCGGGCGGAGGGACTTGAACCCCCACGACTTGCGCCACCAGAACCTAAATCTGGCGTGTCTACCAGTTTCACCACGCCCGCCACCCGAGGTCGACCGTTCCGGCCCGGCCTCCAGGTCCGCTTCCGCGATTGCGGGCCATTAGCTCAGCCGCCCGACATCGGCAAGTCCGACACAGGTCCTCCGCGCCAGGGCCGCCGCCTCCGGCAGATGCGGCGGCAGGTCCTCGACGATCAGCCCCTCGCCGGCCAGCCGTCCGGCCTCGCCATGCAGCCACACCGCCGCCGACGCCGCCTCGAACGGCTCCAGCCCGCCGGCGAGACAGGCGCCGACGACGCCGGACAGCACGTCTCCCGACCCCGCGGTCCCGAGCCACGGCGTCGCGTTGTCGTTGATCGAGACGCGTCCGTCCGGCGACGCCACGATGGTGTCCGAGCCCTTCAGCACCAGCACGCCGCCGAACAGGGCGGCGGCCCGTCGCGCGGCACCGATCCGATCGGTGCCGGGATCGCCGAACACGCGCTCGAACTCGCCCGCATGCGGGGTGGCGACGCAGACGCCGCGCAGCCGCTCCGGGCGACCGGCCGCCCCGGTCAGCGCGCCGGCATCGGCCACCACCTGCCGCCCCGCCTGCAGCAGCGCCGGCAGCGCTGCCTGCACCTCGTCATGCGCGAGGCCAGGCCCGCATACCCACACCCGGCGGCGCTGGTCCTTCAGCAACGCCGCCAGCGGCTCCGCGTCGATGATCAGGCCGGGCGCTCCCATGCGATAGATGTCCGCCGAGCCCGCGGCCGCGATCCGCACCAGCCCGGCGCCGGCGCCGCGCGCGCCCGCCGCCGACAGCCGCGCCGCACCCGTCATCGCGCCGCCGCCGCACACGCTCACCACGCCGCGGCTGTATTTATGGCTCTCGGCGCCGGGTTCCGGCAGCCGCCACAGGCCGGGGGCGTTGCGCCACGCCTGCACCAGGCCGGCCTCCAGCGTCTCCTCCCGGATGCCGATATCGGCGACCTCCAGCCGCCCCAGCCGGTCGCGGCCGGGCAGCAGCAGATGGCCCGGCTTGCGACGATGGAACGTCACCGTCAGCTCCGCCCGGGGCGCGAAGCCGCGCACAGCCCCGGTCTCGCCGTCGATTCCGCTCGGCATGTCGATCGCCAGCACCCGCCGCGCGGCCGCCAGCGTCGCCGCCGCCAACCCGTCGAGATCGCGCGCGAGCCCGGCGCCGAACACCGCGTCGATCACCAGCCCCGCCCGCGCGGCCTCCGTTGGATCGAAGGCCCGCACCCCGCCGCGCCAGGACGCGGCTGCCCGCGCGGCGTCGCTGCCGGCACGCGGCGGTACGAGTGCCGCCACCCGGACCAGCCAGCCCTGCTGGGCCAGCAGCCGTGCCGCGACATAGCCGTCGCCGCCATTGTTGCCCGGCCCGCACAGCACCAGCGTGGCGGTCGGCCGCATCGACCGCAGCGCCGCCCGCGCCACCGCCCGGCCGGCATTCTCCATCAGCCGATACAGCCCGCCCGGCGTCGCGGCGGCGGCCCGGTCGATCCGTCCCATCTGCTCCGGCGTGAGCAGCCTCGACTGCGCCGGGATCTCGACCATCTGCCGCTCCTTGATCGCTGTGCCGTCCTGTCGCAACGCCCGCATCCGGCTCGCCGGTTGCAGGCGCGTCTCTTGCGCGATGCGGCCGAAACCGCGATCAGCGTGCGTTCAACGAGGGGAGCCCTGCCATGACCGGCCAGATGATCAGCAATGGCGCCGATGCGCCCGGCGGACACGTCCTCTGGAGCCTGGTGCTGGCCGTCCACCTGGTCGCCATGGCCACCTGGCTCGGCGGCACCGCCTATGCGCTGCTGGTGCTGCGTCCGAGCCTTGGGCTGCTGGACACCACGCAGCGCAACTCGGTGCAGCTGCAGACCCTCAAGCGGTTCTTCCTGGTGGTCTGGCACGCCATGCCGCTGGTGCTGATCACCGGCTGGCTGATGCTGGCCTTCCCGCTCGGCGGCTTCGGCAACCCGGACTGGCACATCCAGGCGATGCAGGCGATCGGCATCGTGATCGCGCTGGTGTTCGCTTATGCCTTCTTCGGGCCGTTCCGCAAGGTCCGCCGGGCGATCCGGCCGCAGCCGGCGACCTTCGACAAGATCCGCTCCCTGGTCAGCCTCAACCTGGTGCTCGGCGTGGTCGTGGTGGTGATCGCCTCGCTCGATCACAGCTTCCAGTAGGCGGGCGCGCCGACGCCCGGTGCGCCCTACGCCGCCTCGTCCACCTCGCCCCGGACCGGCACCATGCGGTCGCGCAGATGCACCGCAGCACTGACCAGGGCGACGTGGGAGAAGGCCTGCGGGAAGTTGCCGACCTGGCGCTTCAGCCGCGGGTCGTACTCCTCCGCCAGCAGGCCGAGATCGTTGGACAGCCCCACCAGCCGCTCGAACAGCGCCTCCGCCTCGTCGTAGCGCCCGAGCAGCACATAGCTGTCGACCAGCCAGAAGGAGCAGGCCAGGAACGCGCCCTCGTTGCCGGACAATCCGTCGGCGGTCTCGTCGGTCCGGTAGCGCAGCACGAACCCGTCCACCAGCAGCTCCTTCTCGACCGCCGCCACCGTGCCGACGATGCGCGGATCGTCGGGCGGCAGGAAGCCGATCACCGGCAGCAGCAGCAGCCCGGCATCGAGCGCCGGCGCACCGAAGGCCTGGGTGAAGCTGTTCTTGGAGGCGCTGAAGCCGTCGCGGCAGATGGTCGCATGGATCTCGTCGCGCACCTGGCGCCAGCGATCGACCGGACCCGGCAGCTTGTAGGTCTCGACGTCCTTGATCGTGCGGTCGAACGCCATCCAGCAGAACACCTTGGACACGGTGAACTGGCGACGGCCGCCGCGCACCTCCCACATGCCCTCGTCAGGCTCCTTCCAGATCCGCTCCAGGTGCTCGAGCAGCCCCACCTGCAGCGACCAGCCGGAGCCGGCGTCGCGCAGGTTCTCGCGCCGCGAGAGATGCAGCGCGCCGATCACCTCGCCATAGACATCGAGCTGAAGCTGCCCGGCGGCCGCGTTGCCGACACGAACCGGGGCCGAGTTCTCGTAGCCGATCAGCCACGGCACCTCCCATTCCATCAGCTGCCGCTCGCCCGCGATGCCGTACATGATCTGCAGCTGCTCCGGGCTGCCGGCGACGCTGCGATGCAGCCAGTCGCGCCAGCGCCTGGCCTCGTCGTAGTAGCCGCCGGCCATCATCGCCACGAGGGTCAGGGTGGCGTCGCGGAGCCAGCAGAACCGGTAGTCCCAGTTGCGCGGGCCGCCGATCTGCTCGGGCAGCGAGGTGGTGGGGGCGGCGACGATGCCGCCGGTCTCGGCGTAGGTCAGCGCCTTCAGGGTCACCAGCGAGCGCTTCACCGCGGCCAGGTGCTTGTCGCCATAGGCGCAGCGCGACGCCCAGTCCTCCCAGTAGGAGAAGGTGTGGTTGTAGGCCTGCTCGACGTCGAAGCCGGCCGGCGGCGGCAGATGCGACGCGCCGTAGCTCATGACGAAGCGGAGGCGCTGGCCTTCGGTGACGGTGAAGCGCGACACCGTCTTCATGTCCTCGCCCTCGAGCGGGACGTCGGTGCGCAGCACCACCAGCGCCGGCCCGGCGATGGCGGTGATGCCTTCCTCGCCCGGCAGCCGCGTGACCCAGGGCACGGACGTGCCGTAATCGAAGCGCAGCATCAGCTCGTGGGTCATCGCCACGCTGCCGCTGCGTCCCTCCACGATCCGCACGATGCTGGGCCCGTCGGCATCCATCGGCATGAAGTCGATCAGCGCCACCGTGCCGGTGTCGGTGGTGAACACGGTCTCCAGCACCATGCCGCTGCCCCGGTAGGACCGCGTGCTGGTCCAGTCGGCCGCCGGCGCCAGCAGCCAGCGCCCGTTCTCGTCCGTGCCCACCAGGGCCGCGATGCAGGCGGCGCTGTCGAACCGCGGCCAGCACAGCCAGTCGATCGAGCCGTTGCGACCAACGAGCGCGCAGCTTCCACAGTCGCCGATCAGGCCGTAATCCTCGATCGCCAGGGGCAGGTAGGCCAAGTGCGTCACCTCAATCAACGAGCAGCGCGGTGAACGGGAGCCGGAACGATCGGTTCCGCCGCACACCGGACAAGGCCATCGACCGCTTGAAGCTTGACTTTTCTGGACGATATCAGGATACGCAGCACGGCTCTGCAAGCGGACGAGCGACGTCCCGACAGTCGTGACGTCGTCGGTTGCCCGCCAGGCTGGATGTGCGATCGGGCCGCCAGGATTTCCGTCGACCTGTCCGTCGCATGCGCCGCTTTCCCGGCAGCGCTTGCCTGCCTGCGTCAAACTGACAGGTTCGAGAACGTTTTGAGCGACACCATCACCGGCACGATCGACGGCCAGAGCACCGGCCCGTCCCAGCAGGACGACGACATCTCGTCGGATCAGGGCTCATACGAGCCCGATCCCGGGTGGCATCCGGCCGACGACATCCTGCCGGCACCTCGTCCGGCGCCCGCGGACCCGGCCGGCACTGCGGACGACCTGCCGGAGCGCGAGATGCTCGAGCTGACGGACGCATCGATGCATGTGGGCGGCGCCAGCGCATCCGTCGCCGACGCCGCCGGTCCGGGCCATGACGCCGGTGCGGCCGATGCGATCGTCGTGACGCCGCCGCTGTCGGAAGCCGAGGCGCTGCCGCTGTTCTCCGAGCTCGGCCTGTCCGAGCCGATCCAGCGCGCCATCGAGGAGATGGGCTACCGGCACCCGACCCCGATCCAGGCGGAGGCGATCCCGTTCGTGCTGATGGGCCGCGACGTGCTCGGCGTCGCCCAGACCGGCACCGGCAAGACCGCCGGCTTCACGCTGCCGCTGCTCGACATCCTGTCCGGCTCGCGCGCCCGCGCCCGCATGCCGCGCTCGCTGATCCTCGAGCCGACCCGCGAGCTGGCGCTGCAGGTCGCCGAGAACTTCGTGATGTACGGCAAGTACACCAAGCTCACCCATGCGCTGCTGATCGGCGGCGAGAGCATGCAGGACCAGAAGGCGGCGCTGAATGCGGGCGTCGACGTGCTGATCGCGACACCCGGACGCCTGCTCGATCTGTTCGAGCGCGGCGGCCTGCTGATGACCCAGACCAAGATCCTGGTCATCGACGAGGCCGACCGCATGCTCGACATGGGCTTCATCCCCGACGTCGAGCGGATCGTCACCCTGCTGTCGCCGAACCGGCAGACGCTGTTCTTCTCGGCGACGATGGCTCCGGAGATACGCCGCCTGTCCGACGCGTTCCTGCAGAACCCGAAGGAGATCACCGTCAGCCGCGCGGCCTCGGTGGCGCCGACGATCATCGCCGGCCTCGCCGTGGTCGAGGAGATCGACAAGCGCAAGGCGCTGCGCAAGCTGATCCGTGCCGAGGACGTGCAGAACGCGCTGATCTTCTGCAACCGCAAGCGCGACGTCGACATCCTCTACAAGTCGCTGGCCAAGCACGGCTTCTCCGCCGGCGCCCTGCATGGCGACCTGCCGCAGAGCGTGCGCTTCTCGACGCTGGAGAAGTTCAAGACCGGCGAGATCCAGATGCTGGTCTGCTCCGATGTCGCCGCCCGCGGCATCGACATCGGCGGGCTGAGCCACGTGTTCAACTTCGACGTGCCGATCCATGCCGAGGACTACGTGCACCGCATCGGCCGCACCGGCCGTGCCGGGCGCAGCGGCCATGCCTACACCATCGCCTCGCCGGACGATCGCGGCTTCGTCGAGGCGATCGAGAAGCTGACCGGCCACGCGATCCCGCCGCTCGGCGTGGACGGGATCGCCAGCGCCGAGTGGTCCGACGAGCCGCGCGGACGTCGCGGACGCGGACGCGGCAAGGCGCCGGAGCGTCGCGACGACAGGCAGCGCGCGCCCAGAAGCAGCGACGACCGGCCGCAGGATCAGGCCGCCGTCGCCGCGACCGTGGTGGCCCCGCCGGTGCCGCGCCGTTCCGAGGAGCGGCCCGCCGGGCGCGGCGGCCACCGCGCGCCGGATGCGCGTCCGGCACGCCGGTCGCAGACGGAGCGCCGTCCGGAGCAGGCGCCGGAGGCGCAGTCGCCGGAGCCGCGGGCGTACGAGCCGCGCGCGCAGGATGGCCGCCGCCATCGCCCCGACGATCTCGGGCCTGCGGTGCTGGCCTTCGGCGGCGACATCCCGGCCTTCATGCTGCTGCCCACCCGCGGCCGCCGCGTCGAGAGTCTCGAGACCGAGTCGGATCACGCCGACGCGCCATACGACGACGCCTGAGGCCTTGGCGCCGGTCCCCGATCCGCCGACCGGCGCCGCAGCGGCGCAGGACGTCGCGTTCGAGGCCCGGATCGACGCGCTGGGCAGCGAAGGCGACGGCGTCGCCCGCGGACGCAGCGACCCGCTGCACGTTCGGTATGCGCTGGCGGGCGAGACGGTGCTGGCCCGCGCGATCGGCCGCAACCGGGCGACGGCCGAGCGCATCCTGCAGCCGAGCGCGCATCGCCGCACGCCGCCCTGCGCGCTGTTCGGCCGCTGCGGCGGCTGCGTCACCCAGCATCTCGATCCGGCGGCGGCCCTGGACTGGAAGACGGCACGCGTCGCCGCGGCGCTGCGCGGCGCCGGGTTCGAGATCCCGGGCGGAAGCCGTGCCGTGCAGAGCCCGCCCCGCACGCGCCGCCGGATGGATCTGGCGGTGCGCCGGGGTCCGGACGGCGCTGCGATCGGCCTGCATGTCCGCGGCAGCGACCAGGTGATCGCGCTCAGCGAGTGCCATGTCCTGCATCCCAGCCTGTTCGCGCTGACCCGGGCGCTGCAGCCGGTGCTGACGCGGCTGCAGGCACTGCGCCGGGTTGGATCGGCGAACGTCAACCTGTTCGACAGCGGACCGGACATCCTGCTCTCGACCGACGGTCCGCTCGCGCCGCGCGACCGCACCATCCTGGCCGACTTCGCCGCAGCGGCCGGCATCCCGCGGATCGCGTGGATGCTCGAAGGCGGCCGGTCGCCGCCCGAGATCGTCTGCGGCCTGGCGCCGGTGTCGCACCGGCTGGGCGAGGCGACGATCTCGCCGCCGCCAGGCGCCTTCCTGCAGCCGACGCCGGAGGGCGAGGCAGCCATCGTCGAGGCGGTGCTGGCCGGGCTGCCGGACCGGCCGGCGCGCAGCGCGCGGGTCGTCGAGCTCTATGCCGGCTGCGGCACCATCAGCTTCCCGGTGTCGGAGCGTCTGCGCGTCTCCGCCTATGAGGGCCATGCCGTCGCGGTCGCCTGCCTGCGCTCGGCCGCCGTGGGCCGACGCATCGAGGTCGGGCATCGCGACCTGAACCGGCAGCCGGTCATGGCGGGCGAGATGGCGGGGGCCGCCGCCATCATCCTCGATCCGCCGCACATGGGGGCCGGCGCGCAGATGCGCGAGATCGCCGCGTCGCTGGTGCCGCGCATCCTGTATGTGAGCTGCAATCCCGCCGCCCTGGCGCAGGATGGCCGCCTGCTGGCCGACGCCGGCTACCGGCTGGAGCGGCTCACGGTGATCGACCAGTTCCTGTGGTCGGCCCAGGCCGAGAGCGTCTGCCTGTTCGGCAGGCCCTCGGTCACGCGACGCGGGCCGATGCCCCGGCCGCCGCGATGACGCATGCCGTCAGACGTGGAAGCTCTCGCCGCAGCCGCAGCGGCCCTTCTCGTTCGGGTTGACGAACACGAAGCCGGCCGACAGCTCCTTGACCTCGTAGTCCATCGTCGTGCCGATCAGGAACAGCGACGCCTTGCGGTCGATCAGCACCGTCTGCCCGCGATCGATCACGGTCTCGTCGTTCGGACCGGCGGCCGCGACCCAGTTCATGTCGTAGGACATGCCCGAGCAGCCCTTGGTGCCGACGCTGACGCGCAGCAGCTGCCCGACATGGCCGGTGGCATAGAGCACCCGCAGCCGGTCGGCGGCGCGCTCGGACAAGGACAGCAGCGGCGGCAGCGCCCGTCGCGCGGAGCCTGCCCTGACGTCCGGTCCGGTGGTCTCGGTGGTGGTCATCGGTGTCCTCCCAGGCCCGGTCGGGCTCAGAACATGTTCAGGGACAGGCGGGCGTCTTCGCTCATCCGGCTGGCATCCCATGGCGGATCCCAGACCGTGTCGACGTCGCAGGCGGTCACGCCGGGCACCAGCAGGATCGCGTCGCGAACCTGCACCGGCAGCTCCTGCGCGCTCGGACAGCCGGGCGCGGTCAGGGTCATCTCGACCTTGACGCGGCCATCCTCGTGCAGGTCGATCGCATAGATCAGGCCGAGCTCGTAGATGTTGACCGGGATCTCGGGATCATACACCGACGCGATCGCGCTGATCACGTCCTCCTCGCCGACCGGCGCCAGCACCTCGCCATCCGGCGTCCAGGCGGACACGCCGGAGGACCCGCCGCCGGCCTCGTCCGCGGAGGCCGGCACGGCGAAGTTGGGCAGGCGGCGCGCCGGCGCCGGATCCGTCCCATCGAGCATTGCGTCCATCACCGTTCCTCGCCTGACTTGAACGCGGCCAGAAGTGCCGACCACGGCAGGGTCGCGCATTTCCTGCGGGATTTGTAATCGTGCAGGTCGGCAAACGCGAGCAGCACGCCGAGCTGATCCTGCGTTGCCGGATCGAGCGCCGGCTGCCCGTGCTGCAGCAGCCGGTCGAACTGCCCCAGCAGCGCCTCCGCCTCGTCGGCCGTGCGGCCCTGCACGCTCTCGGCCATCAGGTCGGCCGACGCGGCGCAGATCGCGCAGCCCCGGGTGCGATGCCGCACCTCGGCCGCCTGCTGGCCGGCCCCGAGGCGCAGCGTGACATGCACCTTGTCGCCGCAGAGCGGATTGGTGCCGTCGGCGGCGCCGTCTGCCGGGTCGATATCGCCCGCATGCAGCGGCCGGCGCGCGCGCTCGACCACCAGCTCGCGATACAGCGACTCCGCGGCGTCAGACAAGGAACGTCCTGATGCGGTCGAGCGTGCTCGCGAGCACGTCGATCTCGCCGGTCGTGGTGTAGAGCCCGAAGCTCGCGCGAGCGGTGCTGGTGATGCCGAACCGGCGCATCAGCGGCTCGGCGCAGTGCGTGCCGGCGCGCACGGCGATGCCGTTCTGGTCGAGCAGGGTGGCGATATCATGTGCATGCGCGCCCTGCATGGTGAACGAGATCACCCCGCCCCGCTCCTGCGGCCGGCCCACGATCTCGAGCCCCTCGACCTGCGCCAGGCGCGACAGCGCATACCCGGTCAGCATCGCCTCGTGCGCCTGGATCCGGCCGATGCCGATCGCCTCGACATAGTCGATCGCGGCACCGAGCCCGATCGCCTCGATGATCGCCGGCGTGCCGGCCTCGAACTTGTGCGGCACCTCCGCCCAGGTCGAGCGCTCGAAGCTCACCGAGCCGATCATGTCGCCGCCGCCCAGGAACGGCGGCATCTCCTCCAGCAGGGCGCGCCTGGCCCAGAGCACGCCGATGCCGGTCGGACCGTAGAGCTTGTGGCCGGTGAAGACGTAGAAGTCCGCGCCAAGCGCCTGCACGTCGACCTGCCGGTGCACCACCGCCTGCGATCCGTCCAGCAGCAGCCTGGCGCCTGCCGCATGCGCCAGCTCGGCGATGCGGCGCGCGGGCGTGACGGTGCCCAGCACGTTCGACATGTGGGTGACGGCGACGAGCCCGACCCGGCCATCGGCCAGCAGCGCCTCGAAGGCGGCCATGTCCAGCTCGCCCGCATCGGTCACCGGCGCCACGCGCAGCTCGATGCCGGCGCGGTCGCGCAGCATCTGCCAGGGAACGATGTTGGCGTGATGCTCCATCTCGGAGATCAGCACCGCCTGCCCCGGCTTGAGCAGCGAGCCGTAGCTGTGCGCGACGAGATTGATCGCGTTGGTGGAGCTCGCGGTGAAGACGATCTCCTCGCGCGAGGCTGCGTTCAGCAGCCGGGCCACCTTGTCGCGCACGCCCTCGTAGGCGTCGGTGGTGCGCTCGCTCATCCAGTGCAGGCCGCGATGCACGTTGGCATACTGGCTGCGCATGGTGTGCACCATCGCGTCGATCACCGCGACCGGCTTCTGGGCGGACGCGGCGCTGTCGAGAAACACGAACGGCTTGCCGCGCACGGTCTCGGACAGGATCGGGAAGTCCGCCCGCAGGAAGGACAGATCGGGCGCCATCTGCGACAGCACCGGAGCGGTGTGGGAAAATGCGTTCATGTCGCCTGTCCGATCCACCAGTTCGCCACCGCCCGGTCGAGCATCGACCGGGCGAGCTCGTCCTCGACGAGGCCCAGCGCGTCGTCGAGGAAGGCGCGCACCAGGATCGCGCGCGCCTCGACGGCCGGGATCCCGCGGCTGCGCATGTAGAACATCTGTTCCTCGTCCAGCGCGCCGGCGGTCGCGCCGTGGCTGCATTTCACGTCGTCGGCATAGATCTCGAGCTCGGGCTTGCAGTCGATCTCGGCCTCGGCCGACAGCAGCAGCGCTTGGTTCATCTGGTAGCCGTCGGTCTTCTGCGCGGGGCGGGCGACGATGATCTTGCCCTGGAACACGCCGCGCGACCGCGCCGTCAGCACGTTCTTGACCGTCTGGCGGGAAATGCAGTTCGGCGCGTCATGCGCGATCACGCTGGTCAGGTCGGCGACCTGGCTGTCGGCCAGCAGCTGCGCGCCGTTCACGTGCACGGCGCCATGCGGTCCGGCCAGCGTCGCATGCACCTCGTGACGCGCGAGCCCGGCGCCGAGCGCCAGGTTGAAGCCGTCATAGGCGCCGCGCTCGGCCACGAGCGCGCGCACGGTCGAGAAGGACAGCGCGCCGGCGGCCTCCCGCTGCAGCCGGACATGACGCGCATGCGCGCCCATGCCGACCTCGAACTCGGCCATGCTGTCGTTCAGGTAGCCGCCCTCGCCCGCCGCGATCTCCAGCAGCGACAGCGACGCGCCATCCTCCAGCACGAACCGGTGCCTCAGGTGCGCTGCCGCCGCGTCGCCGATCCCGAGCGTCACCAGCAGCAGCCGTCCGGCGTCGACGCCTGCGGGGACGCGCAACGAGATGCCGCCATGGGCCAGCATGGTGTTCAGCGCGATCATCGGATGCCGGATCGGCTCGGCCGCGGACATGCCCTCGAACGCCGTGCAGGCGAGGCCCTGCGGCAGCCGGGTCAGGGCATCGGACAGCCGGCCGTTGACGAACACCAGCCGCGGCAGCGTCGCGCCGTCGGCCGTGTCCAGGCCGGCATCGGCCAGCACCGCGTCCAGGGTCGCGGACGCCCGTGCCGCGTCGGCCGGCATCGTCTCGAAGCGCGTCTCCCACAGGCGGCGCAGGTCGGTATACTTCCAGGCCTCTGCCGTGCGACGCGGCAGCCCGTGCCGCTGCAGCCAGGCCGCCGCCAGATCGCGTGCGGCGACGTCGCCGGCAAGATGCTCGCGGACGGTCTGGTACTGCTGCAGGAAGCCGTCCGCATTCACCGGATGATCGGTGCGCGGCGCCGCGAGGATGACGTTCACGCCGCCTCCGCGAGGAAGCCGGCATAGCCCTGCGCCTCCAGCTGGTGCGCGAGTTCCGGCCCGCCGCTGCGCAGGATGCGGCCGCGCGCCATCACATGCACCCGGTCCGGCACCAGGTAGTCCAGCAGCCGCTGATGATGGGTGATGACCAGCGCCGAGAAGGCGGGCGAGCGGAGCGCCTTGACGCCCTCGGCGACGATGCGGAGCGCATCGATATCGAGGCCGCTGTCGGTCTCGTCGAGGATCGCGAAGGAGGGCGCCAGCATCGCCATCTGCAGCACCTCGTTGCGCTTCTTCTCGCCGCCGGAGAAGCCGACATTGACGTTGCGCTTGAGCAGGTCTTCCGGCATCGACAGCGCCTTGGCCTGCGCGCGCGCCGCCTTGAGGAACTGCACCGCATCGAGCTCGGGCTCGCCGCGAGCGCGACGCACCGCGTTCACCGCGGTGCGCAGGAAGTTCGCGTTGTTGACGCCCGGCAGCTCGACCGGCGCCTGGAAGGCCAGGAACACCCCGGCCGCCGCGCGATGGTCGGGCTCCATCGCCAGCAGGTCCTGATCCTTGAACAGCACCGACCCGCCGGTGACCGCATACTCCTCGCGTCCGGCCAGGACGTAGGACAGCGTCGACTTGCCCGAGCCGTTCGGGCCCATGATCGCATGCACCTCGCCCGCCGGGATCTCGAGATCGAGCCCCTGCAGGATCGGCTTCGGCGTCCCGGCATCGTCGATCGATGCGCACAGCCCCTCGATCTTGAGGAAGACGCTCATCCGACGCTGCCCTCCAGGCTGACGGCGAGCAGCTTCTGCGCCTCGACCGCGAACTCCATCGGCAGCTCCTTGAGCACGTCCTTGCAGAACCCGTTGACGATCAGGCCCACCGCATCCTCTTCCGACAGGCCGCGCGAGCGGCAATAGAACAGCTGGTCCTCGGAGATCTTCGAGGTGGTGGCCTCGTGCTCGATCTTCGCGGTCATGTTGCGGTTCTCGATATAGGGCACCGTATGCGCGCCGCACTGGTCGCCGATCAGCAGGCTGTCGCACTGGGTGTGGTTGCGCGCACCGGACGCCTTCGGCAGCATCCGCACCAGCCCGCGATAGGTGCTGTCGGACTTGCCAGCACTGATGGTCTTGGCGACGATGGTCGAGCGCGTGTTCTTGCCGATATGGATCATCTTGGTGCCGGTGTCGGCCTGCTGGTGGTTGTTGGTCACCGCCACCGAATAGAACTCGCCGACAGACCCCTCGCCCTGCAGCACGCAGGACGGGTACTTCCAGGTGATCGCCGATCCGGTCTCGACCTGGGTCCAGGAGATCTTGGAGCGGGCACCCCGGCAGGCGCCGCGCTTGGTGACGAAGTTGTAGATGCCGCCGACGCCGTTGGCATCGCCCGGATACCAGTTCTGCACCGTCGAGTACTTGATGGTGGCGTCGTCCATGGCGACCAGCTCGACCACGGCGGCATGCAGCTGGTTCTCGTCGCGCATCGGCGCCGTGCAGCCCTCGAGATACGACACCGACGCGCCATCCTCGGCGATGATCAGCGTGCGCTCGAACTGCCCGGTGTTGCGGGCATTGATGCGGAAATAGGTGGACAGCTCCATCGGGCAGCGCACGCCCTTGGGGATGAACACGAACGAGCCGTCGGTAAACACCGCCGAGTTCAGCGCCGCATAGAAATTGTCGGAGATGCCGACCACCGAGCCGAGATACTGCCGCACCAGCTCGGGATGCTCGCGCACCGCCTCGCTGATCGGGCAGAAGATCACGCCGGCCTTGGCCAGGGTGGTGCGGAAGGTGGTGGCCACCGAGACGCTGTCGAACACCGCATCAACGGCGATCTGCGGACGCTCGGCCGCCTCGCCTTCCGCAGGCTCGACGCCGGCCAGGATGGCGCGCTCCTTCAGCGGGATGCCGAGCTTCTCATAGACCGCGAGCAGCTCGGGATCGACCTCGTCGAGCGACTTCGGGCCCGGCTTCTTCTTGGGCGCGGCATAGTAGTGCGCGTCCTGGTAGTCGATCGGCGGATGCGCGACCTTGGCCCAGCTGGGCTCCTGCATGGTCGACCAGGCGGCGAAGGCCTTCAGCCGCCAGGCGAGCAGCCATTCCGGCTCCTGCTTGCGCGCCGAGATCAGCCGGACGGTATCCTCGTTCAGCCCCTTGGGGGCCATGTCCATCTCGATGGCGCTCTCGAAACCCCACTTGTAGCTGGACTGGGTCAGGGTCTCGACGGTGTTCAGGGTCTCGGCAACAGCAGGCATGGCGCCCTCACTCGGCAGCAAAAACAGCAGAAACAGGCATCTCGCCCGGTTGGTCTCGTTTCTCGGACATCCGGGTGCCGCAGCGCCCGATATCCATCCGGTCCAGGGTGATGCCGGTCAGGGCATCCCGGATCGCATCGTTCACCGCGTCCCACCGGCCGCGCACCGGACAGGTTCCGTGCGTCTCGCAGCCGCCGACGGCGCCGGCGACGCAGGCGGTCAGCGAGATCGGCCCGTCGATCGCGGTGATCACCGAGGCGATCGGGATCGCCGTCAGCGGCCGCGCCAGGCGGTAGCCGCCCCGGGCCCCACGCTGCGACGCCACCAGACCGGCCCCGCACAGCGCCTTCAGCACCTTGGCGACCGTCGGCTCCGGCACCCCGGTCGCCAGGGCCAGCGTCGGCGAGGTCGTGACGTCCTGGTGATGCGACAGGCTCACCAGCACCACGACCGCATAATCCGTCAGCTTGGACAGCCTGAGCATGACTTCTCGGGGCAGGTTGAAGGTATCCAGGACCCCAGCGGTCCTGTATCCGGCAGATGAGCCCTGAGCCTCCTCCAGTCAAGGACGTGGCCGTCGGTTTTGCAGGTTTTCAAGCAGTTGGCCGGACCGGCGAGCTTATCCCGCCTGGGCGCCGAACAACGCGCGCAAGCCCAGATACAGCACGCCGCCGATCAGGAAGCCGACCAGCGTGCCGTTGATGCGCACGAACTGCAGATCCCGGCCGACCCGCAGCTCGACCTTGTCGACGAGGCGCTGGGTGTCCCAGCCGGCGACCACCTGGGCGATGAATCCCGACAGGTGCTGACGCAGGCCAGGCAGCGCCTGACGCACCAGGCCGGCCGCCGCCCGGTCGATCCCCGCGCGCACCGTCGGGTCGGTGTCCAGCGTCTGCGCCGCACGCGCCAGCGCGTCGGCCAGCAGGCGCCGCATCCAGCCATCCTCGCGCCCGAGATCGGCATCGATGGCGCCGCGCGCGCGCATCCACACGTCGGCCGCCCACAGCTTCAGGCTGTCGTGGGTGAACAGGCCGCGGAGCGTGTCGCCAAGGTCGCGCCCGCGCTCGGGGTCGGTCTCGATCAGGTCGATCTCGTGCCGGATCCAGGCGGTGACGGCCTCGCGCAGGTCAGATTCCCGCGAATCGGTGCGATCGAGCTCGGTGTTGATGGCGCTCAGCACGCGCGTCGCCACCGACCCGCCGATCGCCCAGCCGACCAGCCGACCGCCCTGCTCGCGCACCCGCTCCTCGATCAGCTGGTGCAGGTGCGCCTCGCGGCTCCTCAGCAGCAGCTTGATCTGGTCGAGCAGGAAGGACAGCACCTCCTGATGCCGGTCGCCGTCGACCAGCGCCCGCAGCGCGCGCGCCACCACAGGCGCCAGCTGCCCGTTGCTCATCACGCGCGGCACCAGCCGGACCAGCATCTCCTGGGCCCGCCCCGCCTCCAGCCCGTCGAGCAGGTGCGGGATCATGCGCACGGCGCCGGTGGAGATCATGCCGGCGACGCGCGCGTCGGTCAGCACGTCGCGCAGCAGGGCCGCGACATCGAGACGACCGAGTGCGCGCTCGATGTCGGCCTCGGTGAAGACATGGGTGGCGACGAAGCTGCCCAGCGCCCGGCCGAGCCGGTCCTTCTGCGCCGGCAGGATCGCGGTATGCGGGATCGGCAGGCCGAGCGGATGGCGGAACAGCGCGGTCACCGCGAACCAGTCGGCGATGCCGCCGATCAGCCCGGCCTTGGCGCTCGACTGCAGCAGGCCGGCCCAGACGCCCTGCCCCAGCGCGTATCCGACCAGGGTCAGCCCGCCCATGCCGGCCAGCAGGATGGTGGCGCGGCGCTTCTGGCGGTCGAGCGCCGTCCGGGCCGCCGCATCTGCATCGAGGACGGCTTCCGGAGCCGCGTCCGGGGTGACGATCATGCGCCCCGATAGCATCAAGCCGGGCGTTTGCCCAACCGACGGCGATCCCCGCCCGGCCGGCGCGAGGCCGCCATATTGCGGCGGCGTGTCAGACATGGAACGGTGACCGTGGCAGCATCCGCCCATGCCGCCCGTCCGCATGCGGCGTCGGCGCCGCCTGCAACGCACCCAGCCCCCACCCCGGCAACGCCACGCGCGGAGCGCGACACGCATCATGGACGAGCAGCATCCGGCTCCCGCCGACCTCGCGAGCGATCCGGGCCATCCGACCGATCCGCGTCTGGACCAGCTGGTGCTGCTGGCAGCGCAGCTGGTCGAGCGCCAGGAGGAGGACCCGTTCGGCAACCCGGTGCGGGCGATCGCGCTGCAGCTGTCGCGACGGCTGGACGAGGGCAGCCTGAGCATCGAGGACATCAACGGCCTGGTCTGCCGCCTGCGCGACGACGCCTTCGAGACGCGCGCCGCCCGGCTCGCCCGCTATGTCGGGCTCGGCGGCGGACCCAGCGGGCCTGTGACGACCGATACCAGGCTGCGCCGCATCGCGGCCCGGCTGATCCGGCCGGACCCGGACGACAGCCCGATCCCGCTGGCACAGTTCCGTGCCGCGATCCATCGCACCCGCTTCGCCGCGGTGTTCACCGCCCACCCGACCTTCGCCCTGGCGACTCCGGTCTATGCGGCGCTGGCGGCCACGGCGAGCGGCACCCGCACGCTGCCCGACCTCGCCTCGCAGCGGCCCGCGGCGCCGACGCTGGTCGACGAGTTCGAGCTCGCCGTCGAGGCGATCCTGCGCGGCCGCAACGCCATCGACAAGCTGAACCAGGCGCTGCTGGAGGAGGCGGCCGGCTACTGGCCGCAGGCCTGGAGCAGCCTGACGCCGCGCCCGCTGATCCTGACCAGCTGGGTCGGCTACGACACCGACGGCCGCACCGACATCGGCTGGTGGGACACGCTCAGGCTGCGGCTCAGAATGAAGCAGCTGCAGCTCGAGCGGCTGCATGGCCAGCTCGCCGCACTGTCCGCGCCGCCCTCGGCGCTGGCCGGTCGTGTCGAGGCGGCGCTGGCGGCGGTGTCGGCGCAGATCCAGGCAGCACCCGGGCGCGCGGATCCCGAGCAGGTGGCGGGCTTCTCGCGCGCGCTGATCGACCGGCGCGACGAGGCCATCCTGACCCCCTCGGCGCTCGACGCGCTGTTCATCGCGGCCATGGAGGCGGCCGACGAGGCCGACCGGCTGCCGCTGGCGGTGGCGCGCGCCGGCTTCGTGTCGCACGGCATGGGTGCGGCCCATACCCATGTCCGGCTCAACGCCACCCAGATCCACAACGTCGCCCGCCAGCGGCTCGGCATCGAGGACAGCCCGGAGAACCCGGCGCAGCGGCGCGCGCTGCTGGCCCAGATCAACGACGTGCTGGCCGACGTGAAGCCGGTGCCGGTCGATTTCGGCGCCCTGCTGTTCGAGCAGGCCTCGGCGGCGCGGCTGATGATGACGGTCGCCCAGATCGTCAAGCACATCGACGGCGCCAGCCCGGTCCGCTTCCTGATCGCCGAGACCGAGAGCGGCTACACGCTGCTGGTGGCGCTGTGGCTGGCGCGGCTGTTCGGCATCGAGGAGCAGATCGAGATCTCGCCGCTGTTCGAGACGCAGGACGCGCTGATGCAGGGCTCGCGCATCGTCGAGGAGGCGCTGCATTCGCGGCACTACCGCGACTACCTGCGCCGTACCGGCAAGCTGTCGCTGCAGTTCGGCTACTCCGATTCCGGCCGCTATGTCGGCCAGCTCGCGGCCACCTACCTGATCGAGCGGCTGCGGCTGAAGATCGCCGATCTGCTGCAAAAGCGCGGCCTGACCGATGTCGAGGTGATCCTGTTCGACACCCACGGCGAGAGCATCGGCCGCGGCGCGCATCCGTTCGCGCTCGCCGACCGGCTCGACTACCTGTCGCCGCCGCAGTCCCGCCTGGCGTTCCAGAACGCGGGCATCGCCTACCGCGAGGAGGCAGCCTTCCAGGGCGGCGACGGCTACGTGCTGTTCGGCACGCAGGTCCTGGCCGACGCGGTGATCGGCACCATCGCCGAGCACGCCTTCGCGGTGGTGAAGGCCGAGCGCGACCCGATCTACGACGATGCCGACTTCTCGGCCGACTTCTTCTCCACGATCGGGCTCGGCATGACCGAGCTGGTCGAGGATCCGGGCTATGCCGGGCTGCTCGGCGCGTTCGGACCGGCGCTGATCGACCGCACGGGCTCGCGTCCGGCGGCGCGGCAGACGGACTCCGTCGGCAGCCCGGCCCGCATCCGCCATCCGCGCGAGCTGCGGGCGATCCCCAACAACGCGATCCTGCAGCAGCTCGGCTGGTGCGCGAACACGCTGCAGGGGCTGGGTCTCGCCGCCGCCCGCCATCCGGAGACCTTCGAGGAGTTCCTGCTGAAGAGCCCGCGCTTCCGCCGGGCGCTCGACTTCGCCTCGCACGCGCTGGCGCATTCCGACCGCGACGTGCTGCGCGCCATCGTGCTGACGCTCGATCCGGGCGTCTGGCTCGACCGCGCCGCGCACGAGCACGATCCCAGCCGCCGCAACGCGCTGGTGACGCTGTCGGCAGGGCTGGAGCGGCTCGATCTATGGGCGGTCACGCAGTCGATGTTCCGACGCATCCAGGCCGACCATCTGGCGCTGCGCGCGGCCTGGCCGGAAGCGCCGCGCATGGCGCTGCCGGAGGTGCTGCTGCACGCGATCCGGCTGACGCTGATCGAGCGGATCTGGCTGCTCTCGACGCGCATCCCGTACTTCTCGCCCCGGCACGGCTTCACCCGCGAGGCGCTCGACGACCAGGTGCTGCGGCTCGAGATCCCGAACGTGCTGAAGGAGCTGGCCGAGATCTTCCCGCAGGCGGCCGACCAGTCGGTGCTGCTCGATTTCCGCGAGCCGAGCGGACCGCGCTCGGCCAACGCCTACACGCGCGAGGATGCGGAGATCTTCCAGCCAATGCGCCGCCTGTTCGAGCTGGTGCGCGAGATCAGCATCGCGGTGATGCACGATGTCGGTGCCTTCGGCTAGACCGACGCGCCCCATGTCCGGACCGCCGACGAGGCGACGGGCCTGGCGCCTGACCGAGGCGCCGCCGCCGCACGGCGTGGCACTTCCGGTGCAAGGCGGCATCCGGCGGATCGTGGCGCCCAATCCCGGACCGATGACCTATCACGGCACCAACAGCTGGCTCGTGGACACGAACGGCGGCACGGTGGTGATCGACCCGGGCAGCGACGACGAGCGGCACCTCGACGCCATCCTCGCCGAGGCCGGCGGCTGCCTGTCCCACATCCTGCTGACCCATACCCACCGCGATCACCTGGGCGGCGCCGAGCGGCTCAGCCAGCGCAGCGGCGCGCCGATCGCCGGCCACCATGCCAGCGCCGACCCGACCTTCCAGGCGCCGATCGGACTGCATGACGGCGACCGGATCGCCGGCCTGACGGTGCTGCATACGCCCGGCCACGCGATGGACCACCTGTGCTTCGCAACCGATGACGGCGTCATCTTCAGCGGCGACCACGTGATGGGCTGGTCGACCTCGGTGGTGCCGCCGCCGCCGCATGGCGACCTGGGGCAGTTCATCGCCAGCCTGAAGCGGGTACGCGACCGCAACGACCGGCTGATGCTGTCGGCGCACGGCCCGGCGATCACGCGGCCGCACGAGCTGGTGCAGAGCCTGCTCGACCATCGCGCGGCGCGCGAGGCCTCGATCGAGGCGCTGCTGTCGCCGACGCCGGCGCCGTTCGAGACGGTGCTGAGCCGCGCCTACATCAACCTGCGGCCCGATCTGCTACAGGCGGCGCGCGCCAACCTGACGTCGCACCTGCAGAAGCTCGCGGCCGAAGGGCGGGCTGTCCTGGATCAGGATGGCTGGCGCTCCGCCGGCTGAACGTCGCCATCGCCTTGAGGATAGTGCCCATGAACCGAGCCTGCCTGTTCCTGACCAGCGCCCTGGTGGCGCTGCCGCTCTGCATGTCCAGAGCCGACGACACGACGGTCAAGATCAGCAGGACCGACCACCCGGTGCCGCATTTGGTGTCGGGCGAGGCCGAGAGCGACGCCGCCGTCACCGCAGGCGGCCAGCATGTCGACTACCACGCGGTCGCGGGCACGCTGATCGTGCATCCCAAGGGCTGGGACGATGCCGCGAAGACCGGCGTTGATGCCGACAAGACGGGCGACGACGGCAATCCGACGGCGGAAGCGTCGATGTTCTACGTGGCCTACTTCCGCAAGACCGTCAGGCCCGAAGCCCGGCCGATCACCTTCCTGTATAATGGCGGCCCCGGTTCGGCGTCGGTCTGGCTGCACATGGGCGCGTTCGGGCCGCGCCGGGTGGTGACGCTCGACCATGAGCACGGGCCGGCCGCCCCCTACCAGCTGGTCAACAACGACGAGAGCCTGCTCGATGCGAGCGACCTCGTCTTCATCGACGCGCCCGGAACCGGCTTCTCGCGCATCGCCGGCAAGGACAAGGAGAAGAAGTTCTGGGGCATCGACCAGGACGGCCATGCCTTCTCCGACTTCATCGCCGCCTTCCTGTCGAAATACGGCCGCTGGAACTCGCCCAAGTACCTGTTCGGCGAGAGCTACGGCACCACGCGCTCGGCGGTGCTGATCAACCAGCTCGAGCAGGACAAGTCGGTCGACTTCAACGGCGTGATCCTGCTGTCGCAGATCCTGAACTTCGATGCGAGCGTCGATCAGCCCGAGCTCAATCCCGGCGTCGATCTGCCCTACATCGTGGCCCTGCCGACCTACGCGGCCACCGCCTGGTATCACCACAGGCTGCCGGGCAACCCGCCCGACCTGCATGCGCTGCTGTCGGAGGTCGAGACGTTCGCCAGCACCGACTATGCCGCCGCCCTGCAGCAGGGCTCGGCGCTCGACGCGGCGCATCGCGACGCGATCGCAGACAGGCTGAACCGCTATACCGGCCTGCCCGTCGACTACCTCAAGAAAGCCCGGCTTCGCGTCGATGGCGGCGAGTTCGAGAAATCGCTGCAGGGCGAGGGCGACGTCACCACCGGCCGTCTCGATACCCGCTTCTCCGGCCCGACGATGGACCCGATGAGCAAGGAGGCGGACTACGATCCGCAGTCCGCCGCGATCGGCTCGGCCTACGTGTCCGCCTTCAACGACTATGTCCGCAAGCAGCTCGGCTACGGCGAGGGCAAGTACTACAAGCCCGAGATCGAGATCAACGACTGGGACATGAAGCACCAGCCTCCGAACAGCACCCAGCCGGTCGCAGGCTCGGCCAACGTGATGCCCGATCTGGCGGCGGCGATGAAGTACAATCCGAACCTCAAGGTGATGCTCAACGCCGGCTACTACGACCTCGCGACGCCCTACTACGAGGGGATCTACGAGATGCACCATCTGCCGATCCCGCAGTCGCTGCAGACCAACATCGAATACAAGCAGTACTCGTCCGGGCACATGGTCTATGCCAACCAGGACAGCCTGAAGCAGCTGCACGACAACGTCGCCGACTTCATCCGCCGCACCCAGGGCAGCCTGCCGCCGCCGGCCAGGCCCTGAGCCGAGGCGGGCGGCCGCAGCCGCTCAGCCAGCGTCCGCCCGCTCGCGATCCGCCGGCACGGGTCGCCGCGACAGGGCGGCGCCGAGCAGCCGGTCGATCCGGTCCGCCGACAGCCGGTCCTGCGCCCAGTCGAGACCGGCCTGGGCGGCCGAGCGGTTCAGCGCGGGGTTCCGGTGCAGCGTCAGGATCGCCCGCGCCAGGCCGTGCGTGTCGCCGGCGACCCACCGCGTCAGCGCCTCGGGCAGGTCCAGGCCCTCGGCTGCGATCGGCGAGCAGACGCACGGAACGCCGGCAGCCAGGCTTTCCAGCACCTTCCCCTTGATCCCGGCGCCGTAGGCGAGCGGTGCCACCGTCAGCCGCACGCGCGCGAACAGTGACGCCAGCTCCGGCACGTGGCCGACCGGCACCAGGCGCGGATCGCTGCCGACGAGGCCGGGCGGCATCCGGCTGCCGGCCAGCAGGCATGGCAGCTCGGGTGCATGCTCCCAGACCAGCGGCATGATCTCGCGCACCAGCCGACGCGCCGCCTCCAGGTTGGGCGCGTGCGCATAGTCGGCCAGAAAGGCGACGCCGAGGCGGGAGCTGAACGATGCCGCCACCGGACGAAGCGGCACCGCCCAGGGAACGACGTGGATCCTGGCGTGCGGCAGCGCCTGCGCGAGCAGCCTGGCCTCGTGCGAGGAGTGGGTGAGCACGATGTCGGCCGCGGCGGCGGTCTCCAGCTCGCGCTGCCGGTGCTGCCGCGCCAGGGGCAGCAGCTCCGGCCGCCGCTCGACCTCGGCCTGACGGCCGAGCCGCAGATGATGCAGATCCGCCACCGCATACAGCACCCGGGCGTGCGGACAATGATGCCGGACCAGCCGGGCGTAACGGAACGCGGTCGGGCCGCGATGCAGATAGACCAGCTCCAGCCCGGCGCCGTGACGCTGCAGCACCTCCTCGACCGAGGCGTAGTACGGCGCGGTGCAGACGGCGATGCCGAGTGCCGCCAGGCGTCCGGACAACGGCCCCTCCTGCCGTGCCGGCGACAGGCTGGCCGGAACGAACAGCACCGCAAAGCCGAGCCGACGCAGCGACATCATGTGCGACAGCACCGCGCACGATCCGGCGTCGCGTCCGCCGTCGGGCATCAGCTCGTCGATGACGAGCGCCTGGCGGCAGGCGGCCGCGGGCGCCGCGACGGTGGATGACGCAACCCGGCTCGCGCGCCATGCGGCGGCATCGCCGGCAGCCTCGCCCGCCGCCGTCTGCTGGCGCGCCCGGATCGTCAGCAGCCGGTCGACCTGGTGCAGCAGGAAGTCGAGCCGGCGATCCAGCCCGGCCCGGTCGGTCTCGATCCCGTCGCCGAGCAGGTCGGACAGGCGGTCGAGCGCTGCCTGATCCAACACCGGCACCGGCTCCAGCAGCCAGGGCGACCGGTCGAGCTCGACGCCGTCGAGCTCCCGCGTCACCCGGATCTGGTGCATCGACACCGGCGACAGCGCGTTGCCCAGCCGCAGCTCGAACGCGTGGCGACCGGTGCCGAGGCCGGCATCGGCGAGATCCTGCCGGAAGCGGTTGGCGACGATCCGGCCGAGCAGAGTGCCGTTGACGGTCACCAGCAGGCTGACCGGCTGTGCCGGCCACCATGCATCCTGCGCCCAGCCCCGGATGACCGTGCGATCGACCGAGTCGAGCTGGCCCCGCAATGTCGAGGTCATCGGCGGCTACGGGGCCGGCGGCGGAGGCGTCAGACCCAGTCCGTCGAGCGCGCGTCGGACCGTGATGACCGAGGTCCGCTCCACGTCCGGCAGGGCCGCCTCGAAGCCGTGACAGCCGGCGCCGACCCCGGCGGCCGCCAGATCGGGACGGAACCGGTCCGCCAGCACCTGGCTCGCGATGCGGCCGCAGACCAGGATGTCCAGCAGCACCGGGGCATCGGGATGGGCCGCACACCACGCCCAGCCGCGCACGTGGCCCGGGCCGGCCTCGTCGACATGCCCATAGACGGGCGGCAGCGGCGCCGGCTCCGCGAGCCCGGCCCGGATGCAGAGATGGCGCCTGATCGCGGCCAGCACCGGGCCGTCCTCGATACGTGGCGCGCACCATGGCTGCGGCGTCCGGCTCCGGTCGGGATAGAGCCGGGCATACTCCTCGACATTGCCGAATATCGTCCGGCTGTCCCTGTCGACGAAGCTTTCCGCCACGGCACCTTCGGCCAGAAGCAGCTCATGGCCCTCGACCTCGACATGCAGGTAGTGGATGTCGTCCTCCTCCTCGTCCGGCAGGATCGACACGTCGTTCACCAGCAGCCCTGCCGGCACCAGCGCGTCCTGCACCAGGATCGCGTGTCCTGGCGACACCAGCAGATCGCGATGCGGCAGGTCGTCGCCCAGCGCGCCGGCACGGATGCGGACCGGTTGCAGGTGCGGCTTGCCGGCGGCGTAGCGCCGGTCGTAGCTGCGCCGGCCGATCCACAGCACCGGCTTCAACGCGCCGCCCGCCGTTCGCACGCGATCGCCGATGGCAAGCTGCTCCACGGGCCGGTCGCCCGACTGCGTCGCGATCAGCGTTCCCGAGCAGAAGCACGCGACGGCATCCGATACGATCAGGATCGCCGGATCGGAACCGCCATCGTCCTGGCCGATCTCGAACCGCTCGCCGTCGTAGTCGCCGGTAAAGACGTAGGCCTCGGTGCCGCCGCCCGACAGCTCCACCTGCACCGACGCGGACGCGGTGCCGTCGAGGCTGTAGCTGTAGTCGGACACCGTCTGGTCCAGCACGATGCGGTCGCTGGCGTCGAAGCCCGCGATCCGGGTGAACGCGTCGTCGGTATAGATGCCGTCCAGCGCCAGGGCCGCGTTCGGGCCGTCGAAGCGCAGATGCTGATCGTCGTCCAGCGTGCTCGAGAGCAGCAGGATGGCGCCGCTCTCGATCGCAATGGTGCCGCTGCCCTCGATGCTGCCGCCGAACGGGTTCGCGGTCTCGTCGAGGCGGATCAGCCCGTCGTTCCAGATCGCGCCGTCGATGGTGCCGTGTCCGACCTGCAGCACCCCGTCGGCTGCCACCGACACCATGCCGTCACGCACGATGCCGGACGTGCCGATCGTCATGCTGCCGCTGTCGTCGATGCTGACGCTGCCCTGCTCCAGCTCCAGCCCGCCCAGCTGGATGCTGCCGCCGAGCCTGGTCGAGAGGCTGGCCGCGACCGCCTGGTCCGCGTCGGCGCCCATGGTCAGGGTGGCATCGACGATGAAGCGGCTGCCGCTGCCGATCGCCACCAGCTGGCTGAGAAGGGTGGCCGAGGCCGCCTCCAGCGATGCGTCCGGATCCACCGACACGGTCACGGCGGGCGATGACGACGAGCCGGTGCCGATCACCAGGCTGCCGGTGGTGACCGCGCCCCGGAACACCACGCTGTGCGACACCGCGAGGCTGGCGGCCTGGCCGTCGCCGGTGATGTAGAACGGCACCCCGTCGGGGTCGTATTCGTCGCCCGAGATCGTCACGCTGTCGTCGGCGCCCGGCGGCGCGGTCGCCGGCGTTCCGTCATCGACGATCCAGCTGGCCGGATCGCTCCAGCTGCCGTTCGGCACATGCGCGTAGCTGTAGGCATGGCCGACCGTCGCCGCGCCGACCCTGGGCGACTGGCGATCGGCGCCTGAGGACATGCTGCGGTCGACGAGAGCGCCGGGAGCGGGATGGATGGTCATCGCCTCTGCATCCCGTTGATCCCGGACGCGTACGCACGACAGGACATCATCTCCGAGCCGCCTTCCCGCTGCAGACCAATCGTTAGCATTATCGATCAAAGCGGCCGCATCAACTCGCCATGAGAAGTCAAATTCTTCGCAAGCGTCCAGAAAACAAGACTTTTTGAATAATTACCGTCGATCTCGTCAGCCAATGCTTGTGGAGACACGTCGATGGACCGCCAGCCTGGCGCCGGTCGGTCGATTTTCTACCGCCGGTCGTGCCAGAAGCGTGAAATCCGTCGCAGATTGTGGACGCGGGTGGGGACCTCCGCATGGCCCGCCCGAACGAGGCCAGCGAACGTCGATGCGCATGATCGCGTGCTGCGGCAACAAAAAAGGCCGGCCCTTCCGGACCGGCCTTGCCGACTGGCAGGCGTTGCGGTCAGGCGGACTTCGACATGATCTCGTCGGCGATGTTGCGCGGCACCGGATCGTAGTGATGGAACTGCATGGTGAAGGACGCGCGGCCCTTGGTCATGGAGCGCAGGTGCGAGATGTAGCCGAACATCTCCTTCAGCGGCACCTGGGCACGGACCAGGACGGTCGAGCCCGAGCTTTCCTGGTTCTGGATCTGGCCGCGGCGACGGTTGAGATCGCCGACCACGTCGCCGACATGGTCCTGCGGGGTGGTGCACTCGACGTCCATGATCGGCTCCAGGATCACCGGGCTGGCGCGCTTCATGCCCTCGCGGAAGCAGGCCTTCGCCGCGATCTCGAACGCCAGCGCCGAGCTGTCGACGTCATGGTACTTGCCGTCGAGCAGGGTGTACTTGAAGTCCACCGTCGGGAAGCCGGCCAGCACGCCGGTGCTCGCCTGCACCTTGATGCCCTTCTCGACCGCCGGGATGTATTCCTTCGGTACCGTGCCGCCCACGACCTTGTTCTCGAAGGAGATGCCGGCGTTGCGCTCGACCGGCGAGAACTGGATCTTGACCTCGGCATACTGCCCGGAGCCGCCCGACTGCTTCTTGTGGGTATAGGTCTCGATGTGCGTCTTGCTGATGGTCTCGCGATACGCCACCTGCGGCGCGCCGATATTGGCGTCGACGCCATACTCGCGGCGCAGACGGTCGATGATGATCTCGAGATGCAGCTCGCCCATGCCGGACAGGATGGTCTGGCCGGTCTCCTGGTCGGTCTTGAGGCGGAGCGACGGGTCCTCGCCGGCGAGCTTCTGCAGCGCCAGCGTCATCTTCTCCACCGCCTCCTTGGTCTTCGGCTCGACGGAGATGTCGATCACCGGCACCGGGAACGCCATGCGCTCCAGCACCACCGGGTCGCCCGCATCGGCCAGCGTGTCGCCGGTGCCGGTATCCTTCAGCCCCACGAACGCCGCGATGTCGCCCGCCTGCACTTCCTTGATCTCGGCACGCTTGTCGGCGTGCATCTGGAACATGCGGCCGATGCGCTCCTTGTGGTCCTTGGTGGTGTTCATCACCTGGTCGCCGGACTTCAGCGATCCCGAATACACGCGCACGAAGGTGAGCGTGCCGTACTTGTCGTTGATGATCTTGAACGCCAGACCCGAGAAGTTGCCCTTGGGGTCGACCTTGATCAGGCGGCGGGTGCTCGGATCGGCATCCTCCTGGCCTTCCTCGGCGGCGACGCGGATGCCCTCGCGGTCGTCGGGAGCCGGCAGATAGTCGAGCACGGCGTCGAGCAGCGGCTGCACGCCCTTGTTCTTGAAGGCGGTGCCGCACAGCACCGGACGGAACACGCCGGAGATGGCGCCCGCCTTGATGCAGCGCTTCAGGGTCGCGACGTCGACGTCGCCCTTGTCGAAATACTCCTCCATCGCCTCGTTATCGACCGAGAGCGCGGTGTCGAGCAGCAGCTGGCGGGCCTCGGCGGCGCGCTCGACCATGTCGGCCGGGATCTCCTCGTCGTGGAACTTGGCGCCGAGCTCGCCGCCCTCCCAGATGATCGCCTTCATCTCGACCAGGTCGACCACGCCGAGGAAGTTCTCCTCGATGCCGATCGGCAGCTGCAGCGGCAGTGCCACGATGTCGAGCTTCTCCTTCAGCGTGTCGAACGCGCGGTAGAAGTCGGCACCCGTGCGGTCCAGCTTGTTGATGAAGATGATGCGCGGCACGTTGTAGCGGTCGGCGAGACGCCAGTTGGTTTCCGACTGCGGCTGCACGCCGGCCACGCCCTCGATGATGAAGATGGCGCCGTCGAGCACGCGCAGGGACCGGTTCACCTCGATGTTGAAGTCGATATGGCCGGGCGTGTCGATAATGTTGATGCGGTGCTCTTTCCACTCGCACGTGACCGCAGCCGAGGTGATGGTGATCCCCCGCTCGCGCTCCTGCTCCATGTAGTCCGTCGTGGTGTTGCCCTCGTGGACCTCACCGATCCGGTGCGAGACCCCGGTGTAGTAGAGGATGCGTTCCGTCGTCGTCGTCTTGCCCGCGTCGATGTGCGCGGTGATGCCGATATTGCGGATCTTCGAGAGCTCGGACATGACGGGTTCTCCTCAAACCAGGAAAGCGCACCGGGCAACACCCCGCACGCTTCCAGGGCCGCGGGCAGAGCCTGGCGGCCGAAACACTGTTGGGCCCTCACATGCGCGAGATGCCCTTGTTTTGCAAGGCCGGACCCTGGGGCCCGGGCCACGCGCCGGCTCAGGCGGTGGCGGCGGCCTGCTTCTTGGCCTGGGCGCGCAGGATGCGACGCTTCAGCGACTGCGCCTCCTCCGGCAGACGGCGATTCGGCGTCGTCAGCAGGAAGGCGTCGAGGCCGCCATTATGCTCGATGGTGCGCAGGCCGTGCGTGGTCACACGGATCCGGATCGAGGTGCCCAGCACGTCCGACAGCACCGACTGCTCCTGCAGGTTCGGCAGGTAGCGGCGGCGGCTCTTGTTGTTGGCGTGGCTGACGTTGTTGCCCGTCAGCACGCCCTTGCCGGTCATCTCGCAGCGGCGCGACATCGTCTTGATCCTCAGGGTCGCAGAGCCTCCGGCCGAGCCGGAGACGAACAGCAAGACGCCGGCGCACCCGGTCCGGCGTCACGTCTCATGGAGGCGCGGCTTATCGCCAAGCCGGCATGATCCGTCAAGCGCTCACTTGGCACCCGCCGCCCGCGGCCGCGTCAGGAGCGTCCCAACTCGCGGTCGCGGGCGGGATCGAGCTCGCCCGCCTTCACGCTGGCGATCGCGTTCTCCAGCATCCTGACCATCGCGCCGCGGTCCATCGTGCGCGCCAGCAGGCCGAGCGAGCCGCCCAGCAGCGCCGACGCGATCGCCAGCGGCGGCAGGCTCTCGCCCAGCATGTATTCGATCGACTTGTCGACCACGGCGCCCGCGTGGCTCAGCTCCGACGGAACCGACCCGTCCTGACCCAGCGTCTGCTCGCCCTTCGGATCGAAGCTCATCTCGTTCTCCCTCATGCGGCACACATGGGCCGCCCCCGGCAGGGCCGCCAGGACCCATGCGGTCAATCGGCCAGTTCGGCCTGCACCCGCTCGGGCAGCAGCGGCAGACCCGAATCCTCCTCCGACTGCGCCGCCCACATCCGCGCATAGACGCCGCCCTGCCCCAGCAGCGCGCGGTGCGTGCCACGCTCGGCGATCAGCCCGCCCACCAGCACGAGGATCTCGTCGGCATCCACCACCGTCGACAGGCGATGGGCGATCACCAGCGTGGTGCGGTCGGCGGCGACCGTGCGCAGCGCCGACTGGATCTCCTGCTCGGTGTGGGTGTCGAGCGCGCTGGTGGCCTCGTCCAGGATCAGCATGCGCGGATTCTTGAGGATGGTGCGCGCGATCGCCACGCGCTGCTTCTCGCCCCCCGACAGCTTCAGGCCGCGCTCGCCGACGCGGGTATCGTAGCCGTCCGGCAGGCCGGCAACGAAGTCGTGCACCTGCGCCAGCCGGGCCGCGTGCTCGATCTCGGCCTGGGAGGCGCCGATGCGGCCATAGGCGATGTTGTAGCGGATGGTGTCGTTGAACAGCACCGTGTCCTGCGGCACCACGCCGATGGCGGCGCGCAGGCTGTCCTGGGCGTAGTCGCGCACGTCGCGGCCGTCGAGCATCACCCGGCCGGTATCGACGTCGTAGAAGCGGAACAGCAGCCGGCTGATGGTCGACTTGCCGGCACCGGTGGGTCCCACGATCGCGGTGCGGCCGCCCGGCCGGATCGCGAAGCTCACCCCGTGCAGGATCTCGCGGTTCGGCTGGTAGCCGAAATGCACCGCCTCGAACCGCACCTCGGCCGGCGGCGCATCCTCGAGCCGGCCGGGCAAGGGCCGCGCGTCGGCCGCGTCACGCACCTCCTGGCTCTGGCCCAGCAGCCGGAACATCTGCTCCAGATCCACCACGCCCTGACGCAGCGACGCATACACGAAGCCCAGGAAGTTCAGCGGCGTGTAGAGCTGCATCAGATAGGTGTTCACCAGCACGAACTTGCCGACCGTGAGGCGGCCCGCCGCCACCCCCTGGGCCGCCATGAGCATGATGGCGGCGAGCGCCACGGCGATGATCGTGGCCTGGCCGATATTGAGCAGGTTGAGCGAGACCTGGGTCTTCACCGCGGCGCGCTCGTAGCGGCTCTGGGTGTCGTCGTAGCGCCTGGCCTCGTGGGCCTCGTTGCCGAAATACTTGACCGTCTCGTAGTTGAGCAGGCTGTCCAGCGCCTTGGTGCTGGCCTCGCTCTCGACCTCGTTCATGCGGCGGCGGATGCCGATGCGCCAGCCGGTGAAGGCGATGGTGAAGCCGACATACACCACCACCGTCAGCAGCGTCGCCATCGCGAAACGCCAGTCGAACAGCGCCCAGATCACGCCCGTGACCATCAGCGTCTCGATCAGCGTCGGCACGATGTTGAACACCCCCAGGCGCAGGATCAGCTCGATCGCCTGGGTGCCGCGCTCGACCGCCCGGGTCACGCCGCCGGTCTGGCGGTCGAGATGGAAGCGCAGCGACAGCCGGTGCAGGTGGCCGAAGGTCTGCATCGCCGCCACCCGGATCACCCGCTGCTTGACCGGCGAGAACACCGCGTCGCGCAGCTCCCCGAAGGCGCCCGAGGCGATGCGCAGCAGCCCGTAGCCGACGATCAGCCCGATCGGCACCACCAGCATGTGGGTGGGATCGCGGTGCGACAGCCGGTCGATCGCGCGGGCATAGACGATCGGCACGCAGATCGTCGCCACCTTGGCCGCGATCAGCAGCACGATGGCGCCGACGACGTGCAGACGCGTGCGGATGTCGCCGCGCGGCCAGAGATAGGGCAGCAGGCCGCGCACCGTTTCCAGTGCGGTCTGTCGCGATGCCGGATCGGACGGCGGCGCCGGCTTGGACGGGGCGAAATCTCTCATCAGCCGGATGTGGCATGCAGGATATCGATTGCAAAGCACATCGACCGATTGCCAAGCCGGGGCCTGCTGGCGGACGGTGCCGCATGACCAGTCCGATCGCCCCGTTCCTGCGCCACGTCGACGCCTGCAACAACGCCCGCCTGCCCGGCGGCCGCTTCCCCTTCCTGCTCGGCGACCACCAGGTCGGCTGGATCGCGCCGGCACTGGCGCTCGAGCTGGAGCGACGCGGGGTGCGCCATGACGGCAACCGGCTCGTGCTGGAGGATCCGCTGCGGCTGGAGCCGCTCGGGCAGGAGCTGGCGCAGGCCGGGCTGTTCCGCTTCCGCTCGGAGGCGTTCGACGTGCGGGCCGAGCCGGACGGGCCGGTGCTGGCCAGGCTGGATCGCGGCGGGCTGCCGGGCTTCGGCATCCTGGCGGACGGCGTGCACCTGAACGGCCTCGTCGAGCGCGCGGACGGCACGCATCTGTGGATCGGACGCCGGGCGCCGGATAAGCTGCTCGATCCGGACAAGCTGGACCATCTGGTCGCGGGCGGGGTGCCGGCGGGCTACGACGCCCTGCGCACGCTGGAAAAGGAGGGCGCCGAGGAGTGCAGCCTGCCGCCGGAACTCGCCCGTGCGGCGGTGCCGGTCGGCATGATCGCCTATGCCATGAGCCGGCCGGAAGGCCTGCGCCGGGACCGGCTGCACTGCTTCGACCTCGTGCTGCCGGACAGCTTCCAGCCGGTGCCCGCCGATGGCGAGGTCGTGGCGTTCACGCTGATCGCGCTGGAGGAAGCGCTGCGCCTCGTGCGCGATACCGACCAGTTCAAGTTCAACGTGAACCTGGTGCTGATCGACCTGTTCCTGCGCCGCGGCCTGATCGATCCCGCAAGCGCCGACGGGCTTCTGCTCAGAAATCGGTTGAACGGCAGCATAGATCAGTGAAATCAGGGCTTTACGCCTACACATTAAGCCAGACGGCAAGGCCGTTGCATCGGTAGCACTATCGTATAGTCAGCGGCCTAGCGGACGCTGCTGCATCAGCCTCTGAACAGGCACTGCTCTCGTCGTTCGCAGCCACCGCATCTGCGGACTTCCCTCAGAAACAGTTTGTTCCCTATACGTTCTCATCGTCGACATACGATGGAGCGAATCGTGGAGAGCAGTCCGCACAGCCAAACGAAGACGATCGAGGCGCTGCGGGCCCGGATCGGCCGGCTGGGCGGCCTGGCATCGCCTGTCGCGCACAAGGCCGGCATCCGTTTCGGCCTGCAGGCGATCGACAGCAGGCTGCCCTGCGGCGGCCTGCCCGCCGGCGCCCTGCACGAGGTGCTGGGGCAAGGTCCGGATACCGAGCACGGCACCGTCGCCAGCCTGCTGATCGGCGGGCTGCTGGCTGGCCTCGATCCGACCCGGCAGGTGCTGTGGGCGATGCAGGGCCGCGACCTGTTCGCGCCGGGCCTCGCGGCGGTCGGCCTGCATCCGCACCGTCTCATTCTCGCCGAATGCGGCGACGCCGTGCTGGCCGTGATGGAGGAGGCGCTGCGTCATCCCGGCCTGGTCGCGGTGGTCGGCGAAGTGGAGGGCAGGCTTGGCCTGACGGCGTCGCGCCGCCTGCAGCTCGCGGCGGCCTCCTCCGGCGTCACCGCGTTTGCGATCCGACGCAGCCGGCGCTTCGACGACCCGGTCCTGCTGGAAGCGAGTGCCGCGGTCAGCCGGTGGCGGGTGGCGGCACTCCCGCAGCCGACACCGGCGCGATCCTTCGACCTGCCGCCCGGACGCGCCCTTTGGCGGCTCGAGCTGCTGCGCTGCCGCGAGGCGGCATTCCCTTTCCACTGGATGGTGCAGGCTTCCGATGCCCAAGGTCATCTCGCCGACGCCGTCGCGGAGGATCGCCTGTCTCTGGCTGCCCTGCTGGCAGACGGACCGGCTCAGGCGCAGGCCCGGCCCGGGGGCCGGCACGGCTGATCCGGCGGCGCCGGACGCGCGTCCGCTGGTCACCTCCATCCAGGACGGCCCGCGTATGATCGTCTCGGCCGCCTGCGTCAGGGCGCGGCGGCTCGGGCTGCAGGCCGGAATGAAGCTCGCCCACGCCCAGGCGATGGTGCCGGATCTGGCCGTCATCCCCGCCAGCCCCCGACAGGATGCGCAGGAGCTGGCGGCCCTCGCGGCCTGGTGCCTGCGCTACACGCCGCTCACCCGTGCCGAGCCGCCGGACGAGGTCTGGCTCGACCTGTCCGGCTGCGCGCATCTGTTCGGCGGCGAGATCGCCCTGCTGTCGGATCTGGCGGCGCGCCTGAAGCGGACCGGCCTGTCCGCCCGCATCGCCGTCGCCGCGACGCCGGGCGCTGCGCACGCCCTCGCCCGGCACGGGGCCCGCCGGCTCGACCGGGTGGCGTCGGCCGACACGCGGGCGGCCCTGGCGCCGCTTCCCGTCGAGGCGCTGCGGCTCGATGCCGGGCAGGTCACCCTGCTGCACCGGTTCGGGCTGCGCAGCATCGCCGAGCTCGACGCGGTTCCGCGCGGCCCGCTGACCCGACGGCTCGGGCCGGGCGTGGCGCTGCGCCTGGACCAGGCGCTCGGCCGCGTGTTCGAGCCGGTCCGTCCCGAGCTGCCGCCGGTGACGCTGCAGGAACGGCTCGCCTTCACCGAGCCGCTGCTGACGGCGGAGTCGCTTGCCGCCGCCAACGCGGTGCTGGGTGCCGCCTTGTGCCGGAGGCTGGAGGCGCAGTGCCTGGGGGCCCGCCGGCTCGAGCTGGTCTTCATCCGCCTGGACGGCTCGTCCTGCGTGCAGGCGGTGGCGCTGGCCCGTGCCTCGCACGATGCCCGCCATGTCGGCCGTCTGCTCGACGAGCGGCTGGACCGGGTCGATCCGGGCGACGGCATCGAGGCGATCTGGCTGGTGGCGCGCCTGGCCGAGCCGACGGCGGCGGAACAGTCGGTGCTGCACCAATGCGGCAGCCCGGGCGCGAGCCGGGACGGGCTGGCCGATCTGGCTCCCCTGATCGACACGCTGCAGAACCGGCTTGGCATCGGACGGCTGTGGCGTCCGGCTCCGGTGCAGAGCGACGTTCCGGAACGCAGCGTCAGGCGACAGCCGCCGCTGGACGAGACGAGGCCGAAGCCGGGCCAGGCGCCCGGGCCGGCGGATCGGTGGCCGGCAAGCCTGCCGCGACCGGTCCGGCTGGTCGATCCGCCGCAGCCGGTGCTCGCCCTGGCCGGGCTGCCCGATCACGCGCCGGTCTCCTTCACCTGGCGCCGGCGACGCCATCACGTGCGCCGTGCGGACGGGCCGGAACGGATCGCCGGCGAGTGGTGGCAGCGCAGCGGCGAGATGTTCGCGGTGCGCGACTACTTCCAGGTCGAGGACGAGGATGGTCGGCGTTTCTGGCTGTTCCGCCGTGGCGACGGCACCCGCCGGGAAACCGGCGATCTTGCCTGGTTCCTGCACGGGCTGTTCTGAAGCCTGTCGTAAAAGACCAGCATGATCAATGTCTTCTCAAGACCTGTTCATGTCATACCGCAGCCACTGGATCGAATGGCGCTGGGATGATCCGCATGCAGTATGTCGAGCTTCAGGTCACCACCAACTACTCCTTCCTGCGCGGCGCCAGCCATGTCGAGGAGCTGCTGCTGCAGGCGCGCGAGCTTGGCATGGACACGCTCGCGATCACCGACCGCAACAGCCTGGCGGGGATCGCCCGGGCGCACCACCGCGTCACCGAGCTCGGGTTCCGGCTGGTGGTCGGGTGCCGGCTCGACCTGCGCGACGCGCCGTCGCTGCTGCTCTACCCGACCGATCGCGAGGCCTATGCCAGGCTCTGCCAGCTGCTCAGCCTCGGCAAGTCGCGTGCCGGCAAGGGCGCCTGCGAGCTGTGGTGGTCGGACCTCGCCAGCCTGAGCCAGGGGCTGCTGGCCATCCTGCTGCCGGAGCGGCCGCTGGAGGCGCTGGACGACAGCCTGCCCGCCGATCTCGACCGGCTGCGCGCCTGCTTCGGCGAGCGCGGCTGGTGCGCGTTGACGCTGGAGCGCCGGCCCAACGATCGCGCGCGGCTGGCCCGCACCGAGGCGCTGTGCCGCACGGCCGGCGTGCCGACGGTGGTGACCGGCGACGTGCTCTACCACGCGCCCGATCGCCGCATCCTGCACGACGTCATCACCTGCATCCGCGAGGGCTGCACCATCGACGATGCCGGCTATCGCCGCACCCGCTCGGTCGACCGCCATCTCAAGAGCGAGGACGAAATGGTGCGGCTGTTCGGGCGCGACCATCCGCACGCGCTCGCGGCGTCCCGCACCATCCTCGGCCGCTGCCGCTTCAGCCTGTCGGAGCTCAGCTACCAGTATCCGGAGGAAAGCGAGACTCCCGGCCTGTCGGACCAGGAGGATCTGGAACGGCTGGTGCGCGGGCGCCTGCCGGTGGTGTATCCGCAGGGCACGCCCGCCGACGTCTCCACACAGATCGCGCACGAGCTCGGGCTGATCCGGCAGCTCCGCTACGCCCCCTACTTCCTGACCGTGAACGCCATCGTCCGCTTCGCCCGCGGCGCCGGGATCCTGTGCCAGGGGCGCGGCTCGGCCGCCAACTCGGCGGTCTGCTTCGTGCTCGGCATCACCGCGATCGATCCGGCGGACAGCAACCTGCTGTTCGAGCGCTTCATCTCCGCCGATCGCCACGAGCCGCCCGACATCGACGTCGATTTCGAGCATGAGCGGCGCGAGGAGGTGATCCAGTGGGTGTTCGAGCGCTACGGCCGCGACCGCGCCGCCCTGTGCGCCACCGTCGCCCGCTACCGCTCGCGCGGTGCCGTGCGCGAGGTCGGCCGGGTGATGGGCCTGCCTGAGGACGTCACCGCCCAGCTCGCGGGTCAGGTCTGGGGCTGGAGCGAGGAGGGCGTCGACGAGAGCCAGGCGGCCGCGGTCAACCTGAACGTTTCCGATCGCCGGCTGCGCCTGACGCTGATGCTGGCCAGGGAGCTGATCGGGTTTCCGCGCCATCTCAGCCAGCACCCGGGCGGCTTCGTACTGACCCGCGACCGCCTCGACCGCCTGGTGCCGATCGAGCCCGCCGCGATGGCCGACCGGCAGGTGATCGAATGGGACAAGGACGACATCGACACGCTGCGGTTCATGAAGGTCGACGTGCTGGGGCTCGGCATGCTCGGCTGCATGCGACGCGCCTTCGACCTGCTGGCGCTGCATCGCGGCCGCAGGCTCGATCTGTCGAGGATCCCGCGCGAGGACGCGGCCACCTTCGACATGATCTGCCGCGCCGACACGCTCGGCACCTTCCAGATCGAGAGCCGGGCGCAGATGGCGATGCTGCCCAGGCTGAAGCCGCGCTGCCTCTACGACCTGGTGATTCAGGTGGCGATCGTCCGGCCGGGACCGATCCAGGGCGACATGGTGCACCCCTATCTGCGCCGGCGCGACGGGATGGAGAAGCCGGAATATCCCCAGGACAGCCTGCGTCGCGTGCTGGAGAAGACGCTGGGCGTGCCGCTGTTCCAGGAACAGGCGATGCAGGTGGCGATCCATTGCGGCGGCTTCACGCCGGGCGAGGCCGACCAGCTGCGCCGCTCGATGGCGACCTTCAAGGTCACCGGCGGCGTCGGCCGGTTCAAGGACAAGCTGATCGACGGCATGATCGCGCATGGCTTCGAGCGCGCCTTCGCCGAGCGCACCTTCAACCAGATCGAGGGCTTCGGCTCCTACGGCTTTCCCGAGAGCCACGCCGCCGGCTTCGCCAAGATCGCCTATGCCAGCGCCTGGATGAAATGCCACCACCCGGACGTGTTCTGCGCCGCCCTGCTGAACGCGCAGCCGATGGGCTTCTATGCGCCGGCACAGATCGTGCGCGATGCGCGCGAGCACGGCGTGCCGGTTCGGCCGGTCTGTGTCGCCGCCAGCGCCTGGGACTGCACGCTGGAGCCGGCGGACGGTCCGCATCTCGCCGTGCGGCTCGGCCTGCGCATGGTGCGCGGCCTGTCGCAGGCCGAGGCCGATCGGCTGATCGCCCCCCGGACCGGGGGGCCCTGGCGCTCCATCGAGGATCTGCGCCAGCGCACCGGCCTGCCGCCCGCGGCCCTGGAGAAGATCGCGCAGGCGGACGGCTTCCACGCGCTGGGCCTGCCGCGTCGCGAGGCGCTTTGGATCGTGCGCGGGCTGGACGAGGCGACGCTGCCGCTGTTCGCCCGCCTGCCGGGAGCGACCGCGAACGAGCCGGCGACGCTGCTGTCGCCGCTCGGGAACGGCGGCGAGGTGGTGGCCGACTACCGCACCACCGGCCTGAGCCTGAAGCGCCACCCGCTGTCGCTGCTGCGCCCTGCCCTGCAGGCCCGCGCGCTGCTGTCCTGCGGCGTGCTGGCCACCGCGCGCGACGGACGGCGCCTCGGCGTCGCCGGCATCGTGCTGGTGCGCCAGAAGCCCGGCTCGGCCAAGGGCGTGATGTTCATGACCATCGAGGACGAGGCGGGCATCGGCAACCTCGTGATCTGGCCGTCGCTGTTCACGCGCCAGCGCAGCCTGATCCTGTCGGCCGGCCTGATCGCCTGCCACGGGCGGGTGCAGCGGACGGGCGAGGTCGTGCATCTGGTGGCCGACCGGCTGGAGGATCTGACGCCGATGCTGCGCGGCCTGGAGCGCGGCGCCGCCTCGTCCGACGACGCGCATGGCCGCGATCGCGTCACGCCGCCGATCAAGGTGCCGACGCGGGACTTCCGCTGAGCCGCCTCATGCCGCCGTCTCGTGCAGCCCCCTGGGCAATCGCGCTGGCGGCGCGTCAGGCGGCCGGGATGATCCGCTCGCGCCGGAGCTGTTCGAACAAGCCCGTGAACATGTCCTCGGTATCGATGCAGGCGCCGAAGCCGGCCTGCCTCGCCTTGATCGTGCTGCTGATGTTGTCGAAGCCGCTGTTGAAGATGAAGTCGCCGAACGGCCACGACACCAGCGTGCCGTAGTCGGTGTGTCGCAGGCCGTGCTTCTCGGCCATCCGCGCCCACAGCGGCCCCTTGTCCGCCATGTAGGTCGCAAGCGGCGTCGGCACCGGATCGGCGATCTCCATGTCGAACGCCCGGGCGATCCGCGGCCACAGATGCTGCCAGCGGAAATAGTCGCCGTTGGTGATGTTGAAGATCTCGCCCCGCGCCGCCTCGGTCCCGCCCGCCCAGTCCGCGGCCTCGGCCAGGATGTCGGCCGACGTCACCTGATACAGCGCCCGATACGCGGCCTCCGTGCCGGGAAACCGCAGCGGCAGGCCGAGCTCCCGGGAGATCGCGGCATAGACCGCGATCACCATGGCCAGGTTCATCGGGTTGCCGGTGGCGAAGCCGCAGACGGCCTCCGGACGCAGCGCGGTGAAGCTCCAGGGCCTGCCCCGGCTGCGGCTGCGCAGGAGGTCCTCCTGGTCGTAGTAGAAGTTGGGCGGCATCAGCCGGGGATCGTCCTCGCGCGCCGGCGTCTTGAACGGCCCCAGATCGGCGCCGTAGGCCTTGCCGCCCTGGTAGAAGGTGACGTGCCGCAGCCCCGGCGCGGCCCGCTCGACCACGTCGAGCAGGTTGCGCAGCAGTGCGACGTTCACCTCGCTCTTCTCGGCCGCGGTGGCCTTCTCGACATAGGCGCCGAACACGATGTGGGTGACGTCGCGCAAGCCGCCGAGCTTGAGCGCGACATCGTCTGCTTGCAGCAGGTCGACCGAGATCTCCTCCACACCGGCGAGCCCGCCGCCGACGCGGCGCGACAGGCCGTACACGGTGGTGTCCGGCTGGCTCGCCAGCCTGATCGCGGCCGCGCGGCCGATGACGCCGTGGGCGCCTGCGACCAGAACCGTGCGTTGGGCTGCCATGGTGGTCTCCTTCATCCGTCGAGGACTGGAGCGCGACGACGCCGTTCCGGTTCATCGCGGTCGCAGGCGGGATCGGGCCGCGGCACCCAGCAGCAGGGCGGTCGTCAGCAGGGCCGCCAGCAGCAGCGCCGTGAAGCCGGCGACGCCGGGCCAGCCGCCCTCGCTCCAGAACCAGCCGCCGACCGACCCCATCACGCTCGAGCCGAGATAGTACGCCAGCAGATACAGCGACGCCGCATGGCCCTTGTCCTGGATGGCGCGGTGGCCGACCCAGGCGCTGGCGACCGAGTGCGAGACGAAGAAGCCGATGGTCACCAGCGCCAGCCCGGCCATCACCGCCGCCAGCGACCCCGGCAGCGTCAGCGCCACCCCGATCAGCCCGAACGCCGCCCCCGCCGCCAGCACCGGACCGCGGCCTGCGCGTGCGGAGATCCGACCGGCCGCAGGCGAGGCCAGGATGCCGAACAGATACACCAGGAACACCGCCCCCGACGCGCCGGGGCTCAGCGAGAAGGGCGGCCGCAGCAGCCGGAAGCCCAGATAGTTGTAGATCGTGACAAAGGCGCCCATGGCCAGGAAGCCGGCCAGGAACAGGCCGTCCATCCCGGGGTCCCGGAGGTGGCGGAACCAGGCGACGGCATGCCGGGACAGGCGCGGCACGCCGTCCGGTGCCGGCTGCGGCGTGATCCGCGCCGGCGGCAGCAGGAACAGGAACACGATCCCGGCCAGCAGGCCGCACAGGCCGGTCGCCGCCAGGCCGAGCCGCCAGCCGCCATGGTCGGCGACGAAGGCGGTGCCGACCCGGCCGACCATGCCGCCGAATGCGGTTCCGCCGACATACAGCCCCATGACCGCGCCGAGATCGGCGGGATCGATCTCCTCGGCCAGATGCGCCATGGCGACCGCCGGCACGCCGCCGAGCAGCACGCCTTCGAGCGCCCGCAGCCCCAGCAGCACGCGCCAGTCAGGTGCCAGGGCGGCCGCGGCGTTGCACAGCGAGGCCAGGATCATCGAGGCACCCATCACCCGCCCGCGCCCGAGCCAGCTCGCCAGCGGCGTGGTGCAGAGGATCGACACGGCGAGGAAGCCGGTGCTCAGCGACAGCGACAGCGACGCCCCGGCCGGGCTGACCCCGAACACGTCGCCGAACACCGCCAGCAGCGGCTGCACGCAGTAGAGCAGCGAGAAGGTGGCAAAGCCGGCCAGGAACAGCGCGATGCGCAGCCTGCCGTACTCGGCGCTGCCGCGCCCGATCCTGCGCTGGTTGGACCGCATGCCGTTCTCCAATCCGTCCGGCCGCCCCGGAACGGAGCGAAGGCTTCAGCCGATAGCGCACCGCCGACGATCGGGATCTGCGCCGATCCGCCCGCGGCCGCACGCCTGGCGCCGGTTGCCGCGATGCGGCCGCCTCGCCGGCCGCTGCCATGCGCAGGCCTTTGCTGCTAGCGTCGGCTCCAGTGACCGACATCCCGGACGACACCCCGCTCCTGACCATCGGCTACGAGAGCGCGCGCTTCGATCAGGTCCGCGACGCCCTGACCGGGGCAGGCGCCCGGCTGCTGATCGACGTGCGCGCCATCGCCGCCTCCCGGCGTCCGGGCTTCTCCAAGCGGCTGCTGGCCGGCGGCCTGTCGGAGGCCGGCATCGACTACGTCCACCTGCAGCCGCTCGGCACCCCCAAGGACGGGCGCGACGCCGTCCGGCGCGGCGATGTCGGGACCATGCAGCGCATCTTCCGGGCGCACATGGACGGCGACCGCTCGCAGGCGGCGCTCGAGGAAGCCCGGTCGCTGGCGGTGGAGCGGCGCGCCTGCCTGCTCTGCTTCGAGCGCGACCACGCCCACTGCCATCGCACCCTGGTCGCCGAGATGATCGCCGGCCGCAGCGGCCAGTCGATCCGGCACCTGCACGCCGCGATCGACCTGCCCGCTCCGCCTTCACGAAAGACAGCCCGATGACCGACCAGCCCGCCCCGCCCACGGCCCGCCGCGACGAGCGACGCATCGAGCAGCTCGGCCGGGTGCGCGTCGATCCCTATGCCTGGATGAAGGACGAGAACTGGCAGGCGGTGCTGCGCGACCCGTCGGCGCTGCGCGGCGACATCGCGACGCATCTGCGCCAGGAGAACATGTATGCCGACGCGCTGCTCGGGCCCACGAAGCCGCTGCAGGCGACGATCCTGGCCGAGATGAAGGCCCGGCTGAAGCAGGACGAAAGCTCGCTGCCGGTGCCGGACGGTCCATGGGAGTATTACGCCCGCTACGAGCCCGGCGCCCAGCATCCGATCCACGCCCGCCGGCCGCGCGGCTCCGCGGACGGCGAGCAGGTGCTGCTCGACGTGCAGGCGCTGTCGGAGGGCCACGACTACTACGTCGTGGCGGCCGCCCACCATGCGCCCGGCCACGACCTGTATGCCTATGCCGAGGACGCGCAGGGCTCGGAAGTCTACCGCATCCAGGTCAAGGACCTGTCGACCGGCGAGATCCTGGAAGCGCCGGCGGACAGCTCCACCGGCGACTTCGCCTTCTCGCCCGACGGGGCCTGGCTGTTCTGGACCTTCCGCGACGAGCATGGCCGTCCGACGCGGATCTATCGCCGGCCGTCGCGCGGCGGCGAGGACGTGCTGGTCTACGAGGAGACCGATCCCGGCTTCTTCATCGGCGTCGAGGTGAGCGCGTCCCGCCGCTGGATCATGATCACCTGCGGCGACCAGGAGACCAGCGAGACCCTGCTGATCCCGGGACACGATCCGACCGCCCCGCCGAAGGTCGCCGCACCCCGCCGCAAGGGCGAGCGCTACAGCCTGATCCACTGGCCCGCCCCCGGGCACGACCGCTTCATCGTCCACACCAACGCCGTCGACGCGGTCGACTTCGCGCTGATGCAGACCCCGGTGTCCGATCCCGACCGCGGCGCGTGGCGCGACTGGGTGCCGCACCGCCCGGGCCACTTCATCATCGGCGCCACCGCGTTCGCCGGGCATCTGGGCTGGATCGAGCGCCGGGAGGTGAACAACCGCATCCTGGTGGTGCCGCTCGGCCAGGCCGAGGCCATCGACATCCGCGCGGCGGCATCCGAGATCGCGGTCGAGGAGGAGGCCTATCTGCTGTCGCTCGACGGCTCCTACGAGTTCGATACCGCGATCCTGCGCTACGGCTACCAGTCGCCGACCACGCCGCGCCACTGGTACGACTACGACATGAGGACGGGCAGCCGCACGCTGCGCAAGGTGCAGGAGGTGCCCTCCGGCCATGACAGCGCCCGCTACGTGACCCGCCGCCTGCAGGCGACCGCACCCGACGGCGCCACCGTGCCGATCACGCTGCTGATGCTGCGCGACACGCCGACCGACGGCAGCGCCCCGCTGCTGCTCTACGGCTACGGCTCCTACGGGCACGCGATCGAGGCCAGCTTCTCGACCCGCACCCTGAGCCTGGTCGACCGGGGCTGGATCCATGCCGTGGCGCATGTGCGCGGCGGCTCGGAGAAGGGCCGGGGCTGGTTCCTCGACGGGCGCGGCACGGCCAAGCCGAACAGCTTCACCGACTTCGTCGCCTGCGCGCGGCACCTGATCGCCACCGGCCACGGGGCGGCCGGGGGGATCGTGGCGCACGGCGCCTCGGCCGGCGGGCTGCTGATGGGCGCCGTCGCCAACCTGGCGCCGGAGCTGTTCGCCGGCATCGTCGCCCAGGTGCCGTTCGTGGACATGCTCAACACCATGTCCGACGTCTCGCTGCCGCTGACGCCGCCGGAATGGCCGGAGTGGGGCAACCCGATCGAGGACGAGGCCGCCTACGACCTGATCGCCAGCTATTCCCCCTACGACAATCTCAGGCCCCGTCCCTATCCGGCGATCCTGGCGATGGGCGGGCTGTCGGATCCGCGCGTGACCTACTGGGAACCGGCGAAATGGGCGGCGGCGCTGCGCGACGTCAGCACCAGCGGCAACCCGGTGCTGTGCCGGATCAACATGGAGGCAGGCCACGGCGGCGCCTCCGGCCGGTTCGACAGCCTCAAGGAGGCCGCCCTGGTGCAGGCCTTCGCGATCTGGGCGTTCGAGCGCGCCGGGCGGGAGCCCGCGCAGGCCGGCTGATCCGCATCCGGCAGGCGCGGGGCCCGCTCGGAACCCCCGGGGCCGGAGGATCGAGGTCCCCGCCCCGCCGCGCCCCTGGCCGGACGGTCAGGGCACGGCAGGCCCGCCGCCGGCCGTCACGCCGCCGCCATTGCCCATGCCGCCATTGGCGCCGCCCACGCCCATGCCGCTGCCGGCAAGGCTGTCTGGGGCGGCCGGCCCGTTGGTGCCCTGCACCACCGGAACCGGCCCGGCGGACTCCGCGCCGCAGGCGGCGAGGCCGGCCAGCAGCGCCGTCATCATCAGTCGAGCCATCATCATGGGCACCTCCAGCGACGGCTACGCGCGCGGCGCCGAAAGGTTGGCCGCGAGCGGGCGGGCGGCGCGACGCCAGGAACCCATGACGATCCCGGCGCCCGCCCGGTCGCGCCGGCACCTCGGGATCAGGCGGCGCCCCATCCGCCAGGGCGGCCCGGCTAGAGCCCGATCAGCAGGCAGCCGACCAGGGCGGACAGGGCTGCGAGCGCGAACGGCGCCCCGGGAAACGCCAGCGGCATCAGGTGCATCGTGAAGGCATAGAACAGGCCTGCCGCCAGCAGCGGAGCCACGACCGCGGTCAGGCCTTCCACCGCCGCGAGCACGCCCTGCATCCGGCCCTGGTCGTCCTCCTTGCCGCGGCTGGAGACCATCGCGCGGACCGACGGCGTGGCGAGGCCGCCCAGCGCCAGCAGCGCCACCACCGGAAGCATGGTCCAGCCGGCGAAGGCCAGCGCCAGAGCCCCGTAGCCGACGGCGGCACAGCCATAGCCGAGCACGGCGGTGCGGCGCTCGCCGAGCCGCGCATTGACATGGCGCAGCAGCAGCCCCTCCACCAGCGCCTGCGACAGCCCGATGGCGGCCAGCAGCAGCCCGTTCGCCTTGGTGCCCCAGCCGAAGCGGTAGCCGGTGAACAGCACCAGGCTGCTCTGCACCGCGCCGAGCCCGATCCAGGTGCAGGACCATGCGACCGCCAGCCGCCAGAGGTCGCGCTCGCCGCCAATGGCCGCCAGCAGCGAGAACGGGTTGATGCGCGCCGGCTCGATCGGCCGGCGATGCTCCGCCGCCAGGCTCTCGGGCATCACGAACAGGCCGAAGCAGACATTGAGGAAGGCAAGGCAGGCCGCCGCCTCGAACGGCAGCCGCAGCCCGTAGGCGCCGAGCACGCCGCCCAGCGCCGGTCCGAGGACGAAGCCGGCGCCGAAGGTGGCGCCGACCAGCCCGAACCGGCGCGTGCGATCCTCGGCCGGCGTGATGTCGGCGATATAGGCCGTCGCCGCCGCGACGTTGCCCGACGTGGCACCCGCGATCAGACGGCCCACGAACAGCCACCACAGGCTGGGTGCCAGCGCCAGCAGCACGTAGTCGCAGCCAAGCCCGAACACCGAGATCAGGATCACCGGCCGACGCCCGAACCGGTCGCTGAGCTCGCCCAGCAGGGGGGCTGCGAAGAACTGCACCGCCGCATAGACCGCAATCAGCGCACCGACCCAGGGTGCGGCGCTCGCGGGCCTCAGATGAGCCAGCTTCTGCACCAGGGCCGGCACGATCGGGGCGATGATGCCGACACCCATGGCATCCAGCCCGAGCGTCGCGAGCACGAAGACGATGGAGGCTTGCGGCCGGGCGAACATTCCGGCGTCAAGGCGGCGCGATTTGCGGAGTTCCGCCGCCGCCTGCGCAACGTCTCGACAAGTGGTCCGCCAGTATGCCGTTCTGCGGGCATGCAAGCCGGTTCGACCCTGCCCCGCTTCGTCCTGCTCTACAGCGCGCTGTTCGCGGCATTCGGCGTCGCCTCGCCGTTCCTGCCTGGCCTGCTGCAGCAGGACGGACTCGGGCCGAACGCGATCGGCATCGTGCTGGCCAGCGGCACCGCGATCCGGCTGCTGGCCGGTCCCGTCGGCGGCCGCCTCGCCGATCGCACCGGCCGGCCCGGCGCCGTGCTGGCGGGCTTCACCGCCGCCGCCGCCCTGGTCGGCACCGGCTATGCGCCGGCGCGCGGGCTGCCGCTGCTGCTGCTGGTCGGCGTCATCCATGCGGCGGTCCTGGCCCCGCTGACGCCGATCGCCGATGCGCTGACGCTGGGCTCGTCGCGGGCGCGGCCCGGCTTCGAGTATGGAACCGTGCGCGCCGCCGGGTCCGCCGCGTTCATCGCCGGCACGCTGATCTCCGGTCTGGCGGTCGGCTGGACCGGACTCGGCGTCATCGTCTGGATGAATGCCGGGCTGCTGGCGGTGGCGGCACTGGCCGCGCGGCGCGTGCCGGACCGCATGGCCGGCAGCGATGCTGCCGCGGCCGAGCCGGCGCCTGCGCCGACGACGAGCCAGGCTCCGGCGCGGCCGCCGCACGCGGCATGGTCGCTGCTGCGGATCGCGGCGTTCCGGCGGCTGATGATCGTCGTCGCCCTGATCGGCGGCAGCCACGTGCTGCACGACGTGTTCGCGGTGATCCGCTGGCGCGCCGCCGGGCTGTCGGCCTGGCAGTGCAGCGTGCTGTGGGCGATGGCGGTCGGCGCCGAGGTGCTGGTGTTCGCCGGGCTCGGCCCGATCCTGCTGCGCCGCCTCGGGCCGGCGCGGGCGATGATGCTGTCCGCCGCCGCCGGCCTGGTGCGCTGGAGCACGACGGCGCAGACCGCCGCCTTCCCGGTCATGGCCGTGGTGGAGCCGCTGCACGGGCTGAGCTTCGCGCTGCTGCACCTGTCCTGCATGGAGATGATCGGCCGCCTGGTTCCGGCCGACCTCGCGGCGACGGCGCAGGCCTTCTATTCGACCGTCGCGCTGGGCGCCATGTCCGCCGCGATCACGCTGGCGGCGGGACCGCTCTATGGCGGCCTCGGCGCGCGGGCCTTCTGGGCGATGGCCGCCCTGTGCGCGCTGGCGCTGCCGCTGGCGCACGGCATCCGCCTGCCCGATGCCGCCGCCCGGCCTGGCGGCGACGGCCGACCGGTCTCCGGGACGGCCTAAACCTTGCGCAGCATCAGGAGGTCCGAACCCGCGCCCGGCGGGGCCCGGCCGCCGTGCCGGCGCAGGATGCCGGCACCCCGGACGCGGCGGATCGGAGCTAATGTTCCGGCTTCGTGCACTTCCGAGCGCTTCGGGACGTTGTGGCCGGATCACGAGCCGGACGTCCCGGGCTTTCAAGCAGGAGCACCATCCCGATGACCGAGGCTCTCCGTCCCGCTGATCAGGCCGAGTCCCGGGCGGTGGGACGGACACGGTCGCAGCAGGTCGCGCGCGGCCTGCTCGGCGCCTTCCTGGTGCTGCTGGGCCTGTTCACGCTGCGCGACTTCCTGCCTGCCCTCGCCTGGGCGGTGGTGTTCGCGATCGCCACCTGGCCGCTGTTCAAGCGCGCCAAGCGGCGCTGGCCGCCGGGCCGGCACAACCTTGCCTTGCCGCTGCTGTTCACCGCGATGATCGCGCTGGTGTTCCTGGTGCCGATCTCCCTGATCGCTTTCGAGGCCGCCCGCGAGGCGCAGGGCGTGCTCGTCTGGATGGAGCATGCCCGTCACACCGGCGTGCCGGTGCCGGCCTGGGTGCATCGCCTTCCGATCGCCAGCGACGCCGCCGCGAACTGGTGGCAGCAGCATCTGGCCAGTCCCGACGACGCCTCGGAGCTGTTCGCGACCGTCCGGTCGGGCAACAGCCTGCGCATGACGCGCCAGCTCGGCAGCCAGGTCGCGCATCGCAGCACGCTGTTCGCCTTCAGCATCGTGACGCTGTTCTTCCTGTTCCGCGAGGGCGAGACGATCACCACGCAGATGCTGACCGCGAGCCGGCGCGCCTTCGGCACCCGCGGCGAGCGGATCGGCCGGCAGATGATCGCCTCGGTGCATGGCACCGTGGACGGGCTGGTGCTGGTCGGGCTCGGCGAGGGCGTCCTGCTCGGCATCGCCTATGCCATCGCCGGCGCGCCGCACCCGACCCTGTTCGGCGTGCTGACCGCGGTGGCGGCGATGATCCCGTTCTGCGCGGTGCTGGCGATCGCACTCGCCTCCGTGCTCGTGCTGGCCCAGGGCTCGGCGGCGGCGGCCATCATCCTGTTCGTGTTCGGCATGGTGGTGGTGTTCGCATCCGACCACTTCGTCCGGCCGGTGCTGATCGGCGGCGCCACCAAGCTGCCGTTCCTGTGGGTGCTGCTCGGCATCCTGGGCGGCGTCGAGGCGTGGGGCCTGCTGGGCCTGTTCCTTGGCCCGGCCATCATGGCCGCGCTGATCCTGCTGTGGCGCGAATGGACCGGACCGGCGGAGGAGCCGGGCGACGCGATGGCGACGTGAGGGAACTGCCGGGGGGGCGGCTTGGGGGGAGTTTGGTCGGGCAGGCGGGATTCGAACCCACGACCCTCAGTCCCCCAGACTGATGCGCTACCAGGCTGCGCTACTGCCCGTCCGCCTTGCGGCTGGCCGGATGTAGCAGGGCCGCCTGCGGATCGCAATGCGGCGGCGCCGCCCGGCTAGACGGCGAGGCCCTGACGCAGGTCCTGCAGCTCGTCGAGCACCATCTCCAGCAGGTGGCGCAGCCGTCGCACCTCGCCCTCCAGGGCCTCCACCTCGGCAGTCGGCAAGGGTGGCGGTGCCGGCATCCAGGGTTCCGATGCCGGCGCCAGGGTCTCGGCAGGGATCTCGACCGGCATCTCGGAACGCGGCGGCTCGACGATCTCCGGATCGTCGCCGCGATCGGCGACGTCCGGCGGCGGCAGCACGCCGGACAGCGTGCCGTCGCCCTCGCGCAACAGCCGCTGCACGCCCTTGATGGTGTAGCCCTGGATGTAGAGCAGATCCGAGATGCGCCGCAGCAGCGCGATGTCGTCGGGCCGATAGTAGCGCCGGCCGCCGCCGCGCTTCAGCGGCTTGACCTGCGGGAACCGGGTCTCCCAGAAGCGCAGCACGTGCTGCGGGATATGCAGATCGTCGGCGACCTCGCTGATCGTGCGGAAGGCCGACGGGCTCTTCTTGAGACGCGCGCGGTCCGGTCCGGCGTCGCGCGCATCGTCCTCGGCTTCCGGCTCGAAGCCGAACTCGGCGCCCGGGTCCTCCTCGGTGCCGCCGGGGGTCCAGCTGCCGGAGGCGCTCATGCGGCGTCATCCTCGCCGGACGGCTCCTGGCCGTTGACCCGCGCCTTCAGCACCTGGCTCGGACGGAACACCAGCACCGAGCGCGGCAGGATCGGCACCTCGGTGCCGGTCTTCGGGTTGCGGCCGACGCGGCGGCCCTTCTGGCGCACCGAGAAGGTGCCGAAGCCGCTGATCTTGACCGGCTCGCCGCCCTGCAGCGCGACCGCGACCCGCTCCAGGACCGCTTCCAGCAGCGACGCCGACTCGTTCCGCGACAAGCCGACCTGCGTGTAGATGTGCTCGGCCAGGCTGGCTCTGGTCACAGTGCTCATGAGTTCGACCGTAAGCACGGTGCCAAGTGCAGTCAAACCAACGATCTAGCGGCAGCGGCGCGGGATGCGCGGGGGCGTCCCGGTGTCTCCCGAACGCTACAGGTGGCGCCCGGTCACAGGCGCAGCAGCGCCGATCCCCAGGTCAGCCCGCCGCCCAGCGCCTCCATCAGCACCAGGTCGCCGGGCCTGATGCGGCCGTCGCGCACCGCCTCGGCGAAGGCCAGCGGGATCGAGGCCGCCGAGGTGTTGGCATGACGGTCGACGGTCACCACCACCCGTTCCGGCGGCAGGCCGAGCTTGCGGCCCATCGCGTCGATGATCCGCTTGTTGGCCTGGTGCGGCACCAGCCAGTCGACGTCGGCATAGGTCAGGCCGTTGGCGGCCAGCGCCTCGTCGACCGCGCCGGCGAGCTTGGCCACGGCGTGGCGGAAGATCTCGCGGCCGTTCATGCGCAGGAAGCCGGTCTCCTCGCCCCTGCCGGCGGTGCCGTCCACATAGAGGAGATCGCCCGAGCCGCCCTCGGAATGCAGATGCGTCGAGAGCAGGCCAGGCCCGTCGGCGGGGCCGGCACGCAGCAGCACGGCCCCGGCGCCGTCGCCGAACAGCACGCAGGTGGCGCGGTCGCTCCAGTCCAGCAGCCGGGAGAACACCTCGCTGCCGATCACCAGCACGCAGCCGGCCTGCCCGGTGCGTATCAGCGCGTCGGCCACCGACAGCCCGTAGATGAAGCCGCTGCAGGCGGCGGACAGGTCGAAGGCGAAGCCGCGGGTCAGGCCCAGCGCCGCCTGCACGCGCACCGCCGTCGCGGGGAACACCTGATCCGGCGTGCTGGTGGCGAGCAGGATCGCATCGACCTCGCCCGCATCGACGCCGGCATTGGCCAGCGCCTCGCGCGCCGCCCGGGTCGCCATGAAGGCGGCGGTCTCGTGCGGCGCAGCCAGATGGCGCTGGGTGATGCCGGTCCGCTCGCGGATCCACTCGTCCGAGGTATCGACCCGCTCGACGAGCTCGGCGTTGCTGACGACCTGCTCCGGAAGATAGGTGCCGGTGCCGATGAGGGTGGAGCGGAACGACATGGGGGCCCGTTGGATCTCGTGTTCTGGGTTTCGTGAACGACGCAAGCCGCCGCCGGCGGGTCGCGGCCTCAGCCGGTGGTTGCGAGCCGGTCGGTGGCGGCGAGGTCGGCCGCCGGGCGATCCGGCCCCGCGGACTGCGGCGCCAGCACGCCGAGCTGTGCCACGCCGGCCCGGATACGCTCGTTGAAGCGGTGCGTCACCATGTCCATCGCGACATCGACCGCATGGGCGAAACCCTCGGCGTCGGCGCCGCCATGCGACTTCACCACGACGCCGTTCAGCCCCACCAGCACCGCGCCGTTGTAGCGCCGCGGATCCAGCCATTCGCGCATCCGGTCCAGCCCGGGCCGGGCCAGCGCGTAGCCCAGGCGCGAGCTCATGCTGGCGCTGAACACCTGCTTGAGCAGCGTGCTCGCGAGCTTCAGCGCGCCCTCGCCGGTCTTCAGCGCCACGTTGCCGGTGAAGCCGTCGGTCACCACCACGTCGGTGGTGCCGGCGGTGATGTCGTGGCCCTCGATGAAGCCCCGGAACTGCGCCGCGACCGCGCTGGTGCGCAGCACGTCGGCGGCCTGGCGGATGCGGTCGTCGCCCTTCATCTGCTCGGAGCCGACATTGAGCAGCCCGATCGTGGGCGCCGGCAGGCCGAGCACGACCCGCGCGAACGCCTCCCCCATGATCGCGAACTCGACCAGGTTGCGGCTGTCGCAGGCGACGTTGGCGCCGAGATCGAGCATGACCACGTCGCCGCGCGCCGACGGGCTGATGGCGGCGAGCGCCGGCCGGTCGATCCCCGGCATGGTCTTGATGACGATCTTGGCAAGCGCCAGCAGCGCCCCGGAATTTCCCGCCGACACCACGCCCTGCGCCTCGCCGCACGCCACCGCATCCATCGCCATCCGCATGGAGGAGTCGCGCAGCCGCAGGGCGGCCGTGCCCTTCATCTCGTTGGTGATGGCGACGGGCGCGTGGCGCACCGTGCACAGCGCGCGCGCGGCCCGCGACCGGGCCAGCAGCGGCGCCAGCAGCGCCTCGTCGCCGATCAGCAGGATGCGGGCGGATGGATGACGCTCGGCGGCCAGCGCCAGCCCGTCGATCACCATCTCCGGCGCGCCGTCGCCGCCCATCGCGTCGACCGCGAGGGTGAAACCGGCCGGACCGCCCGGGCGGTCGGCCTCGGCCATGCGATCGGCCTCGGCGTCCATCATCGCGGACCGGGCAGCGACCGGCCCGAACGGCGCGCGCCCAACCGGGCACCCATCCCGGTTCGGGCTCCGATCAGACCCGAACGGCCCCCTTCAGCGCCTTGCCGGCCTGAACGACCTCACGTCCGTCATAATGTCCGCACTGGCCGCAGACGTGATGCGGACGCTTCAGCTCACCGCAGTTCCCGCACTCGTTGTGCGCCTCCACAGGCAGCGCCTGGTGGCTGCGCCGCATGCCGGCGCGAGAGGGCGAAGTCTTTCTCTTGGGAACAGCCATGGGCCCGAGCCCCTCCAATGTCGATATCGTTCGGCCGGCCCGATGCAGGCAGATCGCCGGTCGGTGCGACGTCGGGCCGAACGTGCGCGAGGTCAGCGGCGGCTCCTACCAGACGCTCACCGGCTCCGCAAGCAAACGGTTGCAGCCGGCCTCGCAGGCCGGCTCAGTCCTCGCCGCGCCGCAGCCCGGCCAGGGCCGCGAACGGATTGGGGCGGTCCGCATCGTCCGGCTCCGGCATCGCCTCCTCGTGGCCGGACGGCGGATCCCCGCTGCCGACGCCGGCCGGCCGCTCGGCGCCGGGCTTGCGCGGATAGGGATCGAGCGCCAGCGCCAGCTGCTCGACCGCCGCCTCGCCCAGGTCGATGACGCCGTTGGCGTAGGGAATGTCGTCGTCCGCCTCGAGATCGAGCGCGTCGTCGGAACCTTCCGACACGCGGTCGCCCGGCACGAAGCAGATGGAGAACTGTTCGGTGACGAGGCTGGGAAAATCCTCCAGCGTGGTGACGCAGGTCCGTGTCAGCCGGGCCTGCAGCAGGCCGTCGGCGGCGACGATGCCGGCGGCATCGGCCCCGGACAGGCGGAAACGGCAGCTCAGGACCGCCACCGCCGGCACGTCGAGGCGACGCGCCAGCGCCGCGCACTCGGCCGGCGTCGCCTCCACCGTGGTCTCCAGGGCGGTCTCGTCCGGACGCAGCGAGGCGAGGCTCCTGACCTGGACCCTGCGCGACAGTTCCGGATGCAGGGTCATGCGGGTCCTCCTCCTCATTCGGGTCCGCGCCGGAGCGGGAACGATTGACACCGGTTGGCCGATCGGGCACCGGACGTCGATGCCTCGCCGGTGCGTCGACTAGAGCATGTCGGCGCGGTTGGGCAACCGCCACGCCATCACACCTGAGGATGATCGTCCGCTCATGCGATCCGTCGCCCGGCCCAGCGCCCGTCCTCTCGCCCGCCTGCTCGGCATGGCCCTGCTCGCGGGCCCGCTCGCGGCGTCGGGCTGCGCCGTGTTCTCTCCGCTGCCGACCAGCCGGGGGCAGCTGGTGGAGAAGCAGGACTACGACAAGCTGACTCCCGGCACCTCGACGCGCGCCGACGTGACCGGCCTGCTCGGCTCGCCGACCACGCGCGCGACCTTCGACGACAACACCTGGTTCTATGTCGGCGAGGTGACGGCGCCGGTGCCGCTCTCGCATCCGAAGGTCGAGACGCAGCAGGTGCTGGTGCTGAACTTCGACCAGGGCGGCGTGCTGCGCAGCCTGCGCCGGCTGGACCAGCGCGATGCCCACGACGTGTCGATGGTGGGCCGCACCACGCCGTCGCCGGGCAGCGACGCCTCGTTCATCCAGCAGCTCATCGGCAATGTCGGCCGCTACAATCCGCTCGGCTCGCTCGGCGGCGACACGCTCGGCGGCGGCAGCGGGCTTGGCAGCAACAACGGCGCCGGGCATGGCGGCGCCGGCAACACCCTGCCCTAGCGCAGGGTCCGGCCGCCGCTCCGCCGGCCGGTCAGAACGGCAGCCTGATCCGGGCCCGCAGTCCGCCCAGCGGGCTCTGCTCCAGCCAGATGTCGCCGCCATGCGCCTGGATGATGTCGCGGGCGATGGTCAGGCCGAGGCCGGTACCGCCGCCGGCCCCGCTCTCGAACGCCCGGAACACCTGCTCGCGGCGGTGATCCGGGATGCCCGGCCCGTCATCGTCGATCAGCAGCACCACCGCGCGCGCGTCGGCCACGGCGGTGAGCATGATGCGGCCGCCATGCCGGCGCGCGTTCTCCAGCAGGTTCGCCAGCACCCGACGCATCGCCCCCTGCCGCAGCACGATGTCGGGCATCGCCGGCACCAGCACCGCCAGCACGTCGGCGCCCGCCCGCCGCGCCGCCGCCGCCGCCTCCTCCAGCAGCAGCTTCAGGCTCACCGGCTCGGCCTGCTCGGCCCCCTCGCCGCGCGTGAACGAGAGGTAGCCCTCGATCATGCGGTCCATCTCCTCGACGTCGGCCACCATGCCCGCGATGTCGGGCACCAGCGTCTCGGCCTCCAGCCGCCCCGCCTGCGGCAGCATCGCCAGCGTCAGCCGCAGCCGGGTCAGCGGCGTGCGCAGGTCGTGCGAGACGCCGGCCAGCATGGCGGTGCGTTGGGCGATGAAGCGCAGGATGCGCTCCTGCATGCGGTTGAAGGCGCTTGCCGCCTTGCGCACCTCCTGGGCGCCCTCGAGGCGGATCGGACCGGGATCGCGGCCCATCCCGAACGCCTCGGCGGCGCGCGCCAGACGGCGGATCGCCCGCACCTGGTTGCGCATGAACAGGGCGGCGATGCTGAACAGCAGCAGCGCGCTGCCGGCGACCCAGGCCACGAAGATCCAGATCGGGCCGACGTCGAGCCGCTTGCGCGGCGCCGCCACGTCAAGCACGCCGTCGGGAAGCTGGATGTGGATGTTCACCGTGTGCGGGTCGGAGATCCAGTCGACGTCGAACGGCCGGCCGATCTGCTTCAGGGCGGCCGCGAGGTCCTCGTCCCATGGCCCGAGCACGTTGGTCGCGCCGGCCCCCGGCAGCAGCCTGACATGCGGCCGCAGCACCATGCCGAGCTGGAACTGCGCCGCCGCACTCTGCAGCAGCCAGTCGCGATCGGCCTTGCGGTGGGTGCGCTCCAGCAGCAGCATGGTCTCGGTGATCTCGCCGACGACGGCCCCCGACAGCCGCCGCGACACGATGTCGAGATGGCTGCCATAGAACAGCTCCAGCGAGATGCCCTGCGTCACCAGCAGCGGGATCAGCAGGATCAGCAGCGAGCGGCCGAGCAGCGAGCGGGGCAGCATGCGCCGGATCGGCCGGTCAAGCCGGAGGCCCAGGCGGGGACGCCGGCCATGCCACCAGGCGCCCCGTCCCGCCGGCGGCGTCGCCACCACCGGTTCCGGCGGCAGCAGGCGCTCCTGCGGCCGGGCGACGGCGGGCGGCATGGAGGCTAGGCCCCGGGCCTGAGCACGTAGCCGCGGCCGCGCACCGTGTGCAGGAAGCGCGGCTCGCGCGGGTCGGCCTCGATGCGGCGGCGCAGGCGCGTCACCTGCACGTCGATGGCGCGCTCGCCCGCCTCGTCCATCTCCAGCGTCCGGGCGATCGACTCGCGCGACAGCACCTCGTTCGGATGCCGCGCCAGCACCGTCAGCAGCGCCGACTCGCCGCCGGTGAGATGCACCGGACCGCCCGGCCCGCCCAGCAGGCCGCGGACCGGGTCGAACTCCATGCTGCCGATCCGCACCGGCCGGTCGTTCTCGGTCGAGGCCGGCGGACCGATCCGTCGCAGCAGCGCGCGCAGCCGCAGCAGCAGCTCGCGCGGCTCGAACGGCTTGCCGAGATAGTCGTCGGAGCCGGCCTCCAGGCCGGCGATGCGGTCCTCCGGCTCGCCGCGGGCGGTCAGCAGCAGGATCGGCAGCGCGTGCCCGTCGCCGCGCAGCGCCCGGGTCAGCTCGAGCCCGGTCTCGCCGGGCATCGTCACGTCGAGCACCATCAGGTCGGGCTGCATCACGCCCAGCAGCCGGCGCGCATCGGCGGCGCTGCCGGCGGTGGTGACCCGGAAGCCCTGCTCGGCGAGGTAGCGCTGCAGCAGGCCGCGCAGGCGGGCATCGTCGTCCACCACCAGCACGTGCGCCGCATCGGCCAGCGCGGGCGCGCCGTCCGCGATCATCCGGCGGTCCGGCGCAGGCCCGGCCGCGGCGGCGCCTCGCGCGGCTCCAGCAGGCCGCGGGTCTGCTCGTCCATCACGCCGCGCATCACGCGACGGAAGCCCTCGACCGCCGCCCCGCCCGCATCGCGGTAGGCGGCCACCATCCTTTCGCGCTGGCGCTCGAACAGCCGGCGCTCCAGCGCCCTGCCCTCGTCGGTCAGGCTCAGCAGCCGCTGCCTGCGGTCGCGCGGCCCCTGCGTCTGCAGCACGTAGCCGCGCGCGACCAGCTCGCCGAGCACCCGGGCCAGGCTCTGCTTGGTGATGCGCAGCAGCGCCAGCAGCTCGCTGACGGCGATGCCGGAGCGCCTGCCGATGAAATGCAGCGCCCGATGATGCGCACGGCCGAGCCCGAGCTCGACCAGGATGGCGTCGGCCGAGGCGGTCAGGTCGCGATAGGCGAAGAAGAACAGGTCCTGCGCCAGGCGCATCTGCTCCTCGCGCAGGAACAGCAGCCCGGTGCCGGCGGCGCCGTCGCCGTGGGCAGGCCCGGCATGTCCCGGCAGCACAGAGGCACCCCCCGACGGCAGGCCGTGCACCATGATCTTCGGCTCCATCCACCTGCGCCCATGCAGCCATCGGCCGCCGAGTTAAGACAGCTTCATTGACTTAATGGAAGCCGCCTTCTACGGACGCATCAGCGGCCAGCAGAAGGAGCCAGCTCATGTCTCTCGTTCCATTCGACGACCGGGATGGCTCGATCTGGTGGGACGGCGCGCTGATCCCGTGGCGCGACGCCAAGCTGCACGTGCTGTCGCACGGCCTGCACTACGCGAGTGCTGTGTTCGAGGGCGAGCGCGCCTATTCCGGCCACATCTTCAAGCTGCGCGAGCATACCGATCGCCTGGTCGAGAGCGGCCGCATCCTCGGCTTCGAGATCCCGTATTCCGAGGCGGAGATCGACGAGGCCTGCATCCAGACGCTGGCGGCGAGCGGACTGACCGACGCCTATATCCGCCCGCTGGCCTGGCGCGGCTCCGAGCAGCTCTCGGTGTCGGCGCAGGCGACCAGCATCCATCTGATGATCGCGGTCTGGGCCTGGCCCAACCTGTTCGGCGCCGACCGCATGCAGGGCGTGCGCCTCGGCATGGCGCCATGGAAGCGGCCGCATCCGGAGACCGCGCCGATCCGCGCCAAGGCGTCGGGCCTCTACATGATCGGCACCATGTCCAAGCACGCAGTCGAGCTGCAGGGCTTCAACGACGCGCTGATGCTCGACTGGCGCGGCCAGGTGTCGGAAGCCACCGGCGCCAACATCTTCTTCGTCATGGACGGCAAGCTGCACACGCCGATCCCGGACTGCTTCCTGGACGGGATCACGCGCCGCACCGTGATCGCGCTCGCGCGCACCCGGCAGATCGAGGTGGTCGAGCGGGTGATCATGCCGGAGGAGATGAGCCAGGCGACCGAGGTGTTCCTGGCCGGCAGCGCTGCCGAGGTGACGCCGGTCCGTCAGATCGCCGAGCTCCAGTTCGCGCCCGGCCCGATGACCGAGATCCTGCTCAGGGACTACGAGGCGCTGGTGCGGCTGCCGCCGGATCAGGTGCGGCTGAAGCTCGCCGCCTGACCGGCCCGCCCGGGAGCGTGGCGGCGGTTCGCCGGACCGCCCGGATCGCTCAGGCCGCCCGGCGCAACCGCTGCGTCAGGCGGCCGATCCGGGCCACCGCGGCCAGTCTGCGGTCGAGGAAGCCCTCGGTGGCGGGGCCGCTGCCTTCCCGCAGCCAGTAGAGTAGGGTCGCGGAATACACCCCGGCCAGCAGCGCCCGCTTGCTGTACCAGCTCATGTCGGCGGACACATCGCCGGCGGCGTGCCAGATCGTGTCGACGGTCCTGGCCAGGCTGCGCAGCGCCACCGCGCGTCGCCCCGGCAGCGACAGCAGCGCCAGGCCGCGGCGGATCGCCTCGCGATCCGGCTCCGCCTGCTCGAGCCGGAGCAGGATCAGCGCCCGCACCCGCCGGCCGACGCGGGTCTCCTCGATCGCGCGTCCGGCCTCCTCCATCATGCGGTCGCCGAGGTCGCTGTGCGCCTCCACCATCTCGGACGGTCCGCCCGGGAACAGCAGGTCGGCATCGGCGCCGGCCGCCTCGCGCAGCGCGCGCACGCTCCAGCCCATGGCCGGCACCAGCGGCAGCATGGCGCGGATCGCGGCATCGCGCGCCGGATCGCGATCGAGCGGTCCTGCGAAGCCGCCGCCGGCAAGATCGGCGAGGCCGGACGCGCCGGCCAGCACCGGACCGGCCGAGCGCAGCGCCACCCGCATCAGGCTCATGCCGCGGACCCCATGCCGAAGCGGGCATACTCGGTCTCGAAGCCGAGCCGGGTCAGGTCGGTCATGCGCATGGTGTACAGCACGCCGTCCAGATGGTCCTGCTCGTGCTGCAGCACCATCGCCAGGAAGCCGGACGCCTCGCCCGACACCGGCGCGCCGTGCCGATCGAGCCCCTCGTAGCGCACCCGCGCCGGACGCCGCACCGCGCCGCGCAGCCCGGGGATCGACAGGCAGCCCTCGGTCTGCGTGGCGATCTCGTCGCCGATCGGCGTCAGCACCGGGTTGATCAGCGCGTCGACGGCGCGCGGCGGATCATCCTCACCGGTGCTGCGCAGCGCCGGCACGCTGTAGACATAGAGCCGCAAGCCCACATGCACCTGCGGCGCCGCCAGCCCGGCGCCGGACGCGTCGATCATGGTCTCGATCATGTCCTCGATCAGCTGCGCGATCGCAGGCGAGGTCGGGTCCGCGACCAGCTCGGCGCGCGACAGCAGCACCGGGTGGCCCATGCGGGCGATCTTCAGCAAAGCCATCGGGAAATCCTTGGAATGTCGGCGGTCGGGGCGTGGTGCCGGCGGAGATGGGGTCGCCGCGCCGATTGTGCATCGGGCGGGCCTCGTGCTATAGCCCCGCTCCTTCGGGAATCGCGACTGCGGTTTCCGGCATCCAGTATCGGTCGGCGCCCCCCCATGCGGCGTTGGACGGCAGGCAGGAGATGACGGCCCAGTGCAGGTTCTTGTTCGTGACAACAATGTCGATCAAGCGCTCAAGGCGCTCAAGAAGAAGATGCAGCGCGAGGGCATCTTCCGCGAGATGAAGCTCCGCCGTCATTACGAGAAGCCGTCGGAGCGTCGTGCCCGCGAGGCTGCCGAGGCCGTGCGACGCGCCCGCAAGATGGAGCGCAAGCGCCTGGAGCGCGAGGGCTTCTAGCCAGCCGCACCGTCTGGGCGACGATCACAGGAGCCGCAGCCACGACCATGGCTGCGGCTTTTGCATGCCCGCTTCGCCACGTAGCCCGGTCAGCCACCCAGCTTGTCGAGCTCGCGCAGCACGGCCTCGCCCATCACGCTGGTACCGACCCTGGCCTTGCCGGCGCTCATGATGTCGGCCGTCCTGAGGCCGCTGGTCAGGACGTTGGTGCAGGCGGTCTCGATCAGTGCCGCCTCGTCGTCGAGGCCGAAGGAATAGCGCAGCAGCATCGCCAGGCTCAGGATCTGCGCCAGCGGATTCGCCTGGCCGGTGCCGGCGATATCGGGCGCACTGCCATGGATCGGCTCGTACAGCGCCGGCCGGCGGCCCTGCCCGTCCACGGTGCCAAGCGTGGCCGAGGGCAGCATGCCGAGGCTGCCGGTCAGCATCGAGGCCAGGTCCGACAGCAGGTCGCCGAACAGGTTGCCGGTGACGATCACGTCGAACTGGCGCGGGTTGCGGACGAGCTGCATGGCGCAGTTGTCGGCCAGCATGTGGGTCAAGGCGACGTCCGGATACTCGGCCGCCCCCAGCGCCGTCACCACCTGCCGCCACAGCAGGCCGCTTTCCATCACGTTGCTCTTCTCCACCGAGCACACCGCCCGGCCGCGCCGGCGCGCCAGCTCGAAGGCGACGCGGGCGACGCGCTCGATCTCGAAGGTCGTGTAGAGCTCGGTGTTCACGCCGCGCTGGCTGCCGTCGGGCAGCGTCTCGATGCCGCGCGGCTCGCCGAAATAGATGCCGCCGACACTCTCGCGGACGATCATGATGTCCAGCCCGCGTACCACCTCCGGCTTCAGGGTGCTGGCATCCACCAGCGGACCCAGCACCGTCGCCGGACGCAGGTTCGCGAACAGGCCGAGCTCCCGGCGCAGGCGCAGGATGGCGAGCTCCGGACGGTTCTCGAACGCGACCCGGCTCCATTGCGGCCCGCCGACCGCGCCGAACAGCACCGCATCCGCCTCGCGCGCGGCGGCGACCACCTCGTCGCGGATCGGCACGCCATGCACCTCGATCGAGGCGCCGCCGACCAGCTCCTCGCTGATGTCGAAGTTGATGCCGCGCCGCCGCGACAGCCAGCCGACCACGCGGCCGGCTTCGCGCATCACCTCCGGGCCGATGCCGTCGCCGGGCAGCACGAGGAGCTTCTTGTTCAGGGGCATGCGGTGCTTTCGACGCTTGGGCGTTGGACGGCCGGGGGCGCGGTTCCCCGACATCCGGTTGCTGGACGACCCGCGGCTAGACGACCGCGATGCCGGACATCCAGGGGCTCGTCTCGGCGCGGGTCTGCTCGAAGCGATCGATCGCCGGCGTGTGCTGCAGCGTCTGGCCGATATCGTCGAGGCCTTCCAGCAGCAGACGGCGACGCAGCGCATCCACCTCAAAGGCGATCTCCTGGCCATCGGGACGCACCACCACCTGGCGCACCAGGTCGATCGTCAGCCGGCTGTTGGGCCCCTGCGCCGCATCCTGCATCAGGACGTCGCAGATCTCGCGCGGCAGCCGGATCGGCAGGATGCCGTTCTTGAAGCAGTTATTGTGGAAGATGTCGGCGAACGAGGGCGCGATCACGCAGCGTATGCCGAAATCGAGCAGCGCCCAGGGAGCGTGCTCGCGCGACGAGCCGCAGCCGAAATTCTCGTAGGTCACCAGGATCTGCGCCTGCCGGAACGGCTCCCGGTTCAGCACGAAGTCGGGCTTCTCCGAGCCGTCCGCGTCGTATCGCAGGGGATCGAAGGCGTTGCGGCCGAGCCCCGTGCGCTGGATCGTCTTCAGGAAGCGCGACGGGATGATCTTGTCGGTGTCGACGTTGGCTTCCGCCAGCGGCGCCGCGATGCCGGTGAGGGTGGTGAAGGCGTCCATCACGCGAGCTCGCGCACGTCGGTCAGGCGACCGGTGACGGCGGCAGCCGCGGCCATCGCCGGCGACAGCAGGTGCGTGCGACCGCCGGGGCCCTGCCGTCCCTCGAAGTTGCGGTTCGAGGTGGAGGCGCAGCGCTGGCCGGGCGACAGCTTGTCGGGGTTCATGCCGAGGCACATGGAGCAGCCGGCCTCGCGCCACTCGAAGCCCGCGTCGAGGAAGATGCGGTCGAGCCCTTCCCGCTCGGCCTGCGCCTTCACCAGACCCGAGCCCGGCACCACCATCGCGCGCACGCCCGGCGCCACGTGCCGGTTGCCGACGACCCGGGCGGCCGCCCGCATGTCCTCGATGCGGCCGTTGGTGCAGGAGCCGATGAACACCGCGTCGACCGGCACCTCGGACAGCTTCTGGCCGGCGGTGAGGCCCATATAGTCCAGCATGCGCTGCATCTGGAGGCGGCGGGCCTCGTCGAGGGCGCAGGCGGGGTCTGGCACGGTGCCGGTGATCGGCACCACGTCCTCGGGGCTGGTGCCCCAGGTGACCAGCGGCGCGATGTCGCCGGCGGCGAGCTCCACCACCGTGTCGTACTGCGCGTCCGGATCGGAGACGAGGGTGCGCCAGTACGCGACCGCGGCCTCGAACGCCTCGCCCTTCGGCGCGAACGGACGCCCCCTGACATAGTCGAAGGTGGTGTCGTCGGGCGCCACCAGCCCGGCGCGGGCGCCGGCCTCGATCGACATGTTGCAGATCGTCATGCGTCCGGCCATGTCGAGATCGCGGATGGCGGAGCCGGCGAACTCGATCACGTGCCCGGTGCCGCCGGCGGTGCCGATGCGACCGATGATCGCCAGCATCACGTCCTTGGCGGTGACGCCCGGCGAGAGCGTGCCCTCGACCGAAACCCGCATGTTCCTCGCCGGCTTCTGCAGCAGGGTCTGCGTCGCCATCACGTGCTCGACCTCGGAGGTGCCGATGCCGAACGCCAGCGCGCCCAGGGCGCCGTGCGTCGAGGTGTGGCTGTCGCCGCAGACGATGGTCTGGCCCGGCAGCGAGATGCCCTGCTCGGGCCCGATGATGTGCACGATGCCCTGGCTGGGCGACAGCAGCGGGAAGTAGGGCACGCCGAACTCGGCGACATTGCGCTCCAGCGTCTCGATCTGCAGCCGGCTTTCCGGCTCCTCGACCGGGCGGGAGCGGTCACTGGTGGGAACATTATGATCCACCACCGCGATGGTCGCCTCCGGCCGGCGCAGCCGCCGCCCGGAGAGGCGCAGCCCCTCGAAGGCCTGCGGACTGGTCACCTCATGCACCAGATGACGGTCGATATAAAGGATCGCCGTACCGTCCTCGAAGCGATCCACGACGTGAGCGTCCCAGATCTTGTCGAACAAGGTCGGCATCGCACTGCCCCAATCAATCGGGTGTCCAGAGGGCGCCGCCCTCTGGCGGGTGCAGGGCAGAGCCCTGCCTCCCTGTTACTCCGCGGCGGTCGCGGCCGGCGCGATCTCGCGCGCCTTCTCGGCGATGCGCGCCGACTTGCCGCGGCGGCCGCGCAGGTAATACAGCTTGGCACGACGCACGTCGCCGCGGCGCACCACGAAGATCTCGGAGATGGTCGGCGCGTAGAGCGGGAACACGCGCTCGACGCCCTCGCCGTAGGAGATCTTGCGGACGGTGAAGTTGCTGCCGAGCCCCTTGTTGGACCGCGCGATCACGACGCCCTCGTAGGCCTGCACGCGCGAGCGCTCGCCCTCGACGACCTTCACCGACACGCGGACGGTGTCGCCGGGCGCGAATTTCGGCACCGGGCGCGCCTCGGTGAGCCGGACGATCTGCTCGGCCTCGTATTGCTGGATGATGTTCATGATCGGGGTCCTTCTCGGGAAGATCAGTTACGGCCGCGCGGCTGGGCCGGCAAGCCTGGAGTGTGTGTGGAGCGGGCGGCGTGGACGGCCCACAGGTCGGGGCGGCGCAGACGCGTCGCCTCCTCCGACCGGGCGGTCCGCCAGGCGGCGATGGAGGCATGGTGGCCGGACAGCAGGACGGGCGGCACCGCGCGTCCCTGCCACTCGGCCGGCCTGGTGTAGTGCGGATATTCGAGCAGCCCGTCCGAGAAGCTCTCCTCGGCGGCGCTGTGTTCGGAGCCCATCACGCCCGGCAGCAGCCGGACGCAGCCGTCGAGCAGCACCAGGGCGGCCGTCTCGCCGCCCGACAGCACGTAGTCGCCGATGCTGAGCTGCTCGACCTGGCGGGCTTCCAGCACCCGTTCGTCCACGCCCTCGTAGCGGCCGCACAGCAGCACGATGCCGGGCCCGGCTGCGAACCGGCGCAGGTCGGCCTGCTCGAGCCGCCGGCCGCGCGGAGTGAGATACACCAGCGGCAGCGCAGCATCGTCGATGGCGCCGGCGATGGCCGCATCGACCACGTCAGGCCGCATCACCATGCCGGCACCCCCGCCGAACGGGGTGTCGTCGACGGTGCGATGCCGGCCCAGACCGTGCGCGCGCAGGTCGTGCGTGCGCAGCGACCAGAGCCCGTCCTGCAGCGCCCGCCCCGCCAGCGACCCGCCCAGCGGGCCCGGAAACATCTCCGGGAACAGCGTCAGCGCCACCGCCTGCCAGCTCATGGCGACGCACCGTCGCCGGCGGGTGCGGCGAGCGACGCGTCGTCGGGCACCTCGATCTCGTCTGGCATCACCACCACCACGCGGCTGCCCGCGACATCGACCTCCGGCACGCAGGCCCGGGTGAAGGGCAGCATGACGCTGCGTCCGTCCTCCCCGGCGCCAGGGCCGATCTCCAGGCTCGGGCCGGCGCCGTAGTCATGCACCGCGAGCACGCGGCCGGCCGGCCGCTCGCCGTCCGGGCCGCGCTCGACCACCGCCAGCCCGATCAGGTCGGACAGATAGAACTCGTCCTCGTCCGGGTCGGGCAGGCGCTCGCGCGCGACATAGAGCCGGCGATTGACCAGGGCGGCGGCCTGGTCGCGATCGGTCATCACCCGGCCGGACGCGTCGGTGAGCTCGGCGATGCCGACGCCGCGCCAGCGCAGGGTCCAGCTGGCGCCATGTTCGTCGGACAGCACGCCGTAGGCGGCGAGGTCGGCCGGCACGGCGGCGTAGCTGTGCACGTGCAGCAGCCCCCGCACGCCATGCGGCCGGCCCACCACGCCCATCAGGATGCGTCCGTCGCCCATCGCCGGCCGGTGGTCCCGCTGTCGTTCAGACGGCGGACGCGGCGGCGTTGGCGGCCGCGCGCTCGACCGCCTTCTTCTTCGGCGCCGACTGCTTGGGCTGCTCGCGATAGGCGGGCATCGCGGTCAGGCCGGCATGGCCGAGAAAACGGGCGACGCGATCGGTCGGCAGCGCGCCCTGGCTCATCCAGTGCAGGATGCGCGGGCCTGCCAGATGCACGCGGTCGTCGTGCTCGGCCGGCAGCATCGGGTTGTAGCTGCCCACCTTCTCGATGAAGCGGCCGTCGCGGGGCGAGCGGCTGTCGGCGACCACGATGTGGTAGTAGGGACGCTTCTTGGCGCCGGCGCGGGCAAGGCGGATCTTCAGGCTCATCTCAAACTCTCCAGTCTAGGTCTGTGAAATCGGTGTCGGCGCCGCTAGTGCGGCCGCTGCGGCGGCCCGCCGGCCTGCCCCATCCCCTTGGGCATGAGCGCGGACAGGCCGTGGCGCATCAGTCCCTTGGCGCCCAGCTTGTTGATGCGCTTCATCATGGTCGACATGTCGTCGAACTGCTTGAGCAGGCGGTTGACCTCCTGCACGGTCGAGCCCGAGCCTGCGGCGATGCGCTTCTTGCGCGACGCCTTGATGATCTCCGGCGCGCGCCGCTCGGCCTTGGTCATCGACGAGATGATCGCGCCGTGGCGCTTCAGGATCGAGGTGTCGATGTCCTTGTCGCCGAGCTGGTCCTTCAGCTTGCCCATGCCGGGCAGCATGTCGAGGATGCCGCCGATCGAGCCCATCTTGTCGATCTGGCGGATCTGCGAGGCGTAGTCGTCGAGATCAAACTTGCCGCGCATCATCTTGCGCGCGAGCTTCTCGGTCTCCTCGGTGTCGAGCGTCTCGGACGCCTTTTCCACCAGGCCGGCGAGATCGCCCAGGCCCAGGATGCGGCCGGCGACGCGCTCGGGATGGAATTCCTCCAGCGCGTCCAGCTTCTCGCCCGAGCCGGTCAGCTTGATCGGCGCCCCGGTGATGTGGCGCATCGACAGCGCGGCACCGCCGCGGGCGTCGCCGTCCATCCGGGTCATGACGATGCCGGTGACGCCGACCGCCTCGTTGAAGTGCTTGGCGGTGTTGACCGCGTCCTGCCCGGTCATCGCGTCGACCACCAGCAGCGTCTCGGCCGGGCTGGTGGCGGCGCGGATCTCGCGCACCTCCTCCATCAGCGCCTCGTCGATCGACAGCCGGCCGGCGGTGTCGAGGATGACGACGTCGAAGCCCTCGCGACGCCCGGTCTCCATCGCCCGGCGCGCGATCTCGACCGGCGTCTGACCGGCGACGATCGGCAGCGACGCCACCCGTGCCTGCGCCGCAAGCTGCTGCAGCTGCAGCTGGGCCGCCGGGCGCTGGGTGTCGAGGCTCGCCAGCAGCACGCGCCGCTTCTCGCGGGTCTGCAGGCGAAGCGCGATCTTGCCCGAGGTGGTGGTCTTGCCCGACCCCTGCAGCCCGACCATCAGGATCGGGATCGGCGCGGCGGCATTCAGGTTCAGCGGCACCGCGCCGGCGCCGCCGAGCGCGTCGATCAGCGCGTCGTTGACGATCTTGGCCACCGCCTGGCCGGGCGAGATGCTGTCCAGCACCTCGTGGCCGACGGCGCGCTCGCGCACCTTGGTGGTGAAGTCCTTGACCACCGGCAGCGCCACGTCGGCATCCAGCATCGCCAGCCGGACCTCGCGCATCGCCTCGATGACGTCGGCTTCCGACAGCGCCCCGCGCGTGCGGAGGCGGTCGAACACGCCGGTGAGCTTGCCTGACAGCGCATCGAACACGATGAGACCACCCCAAACGAGCAGGCGCCGCTGCGCGAGCCTTCGCGGAGCGGCGTGTCTGATCACCGCGCTGCCTAGACAAGCCGGCCGGCGCTGTCAATCACCGCGCAGGACGGGCAGCCCCTCGCGCCGGCCCGGCTTCCGGAGGATGATCAACCCTCACCACCGCGAGTTCCTCCATGCAGCCTCAACCCGGCCCGCTGCCCAAGCGGCCCGCTCTGCCCGTCTCGATGCTCGCGGCACTGGGGATCGTCTATGGCGACCTGGGCACCAGCCCGCTCTACACCATGCAGACGGTGCTGGAGACGACCGGGGGACGGCTCAGCACCTCATCCATCCTGGGCGTGCTGTCGCTGATCGTCTGGGCGCTGATCATCGTGGTGGCGATCAAGTACTGCCTGTTCGTGATGCGGGCGGACAACCGCGGCGAAGGCGGCATCCTGGCGCTCACAGCACTCGTCACCGGCAGCGAGCCGGAAGGCGAGGAGCATCCCGCCGCGATACACCGGCCGCGACGCAGCACCGCCCTGCTGCTGACGCTCGGGCTGTTCGGCGGCGCGCTGCTCTACGGCGACGGCATCCTGACGCCGTCGATCTCGGTGCTGAGCGCCATCGAGGGCGTCAAGGTCGCCACCCCCGATCTCAGCCAGCTGGTGCTGCCGGTCGCGGCCGCCATCCTGGTGGCGCTGTTCGCGCTGCAGGCCGTCGGCACCGAGCGCATCGGCCGCCTGTTCGGACCGGTCATGCTGCTCTGGTTCGTGGTGATCGGCGGGCTCGGGGCGATCTCGCTCGCGCGCCATCCCGAGGTGCTGTGGGCGATCGACCCGCGCCACGGCATCCGGTTCCTGGGCTCGCACCACTGGCACAGCCTGGCGGTGCTCGGCGGCGTATTCCTGGCCCTGACCGGGGCCGAGGCGCTCTATGCCGACATGGGCCATATCGGCCGCCTGCCGATCCAGCTGTCGTGGTACGTGGTGGTGCTGCCGGCCCTGCTGCTCTGCTATGCCGGCCAGTCCGCCAGCCTGATCGGGCTGAGCCGGCTGCCCGACAACCCGTTCTACGGCATCATCCCGGCCCAGGTCTTTTCCTACGCGATCTGGCCCGTCGTGCTCCTCGCCACCTGCGCCACCGTGATCGCCAGCCAGGCGATCATCACCGGCGTGTTCTCGCTGACCCGGCAGGCGGTGCAGCTGGGCTGGTTCCCCGGCCTCAACATCCGTCAGACCTCCGACCGGGAATACGGGCAGATCTACGTGCCGGTGGTGAACTGGACGATGATGCTGCTGACGCTGGCCCTGACGATCGGCTTCGGCAGCTCGGCCCGGCTGGCCGGCGCCTACGGGATGGCGGTCTCGACCACCATGCTGCTGACCACGGCCCTGCTGTTCTCCTACCTGCGTCATATCGCGCGCTGGCCGCTCGCCGCCGCGGCGGCGGTGGCCGGGTTCTTCCTGATCGTGGACATCTGCTTCTTCACGGCCAACCTGCTGAAGATCGCCGATGGCGGCTTCATTCCGCTGCTGGCCGGCGGGCTGGTGTTCATCATGATGAGCACCTGGCGGCAGGGCATCGCGGCCCTGCACGACGTGGCGGCGAAGAAGGTGCTGGCGCCGAAGCAGTTCCTGCAGCGCCTGGCCGACGGCCAGGTGCCGCGCGTGCCGGGTGCGGTGGTATTCCTGACCCGCCTGCGCGATCCGATCCCGCCCTTGATGACGTCGCATGTCGAGCAGTTCGGCGCCCTGCAGCGCCACGTCGTGACGCTGACCGTCGAGTTCGAGCCGGTGCCCAGGGTGGCCGACCACGAGCGCGTCAGCGTGCGCCGCCACGAGGGCGGGGTATGGCACGTGATCGCCCGCTACGGCTTCGTCGAGATCCCCGCCTTGCCCGCCGCCCTGACGGCGGCGAGCGCGCAGGGCTGCCTGATCGTGCCGGAGGAGGCGATCTTCGTCGGTGGCCGGGACGAGGTGGTGAGGAGCCCGAGCAGCAGCCATCCCCGCCTGTCAGGCTGGCGCCGGATGCTGTTTGGCATCATGTATCGCAACGCGGTCCACCTGGTGGATCGCTTCGACCTGCCATCGGACCGCTACGTGCAGACCGGGCGGCAGATCGCGCTCTGACCGGACCGCCGGCAGCCGCTGCCAGCAGGGCCGCCCCCGGCGGTCGTCGCGGCGGGCTGACGGCGGCGCGTTGGTGCGATAGCCTGCCCGCCAGACCATCGTCGGCAGACGAGAAAGGAACATCATGGCCTACAAGGTGAACTACAACTTCCAGAAGGCCGAACGCGACCGCGCCAAGGCCGCCAAGAAGGAGGCCAAGCTGCGCGAGAAGCAGTCGGGCCGGGCCGCGGACGCTCCGGAAACGGCGGAGCCGGGCGGCGCGGTGGAAGACGGCGCCGGCGAGCCGGCCGGGCAGCCGGAGTAGCCGGCACCCCGGCGGATCTCCACCATATTCCTGCGTCGCCCGCAGTCGGGTCGGTGATGGCGACGCCGCACGCAACGTCGCAACGCACGGTAGCTCGAGATGGACTTCTGGCTCAGGACGAAAGAGCGGCTCGCTTCATCGAACCGGGCGGCCGCCGTTCCGGAACCCGGCCGGCGATCCGCAACGCCCGGCAAAGCCCACCCGGCGCCTGATCTGCACGCGCTTCTGGGCGCGACGCGACTGCCACTGGCGACCGCCCGCCTCGTCAGTGGCTTCTCGCCGATCATCCTGGCCGAGATGACGGCGAGCCCTCCGCAGAGCCACGGCTCGTCCTACTGGTTTCTGGACCGCACTGGCACGGTGCTGGCGCGGGCCCTGCCCGACGTTGCGGACCATGTTCTCGCCCAGATGCGGGACACGCTGGCATCGGCCTGTGCCGCCGCCGCGCAGGGCGCGCCCCAGGCGCTGGATCGCCTGGCCACCGACTTCTTTTCGTTTGGACCGGCGGTTCCGTCTGGAGCTCATGCACCGGATCCTCGCGACCAGCGCGATCGCGCCGTTGTCGCTCCTGGTCCGGCCCTTGCTGGGCAACGCGCTGGACCAGCCGCGAATCGTCGTCGATCATGCCGATGGCGGCGTGTCGCTTGTTCTGGACGGGCTTCTCGAGTTCCCGATCCTGATGGACGGCAAGGTCGTGCCGGCTTTCGTGCCGGGCTGGCGCCCGAGCTGCGTGGTCACCTGCCTTGCCCCGCTGCTGATCGTCGAGCTGCAACACGAGAGCGGCGCCCGGGCAAGCTGGGTGCTGGACTCGCGGCTGCAACGCGTCGATGACGCCGGCCTGACCGTTCCAGAGGTCACGCCATGGATCAGGACGGTCGCGCCGGGGCTGGTCCGGCGGCAATGGCAACGCCTGTTCGAGATGCAGGACGACCGGCCGGATCCCGAACTGGACGCCCTGCTGCAGCTGGGCCCGATCGCGCTGCGCCGGATCATCGTGTTGTGCGCCGACCTGATCTGCCCGCCCGTGGAAGGGCTGGTTCTCGACAAGATGCCCGACGCCCTGCTGCTGCCGGTGAGAGCGGGCCAGGACCGCGACTTCGTTCTGCCGCGCGATGCCGTGGGTCAGGCCGTGGGCCGCGACCTTTATGACGCCGCCCTGATCGCGGCGACGGACCGGCGCTTTGTATGGCCGAGCCCGGTGGATGGAAGCGATGCCTGGCTGAAAGCGATCTACCCGCTCCAGGAACATTCCATTCTTTATCAGTTCCTTGATCGCAACGGTTTGCGCTTCATCGTCGTCACCGCGGATCGGGACTGCAACGCGATCGGCATCTTCCTGCCGAACGCGAACCTGGCGATCGGGCGGTCGTCACTGCCCGACCAGCTTTTCGCCGGGCTGATCGGCGGCGGCCTGTGGATGAACCTGCTGTCGCACTGCCTGATCCGTCACGAGATGATGCCGAAGCGGCGTCGCGCCCCGGATGCGAAGGTCGTCAACGTCTTCATGGCGCTGCCGCATCTGCATATCGGCCACTACGTCTGGAACGATCTGAGCGGACAGCTCGCCCTGCTTCGGGACGCCCCCCGGTCGCTGCCCATTTCCGTCATCATCGGCGCGTCGCAGGGCCAGTCGGAGTTCTTCGGCCCGATCCACAAGATCTTTCCCCCACTGGCCGGGCGGGTCGACCGCACCTTGCCGGACAAGGAGAGTTTCGTGCAGTGGGCGCACGAGTCCGGCTGCGTGCCGGTCAGGTTCACCAAGAACTTCGTGTCCGCGGGGCTGCGTGACGCGGTGCGCGGCGCCGTGGAAGCAACCGAGGCATATCGCCGCGTGGCCGAGGAGATCGAGCGCCGTTACCGGGGCCGGCCGGTGTTCATCGTGGGCATTCGCCTCGACGACCGCACCTTCATCGACAATGCCGGTTTCCATGCCGGCCTCCTCGATCATGTGCGCCAGGCTCATCCGGATGCCGTGTTGGTGTTCGACGGGCGCAATGCCCGGCCTGAAGGCGCCGCGGGGGAGATGATCCCGGCGATGAAGGATGCGATCGCCACCCGCAACCCGGCCCAGGCCGAACAGGCGCTCGTCGATCACCTGGTCCAGCGGTTCCAGGGAACCGGCCTCGCCATCGTCAGCACCATCGGCCAGCCGGTGCAGACGAGCATGAGCTGGTGCTACCACGCCCGGCTGGCGATCGCCCTCTGGGGCGCAGGCCTCGCGAAATACCGGTGGCTCGCCAACCTGCCGAGCCTGATCCTGACCAGCCGCTTCAACCTGCAGCACAGGAACGACCTGGATATCTACGAGTCCGATCGCTTCATGGAAGCACCGTCGCCCGTGCTCTACCCGGATCCAGCCTTTGTCACGGACCACATCGACAAGGTCGGACTGTCGGACTCCGGGATGCGCGTCGGACGCGAATGCTTCGAGATCGACATGGCGCATGCCTGCGCCCGATTCGATCAGCTTGCGGCGCTCGTCGCCGCGTCATGAGGCTGGCGGGGCTGGAAGACGACGCCCGAAACCCTACCCGTCGGCGTAGGGGTTCTTGGTGCCCCGCAGCTGCAGCCGGATCGGCGTGCCGGGCAGCTTGAAGGTCTCGCGCAGGCCGTTGACCAGGTAGCGCTGGTAGTCCTCGGGCAGCAGCTCGGCGCGGGTGCCGAACAGCACGAAGGTCGGCGGCCGCGCCTTCACCTGCGTCATGTAGCGCAGCTTGAGACGGCGGCCCTCCACCAGCGGCGGCGTGTGCCGCTCCAGCGCGCCCTCGAACCAGCGGTTGAGGGCACCGGTCGCGACCCGCTTGTTCCAGACCTCGTGCGCGGCCCGCACCGTCGGCAGCAGCTTCTGCACGCCGGCCCCGGTGAGGGCGGAGAACGACACCACCGGGATGCCGCGCATCTGCGACAGCGAGAACTCGATGCGGTCCGAGATCTCGCCGCGCGTCTTGATCCGGTCCTCCACCGCGTCCCACTTGTTCAGCGCCAGCACGCAGCCGCGGCCCTCGCGCTCGATCAGGCGGGCGATTTGCAGGTCCTGGTCGTGCACGCCGAGCGTGGCGTCGATGGCCAGCACCACGATCTCCGCCATCTTCAGCGCCTCCAGCGAGGCGGAGACCGACATCTTCTCGAGCTCCAGCTCGATGCGCGCCTTCTTGCGCAGGCCGGCGGTGTCGACCAGCTCGATCGGCCCGTGCTCGTCGGCGAGCCGCACCGAGACCGCGTCGCGGGTCAGGCCCGGCTCCGGCCCGGTGATCATGCGCTCCTCGCCAAGCAGGCGGTTCAGCAGCGTCGACTTGCCGGCGTTCGGACGCCCGACGATGGCCAGCCGCAACGGACCGGGCGGCCGCGGCGGCACCGCCACCTCCTCGCCCTCCTCGCCGAGGCCGGGATCGAAGTCGTCGTCGTCGGCAGGCACCGGGTCCGGGGCGGCCTGCTCCGGCGGCAGGCGGTCGACGATCTCGCCCATCAGGTCCGACAGGCCCTCGCCATGCTCGGCCGACACCGCGACCGGGCTGCCGAGGCCCAGGCTGTAGGCATCCAGCGCCGCCGCCGTGCCGGCACGTCCCTCGGCCTTGTTGGCCACCAGCAGCACCGGCCGCCCCTGCCGCCGGAGCCAGGCGGCGAAATGGGCGTCGGCCGAGGTGATGCCGGCGCGCGCGTCGATGCAGAACAGCACCAGGTCGGCTTCCGCGACCGCATGCTCCGAGGAGGCGCGCATCCGGCCATACAGGCTGTCGGGCGCCGACTCCTCCAGCCCGGCCGTATCGATGAGGCGCACCCGGCGGCCGCGCAGCAGCGCCTCCGCATCCTTGCGGTCGCGGGTGACGCCGGGCGTGTCCGAGACGATGGCCGAGCGCCGGCCCGACAGCCGGTTGAACAGGGTCGACTTGCCGACATTCGGCCGGCCGGCCACCACCACCACCGGCAGCAGCCGGAACGGCGTGGTGTCGGACGGAGGCGGTGCGGACCGGCTGCCGCGCTTCATCTAGGTGTCATCCATAGGCGGACAGCTTGCCGTCGTCGGTGATCAGCAGCATGCGCCCGCCCGCCGCGATCGGCGCGATCCCGCTGGTGCTGGCGAGCTTCAGCGTCTGCCCGACCTTGCCGGAAACGGCATCGACCGTGATCAGCCCCATCTTGGGGAAGTCGCTGACGCAGACCAGCTGCCCGTTGGCGAGCAGCGGGCCGGTCCAGCCGATCGCGCCCTTCTGCGGCTTGGGCCGGCGGAAGCGCGGCAGCACCGTCACCCAGCGCACATGGCCGTTGCTCTTGTCGAGGCAGGCGAGCTGCTGGTCCTGGCTCAGCAGGAACAGCCACTGGCCGGTGACCACCAGCCCGTCCTTGCCGGCGACGGTGCGTTCCCACAGGCGGCGGCCGGAGTGGAGGTCGATGGCGGTCAGCACCTGGCCCACGCTGATGACGTAGGCGGTGCCGTCCGAGATCACCGGCAGCCCGTGCACCGAGGAGAAATCCAGGATCGAGTTGCGGCCGCCGGTCGAGCCCAGCGTGTCGCTCCAGAGCAGCTCGCCGGTCTCGGCGCGAAGTGCTGCGATGTCGCCCGAGCCGAAGCCCGCCAGCACCGTGCCGCCGACCACCGCCGGCGCCGGCTGGCCGAACACGATGGTCTGCGAGGCGCTCGCCTGATACACCCAGAGCTGCCTGCCGGCGGTGATCTCGAGCGCGAACAGGCGCTCGTCGATGGTGCCGAAGAACATGCGCCCGTCGACCACCGTCGGCGCCGAGCGCCCCGGGGTGCCGACATTGACGCGCCACTTCACCGCCCCGCTGGCCGCGTCGAGCGCCAGCGTCTCGGCCACGCCGTCGACCACGTAGACGATGCCGTCGGCATAGGTCAGGCCGCCGCCGACATTGGACGACCGGCTCTTCTTCGGCTTTGTGTCGGTGCGCCAGAGCCGGGCGCCGCTGGACAGGTCGTAGGCGCCGACGACGCCGCGGCCGTCCATGGCATAGACGTGGCCGCCCGCCACCACCGGCTCGGCCGCCAGCACGCCGCCGCCCTGGCCAGCACCCAGGCTCTGGCTCCAGAGCTGGTTCATGCCGCCGGTGCGGGCATTGATCGACTCGTGGCTGGGCACCCGGCCCGGCTGCCGCCAGTCGGGCTCCATGACCGGCTCGGACAGCGAGATCGGGGTGGTGTCGCTCTCGTCGACGGTCAGGCCGGCGCCGACGCTCAGCACGTCCTCGCGACGACCGGCCAGCACCGGCTTCTTCTCCTCGTCGAAGATGCCGCAGCCTGCCATCGGCAGCGCCAGCATGCCGAGGCCGCCGAGCAGCGCCGCACGCCGGCCGATCCCGGGCACGGCGTCCGCCGAGACGCCGTCGGCAAAAGGATCGTCGTTCTGCTGCATCATCCGCCGGTCTTCGATGTGTCGAGAGTGTCGAGGAGCCCGCTCGCCTCGGCCCGCTGGCTTTCCGACGCGGCGCCGTCCTGGCTGAGCGCCGTCAGCTTGCGCTTCGCATCGTCGACGCGGTTGCTGCGCAGGTCGATCAGCGCGTCGGTTTCCAGCGCCAGCAGATGCCAGGGACTGCGCGGCGAGAGGATGTCGCGCAGCCTGGTCTTCAGCAGCGACGGGTCGGCATCGTCGGCGCGATGCTGCACCCAGAGCAGGTCCGCCAGGCCGCGCAGATCGTGATCGGCGGCGCCATCGCGCGAGATCTGGTCCCAGAGCGAGAGCGCGCGGTCATGGTCCTTGCCTTCCCAGGCCAGCGCCGCCATGCGCAGACGCGACAAGGTGGCGAAACCCTCCGAACCACGCGCGGCGATCCCGGCGAAGGCGTCGATCGAGCGCTTCTGCTCGGGCGTCAGCGGCGCGTCGGGTCCGGCGGCGGCGGGGGGTGCGGTGTCCGCATCCTTCTGGGCGGCGAAATAGGCCTGCGCCACCGCGCCGGCGAGACCGGTCTGTCGATACAGCAGATACTGCCAGCCGCCGACGCCGAGCCCCACGACCACCAGGAGTCCCAGCCCGAACGTCGCCAGCCGGCGGATCCGGGCGCGTCTGCGCTCGGCACGGAACTCCTCGTCGACTTCGCTGAAGATATCGTCGACCACGTAAGATCCGCTCTCCTGCCTGCATGCCCGGCCCGGGCGGCGGACCATAGCGGCGGCGTTCACCGGCGGCAAACATCATGCCGCAGTCGCCGCGACCCGGGCCCGCGTGAACGGTTCCTTCATCCCGGTCCGGCAGGATCGGCGGCATGAATAGGCGAAACGCCCTGCTCCTGCTGCCGCTGCTCTGCGCGTTCTGCCTGCCCTGGCTCGGCGGCTGCGTGCCGCTCGCCGCCGGGGTCGGCGCCGACGTCGCGATCTTCCATCGCACGATCCCCGACATGATCTACTCCGCCAGCACCGGGCGGGACTGCTCGGTGGTCCGGCTGGACGAGGGCCAGAGCTATTGCCGCCCGGTCGACCCGCCGGTGCCGCCGGTGCCTTACTGCACCCGCAGCCTCGGCGGTGTCGATTGCTGGGCGCATCCCGAGCAGATGCCGGGCATCCCGGCGCAGGTCGCCCAGGGGCCGCACGAGCTCACGCCGGAACAGAACCGCATCCGCCTCGCGCGCTGGCCGACCTCGCTCCAGTAGCCGCGCCGGGCCGGCGCCGACCGGCTAGTGCGCCGCGGGCGTCTGCAGCCTGGGCGCGCCGGCGCGGAGTGCTGCGGTCAGGCTGGTGAAGTTGGTCGCGATCCGCTTCTGCACGTCGCCGCGGACCGCCTGGATCGCGTCGATCCGGGCGCGGGCATCGTTGCTGATCGCGGTCTGCTGCGCGCTCGCCGTCTTCGACACGCAGGCATTATAGGCCCGGGCCTGGCGTTCGTAGATCGTCACCCGGTCGACGCTGGCGTTGTAGCGGTCGACCGTGGAGGTATCCACCGCGGGTGCCGCCGGCTCGCGTCCGCACTGCGGCGCGCTCCAGGCGGCGGCGCGCACGGTTGCGCCCGGGATGGCGACGCCCCACACCAGGGCCGGCAGCACGATCCACGCCTTGCGCATTGCAAACTCCTGCCCAGCGGGCGCGCCATCGCCGGCCGCGTCCCGATACCGTCGAGCGCCACGCCCTTGGAGCATGATGATGCCCGATCCCGCGCCATCCGTCTCGGGCGCCCGCAAGGTGCGGCTCGGCACCCTGACCAGCGCCGAGGCCGCAGACCGGCTCGGCGCCGGCGCGACCGTGCTGCTGCCGCTCGGCAGCCACGAGGATCAGGGTCCGCACGCGCCGATGGGCGACTACCAGAGTGCCGAGCGGATCTGCGAGCTGATCGCGCACGCCGCCGCCGACGCCGGCCACGACACGCTGGTGGCGCCGGTGCTGCCGTTCGGCGGCCGCGACGTCTTCGGCAGCGTGGTCGGCGGGCTGGCGCTGGAGCAGACCACGCTGCGGCTGGTGCTGCGCGACATGCTGGCCGGGCTGCTGCGGCACGGCGTGACCCGGCTGATCGTCGTCAACGGCCATGGCGGCAACGTGCAGGCGATCCATGACGTGACCCAGGAGATCCTGCTCGCGCGCGGGGTGCTGATCCCGAGCTTCTACCTGTGGAAGATCGCCGGCGCCCTGCTGCCCGAACTGCTCGGCGCCGAGCGGGCCGCGCGCTCAGCCGGTCATGGCGCCGATCCGCTGGCCAGCGTGGCGATGCACCTGTTCCCGGAGCTGATGCGTCCGGATCTGGTGCCGACGACGCCAGCACCCGCGCGCCAGGTCGCCGGGATGACGATCTCCGGGTTCGGCGCCGCGCGCCTCGGCGGGGTCGAGATCGGCCTGCCCGTCGAGCTCGCAGGCAGCGCGGTGACGGGCGACGCCACCCTCTGCTCCGCCCAGACCGGCGCCCTGATCGCGGCGCGGCTGGTCGAGGCGGGCGTGGCGCTGATCGCCCATCTGGCGCGGCAGGGCGGCGCCGTCTGAGCTGCCGTGCCGGGTGGTCGCGGCCGGACGCCGGGGCGACCGGGCATCTCCATGGCGTGACGGGCGGGCGGTGCGACGCCCCTGGCGCGATCATCCGGGCACCGTATATTGCAGCGCACAAATCCGGCCGGCAGCGCCGGCGCGCGCGCAGGGAATGATCGCATGACGCAGGGGGATACCGATCCGCTGCCGGCCCGGCGTGCCGTCACGGCACCCCGCGGCCGCAACCGGGCGATCGCCGCGCTGGCGGTCGGCGGCTTTGCCATCGGCACCGGCGAGTTCTCGATGATGGGGCTGCTGCCCTCCGTCGCCGGCGACCTCAGGATCAGCGTGCCGCAGGCCGGGATGCTGATCAGCCTGTATGCGCTCGGCGTCGTGATCGGCGCCCCGGTGATCACGGTGTTCTGCGCCCGCATGCCGCGGCATCGCCTGCTGATGGCGATGATGCTGCTCTATGCGGTCGGCAACATCCTGAGCGCGCTGTCGCATGACTTTCGCACCGTGGCGCTGTTCCGCTTCCTCAGCGGCCTGCCGCACGGCGCCTATTTCGGCGTGGCGGCGCTGGTCGCGGCCTCGATGGTCGAGGCGGACGAGCGGGCGCAGGCGGTCGGACGGCTGATGCTGGGCCTCACCGCGTCCACCATCATCGGCGCGCCGCTCGCCGCCTGGTGCGGCCAGTCGATCGACTGGCACCTCGCCTTCGCGGCCGTGGGCGTCATCGCCGCCATCGCGATCGGGCTGATCGCGGCCTTCGTCCCGGCGATCCCGGCGGCGGCGGGCGCCTCGCCGATGACCGAGCTCGGCGCCTTCCGCCGGCTCCAGGTCTGGCTGGCGCTGGGCACCGCGGCCATCGGCTTCGGCGGCCTGTTCTCCGTCTACACCTACATCACGCCGGCGCTGATCGGCCGCACGCACATGCAGTCCGGCCTGGTTCCGCTCGTGCTCGTGGTGCTGGGCGTCGGCATGGCCGTCGGCAACACGGTCGGCGCGTACTTCGCCGACCGGGCCCTGCGCCGGGCGATCGTGACCCTGCTGATCTGGAACGGGCTGATGTCGCTGCTGTTCGTGCCGGCGCTGCCGCACTGGTGGGCGGTGACCGCGGACGCGTTCCTGATCGGGACGGGCGTGGCGCTGGCGCCGGCGCTGCAGACGCGGCTGATGGACGTCGCCGCCGACGCGCAGGCGCTGGCGGCGGCGCTGAACCATTCGGCCTTCAACATCGCCAACGGGCTGGGTGCGGCACTGTCGGGCGCTGCGATCACCGCGGGGCTGGGCTGGGGCTCGCCCGGCTGGGTCGGCGCCTGTCTGGCCATGGGCGGGCTGGCGATCTTCCTGGTGGCCCTCGCCGTCGAGCGGGTCAGGCCGGCCGGCGTCTCGACCGGACGCGGAGCAGCAGCAGCAGCGCCGTGATCATCGCCAGCGTGAGCACGCCCATCACCCGCAGCACCTTGACGATCGCCAGGCTGTAGCGGCCGGTCGCCGGGTCGTAGTGGAAGCAGAGCAGCAGGATCGACGGCGCCCGCTGCCCGATGGTGCCGGCGCGGGCCTGGCGCAGCGCCGCCTCCACCGCACCCGGCTGGTAGCCGACCCCGAGCAGGTAGCCGGACACCACGCCGCCCGGCGTCAGCACCACCAGGCCTGCCGGATGCAGGAACTGCTTGAGCGACAGGTCGTAGCGGCTGTGATAGCCGACCGCCTCCTCGATGCGGCCGATGGTCGGCGCGTCGGCGGTGGCGAAGTGCCAGCCGGCGGCGGCACCCGGCAGCGGATAGCGCGCGAGGTCCATGGCCTTCGCCTGGGCGGCATCGGCCGGCCGCTCCGCCGGATCGATGCTGACGAACAGCAGGCTGTAGTCGCGCGGCAGCGTCAGCCGGCTGGCCGACAGGGCGGCGAACGCATCGTCGCGCACCACCCCGCACAGCGCCGGGCAGGCGAAGTAGCCGAGCATCAGCAGGGTCGGCTTGCCGTCGAGCAGTGCCGCCAGCGTGGTCGGCCGGCCGTCGGAGCCGACCAGCCGCGCATCCGACGGCAGCGCAGTGCCAAGCCGCTGCACGTAGCCGATGCCGTCGAGATCGGGAGCGGCTGCGGTCAGCGCGAGCAGCAGCAGCGGCAGCGGCAGCGGCAGCAGCAGACGGCGGAGACGGCGCATGCGGGCGGCCGCTACCAGGCGAACCGGGCCAGCGCGCCGCGCGGGCTGCCGATCACGGTCTCGTCGCGCATCACCGGGATGCCGCGCAGGATGGTGGCGACCGGCCAGCCGGTGACGGCCATGCCGTCGAACGGGGTCCAGCCGCAGGGGGTGGCGATGTGGTCGTTGCTGATGGTGCGGCGCGCCTTCATGTCGACCAGGGTGAAATCGGCGTCGTTGCCCGCCGCGATGCGGCCCTTGGCCACCATATTGTAGACCCGCGCCGGGCCGGCTGCCATCAGGTCGACGAGCCGCGACAGCGACAGCCGGCCGGCATTCACGTGGTCCAGCATCACCGGCACGATGGTCTGCACGCCGGTCAGGCCGGCCGGGCAGAGCGGCCACGGCTTCTGCTTGGCGGCCAGCGGATGCGGCGCGTGGTCGGAGGAGACGATGTCGACGGTGCCGTCGCGCACCGCCGCCCAGCTCGCCTCGTAGTGCCGCCGGTCACGGATCGGCGGGTTCATCACCGCCAGGCCTCCAAGCCGCTCGTAGCAGTCCGGAGCGATCTGGGTCAGGTGGTTCACCAGCACCTCGACGGTGGCGATGTCGCGATAGTCGCGCAGGTAGTCGAGTTCTTCCGCCGTCGAGACGTGCAGGATGTGTGCCGGACGGCGGGTGCTGCGGGCCAGCGCCATGATCCGGCGGGTGCCGAGGAAGGCGCACTCCTCGTCGCGCCAGACGCGGTGGGTGTCGTAGGGCATGCCGGTGGCGAACAGCGGCCGGCGAGCCTGCAGGCGGTACTCATCCTCGCTGTGGAAGGCGATCCGACGCCTGCCGTGGCGCATCACCGCCTCGATGCCCGCATCGTCCTCGATCATCAGGTCGCCGGTCGAGCTGCCGGCGAACAGCTTGACCGCGCAGACGCCGTCCCGGGTCTCGTACTCGGCGAGCGCTGCGGTGTTGGCGCGGGTGGCGCCGACATAGAAGGCGAAGTCGGTCCAGCTTTCGCGCGCCGCGTATGCCTGCTTCCAGCGCAGCGTCGCGTCGTCGGTGACGGCCGGGCTGGTGTTGGGCATGTCGAACACGGTGGTGATGCCGCCCAGGATCGCCGCCCGGGTGCCGGTGGGAATGCTCTCGATGGCGGCGTCGCCCGGGTCGCGCAGATGCACGTGCGCGTCGATCAGGCCGGGCAGCACGTGCAGGCCGGTGGCATCCAGCACCTCGGCCGCCTCGTCGCGCAAGGCCGCGCCTAGCGTGGCGATGCGGCCGTCGCGGATGCCGAGGTCGGTCGCCACCTCGCCCCAGGGCAGCACGCAGATGCCGTTGCGGATGATCAGGTCGTAGCGCATGGGGACCTCGACGTTCGGGGGAGACGGCGGTGCGGGGGCGGGGCTACCAGCAACCGATCCTCGAGGTCCATCGCCGGCGCGATGCCAGGGAGTCGCTTCGTCGACTTCTCTCGCCTTGCCAAGTCATCGAGCGTGTCCTGCGTCGTCGGCGTCTGGATCAGGCCGGGACACTATTGTCGACGTTGATGCAGTCCGGCGCCAGCTGCACCGAAAGGCTCCGGGTCATGGAGCCGATGCCGGCCCCAACCTTGCGCTTCGTCTGCTCGGCCCCGTCGCGGTCGGCGTGGAAGCCGATGCAGATGTCGGCGCCTGCACGGGCACAACGCGTCGCGATGACCCGTCCGATGCCGGGTTCCGCGCCGGTGACGATGGCGAGCCCGCCTTGCGGTTCATGGTGCCGTCCCTGGCTGCTGCGGCGCGAACGCGGCAGAGCGGCAGGTGGCGCTCGCAAGAGGCAGTTGCCAGCCTGGCTCAGGATGCATCCAGACCCGGCGGACGGGCCACGTCGGAAACAGGGGCGTCGAGTCCCTCGACCCTCTGGTGGCGACTTTGCGCTCGATGCCCGCCATGAGGCGCCCCGGACGGCTCCGATAGCGGGCATCAGCGAGACTGTAGCGGGCTACTAGTCGGTCGGGTATCCAAGGCCTCGGAAGGCATCCAATGAGGACGCTTGAAAACGACTCCCGTGACGTCCACACTCTCGGCATGGTCGGGGGGCAGACCCGGATAGATCAACCCCCCTCCCAGACTCAGGCTACAGGTTCGGCAGGTACTTCAGGACGGCGGCAACCGCCTGGAGTACCCCGGCCACCGCGCCAAGAAACGCGATGATCTGCCTAATTGTAAGCCTTCGCGGCTTGCCCATGTGGACACTCCCCGAGGCGCAGACCCTGCTTTAAGGAGCCCTACGGCCCCGAAGGGTGCAGGGCTGCTACGGGAGCCGCGGATTGCGTATGGCAGTCAGAGTCGCATCGCCACAACAAGATAGAGGCCGCTGAGCGTTTCATTTCGGACCTTGAAGCGCTGGCTTCTCCCCCTCCAAAGCGGACTCCGCCGTCTGGCGGGGAGCGGCCAAGTTAAGGCAAAGCAGAATATAGCCGGAATTTCAGACCTGGTTTCCTCAAAGTCCGAGTGTAACAGGATCTTTTGAAGAGTAGGGTATTGAACGGTGCGGTGAACGGACAGCTCCCGCATGAGCGGAGTTTAATCATGATCGGCGATGAAGTCGCGAAAATGAGCAGGCTGAAGACGGTTAACCGTCTCTGCGCAGTTTTAGGATAGTTTGAGGAAAAGGTTGGTGCACGATTTGTAGCTAAACCTAAGTTTGAAGAGCGCATCAACGATGACTCGATTGAACACTGGCATACCATTGTCCTGATGGTATTACCAGATTTCGTGCGAAAGCAACGCGCTCTATAGAACGCGCTTCACGCGCTCCGCCCGCTACCTAATCCTTTATGGTGTGCCCTTCTACCGAAGATATGGGCAAATCAGGTTCTGCCGCTGTTCCGCATAAAACAATATTCAAGTGCAGTCCGGCGCGGCTGCGCTTCGTTACGAGTAATGATCTGCGAGAAAACAGAACTTCATCATCTGGATGGCGCCGATCTCGTCAAGCAAGTCTACGGCCAGGACTGTTCATTCATTGTTTCAGCCTGGGAGAGCCATTCCGAGGACAATGTTCAACGCGACACACTGACATGCTTCGTGGGTTCACGCTGGATATTCGCAATCTACACTACCCTGGGACTGAGGAACTTCCCGAAATGGAGGCAGCGCGCCTACTCATTACGTTAGGAGTTCTATAGGCATGTTAAGCATGTGTGGAAACTGCGATCGCGATCTAGGCAGAGATTGGCCAAGTGTCTGCTCCAGGTTGGACAACGCCGGCGTTTGCCGTCCGACGTGACTATCCGCCTTGCCATGATGCCCTGGAATCAGGCCAAGGTATACGGATTGCGCGAGTAGAGCCTGGAGAAAGAAAGTGGATGCCTGAAGGACATACGGTGCACCGGCTTGCAGGCGCATTCGCAGGGCGGTTCGTCGGCAAGACGGTGGAGGCGAGCAGTCCGCAGGGACGGTTCGCCGACGGAGCGGCACTGCTGGACGGGCGCTCGCTGCAGGCGGCGGAAGCGCACGGCAAGCAGATGTTCCTCCTGTTCTCCAACGAGCTTTGGCTGCGGGTTCATCTGGGGCTGTATGGGATGTGGCGGTTCACCGGGCCCGGGCTTGCCGGATTCGGGCGTCGTGCGCTGCGGGTCGCCGCGGGTGAGGAGGTCGCCTTTCCGCCTGAGCCTCGAGGGCTGGTGCGGTTGCGGCTGCTGACGCGAAGCAACGTGGCCGATCTGAGCGGGCCTACGGCGTGCATGGTGATTTCGCCCGCGGAAAAGGCGATCGCGATGCAGCGGCTGGGCGAGGATCCCTTGCGAAACGATGCAGATCCGGAACGGGCCTTCACCAAGGTCCACGCGTCGCGCTCGGCGGTCGGGCTGCTGCTGATGCGGCAGGATATCGTGGCGGGCATCGGCAACATCTATCGCGCGGAGATCCTGTTCCGGGCGCGGGTGGATCCGCACCGGCCCGGACGGGAGATCTCGGCGGCAGTGTGGAACGCGCTGTGGACGGATCTCGCGGCGCTGCTTCGGGACGGGGTCGAGACCGGACGGATCGTGACAACCGAGCCCGGCGACCGGAAATATGCCTCGCGCAAGGTGCATCGGGTGGACGCAAGCTACGTGGCACATCGGGCGGGGCTGCCCTGCCGGGTGTGCGGCACGCCGGTGCTGGCGGAGCCGATGGCGGGGCGGACGTTGTATTGGTGTTCGATGTGTCAGACCGGATAGGCGACGCAAGCCTCGTTACTGCGCCCTCTTCCTCCGCGACGCGCAGCGAGCGTGCTACACGGACGGCATGCTGAGCGCCGACGTCACAGGGAAAAATGAGCGGGGCGCCCGGCCGGCTGGAACGCCCTTTGAGGTGCTGCTGACGTTCCTGAAGCTCGGCCTGATCTCCTTTGGCGGCCCGGTCGCCCATCTCGGCTATTTCCGCACGGAGTTCGTCGAGCGACGCCGCTGGTTGAGCGAGCAGGCCTACGCCGAGCTGGTGGGGCTGTGCCAGTTCCTGCCAGGACCGGCATCGAGCCAGGCCGGCTTCGCGCTGGGGCTGCTCCGTGCCGGGCCGTGGGGCGGGCTTGCGGCCTGGGCGGGCTTCACCCTGCCGTCGGCCGCACTGATGGTGATGTTCGCGGCCTGGGCCGGCACGCTGTCCGAGTCGCCGGTGGGGGCGGGCCTGCTGCACGGGCTGAAGCTGGTGGCCGTTTCGGTGGTGGCCCAGGCCGTCTGGAGCATGGCGCGCTCGCTGTGTCCCGACCGGCCGCGCGCGGCCATCGCGCTCCTGGCAACGGCGGTCGCGACCTTCGCCCCGATCTCGGTGGGACAACTCGGCGCCATCGTACTCGGCGCGCTCGCCGGCTTGGCCCTTTGCTCCGATACCGCGACGCCAACCGCTCAGGAACCGATGGCGCCGGTGGCCCCGGCATGGGTCGGCGCAGCCTGCCTGGCGGCATTCGCGGCGCTGCTGGTCCTGTCGCTGCTGCCGCTGCGTGGAGGCCGGTTTGCGGTATTCGGCGCCTTCTTCCGTTCGGGCGCGCTGGTGTTCGGCGGCGGCCACGTCGTGCTACCGCTGCTGCACGATGCGGTCGTCGCGCCCGGCTGGGTAACCGATGACGCCTTCCTGGCCGGCTACGGCGCAGCGCAGGCAATGCCAGGTCCGCTATTCACATTCGCCGCCTTCCTCGGCGCGGCGATGCATCCCGGTGCTGGCGGTGCCGCAGGGGCGATCGTTCCCGTGCTGGCGATCTTCCTGCCCGGCCTGCTGCTGCTCGTCGGGGCGCTGTCCTTCTGGAAGCGGTGGCGCACGTATCCGGTGATGCGTGCCGTGATGCGCGGCACCAACGCGGCCGTGGTCGGGCTGCTCGGCGCGGGGTTCTATGATCCGGTGTGGCGGGGCGCCGTCCAACGTCCATCCGACTTCGTAGTGGCCCTGGCCGGGTTCATGCTGCTGACCATCTGGCGCGTGCCGCCACTCGCCGTCGTGAGCGCAGGTGCGTTCGCGGGCATGGGAGCCGTCCTACTCGGCTGACAGCCACGACACGTCGTGCGCTCGTGAAGCAGTGCGGGTCCGGGTCGAGCGGATGATGCTGGTCGACGCAGTGCGCGTCAGGCTGTTTCCGAACCTGCATGCGAGATCGACCAGAACATGATCCAAGATCGACGCCACGTTCACCGACTCTCGTGATGATGTTGAGCCGTAAGAGTTACGAAGCGTCAGTCGCTATCTTGCGCTATGATCGAGATCTTACCGTCCCGCTCGACGATGGCGTACTTGACCTGTTCGAGCCGCATCAGCCCTTTCTGCCTTACAGCCGTCATCACGTCGCTTTCCAGCATGCGCAGGCTACGCATCCGCGCTTCCTGCCACCTGCCGTCTTCGTACAGGATGATCGGGGTGCCATCCACGATACGTCCGAACCATGGATATCTTCGCTTGAGCTCAGACACCAGGACGTGCATCAGGCCGATAGAGAAGACGACACTGACGGCCGCCACCAGCGAATGGTCATTGCCCAGCACAGCCGACATGAGCGCGCCGCCGAACAGAAACAGCACGATGATATCGAACGGCGCCAGCATGCTGGCCATGCGCCGACCGATCAGGCGAACGGCAAGCAGCAATATGATGTAGACGACCGCTGCGCGGATGATCACGCTCATTGATGAACCTACGGCACAATGAGCTGGGTCCACTCCAGCGTGGGATGGCCTGCCAGGCGTGCCACGAGATGTTGCAGCCCGACGATGCCAGACGGCTGCAGCATGAGACGAACCACGGCACCCCGTGTGCCGGAGGGAACTCCGAAGGTCAGCAACAGGCCATCCTTCAGCGCCTCGGTGGACACCGGTTGCGGTTGAATCTGCTGTAGGCCCATGGGCTCCACCACACGGGTGCCGACGAACAACGTCTGTGTCGCCGCCTCGGTAAGGTTGTCGAAATGAAACGTGACCTGCGTGCCGTTCTGTGATCTGGCGATCGGCTCAAAATCGACGCTCAGCGAAGAGTCGGAGGCTTTGTTGGTTCGATGGCTGTAGGGGCCGACACCGAACAGGCCAGCAAGACCGGCCACAACAAATAAGACCATGCCAATGCGGCCGAACTGTTCTGCACGGTGCCATCGTCTTTCGAAGGTCTCGTCGAAACCGACCTCCAGTTCGCCGTTGACTAGATCCGCACCCCGCATCCGAGGAAGACACTGTGCCGGCAACATAGTTGCCCGGAAAGCACGGGTTTGTGATCAGCCTGAACCATCACAGATCAGAACCGTCAGTCTCTGATCTGGCGTTCGCGACCGATGCCACCTCGAACTGCTCCCGCGGCGAGCTCTACGCCGCGAGCGTCTCGAACACGTCGCCGGCGGCCAGGCGTCCCTGGATGTGGGTGCGGTGCCACAACGCATAGAACAGCAAGGTCCATGCCGCGTGCTGCTCGCGCCGGCCGGCGGCGTTGCGGAACAACGCGGCGACCCGGTCGGGCGGGGCGATCTCCGCGACTCCCTCCTGGGCGGCGACAAGCGGCGCCAGCCGGTCGCCCTGGCCGGCAATCCAGGCGCCGACCGGCACCGTGAAGCCCTGCTTCGGCGCGAACGGCCGTGCCTGCGGCATCTGCGTCTCGAGCCAGCGGCGCAGCAGCCACTTGCCCATGCCCGCGCGCACCTTCAGCCCGTCGGGCAGGCGGAACGACGCCGCCGCGACGCCCGGGTCCAGCAGCGGCGTGCGGCCCTCGATGCCGTGCGCCATCAGGCAGCGGTCGAGCTTCACCAGCAGGTCGTTCGGCAGCCACTCGGCGATGTCGGAGGCCTGCGCCGCCGCCAGCCGCGTGCGGCCGCCGATGCCAGACAGCTCGGTCGCGGCGATGCCGCTGCGCCAGCCGCGGCCGGCGGCGCGCAGCACGTCGAGCCCGTCGAAGGCGCCGCGGCTGCGCATCGGCCGGCCGCCCCGCCACCAGGGGCGCATGGCCTTGCGATAGCGGCCGTAGCCGGCGAACAGCTCGTCGCCGCCCTCCCCGCTCAGGATGACCTTCACGTCGCGGCGCGCGCGCCGTGCCAGCAGCCAGGTCGGGATGATGGCGTAGTCCGCCACCGGATCGTCGATGGAGGCCACGATGTCGGGCAGGTGGCGCCAGACCATGGCCTCGTCGATGCGCAGCACCTCGTGCCGCGCGCCCGCCGCCGCCGCCAGCCGGGACGCCGCCTCGCTCTCGTCGGCGGCACCGGGCACGTCGAAGGCGGCGGTGAAGGCCTGCACGCGGGCGTTCCCGAGGCGGGCCATCATCCGCAGCACGGCCGCACTGTCGATGCCGCCGGACAGGAACATCCCGTACGGCACCTCGGCGCGCTGGTGCAGCGACACGCTCTCCTCGAGAGCGCGGTCGAGCCGGGTCAGCGCCTCGGCCTCGCCGATCTGCTCGGTCGGACCCTCCGGCAGGGCGGCGACGCGGCTGCGGTCGATCACCCGGCCGTTGGCGACCCTGAGCGTCTCGCCGGGCAGCAGGCGGCGGATGCCGGGGAAGATGGTGTCGCGGCCGGTGGTGAACTGCAGCTGCAGCAGCTCGTCGCGGGCTTCCGGCCGCAGCGCCCGCTTCACCAGGCCGGCGGCGAGCAGCGCCTGCGGCTCGGAGGCGAAAGCCAGCCCGTGCTCGAGCTCGGCGACATAGAGCGGCTTGATGCCGAACGGGTCGCGCGACAGCGTCAGGTTGTGGGTGCCGCGCTCGTGGATGGCGATCGCATACATGCCGCGCAGGCGCTCGACATAGCGCTGGCCGTCGCGCAGCCACAGATGCAGCGGCGGCTCGCAGTCGCTGCCGGTGGCAAACCGCACCTCGGGCAGCTGCCCGCGCAGCTGCAGGTCGTTGTAGATCTCGCCGTTGGCGACCAGCGCCGCCGGGCCTGCGAACAGCGGCTGGTCGCCGCCGTTCAGGTCGATGATGGCAAGCCGCGTATGCACGAGCGCCACCCGGCCGACCATGGTGTGGCCGGCACCATCAGGCCCGCGATGCGCCAGCGCCCGCACCAGCGCGGTCAGGCAGCCGGCATCCAGCCCGTCGGCCGGGCCACCAGGCCGGGACGAGGTCTGGGCGAGCGCGAAGCCGGCAATCCCGCACATCAGCGCGCCTCCACGGTCTGCAGGAACTGCCGCCAGCGCGCCAGCACGGGGCGGACGGCGAACTCGCGCTCATAGCGGGCGCGGCCGGCGGCGGCCAGACGTGCCGCCAGCGCGCGGTCGTCCAGCACCGCACCCAGCGCGGCGGCGAGCGCGCGCTCGTTCTCCAGCGGCACCAGGATGCCGTCCTCGCCGCTGCGGATCAGCTCGACCGGCCCCTGCGACGCCGCCGCCACCACCGGGCGGGCGGCGGAGAAGCCCTCGATCACCACGTTGCCGAGCGGCTCGTGCCGGCTCGGACAGACCAGCACGTCGCAGGCGGCGATCAGCGGCCCGGCCTCCTGCGCCCAGCCCGGCATGTGCAGCCGGTCGGCGACGCCCTCGCCGCGGGCCAGCGCCTCCAGCGCCGCCCGCTCCGGCCCCTCGCCCGCGATCAGCACATGGGCCTGGGGCACGTGGCGCATCGCGCGGATCAGCACGTCGAACGCCTTGTTGCGGTGCAGCCGGCCAAGCGCCAGCACCAGCGGCGCGCCGGCCGGGATCGAGGCCGGGCGGGCTGCCACCGCGCCGCCGAGCTCGGCCGCGAAGTTGGGCAGGTGATGCACCCGGGCAGCCGGCCAGCCCTGGCCCACGATCCAGTCGACGATGCCGCGCGTGTTGCCGATCAGGTGCGAGCAGGCGCGGTAGTTGGACAGGTCGTAGAAGCCGCCGAGCCGGCCGGCCAGCACCCAGTCGCCCTGCGGCGTGAGCCGGGCCGCGCGGTTCATCCAGGCCACCGTGACCCGGGGGCGGAACTGACGCAGCGCCGCCCGCAGGCGCGGCCGCGTCAGCAGATCGAGGCGGCCGCCGAAGCGCAGCTCCACCGGCGACAACCCGCCCGCCCGCAGCCGGCCGCACCGCCCGGCATCGCGCCGGATCACCGGCAGGACGTCCATGCCGTCCGCGGCCAGCGCCACCGTCAGCCGCTCGAAGAACAGCTCGGCGCCCCCTGCCTCGGCGCCCGCCATCACGTGCGCCACCCTCATGGCGCGGGATGCCCGGCCAGCAGCACCTGCGCGGCCGCGGCGGCGGCGGCCACCGTCAGCCCGTCGATCGGCGCCGAGCCTTCAGGGCCCGGTGCGACCACGAATGCCGCGCGCGGCCCGATGGGCGCGTATTCCGACGCCCGGCTCGGCCCGAACAGCCCCAGCGTCGGGATGCCGGCGGCGGCCGACAGGTGCATCAGCCCGGAATCGTTGCCGACGAACAGGCGGCAGCGGCGCAGGCAGGCCGCGACCTCGGGCAGCGTCAGCCGGCCGCGCAGGTCGACGGCATCCGGCAGCCGGTCCAGCAGGCCCTGCGCCATCGCGCGCTCGGCCTCGCCGGGCCCGGCCAGCACCACCGGCCGGGCGTCCGGAACGGCGGCGCGCAGGCGCTCGAACAGGGCGGCGAAGCGGTCGGCGGGCCAGACCTTGCCGGACCAGTTGGCGGTGGGGCCGAGCGCGATCAGCGGGCGGTCCGGCGGCAGCAGCGCCTGCGCCTGTGCTGCGTCGGCGGCGTCCGTCCAGGCCACCGGCGATGGCGGCGGCGACAGGCCCAGCACGCCCCCGAGATGGCCGATGCGGTGGCCGCTGCGCCGACCGCCGCGCATGATCGCCCGCCGCCGTGCGGCCAGCAGCAGCGTCACCGCCGAGCCGCGCAGGTCGATCGCGAGGTCCCAGCGCGTGCCGACGCAGGCCCGCCACAGCGACAGCCAGTGCCGGTCGTAGCGACGCTTCTCCAGCACGATGGTTCGCTGCCGCCCCGGCATGCGCTCGAACAGCCCGGCTGCGACCGGGCCGCAGGCGATCGTGACGCGCGGGTCGGGCTCGTTGCGCAGCAGATGGTCGAGCAGCCCCGTCGACAGCACCGCGTCGCCCAGCCGGTTCGCGGTGATGAACAGGATTCGGGTCAAGGCGGGGTCCTCGGTGCGGGGAGGCCGCGTCGGCCGGGCGGACCTGTTAGAACCTTTCACCGGTTGCCGGAAGCGGCGGCCTCGCCCAAGTTCCAGCCCATGCTGAAGCTCGCCGCCCTTCCCGATCGCGCCGTCCTGTCGGTTTCCGGCGAGGACCGCGTCTCCTTCCTGCAGGGGCTGGTGTCCAACGACGTCGCCCTGGCAGTGCCCGGCCATGCGGTCTGGGCGGCGCTGCTGACCCCGCAGGGCAAGTACCTGGCCGACTTCTTCGTGCTCGCGGACGGGGACCGGCTGCTGCTCGACTGCGAGCGGGCGCAGGCGCCGATGCTGGCGCAGAAGCTGTCGCGGTTCCGGCTGCGGGCGAAGGTCACGGTGGCGGAAACCGGGCTCCGCGTCGCCGCCGCCTGGGACGGCGTGCCGGAGATCCCGGCGGGCACGATCGCGGCACCCGATCCCCGCCTCGCCGCTGCCGGCTGGCGCATGCTGTCCGAGGCGCCGGTGCCGTTCGAGGCGGACGAGGCCGACTACGACAGCCACCGGCTGCTGCTCGGCCTGCCCGACGGCACCCGCGACTGCGAGCCGGACAGGACCGTGCTGCTGGAGGCCGGCTTCGACGAGCTCGGCGGCATCTCCTGGACCAAGGGCTGCTACCTGGGCCAGGAGCTGACCGCCCGCACCCGCTATCGCGGCCTGCTCAAGCGCCGGCTGGTGCCGGTGACGTCGGAGGACGCGCTGCCGCCGCCCGGCACCGTGCTGATGCATGAGGGCCGCGAGATCGGCACCATGCGCTCGTCGCGTGAGTCGCTGGGGCTCGCGGTGCTGCGGCTGGAGCACCTGCATGGCGCCGTGTCCTTCGACGGCGGCATCCTGCAGGCGCGCGTGCCGGACTGGATGCGGCTGCCGGAGCCGAAGACGGACGCCCCGGCATGACCGCGAGCGTGCTCGACCAGGTGGCGTTCGACGCCAGCGGACTGATCGCCGCGGTGGCGCAGCAGCATGATACCGGCGAGGTGCTGATGCTGGCCTGGATGAACCGCGCGGCGCTGGCCGAGACCATCGAGACCGGCCGGGTCTGCTACTGGAGCCGCAGCCGCGGCCGCCTGTGGCGCAAGGGCGAGAGCTCCGGGCAGACGCAGCGCCTGGTCGAGCTGCGGCTCGACTGCGACCGCGACGCGGTGCTGCTGCTGGTGGACCAGACCGGCGTCGCCTGCCACACCGGCCGCCGCAGCTGCTTCTACGACGCCCTGCGGGGCGGCGCCCTGGTCGCGACAAGCGAGCCGCTGGTCAGCCCCGAGCGTTTGTATGGCGCCTGACGCGGCTGCGGTGGGGCCGACGATCTGGCTGATGGCCGGGGAGGCCAGCGGCGACGTGCTGGGCGGTCGGCTGATCGCAGCCCTCAGGCGGCAGCGGCCCGGCCTGAGCTTCCGCGGCATCGGCGGGATGCGCATGGCCGAGCAGGGGCTGGAGAGCCTGTTTCCGATGCGCGAGCTCGCGGTGATGGGACTGGTGGAGATCCTGCCCCGCGCCCGCCAGCTCGCGCGGCGGCTCGGCCAGGCGGTGTCCGACATCGAGCGTCACCGGCCGGACCTGGTGGTGACCATCGACAGCCCGGGCTTCGCGCTGCGGCTGCTCAAGCGAATCGCCGGCGCCGGCGTGCCGCGCGTGCACTATGTCGCACCCCAGGTCTGGGCCTGGCGCGAGCACCGCGTGCGCGAGTTCCCGGGGCGCTGGGAGCGGCTGCTGTGCCTGCTGCCGTTCGAGCCGGCCTTCTTCCGCCGGCATGGGCTGGAAGCGCGCTTCGTCGGGCACCCGGTGCTGCAGTCGGGCGCCGAGACCGGCGACGCGGCGCGCTTCCGGACCCGGCACGGCATCGACGCGTCGGCACCGGTGCTGGTGCTGATGCCGGGCAGCCGGCGCAGCGAGGTGCCGCGGCTGCTGCCGGTGTTCGGACGCACCCTCTCGCTGCTGGCCGGGACGATGCCGGGGCTGGTGCCGGTCGTGGTCGCCTCGCCGGTGGTGGCGCCGGCGGTCGAGCGGGCGGTGCGGCGCTGGCCGGTGTCGGCGATCGTCGTCACCGAGCTTGCCGACAAGCACGACGCCTTCGCCGCCGCGGGTGCGGCACTGACCAAGTCGGGGACCTCGACGCTGGAGCTGGCGCTGGCCGGCGTGCCGATGGCGGTGACCTACCGGGTCAATCCGCTGACGGCGGCGGCCGCGCGACGGCTGATCCGGGTGCCGCACGTCGCCATGGTCAACCTGCTGGCCGGACGGCGACTGGTGCCCGAGCTGCTGCAGGGCGAATGCCGGCCCGACCGCCTGGCCACGACGGTGTCGGACCTGCTCACCGATCCGGATGCTGCGGCAGCCCAGCGCGACGGCTTCCGCGGCGTGATCGAGGCGCTGTCCGCCGGGGCGGAGACGCCGTCCGACGCGGCGGCGCGGGAGATCCTGGCCGTACTGGACGCGCCGCGATGAGGAGGCGGCCTTTGCCGGCGCGCGTGCCGTGGCGATAGGCGAGCGCGCGAAGGTGGGGCCCGCCGGGCAGGACGCATCGCCGTTGCCGGCAGACTGGGTGCTGAGCGGGACGTTCGGGTCGGAGCGCTGGCATCACGACGGGCAGCGCTTCGTGTCCCTGGCGGTGGCCGGCGAGCGCATCGAGCTGCCGGCCGATCCGCTGACCCTGGAGCGGCTTCGCACCCGGACGCCGCACTGCGCGCATCCCGGTCCGTTTCCGCTCGCTTTCCGCTTCTGCCCGGCCTGCGGCACCGCGCTGGCGGATGCGCCGACGTCCCCTGCGGCCGAACGCTGGTCGCCGCCGTTCGGCGCGCCTGACGGATTGCCGAGCCTGGACGAGCCGCGCCGACCCGACCCGGCCAGCCGCGGGGAGATCCCGGTTCCGGCATCGGCCGCGCTGGGCTTTGCGGTGGCCGGAACGCCGCCGATGCTGCTCGCCTGCGACCGGGCCAGCGGCTGGATCAGCGGCTGGTCGGAACCGGCCGGCGCCTGGATCGAGCGCGTGCAGATCCCGCCCTGCCCCGGCCTGCCCCGCCAGGCATGGGCGGCCGGCGCCAGCGCCGCCGGCCTGGCGCTGCCGACGGACCGGGGGGCGGCGTTCCTCGACCTGTCCGGCGCGCGCCGGTCGCCCGCGACGATCCTGGACGCAGGCCCGGCCGTGGGGGGCGTGGCGACGCTGCGCGCCCATGCCGTTCTGCCGGTGCGGACGGCGAGCGGACTGGCGGTGGCGGTGCTGGATCATGCAGCACCCGCGACCGGATGGACGCTGCTTCCGGTGCCGGGCCCGCCTGCGGACACCGCCGGTCCGTTCGTCGCCCCGCTGGTGACGGCGGACACGGCACTCTGGTGCGCAGCGGCCGGGCAGGTCGCGCTGCAGGCGACGGCGGGCGGGCTGGTCGCGTCCTGGAGCCCCTGGCGCGACGCGGTGCGGCCGCTGCCGGGCGTGCGGCCGGTGATGGAGCGCAACGGCACGCTGCATCAGCTGGCGAGGCTTGACGAGCGGACGCTGGTGCTGGAAGCGCTGGCAGCGCCCGGGCAGGAGCCCGAACGACGGCTCGCCCGCGGCTACACGCCCGGCACCGGGCGCGCGGTGTTCCGCGAGAACGCGCGGCTGCGACTGCCCTGGGACGACCGAGCGGCGGCCGACTACATCCTGCCCGACGACAGCTTCCTGCTGCCGCTGCTGGCCTTCGACGAGGACCGCTACCTGCTGGCGGTCTGCACCGACCGGAGCGGGCTCGGGCGGTTCCTGGGCGACCCGGCGGCGGCGCCGCAGGCCGAGCGGGCGCATCTCTGCACGCTGGTCTACAGCCCCGGGCCGCGCACCCTGGAGCCGCTGGACTGCGTGCTGCGCGCCCACCATGCCTGGGACCTGTCGGTGTTCATCCATGCGGGCTGGCTGCATGTGCACGGGGCGGTCGAGAACCGGTGTCATCGCTGGCGGCTGCGCGATGCACGTTAGCAGGCAAGGCCAGGGCGCTGCCCTGGACCCGCCGGGGCCGACGGGCCCCGGACCCCGGTCTGCCTGGGTCTGGTGCGTGGGGGTGCTGCTGTGCGGCATGCTGGCGCCGGGGCGGGCGGCAGCACAGGTGAGCTCGGTCTACCTGATCCAGGACTCGGGCTGGATGGAGCCCTTCTATGTCGACCCGAAGGTGCAGTTCCGGCCGCTGCTGAACGCGCTGGTGGCGGCGTCCAACGCGGGCGGCGAGGTGGTGATCGCCGACTTCAACCAGGACGGACAGCTGCCCGACCGGCGTTCGCCGCACGTGCTGTATCGCGGGCCGGACGACGCGGCGCGGATCGCGGGCGCCATCGCCGCCCTGGACCTGCCGGTGCAGCCGAACGGGCATCTCACCGACGCCGACTTCGACGGCGCGCTGGTCCGCGGCATCAACACCGTGCTGGACGGGCATCCCGGCATCATCTGGCTGGTCACCAACAACCGGAACTCGCCCGGCAACAGCCAGCGCGTCGACGAGAACACCCGCGACTTCGCGCGCCGGCTCGGATCGAGCGCAGCCCTGCCGGTGATCGTCTCCTACCCGGTGCGCCTGCCGGCCCAGGGGAGGCTCTACGCGGCCACCGGCCTGATCGTCTATGGCATCGCCTATGGCCAGCAGGCGGCGATCGAGCTGCGCCGCCTGACCCGGGGGACGGGGCTGACCCGGCTGTTCAGCGACCCGGCGGTGCAGCTCAAGCCGCTCGACCAGGCGCCGCTGGTGTTCACGCCGCAGGCCAGCGACACGCCGGGCCTGGCCGTCAGCCGCCAGGCAGGCGGCGGCTTGCGCATCGACGGCGTTCCCGGCAACCGCGCCTCGTCGGTCGAGATCACCGGCACCCTGCGCTCGGACTATTATCCGCACGTGATCGACCAGGCCCGCGTGTCGCTGCGCTGGGACAGCCTCGACCACGTGCCGGGCCAGCCGGCGCTGCCGCTGCTGGCCGGCGCGATCGAGCCGTCGGTGCTGCAGCGGGTGGCGCCGCGCGACGTGCTGCAGGACGTGCGCCTGCGGCTCGAGGTGCCGCGCATCGAGCGCACGCCCGGCATCGCCGGCTGGCTCCAGAAGGACGTGACGCTGCACGGCACGGTGGCCATCGAGCTGTCGGGCCTGTCGCTGTCGCTGCAGGACGGCTTTGCCGCCAAGATGGCGCAGATCGCAGCACTCGATCAGCTTCCGGCGGTGTTCTTCGACAACAAGACGGTGACGGCGGCGTCGGCGCTGCTGCCGGTGACACTGGTGGTGCGCTTCTCCGCCATGCCGCTGATCCTGGCGCTGTCGTCGCTGTCGGCACTGCTGGCGCTGGCTGCCCTGCTGCTGGTGCTGCTGCGCCTTGAGCGCGAGCACGCGGTCTCGCTCGCCGGCCAGGTGCGGCGGGTGCGGCTGCGCGCCTTCCAGACCAGGCTGGTCACCCTGCCCGGCAACCGCGTGTTCGCCGTACGCGGACGGCTGCTCGGCAGGCCTGCGGTTGCGGAACGACCACCCGCCGAGCCACGCTGACGCCACCCCAGAATCGTCCAGGACCAGCATGCCCAGCCCGCCCGCCCCACCGAGCCCCCAGCCGAACGCGCCTGCCGCCGCACCGCCCGACTTCAACATCCGGCCGCCCGTCGATGCCGCACCCGCAGCACCCGCCCCCGCGACGGCGCCGCCGTCCGGCGCCACGACGCAGGCGGGCACGCCGATCAGCGCTGCCGGCCTGCCCGGGGAGGCGGGCCTGTCGAGCACCGGCACGGTGATCGGGATCGCGATCCTGCTGGTGCTGGCGGTGGCGATCTTCTTCGTGCGCGGCGCGGTGCGCTCGCACCTGATCGCCGCCCGCGCCTCGCCATCCGCCGCCGGCAGCGCCGGATGGGCGCTGTTCGGGTTCCTGGTCTCGCTGTCGGTGCTGATCGTGTTCGGGCTGATCGGCAATCTGTGGCAGGTCATCGCCTTCACCGTGCCGCTGCTGCTGCTGGTCGTGGTGATGCTGATCCTGTTCGTGATGCTCTACCGGGCCGCCGCACGCGGTCGCACCGCGCGCCGGACCCGCTGACGCCGAGAAGGATCGCCGCCATGTCGTACACCCAGATCCCGACCCAGCCGGTGCCCGACGGCGACGCGCGCGCGGTCGCCCGGCGCGTGCAGCCGACCCTGTTCGTGGGGCTCGGCGGCACCGGCATGCAGATCCTGCTGCGCCTGCGCCGGCGCATCCTCCAGGGCGACTGGAACGGGCGGCGCATCGACGACCTGTCGCGGTTCCCGATCGCCTCCTTCGTGTATTTCGACACCGACCTGCGCACCGGCATCGAGAGCGACCGCCAGCAGAGCAGCGACCCGCTCGCCCGCATCGTCGCCTTCCGCGAGAACGAGCGGCTGCAGCACGCCGTCGACGTCAAGCGCTACATGAAGGACATCGACCGCTATCCGCTGATCGCCGACTGGCTGCCGGTGGCGGACTTCTCGCTGATCAACACCGAGAAGGGCGCCGGCCAGGTCAGGGCGATCTCGCGGCTGCTGTTCTTCGACCAGTTCACCCGGCTGACCGGCCTGCTGCGCGAGCGCAGCGACGGGCTGCTGCGCTCGGTCGGCCGGCAGGACGATCTGGCGCATCTCAACCTGGAGATCGAGAACCGGCTGCGGGTGGTGGTGGTGTGCTCGGCCGCCGGCGGCACCGGATCGGGCAGCTTCATCGATCTGGGGCTGGCGCTGCGCTCGCTGATCCACCCTGCCCCCACCGTCGAGCTCGTGCTGCTGCTGCCGGGCGGCTACCACGAGCATCAGCGCCAGCGGGTGAACGCCAACGGCTATGCCGCGCTGATGGAGCTCGAGCACGCGATGCGGCCGAACCCGCAGCCGCCCTTCGTCGAGCACTGGGCCGAGCATCAGGGGCCGGCCGCCAACATCGCGCCCTATGACGACGTGTATCTGCTCGACACCCGCAACGTGCTCGATGACGGGCTGGAGAGCGTCGAGGATCTCTACGACATGGCGGCCGACATCCTGTTCGAGGATTTCGGCACCAGCGAGTTCGCCGCCACCAAGCGCTCGATCGCGGTCAACCAGGCGCAGCACAAGCTCGACAACTACGAGCCGCCGCTGCCCGCCCATCTCGGCCGCCAGTCGCTGCGCTACAGCCAGCTCTATTCCAGCTTCGGCCAGGCGACGATCGACACCAAGAGCCGCGTCGCCGTCGACACCGCCGTCGCCGAGACCAGCAAGGCAATGCTCAAGGCGTATTTCAACGTCGCCCTGGAGGATTCCGGACGGCTGCCGACGCCGGCCGAGCGCGACGACTTCCTCGACCGCGAGTTCTTCCTGCAGCCGGCCGCGTTCCACCACGTGCTGCCGGGGGCCGCCGACACCGCGACGATCAACGAGCCATACCTCATCGACAAGCTTCTCGAGGACGAGACCGGACAGTCGGTGCTGGCCGCGATCGACCGCGACCTGCTGGCGACCTTCCAGTCGGAGGGGTTCCAGACCGCCAACCCGCAGAACCTGCCGACGCTGGTGCTGCGCGAGTTCGAGCAGCGCCACGGCGACGTGATGGGCAGCATCCGCCACAAGACCGGATCGGGGCTCGCCTCCGACCGCATCCTGGCGACGCGCCAGCGCCTGTCGGCCGAGCGCCGCGGGACCGGCCCGGTCGGCCTGCGCGCGGTGCTCTACGACTATCTCGACCAGCGCGACCGCGGCGGCCTCGACTACACGATCCGTCTGGTCGAGGACTGCAAGCTGCGGATCGAGGGCGAGATCGCCCGGCTCGACGAGATCGAGGCGCGCTACGCGTCGCGCGCGGGCGACACGCAGCACCGCTTCGAGCAGTCGCTCGACAACCTGCGCGAGGCCACCGGCCGCCGCTTCCCGTTCGGGCCGGACCGCAAGGCGGCCGAGCGCTACCTGGAGCATCTGCGCGCCGAGACCTCGTACTACCTGGCGATGCAGCTTCGCCGCCAGGCGGCGGTGGAAGCCAAGTCGTTCCTGCGCGAGATGTCCGAAGCGCTCGGCACCCGGCGCGGCCAGGACGCGGACGGCAACACGCTCTGGGACGGGGCGGTCGCCGAGCTGGTGCAGGGCCGCGTGCTGGTGCGCCAGACGGTGACAGAGTTCGACACCGAGATCGGGCTGCTGCGCGAGGCGGTGGCGCGCCGCGACGCCGGCACCTTCGTGGTGCTGCCTGAGGCCGACGCCGAGGCGCATGCCATGCTGGACAGCGATGCCGGCGAGATCGCCCGCTGGGCGCAGGAGATGTTCCGCGACGAGGGCGGCTCGCGCACCCTGTTCCCGATCCTGCGCGACGACCTCGCCCGCAGCGTGCTGCTGAACCGGCTGCGCGGCTTCGCCCGGCTGCAGCTGGCGCCGCGCGCGCTGAAGCTGCGCTCGGCGCAGTCGATCCTGCTCGACATGAGTGCGCGCGAGCGCATCGCGCTGTTCGGACGCGCGATGGTGCGGGCGATGCCGTGGCTCGACGCCTCGTTCGACCATCTCGGCGCCGGCTTCGCGATGGGCCCGCGCTACACGCTGCTGATCGCGGTGGACGACAAGGAGGAGTTCGAGCGCAACTTCAGGAGCGAGATCGAGCAGGTGGTGCCGACCGGACGCCTCGGCATCGGGCCGCCGCAATATCTCAACTCGGGGCTTCGCGACCGCATCCTGATCTATTGCGAGCTCAGCGGCATCCCGCTCGACAGCATCGATCCGCTGCGCACCGAATGGCGCATCAGCTACCAGCTCGAGCAGAAGCGTCCGCTGCCGCTGCACACCCATCGCTCGCCCGAACGCTTCCCCGATCCGGTGGTGCCGACCACGCGCGAGATCGAGGAGATGCGGCGCAACATGGGGCTGTTCATCCGCGGCGTCGCCTACGGCATCCTGGTGCGCGGCACCCGGCCCGGACAGCCCTACCAGATCGACCTCGGCGGCGGCGACTGGGGCGATGCGGGCTCCGAGCGGGTCATCCGCAACAGCGGCTTCTCCCGGCACCGCGACAAGGTGCAGGGCCGGATCGAGGCGTTCGAGCGCGAGCTGGCGCCGATCCAGCTGCTGGCCGCCGCCGCGCTGATCGCCTGGACCGGCGAGCGGGTCTATGCGGCGCGGATGGCGCGGATCGGGCCGACCCAGACCGACCGCATTCCGGGGCTGGTGCAGACGCTGGCGCTGGAGCTGTCGCGCCAGCTGCGCGAGCGCGTCTCGCACATGGCGCACGCGCCCTCGCCCGCGGAAGCGGACGCGCTGTTCGCGGCCCTGAAGCGCGCCATCCCGGCCTGGACCGAGGCGCTGCCCGGCAGCGACGCGGACGCCGACCCGCACGACGCCAACCGCGATCCGAACGACCTGCCGGAGGCGCGCGCGGCCGACAAGCGGCGCATCGTGGCCGCGCGCTTCACGCCGGACGCGCTGCGAAGCCTCGGACGCGCGGAGCCGGCGCCGATGGCCTCGTCGCCGCGTCCGGCGGCAGCGCTGCCAAGCTGGCACCTGTCGATCGGCAAGCAGCTGTCCGGCCCGTTCGTGCTGTCGCAGCTGCGGCTGCTGGCAGCCCAGGGCACGCTCGGGCAGGGCACCAACGTCCGCAGGCTGGGCAGCCCGCTCTGGCAGCGGGTGCGCGACGTGCCGGAGCTGCTGGCGCTGCTGGACGGCGCGCTGCCGGAGGACGAGGACGCGCTGCCGGATGACGAGTGAGGCCGCTGCGGTGCCACGGCGTTGAGACACGTCCGCTGCCTGATGCCGCTGCTCGCCGTGCTGCTGCTCCGGCCGGCGCCGGGGCTGGCGCAGGACGACGCCGTGCCGACGGACGCGGCGGCGCTCCTGCAGCAGGCGCAGCCCGGCCTGCAGCCGCGACTGCAGGAGGTGCTGGAACATGCGCCGGCGGACCGGCCGGTGGCGTGGCGCGATGACGCGTCGGGCCTCGGCGGCGAGATCGTCGCAGCACGCCCGAGCTTCGACGGCAGGCCCTGCCGCGGGATGCGCTACACCGTGCTGAGCGGCGACCGGCAGCTGGTGGTGATGGGCCCGCGGTGCCGCGAGCCGGACGGGCTCTGGGTCGCGGGCCCTGTCGCCGACAGGATCTCGGTCGCACCGCTGGCGAGCGCGCTGATCCGTGATCTCGAGGCGGCGCTGCACCGGCTGGCCTACTACCGGGGCGCCGTCGACGGCGTGGCCAGCGCCGGCTTCACGGCCGCGCTGCTGGCCTTCGAGCATGACGAGCAGGCGCTCCCCGAAGCCGAACCGAGTCCGGCCCTGCTCGACCTGGCCGATGCCGCGATCGGCCGCATCCCGACCGGCGGCGCCTGCCCCGCCGAGCCGCCGATGGCCGACGGCGCGTCGCTGGCGTGCGGCAGCATCCGCTAGGTGGCCGGTCCGCACCCCTGCCCCGCCTGCGGCGAGACGCTCCAGGGCGACCCGCACTTCTGCCCGTTCTGCGGCACGGCGCAGCGCGCGACGCCGAAGCCGGAGCCGGAGCCGGAGCCGGAGCCGGCGAGGGCGGCCGCACCGCCGCCGCCGCCGCCGCAACCCGTCCCGGCGCCGCCGTCCGAGCCGGCGCGGCAACCGCCCGCCGCCCCGCCCGGCCCGCCGCCCCGGCCGCAGCCGTCGCCGGCATGGGGCGCCGCCGCAGCCGCGCCGATCGTGCCGGTGGTGCCGCGGACGGCCGCGCCGCGCGTGCGGCCGCCGCCTGCGCCGCGTCGCCGCCCGAGTGCCGCCGAGCGCGCCGTCCGGGCGCGGGCCCTGCACAGGCTGCTGCTGGCCGGCGTGATCCTCGGCTGCGGCGCGGTGCTGTGGCATCATCTCGCCGACAGCCCGCATGGCACCCTCATCGTCCGCCTGACCCGCTCGGCCGGGGGCGAGGTGACGATCGACGGCGCCGATGCGGGTGCCGCCGACCAGACGATCCGGGTGGCGCCCGGGCGGCACGTGATCGGCTTCGACTCGCCCGGCTGGAGTGCTGGTCCGGTCACCGTCCGCATGCTGGATGGCGAGAACCGGACGGTGGTGCTGTCGCCGGTGCCGCATCGCGCCGTCCTGTTCCTCGACAGCACGCCGCCCGAGGCGCGGCTCAGCCTCGGCGGCAGGCGGCTCGGCCCGGGGACGCGGAGCCTGTCGCTGCCGCCGGGCCGCTACCGTATCGGCGCCGCGCTGCCGGGCTATCAGCCGACCGAGCAGACGGTCGAGCTGCTGCCTGGCGCGCATCGGGCGCTGACCCTGACGCTGCAGCCGGAACCGGTGCAGACGCGCCACCTGCTGGCGCCCGCCGGCGGCTGGAGCGAGCCGGTGACGCTCGATCCGGGCGACCGCTTCAGCCTGGTGTTCCGCGGCCGCATCCGCGTGCGCGCCGGCGGCCACGTCATCCTGCTGGAAGGCGGCCGTCCGGCCGATCTGGGCGCGCTCGACGATCGCAGCCTTGCCTTCGCCGCGGTCGGCAACGATGCGGTGCCGCTCGACCTGCTCATCCGCACGCCCGGCTGATCGGCCCAGCCCATGCAAGCCGTCCTGTCCGTCCTGCTGCCGATCTTCGGCCTGATCCTGGCCGGCTATGGCTGCGGCCGGAACGGACTGCTCGGTCCGGGGGCGACCGACAGCCTGAACCGGTTCGTGGTCCGGCTGGCGCTGCCGGCCGAGCTGTTCCAGAGCATGGCGCAGGTCACGCACGCGCAGCTGGACCATCCGGGCTTCGTCGCCGCCTTCGCCGGCGGCATGCTGGCGACCTCGGCTGTGGGCTTCCTGTTCGACTGGCGCCGTCCGGTCGAGCGTCGCCACCGCGTCTCGGGCGCCGCGATCGAGGGGCTGGCGGCCGGCTACGCCAACACCGCCTTCATGGGGATCCCGCTCTGCCTGGGCGTGTTCGGGCGGGCGGGCCTGCCGCCGGTGGTGCTGGCGACGCTGCTGACGGTGTGCGCGCTGTTCGCGCTGGCGATCGCCCTCGTCGAGCTCGACCTGCAGTCCGGGCAGGGAGTCGGCCGCACGCTGCTCAAGGTGGCGGCGGCGCTCGCGCGCAATCCGCTGGTGGCGGCACCGGTGGCGGGCATGCTGGTCAACCTGTCCGGCCTCGGGCTGGCGGCGCCGGTGCTGAGCTTCACCATCCTGCTGGGTGCCGCCGCCAGCCCGTGCGCGCTGGTGACGATCGGGCTGTTCCTGGCCGAGACCAGCGGCCGGGCGGCGGCTCCGGCTGCGGTGGCCCGCATCGTGGCGCTGAAGCTGCTGCTGCAGCCGGCGCTGACCGGGCTGCTGGCGTTCGGGGTGTTCCCGATGCCGCGCCTGTGGGCCGAGGCGTCGGTGCTGGTCAGCGCGCTGCCGATCGGCACCGGACCGTTCATGCTGGCCCGGCTCTACGAGCGGGAGGCGGGCGTGGCGAGCCGGGCGACGCTGATCTCGACGGTGCTGTCGCTGGTCACCGTCTCGCTGCTGCTGGGCTGGATCGGCTGAGCTCAGCCGGCCAGGAGCTGGCGCAGCAGCGCTGCCCGTTCGGCCTCCAGCGGCTCGCGCACGACCGCCGTGCCGGCGCGGCGATACCAGTAGGCGGCATTGCCTGTGTCGCCCTCCTTGCGGTGCAGGTAGCCGTGCACCTGGCAGGCCGCCGGCGTGGCGCCGTCCTCCACCTCGGCATGCGCCCGGTGCCAGTCGTCCCTGCCGTCGAACCAGAGCGCGCGCAGCGGCGACGACAGCCCGGGCGGCGGCTCCGTGCGGACAGGCTGTCGCGAAAGGCGTCCTCGGTCATGCTCATGGCCTTCAGATGGGTCGGCGGCCCGTGGCGACCAGAGGCGCGTCGTCGAAGCGAGCCGGAAGATGGCTTGCCACGAGCCGGCACCGTCGTCGCAGTCGGTCGGCCTGTCGTGCGCCGTCCGGATGATGGTGCCGGCGATCAGGCGACAGGCCTCGCCGGCCACCGTCAAGGCCGGGTCGTCCCGCCTGCCCGGCGCCAGGTCCGGTGAATGACGAAGCAGCGCCCTGTCACCAGCCGCTACGACAGGGCCAGCCACGTCCTCTCAGCCTTCACGCTCGCGCCACCGACGGCTTTCGACTGGCCCGGTCAGAAACCCTAGTGCCAGGAGACCAGCTTGAGGGTCCTGGTCGCCCGCCGCGAGGATGCCAACGTTTCGAGATGCGATCTCGTCTCGCCGGTCAGCAGGAAGCTTCCGGCGCTGTCGACCAGAATCTCAGCCGTGGCAAAGGGCCCTGCGGTCATATGGTCGTTGCCATCCGTTCCGTAATGCTCTTCCCGAACCCCGTTGCCGGCAGTGATCCGCACCGGCCCGTCGCCTGCCTGGATCACGCTCAGGCGGCATCCCAGCGGCAGCCCGACCGGTATCTTGAGATCGGCCAGGCTGGCGCCGGTGGAGCGAAGCGTCGTGCCGCAATCCGACACCGACACGATCCTCGGTCCGGCGTACTCGGTGATCTTCGAGGCGTTCGCCTGCAGTATCCCGCGCACGTAAAGGCCGCTTCCGACGCGGGCGGTGCCGTCCTGTATCGTGTTGCCCTGACCATCCACATTGAAATAGACGTGGCCGGTCGAGTTCTGCGCCTGGATCGCATTGGTCCAGCCGGTGCCTTGATCGGCTCGCACCAGGACGCCGACCGCTCCTGTTCCTGCCATCGCGCCCAGGACGACACCGTACATGCTGGTTCCAAGGTTGATGGGCCCGAGCTGGACGTCGACTCCCTTGGACAGGGTGTTCGTTGCCGTGTTGACGGAGGACACGGCCATCTCGGCGCCGGTGATGAACGCCTGCCCCGTGTTCTGGGCGTTGACCAGGAAGCCGGAACCGTCAGCGCCCTTTCCGCCCTGCCTGACCATAATGCTCAGGCAGTCGTTCTCGCTGACGATATTGGTGGTCCACCAGTTCAGCTTCGTGCAGGTCATGCCCATGCCCGCATGGGCAGTCGCGGGACCGTTCTTGCCGTTGCCGACGTCGGTCATGTTGATCGCGTAGGCGCTGTCGGCGCCCGAGCCGTCGACCTTGACCGTGAGCGCCTGTCGCACCGCAAGAGCCTGCGGGGCTGTGGACGAGGTTTGGCAAAACGCAGTGGTGTTTGTGCATACCGTTGCCAACAGTGCAAGCACGCCCAACGTCTTCATCTTCATTCTCCGGTCCGCATCGCGCGTCGTTGTCTGCCGACGATGGCCTGGATAGCGGGTGAAGTTTAACCGGAGGTGAATGGTGGCAGCCGAGAAACGATCGAGGCTGCATCTGACGACTTGATGTTCAGCAGCCCGGGCGGTTTCGTCAGCCGGTGCGGCTCACTGCTTCTGCATGACCGGAACGTCGTGCGGCTGCGCCGGCTTGGGTGCCGCCAGCAGCAGCATCCGTTCGGGCTCGCCGGTGCGGGCGCGGCGCAGGCGCTCCAGGTTGGTGCGGATGATCGGATATTCCTCGGCCAGCCGTCGGAAGTCGCGGGCGCTGAGGGCCAGCAGGTGGCCGAAGCGCAGCGAGCGGACGGTCGAGCGGGCGATGGCGCGCGGACGGCCGCCGGCGAGCAGGTCCTCGGCGCCGAGCACCGAGCCCGGTCCGAAGCGGATGTCGTGCTCGGCGACATGGCTCTCGAACTGGCCGGCGCTGACGAAGTAGACCGTGCGCACCGCGCGGCCGCGCTTGAGCACGCGCTCGCCCGGCGCGGTGAAGTGGATCGCCAGCGTCATCGCCAGATCGTGCAGCACCGCCTCGGGCACGCCGTAGAGCGCCGGCACGGCCTTGACCCGCGTCTCGATGCCGCTCTTGAGGTTGAAGCGCAGCCGGCGGTCGAGACGGTGGCGGCGGAGCTCGACGTCGCGGAACAGCTCGGCGTGCAGCTCCTCGCTGATCAGGCTCTCGGCCAGCAGCTCGTCATATTCCTCGCCTTCCAGGCGCAGCGAGACCTGGCGCAGCATCCGGCTTTCCAGCGCCTCGGTGTAGCCCTGGTAGTGCAGGCGCATGGTGCCGATCGCCTCCTCCAGCAGCGTCTGCTGCCGCTCCAGTATCTCCGACACGATGGCCGCCAGCCGGCTGCCCAGCGTCGGCACCAGCCGCCGGCGCACGAAGCGGCTCAGCGACAGCGAGACCAGATGCGCGATCATCAGCATCTCGAAGCGCTCCATCATGCAGTACATGAGCGGCGCATCGAGATGCAGGCGGTGGTGCACGAGCTGGGCCGCCCGGAAGCGCCAGGACGGGCTGAGGCGACGGCGCACCGCGCGCACGTAGCCGAAGCGGCCCTCAAGCCGGGCGCCGTCGATCATCGTCTCCACCGTGCGCAGCAGCAGCTCCATGACCCGGCGCGAGATGCCGCGGATGCGGAACAGGTCGAGCAGGATCTTGCGTTCCTGGTTGGCGATGATGATCAGCGCCAGCGTCACGCGCTGCCGGTCGCCGAGTGCGATGTCGAACGTGTTGGCCGCCTGCTCCTCGTCGATGCGCCGGTCCAGCATCTCCATCACGTGCCGGGTGGCGTGCTGCGGGAAGCCGAACTCGCCGGCGATGCGGCGCGTGCGGTCGCGCACCTGGGCGAGGCCGGCACCCAGCACCTGGTGGCGCTGCGCCACGTCGATCGGCGACAGCTGGTCCAGGCGCAGCGCCACCACCAGATGGCGCAGCGTGGTGCCGTTCAGGAACAGGGTGAGCAGCACGAAGCCGGTGACGATGATGCCCACGAAATGCGCGACCGCCGGGGCGACGTGCGGGTCCTCGGTGACCGCCAGCGCCAGCGCCAGCGTGATGGCGCCGCGCAGCCCGCCCCAGACCATCGTCACCTTGAACGGCGTCGGCACCGGTGGTGCCAGCCGGGTCATCGCCAGGATCGGCAGCAGCCCGAAGATCACCGCAGCCCGTGCCGCGAGACCGGCGGCGACCGCGATCAGGATCAGCACCAGGTCCCAGCGGGTCAGGCCCACCAGCAGGCGGGGCACCAGCATCGAGGCCAGGATGAAGACGAGCGAGCCCGCCCAGAACACCAGCTGCTCCCACAGCTCCTCAAGGAAGCGCCAGGCGTGCGGCCGCAGCGTCGACTGGCCGTAGACCGAGAAGGTCAGGCCGGCGGCGGCGGTGGCGACCACCCCGGAGACGCCGAACAGCTGGTCGGAGACGATATAGGCGACATAGGGCAGCGCCAGCGTCAGCGTGACCTCGCCCGCCGGCGTGCCGCCGAGGCCCGCGATCATCAGCAGGGTCAGCCGGCCCATCACGATGCCGATGACCAGCGCGCCGCCGAACGAGACCACGAGGTCGAGCATCGCGGCACCCACCGAGATCTGCGCATGGCTGGTCACGGCGGGAAGCAGGATGCCGAAGATCGAGATGGCGGCGGCATCGTTCAGCAGCGCCTCGCCCTCGACGAGCTGCGACAGCCGCGTCGCGGCGCCGATCTCGCGGAAGATGCTGGCCACGGCACTCGGGTCGGTGTTGGCGACGATGGCGCCCAGCATCAGGCACACCACCAGCGGCATATGGGCGAACGGATACAGGGCCAGGCCGATCGCCACCATGCTGGCCAGCACGGCGACGATGGCCAGCAGCAGCACCGTCGCCGCCTCGTGCGCCAGGCGGCGGACGTCGATGGCGAGCGCGCCCTGGAACACCAGGATCGGCAGGAAGATCATCAGGATCGCCTCGCTGTCGACCGGGAAGTCGAGCAGCGTGCGGGCGGCGCCGTTGAACACGTCGGTGAAGGGCGAGCGCAGCACGATGTCGGCGGTGCCGCCCAGCAGGATGCCGACCAGCGCCAGCAGCACCGTCTCGGGAAGCTGCAGGCGGCGGGCGAGCGGCTGCACCGCGCTCACCACCACGAGCAGCAGCGCCGTGGCCAGCAGAACGGCCGGCAGGCCGGTCATCATCAGCATGTCGCGCCTCCGCCGGGGTCCGGACCGGACTATGCCATGTCCATGCGGCTTGCGCATGACACCGCACTGCCTTTGCACAGGAAGCACGGCTCCCGATCGACACGGAACAGCCGAGGCAGGGAACCGGAGGCTCCGGTTGTGCTTAGGCGCGCATTGCAGCCGGAATTCGCCATGCCTCGCGCCGTTCCAGCCCCAGCCACCCGTCACGCGCTCGCCGTCCTTGCCGCCGGCGCAGCGCTGTCGCTGACCGCCTGCGCCGCGCCGATGCCGCCCGCCGATCCCACCGGACTGGCGGACACCGACATGCTCCGGGTGCTGACGGCCTACCAGGCCTCGGGCGCCAAGCCCGTTTCCGCCCTGACGGTGGAGCAGGCACGCCTGCAGCCGACGCCGGGCATGGCCGCGATGACGGTGCAGCGGCAGCTGAAGGGCTCGGCAGACCCGCAGCCGGTGGCGAAGGTGTACGACACCACGGTCATGGGCGCCGCCGGGCCGCTGCCGGCGCGCGTGTACGACCCGCGGATCGGCATCGCCACGGCGAGGCCGGCGCCGGTGATCCTGTATTTCCATGGCGGCGGCTGGATCACCGGTACGCTCGACACCTACGATGCCTCCGACCGCGCGCTCGCCGACGGCACTGGCGCGATCGTGCTGTCGGTGCAGTACCGGCTGGCCCCGGAGGCGAAGTTCCCGGCAGCCCAGGACGATGCCGACAAGGCCTATGACTGGCTGCTGGCCAACGCGGCCGGCATCGGCGGCGACCCGACGCGGATCGCGCTCGCAGGCGAGAGTGCCGGCGGCAACCTGGCGATCGACACCGCGCTCTGGGCGCGCGACAGCCGTCTGCCGGCGCCGGTCGCCGAGCTGCTGGTGTATCCGGTGGCGGGAACCGACCTGAACACGCCGTCCTATGCCCAGACCGGGAACGCGATCCCGCTGAACAGGGCCGCGATCGAGTGGTATGTCGGGCACTTCACCAACGGCCCCACCGACCTCGGCGACAAGCGCCTGAACGTGGTGGGCGAGGCCGACCTGCACGGCCTGCCGCCGACCACGATCGTCTCGGCGCAGATCGATCCGCTGCGCTCGGAAGGCGAGATGCTGGCCTCGAAGATGCAGGCGGCCGGCGACGACGTGCAGCAGCGCACCTTCCCGGGCGTGACGCACGAGTTCTTCGGCATGGGCAGCGTCGTCGGACAGGCCAGGCTCGCCGAGATGTTCGCCACCGCGCGGCTGTCGGCCGCCTTCACCCAGCCGGTGACGCCCAGGGCCCCGATGCCGATGCCGCGCCGCCGCCACCATCCAGTCCGCGCCGACTGACGCCCGCCCGACCCCCGTGCCGGCGGCCGGGGGCCTCGCACTCAGCCGGCCGCCCGCAGCAGGATCAGGCCGCGCAGACGCTCGACGGTGGCCTGATCGGGCCGGGCGGTGCCGGGGACGGTGACGGCGGCGGCCCCGGTCGCCACCCCCCACGCGAAGGCATCCTCCACGCCCCTGCCCTCGGACAGCGCCATCACCATGCCGGCCAGGAAGCTGTCGCCGGCGCCGACGGTGCCGTTGACCACCACCTCCAGCGCCGGAAGCCGCAGAACCTCGGCCTCGGCATGTGCCAGCAGCACGGCACCGTTCTCGCCCAGCGTCAGCGCCACCATGCGCGCCCGGCCGCCGGCGACCACCTCGCGCATCGCCTGCTCCTGGGCCGCCTGATCGGGCAGACGGCGGCCGGCCACGGTCTCAAGCTCGCTCAGGCTGGTCTTCAGCAGCTCGATCCCGTTCCCGGCCAGCCCCGCCTGCAGCGCCGGGCCCGAGGTATCGAGCACGAAGCGGATGTCGCGGGCGCGGGCGACCTGCGACAGGCGGGCATAGAAATCCTCCGGCACGCCGAGCGGCAGGCTGCCGCTGGCGATCAGCCAGCCGGCCTGCAGCGCCGAGGCGGCGTCCAGCATCGCCTGCCACTCGGCATCCAGCACCGTCGGCCCCTGGGCGATGAAGCGATACTCGTTGCCGTTGGAGGCATCGGTGACGGTGTGGCTGGTGCGGGTGCCGCCGGCGATCGGCACCGTGCAGCGATCGACGCCGCTCTCCTCCAGCAGCTGCTCCAGCCGTCGTCCGGTGAGGCCGCCGGCCAGCACCAGCGCCAGCGACCGGCCGCCGAGCGCCTGGATCACGCGGGCGACGTTGATGCCGCCGCCGCCGGGGTCCTCGCGCTCGGCGAAGGTGCGCAGCTTGTGCGTCGGCCGCACGCTCTGCGCCTGCACGGCGACGTCGACGCTCGGATTCATGGTCAGGGTGGCGATCAGCGGCGGCATGGCGGTCCGATCCTGCGATCGACGATCATGCCGCCGTCGGCCGATGCAGGCCAAGGGGGCTGCGCGCCCGCCTCCCGTCCGCGTCAGGCGGGACCGGCCGCCGGCTCGGTGGCGTGCAGCCAGGCGCGGGCGCGGGCATCCGGGTCGGCATGCTGCAGCACGTCGGACACCACCGCGACCGCGTCCGCGCCGGCGGCCAGGCAGGACGGCGCGCGGTCGAGGGTGACGCCGCCGATCGCGACCAGCGGCACCGGCCCCAGACGACGCTTCCACTCGCCCAGCCGCTGCACCCCCTGCGGCGCCCAGGGCATCTGCTTCAGGGTGGTCGGCCATACCGGGCCGAGGGCGACGTAGTCCGGCTCCACCGACAAGGCGCGGTCGAGCTCGTCGTCGGAATGGGTGCTGACGCCGAGACGCAGCGAGCGGCGCCGGATCGCCCTGAGGTCGGCCGCGTCGAGATCCTCCTGGCCCAGATGCAGGAAGCCGACGGCCTCCTCGATCGCCGCCTGCCAGTGGTCGTTCAGCACCAGGCAGGCGCCGGCGGCCGCACAGGCGTCGCGGGCGCTGCGGATCTCGTCGCGGAGCCCCGGGCTGTCGGGCCGCTTGATGCGGAGCTGGATCAGCCGGGCGCCCGCCGCCGCCATCCGCCGCACCCAGGCGGCACTGTCCACCACCGGATAGAAGCGCCCCGGCAGCGCCGTCATGCGAGGAAGGCCTGCCCCAGCACCGGCGTGGAGGGGCTGGCCATGTCGCGCGGCTCCATCGGGTCGGCGACGCGGGCGGCATGGCCGGCCTCGACGGCGAGACGGAAGGCGTGCGCCATCGCCACCGGATCGCCGGCCTGGGACACCGCGCTGTTGATCAGCACCGCGTCGTAGCCGAGCTCCATCGCAGCGGCGGCGTGGCTCGGCAGGCCGATGCCGGCATCGACCACCAGCGGCGTGTCGGGGAAGTGGGCGCGGAGTGCCCGCAGGCCGAACGGGTTGTTGAGGCCGCGGCCGGAGCCGATCGGCGCGCCCCAGGGCATCAGCACCTCGCAGCCGGCGCGAAGCAGGCGCTCGGCCACCACGAGATCCTCCGTGGTGTAGGGGAACACCTGGAAGCCGTCCTCGGTCAGGATGCGGGCGGCCTCGACCAGGCCGAACACGTCCGGCGTCAGGGTGTCGCTCTCGCCGATCACCTCGAGCTTGATCCAGCCGGTCGAGAACACCTCGCGCGCCATCTGCGCGGTGGTGACGGCCTCGCGCACCGAATGGCAGCCGGCGGTGTTGGGCAGCACCGCCACGCCGAGTCCCTGGATCAGCGACCAGAAGGACTGGCCGGCGCGCTGGCCCGCCGCCTCGCGGCGCAGCGACACGGTGACCAGGGCGGCGCCGGACGCGCGCACGGCATCGGCGAGCACGTCGGGCGAGGGATATTGCGCGGTGCCCAGCATCAGCCGGGAGGCGAGCGTGGCGCCATAGACCCGCATCGGCTCAGCCTCCCTGCATCGGGGCGACGATCTCGACGGCACTGTTCTCGTCGAGCCGGCAGGCGACGCGCCGCGAGGCCGGCACGAAGTCGCCGTCGACGGCGGTGGCGACGCGGGTGCCGGCGTAGCCGAGCTCGGCCAGGGCGGCCTCCAGCGTGGTGGCGTCGATGTTCCGGCCTTCGCCGTTGACCAGTATCCTCATGCGGGCTCCCTGCCGGCCGGCGTCCATGGGCTGCACCTATGAAGCGGAACGCGCCGCGACAAGGAACGGCGCGCCTGCCTCATTCGCCGAAGATGACCCCCTTGGTCAGCACGACGTTGCCGTAGGCGCGCTCCTCCCCGGTCTGCACGACCGCATAGGCCGAACGGACCACCGCGTAGAACGCCTGGCGCTCGATCGTTTCCGGCGCGCCGTGACCCTGCTCGCCCAGCACCCGGGTAAGATCCTGCACCGCGGGGGGCACCGATTGCGGGTCCTCGACCGGCTGCATGGTGGCAGCCGGGTTGGGCACGAAGCTGTCGAGCGGCAGCAGCGACAGCACCGCGCGCAGCGCGCGGGTCGCATCGACGCCGGACAGGTGATGCACGGTCCGGCAGCAGCCGGCCGCCGGGAAGTTGGCGTCGACGATGGCGATGCGGTCGCCGTGCCCCATCGCCGCCAGGGTGTGCAGCAGGTCCGGCGTCAGCAGGGGATCGATTCCGCGCAGCATCAGACTGTCTCCGTCACCATGGTCCGGGCCCGCCGGTCGACCGGAATGTGCGCCCAACACGCCGCGCCGAACAGCCCGCGGCGAGCGGCGGCGGCAGGCACGGCTCAGTCCCGCGGCAGGATCGCGTCGGCGACCTCGCCCGCCAGCACCGGCGCCATCAGGAAGCCGTGGCGATACATGCCGTTGACGTGCAGCGTGTCGCCGTCCGCCTGCAGCCGGGGCATGTTGTCGCCGAAGGACGGGCGCAGGTCGGCGGCGATCTCCAGGATCTCCGCCTCGCCGAACGCCGGATGCAGCGCGAAGGCGGCACTCAGCAGCTCCATCATCGAGCGCAGGCGGGGCGGACCGCGCTCCTCGCTCTCGATCATGGTGGCGCCGACCATGAACACGTCGTCCGCACGCGGCACCACATAGAGCGGGAAGCGGGGATGCAGCAGGCGCACCGGGCGCGACAGGCCGACGCCGGGCGCTCGCAGCAGCAGCATCTCGCCGCGCACCCCGCGCAGTGCCGGCAGGCGGTCACGGGCGCCGAAGCCCCGGCAGTCGACGATGCGGTCGAACCGCCCGGACGGCGGCCCGGGCTGGCCGAGCAGGACCTCCCCGCCGAGCGCCTGCAGGCGGGCGGCCAGGGCCGGCAGCGCGCGGCGCGGGTCGAGATGCGCCTCCCCGGGAAAGAACAGCCCGCGCGTGAAGCGGCCCGCGAGCTCCGGCTCCAGGGCGGCGATGCCAGCACCGTCCAGCAGCTCGTGGCCGGTGGTGCGACGGGCGACCCGGCCGATCTCGCCCGCGTCGCGCGACAGCGCCAGCACCAGGCTGCCGGCGAAGCGGGTCTCGGGCACGTGCCGGCGCCACCAGTCCAGCGACGGCAGGGCGGTTGCGGTCAGGCCGGGCGGTGCGGTCTCGGCCTCGCACCAGGGGCTGAGCATGCCGCCCGCCTTCCAGGACGCGCCGGAGCCGATGCGGTCGCCGGCCTCGGCCAGGGTCACGGCGGCGCCGCGCTCGGCCAGGGTCACGGCGCAGGCCAGCCCGGCGACGCCGCCGCCCAGCACCAGCACCGTCGTCGGCGCACTCATGGCGCGACCGGCGGCGGCATGCCGGCGGCGGGCGCCTCGAACACCGCGATCTCGCCGCTGCCGCAGAAATCATCCTCGACCGAGAGGGCGGCGCCCACGGCCGGCGACAGGCGCAGGCGGCCGTCGCGCACCGCCTGCAGCATGGCTGTCGCGGCCTGCGGACGGAACGCCACGTCGAGCAGGCCGGGCCCGTAGCAGCCGATCAGCTCCAGCGCGTAGTCCTCGACGCCCCGATACATGCGCTCCAGGATGGGGAACAGCCGCTGCGCGGTGCCGTCATGGCGGAACAGCGGCGCGGGCGGCGTCGCGCTGTCGTCGTAGCCGGTCACCTGACCGTGCGGCGCGGTGAGGAAGGCCTCGATCATCAGCCCGTAGCCGCCGGTGAAGCTGGCGACGTCGCCGTCGGCGAAGGCGCCGAAGGCATGGCCGCCGCTCCGGCGCACCTGGGCCGCGTCGTGCGACACGCCCATGTAGAGGCCGATCAGCGGCCGGCCGAGCACGGTCTGGATCGCGGTCTGCATGGTGGCGCTGTAGCCGACATCGACGAAGCCGGACGGGCCGGAAGCGGTGATGCCGCTCGCCTCCGCATAGGCGGTGAAGGCGCGCAGGGATGCCTGCGCATGGGCCTCGATCGGGCCGCGCATCAGCTCCAGCATGCACCGCACCAGGTCGTTGTCGCGCGGCAGGCGGATGGCGCGGTACCGGTGGCCGAGCGCGGCGTCGGCGACGAGGCCGAGCCTGGCCAGGAGGAAGTCGGCGAGCGAGCCCTTGAAGCCGGCGCCCCGCAGCACCGGCTCCGGGTCGAAGCCCCTGCCCTGCGCCGCCGCCAGCACGGCGCGCCGGGAGGCATGGAAGTAGCGCGACGGCGGCAGGTCCTCGCGGCCGCTGGCGCCGCGCACCGCGTCGTAGAGCCGCTTGAGGAACCAGCCCTCGCGGGACACGAAGAACAGGCGCTCGACATGCGGCGTCGCGGGATGCTGGATCAGCCAGGCGACGAAGGCGAACAGCAGCGGGCCGAACAGCACCGCCCCGGCCTCCTCCGGCTCCGACAGCAGCACCGGGCCGGCCTGGTCGATGGCATGATACGGGCTGTTGAACAGGCGGCACGCCACCGGACCGAGCAGCAGCTCGTCGCCGAGCGGGCGTTCGCCGTCGGGACCGGGGCCGGGATCGAGGCCGCGCAGGGTGAACAGCGCGGCCGGGCTCAGCACGTGGAAATGGCGGATGCCGATGTCGGCGGTGCGCTGGATGTCGGACTGCTCGTTGTCGCCGACATGCAGCAGCGTCCGGCGGCCATCGCCGGCATCGTCGTCGGCCTCGCCCCGTTCGGGCTCGACGGAATGGCCGACCGGCAGTGGCCGCGCGCCCTGCTCGGCGGCGGCGACCAGGGTCCAGAGGTCGCCGCGATCCTTGCGCGCCCGGCGCTCCGACGACAGGTAGATCTCGTCGATCCGGTCGCGGAGCCCGAACCGGTCGAGCATCGCCTCGAAGGCGCGCCGCGGCAGGTAGCTGTCGCTGGTCAGCACGATGCGGCGGCCGCGACAACGGGCATGGTCGAGCGCGTCGAGCAGGACGGCGCGCGGCCGCAGCGTGCGCCGGTCGAGCTCGACCTCCTCGCGCTGCACGAAGGCGACGGCCTCGGCGGTCCATCCGGCGCCGGCATCGGCGGCGAAGCGGGCATGGATCTCGTCGAGATCGACGTCGCCGGCCTGGCCGCGTTCGCGGCGGATGACGGCCTCGGCCTCGGCGCGCCGGGCGGCGTAGTCGTCGGCGCCGGGGTAGCGGCGGGCGGCCAGCAGGCCGATGTAACGGTGCACCGCCCCCGGGGTCAGGCAGATCCGGGTCAGCAGCGTGTCGAACAGGTCGAACGAGACGGTGTCCACCTGCCCGATGGTGTCGAGCAGCCCGTCATGGCTGGCGCGGCGATACTGATCGAGGTTGCGGCTGCTCCAGCCGGGACGGCACAGGCCATGCTCGTAATCGAGCTCGGCGAAGCCGTAGCCGGCCTCGGCCGCCATCAGCACGATGACGCGCTCGATCGCGTGCATGAGGGTGCCGTCGGTCTGGCCGAGCTCGGGCGGGAAGTCCTGTTCCGTCCAGTCAGGCTCCAGCAGCCGGGCGATCGCGCGGGTGCGGGCCCAGAACATGCCGCCTGGCGGATAGTCGAACATGCCGGGCGGCACCGGGGCTGCGAGCCCGAGGCGGTCGAACAGGGGCTGCGCCAGGTGCCGGTTCGACAGCCAGTTATAGCCCCAGTAGCGCATCTCCTCGCCGGGTGCGGCGATCAGCACGCCGAGTGCCGGGTCGGCCAGGAAGCGCTCGATCAGCCCGTTGACGACCCCGGTCGCCGGCAGCAGCGTGCGCAGCAGCGCCTGGCGCCAGGCGCTCCGCTCGGCGCCGCCATGCAGCGACTTCTTGGTATGCAGGTGCAGCACCAGGTCGTGGGCCGCGACCGCGTGGCGCAGGCCGGTCAGCCAGGGGCCGAAGTTCCGCCCGCGGTTGGGCGCGACGCGCACCGTCAGGGCGGCGTCGAGCGAGCGGGCCGCGAACTCGTCCTCGATCCGCTGCCGCTTCTCCGGCGTGTCGGTGGTCGCCAGCAGGGTGAAGCGATACGGCAGCAGCGCCAGCGCCTCGCAGATCTCGCCGAACAGCTCGACATAGAACACGTGCGCCACCACGACGATCGATGGCCGTGCCGAGGTGGCCGGCAGCAAGGCCAGCGGCTCGACCGGACGGCCGGACGGGTCGGCGGCGCGGCGACCCGCCATCGACACCGCGCCGAACCCGTCGGCGAAACCGCGCTGCAGATAGTGGGAGAGCGGGTCGTCGAGGCCCGGACGCAGGTGCCAGGCCCGATGCAGGTAGGCCACAGGGTCGAACAGCGGGCCCGGAGCCGCCTGCGCCGCGATCCCACGCGCGAGGTAGTGCTCGAGCGGGTCGAGGTCGCTCAGGGCGGCGGGCGGATGGTGGCGGCAGTACCAGTCGGCGTCGAACAGGCCGGAGCGGCGGATCAGGCGCCGGCGCGCTGCCACCGCCGCCCAGCGGGCGAGGCCCTCGGCTCGTTCCGGACCGGAGCCGATCTCGGCCCTGCCGGCGCCGGGCGGTTCGTCGGCCAGGATGCCGTCGGGCGGTCGCGGCCGGTCCGGGTCCGGCTGGGTGTCGGTCATGGGCACTGCGGGATGATCCGGGCGATGGGCCGGATGGATGCTAACATCCGGACCGGGTGCCGTTAACCGGCCCTCTCGACGCGGCGGATCACGCGCCGACGATCCGCTGCCTGCCGGTGCAGAGCTCGAAGCCGTCCTCGCGGGCGACGGCGATCAGGGTGATGCCGGCCTGCTCGGCGACGCGCAGCGCCAGCGAGGTGGGCGCCGACACGGCGGCCAGGATCGGCGCGCCCATGATCGAGGCCTTCTGCACCAGCTCGACGGAGATGCGGCTGGTCATCACCAGGATGCCGTCCGACAGGTCGCGTCCCCGCCCCGCCAGCGTGCCGTGCAGCTTGTCGAGCGCGTTGTGCCGGCCGACATCCTCGCGCAGCGCCACCAGCCCGTCGGCCTCGGTCCAGAAGCCGGCGGCATGCACCGCCCGCGTGCGCCGGTTCAGCACCTGAGCCGGCCGCAGCGAGGCGACCGCCGCCTGCACCGCGTCGGGCGTGAAGCGGCGTCCCTCGGGCACGGGGCGGGGCGGGCGCAATGCCGCCTCCAGGCTTTCCAGGCCGCACAGGCCGCAGCCGGTCGGTCCGGCGACGTGGCGGCGGCGGGAGTCGAGTGCGCGCATGCGATCCTCGCCAACCCACAGCCGCAGGTCGATGCCGCGAGGCGGCCCGCCATCGGCGGCGGGCAGCACCATGACCTCGATCTCCTCGATCTCGGCGGCCGACGCGACGATCTCCTCGGCCAGGCTGAAGCCGAGCGCGAAATCCTCCAGGTCCGCGGGCGTCGCCATCATCACCGCGTGCGACATGCGGTTGAAGGAGAGCGCCACCGGCAGCTCCTCGGGGATCTCGCGGTCGCCGGCGGCGAACGCGCCCCGGTGCCAGGCCAGGCGCCCGACGAGGCGGGTCGGCAGCGGCGTGGCGTGCGCCGATGCGTCGGTCGGCGGCTGCCGGTCGTGGAGCTGCTGCGTCATCGTGCTCAGGACGGGAACGGCACCATGCGGCCGAGCGCCTCGTCCCAGAGCGCGTAGCTCGGCGCCCGCAGCGCGTCGCCAAGCCCCAGCACGGTCACCGGTGCCGTCACCGCCGGACAGGCATCGTGGCAGGCCTGCAGGCGGTAGTTCGGGATCCCGGGACGCAGGTGATGCACGTGGTGCAGCCCGATATTGCCGCTGAACCACTGCAGCAGCCGCGGCAGCTTCAGGTAGGAGGTGCCGTGCAGCGAGGCATGCGCGAACGTCCACGCCTCCGCCCGCGCCCACTGCGCGTCCTCGAACCGGTGCTGCACCGAGAACAGCCAGATGCCGACGATGGCGGCAAGCGCCAGCGCCGGCAGATGCACCAGCATGACCCGCTCGGCGCCGAAGACCATCATCAGCGCCCCGAACACGGCGACGAGCGACAGGTTCAGCAGGCCGACGCTGACGCGCTCGCGCCGGCAGGAAGCGGGGGTATCGAAGGGGAGCCGGTAGAGCAGAATGAAGATGATCGGCGGCAGCAGCAGATGCACCAGCGCCGGATGGTGGGTGATGCGATACAGACGCTGCCGGAGCGGGCGCAGCGCCTGGTATTCGGCGAGCGTCAGGCAGTCGGAAAAGAAGTCGGCCGGGATGCCGCGACCGTCGAGGTTGTTCCAGCTGCCGTGATGCCGCGCGTGCAGGCGGCGCCAGTAGGCGAACGGGGTCAGGGTCACCAGGCTGCAGGCCGCGCCGACGAGGCTGTTGAGGCGACGCGACCGGAACAGCGACGTGTGGCCGCAGTCATGCTGCAGCATGAAGATGCGCACGATCAGCCCGCCCGCCGGCACGGCGAGCGCCAGCGTCAGCCAGACCGGGGATGCCGCATACATCGCAGCGAGCACCGCGAGATAGAGCCCGAAGGTGGACAGGGTCTGCCAGGCGGCGTTGCGGAACACCGGCGTCTGGAAGGCGCGAAGCTGCGAGAGCTTCGACGCCTCGGCGGGCGAGGATTTTGGCGATGCGAGGCTGGACAAGCGCGCTCCCGGCCTCGGCGAGGCGATTCATGCCCTCCAAAGCCCGACGGCAGTGTCATGTAGCAGCAAGTAACGCCGCCTGCACCTCACGTTTGCTGACCCCGGCCCCCCCGCACGCCCGGCAGCCGGTCCGGCCGTGCGCTACTCGACGGTGACCGACTTGGCCAGGTTGCGGGGCTGGTCGACGTCGGTGCCCTTGAGCAGCGCCACCTCGTAGGCCAGCATCTGCACCGCGATGCTGTGCAGGATGGGTGCGGTGAAGTCGTGCACCTCGGGCAGCACGATCAGGCGCTCGGCGAGCCGCTCCATGCGGGCGGCACCGGCCGGGTCGGTGAACACCAGCAGCCGGCCGCCGCGGGCGCGGGCCTCCTGCAGGTTGGAGGCGGTCTTCTCGAACAGGCGGCCGGACGGCGCGCTCGCCACCACCGGCACGTTGCGGTCGATCAGCGCGATCGGCCCGTGCTTCATCTCGCCGGCGGCGTAGGCCTCGGCGTGGATGTAGCTGATCTCCTTGAGCTTGAGCGCGCCTTCGAGAGCCACCGGGAAGTGCGCGCCGCGGCCGAGATACAGCACGTCGCGAGCCTCGGCGATGATGGCGGCGGCGCCCTGGATCGCGGGCGCCAGCGCGAACAGCTCGGCGGCGCGGCCGGGCAGGTCGAGCAGGGCCGCGACCAGCTCCTCCTCGCGCGCCTCGGTGATGGTGTTGCGCGCGCGCCCGGTGGCGATCGCCAGGCACGCCAGCACGGACAGCTGGGCGGTGAAGGCCTTGGTGCTGGCGACGCAGATCTCGGGTCCCGCCACCGTGTCGAGCACCAGGTCGCTCTCGCGCGCCATGCTGCTCTCGGGAACGTTCAGCACCGAAAGCACGTGCTGGCCGCCGGCGCGCAGGCTGCGCAGGGCGGCCAGGGTGTCGGCGGTCTCGCCGGACTGGCTGATCAGCAGCGCGAGCCCCCCCTCGGCCAGCGGCGGCTCGCGGTAGCGCAGCTCGCTGGCGACGTCGGCATCGACCGGGATGCGCGCCTCGCCCTCAAGCCACCAGCGGCCGATCAGCCCGGCATAGAAGGCCGAGCCGCAGGCGGTGACGGTGACGCGGGGAATGCGCGCGAGGTCGAACGGCAGCTCGGGCAGCACCACCCGGCGGGTGGCCGGATCGATCATGCGCTGCAGGGTCTGGCCGATCACCAGCGGATGCTCGTGCAGCTCCTTTTCCATGTAGTGCCGGTAGCCGTCCTTGCCGATCGCCCCGCCCGGCAGCGCGCTCTGCCTGATCTCGATCGGCACCGGGGCGCCGTCCAGGTCGAAGAACTCGGCGCCGCTGCGCGACAGCACCGCCCAGTCGCCGTCGCGCAGATAGGCGATGCGGCGGGTGAGCGGCGCCAGCGCCAGGCTGTCGGAGCCCAGGAACATCTCGTTCTCGCCGAAGCCGACCGCGAGCGGCGCGCCGTGGCGGGCGCCGATCATCAGCTCCCTGTGGCCGGCGAAGATCATCGCCAGCGCGTAGGCGCCGTGCAGGCGCTGCAGGCAGGCCTGCGCTGCCTCGCGCGGCGCCATGCCGCGCTTGAGGTTGAGGTCGACGAGCTGGGCTACCGTCTCGGTGTCGGTCTCGGTGGAGAAGACCTGGCCCGCGGATTCCAGCTCGGCGCGCAGCTCGGCATGGTTCTCGATGATGCCGTTATGCACGATCGAGACGCGCTCGGTGCCGTGCGGATGGGCGTTGCCCTCGGTGGGCGCGCCGTGCGTCGCCCAGCGCGTATGGCCGATGCCGGTCACGCCCGGCAGCCCGCGCCGCTCCAGCACCGCGCCCAGGTTGTCGAGCTTGCCCTCGGCCCGCCTGCGCTCGATGTGGCCGTTCACCAGCGTGGCGATGCCGGCCGAGTCATAACCGCGATATTCCAGCCGTCGCAGGGCGCCGAACAGCAGCGGCGTCGCGTCCCGGTGGCCGACGACGCCGACGATGCCGCACATCAGGGCTTCTCCTGCTTCAGGCGGGCGCGAAGGATGGCGGCGCGGCCGGGTTTGGTGTCCTGGCGGGCGCGACCGAAGGCGAGCCCGCCAGGGGGCACCGCGTCGGTGATGGTGCTGCCGGCGGCGACGAAGGCGCCCTCGCCGAGCGAGACCGGCGCCACCAGCGTGGCGTTGGAGCCGACGAACACGTCGGCGCCGATGGTGGTGCGGTGCTTGGACACGCCGTCATAGTTGCAGGTGATGGTGCCGGCGCCGACATTGGCGCGCGCGCCCACGCTGGCATCGCCCAGATAGGCCAGGTGGTTGGCCTTGGCGCCGGCGCCGAGACGGGTGGCCTTGAGCTCGACGAAGTTGCCGACATGGGCCGCGTCCTCGACCACGGTGCCGGGACGCAGCCGCGCATACGGCCCGATCAGGGCGCCCTCGCCGATCACGGCGCCCTCGATGTGGCTGAAGGCGCGTATCTCGCTGCCCGAGCCCACGCTGACGCCGGGGCCGAACACCACGTTGGGATGCACGGTGACGTCGGGGCCGAGCACGGTGTCTGCCGACAGGAACACGGTCTCGGGCGCGATCAGCGTGGCGCCCCCCTGCATCGCCCGCAGGCGCAGGCGGCGCTGCATGACGGCCTCCGCCTCGGCGAGCTCGGCGCGCGAGTTGATGCCGCGCAGCTCCTCCTCCGGCGCCTCGACATGACGCACCAGCGCGCCTTCGGCGGCCGCCAGCGCCACCACGTCGGTCAGGTAGTATTCGCCGTTGGCGTTGTCGTTGCGCACCGCCGACAGCCAGCCGGCGAAGCGGCCGGCGTCGGCGCACAGCACGCCCGCGTTGCACAGCCCGATCGCGCGCTCGGCCGGGTCCGCGTCGGCCCATTCGACGATGCGGGCAACGGTCTCGCCGCCGGCGCCGTCGGGACGGGTCAGCAGCCTGCCGTAGCGCGCCGGATCGGCCGGCCGCATCGCCAGCAGCGCGAGGTCGGTGCCGGCGGCATGGCGGGCCGCCAGCAGGCGCCGCAGCGTGTCCGGCGCGATCAGCGGGTTGTCGGCATAGAGCACCGCGACGTCGCCGGCGCCGAACAGGGCGGCGGCCTGGCGGGCGGCGTGCGCGGTGCCGAGGCGCTCGTGCTGGATCACCACCGGATGCGGGGCGGCGACCGCCTCGAGCGCTGCCATGTCCCGGCCGAGCACCACGACGATGCGGTCGAACACCGCGGCGCAGCTGTCGATCAGGTGGCGCAGCATCGGCCGGCCGGCGATCGGGTGCAGCGCCTTGGGCAGGCTGGACGTCATCCGGGTGCCGAGACCGGCTGCAAGCAGAATGGCGGTGGCGTCGACGCGTTGGGACATTCTCACTGGCGGTAGCGGTCCGGGGCGATGCCTGTCAAACCCGCGCGGACGACCCGTGGATCAAGAAGCGTTTCGGATTACTGCATGACCCGTGTTCCTCCCCTGCTGGTGCTCGATCTCGACGGGACGCTGGTGGACAGCGCGGCCGACCTGGCGTCGTGCGCGAACCGCATGCTGGAGCGCCGGTCGCTGCCGCCGCTGGGCGTGGAGGAACTGCGGCCGATGATCGGCGACGGGCTGCAGGCGCTGGCCGAGCGGATCCTGATCAGCCGCGGCATCGCACCCGACCCGCGCGCGGTCAGCGCCTACATGGCCGACTACGAGGCGCACTCGACCGAGGCCTCGCGGCTGTTCCCGGGCATCGCGCCGATGCTGCGCGACGCCAGGGCGGCCGGCTGGCGGCTCGCGGTCTGCACCAACAAGCCGGTGAAGCCGGCGCGGACGCTGCTCGAGGCGCTGGGCATCGGTCGCCTGTTCGACGCGATCGGCGGCGGCGACAGCTTCGCCTCGCGCAAGCCCGACCCGGCGCATCTGCTCGGCACCATCGCGCTGGCGCACGGGCAGCGGGAGCTGTCGGTGATGGTCGGAGACCATCGCAACGACGTGTCGGCCGCGCGCGGCGCCGGCATCCCGGCGATCTTCGCGGGCTGGGGCTATGGCGGGTCCGACATGCACCGGGGTGCCGGCGCCGTGCTCGCCGACCCGCTCGACGTTCCGGCGACGGCGACACGGCTGCTGGAAATGGCGCGGACGGGGTCCTGACGCCGAGGCCGCCGGCTTCAGGGTCCCGGTGCGGCGCGGGTGAGGAACAGGGTCGCGTTGCCGAAGCGCGGGGTCTCGAAGACGACGCGGACCGGCAGCGGCGGCGCGCCCGGGAACGGGGCCGCCAGCCAGGCCGAACCCTGCTGCGGACGACGCTTCTGCGCCTCGTCGGCATCGTGCAGGAAGCCGCCGATCTGCCGGCCGACGACGTCGCAGCGCAGCGCCGGGCCGGCATAGGGGGAGCGTCCGTCGACGGGCAGCGTCTGCTCGCCGATCGTGCGGGCCTGCAGCGTCGACAGCCGCAGCCCGTCGAACAGACGCGTCTCGCCGTCGCAGCGCCCGGTCCGGGCGACCGACCGGACCAGGGAGACGACCGCGCTCAGGCTGTCGATGCTGCGCGCGGCGGCGGGCGCGGCCACCGGATCGCGGTCGGCGTCGACCGGGGCGAGCTCCAGCACCTGCGGATCGCCGTTGGGATAGGCGATGCGGACCACGCGGCGGGTGCCGCGCGAGCGGCCGCTGCTGGAAAAGCCGTAAGGCCGGGCCTGCGTGCCGTCGAACCGGCCGTCGGCGATGCTGGTGACGTCGCTGCGCACCAGCAGGCCGACCAGGCCGGTGGTGCGGTCGTGCAGGCTGATCCGGTAGCTGTTCTCGGTCAGCGTCAGGTCGGCCTCGACATCCATGATGTGCAGGCCGTGACCGTAGAGCGCGTAGCTCAGATGCAGCGACGGCGCAGGCTGCGCCGGCTGGGCGACGGCCGGGACGCAGGCGAGCCACGCCCGGCCGAACGCCGCCAGGGCGAGGCTGCCCAAGCGCCATCGAGGCGACGCGGGCGCGCGGGCGCCGATCAGGCGCGTCCTGCGACGCTCAGGCGCGCCGGGACCATCCTGTTGCGCAGCCGGCATGGTGGTTCCTCTTCCGCGCTGCGCCGAGCCGCGACGTCCGGCCGGGTTCGGCGAGGCGCTGTTCGTGATGGGCGAGGAGCGTCGCCGTCCACGACCGGCAGGCCGTGCCGACGCCCGGGCGGCTGGACTAGCTCTTGGCGAGCACCGGCGTGACGGTGCAGGGATGGCCGCCGGTGACCGACAGGGTTCCGGTATGGCCGGGATTGGCCGGGTCGGGAAAGCTCAGCAGCGCCGCCTCGCCGCCGGGCGCCGGCGCGACATCGATGGAGGCGGCGCCGGCCAGGGTGGTCTCGCCGCCGCACACCACCGAGAGCGTCGCGGTGGGGTCGGAATGGCCGCAGGCCGACAGCCAGACCGGCAAACCAACCAGAGCAAGCCGAAGCAGTCGCATGATGTCTCCAGGAGCAGATGTCGGCCCGCATCCGGTCGCGTTTGCGCGGGCTTGGCAAGATCCCCTGCCCCGTGGCGCCGCAGCCGTTGCACATCACGGCTGGCGCTGCCGCCGGTCGGGCCACTATCCTGCCATCCGCCCGGGGCCGACGCGTCGCGACCGCGAGGGGCTGACGATGAACTGGAACGGGATCTGCCGATGCACACCTGCCTGACCGCGACGCCGGCGAGACCCGCCGCATGAGGACCCTGGCGCCGCTCGGCCTGCTGCTCGTGGCGGCCATCGCGCCGGTCGCGGCACAGGCCGATCCGTCGGGGAGCGAGCTGTATTCGCAGAACTGCGCGTCCTGCCACCAGGCGGATGCGACCGGCCTGGCAGGACAGTTTCCGCCGCTGAAGAACCGGATCGACAAGATCGCGGCGACCCCGGAGGGCGCGCACTACCTGGCCGATGTGCTCACCCATGGCATGAGCGGCGCCATCGAGGCCGGCGGCGATACCTACGTGGGCTACATGCCGAAATTCATCCAGCTGAAGGACGACGAGATCGCCGCGATCCTGAGCTGGGTGTCGGCTCAGGGCGACAGCAAGCCGCCGGTGGTGATCGCCGCCGCCGACATCGCCGCCGCGCGCGGCCGCACCGAGACTGCCGCCGGAGTCGCCGCCGAGCGCAAGGCGCTGGCCACCCAGCACCCGCTTCCCTAAGGTGAGGGCAATGCAATGGTTCGAGAATCACCGCCCCGGGCCGCATCCGGCCAGCCGTTCCGGCCGTAAGCGGGATTGCGGCCAGCCTGGTCAGGCCATCGGGCTTCCCGATTGCAACCCTCGATAAGCCGGAGTTCCGATGTCCGCGACACCAACGAGCCTTTCCCCCATGCCGCTGCGCTTCTCGCCGTCGATGGAGACCGTCGACGAGAACGAGGCCGCGACCAACGACGCCCTGATCGAGACCATGGCGCAGATCAGCCAGACCACCTTCGAGCATTCCGGCCATGCCACCCGCTCGGTGCACGCCAAGGCGCACGGCGTGCTGCGCGGCGAGCTGCAGGTGCTGGAGAAGCTGCCACCTGAACTGGCCCAGGGGCTGTTCGCCACGCCCGGCACCTATCCGGTGGCGATGCGCTTCTCGACGCTGCCGGGCGACATCCTGGACGACAGCGTCTCGACGCCGCGCGGCCTCGCCCTGAAGGTGATCGGCGTGCAGGGCACGCGCCTGCCGGGCAGCGAGGCCGACACCACGCAGGACTTCATCATGGTCAACGGGCCGGCCTTCAGTGCGCCCAACGCCGCCAAGTTTCTCGCCAACATCAAGATGCTCGCCGCGACCACCGACAAGGCCGAGGGCCTCAAGAAGGCGCTCTCTGCGGTCAACCGGGCCACGGAATCCCTGATCGAGGCGTTCGGCGGCAAGAGCGCCACGCTCACCACCATGGGCGGCCAGAAGCAGACGCACATCCTGGGCGAGACGTTCTATTCACAGGTGCCGATCCTGTATGGCGACCATGTCGCCAAGTTCTCCGCCGCACCGATCTTCGACATGTCGCTGCTCACCGGCGCGCCGATCGACACCGGCAACCCGAACGCCCTGCGCGCCGCGGTGTCGGAGTATTTCGCGAGCCATGACGGCGAGTGGGAGATCCGGGTCCAGCTCTGCACCGATCTCGAGACCATGCCGATCGAGGACGCCTCCGTGGTGTGGCCCGAGGACAAGAGCCCCTATCGTGCGGTGGCGCGGCTGACGGTGAAGCCGCAGGACAGCTGGAGCGCCGAAGGCATCGCCGCCGTCGATGAGGGCCTGTCCTTCAGTCCCTGGCACGGGCTGGCCGCCCATCGGCCGCTCGGCTCGGTGATGCGCGCGCGGAACACGACCTACACCAAGTCCGCCGCGTTCCGATCCGAGAAAAACGGCTGTCCGATCCACGAGCCCAAGGCCCCGGCCCGGTCGAGCTGATCGACCCCGCGCCGGATGTCATGCGCCGGCGGCGTGCTGCGGCGCCGGCGCAGGTCAGCGTCTCTGGTCGATGCGGAGGGATGCGGACCGATCCGCATCCTGTGCGGCCTGGAGACGGCACGCCAGATCGTCGACGTCGAACAGGTGTGCCATCTGCAGCACGGCCTCCTCCCGCGGACCTGCACGGCGGATCAGGAAGAAGTCGTAGCCGGGATTGACACTGTACATCCGTCTCACCGCATTTCGGGCAACAGCGTGACCTGAGGCCGGGAGTTCCGGATCGGGCCGCAATCTCAAATACGCGACAGAATCGATTTGGATGAGACAGATCCACACCCGAACGCGGATCGCCGACCCGGCCTGTCAGTCGTTGCGTTGCAGGAACGCCTGGAACGATGCGGCATGGTCGGGATGCCAGCGCGACAAGGCGGGCCGGTTCTCGACGATGTCGCCGGCCGCCCAAAGGATGCGCGACTCGTCGAGCGTGCGGGAAACGTCGTTGTCGGGGCAGAGAATGTAGAAATCGCCTGCCGTCAGCCGCTCCATCATGAAATCCGCTGTCTGGTCGGGCGTCCAGGCCGCCTCCGGCTTGGTGCTGCGGCCCTGCGCCGTCAGGGGCGTGAAGACGAAGCCGGGAATAAGCAGATGCGCGGTGACCCGGCAGTTCTGCGTGTTGCGCAGCTCGTGCTGCAGCGCCTCGGTGAAGGCCTTCACCGCCACCTTGGAGACGTTGTAGGCCGGGTCGCCGGGCGGGGTGGTGATGCCCTGCTTGGAGCCGGTATTGATGATCAGGCCCGGGCGTCCGCGGGCGATCATGCCGGGCGCGAAGATCCGGGCGCCGTGGATGACGCCCCACAGATTGACGTCGATCACCTGGCGCCAGGCGGCGGCGGGACCGAACAGGGCGCTGCCCGGCTGCACGCCGGCATTGTTCATCAAGATGTCGGCGCCGCCGAACCGCTCGAGCACGGCCTCGTGCAGCTGCTCCACCTCCTCCTCCCGGCTCACGTCGGTCGGCCGCGTCATGATGCTGGCGGCACCGGCGGGCGCCACCGCCGCCAGGGTGTCGGCCGCCTGCGCGAGCCGGCCGGCACCCAGGTCGGCGATGCACACGCGCAGGCCCAGCCGGGCGAAGCGGGTGGCGGCGGCCAGGCCGATGCCCGAAGCGCCGCCGGTCACGACGGCGACGGCGTCCGGGGAAAAGGCGGGATGGGACATGCGGCGTTCTCCTGGCGTCCGGGCGACAGGCATGAGCCGCCGCGCCGATGGATCCCTAGCACCGGCAGTGCGCGCTGGCACCTCGGCCGGCACGGCCGGGCGGGCGCGACCAATCGCCTGCGCCGGCGTTGCGGGTGCATGGACGATCCGGAGCTGTTCCACTTCACCGATGACGGGCGCTTTCCCAACTCGCCGCTGCCGCTGCTGGTGTATCGCCAGGCCCTGCCGCCGGACGCGGCCGCCATGGAGGACGCCTTCGCGGCCCAGGGATGGTCGAACGGCTGGCGCAACGGGATCTTCGGCTTCCACCACTTCCACAGCATCGCGCACGAGGTGCTGGGCATCGCGGCCGGTTCGGTGCGCGTCGCCTTTGGCGGTCCCGCGGGCCGGACGGTCGCGATGCAGGCCGGCGACGTGGTGGTGATCCCGGCGGGAGTCGCGCACCGCAACATGGGGCAGGAGGCCGGGCTGGTGGTGGTCGGCGCCTATCCGGGCGGTGTCGGCTGCGACGTGCTGCGCGGCGATCCGGCAGAGCACGCGCAGGCGGTGCGTGCCGTCGCCAGGGTGGGGCGGCCCGATGCCGACCCGGTGGCGGGCCGGACGGGCGGCCTTCGCCGCCTGTGGACCGGCTGAAGCCCGGCCCCGCCCCGGCCGGTCCGGCGACCGGCCCGCAGGGCGTGGCGTCCGGCCGCCGCCGGCGCTAGAGCCGTCGCGCATCACGGCGACGGGGCGGGCGAGATGGATCTTTCCGGGAGCGGCTCGGCGCCCCGCGCGGGCAGCACCGGGCGCGGCGTGCTGCTGGCCTTCCTGTCCTATGTGGCGTACTCGATCAGCGACGCGTCGGTGAAGCTGCTCGACGGCGCGCTGCCCTCGTTCGAGCTGGTGTTCCTGGGCTCGGTGCTGGGGCTCGCGGCGGTGCCGCTGGTGAAGCGGCCAGGCGAGCGCTGGAGCGATCTGCTGCGTTGCAGGAGCCGCGCGATGTGGTGCCTGCGCGCGGTCGCGGCGGTGGCGGGTGCCGTGTTCTCGGTGATCGCCTTCACCCGGCTGTCGATGGCCGAGGCGATGGCGCTGCTGTTCCTGATGCCGGCCTTCGTCACCATCCTGTCGGTGGCGGTGCTGAAGGAGCCGGTCGGCTGGCGGCGCTGGCTGGCGGTGCTGGTGGGCTTCGCAGGCGTGCTGATCGTGCTGCGTCCCGGGCTGCAGCCGTTCGGCCTCGGGCATCTGGCGGCGATCCTGGGCGCGGTGGCCGGGGGCGTGACCATCGTCATCCTGCGCGCCCTCGGCCCGACCGAGAAGCGCATCTCGCTCTACGGCGCCGGGCTGATCGGGCCGCTGGTGGCGAGCTTCCTGCTGGCAGCGCCGCATCTGGTGCTGCCGACGCCGCTGCAATGGCTGTTCGTGCTGGGCTACGGACTGCTCTCGGCCGGCGGCACCGTGCTGCTGATGTTCGCCTCCGAGCAGGCGCCGGCGAGCCTGGTGGCGCCGCCGCAATACTCCCAGATGCTCTGGGCGATCGCGTTCGACGCGCTGCTGTTCGGGATCGGCATCGACATCTGGATGGTGCTGGGCTCGATCGTGATCATCGGCGCCGGGCTGTTCACCTTCGAGCGCGAGAGGGTCCGCAAGCCGCGCTGGTGGAGCCGCCATCCGCTGATCCATCCGCAATAGGCGGCCGCCGCCCGCTTGGGGGGGCTTCGGGGCGCCGATCGTGCTAACGATAGGGCGGTCGGCGCAACGACCGCGGGGAGGAACTCGCGCGATGACATGGGCAACGGCGGACGGGATGCAGGCGCTCGGCGATCTGGCGCTGCAGAGCGGCGAGGTGCTGTGCTGCGCGAAGCTCGCGTGGAAGAGCTACGGCACGCTGTCGTCCGCGCGGGACAACGTGATCGTCTATCCGACCAGCTACAGCGCCACGCACGACGACCAGGAGTGGCTGATCGGGCCGGACGGCATCCTCGATCCGCACCGGTGGTTCATCGTGACGCCGGACATGTTCGGCAACGGCCTGTCCTCGAGCCCGTCCAACAGCGAGGCCTATCCGGCGCTGGTCACCGTCGCCGACAACGTGCACGCCCAGCGGCGCGCGCTGGGCGAGCTGTTCGGCATCGACCGGGTGGCGGCGGTGTACGGCTTCTCGATGGGCGCGCAGCAGGCCTATCACTGGGCGGCGCTGTATCCGGACGCGGTCGAGCGGGCGATCGTGGTCTGCGGCAGCGCCCGCACGTCGGTGCACAACCAGGTGTTCCTGCGCGCACTCCGGGCGACGCTGGAGGCGGCGCCGGAGCATCTCGGCGGCGGCCGGTTCGGCGCCGAGCCGCGGGCGGCGCTGCGCGCGTTCGCGCGCATCTATGCCGGATGGGCGAAGAGCCAGGACTGGTATCGCGCGGGCCTGCATCTGGCGACGGCGTCGGATCTGGAGGATTATCTCGACCGCGAATGGGCACCGGGCTTCACCGCCTGCCACGCGGCCGACCTGTATGCGCAGGCCTGCACCTGGGATGCCGCCGACATCAGCGCGAACGCGCTGTACGGCCACGACCTCGACCGGGCGCTGGCGGCGATCAGGGCCCGCGTGTTGCTGATGCCGGGCAGCACGGACCTGTATTTCCGCGTCGCCGACAACGAGGCGGAACTGCCGCGGCTGCGTCACGCGGCGCTGCGGCCGATCCCGTCGATCTGGGGCCACGGCGCCGGCAGCCCGAGCCGGAACCCGGCGGACGAAGGTTTCCTGCGCGACGCGGTGCGGGACTGGCTCGCCAAGTGACCGCGTCGCCGCCTGGCTAGAACAGCAGGCCGCGACGCAGCATGCCGTGCACGCCCTTCTCGCCGTTCACCGTCTGCGTCACCCGGAAATCCACCGCGAGCGAGCAGAACTGGTAGGCCTGCTCGCGCGACAGCGCCGACCGGCTGCAGATGAAGGCGATCATCTCGCGCAGCGCCGTGCGCATCGCCTCGTCGAGGCTCTCGTGCAGGCCCATGCTGATGAAGTGCGTGGGCGTCTCGGCGCGCGGGTAGCGCAGGCCGGCGGCCTTGTGCAGCAGGAAGGTGAAGCGGCCCGCGAGGTTGGTCTCCAGCGCGTTGATGCAGACCTCGCCGTCGCCCTGCACGCCGTGCCCGTCGCCGATGGAGAACAGCGCGCCGTCGGTCCAGACCGGCAGGAACAGGGTGGTGCCGGCCACCAGCTCCTTGTTGTCCAGGTTGCCGCCATGCTCGCGCGGCTCGACCGTGCTGATCGCGCCGAGGCCGGGCGGCGGCGCCACGCCCATCACGCCGAAGAACGGCGCCAGCGCCAGCTCCGGCCCGTAGGACAGGCGGCAGGTGCGCCGGTCGCGGTCGATCGGGATATGGCCGAGATAGGGGCGGTCGAAGTCGCGCGGCAGGGTGCCGCGCAGCGGACGGAAGCCGCAATAGCCCCAGTCCTGGGTCAGCTCGATCGCCTCGATGCGGACCTCCAGCATGTCTCCGGGCTCGGCGCCGGCGATGGCAACCGGGCCGGTGAGGATGTGGCCGGGACCGGGAGGCAGCTCGGCATGGATGCGCCGCAGCCTGGGATCGACGGTGAAGCCGCTTCCGGGCGGCGGCATCATGGACGCGGCGCCCGACACCGTGCCGATCGTCACCGTGTCGCCGGGCTGCACGGTCAGCACCGGGGGCGTGGCGGCATCGAACAGACCCCAGCGGCAGGTGCCGGGCGCCGGATCGAGGTGATGCAGGGTCATGGCGTCGTCCGGTCAGGGGGTGCGGGCGGCCTCGTCTGGGCCTGGAGGCCCGCGAGCGCCGGACGCCTAATTTATTGGCCGCCGGGTAGGCGCAGGCGGGCCGCTTCTGTAAGCTAAGTCCGGGTGCAACTGCAAAGGCGTCGGCTCGTGCTTCAGGCTTTTGCTCGCGCCGCATGTCGACGCTAGACCGCCTGCGGGCCGGACTCTGCAGGCCGGTCGGCCTGGAGGACATCGTCCGGCCGTCTGTCGGGCGGGCGTCCGTGCGCGGCGTCCCGGCGGCCTCGACGCCGCGACGGCGAGCCTCCTCCATGACGGCCGGCGGCTGATCGATGCGCCAGCTGTTCGCGCCGGGGGCCGACGCGCTGCTCCGCCTGGCCGCGCTCGTCTTCGTCGTGCTGATCGGCGGCGGCGTGGTGCTGGCCGAAGGCCTGTCGCGCTCGAACTACCTGTATGGTGTGGGGATCGCGCCGGCGCAGCCGGTGCCGTTCAGCCATAAGCATCATTCGGGCGAGCTCGGCATCGACTGCCGCTATTGCCACACCTCGGTGGAGGTCGCCGCCACCGCCGGCATCCCGCCGACCTGGACCTGCATGACCTGCCACTCGCAGATCTGGACCGGCTCGCAGATGCTGGCGCCGGTGCGCGACAGCCTGGAGAAGGACCAGCCGCTGCACTGGGCGCGGGTGAACCGGCTGCCGGACTACGTCTACTACAACCACTCGATCCACGTGACCAAGGGCATCGGCTGCTCGAGCTGTCATGGTGCCATGAACACCATGCAGCTGACCTACCGGGTGAACGCCTTCAAGATGGAGTTCTGCCTGACCTGTCATCGTCATCCGGAACGGTTCATCCGCACGGAGGCGCAGGTCTGGAACATGCAGTGGCAGCCGGCGGCCGACCAGGACAGGATCGGCCGCATGCTGGTGCTGAAGAACCACATCCGGCCGGCAGCGCAGCTGACCGACTGCTCGATCTGCCACCGATGACGACAGACCGCCTGCCCGGGGAGCCTCCGATGGAAGCAGCCGATCCCGACGATGTCGGCACCCTTCGCGCCGCCCTGGCGGGGCGCGGCCGCGACGGCCGGCCCGACGCCTGGCGCAGCCTGGAGGACATCGCCGGCACGCCGGCGTTCCGGCGCTTCCTGAAGGCGGAATATCCGGCCATCGGCGACCTTCCCGGCCCCGGCTCGGGTCGGGGGTCGGGCATCGACCGGCGGCGCTTCTTCCGGGTGATGGCGGCGTCGCTGGCGCTGGCCGGTCTCGCCGGCTGCGACGACGATGACGATGACGGCCGCACCGAGGAGGTGCCGTATGTGCGCAACCCGCCGCATGCGCTGCCGGGTGCCGCGCTGCGCTTTGCCACCGCCACCCTGACCGACGGCTTCGCCAACGGCGTGCATGTGGTGACCCGCAACGGGCGGCCGATGAAGATCGAGAGCAACACGGCTCATCCCTGGACCCGCGGCGGCACCGACGTGCTGGGACAGGCCTCGATCCTGGGACTGTACGACCCGTTCCGGTCGCAGGCGGTGCTGCAGCTCGGCCGGGCTACCGACTGGGACAGCCTCCGGGACGCCATGCTCGGGCCGATGGCTGCCGCGCGGGCGCGCCAGGGCGAGGGGCTGCGGCTGCTGACCGGCCCGGTCACCTCGCCGTCGCTTGCGGCGCAGATCGCGGCGATGCGCACCGGGTTTCCGAAGATGGTCTGGCACGGGCACGAGCCGGTCTCGCGGGCGGGCTCGCGCGACGGCAGCCGGCAGGCGTTCGGACAGGTCCTGGAGACGCGCTGGCGCTTCGACCAGGCGCAGGTCGTGGTGGCGCTCGATGGCGATTTCCTCGATCCGGGACCGCAGCAGGTCGGCGCGTCGCGCGACTGGGCGGAGGCGCGACGAGCCTCTGCCGCCACCGGTCCGCTGCTCACGCTGCACAGCTTCGGCCCGACGCCCAGCCTGACCGGCGCCCGGGCCGATTATCATACGCCGCTGTCGGGCCGGGAGATCGTGGCGCTTGCCGACTGCCTGGCCACCGGCAGCGCCTGGAGCGGGTCTGCCGCACCGTCGGTGCAGCGGGCCGTGTCGGCGCTGGAGCAGGCGCGCGGCCGGGGCATCGTGCTGGTCGGCGTCTCGCAGCCGGCCGAGGTGCAGGCGGCGGTGCATCGCGCCAATGCGCGGCTGGGCAACCTGGGCGGACCGGTGTTCCAGACCGAGAGCCCGCTCGCCGCCACCGAGGACCTGGCCTCCCTGGTCGCCGCGATGCAGGCGGGCGAGGTGCAGCAGCTGCTGATGCTGGACTGCAACCCGGCCTACGACGCGCCGGCCGATCTCGGCTTCGCCGCCGCCCTGCGCGCGGTGCCGCTGAAGATCCATGCCGGCCAGCATGTCGACGAGACCGCCAACGCTTCCGACTGGCACCTGCCGCTGATCCACCCGCTGGAAGGCTGGGGCGACGCGCGCGCCTTCGACGGCACCGTCTCGCTGCTGCAGCCGACGATCGCGCCGTTCTATGACGGACGCTCCCGCCAGGAGATGCTGTCGCTGCTGACCGATCCCGAGCCGCAGAGCGCGCTGTCGCTGCTCAGGGCGCACTGGACGGCAGCGTGGGGCGGCGGTCCGGACGCCGAGCGGCGCTGGCGGGCCGCCCTGCAGCACGGCTTCGTCGAGAACAGCGCGTTCACGCCGGTCCCGGTCACGACGACCCCGGCAGCACCGGGCGGCACGCCGGGCGCGGCGTCCGACGCGGGCGGGGAGCTCGAGCTGCTGTTCCGACCCGATCCGTCGATCCGCGACGGGGCGGTTGCCGACAATGCCTGGCTGCAGGAGCTGCCCAAGCCGCTGAGCAAGATCGTCTGGGAGAACGTGGTCGCGATCTCGCCGCGCCTGGCGGAGCGCGAGGCCTTGCGCAACGGCGACGTGGTGACGCTCGCAGTCGGCGATCGCCGGATCGACGCGCCGGTCTGGATCACGCCGGGCCAGGCCGAGAACAGCCTGACGGTCACGCTCGGCTACGGGCGGCGGGTGCCCGACACGCTGTCGACCGGCCTCGGCTACGACGCCTACGCGCTCCGCCAGCACGCGACGCCGTGGCGCCTGGACGGCGTGACCCTGCGCGGGACCGGCCGCCGCGCCGAGATCGCCACCACGCAGGATCATGCCTCCATGGAGGGGCATCATTTCGTGCGGATGCAGAAGCCGGGCGAGCGGCAGCCCGACGCGGCCTCGGCGCGCCCGCCGACGCTGTATGCCGAGAGCAGCGTCGAGACGCCGGGCGACGGCCGCGCCTGGGGCATGGTGATCGACCTCGACAGCTGCATCGGCTGCAACGCCTGCGTGGTGTCGTGCCAGTCGGAGAACAACATCGCCGTGGTCGGCAAGGACCAGGTGCTGCAGGGGCGCGAGATGCACTGGCTGCGCATCGACCGCTACTACGAGGGCAGCCTCGACGCGCCCGCCACGCGGTTCCAGCCGGTGCCGTGCATGCATTGCGAGGACGCGCCGTGCGAGGTGGGCTGCCCGGTGGAGGCGACGCTGCACGACCATGAGGGGCTGAACCTGATGGTCTATAACCGCTGCGTCGGCACCCGCGCCTGCTCCGGCTACTGCCCGTACAAGGTGCGGCACTTCAACTATCTCGACTACAGCGCCGGCGCCTCGCCCTCGATGGAGGCCGGACGCAACCCCGAGGTCACGGTGCGCGCCATCGGCGTGATGGAGAAATGCACCTACTGCGTGCAGCGCATCGCCGGCGCCCGCATCGACAGCGACAAGAACGGGCAGCCGATCGCCGACGGGGTGGTGCAGACCGCCTGCCAGACCGCCTGCCCCACCCGCGCGATCAGCTTCGGCAACCTGGCCGATCCGCACGCCGAGGTCACGGCGCAGCGCCAGGACGGCCGCAACTACGCCCTGCTCGGCGAGCTCGGCGTGAAGCCGCGCACCACCTATCTGGCCGGGCTGCTGCCGGGCGGGCACGAGGGCGGCGCATGAGCGACGGCGCCATCGACGCCCGCCCGGAGGCGGCCACCTCGCCCTTCATCCGCTCCAACGAGACGTTCGAGAGCATCGGACGGCAGGTGGAGCAGGTTGCGTTCGGCGGCGTCGGGCTGCGCTGGTGGCTGGCCCTGCTGGCAGCGCTGGGGCTGATCGGCGTGCTGGTCGTCTCGATCGGCTGGCTGCTTTACGAGGGCGTCGGGATCTGGGGCAACAACGTCCCGGTCGCCTGGGCGCTCGACATCGCGGGCTATGACTGGTGGATCGGCATCGCCACCGGAGCGCTCGGGATCTCGGTCATGCTGCGGCTGGGCGGGCAGGAGTGGCGGGGCGCTGTCGGGCGGATCAGCGAGACGGTGGCGGTGCTGGCGGCCCTGGCGGCGGCGATCTACCCGATCATCCATCTCGGCAGGCCCTGGTTCTTCTACTGGAACCTGCCCTACCCGAACACGCTGCTGCTGTGGCCGCAGTTCCGCAGTCCGTTGTACTGGGACGCGGTCGACATCCTCAGCTACCTGACGGTCAGCCTCTGCTTCTGGTACGTCGGCATGCTGCCCGACCTCGCCAGCCTGCGCGACCGCGCCGTCGACCGGCTGCGCGACGGCACCGGCAGCCGCTTCGCGCTGCGCGTCGCCCAGGCCTACGGCATCGCCTCGCTCGGCTGGCGCGGCACGGCGTCGCACTGGCTGCGCTGGAGCCAGGCGCTGCGCGCGGTCGGCCTGCTCGGGCTGATCGTGGTGGTGTCGCTGCAGACCGGGGCTGCGGTGATGTTCGCGGGCTCGCTGGAGCCCGGCTGGCACGACACGATGCTCCCGGTGGCGTTCATGGTCGACGCGCTGTTTTCCGGGGTCGCCGCCACCGCGGTGGTGATCGTGGTGCTGCGTTACGCCTTCTCGCTCGCCAGCCTGATCACCGAGGCGCATCTCGACCGGCTGGCGCAGCTGCTGCTCGCGCTGGGCTTGGCCGACCTGTACTGCCGGGCCGTCGAGCAGTTCGGCACGCTGGTCAGCGGCGACAGCTTCGAGCTGTTCTCGCTCGGGCAGCGCCTGCACGGGCCGCATGCGTGGGCGTTCTGGACCATGCTCGCCTGCACGATCGTGCCGGTGCAGCTGTTCTGGCTGCGGGGCGCGCGGCTGTCGCCGCCGCTGCTGCTGATCATCGGGGCGCTGGTCTGCGTCGGCGGCTGGGCCGACCATTTCACGGTGATCGTCGCCACGCTGCAGCACGACTTCCTGCCCTCGTCCGACCAGGGCTACCGCATCGCGCTCTGGGGGCTCGCCACCTTCTTCGGCTCGTGCGGCCTGTTCCTGTTCCTGCTGCTGCTGGGCTTGCGGCTGCTGCCGGTGCTGTCGCTGGTCGAGACGCGCGCGCTGACGCATCCGGGTGCGGAGAACACCCGCACGCCGGTATCGTCTGACCGGCTCGATCTGCCGAAGGACGCGCCGATCTGGGGGGTTGCTGCCGAATATGACGAGGCGACGGCGATGATCCGGGCCGCCGCGTCGCTGCGGGCGCGATCGCTCGGGCGCATCGAGCTGTATTCGCCGCTGCCGCTGCCGGGTGCCGCCCTGGCGCTGCGGCTGCCGCGGCAGATCATCCATACGGCGGCACTGGCCGGCGCGCTGCTGGGGGCTGGCGCGATGATGGGGATGTGCCTGTATGCCAGCGGCTTCGACTACGTGTTCAACATCGGCGGCCGGCCGCGCTTCTCGTGGCAGGCCTTCGTGGTGCCCACGGTCTCGTTCGCGACGCTGACCGGCACGGTCGCCGCGGTGGCGACGCTCCTGTTCCAGAACCGGCTGCCCCGGCTCAACCATCCGGCCTTCAACATCCCCGGCATCGGCGGCGCCACCCGCGACCGCTATTTCCTGGTGGTCGAGAAGCAGTCGGACGCGTTCGATCCCTCCTTCGTCGAGCTGGCGATCGCGGCCCTCCCCGACCGGCCGCTCGTCACGCACCGGGTGCCGCGATGAGGCCGGCGGCACTCGGCCTCCTCTGCGTGGCCGCCCTGGCGCTCGCCGGCTGCAAGCGGCACGACATGTACAGCCAGGGCAAGTCGAGCACCTGGGACCGCAGCCGGTTCTTTCCCGACGGGCAGTCGATGCGCAAGCCGGCCGACGGCGCCGTGCCGGTGCAGGAGACCGATCCGGACGTGCCGCCGCCAGCGACGGTGACGGCGGCGCTGCTGACCCGCGGCGGGCAGCGCTACGACATCTTCTGCGCCCCCTGCCACGGCCGCACCGGCGACGGCGACGGCATGATCGTGCAGCGCGGCTTTCCCCATCCGCCCTCCTTCAACGCCGACCGGCTGCGGCAGGCGAAGGCGGCGCACTTCTACGACGTCATCACCAACGGCTACGGCGTGATGTACAGCTACGGCGACCGGGTTCCCTCGGCGGATCGCTGGGCGGTGATCGCCTATATCCGCGCGCTGCAGCGCAGCCAGGGCACGCCGGTGGCGGCGCTCACGCCGGAAGATCGCACAGCTCTCGACCAGGTGAAGCCATGAGCCCGCGTCGGCTGCCGATGCTGGTGCTGGGCGGCGGCGTGCTGCTGCTGGTGCTGCTCGCCGTGCTGGGGGCGGCCGGGATCCGGGTGATGCCGTCCTATCTGGCGGCGTGGCTGTTCGTGCTGTCGGTCCCGGTCGGCGCGCTGCTGCTGGTCAGCGCCCTGGAGACGATCGGCGCCCGGGAGCATCCGGGGATCGCCGAGCTGCTGCCGCCGCTCCGGGCGCTGCTGCCGCTGCTGCCGGTGGCGGCACTGGGCGGACTGCCGGTGCTGCTGTTCTCGCCGTCGCTCTACGATCCGGCGGCCTGGCCTGCCGAGGGGATCGGGCGTGCCTGGTTCGCGCGCGCGCCGTTCGACCTGCGGCTGGTGCTGTTCCTGCTGTGCTGGAGCGGGCTCGCGCTGCTGTTCGCGGCACCCGCCCGGCCGGGCGGACGACGCGGGCGGGCCGGGCTGTGCTTCGCGCTGACGCTGGTGACCGGCACGCTGGCGGCACTGGACTGGGTGATGGCGGTCGAGCCGGGCCTGGCCTCGTCGTCGTTCGGACCGCTGGTGCTGATCGGCCAGGCGCTGTCGGCGATCGCCGCGGCAGCCCTGCTCGCGCGACGCAGCGCAGCCGCGGAAACGTTCGCGATGCCGATGCTGGGGCTGCTCGCCGCCTGGATGTTCCTGCATTTCAGCCAGTTCCTGGTGATCTGGTCGGCCAACAAGCCCGAGCAGGCGAGCTGGTATCTGCATCGGATCGGCGGGCTCGGCGCGGCCGGGCTATGGGCCGCGGCTGCGGTGTTCGTGCTGGCGCTGGCGCTGCTGCCGCGTCGGCAGGCAGCGTCAGCCCGTCCGGTCGCGGCGGTCGCCGGACTGATCCTGCTGGTGCGGCTCGGCGAGAGCTTCTGGCTGGTCACCCCGTCCTTCCGGAGCCACCTTGCGGTGACGGCGGCCGACGGCGTGGCGCTGGCGGCGCTGGGCGCCGTGGCACTGGGAGCATGGCTCGGCGACTGGCTGCCGGCCCTGCGGAGGTCGCGTCATGCCAGCGTCTGAGCCGACCCCGACCCCGGCGACATCGCGCCGCACCGGGCTGCTGCTGGCGTTTTCCGGCGCGCTCGCCGGAGCCGGTGCGGCGGCGATCGGCGCCACGGCCTGGCGGCGCAGGCAGGTCGGCGCGGACCCGTTCGGCGAGGAGACCGGACGCGGCCTCCCGGCGGTGCCGGCCAACCCGCAGGCAGTCAGGAAGGGCTTCGAGACCGAGGACATGAGCGCCGCCCTGATGGGTGGTCTGACGATCGGGCTCGGTCTTGCGATCGCCGTCTCCATCTGGCTGATGGTGCTGATGATGCACAGCTTCCAGGCGAGCCGGCAGGATGCGCCCACCCTGACCGCGCAGCAGCAGGCGACGATCGTGGCGCCGCTGCCGCACCTGCAGTCGGACGCGGTGCACGAGCTCGCCAATTTCCAGCACGGCGAGGACGAGCGGCTGTTCCATTATGGCTGGGCCGATGCGCAGCATCTGCGCGCGCGGGTGCCGATCGGGGTCGCGGTCGGCCGCACGGTCGGCCAGTCCCTGGACGGCGCGCCTTGAACGGCCATGGCGCCGATCCGTCCGGCGGCGCGCTGCTGCTGTGGCCGCAGGCGGCGTCGGCGCAGGCCGCGCAGTCCGACCACCTGATCTGGAGCTTCACGCTCCTGACCCTGGTGCTCACGGTGCCGATCTTCCTGTCGATCGCCTGGTTCGCCGTGCACTTCCGCGCCGGCAAGGCGGCGCACCGGCAGTATTCGGAGAGCCGGAGCCGGCTGCTCGAGATCAGCTGGATGCTGATCCCCTTCCTGCTCACGCTGATCTTCTTCTACTGGGGCGCCCGGCTGTTCGACACCCACAAGCACGCGCCGGCCAACGCGCTGCGCATCGAGGCGATCGGCCGGCAGTGGATGTGGAAGTTCCAGCATCCGGGCGGCGAGGCCGAGATCAACGACCTGCACGTGCCGATGGGCGAGCCGGTGTTGATCAACATGATCTCGCAGGACGTGATCCACTCGCTCTACCTGCCGGCGCTGCGCATCCAGATGGAGACGCTGCCCGGCCGCTACACGCAGCTCTGGTTCACGGCCAACAAGCCCGGCGTGTTCCGGCTCTACTGCTCGGAATATTGCGGCACCGACCATTCCAAGATGGGGGGCCTGCTCACCATCATGACGCCGTCGGACTACGCCGCCTGGCTCCGCCAGAGCGGCACCTCGGCGTCGCTGGCCTCGCAGGGCAAGGCGCTGTTCTCAGGCTATGGCTGCAGCGGCTGCCACAATGGCGACGCGATGGTGCGCGCGCCGTCGCTCGTCGGGCTCTATGGCAGCCCGGTGCCGATGGCGGCCGGCGGCACGGTGACGGCGGACGACGCCTATATCCGCGACAAGATCCTCTACCCAGACCACAACCTGATCGCCGGCTACAAGCAGGTGATGCCGTCCTTCAAGGGCGTGATCCCGGAGGACCGCCTCGTGCTGCTGACGGCCTACATCAAGTCCCTCGCTCTGTCGGACCACGCCGCTGCAACCGGGTCGGAGAAGATGCCATGAGCCCGTCCGACACCGTGCTGGGCCGCCTCGGCCACGAGCTGCGCGAGCCCCGCCCCGACCGCACCACGATCGACCGCGAGCCGGACTACCTGCACGACGAGCACACGGTGCTGTCCTGGCTCGGCACCACCGACCACAAGCGCATCGGCATTCTCTACCTGATGAGCATCACCTTCTTCTTCGTCATCGGCGCCTGCGCCGCCGGGCTGATCCGGCTGTCGCTGGTGGTGCCGAACGGGGCCATCTTCTCCAACGACACCTACAACAAGCTGTTCACCATCCACGGGGTGGTGATGGTGTGGTTCTTCCTGATCCCGTCGATCCCGGCGACGTTCGGCAACTTCATCATGCCGATCATGATCGGCGCCAAGGATGTGGCGTTCCCGCGCCTGAACCGGCTGAGCTGGTACATCTTCATGACCGGCGCGTCCTTCACCCTGTTCACGGTCGTGGTGGGCGGCGTTGATACCGGCTGGACGTTCTACGCGCCGTTCTCGACCACCTTCTCCAACACCTGGGTGGTGCCGGCCCTGATCGGCGTGATCGTGGTCGGCTTCTCCTCGATCCTGACCGGGCTGAACTTCATCGTCACCATCCACACCATGCGGGCCCCGGGCATGACCTGGTTCCGGATGCCGATCTTCTGCTGGACGATGTATGCGGTCAGCCTGATCTTCCTGCTGGCGACGCCGGTGATCACCATGGCGCTGATCCTGCTGGTGATGGAGCGCGCCTTCCATATCGGCGTGTTCGACCCCGCACTCGGCGGCGATCCGGTGCTGTTCGAACACCTGTTCTGGTTCTACTCGCATCCGGCCGTGTACATCATGGTGCTGCCGGGCATGGGCGTGATCAGCGAGATCGTGCCGGCGTTTGCGCAGAAGAAGCTGTTCGGCTACCGCTTCGTCGCCTACGCCTCGATTGGGCTCGCGTCGCTGACCTTCTTCGTGTGGGGCCACCACATGTTCGTCAACGGCGAGAGCGAGACCTCGGCGATGGTGTTCTCGGTGCTGTCGTTCGCGGTCGCGGTGCCGTCGGCGGTGAAGGTCTATAATTGGACCGCCACCATCTACAAAGGCAGCATCAAGCTCGATACGCCGATGCTGTATGCGATGGGCTATATCGGGCTGTTCGTGGTGGGCGGGCTGACCGGCCTGTTCCTGGCGACGCTCGCGATCGACGAGCATGTGCACGACACCTACTTCGTGGTGGCCCACTTCCACTACATCATGGTCGGCGGCACCGCACTCGCCTTCCTGGGCGGCCTGCACTACTGGTGGCCCAAGTTCACCGGCAGGCTGTATCCCGAGGCCTGGGGGCGGATCTCGGCCTTCTTCATGTTCGTGGGCTTCAACACCACCTTCTTTCCGCAGTTCATCCTGGGCTATCTGGGCATGCCGCGGCGCTACCACGTGTATCCGCCCGAGTTCCAGCTGCTGAACATCCTGTCGTCCGCCGGCAGCCTGATCCTCGCACTCGGCTACCTGTTCCCGATGGTCTATCTCACCTGGTCGCTGCGCTACGGCAAGCGCGCGCCGCCGAACCCGTGGAACGCCAAGGGGCTGGAATGGACCACCTCGTCGCCGCCGCCCAAGCATAACTTCGAGACGCCGCCGGTCGTCGATTTCGAGCCGTACGACTATCGCGATCGCGAGGACCGGGTGTGAGCGGGGCTGTCGCCGAACGCGGCGCGCTGCCGGTCGGCATCGAGCGCGAGGAGCATTTCACCACCGACGGGCAGCAGACGCATGCGGTGAAGTTCGGCCTGTGGTGCTGGCTGCTGACCGAGCTGCTGCTGTTCGCCGGCCTGTTCCTCGTCGCCCTGATCACGCGCATCCTGTATCCGCAGAGCGTCACCGCGGTGGCCAAGCACCTGAAGTTCTGGATCGGCGCCACCAACACCGCGGTGCTGATCGTCTCAAGCTTCACCATGTCCGGGGCCATCGAGCTGTCGCGTCTTGGCTGGCAGCGCGGCATGGTGCGCTTCATGCTGGCCACCGCAGCGCTGGGCTCGCTGTTCCTGGTGCTCAAGGGGTACGAGTACTACCAGGACTACGACGAGCACATGATGCCGTTTCTCAGCCGCCGGCCGTATGAGCTCGCCCATGACCGCGCCTCCAGCCTGTTCACCGACCTCTACTACGTCACCACCGGGCTGCACGGGCTGCACCTGCTCACCGGGGTGTCGATCCTGCTGGTCATGACCCGCATGGCGAGCCGGCCGGGCTACCTGACCCGGCATCAGAACCGGATCGAGGTCTTCGGGCTGTACTGGCACTTCATCGACCTGATCTGGATCATCGTGTTTCCGGTGCTCTACGTGCTGAACCGCTGATGGCACAGGCCCGCATGACGGCCGACGAGAAGCGCCTGCTCGGCGCGAGGCTGCGGACGCCGGCGATCAGCCTCGCGGTCCTGCTGCTGCTGCTGGGCGTGACGGTGCTGTGCGGCGCCTGGCTGCCGTTCCGCCAAGTCTGGATCGTCGAGTTCGCCGTCACCGTGGTGATGGTGCTGACCGTGCTGGTGGTGTCGATGGAACTGCTGCAGGAGCCGCCGATCATCCGCTTCTTCGCGGTGGTCGGGTTCTTCTGGGTGGCGATCCTGTTCACGATGACCCTGCTGGACTACCTCACCCGCTAGGGCCGCGCGGACCGGCTCGTCCGGAGGCGGCATCGGACGCCGGACCGATCCGGATCGCGCCGCGCTCGATGGGCGGCGGACCTGGTCCTGCGTGCGGAGCCCGCGGTCACCGGGATCGATGACGCGGGCGGGAGGGCCGGTCAGCCGTCAGCAGGCACGCGCCCGATCACGGCCCAGATCGGATCACCCCGCCCGGGTGCGGCCTGCTCGGTGTCGACCGGGCGGAAGCCGGCCCGGGCCATGTAGAGGCCAACGAGGTCCTGCTGGTCGCGCCCTTCGAGCGCGCGCCAGATCGCGACCGCCTTGGTCGGGAAGCAGCGGTTGGAGAAGGTGACGATCAGCGGCGCGCCCGGCCGCAGCACGCGGGCGATCTCGGTGAACACCTCGACCGGACGCTGCAGGTACTGCACCGACACGCACAGGCAGGCCGCATCGAAATGCCGGCTGGCCAGCGGCAGCACCGGATCGGCGTTCAGGTCCTGCACGAAACGTTCGTCCAGGCGCGGGTTGGCGGCGAGCTCGGCCGCGTTCATGCCGTGCCCGGTGACATGGGCATAGGCGGCCTCGTCCGGCAGATGGCTGACCCAGCTGCTCATCAGGTCCAGCAGCGTGCCGCCGGGCGGCAGCAGCCGACGATACAGAGCGGTGACGGCTGCGATCGCACCGTCGTCGATATGCGTCACGAACCGCGGCTGCTGGTAGAACAGCCGGTCCGGCGAGCGGTCGGCCTTGTCGAATGCGTGCGGCGGGAGGCTGGCCAGGTCGGTCATGCAGCAGACATGTGTCGGCCGTGGCACTTTCCAACACACGACACCTGGAGCCGGCGACGCCACCATCCCGGCGAAACAAAGTGGGCGTGTCGCACACGGGGCGTCCTGCGGCGGCGATGTGACGCCGCCAGGGGCGACTGCGCCAGCGCGCCGGCTGCCACAGAAAACATTTTGTTTATCGGCAGGCTGAAATGTAGCGTCGAATACGATACAATTTCTTCGAGCTTCTTGAAGGTGATCCATGGCGATCAGCGTCGATATGTCCGCAGGCCCGGCGACCAAACCGGCCGGCCTGTCCGAGAGCCTGGGTGCGCGCTTCCGGCAGCATCTGGAGTTCGACGATATCACTGCCGCGGACGATGCGACCGCCGCCAAACGATACGAGGCGGTCGCGCGGTCGGTGCGCGACGTGCTGGCGGAACGCTGGATAGAGACCGAGAAGACGTACCGGCAACGAAATCCGAAGCGGGTCTACTACCTGTCGATGGAGTTCCTGATCGGGCGGTCGCTCGGCAACAACGTCATGAACCTGGCGCTCGATCCGGCCGTCGGCGACCTCGTCACCCGGCAGGACCTCGACTGGCTCGCGACGCTGGAGACCGAGGCGGATGCGGGTCTGGGCAATGGCGGCCTGGGACGGCTCGCGGCCTGCTTCCTGGACTCGATGGCGACGTTGCAGCTGCCCGGCATGGGGTATGGGCTGCGCTACGAGTACGGCATCTTCCGGCAGGTGATCGAGGATGGCTGGCAGCGCGAGGTGCCGGACAACTGGCTGCGGCAGGGCGATCCATGGGAGGTGATGCGTCCGCTCGAGCGCGTCGAGATATCGCTGAACTGCTCGTTCGAGATCCAGGGCCGCAGCTTCCGCGTCATCCCGGACCGTCCCTGCCGGATCGTGGGCATCCCCTATGACCGGCCGATCGTCGGGTTCGGCGGCAAGACGGTCAACACGCTGAGGCTCTGGGCCGCTCGCGCCGCGCAGTCGTTCGACTTCAAGGAGTTCAGCCACGGCGACTTCGTGGGCGCGGTCGCCGACAGCATGGCGGCGGAGTCGCTCACCCGCCTGCTCTATCCCGACGATTCCACCATCTCCGGACAGGCGCTGCGGTTCGCGCAGGAATACTTCCTGGTGGCCTGCTCGCTCGCCGATCTGGTGCGACGGTTCCGGGCCGCCGGCGGCGACTGGATCGATCTCGGCGCCAAGGCGGCGATCCAGATGAACGACACGCATCCGAGCATGGCGGTGCCGGAACTGATGCGCATCCTGCTCGACGAGGGTGGGCTGAGCTGGGACGATGCCTGGACGGTGACGCGCCGGACGCTGGCCTACACCAACCACACGCTGCTTCCCGAAGCGCTGGAGAAGTGGCCGCTGCAGTGGTTCGAGGTGATGCTGCCACGCCAGACGCAGATCATCCTGGAGATCAACCAGCGTCTGCTCGATACTGTCCGGGCGACATTTCCAGGCAACAACGCGCGGCTGGAGCACGTCTCGCTGATCGACGAGAGCCAGAAGCCGAAGGTGCGGATGGCGAACCTCGCCATCGTCGGATCGCACAGCACGAACGGCGTGGCCGAGATCCATTCCGGGCTGCTGCGCACGACCACGGTCCGGGATCTGGCGGAGACGTTTCCGGAACGCTTCAACAACAAGACCAACGGCATCACGCCGCGGCGCTGGCTGCTGCTGGCCAACCCCGCTTTGTCCGCGACGATCACCGACGCCATCGGCGACGGCTGGATCACCGACCTCGATCAGCTGGCGCGCCTGCGACCGCTTGCCGACGATCGCGGGCTGCAGGACGGGTTCGGCGCGGCGAAGCAGGCGGCGAAGCGGCACTTCGTGCGCTGGCTGCACGCCACCAACGACGTGACGGTCGATCCCGACAGCGTCTTCGACTGCCAGGTGAAGCGGATCCACGAATACAAGCGCCAGTTCCTCAACGCGCTGCGTGTGGTCGTGCTGTACAACCGGCTGCGCGAGAACCCGACGCTGGAGATGCCGCCGCGCACCTTCTTCTTCTCCGGCAAGGCGGCGCCGTCCTATACGCTCGCCAAGATCATCATCAAGTTCATCGGCAACCTGTCGAAGACGATCCAGGGCGATCCGCGCATCAGGGACAAGCTGAAGGTGGTGTTCCTGCCCGACTACTCGGTGAGCGTGGCGGAGCGCCTGATCCCGGCGACCGACATCTCCAACCAGATCTCGACCGCCGGCTTCGAGGCCAGCGGCACCAGCAACATGAAGTTCATGCTCAACGGCGCCCTGACGATCGGAACGCGCGACGGCGCCACGATCGAGATGGCGGAGGAAGCGGGCGAGGAGAACTTCTTCCTGTTCGGCCTGAACGTCGCGGAAGTGGCGGCCAGCCGGGAATGGTACGATCCGCACTGGCACTACGAGCACGAGCCGGAAACCCGCGCCGCCCTCGACATGATCTTCTCGGGCCATTTCAACGCGTACGAGCCCGAGATCTTCAACGCGCTGCGCGACATGCTGCTGACCCAGGGCGATCGCTACATGCACCTGGCCGATCTGCAGGCGTATCTCGCAGCCGACCAGAAGGCCATCGCCCTCTATGCCGATCAGGCGGCCTGGCGACGGCGCGCCATCCTCAATGTCGCCGGGGCCGGCAAGTTCTCCAGCGATCGCGTGATCGCGCAATATGCCAGCGAGATCTGGAACGTCGCTCCCTGCCCGGTCGCCTGACGGCGCCGGCGGCTGCGGTTGCCGGATATCGGGCAGCGACGTCGACACTGTTCCTGACGCGGCGTGCGGGTGGCAGGCGCTGGGCTGTCGTTGCGGGGCGTGAGACCGCATCGGCATCGGGTCGCATGGCCTGACGGCCTTGACCGCACCGCTGCTCACGCAGCAGTGATGGTCATCAAGCCTTCATTTTCGCCGCACCGGCCGTTCCCACCCCGGACGGTCGCCGCGCGCTGCGCGTGAGGCGGTCGGACGTCGGTGCTGTCGCAGGGACGTCCGACGATGGTGCAGCGCCTCGATCAAGGACATGTCCGCTCATGAACATCCGGCAGCGACGTCACGGCCGCGTAGTCCGGGTGCTGGCGACCTCCAGGTCCCTATAGATGCTGAGGCTCGTCGGTCAGCGGCCGCTCGATCTGTGGGCGGGGCTGGAATGCAGCGTCGTCCGCATCGGCGACAGCTGGCGGGATCAGGTGCGCGAGACCGGCCATCACAAGCGCGCCGCCCGCGACCTGGGCCTGATCGCGGACCTCGGAATACGCACCTTGCGCTATCCGATCCTGTGGGAGCGGGCCACGGATGGGCGTCGTGGCGGCTGCGGTTGGGGCTGGCACGACCGGCAGCTCGAGACGCTGGCAGGCCATGGCATCGACGTGGTGGCGGGCCTGCTGCATCACGGATCCGGCCCGGCCTCCACCTCGCTGCTCGATCCATCGTTCCCCAAGGGACTTGCCGCCCATGCGGCTCGCGTCGCCCGGCGCCATCCGTCCATCAAGCTCTGGTCGGTCGTGAACGAGCCGCTCACGACGGGGCGCTTCTCCTGTCTCTACGGCCACTGGTTTCCGCATCTGCGCGATGAGGCGGCGTTCCTGCGGGCTGTCGCCAACCAGTGCCACGCGGTGCTGCTGTCGATGCGCGCGATCCGCGCGCATGTGCCCGACGCGCGCTTCCTGCAGACCGAGGATCTCGGTCGCGTGTTCTCGACCACGCCCTTGCGCGAGCAGGCCAGCTACGAGAATGCCAGGCGATGGCTGAGCCTCGATCTGCTCTGCGGGCGGGTCGGTCGGTCGCACCCGTGGCGGCACCGCTTCGAGGCGAGCGGCGTTCCCGCAGCACAGCTCGACGAGCTCGCCTCCGCGGAGGCCGTGCCCGACCTGATCGGCATCAACCACTACGTGACCAGCGACCGCTTCCTGGATCATCGCCTGCAGCTCTACCCGGCATCGCTGCATGGCGGGAACGGCCGGCAGTCCTACGTGGACACCGAGGCCGTTCGGGCCGGGCTGGATGACAGCGTGACGGGATGGGCGCCAAGGCTGCGCGAGGCGTGGGCGCGCTACCGCCTGCCCATGGTGGTCAGCGAGGCCCATCTCGGCTGCGACGATCCGCGCGAGCAGCTCCGCTGGCTCATGGAGGCGTGGACAGCCGCGGAGACGGTTCGTGCGGAAGGCGCCGATCTGCGTGCGGTCACGGCCTGGGCGCTGTTCGGGCTGGTCGACTGGCATGTCATGCTTCGGGAGCGGCACGGTCTCTACGAGGCTGGCGCCTTCGACGCGCGCTTCGATCCGCCGCGGCCGACGATGCTGGTCGATGCCATGCGTGACCTGGCGCGCGTCGGCAGCCACACGCATCCGGCACTCGCCAAATCGGGCTGGTGGCGCACGCCGGCAGACAAGCGCGTCCGTCTCTGATCCCGGCGCCGGCGCGCGAGCGGGCCGCCACCGGACTCTGTCCCGGAGGCGGCCGAGCGTTCCGGCGTCTAGCCCCCGGCCTTCGCGTCACCCTTTGCCTGGTATCGCCGCGCGATATCGAGCACCAGCTCGGCGGCGGCCTCGACGCCGCCGCCGCCCGTCACCAGCGCGTGGGCACGCTGCAGCATCGCCAGGCCCCGCGCATCGCGTTGCAACGCGCCGACCAGCGCCTTCTTGAAGCGCGCAGGGGTCGCATCCCGCAGCTCGATGACCGACGCCGCGTTCATCTCGCCCAGCTTGTGCGCCAGCCGCGTGGCCTCCTGGATCGGACCGGGGATCAGGATCAGCGGGACCGACAGCGCAGCGCCCTCATGCATGGTGCTCGTGCCTTCGCCCAGCACCACGTTGGCCGATCTGGTGTAGAGAAGCGACTGCTGCGGCGTCACGACGCCGTTCACCCGGACCCAGTCCGGCAGCGGGTCCGGTACCCCGGGGATGCCGAGCAGGTCGGTCGGATCGGAGACGGCCAGTAGCACGAGCTGCAGGTCCGGCACCGCATCCTGGCGGAGCGCCTCGATCGCGCGATACAGGCCGGACAGCACGCGATGCCCGAACTCGCGGCCGAACGGGAAGCCGCGCGGGGCATAGACGACGAGCGGCGCCTGCTCGGGCAGATCAAGCTGCGCGCGCGCGGTCCGCTGGTCCGGAACGGCGTCGGTCTCGAGGAACGGGCCGGTCTTGACCACCTTGTCGGCAACCGCGTCCAGCTCGGCCGGCAGTCCGACCAGCGGCGCGTAGGCCCAGATCACCGCATCCATCTGCGCCATCAACGGCCAGTCCATGAACAGCTCGTCATGGATGGGGTGCATGGCCAGCGTGACCCAGCCGACATGCGGCACGGCCTGACGCAGCGGGAGCAGATAGCGGCAGCAATCATCGACGACCAGATGCGCGTCGTCGAGACAGGCGCGCGCGATCGCGTCGCGGTTGTCGCGGGTCCGAGACGGCAGGAACCGCGGACGAAATCCCATGCGCCGGGTGGCATCGATGTTGAACGGCCGCAGCCGCTCGACGTCGAGCAGATACTCGATGTCGATCATCGGATCGAGCGCCACGAGCGCGCGCGCCAGGGCGGCCGTGCGGGAAATATGCCCGATCCCACCGCCGACGGAAGGAAGCATGACAATCTTGGTGCGCGATGATTCGGTCATGTCGAGACCAACGCAAGAATCGGCGGATTAGGCAAGATCAACGATCCCGGCAGCCGGTTGTGATCGGGCCGTCGCCTGCTGCTGTCGGCGTGTCGGCGATGCGGCCGGGGTCTGTCGGCGCACGCATGCAGGCGCGATCTGCCGGCTGCCTGGCGCCCGCAGGCGGCCGTCACCGGAGCCGCATGCGGAGCCGGCGCCAGATGTTCGACTGGTCCGCGGCTTTGGAGATCAGCGCCGGGTCCGGCGGCTTCGCCAGCTGCTCGACCATCCGGAACGCGAGCAGCCCGCGATGGCCGCTTCTCCAATGGTCTTCCGAGGTGTCGCTCGGAATCCAGGGCGGAAGGGTGAGCAGAAGAAAACGCGCAAGCCCTTCCAGCAGCGGCTCGTAGGTCGCGCGCAGCGCCTGCAGCGATGCGAACGCCTCGTCATCCGCCCGCCACGCGAGTCCGGCCTCGGCCAACACGGCTTCCAGATCGGCGCCGGCTTCTCTCGACAGCCTGTCGCCACCATCGAAGCGCGAGGGCTCGATCCTGAAGGAGCGGGCCATCTCGACGGCGACCTGACGCATCATCCTGAACGTCATGCGCGCCTGGAACGTCCTGGCGCCATCGACGCCGACGAGGATCAGGGCGCAGCAGTCGGTGATGGCGGCAAGCGATGCCAGCCATGACTGGTTGTCGTGCTGCGACCGGTAGTAGGCGAGCATCAGGTAGGAGAGATGGCCTTCCAGGAACTCCGCGCCCCACACCTCCCAGCTGCGCAGGAAGTCGTCGAGCTCGTCGAGGTCTTCGGCATGCTTGCAAAGCAGGCCGGCCGCGGTGGGAGGCGATCCGGCGCGGCCGTCCAGCTGGATGACCAGGGCTTCACGTCGCGAGAACAGCTGATGGATCAGCGGCAGATAGCCGATCACCACGGCGATGAAGCCGAGACCCACCCCGGCCTCGACGACCGAGGTGAAACGCGCGAGGCCGCTATGTGGCACCACGTCGCCATAGCCCAGCGTGAAGAACGTCACGCCGCTCAGATACAGCTCCTCGCTGAGCGGAGAGAAGCCGCTCGGCGGCCTGGCGACGGGCTGCAGGGCCCATTCGAGCACGCCGAAGCTCAGGATCAGGCTCGTGGCCCAGGCGGCGAACAGGCCGAGCATCGACAGGGCGCCGAAATGGCTGAGCAGCCCTGCCCGGCCCCGGTCCGGCCGCAGCCTGAAGGACAGCCTGGAGCAGGCACGCCAGGCTGAGCGGAAATAGATGGCGGCGAAGCGCGTGCGGCGCTGCACGCGCCGCGGCAGCAGCATGACCTCGAAGGCGTCCTGCAGCACGACGAAAATCGCCACCAGCGCACAGATGTCGATGACGATGGACCAGGGCAGGCGCAGATGCTCGCTCATCCTGGCCTAAAGCGGCCGACCAGGACAAAGTTGGCGGCATGAACGTCCGCAGCCGGACGTGCATGCCGTGGACGCGGAGACGTGGCTCACGCGGCGGTCCGGCGCGGGCCTGCTGCGAGCAGCCGGCCACCGAGTGCGCGATTGAGCGAGATGACGATGCCGACCGCCAGGCTGTGGCCGACGAGATCGGTTGCCGAGGCGTCGAGCGGATGGAAGAACATCAGCAGGATGGCCGAGGCCGACGCGGCAGCAAGACCCGCCATCGCAGCCGTCAGGTTGGGACGCAGCGGACAGGCGCGCCGCAGCATCAGCACCAGCAGGATGCAGAGCGGCACGGACATCGCGATGATGAAGACGATGCAGCTGCGTTCCTCGCCCATCGTCGCCGCGTTCGTTCCCGGCACCGCCCAGCTCCGCAGGCAGCCAAGACCGCCGGCCGCGATCCAGAGCATCAGGCCGGGGACGGGCAGCAGTCCCCAGCGCGCGCCGCGTCCCGGCACGCTGGTCTGGAACGCAGCTCCGGCCGCGCAGATCATGGTGACGATCGCGCCCAGCATCGACAGCCACATGTCGGCGGCGCCGAGCATCCGCGCCCGCATCGCGATGAGGTCGGAGAAATGCGACAGCACCAGTGCCGTCACCAGCACGACGGCGACCCACATGCCGGCACGCCGCCAGGGCGGTGCCAGTCGCCGTGTCGGCGTCAGATCGCGGGACAGACGCTCGATCAGAGCCTCGTGCTGCATGTCAGACATCACCGCCCTCCTCCGGCCGGGCGCCCAGTCGGTTGCGCAACGCATTGATCGCCCGGTGCAGGTTGACCTTCAGCGCGGTCTTACTGCGCCCGGTTTCCCTGGATGCGTCAGCCAGGGTCTGCTCGCCCAGCGCCAGCCGCTCCACGGCCTGCCGCTGGCCCTGTGGCAGAGCCTTGATCGCGCTCGCCAGCGGCACCGACCGTGCCGACCAGTCCAGCCGTTCGTCGATGCGGTGATCCTCGGCGGCGGTGGTCTCCATGGCAGCCGGCGCATGCAGTTCCCGCGAGCGCTGGCGGCCCTGGCGACGGAGCGCGTCGACGGCCCGGAATCGCGCGATGGCGTGCAGCCAGGGCAGGAAGGGATGCAGCGGGTCGTAGGTCGCGCGCGCGGTGTGCAGGGTCATCAGAACGTCCTGCACGACATCGTCGATCAGCGCGTCGGCGACACCCTGGCGTCGCGCCGTGGCGATGATGTTCGGCATGCAGCGGCCAAGCAGCTCGCGGTAGGCACGCTGATCACCACGCTGCGCTGCGACCATCAGCGCTCCCAGTTGGTCTTCCACGCGGGACAGCCCTCCCGTTCCTTCGAACGCCGGCAGAAGCCATAGCGGAGTTCGCGGTGCAGCCCAACGCCTGCTCGACGCAGCCCCGGCGGCGGCGGCCCGACATCCCGGCACCGTGCCCGCAGGGCGCCATGCCGGCCGGTCCATGGTGGCGGACGCGTGGCCGTCGATCAGGCCCGTCCGCGGCAACAAGCTACCCGGGCCGGTAGCGGTGTGGGGTCATGCCGACAGGGTGTCCGCGCCACGGGCCGCCTGCCGGGTCAAACTGTCTGGTCGCGGCAGCGCGAAGAACCTATCATGAACGGCATGGTCGAGCAGATCGTCATCACCGAGAAGACCAGCCAGGCGAAGGACATCCGCGAGGCGGTCGGCAGCCGCTACGGCGCGATCCTGCCGGCGGAGGGGCACCTGTTCGACCTGCTCGAGCCGGAGGAGGTCGAGCCGTCCTGGAAGCGCTGGAGCCCGGTGCTGCTGCGCCCGGACGGGCTCTACGGCACCCGGCCGGCGAGCGGCGGCAACAAGGCGTCCAAGCTCAAGGCGATCCGCGACGCGCTGCGCACGGCCAGGCGGGTCTGGCTCGCGACCGACTGCGACCGCGAGGGCCAGCTGATCGGCCAGGAGATCCTGGAGCACTACAGCTACCGCGGCGAGGTCCGGCGGGTGATGTTCACCGCCCAGGACGCCCGCACCATCCGCGACGCCTTCACCCACGCCCGGCCGAACAGCGACCACGCCGCCCTCTACCAGGCCGCCGTCGCCCGGCGGCAGGCGGACCAGATCTACAACCTGTCGCTGACCCGCACCGCCACCGTCACGCTGGCCCGCGGCGCCCGCACCGTGATCGGCGTCGGCCGGGTGAAGACGCCGACCCTGGCGATCGTCTGCCGGCGCGAGCTCGAGATCCGCGACTTCGTGGTGCAGCCCTACTTCGAGGTGGTGGCCACCGCGTCCGTCACGGCCGGGCAGTTCCGCATGCGCTTTGCCCCGAAGGAGCGGATCATCGACCGGACCAGAGCCGAGGCGGTCGCGGCGATGGCCGCGGGTGCCACCGGGCCGCTCTCGGTCAAGGTGGAGGAGAAGCGCCAGGCCCCGCCCCGGCTGCACGACCTGCCGTCGCTGCAGAAGCTCTGCGCGTCGCGCTTCGGCTGGTCGGCCGCGCGCACGCTGGAGGTGGCGCAGGAGCTGTATGACGGAGCGGGCAAGAAGATCATCACCTACCCGCGCGCCGAGACCCGCTACCTGCCTGAGAGCCTGATCGGCCAGGTGCCGCACATCGTCGCCGGTCTTCGGGTGGGCCAGAGCTTCGCGGGGGTCCCGGTGCCCGACCCGCCGCTGATCCGGCGCGGCCTGTCCGGGACCTTCAGCGACAAGGGACTGGCGGGCGCCAGCCACCACGCGGTGATCCCCAACCACAACACGATCGAGACCTTGGGCGGCGTCTGGCCGCGGCTGAGCGCCGACGAGCGCCGGCTGTTCGACGTGATCGCCCGCTCGTACCTCGCGGCGATGATGCCGGACTTCCGCTACCGGCAGACGACGGCGCTGCTGGACGTGCAGGGCCATGGCTTCCGGGCTGCCGGCCGCCAGCCGATCGAGCTCGGCTGGCGAGCCGCCTTCCCGGATTGGCAGCCGGCCGAGGAGAAGGGCGACGAGGCGCAGCTGCTGCCTGCCCTGCGATCCGGCGAAACGGCGGCTCTGTCCGTTCCGCTGGTGGAGGACAAGGAGACCCGGCCGCCGCCGCGCTACAATGAGGGCACGCTGATCGACGCGATGCAGAACGCCTGGCGCTTTGTGGAAGACGAGACTCTCCGGGAGCGGCTGAAGGAGGCCAAGGGCATCGGCACGCCGGCCACCCGGGCCGAGATCATCCGGGGACTCAAGGCGCAGGAGTTCCTGGAGGCGCAGGGCAAGACCGTCGTGCCGACCGAGCGGGGGCTGGCGCTGTTCGACGTGCTGCAGAAGGCGGATCCGGCGCTGGTCGATCCGGGCGTCACCGCACAGCTCGAGCGGCTGCTGGACGAGGTGCTGGTCGGGCAGACGGAGATGATGGCTGCCATCGACGCGGTCTGTGCGCAGGCCTCTCGCATCATCGGCCGACTGACCGAGCGGGCCGCGAGCGGCGCGGCACCGCTTGTCGCCGCGTCCGCAGCAGGCCCGGCCGGCGCCGACCGGCCGCCGACGCCGGCGATGAAGGCCTATGTCGACAGCCTGGCAAAGCAGAAGGCGATCAAGCCGCCTCGGGGCTACGCCGGCTCCGGCGCGATCTGCCGTGCCTTTCTCGATCGCCATGCACCGGCCAGGACGGCTGTGACCGGCAAGGCGCCGGCGGCCGCAGGACCGGCGCGGAAACCGGCACGCCCGGCGCCCGCCGATGCCGGATCGACAGCCGCGCCCAAGGGCGGGCGGCGGGGCACGGCAGCCAGGCGACGGACGAAAGCGGGCGCCGGCATGGACGCGCGGCCATCGGCCGCCGCCGCACCCGAATTGGGCACCGGTCCGGATGGCATCCGTCTCGACATCCCCTACGGCAACAAGGAGGTCGCCCAGAAGCTCGGCGCGCGCTATCGCGACGGCGCCTGGTATGCGCCGCCCGGGTGCGACCTCGCGTCGTTCCGGCGAAAGGGCTGGCTCTAGACAGGCGCGTGGCGATGGCAGGCAGGCTGCTCCGGCGGGCCCGCCATCATCGTTTTACGACCTTGGCGGATACGTGCTGTCGCCGGCAGACGTTCATGCATCCAGGCGGTCGCCTGCCGGCTCGTGGTCACGGCGCCGAGCCGATTAACCCTTTGCTCATCCTTGCCCCGGCATCCTGCGCCGATTGGGAAGGATCCTCATGGTCAACCGTCGAGCGTCAACCCGGTTCAGGAACTCCAGGCCGGCCTCCGATGGCTGGGCAGGCCGGCTGCAGTCCGAGCAGACGACGGCGCTCGGCACGCGCTCGGGCCTGCTGGCCTGCGGCTCGATCGCGAGTTGCCTCGGTGTCCTGGCGACGTTCTGGCCGGCCGGGAAGCACCAGTACCTGCTCGGGCTGTCGACGTTCCTGATCGTCGCGCACGGCCTGGCGATCCTCTGCAGCCCTCGCCGTGAACCCGGTCGGACGCAGGTGGCATCGAAGGCCAGCATGCCGCTGCGAGTGGGCATCACCGCGATCGTCGCCCTCGCCTGGGCGACGGCTCCCCTCACGCTGATGCCGCACGCCACATCCGACCAGGGGCAGTTGCTGGCATACATCTTTTCCGGCCTCGCCTGGTCCAGCATCCTGCTGGCACCGATACTCCCCTCGGCGTTGCTGTTCGCCGGCATCGTCTCCCTGGGCCTCCTGCTGCCGGCGGTGCTCGACCAGACGATGAGCGGGCGGCATGTCGTGCTGATCGCGTTCAATTTCTGCATGATCTGCGGCGTGGTCCTGCACCAGCATCGCGACTTCATGCGTCGCGTCACCAACGAGCTGACCTTGGCGGACCAGGGCGAGATCATCGGCCTGCTGCTGCGCGACTTCGAGGAGAACGCCAGCGACTGGCTCTGGGACACGGACGCCGATCTGCGTCTGCACCGCGTCTCCGGGCGTCTGACCAGGATACTGGACTGCGATCAGGCGGCACTTCGGGGCGTGCGCGTTCAGGACCTGGTTGTCCAGGCGGATCTCTCCGCCGATGCCGACACGCGCGACCGGAGCAGGCTGTTCACCTGCCTCGACGACATGCTGGCGTTCCGTGACCTGCAGGTTCCGGTGATGTTCCGGGGGCGGACATACTGGTTCTCCCTCACCGGGAAGCCGGTATTCGATGACGCCGGCAATTTCCTGGGATATCGCGGCGTCGGCTCGGACGTCACGGCCGCCCACCTGTCAAGCGAGCGGGCCACCCATTTCGCGCACTATGACAGCCTGACCGATCTGCCGAACCGGACGCTGTTCCAGACCACGCTCAACCAGGCCTGCGCGGAGGCGCTGCCGTTTGCCCTGTTGTATCTGGACCTGGACGGCTTCAAGTCGGTGAACGACACGCTGGGCCACAGCATGGGCGATGCGTTGCTGGTTGCCGTCGCCGGCCGGCTGCGCCTGTCCCTGCGCGACGGCGACATGGTCGCCCGCCTGGGCAGCGACGAGTTCGCGGTGCTGCAGATCGGTGGCGACGCCACGACGTCCGAGGCGCTGGCTGCCCGCCTGATCAGGCGGATCGCCGAGCCCTACCAGCTCGGCACGGTATCGACATCCATCGGCCTGAGCGTCGGCATCGCGCTGTCGGGGGGCGCCTGCGCGGTGCCGGACGACCTGCTTCAGGGTGCCGACCTCGCTCTGCACGAAGCGAGGATGCGGGGCCGCGGCAACTGGCATTTCTTTGAGACCGGCATGGCGCAGCGCGCACAGGAGCGCAGAACGTTGCAGGCGGACCTGCGGCATGCGATCGACCGCGGCGAGATGACGCTGGATTTCCAGCCGATCCTCGACATCGTGTCCGGCGACGTGACCGGAGCCGAGGCGCTGGTGCGCTGGCTGCACCCGGCGCGGGGACGTATCTCGCCGGCCGACTTCATCCCGATCGCCGAGGAGTCCGGGTTGATCGTGCCGCTCGGCAGCTGGGTGCTGCGGCGTGCCTGCCAGGAGGCGGTCACCTGGGCCGGCGAGGCTCGGGTGGCGGTCAACCTGTCGCCGCTGCAGTTCCGCGATCCAGGCCTGCTGGCCCTCATCGACCGGGTGCTGGGCGAGACGGGACTGCCGCCGCAGCGTCTGGAACTCGAGATCACCGAGTCGGTGTTTCTCGATGCGGCCGACAGGACGGTCGCCTGCCTGCAGTCGCTCCGCTCGCGCGGCATCCACATCGCGCTCGACGATTTCGGCACCGGCTATTCGTCGCTGAGCTACCTGCGCTCGTTCCCCTTCGACAAGGTCAAGATCGACCAGTCCTTCATCCGCGACCTGAGCGTGAACCAGGATGCGATCGCCATCGTGCAGGCCATCGTCGGCATGGCGAGCAGCCTCGGCATGCACACGACCGGCGAGGGTGTGGAGACCGTCCTGCAGGCACAGCTGCTGCAGCTCACCGGATGCAGCCAGGTGCAGGGCTATCTGTTCGGCAGGCCATGTCCCGCCGCCGCCATTGCCGGCATCATGATGGGCAACCGGCCGCCGATCGCCGAGCTTCTCGGCCTGCCGCCAGCAGCACCGGCCGCTCCTGTCGCACCGCCACCGGCAGGGCCGCAACCGTGGCAGGCGGGCCGCGCGCAGGTCCTGCAGGCGATCGGTGGCTGAGGCGTCGCAACCTCGCCGGATCAAGGTCGCGGACCGGACGAAGCCGGTCATGATGCCCGTCCATCGCCCCGCGGTCGGACGCCCCTGCGGCTGGAGAGGCACCACACCGTCAGGACCGAGACGGACGACGCCGCACGGTCCGACATTGCCGCGAACGTCGTTTTGACACCGGCGTCGCCAGTTCCGGAACATGCTGCGTGACGGAGTCGTTGGCGTTGCGTGCCTGACACGGGTCAGCCTGCACCGTGACCCAAGGAAGACGACGATGTCCGACCCGTTCCGTCCAGAATCCGGCCTGATCGTGCACTCCAGCAAGCCGTTCAACGCCGAGCCGCCGCTCGACCGGCTGCGCGCTGCCTCGATCACCGCACAGGCCGACTTCTATGTCCGCAGCCATGGCGACATCCCTCAGCTCGACGAGGCCAGGCACAGGCTGACGGTTGCCGGCCGCGTCCGCACCCCCCTCGATCTGTCGATGGCGGCATTGCGGGAGCGTTTCGCGGCCTGCACCGTCACCGCCGTGATGCAGTGTGCCGGCAACCGCCGGGCGGACATGCAGAGCGTCAGGCCGACCTCCGGCGACCCGTGGGCGCCAGGGGCGATCGGCAACGCCGAATGGACCGGCGTCCGGCTTGCCGACGTGCTGCGCGCGGCCGGTGCCGATACCGATGCCGCCCTGCATGTCGCGTTTGCCGCCTGCGACGAGGTCGATCTGCCGGAAGAGGGACGTTTCCACTACGGAGCCTCGATCCCGATGAGCAAGGCGATGTGTCCGGACGTCCTGCTCGCCTTCGCGATGAACGGCGAGGCGCTGGCGCCCGAGCATGGCCATCCGCTCCGCGTCGTGGTGCCGGGCTTCGCGGGCGTGCGCAGCCCGAAATGGCTGGCCGCCATCACCGTCCAGGACAGCCCCTCGGACAACCCCGTGCAGGCTCGCGACTACAAGCTGATGCCGCCCGACGTGACGCAGAACACGGTCGACTGGGAAACGGGCATCACGATCTACGACATGCCGCTGAACTCGGCGATCTGCGAGCCGCAGGCGCATGCCCGGATGAAGGCTGGTCGCACGACGCTGCGCGGCTACGCCATCGCCACCGCGCGCGCCATCGTCCGGGTCGACGTCTCGATGGATGGCGGCCGAAGCTGGAGCCAGGCCGAGCTCGATCACGACGCCGACGCACCGTGGAGCTGGACCTTCTGGACCGCCACGCTGGATCTGGCGGCAGGCGAGCATGAGCTGGCGGTGCGGGCCTGGGACTCGGCCGGCCAGACCCAGCCGGCGCAGGCCGACGACACGTGGAACTTCAAGGGCTATCTGAGCGCGGCCTGGCACCAGGTACACGTCTCCGCCGCCTGAAGGGCTTGCCGGCACCCGGGCGCCGGCCCGGTCGTGCGACCGATGCGGCCGCGGCGGCGCGATCGGTCGCGGCGCAGGATGGAGGATGGTCAGCCCTGGGGAAAGGGAACCCCCGACAGCCGCTCGCAGGCGGCGAGCAGCCGGTCCTGGAGCCCGATCTCGCGGACCGCCGCATGAGGCTTGCGCGGGCGCAGATGATAGAAATAGTCGCCGCTCGCCTGCGTGTCGGGGTCGCATCCGGTCGAGAGCCAGGCTTGCGTCTTGTAGGCCGCGTCGAGGTCGCCGGTCGCTCGCGGGCCGCCGAGCTTCGTCGGCACCCATCCCGGCTCCATCGCGTTCGCGCGGATGTCGGGCCAGCGGCGCGCCACGGCGCAGGACAGCAGCACGTCGTGCAGCTTGCTGTCGCAATAGGCCCGATGGCCGTTCCAGGAACGCTGCCGCCAATCGAGATCCTGCAGGCTGGCGTCTCCCCGGCGATGCAGCTCCGAGCTGACATAGACGAGACGCCTCGGACGCCGGATCAGCGCCGTCAGGATATAGGGCGCCAGCGTGTTCACCGCGAACACGTGCGGCAGGCCGTCCTCGGTCTCGAGGCGAGCCCGCTCGCGGTAGCCGATCGCCGCGTTGTGGATCACCGCATCGACCGGTTCCAGGGCATTCACCTGGTCGGCGAGCTGACGGGTCTGCCTGATGCTCGTCAGGTCGCCGATCATGACCGCTTCCGCTTCCGGCACGGCGGCAAGGGCGTCGCGTCCGCGGCCGGGATCGCGCGCATGAAGCACCACGATGTGTCCGAGCCGGCACAGGAACCGCGCCGCCATCTGCCCCAGCCCGTCGGAGGAGCCGGTGATGAAGATCCGCGCCATGTCGCCCCCGTCGCTAGCCGGCACTCATCGCAGTCCGCCCGATCGCGACCGGACGCCGGTCATGGCGTCGGGACCGGCGTCCGGGCGGCCGGACCTGCGGCCTGCTCCACGGCATTGATCGCAAGCAGGCCGACGGCGAGACGCGCGAGGTAGCGGGCTGCCCGCGCTCTCACCGCGGCCTGTCCATCGAGCGAGACGGGCAGCGTGCAGCCGGCCAGCATGATGGCGGTGCCGGTGATCCGCGCCTCCAGCGCGCCGATCTGCAGTTCGATGGACGCGTCACGCCCGAGCTCCCGATCAAGCGTCTCGCCCGCCCGGTCGACCTCGAGCTCGACCTTGGTGTCGTCGGCCAGCAGGGCCATGATCTCTTCGGCGGGATTGGCATCCTCGCCGCCATGCAGCGCCAGCAGACCGGTCGCGCCGACCAGCATGTGCATGGCTCCGGTCTCGTGCTCCTGCGAGGCGAACGCGCCATAGGCGACAGCCAGGGCGGCCTCGCCAAGCGCCTCCCTCACCTCCGGATCCATCGGCACGGCAGCGTCCGGCACCATGCCGGAAGCAGCCTCCGGCCGACCCTCAGCCTCGGCAAGCGACGGGATGCCATCCTCGGCGAACGACCGGCTGACGGCGGCAAGGGCGTCGAACAGCGCTTTTTCACGGATCATCGTCATCAAGTCCTCAAGGCGGGCCGGCGCGATCCATCGAGGTCGCTCCCGCCATCTCGACACCTCGGGGCAACCACAAGTTCCTGAACCAAATGACACGTCCCCGCGCCCTCATCATCCGACCGCCGGACCATCCGCGCAGCGGCCGGCTCGATGCAGCCACGTCAGCCCGATGTGACGGCCGTCCGCCCGCCTGCCGGACGTGATGCGTCCGGGCGTCCGGGCGAACAGGTCTGCATGCACCGCGTCGCGAAACCTGCCGCGCATGAACATGCTGCGACGAGCGCGGCTGCATCCGTGGATAGCCAGGCCGGCGGGCGAGCCCATCGCCGCTCTTGTGCAGACGCCGGACGGGGCATCCTCGATGCCGCCCGCCTGTCTGCCCGCTCCTGCCCGCTCCTGCCCGCCCCTGGCCCGGCCGCAGCTGCCCGGCGCTGACCCTTGTCCGGTCGACGCCCCCGGGAGCTGCCGGACAGAGCCGGCGCGGCCGGCTGGATGATGGAACCGTCGCACCAGAGCCGCGAACCGTGGATGACAGGGAGGATCGCCCGACGACATCGAGACTGCCGGTCGCAGTGGCCCGAGTGCCGAAATCCGCGGACGACCAGATAGGGCCGCGCAGGGCGATGGCCTGCATCCCTGCCCGTGCCGGGACGGACCGTGTCGCTTCGCTGCCTCCGGCGATGGTCCTGCGGCCGAGCGCCGGTGACGACGAGCATCGCCGGATCGGGGAGCGTCACGGCGCTCACGCCGCTGCTTCTGGGTGTCGGGCTGCTGGTGTTCGGCACCAACCTGCAGGGCGTGCCGGTCACCATCATCGGCCATGAGCGCGGTTCCGGCATGCTCGCGATCGGCCTGTTCTCCGCGGGCTGATCCGCGGGTTTCGGTGTCGCCTGGCTGTGTGTCGGCCATCTGCTGAGCCGGCTCGGACACGTGCGCTGGTTCACGTTGCTGGCAGTCCTGTCGGGCATGAGCGCGCTGCTGCTGGCGTCGAGGTGTTGTCATCGTTGTGGCAGAAGACGCCAAAGCCGATCAGGCCGTTGCTGGCGCCCGGGGCTGGAGGCGCGCACGGTTCTGCCGGCGCAGCTCGCGCTAGAGCTGCCTCGGAACCACCGGCCGGTAGGGACCCGTATCGAAACGGACCGGGTTGCGGAGCGGCAGACGAAAAGGTTCCGCCTCGATAACGAACACGTCGCCGTCCCGGGTCTGGAAGCCGTCCGATACGGAAAGCGTCGCCGTGCCGAAGAAATGCACATGCACGTCGCCCGGGCGGCGAAAGATCCCATACTTGAAGTGATGATGCTCGAGATTGCCGATCGCGTGCGACATGTTCCGGTCGCCCGACGCGAAAGGTTTCTCCCACACGACCTGCCCGTCGCGCTCGATCCGCGACCAGCCGCGCACATCCGCCGGCAGCGGGCCGGTCAGCAGCTCCGCGCCGAGCGACGCCGCGCGCAGCTTGGAATGCGCGAGCCAGAGGTAGTTCCCGCGTTCGGTCACGTGGTCCGAGAACTCGTTGCCGATGGCATGCCCCAGGCGATACGGCGTGCCGTCCGGGCCGTTCACGTAGATGCCGGCAAGTTCCGGCTCCTCTCCGGCATCCAGCGCGAAGGCCGGACGCGGCAGCGGCGCTCCCGGCGCCACCAGGCTGGAGCCGTTGCCCTTGTAGAACCATTCCGGCTGCACGCCCTCGACGCCGGCTGCCGGCCTGCCGCCCTCGACGCCCATCAGGAACATCCGCATCGAATCCGTCGCCTGCCCGGCCGCGGCGGCCTTGTGCATCGTGTCGCGCCCTTCGGCGGACCCGAGATGGGTCAGGCCGGTGCCGGTCAGCAGGCAATGCGCCGGATCGGGATGATCGATCGGCGGCAGCACGCGCCCATCGGCCAGGGCTGCATCGAGATCGACCGGATCGCCGAGCCCGTGCCGCGCGATCGCGGCGGCCAGGGTCTCGCCCGCCGCGATCGCCGCCTGCGCCAGCGCGTAGGTGGTGCTGGCGCCGTCGACCTGCCGGGCCGACCCGGCCGCGTCGGAGGCGACCACCAGACGGCGGCCATCCGGGCCGGTGATCTGGATCAGGCTGATGGACATCGCGACGGTCCGGCCGGTCAGGACGCCTGCAGGACGCCGTCGATGCGACGCGTCAGGCCGAGCGGGTTGTCGTCGGCGAGCTCGGGCGGCAGCAGCGCTGCCGGCAGGCTCTGGTAGCAGACCGGACGCAGGAACCGCTCGATCGCGAGCGTGCCCACCGAGGTGAACCGGCTGTCGGTGGTCGAGGGATACGGGCCGCCATGCACCATGGCGTGCGAGACCTCGACGCCGGTCGGCCAGCCATTGGCAAGGATGCGGCCGCAGCGACGCTCCAGGATCGGCAGCAGCCGCCGCGCGATCGCCTCGTCGCCCGCCGCCAGATGCAGGGTCGCGGTGAGCTGGCCTTCGAGGCATCGGGCGAGATGCAGCATCTCGTCCTCGTCACGGCATTCGACGACCAGGCCGGCGGCGCCGAAGATCTCGTCGGACAGCGACGGCTCGGCGACGAAGCGGGCGGCATCGGTCCGGAACAGGGCCGCACGGCACTGGTTCTCGCTGCCGCCGAGCTGGCCGGACGCGACGCAGGCGACGCCGGCGACGGCGTTCCGCGCCGCGACCGCACGCTCGAACGCCGCATGGATTTCCGGCGACAGCATGGTCGAGGACGACGTGGCGCCGATCGCGCTCGCCGCGTCGGCGACGAAGGCGTCGAGCGACGGGCCCTTGATCGCGATCACCACGCCCGGGTTGGTGCAGAACTGGCCGGCACCCAGCGTCAGCGAGGCCACGAAGCCGCCGGCCAGCGTGCCGGCACCCGCGGCGAGCGCCTGGGGCAGCAGGAACACCGGGTTGATGCTGCTCATCTCGGCGAACACCGGGATCGGCACCGGCCGCTCGGCGGCGAGGCGCGCCAGCGCCAGGCCGCCGTTGCGCGAGCCGGTGAAGCCGACCGCCGCGATGCGCGGATCCTCGACCAGCGCCCGGCCGAGCGCGGTGTCCGGACCCGAGATCAGCGAGAACACGCCGGCGGCCAGCCCGCTGTCGCGGATCGCGGAGTCGATCGCGGCGCCGACGAGGGCGCTGGTGCCTGGATGCGCCGGATGGCCGCGCACCACCACCGTGCAGCCGGCCGCCAGCGCCGAGGCGGTGTCGCCGCCGGCGACCGAGAAGGCGAGCGGGAAGTTGCTGGCGCCGAACACCGCGACCGGCCCGAGCGGGATGTGACGCAGGCGCAGGTCCGGCCGCGGCAGCGGCGTCCGGTCGGGCAGTGCCGGATCGAGCCGCACGCCGAGCCAGTCGCCCTGCCGCACCACGCCTGCGAACAGGCGCAGCTGCCCGACGGTGCGTCCGAGCTCGCCGGTGATGCGCGCCTCGGGCAGTCCGGACTCCGCCGACGCCAGGGCGATGATCTCGGCGCGCCGCGCGTCCAGCGCGGCGGCGATCGTTTCCAGGAAGCGCGCGCGCTCGTCCGGCGACGTCGCGCGATAGCTCTCGAACGCCGCCTCCGCCCGACCGATCGCTTCGGCAACGGAGGCGAGGTCGTCCACCGGCACGATCGGCCCGGTTTCCCGGCCGGTCCTCGGATCGAGACCGCGAAATCCGGCCCGATCCTCGTCAGGCTGCACAGTGGCGCTCATCGAGCCCGCCTCCGAACCATTGCCTGGATAAAATCGACGCTCGCTGGCTGTATGGCAAGGGCTGGCGGCCCGTACCGCTGGCATCGCGCGGCCTTTGGCTCGATGATGCGACGCGGACCGGAGGATGTCGCTGCGGATGAAGCCTCCGGAGACACGAGCGTTCGACATGGCCAGGACACGGACTGCCCGGGCGGACGGGCGATCCGCGACGTCGCCGCGGCTGCACGACAGCATCGCGCGCTCGATCGGCATCCGCATCACCGGCGAGCTGCTCCTTCCCGGCGAGCTGCTGTCGGGCGAGATCGAGGCGGCCGAGCAGCTCGCGGTGTCGCGCACCGCCTATCGCGAGGCGGTGCGTATCCTGGCGGCCAAGGGCATGGTCGAGAGCCGGACCAAGACCGGAACCCGCGTCAGCCCGCGTCATCGCTGGCACATCCTCGATCCCGAGGTGCTGGGCTGGTTCCTGGAAACCAAGCCCAGCGAGAGCTTCGTGCGCGACCTGTTCGAGGTCCGCCAGATGGTCGAGCCGCATGCCGCGTCGCTCGCGGCCCTCAACCACACCCGTCGCGACATCGACGAGATGGGCGACGCGCTGGAAACCATGGCGCGGCTGCAGCTCATCACGGAGGAAGGCCGCGCCGCCGACCGCGCCTTCCACCACGCGATCCTGGCGGCGACCGGCAACGAGCTGATCGCCGCGCTGTCGAGCAGCGTGGTCACCGCGATCTGGTGGACCACCCTGTTCAAGCAGCGCGCCCAGCGTCACCCGCGCGATCCGCTTCCCGAGCATCGCGCGGTGTTCGAGGCCATCCGCGCGCGCGACGCCGTCGCCGCCCGCACCCTGATGGCGGAACTCGTGCGCTTCGCGTTCGAGGACATGCAGGCATCCCTCTGCGGCAGCAGCGCCCGGCTGTCGCGACCGGCGGAGCCCTGAGCCGCCCTGCCCGGCCGCTTGCCAGCCTGATCGCCGTTGCCCCATAAACGGCCGGGAGGCCTGATTTGTCGGACAAGATGGACGCGTCGACCATGCCGTCGGCAGAGCAGCGGACCGCGCTGCTGGCCCTGGACTGGGGCACCAGCTCGCTCCGCGCCTGGCGGCTCTCGGCCGGTGGCGAAATACTGGAGCAGCGGCAGCGTCCGTGGGGGATCCTGCATCTGCCGGACGGCGGCTTCCCGGCGGCGTTCGCGGCCATCACCGAAGGCTGGCGCCCGCCGTCGGAAGCGGCGATCCCGGCGATCGCCTGCGGCATGGTCGGCAGCCGCCAGGGCTGGCAGGAGGTCGGCTACCTGACGCTGCCGCTCGATCTCGACCGGCTCGCCGGCGCCCTGGTGCCGGTGGCCGGCGCCGATGCGCTGCATCTCGTGCCGGGCCTGCTCGACGCGGCACGGGCCGAGCGCCCGGACGTGATGCGCGGCGAGGAGACCGAGGCCGTCGGCGCGCTCGAACGGCTGGATGGCGGCGAGGACGAGATCCTGCTGGTGATGCCGGGCACGCACTGCAAATGGGTGCGGGTGTCGTCGCGCGTCATCGCCTCCTTTGCGACCTACATGACCGGCGAGCTGTTCGCGGTGCTCATGCAGCACTCGATCCTGGGACGGAACGCAGCGCCGGCGCAAGCGGCGCCGGACATCGAGGCGTCCAGGCAGGCGTTCCGTGACGGCGTCGCCGCGGCGGCGGCCGACGGCCTGGCCGGCCGGCTGTTCTCCGCGCGCGCCCTGACGCTGACCGGGCGCCTCGATGCCGCCCTGGTCGTTGACTACCTGTCCGGGCTGCTGATCGGCGAGGAGCTGACGCGCGCCATGGCCAGCGCCCGCGACGAGGCGGGCGCGTGGGAGCGCATCGTGCTGGTGGGCGATCCGGCGATCACGGCGCGCTACGCCCACGCCTTCACGGTACTGGGCGAGGCCGCCCCCACCGAGCTCGCCGCCGCCTCGGTCCGCGGCCTGTATCGCATCGCCCTCGCGGCCGGGCTGTCGGCCGCCACGGCAGGAGAACCCGCATGCTGACGCACTACCTGTCGCAGTCGCCGTTCGTGGCGATCCTGCGCGGCCTGACGCCCGACGAGGCGATCCCGGTGGCGACCGCGCTGGTCGAGGCCGGCCTGCGCATCATCGAGGTGCCGCTGAACTCGCCGGAGCCGCTGGTCAGCATCCGGCTGCTGGCCGACCGCTTCGGCGACACCTGCCTGATCGGCGCCGGCACCGTCACCTCGGTCGAGGCGGCGCATGCGGTGCGGGAGGCCGGTGCCGGCATCATCGTCATGCCGCATGCCGACGCCGCGGTGATCCGCGCGGCCAAGACGCTGGGCATGGTCTGCACGCCGGGGATCGTGACGCCGACCGAGGGCTTCGCGGCACTCGCGGCCGGCGCGGACGGGCTGAAGCTGTTCCCGGCCGAGCTCGCCGGGCCGGACGTGCTGCGCGCGCTGCGCTCGGTGTTTCCGAAGCAGACGCTGTTCATGCCGGTGGGCGGCATCACGCCCGACAACCTGGCGCCGTTCATCGCCGCCGGCGCCGCCGGCTTCGGGCTGGGCTCGGGCCTCTACAAGCCGGGCCGCAGCGCCGCCGAGGTCGGGCAGCGCGCCACCGCCTACGCCGAGGCCTGGACGCGCGGCGTCGCCTCGCAGGCGGGAGTGGCGCGATGAGCGGCCCCGACGCCCGCATCCGCATCGGCCTCGTCGGGATCGGCCAGATCGCCAAGGTGCAGCACATCCCGGTGCTGCTGGCCTCGTCCGACTTCCGCCTGACGGCACTGGCCAGCCGCAACCCGCCCGAGGCCCCGGCGGGCGTCGCCACCTTCCGGACGCTCGGGGAGATGATCGCAGCCGGCAACCTCGACGCGGTGGCGCTGTGCATGCCGCCGCAGGTCCGCTACGACGCGGCCCGCATGGCGCTGGAGGCCGGACTGCACGTGCTGCTGGAAAAGCCGCCGGCGCAGACGGTGTCGGAGGTCGACGATCTCGCCACGCGCGCCGCAGCGGCGGGCCGTACCCTGTTCGCTTCCTGGCACTCGATGTTCAGCGGCGCGGTGGCGCCCGCCCGCGCGATCCTGGCCGAGCGCGGGGTCACCGGCATGCGGATCAACTGGAAGGAGGATGTCGAGAAGTTCCACCCGGGCGTGTCCTGGTTCTGGGAGCCGGGCGGCATGGGCGTGTTCGATCCCGGCATCAACGCCTTCTCGATCGCCGTCGGCTGCCTGCCGGAAGCGCTGTTCGTGCGCAGCGCGCTGTTCCGCGTGCCCGAGGGCGCCCACACGCCGGTCGCGGCGTCGATCGAGTTCGCGACGCCGACGCACCAAGACGGGTTCTCGGCCGAGCTCGACTGGGATCATCGCGGCGACGAGACCTGGTCGATCACCTGGACGCTTGGCGATGGCGGCCTGCTGGAACTGCAGCGGGGCGGCGCGGACCTGGCGCTCGATGGCAGGACGGTCGTGCAGGAGGCGGAGGAGGAGTATCCGCGCCTTTATCGGCACTTCGCGGCGCTGATCCGCGAGGGACGGTCGGATGCGGAGACGCGGCCGCTGCAGCTCGCGGCGGACGCGTTCAGCCTGGCGCGGATCGAGCGGATGGCGGCGTTTAGAGCCTGTCTCTGAACGAGACCGAAATGAGATCTGATGGCGATGGACGGAATGTAGCTGCCAGCGGCTCAGGCACAAGTACTTTTAGAACCGGCTACCCGGCTGTGAAAGGAAGCCAAGCTCTTCATCGGTAGAACTTCGATCAAGAATGCTGTTGCGGTGGAGAAACCTGCCGAAGCGCTCGATGATCTCCTTGTGACGGACAGCAATCCCATGGGCCTTTTTCACAAACCATTCTTCCGTCGTACTGCAAGTTCGGGACAGCAAGTCGATGAATGACATGAATGACTGTTGATCGGAAATATTCTCCGAATGCTCAAGCGGAAGCATGTAGAAATACGCTTCGAAGATACTGAATAACTCGCAATTTTCTAGCAAAGGAGCCTCCTTCACTATCCGTAATGCAAAACCATCATAGCTGAGACTACTTCGTCTATTACGATAAATGTGACGCGGGAACTGATCAAACAGTATGATAAGCGCAAGACGCTTAAAAGATGATGATGGTGTTTGATTCAGACTGTCTTCAAGACGGTTAGCAAAGCGGGAAGTAACCTGATCATCAAAGTCCTTAGTGTTCGTGAACCACTCAGCTCGAAATGCTCTCTCGTTTCCGAACCAGAACTCGATGACGTCACGGTTCATCTGATCTTTCCGCTTGATCGCTAACCTCAATCAGGAAACCGTCACCGCACTTATTGCCGACGCTGGTGGATGGCTGAGCCTAAATGTTATCTCAACGGGTTGTCGAAACCAAGTTGGATCAGCAGCCGATGTAGACCGCAATCACCCGTGCGCGGCATAGGCGGGACGAGCTTCGCTTTGCCAGTGACCTGACCGATGCCGAATGGGCAATCGTCGCGCCGCTGCTGCCTCCCGCGTCGCCAGCAGGGCGACGGCCAAGCTGGCCGATCCGGGAGATCGTGAACGCCATCTTCTACGTGCTACGGGGCGGCGTCTCCTGGCGAATGCTGCCGCCATGCTTTCCGCCTCGCCAGACCGTCTACGGCTGGTTCGCAGCCTGGCGCGACGCAGGTGTTTGGCAAGCGATCAACCACCACCTAGTCATGCTGGACCGCCAGCGCAGCGGGCGCGAAGCAAGTCCGAGTGCGGCGGTGATCGACAGCCAGAGCGTGAAGACGACCGAAGCAGGCGGCCCGCGTGGCTACGACGCGGGCAAGAAGATCAAGGGCCGCAAGCGCCACGCGATGGTGGACACAGACGGTCGCGCCCTGACCTTGCAGGTCCACTCCGCCGATGTGCAGGACCGTGATGGTGCCATACCCCTGCTCAGGGCCTCGAAGCAGCGCTTTCCTTTTGTCTCCCATGCTTTTGCCGATACCGCCTATGCGGCAGAGCGCGTCACGACCGCCGCCAGCATCGCCATCCAGATCGTCGGCAAGATCCCAGGCCAAGTCGGCTTCGAGGTCCATCCGCGAAGGTGGGTGGTCGAACGCTGCTTCGCCTGGCTCAACTGCAACCGAAGGCTGGCAAAGGATTTCGAGGCCAGCATCGGTTCCGCAACCGCTTTCCTCTACGCCGCATCGGCTATGATGCTGATTAGGCGACTGGCTCGTTGCGTATGAGATCAGAGCCAGCCTCTTAGATAGAGGCAAGGACAGGCCAGGGCGCTGCCCTGGACCCGCTCAAGGCGGAGCCTTGAGAATCCGATTGTCAGCGCAACACGGAGGCTTTGCGGCCGGTCTTCCAGCGGTCGAACATCACGGCCAGCAGCAGGATGCCGCCGCGAACCAGATACTGGTAGAAGGCCGGCACGTTCAGCAGGCCCATCGCATCCTGCACGCAGCCCATGATGAGCACGCCGACCACCACGCCGGAGATCGTGGCGATGCCGCCCGACAGCGACACGCCGCCGAGCACGCAGGCGGAGATCACGGCAAGCTCCAGGCCGATCGAGGTCTTCGGATCGCCCAGCCCCATGCGCGAGGTCAGCAGCACCCCGGCCAGGCCCGACAGCAGGCCCTGCAGCACGAACACGCCGATGCGCAGCCGGGTCACCGGGATGCCGGCCAGGCGCGCGGCCTCGACATTGCCGCCGATCGCCAGCACGTCGCGGCCGAACACGGTGCGGTTCAGCACGAAGCCGAGCACCACGAAGCTCAGGAACATGATCCAGACCGGCGTGGTCAGCCCGAGAAAGGACGCGCTCGACAGGCCGAAGAACGACGGCGCCATGATCGAGACCGCGTCGCCGCCGGACGCGATGTAGGCCAGGCCGCGCACGGCCTCCATCGTCGCCAGGGTGGCGATCAGCGAGTTGATGCCGAACGAGGCCACCACGACGCCGTTGAACAGCCCGATCATGCCGCCCGCCAGCACCCCGCACAGGATCCCGGCCGGCGTGCCCAGATAGTTCGTCGCCACCGAGCCCACGACGCCGGCGAAGGCCACGATCGATCCGATGGACAGATCCACCTCGCCCAGCGCCAGCACCAGCATCATGCTCGACGCGATCGTGCCGGTCAGCGTGACCGACAGCAGCAGGCCGGTGATGTTGCCGCGCGACAGGAAGTCCGGCACCAGCGCCGCCAGCGCCACCACCAGCAGGATGAAGACGAAGACGATCCCGGACTGCTGGACCGAGCGGCGCACCGCGCTGTTCAGCCTGCCGCGTTCGGCCACCGGCGACTGGGAAAGGGTTGCGGGCTGCATGGGGCTCTCGCTGCTGCGAAGGGTCGGGACCGATACGGCATGATGGCGGATGCTATTGCGGCAGCGCCCGGGCCAGCAGCCGCTCCGGAGTGATGTCGGCGCGCGGGACGTCGGCCGTCAGGCGACCGTCGGCCATGACGATGACGCGGTCGCAGATCGAGCTGACCTCGGACAGGTCGCTCGACACCACGATCACGCCGACGCCCCTGGCCGCCAGCCCGTACAGGATCTCGTAGATCTGCGCCCGCGCCCCGACATCGATGCCGCGGGTCGGCTCGTCGAGCACGAACAGCTCGATCTCCTCCGACAGCCACCGGCCGAGGATCGCCTTCTGCTGGTTGCCGCCCGACAGGTTGCGGATCGGCGTGCCGCCGTCGCGGGTGCGTATGCTGAGATCGCGGATCGCCTTGGCGGCGTTCAGCTTCTCGCGCGCGAAATCCACCAGACCGGCATGGGCGTAGCGGCGGCGCACGCTGATGTTGATGTTGTCGTCGACCGAGGCGATCGGGAAGATCCCCTCGCGCTTGCGATCTTCAGGGCACATGGCGATCCCGGCCCGGATCGCGCGTCGCGGCGAGCCCATCCTGAGCGGCCTGCCGCGCAGCGTGACCCGGCCGCCGGCCGCGCGCTCGGTGCCGCAGATCAGGCGCATGAGCTCCGTGCGCCCGGCGCCGACCAGGCCGAAGAAACCCAGGATCTCGCCGCGCCGCAGCGAGAACGAGACCGGCTCGCGCACGCCGGGCCCGACGACGCCCTCGACCTCGACCAGCGTGTCGCCGATCGGACGCGGCCGGTAGCCATAGACGTCCTCGATCGCGCGGCCGACCATCTCCGTCACCAGCTGCCCCGGCGTGACCGAGGCGATGTCGGGATGGCGGGCGACGCAGGCGCCGTCGCGGAACACGGTGACGGCGTCGCAGATCTCGAACACCTCGGCCATCCGGTGGGTGACGTAGACGATGACGCGGCCCTCGTCGCGCAGGCGCCGGACGATCCGCTTCAGGTTCTCGGTCTCGCGCGACGACAGGCTGCTGGTGGGCTCGTCGAAGGCAATGATCCTGGCATCGCGCAGCAGCGCCTTGCCGATCTCGACCATCTGCCGCTGTCCGATCGACAGGCGGCCGACCGGGGTGGACGGGTCGATGTCCTCGCCAAGGTCGCGCAGCACCGACAGCGCGCGCCTGCGCAGGCCCGCCCGGTCGACCAGTCCGGCGCGCTGCGGCAGCTGGCCGAGCATCAGGTTCTCGGCCGCACTCAAGCCGGGCACCAGATGCAGCTCCTGGTAGATGATGGCGATGCCGGCGGCGAGCGCGTCGGCGGCGTTGTGGAACGACAGCGTCCGCCCGTCGACCGTGATCGCGCCCGCCTTGGGCAGGTTTACCCCGCTCAGGACCTTGAGCAGGGTGGACTTGCCGGCGCCGTTCTCGCCCATCAGCCCGTGCACCGAGCCGCGCTCGACGAACAGGTCGACGCCGCGAAGCGCCTTCACGCCGGGGAACTCGACCTCGATCCCGGTCAGCGCCAGGAACGGCGCAGCCCGGCCCGGCGCCGGACCCGTGGCGGGCGGCTGGCTCATACGCCGAGTTGGGTCTTGACCTGCTGCCAGTTGGCCCGGGTCATCAGCATGCCGGTGGTCTGGGTGATGGCGGGCGGCTGCTTGTTGTCGCGGATCCAGTCGACCAGGTTCACGGCACTCTGCCGGCCATGCAGCGCGGAGCTGACGGCGATGGTGCCGTAGAAGCCGCTGGGCTGCGGCTTGCCAAACTCAGCGAAGGCGGCTCCGGTGCCGTTGATGCCGACGCCGATCACGTCGTCCGCGCCGAGATGGAACTGCTCGCTGGCGCGCACGCCGCCCAGCACGCTCTCCTCGTTCAGCGCGTAGATGATCCACTTCTTGAAGGTGCCGTGGCGGGCGAACACCGGGCTGGATGCGGTGTTGGCGCCCTCGGTGTCGGTGGAGCGCTGCGGCGCGTCGAAGATGTTGGCCTTGAGGAAGCCGTTCTGCACCAGCGTGTCGGTGGCGCCGGCCACCCGCTCGCGCGCGGTCGGCAGCTCGTTGGAGGTGATGCGGCAGGCGGCGACCTCCTCGGGCTTCCAGCCGCGGCGCTTCATCTCGTCGTTGATCGCCGTGCCGACCTGCTGGCCGATCTTGTAGCCGGACATGCCCAGATGCGGCACCTGCGCCATCGGCTTGCCGTCGGCGGACACGAACTGGTCGTCGACCGACACGACCTTCATGTTGGCGGCGGTGGCGCGCGCATAGATCGCCGGCCCCAGGCGGACGTCCGGCGGGCAGATCACGAAGCCCTTGGCACCCTGCGCGGACAGGTTGTCGATGGCGCTCATCACCGCGGTGCCGTCGGTGCCGGCGAGGTTGACGACGGTGAACTCCATCTTCGCGCCGGCCGCGGTCGCGGCATGCTGCTCGTTGATGAACCAGGCCTGCTCGGGCATCTTGACGATGAAGCCGATCTTGATCGGAGACGCGGCCCGACCGGCGCGAAGACCGCTCATGGCCGCAAAGGCTCCGACCGATGAGAGCTGTATCAACCGGCGTCTGGTCGTGAACATCGTATCCCCCGTGTCGTTGCGGCTTGCTGCCGTCTGATCCCGATCTTGGACGTCTTGTTATGTCTGCCAAACAGCGGCCGACAGCAAGCGGTTCGTGTGCCCCGGCTACGATTTGTCGCTGACAGGCTAATGGTTGTCGCGCGGAATGCCCTTGGTCTGGGCGATCTGCTGATAGGCGACGGCGCCCTCGAGCACGGCCCCGGTCTCCAGCTGGCCGATCGCGGCGCGCTGCAGCTCCTGCCAGGGGGTCTGGCTCGCCGGATACCGGTAGCCTCCGGCCGCATCCAGTGCGGTGCGCCGGGCGGCGATCTCGTCCTCGGTCAGCAGCATGTCCACGCGCCCCTTGCCGAGATCGACGCGGATGCGGTCGCCGGTGCGCAGCAGCGCCAGCGGGCCGCCCGCGGCGGCTTCCGGCGAGGCGTTCAGGATCGACGGCGAGCCCGACGTGCCGGACTGGCGTCCGTCGCCGATGCAGGCCAGCGCATGCACGCCCTTCTCGATCAGGTAGGCGGGGGGCTGCATGTTCACCACCTCGGCCGCACCCGGAAAGCCGACCGGGCCAGCACCGCGCATCACCAGCACGTCGTGCTCGCCGACATCGAGCGATGGGTCGTCGATGCGGGCGTGGTAGTCCTCAGGCCCATCGAACACGATCGCCCGGCCCTCGAAGGCGTCGGGATCGTCCGGGTTGTTGAGGTAGCGCTCGCGGAACTCCTCGGAGATCACGCTGGTCTTCATGATCGCCGAGTTGAACAGGTTGCCGGTGAGCACCAGGAAGCCGGCGCGCTCCTTGAGCGGCCGGTCGTAGGGGCGGATGACCTGCTCGTCCTCGATCCGGGCCGCGCGGCAGTTGTCGCCGATCGTGCGCCCGTTGACGGTCATCTCGCCTTCGGCGATCAGCCCCTTGCCCATCAGCTGCGACACCACCGCCGGAACGCCGCCGGCGCGGTAGAAATCCTCGCCCAGATATTCGCCAGCCGGCTGCAGGTTGACCAGCAGCGGGATGTCGAGGCCGAGCCGCTGCCAGGTCTCGAGCGGCAGGTCGATGTCGAGATGGCGCGCGAGTGCGGCGAGATGGATCGGCGCGTTGGTCGAGCCGCCGATCGCGGCATTCACCCGGATCGCGTTCTCGAACGCCTTGCGGGTCATGATCTGCGACGGCTTCAGGTCCTCGTGCACCATCTCGACGATGCGTCGGCCGGTCTCGAAGGCGCATTCCTGGCGGTCGCGATAGGGTGCTGGGATCGCCGCCGCTCCCGGCAGCTGCATGCCCAGCGCCTCGGCCAGCGAGTTCATGGTCGTCGCCGTGCCCATGGTGTTGCAGTAGCCCGTGGAGGGCGCCGAGGAGGCGACCAGCTTGATGAAGCCCTCATAGTCGATCTCGCCGGTCGCCAGCAGCTCGCGCGCCCGCCAGATGATGGTGCCGGACCCGGTGCGCTCGCCGCGGAACCAGCCGTTCAGCATCGGCCCGACCGACAGGGCGATCGCCGGGATGTTCACGGTGGCGGCTGCCATCAGGCAGGCCGGCGTGGTCTTGTCGCAGCCGATGGTGAGCACCACCCCGTCGAGCGGGTAGCCGTACAGGATCTCGACCAGCCCCAGATAGGCGAGGTTGCGATCGAGCCCCGCGGTCGGGCGCTTGCCGGTCTCCTGGATCGGATGCACCGGGAACTCAATGGCGATGCCGCCGGCCTCGCGGATGCCCTCGCGCAGACGCTCGGCCAGCACCAGGTGATGGCGGTTGCAGGGCACCAGGTCCGACCCGGTCTGGGCGATGCCGATGATCGGGCGGTCCGATTGCAGCTCGCGCTGCGACAGGCCGAAATTCATGTAGCGTTCGAGATAGAGCGCGGTCATGCCCGGGTTGTGGGGATTGTCGAACCAGGCGCGCGAGCGGAGCCGTGCCCGGGCACGGTCGTGCGGCTGCGGCGTCTCGTTCTGTTCGTCCGACATCGGCGTCAGTTCCGGCTGGTGGTGAAGCGCCAGACCGTCCTGGAGCGGAAGGTCTGGCCGGGATCGAGGCGGGTGCTGGGAAAGCGGGGCTCGTTGGGGGAGTTCGGGAAGTGCTGCGTCTCGAAGCACAGACCGTCGCCCTGGCGATACAGCAGGCCGCCCTTGCCGATCTTGGTCCCGTCCAGGAAGTTGCCGGAATAGACCTGCAGGCCGGGCTCGGTGGTCTCGATCTCCAGCACGCGCCCGCTGACCGGGTCCTCGATCCGGACCGCGGGCTTGGGCTGCGACGTGACGCCGCCCCGCAGCACGTAGTTGTGGTCGTAGCCGCGTCCGCGGACGATCTGCGCGTCGCGCGCGTCGCGGACGCGCGAGCCGATGGCGATCGGGGTGCGGAAGTCGAACGCCGTGCCCTCGACAGGCTGCAGCTCGCCCGTCGGGATCAGCTGCGCGTCGACCGGGGTGATGCTGTCGGCGCTGATCCGAATGCGGTGATCCAGCGCCGTCCGGCCCTCGGCGGCACCGGACAGGTTGAAGAAGGTGTGGTTGGTCAGGTTCACGACCGTCGGGCTGTCGGTGGTGGCGACATAATCCAGCGTCAGCGCGTTGTCGTCGGACAGGCTGTATGTCGCGGCGATGCTCATCGTGCCGGGAAACCCCTCCTCACCATCGGGGCTGGTGCGCCGGAACGTCACGCTGGCGGGCGCGGCGTCGCCGGAGATCTCGGCCACCGCCCACGCGCGCGCGTCGAAGCCGGCCACGCCGCCATGCAGCGCGTTGCCGCCATCTGTCGGCGGCACCTGGGGCGGCACCTGGCAGGCCCTGCCATCGACCGAGAATCGTCCGCCGGCGATCCGGTTGGCCAGGCGCCCGATGGTCGCGCCGAAGAACTGCGGCTGGTCGACATAGTCGGCGAGGGCATCGTAGCCCAGCACGATGTCGGCGAGGGCGCCGGCCCGGTCCGGCACGTGCAGCGACTGCAGCGTGGCGCCCCAGCCGATGACGCGCGCCACCATGCCGCCGGCATTGGTCAGGCGGATTGCGCCGATCTCGGTTCCGTCGGCCAGCCGGCCGAACACGCCGTCCGATACGGCGCCGATGCCCGGCCTGTCCCCGCTCTCGCTCATCACGAACGTCCCCCGACTGGCGACGGCCTGCCGCACCGGCGACAGGCTCGCTGCGTTCGATTACTCAGACAATTAGCCCGCTTCCGGCCGCCGAGGCAAGCATCGCGGCTGGCCGGTAGTGTCTCGGTTTGAAATTGGGAGGGGCTACTCGCCCCTCCGCTTGATTGTTTGAGGGTCACGTAGGTCGGAGATCGGTCGACGCTTCCCAGCCTCGTTAGTGTAGCACCAGTTGTTCCAAACGTTCTCGACGCCAGTGTTAATGGCTTCGCTTAGTGCAGTTAGACTTGAGACGATTTCGTCGGACCCGACGAGCTTCCATCCACCGCCAGTAGCATGCGCCTCGTATGCGCGACCTTTGAACGTTCGCTCAATGCGGAACGCCTCCGGAACGCTGAACCCGTAACGCACGTTGGTATAGCCTGAACGCTCAGCAGAGGCAGGCTTATCGGCCAACTTCTTGACGTCCAACACTCGTCGCAGAATCTGGTCCTCTGTGTCCTCACCAACCGCATGTGCGGCCCAGATTGCCGCAAAAACTTCGGTGCTAACTTGGACAGTGCGCATCGCTCTAACTCCCGTGAACGTTAGATAGATAGTTTAGCAGATTTTACAGTGCAAGCAGATTCGGCAGCTAGGCTGCTTTTGGCGGCCGTGGCTTATACGGCCCCCGCTTTCCCACCGGCTCCGCCCGTGCGTCGATGAGCGCCACCACATTCTCCATGCTCCAAAGCCGGTCGCTGATCCCAGCCGCCATGGCGGGGGTGCAGCAGAGCGTCTTATGCATTTGGGCGAAGTTGTAGAAGGTGAGGTAGAGGGCCAGCGCGTGGATGTGGTTCTCAGCCTTCTTTGAGAACGCGTTGGTCAGCTGGGTGAAGCGGCGCATGATCCGCGGCGGGGGCCAGGGCCAGACTGTCAACTAACAATTGCAAACTGAGACACTACCGACTGGCCCGACCCCTCACCCACCGCCCGGCCGCGGGCTGCCGGGCGTGGCCGAGCGCCCGACGGCCGCCGCTGCCGGTCCGGCGCTACCGCTTGGTGCTGGTCGCCACGTCGAGCCAGACCGCGAGCAGCAGGATCACGCCCTTGACGATCATCTGCCAGAAGGTGTCGACGCCCAGCATCGACATGCCGTTATCCAGGGTCGCCATGATCAGCGCGCCGAGCAAGGCGCCGAACACCGTGCCGGCACCGCCGCGCATCGAGGTGCCGCCGATGATGCACGAGGCGATCGCGTCGAGCTCCATCAGCGAGCCCGCAGAGGGCGATCCGGCGGCGAGGCGCGCGGTGGTGGCGATGCCGGCGAAAGCCGCCATCGTGCCCATCAGCGCGAACACCAGCAGCTTGACCCGCTGCACGTTGACGCCGGACAGGCGGGTGGCCTCCAGATTGCCGCCGACTGCATAGATGCGCCGGCCGAACACCGTGCGCCTGGCCATGACCGTGAACAGCCCGAGCAGCACCAGCACGATCAGCACCGGCAGCGGCACGCCGCGATAGGCGTCCAGCACGGCGAAGAAGCCGGCGATCACCACCCCGGTGACGGCGATCCTGCCGAGATCGATCCACAGCGCCGGCACCGAGAGCCCGAGTTCCGCGCGCTTGGTGCGCGAGCGCATCGCGGTCAGCGCCAGCGTGGCGAAAACCAGGATGCCGAGCCCGTAGCCGACCACGTTCGGCAGGTAGGCCTGCGAGACCGCCACCAGCCCGTTGGATACCGGCGCGATGGTGGCGCCGCCGGTGATGCCCAGCAGCACGCCCCGGAAGGCGAGCATGCCGGCCAGCGTCACGATGAAGGACGGCACCCTCAGATAGGCGACCCAGTAGCCGTTGAACGCCCCGACCAGGGCGCCCGCCGCCATCACCAGCAGGATGTTGAGCGCCAGCGGACAATGGAACTGCGCATCCAGGATCGCCGCCAGGCCGCCCATCAGGCCGAGCAGCGAGCCCACCGACAGGTCGATCTCGCCGGAAATGATGACGAACACCATGCCGGTCGCCACCATGCCGGTGATCGCCATCTGCCGCAGCAGGTTCGACAGGTTGCGTGCGGTCAGGAAGTCGCCGTCGGTCAGCTGGGTGAACAGGCCCCAGATGATGGCGATCGCGACCACCAGCGCCAGGATCTTGTAGCGGGCGAAGGCGCCCTTGACGTGCTCGAGCTTCAGTGTGCGGCGACGATCCGCCTGGGCGGCGACGATGCCCGACGGCGAAGGGGCCAGGGACGTGGTTTCGATCATGATCTGCTTCCGGGATCAGGCGGCACGGCGGACAGGCGTGATCGCCGCCGTCAGGATCCGCTCCTGGGTCAGGGTCTCGTCGTTGATGAAGTCGCCGCGCAGCTCGCCCTCGCCGATCACCAGCACCCGGTCGCTGATGCCCATGACCTCGGACAGTTCCGACGAGACCATGATGATCGACATGCCCTCGCGCACCAGGGCGAACATCAGCTTGTAGATCTCGTACTTGGCGCCGACATCGACGCCGCGGGTGGGCTCGTCCAGGATCAGCACCCGCGGCTTGGGCTCCAGCATCTTGGAGATCACCGCCTTCTGCTGGTTGCCGCCGGACAGGTTCGAGATCGGCAGCACCGGGCTCGCGGTCTTGATGCGCAGCCGCCTGATCGCCTCGTCGATCCGCGAGAACTCCTGGCTCTCGTCGATCAGGCCGGACCGCGTGAACTCGTCGAGCGTGGACAAGGTGATGTTGTAGCCGACGCCCAGCCCGGGCACGATGCCGTGCGCCTTGCGGTCCTCGGGCACCATGCAGATGCCGTGGCTGACCGCCTCGCGCGGGGTGCGCACCTGGATCCTCTCGCCGCCGAGCCTGACCTCGCCGGAATGGGTGCCGCGATAGGCGCCGAACAGCGCGCTCACCATCTCGGTGCGGCCCGCCCCGACCAGCCCGGCGACGCCCAGGATCTCGCCCTGGCGCAGGGTGAAGGACACGTTGTCGACGCGCTTGCGCAGCCGGTTCTCGGGATCGAGGCAGGTGATGCCGATCGCCTCGAACACCACATCGCCGATCGGATGCTCCTCGCGCGGGAACAGGTTGCTCATGTCGCGGCCGACCATCATGCGGATGATGTCGTTGGTGGTGATGTCGGCCATCGGCGCGTCGCCGACGAAGCGTCCGTCGCGGATCACGGTGACGCTGTCGGCGATCTCCTCGATCTCCTCCAGCTTGTGCGAGATGTAGACGCACGCCGTCCCCCGCGCCTTCAGGTCCTTGACCAGCCGCAGCAGGATCGCGGTCTCGGACTTGGTCAGCGACGAGGTCGGCTCGTCGAGGATCAGCAGGCGGGCGTTCTTGCTGAGCGCCTTGGCAATCTCGATCAGCTGCTGCTCGCCGCCCACGTAGGTCGAGACCGGCAATGCCGGCTTGATGTGGCTCATGCGCAGGCTGGCCAGCAGCTTGGCGGATTCCACATACATGCGGTCGAAGTCGATCAGGCCGCCGAAGGTGCGCGGCTCGCGGCCGAGGAAGATGTTCTCCGCCACCGACAGCTGCGGGATCAGCATCAGCTCCTGGTGGATGATGACGATGCCGGACTCCTCGCTCTCGCGGATGGTGCCGCAGCGCAGCTCCTCCCCGTTCCACAGGATGGTGCCGCCCCAAGTGCCGTAGGGATAGACCGCCGACAGCACCTTCATCATCGTCGACTTGCCGGCCCCGTTCTCCCCGCACAGCCCGACGCATTCGCCGGGCCGCACGCGGAGATCGATGCCGTCCAGGGCCTTCACCCCGGAGAAGCTCTTGGTGATGCCGCGCATCTCAAGCAGATACTCGGACATGAGGCGTCTCCGGAACCGGGCGGCGGATGCAGCAGAGACGCCGCCTTATTGTCCGTTGATCTGTGCCTGCGTGAAGTAGCCATCCGTCACCAGACGGCTGATATTCGCCTTGGTAAGCGAGAACGGGGTCAGCAGGATGGTGCTGACGTCCTTCTTGCCGTTGCTCATCGTGCTGGTATAGGCGGGCTTGGTGCCTTTCGCGAGATCGACCGCCATCTGCGCCGCCGTGCTCGCGATCAGCTTGAGCGGCTTGTAGACCGTCATGGTCTGCGTGCCCTTCTCGATCCGCTGCACCGCCGCGAGGTCGGCATCCTGGCCGGAGACGGCGGTCTTGCCGGCGAGACCCTGGGAGGTCAGGGCCTGAATGGCGCCGCCGGCCAGCGCGTCGTTGGAGGCGACGATGCCCTGGATGTTGTTGTTGTTGGCGGTCAGCGCGTTCTCGGTGATCGACAGCGCCTCGGTGGCGCTCCACTCGTTCACCCACTGCGACCCGACGATCTTGATCTTGCCGGCATCGACCAGCGGCTGCAGGACCTTCATCTGGCCCTCGCGAAACAGCTTGGCGTTGTTGTCGGTCGGCGCCCCGCCCAGCAGGTAGTAGTTGCCGGTCGGCGCAGCGTTCACCACGCCCTGCGCCTGCATCTGCCCGACGCGCACGTTGTCGAACGAGACGTAGGCGTCGATGTTGGCGTCCAGGATCAGCCGGTCGTAGGAGATGATCTTGATGCCGGCCTGCTTGGCCTCGTCGACGACGTTGCCGAGCACCTTGCCGTTGAACGGCACGATCACGATCACGTCCATGCCGCGCGAGATCAGGTTCTCGATCTGCGCGGTCTGCCGCGACTCGCTGGCATCCGCCGACTGCACGTTGACTGTGGCGCCGAGCTTCTTGGCGGCGGCAACGAAATAGTCGCGGTCATGGGCCCAGCGCTCGATGCGCAGGTCGTCGATCGAGAAGCCGATCTTCGGGTGGTCCGGACTCGCGACCGCCGCAGCCGGCATGACGGCGGCCAGGCCGAGCGACACCGCCGCGCCGGCCAGCAGCCTGCGGGTCAGGCCACTCTGGCGAGACGGCGTCCGATTGGAACTATGCGACACGTCAAATTCTCCCTGCATACCGGTAGCCACCGTTTCATCGGCGACCAGGCTCTTGGTCCAGAACGGGCGATCATCCGGAACGCCCCCGCACAGACGTTGGCACAACGAAAGCAAATTGCCGCACGTAACGCAAGGGGGCGGCCGGACCATCCGCACGTGCGACGTCCCGCAGGCACCGGGCTCCAGGCACATCCATATCGACGGACCAACCGCGCCTGTCGTCATCAAGTCGACTGACTGCAGCACCATGAACCGTCTTTGACCGACCGAGGTCATGGCCTGATTTGTGCGGCGCACAAGTTCAGCGGCCAGTAATTCACAGTTGCCGCTGCGATCGCCGCGTTCGTCTGCACCGCAAGTTACGCACGCAAATGATTGACGCACCTCAGGACGCTCTCCTATGACTACCGCACCTGGAGCAGCCATGGGCAAGGTCACGGTCTTCGAAGTCGCAGCCGCTGCCGGCGTCAGTCTGGCAACGGTGGATCGTGTGCTGAACGGCCGCAAAGGCGTTCGCCCCGCCACCATCGAGCGCGTGCAGTCGACGATCGAGAAGCTCGGCTTCCGGCGGGACATGTTCGCGGCCGGCCTCGCGACGCGGCGGCTGGAACGCTACCTGTTCGTGCTGCCGGCCTGCGGGACCAACAGCTTCATCAACGCCCTGCACGAGACGGTGTCCGCAGCCGGCGCCGCCCTGGTGGATCAGCGGGTGTCGGTGCAGATCCTCGAATATGTCGGTCTCGACGAGATCTCGCTGTCGCAGACGCTGGCGACCGTCGATGCGGCACGGTGGGACGGCATGGCCATCGTGGCCGTCGACGCCCCTCCGGTGCGCCACGAGATCGATCGTCTGGTCGCACGCGGCGTGCCGGTGGTCACCCTGGTTTCCGACGTGTCGCCGTCGCGACGGAGCCATTTCCTGGGAATCGACAACAAGGCGGCCGGCCGCCTCGGCGCCTCTCTGATCGGCCGCATGGTCAGGCCGACGCAGGGCAAGATCGGCGTCTTCGTCGGCCAGATGACGCTGCACGACCACGCCGACCGGCGCCTGGGCTTCGAGCAGGTGCTGAAGCGCGAGTTCCCGAACCTCACCCTGCTGCCGACCATCGAGGGGCGGGACGACGGTGCGCTGACCGAGCGGCTGGCGACGGGCATGCTGGAGGCCCATCCGGACCTGGTCGGGCTGTATAGCGCCGGGGGCGGCAATCGCGGGATCATCGCCGCCCTGCGCCGGCTGCGCCGCGACGTCCCGCCGATCGTGGTGGCGCACGAGCTGACCGACCATACCCGCGACGCGCTGCTGTCGGAGACGTTCACCGCCGTCCTGCATCAGGACCGGGAGCAGGAAGTGGAGAACACCATCGCGGGACTGCGGGCGATGGCCCATCCCGGCAAGGGCTTCTCACCCCGGCCCGTGCAGATCCAGATCTTTCTCCGCGACAACGTCCCCTGACGTCGGCGGGTCCGAACGATCGGCCTCTCGCGTGCAGCAAGACGCGGATCATCATGAGCGAGACCCTGTTCAGCAGCTTCCCGACCGTCGCGTTCGCAGGCGCCGGCAGCGACAGCCCCCTCGCCTATCTGGTGCATGCTCGCGTCGGCGGTATCGATCAGTGCGCGTGCGTTCCTGATCGCGGCGCGCATCGTCGAGGATGGCCGCTTCGACGGCATGCTGCAGCAGCGCGATACCGGCTGGAACGACGCCGGGGCGCGCGACATGCTGGCGGGCAGGCAGTCCCTGAAAGCGATCGCGGCGCAGGCCGAGCAGGACAGCCTCGATCCGCAACCGCGCTCCGGCCGTCTACCCGTCCCGCGATCGGGGTTGGGGAAGCGCCAGCGTCACGGCACGTCATCGGGTTCGATAGCGTCCGGCTGCGTCCGATGGCTTGACTTGTCGCCGTTGCACGACATGTGCATGGGTATGATCTCGGATCCAGGGTGAGACGATGAGCTTCAAGGGCAAGCCGCCTGGAAGCGGTTCAGGCGAGATGTCGCGTCGCACGCAGCTGCTTCGACCCGCGATCGCCTTGTCGGACAAGCAGGTGACGGAAGCCCGCCGCCTGCGTCGGACCGGCCTCGAGCCGGCGTCGATCGCCGAGGTCCTGGCCCTGCCGATCGAGGAGATCGAGAAGGCTCTTGTCCAGATGCGGTCGCCGCGGCCCGAGACGACGCGAGGCACATTGAACGTGACGCTCGCCGCGCATCGCATCGTCATGGCCGAGCGGCTCGGCAACGAGCCGCTATGGCAGACGATGGACCGGCTGATGAACGAGCTGCTCCGCCTGCGCGGCGATACCGGTCGGCGTCGGAAGCCGGCAGGTCCGACCCAGGACGACCTGTTGTTCCCGCTGCTGGAACAACCGGCGCACTAGGGTTGCTGGTCCACACGGTTTCGGAGCGTGCCCCTCGCCGGCGTCGGATCGTATGCCGCACGCACATCATCGGCGCGTCATTGCCTGCGCCGGTCCGCTCTACGCCTCGCCGCGGACCTGATGCAGGCCGCGGGCTGCGTCAGCCGGCGGATGGGCTGGCTGTTGCTGTCAGCGCTTCCCGCAGGAAGCGTGCTGCCTGGTTCATCGAGACGGTCGTCTCCGGCAAACGGAACAGCTGCCAGACATGCGGCACGACCGGCCAGCTGCGCAGCGTGACGGCGGTTCCGGCCGCCCGCGCCCGCTCAGCCAGCCGACGGCTGTCGTCCAGCAGCACCTCGTAGGACCCGACATGGATCAGCAACGGCGGCAGGCCGTGCAGATCGGCATAGAGCGGCGAGGCGAGAGGGGTGCGGGCGTCGGCGCTGCCGAGGTAGGGCTGGGTGATCCGGACCATGTCCTCTCCGAAGAACAACGCATCGCGATGGCGGTTGATCCGCAACGTCGCACCGGTACCGGCAAGGTCGGTCCAGGGCGAGAACAACACGCAGGCAACCGGCAGATCGTCACCCGCATCCCGCAGGGACACGAGAAGCGCCAGCGCCAGCCCGCCGCCCGCCGAGTCACCGGCCACGGTGATGGTGCTGGCAGGAATGCCATCGGCCAGCATGCCCCTGTAGGCGGCGACGGCGTCCTCGACCGCAGCTGGAAACGGATGTTCCGGTGCCAGGCGGTAGTCGGGAGCGAAGACATCCAGGCCGCGTCGGGCGAAGCCGGCGGTGATGGGCCGGTGCGTCTGAGGAGAGCACGCAAAATACCCGCCCCCATGCAGAAACAACAAGCGTCCGACGATCATGCCATTCTGCGGCCGTAGCCGTTCGCCCTGCACGCCGCCGTAAGCGGCCGCCGTCACCGTGGTTCCAGGCGGACGCTTCGGCGTCACCCTGCCGAGCATGGCCCGCGCCTTGAGCAGGTCCATCTGGCCGCGGTTCTTCGGCTTCACGTAGAGCTTGAGCATGAGGACGATGAGATGTGCCTGCCAGCTTGCCATCAACGCTCCACGCAACCGGCGGCACAACCACGAGACCAACCTGGCACAACCCTGTCGGCATGATCGCTGGTCGGGAGCCGCTCTTGAGACCCCATGCCTGCGCGCGCCAAGCCTGCCGTCTTGATCAACCGGCATGGTGGACGCTGAGATGATGGGCGCACAAGCCCCGTCTTGGCCGGTGGATCTCGTGTTGCAGTCAGCGCGGAAGACCCGCGGCGGCAATCATCGCAGCGGAAGCAGTCTATAGGGCCTTGCTTTTCAAAACCACGGCCTTCCGGCGCCGCATCGACTTGACGAGCGGCACGTCCCGAGGGCTCGGTTACTTGCAGATATCACCAATAACGTGAACGGCTCAACGGTTTGCCAGGTGGGAACAGGGCTGCCGCGACGTTCCGGATGATCGTTCGGCTTGCTCCGTCGCCCCTGGCGCCGTTGCACGACGAACCTCATCCGCCATTTCCTGGAGCGCCTCGGGATCGTCCTGCCAGCGGGCCTGTACGATGCGGCATCACGGGCAGGACCCGAAGCGTCCGATACCTGAGTTCGAGATGCCGCAGCACGACGCATCCGGTCCGGCAGCATCTGCGGAACCTGCGCAGCCATTACGACCAGCGATGACGGAAGCGATTGCAGCAAGGCCGGTGCATCGCCTGTAGCAGTGGCTCGCAATCGCGCCGCAGCCGTGGTGGGGACAGACACCATACAAACGGTCAGCTTAATTAAGTGTTGGAGTCTTAAACCTTCATCAGCAGCACTTCGATAGGCCTGCCAAGTGACGGTAAGAGCATTTGCTGGTTTAGCCAGATGGGAATGTCATTTTTGTTTCCGGTATGATCTTTTCGGATTTGCGATCAGGTTCTGCTTGAACAAGCTCTCGGTCGTTTCCTGAAAGCGATGTTCTGGTGCAGCATGACGCTGACAGGGCGGTCGCCTGCTTGTCGGCGTCATGTTTCGCCGGCATCGCCAGCTGCCCATCAGGCGTCTGCGAGTCGGAGTGGATCAATACGCTCCCATGACGTTGCCATGAAACTTCCGTGCCGCTGAGCACGATTGATCGTCGGCATCACTTCTCAGGCGTGCCTCGTCTGGCGATGTGCCGGGTCCAGCTATCTCCGGGCTCATCTGTTCAGAGTTGCGCACGCTAGCCTGCTCAACACGATCAGCTACGGTGCCTCGATGTGCAGCTTGATCATCAATGCACCATTATCCTGTTATGCGCCACCACCAGACAGAACGGCACGCATCGTTCATTGCGACTCCAGTATGGAATACCCCATTGCCTTTTCTTTGTGATGCAGGCCTATAGTTCTCTGGGTGCCCGATGAAATCGGGATCAGACACACGTCTCAAAACGAGCGGCGGAAGAGTTTATCATGAGCAAGAACGTGAACAGTGTTTCAATTGCGGCATCAGTCTCCGGTGTCATGGCACCGGACGAGAGCCACAACCGCCCGGATGTGCTCGGCACCAGCACGGCTGTCGTGACGCCGGATGAGAGTCACAACCGCCCGGACGTGCTCGGCACCAGCACCGCCGTCGTGACGCCGGACGAGAGCCACAACCGGCCGGACGTGCTCGGCGCCAGCACGGCTGTCGTGACGCCGGACGAAAGTCACAACCGCCCGGACGTGCTCGGCACCAGCACCGCCGTCGTGACGCCGGACGAGAGCCACAACCGGCCGGACGTGCTCGGCGCCAGCACGGCCGTCGTGACGCCGGACGA
>CAXSBC010000003.1:0-174153 GCA_964236105.1 uncultured Acetobacteraceae bacterium | reverse complement strand
CACAACCGGCCGGACGTGCTCGGCGCCAGCACGGCCGTCGTGACGCCGGACGAGAGCCACAACCGGCCGGATGTGCTCGGCGCCAGCACCGCCATCGTAACGCCGGACGAGAGCCACAACCGGCCCGATGTCGTGAGTGCCTCCGGAGGGTCCGCCTCGGGCATCCAGTTCATCTACAGCAGCTCCAGCCCGGCTTCGGCGACGATTCCTCTCGCTGTAGCGAGCGCTGCCAGTCAGCCGGCAGGCAGTGCCGCGAGCATCCTGCTCGGCACCGGCAGTGTGTCGACCATCATGGGCAACGCCGATCACTGGCTGCAGACGGTGCTTCCCGCATCCTCCTCGACGGCTTACCTGCCGGCTGCACCCGTAGCCAGCTTCGCGGCGACCCTGCTGGCGAACCAGATGGTGAACATCGTGTCCGGCACGACCGGCCCGGATCATCCGACGGCGGCGGTTCTTCACAGCTAGTTCCGGCGACGAGATTCCAGCTGCCCACAGGCTCGCGGCCGTGTGGGCAGTCTGTCCTATATTTTAGACTGCAGTACGCTTGGCGTATTGTCTGAAATTCCTGCTATGATTCCGCGTCAACCTGTCGGTTACTGCGGAATGAGCCTTCGATCGCCATCCGTTTCCTGCGCTGCCGGATGGGGAAACAGGCGCGTTCGTGCCTTCGGCCGACTTCTTGTCCCTGTCGTCGCTCTGGTTGTTTCGCAGCTGCCGATGCAGAAGGCTGGCGCGCAACAGCTGGGGTTCCGGCAGTACACGCAGGACCAGGGGCTGCTGAATCTCGGGCTGGATTGCGTTGCCCAGGATCACGACGGCTTCATCTATGCCTGCACGGCGCATGGGCTGGTTCGCTATAACGGCATACGCTTCGCAAAGCCCGTCTCCATGGCAGGCGTGCCGGCAGCCGGCCTCGTACGCGGCTTCGACACCGCGCCGAATGGCCGGTCCTACGTCACCTTCAGCGACGCGGTCTATCTGGCGGACCCGGATGCGGGCGACGGTTCGTCACCGCTCTCCCGGCATGTCACGCCGGTGCGAAGCCTGGATGGAGAAATCGAGGTCGACGGCGATCACCGCACAGCGCTTCTCGGCAACGACCTGCTGGTCGTCGAACGGCACCGGCTCTCGATCATCAGGCAGGCCACCGCGGGACCGCCGACCATCGAGCCCTTCTTCAGCGCCGCGATGCTTGCAGCCAATCCGGCCCTGCAGACGCTGCGCTCGATCGCTGTCGATCACGGCGTTCTCTGGCTTGGCTGCGGAGCGGATGCGGTCTGTCGCGTCTCGCCGCAAGGGGTGACGGTCCTCGGTCCGCAGGACGGCCTGCCTCGCGACAACTGGACGTCCTTCCTTCGCGACCGGCACGGCGTCATGTGGATGCGGTCGCTGACCCGGATCGCCCGTCAGGCACCCGGTGGCGCACGTTTCCAGGTCGACCCCGTGCCCGGTGGCGCCGGCCGCTATGCCGGCCATCCCGACTGGATCGTGCTGGCCGAGGACATGAACGGGCACCTGATGACTCAGGGCGCCAACGGCCTCCTGATCCGAAAGAACGACCGGTGGATCTCGCTGGCACGACACAACGGCGTGCCCGTCGGCTCCACCACCGCCATCTTCTTCGACCGGGAAGGCAGCCTCTGGCTGGCCGTTCGCGATCAGGGCATCTTCCGATCGCAGGGATACGGACGCTGGGAGAACTGGGACAGCAACGACGGCCTGTCAGACAACGTCGTCTGGCAGGTATCGCGGCAGAAGGGCGGGCCGCTCTGGGTGGCCAGCGAGGGCGGCGTCGACGCCCTTGCCGGCCCCGGAACGACGCTGCCCCGCGTGGCACATCTGGATGGGACCAGCTTCGCGGTCGCAGCGACCACACAGGGTCTGGTCTGGCGCGGCACCACGGGCGGCGCCGTGGAGCGCCTCGATCCGCAATCCGCCCGCGTCGACCACTTCGCCTTGCCGCCGCTGAACGGGATCTTCCGCTCGCGCGACAGCCGGCTCTGGTTCTTCACCGAGGACGGCCTCTATCTGCAGGCCGATCCGAACGCCGCGCAGCCGACGCCGCCGGCGCGCGTCCCCGGCGTCACCGGCCATGTCCGGGCCATCACGGAGGACGGCCAGGGCTCGATGTGGCTGATTGCCGGCAAGGCGCTGATGCGCCTGGGCACGAAAGGCGACCTCCATGTCGTCCTGGGTGCGGCCGAGGAGACGAACTACAAGCCGCGGGCGCTGGCCGTTCCGGCACCGGGCAGCGTGTGGATCGGCGGCGTCGTCGGCGGCATCCAGCAGCTTCACGTCACCGACGACCGCGTCACCTCGGTCAGCTTCGTCACCACGCCGACGATCGGCTCGGAAACGCTGCAGTTCCTGCAATGCGACCGACGTGGCTGGGTCTGGGCCGGCACCGATCGTGGCCTCGACGTCTTCAACGGCCAGGCGTGGCGGCACGTCGACGAGGAGGACGGTCTGCTGTCCAACGATCTCGACGAGGGGGCCGTCTTCGAGGACGATGACGGCTCGATGTGGTTCGGCACCGGTCATGGCCTGTCGCATCTTCTGATGCCGGAGAACATCTTCAAGACCACCCGGCTGCATCCGATCATCACCGACGCGTCCGTGGCCGGCCTGCCGCTGCCGGAAGCGGCGATCGGCTCCGCCCAGGCGCCGCTCGTCATCAGCTTCAGCGCCCTCAACTTCCGGATCGAGCGGTCCATCCGGTTCCGGTATCGGCTGGAAGGCGTGGATGCGGACTGGGTCGAGACCGGGAGCCGGGAGGTCCGCTATCCCGTCCTGCCACCCGGTCGCCACCTGTTCAACGTCATCGCGGTGGATCCCTACAAACGTGACGTCTCGCAGCCGATCAGCCTGCTGATCCGCGTCCGCACGCCGCTCTGGCGCCAGTGGCCGTTCCTGCTGCTCTATGGCGCGCTGGTGCTGAGCACGCTGGGCATCATCTCGCATCTGCGTAACCGCTTTCTGCTCGCAAGACAGCGGCATCTCGAGGCGCTGGTCGCGGCACGGACGCACGAGATCGAGCTCGCGCGGCAGGCGATCCTGCACCAGGCCACGCATGACAGCCTGACCGGCCTGTCGAATCGCACCGCGATCATGGAAGCGCTCGACGCGACGATCGCGCATGCCTCCATGACCGGGGCCTCGTTCGCCGTTGGTCTGATCGATCTCGATCATTTCAAGCAGATCAATGACGGCTACGGTCATCTTGCCGGGGATGCGGTGTTGCGGGAATTCGGGCTTCGGCTACGGAACGCGCTGCAGCCGAACGAGCGCGCCGGACGCTACGGAGGTGAGGAGCTGCTGCTCATCGTGCCGGGAGACGAGGACGCCACCTGCGAGCGGATCCTGAGCATGCGCGATCACGTGACCGGACGGGTCGTCATCACCGACACGAGGGCGATCAGCGTGACCTGCAGCGTTGGGGTCGCCTGGTTCCAGACCGGCGACCTGGCGGAAGACCTGATCGATCGCGCCGACAAGGCGCTCTATACCGCCAAGAATGGCGGCCGCGACCGTATCGTCTACCGGTTCAACTCCTGACATCGTCGCCGGCGATCCCGCGGTCCGGGACGACCGCCGGATCCGCCGGCATGATCGGCGCGCCCGGTCCGCCGCCGGCGCCCGTCAGGCGCTGCAGGCCGAGGCAACCGACGCCACCGGGTGGACTTGTTGCTGGATGAACACGTCAGCGGTCGAATTCATCCAAACCGGTCTCTCAGCGCTCGAGAGCGCGTTGCACGACTCCAAGTCGGATCTTCGCAACATCCAGCTGGCGACCCTGTCCCCGCAGGGACACCCGGGTCTCCGGACGCTGGTCCTGCGTGGTTTCGAGCGCGCCCAGGCCTGCGCCGAGATGCACACCGACGCACGGGCCGGCAAGGCTCGCGACATTGCCCGTGACGGCCGGGTCTCCCTGCTTGCCTGGTCGGCCGCCGATCATCTCCAGCTGCGTTTCGAGGGATCGGCCCGTCTCCATCGCGCTGACGACGTCGCGCGCGCGCGCTGGGACACGCTGTCGTCGAACGCCCGCAGTGCCTATGGCCTTCGCACCGAGCCCGGTAGCCTTCTTCCGGAGCCGGCGGACCAGTCCCACCTGTCCCCCAACGAGCAGTTCCAGCAGTTCACCGTCATCCTCGTCTCCCTGACCAGCGTCGATGCGCTGTTGCTGGGTCCGGAGGGCCGGCAGACGCGCGCCTATGGCCGTTTCACGCCAGCCACCATTGACGCGGACTGGATCGGTCCCTGAGACCGCCGCTGCCGTTCAAGGCACGGACCGCGTCGTGCGTCGACGAGCCTGAGCCAGTGGATTGGCCCGGATCAGAAGCCGGTCGCGACGCTGCCATCTTGCAGACGTGATGGAGACAAAGGCCGCTGCCTCTTCGGCGCAGGGACGGCATCGGCGAACCGCTGTTCCTGTGTGAAGATCAGACATGTCGGCGGCCGACGCCGTCCGGATCATCCGGCTCCGGGCAAGATGGCAAGGCGTGACGCCGATGGAAGCTTGCCTTTTACGGGCCGCTTACGAGACGCGACCTGATCCATATGGCATTTTTATCTGAAAACGCCGATCTCCGGCGAACGTCGTGTCCGATCCGGACAGGACACGTCGATCCAGGCGTCCATGTCGTTCCAGAACCGTCCTTCTGAACCTGCCGCACCAGTGCTCGGTTCTTCCGACGAGGCAGTGTCTGCCTGCGACACCGTCGGTCCAACGGTGAGGATTGCGCAGAGACACCGCATCGCGGATGTCGGTTGCGGTTCCAGAACATGGCCCTGTCGGAGCATCGAGCGAGCGGGACAGTTGGACGTCACCCGTATCGCCGCCCGCGGCGTCGACCTGTCTCCGGCGATGGTCAAACTGGCGGGATTGTCCACTGCTGCGGCGGCCGCCTTGCGCACGCCCGATGACGAGGAAGCCGGCCTTCAACACCTCTCGCGCTCGCCTCGACAGTTCTGCACATCCGAGCCCGATCTCATTGATCACGCGGCACCCGTCATGCTGCGCAACACCCTTGCCAGCGGAAGATGATGACCATGCACAACGATCTGCAACGTCTGGCCCATGACCTGCTCGTGCTGAGCGAGAGCAACAACTCCAAAATCGATCGTCTGATCGATCATCTGAGGCGGGAGCGAGAGGCAGCCTCGATGCAGTCCTGCGCGCGATACAACAGCCTGAATCGCATCGACGACGATCGTGGTTGGCGGAACGCATTCACCGTGAGACATCGCTGACGGAAGATCGCCGAGCGGCACTCCATTTGGCAGCAGGCACATCGGATCGCTTGCCGGTCGGGCTGAACGACCGATGCGTCCTGCGCCGGACAGGTCATGCCGTGGCCCACCGATCTCGATGCCAAGCCGGGCGTCATCCTGCTAGCCCAGATCGCGATCGGAGGAGGCGAACGTCGTCCGATCTCCATCCGCGCCCTTTGGCGCGCGCAGACCCGACGCTGCACTGGAGCGTGTCAGCATCGGCACCGTGCTGGTGCCGGCCGGGATAAGTACGGCCTGTGCGATCCTCAGAAAGGGTAGGCGCGAACGCGAACCATGTAAGCGGACGTCTGGACGATGGCGTCCATGCGCTGATCGCGCAGGCCCGCGACGAGATCCTGGCGGGCGGACACGCGGATGCTGTCAGCTCGCGGGCTGCACGCTCGGCAGCAAGGCGCCGGTTCATCGCAACGACCACGTCAACCTGTCGTAATCCTCGAACGACAGCTTTCCCCGGCGCCACGTCTGTCGCCGACGCCGTTACGGTCATGCGCAGGCTGATCGCGTCGATGTAATTCCCTGCGGCCACGCCACCCGCGCATGTCTGCTGACAATGCTGCATCCCCGTCGGCCATTCCGACCGGCGCCTCGACGGCGTCGTTGCCCGTGCTGTGCATGGCGCAGGCTGGAGCGGTTCCTGGACAACCCCTATGGCACGATGCACCAGCGTCCCCAGGAAAGACTGCCTCACGTTTGAGGCGAGCTTTCCGGTCACCCTGTCCGACGACATCGACCGGGCGGTGACCGCCACCGCGACCAACGCCGGCACCTCCGCCTGCGACCGCCGACGAGCCTGGGCGTCCGCGTGGCGCCGCCGATCGTGACGGGCTGGTTGTCGCGACCCGCCGACTGCAGTCGCACCGGCGCGGGAACGGCGACAACCTTCCCGCGGGCGTCCTGCCGTTCACGTCGGTGCCGCCCAGCCGGGCCGGACCGGTCAATCCGGGCTCTGGTCGCCGGTATCCTCGCAGTCGCTTGCCTGACAATCAGATATTGTCATGACCATCGGTTTGCTTGTCGAGGGCATGCGCTTCATCCGGGCACCCGCACTTGCGACAGCCGTCAAGGGAGGCTCTAGTCCTGGCTGTTTTACCGGGGCTAGCAATTGGATATGGTCACGCCCACGATCGCCATCATCGGTGCCGGCTTCAGCGGCACCCTGCTGGCGTTGCATCTTCTGCAGCGTTGTCCGCCGCACACCAGGGTCGTGCTGATCGAGCGTAACGCGCAGTTCGGGCGCGGCCCGGCCTATTCCACCGGCAATTCCAGCCATCTGCTGAATGTGCCGGCCGGCAAGATGAGCGCCTTCCATCAGCGTCCGCTCGACTTCCTGCACTGGCTGCAGGGGCTGCCTGCAGCGGAGATGTGCGGCATCTCGCCGAATGCCGGCACCTTCGTGCCCCGGCGCATGTTCGGCCGCTACATCCGGCATCTGCTGAATGTCGAGATGAAGGTGCCCGAACGACGGGATCAGCTCGAGCTCATACGCGGCGACGTGACCGACATCGTGCTCGGCGGGACGACACGCGACGGCGGCGGCCTCACCCTCGTGCTCGATCGCAACCGCACCGTCCGCGCCGATCGCGTGGTGCTGGGGATCGGCAACTTCCCCCCTGCCCCGCCGCCGGTCGCCGATCCGTCCTTCTACGACCAGCCCGCCTACAAGCCGGACCCATGGGCGCCGGACACCCTGGCCGAACTCGATCCGGACCTGCCGGTGCTGCTGATCGGCACCGGACTGACGACGATCGACACCGTCGTGTCGCTGCTCGACCAGGGCCATCGCGGCCAGATCACCGCCCTGTCGCGACGCGGCCTGCTGCCGCATCGACACTCCGCGCCGGGTGCCACCGCGCTGCCGGAAACCGACGCGTTCCCGACACGGCTGAACGCGCTCACCCGCGCGCTGCGGGCCAGCGGCGCCAGCCAGATCGCCGCCGGCGGCAGCTGGCACGCGGTGATCGACGAGATCCGGCCGATCACCACCGAGCTCTGGCAGGCCATGTGCGTCAAGGACCGGCAGCGCTTCCTGCGTCACCTGCGGCCCTGGTGGGACACGCATCGCCACCGCATCTCGGGGCCGGTCGCCGACCGGATCGCGGCAGCCCGGGCCAGCGGGCAGCTGAGCATCCGCGCCGGCCGCATCCGCTCCTACCGGCAGGACAGGGCCGGCGGCCCGGTCGAGGTCGTCTTCCGTCCGCGCTTCCAGGACGGGCTCGACAGCGTGACGGTCGGCCGCGTGATCAACTGCGCCGGACCGGACGCGGACTACAGCCGCATCCGCGACACCCTGGTCCGCACGCTGCTGAGCAAGGGGCTGATCCGTCCCGATCCGCTCTGCCTCGGCCTCGACGTCACCGCGAACTGCGCCCTGCTCAGCCAGAACGGCTCGATCTCCCGCCGCCTGTTCGCGGTCGGCCCGGTGACCAGGGGCACGTTCTGGGAGATGACGGCAGTCCCGGATATCCGTCAGCAGGCGGAGTTCCTGGCGGGGCAGCTGGCCGCGCTGATCCGACCGGCGGTCGCCATCGTCCCGACCGCCTAGCGGCCGAGGTCCCGGCGGGCGGACACCGCGGCGACCGGACCAGGGCCCCGTCCGTGTCCCGTGCCGGCCGGTGCAGGCCGCATTCACCGGTTGACCCATGCATATTCGCGACCGCGGGGAGGGTACGATCGCTTCCAGTGCCCGGCCTGTCTCCCGTCAACACCATAAGTTGCTGTGATTTTCGATCCAGCTCGACCATAAAACAACGACGGAGACGCGTGCTTAGTTTGACGACGGCACAGGCCTCGTGCATTCCTCGATGCCTCCGGACTGTGCCCGGCGCCCCTTGGGGATCGTGACAGATGCTTGACGTGACGAACGCCCCGGCTCTGCGCCTCATGACGCCGACGCCGCAGGCGGCCGGCGGACGCCAGGGATCGCCCGGCACCGCGCGTGGCCGGGCTGCCTGGATCGCCCGGCTGCACAGGCTGCGTCGCCTCGGCTCGCCGCTGCTGATCCTGACGCTCTGGCAACTCGTCGCCTGGTCCGGGCTGGTCTCGCCGCAGACCCTCGCCTCGCCGCTGCAGATCCTGATGACCGCCCGCACCCTGACCCTGGACGGGACGCTGCCGCACAACCTGCTGGTCTCGCTGCTCCGCGCCGGCAGCGGCTTCGTTCTGGCCGTCGCGGGCGGCGTGACCCTGGCGCTGCTCGCGGGGCTGTCGCGGCTGGGCGAGGACATCATCGATGCGCCGATGCAGATGCTGCGCACCCTGCCCGCCCTGGCGCTGGTGCCGCTGTTCATCCTCTGGTTCGGCATCGGCGAGACGCCGAAGGTCGGGCTGGTGGCGCTCGGCGCGCTGTTCCCGATCTATCTCAATCTGTTCAAGGGTCTGCGCACCGTCGACCCGAAGCTGCTGGAGATGAGCCGCACCCTCGGCCTGTCGCCGCTGCAGACGATCCGGCATGTGCTGCTGCCGGGCGCGCTGCCGGACCTGCTCGTGGGCTTGCGCTACGCCGTCGGCATCTCCTGGCTCATGCTGGTGGTGGCGGAACAGGTGAATGCCAGCTCGGGCATCGGCCACATGATGATGGACGCGCAGGATTTCCTGCGCACCGACATCATCCTGCTGGGCCTGGTGATCTATGCGGGGTTCGGCCTGCTGAGCGACCAGGCGGTGCGTTTGCTGGAGCGCGTGCTGCTGGCCTGGCGGCCGTCGCAGCGCGGGCTGGGCTCGCGCCCATGACGGTGCTGCACCGTCCGGACCCCGCGATCCGCATCGAAAGCCTGACCCGGCGCTTCGGCGGCCCCGCGGTGCTGGACGGGCTCGACCTCAGCATCGGCCGCGGCGAGTTCGTGGCATTGCTGGGCCGCAGCGGCTCGGGTAAGACGACGCTGCTGCGCACCCTGGCCGGGCTGGATCCGGTGCAGGACGGGGTGGTCGTGGTGCCGCGCACCGTGTCGGTGGTGTTCCAGGAAAGCCGCCTGCTGCCCTGGCGCAAGGTCTGGCAGAACGTGGCGCTCGGGCTCGACGGGCCCGACGCCAGGGCCTGCGCGGTCGCGGCCCTGGAGGAGGTCGGGCTCGGCCACCGGCTCGATGCCTGGCCGCTGACCCTGTCGGGCGGCGAGGCGCAGCGCGTCGGCATCGCCCGCGCGCTGGTGCGCGAGCCGGAGTTCCTGCTGCTGGACGAGCCGTTCGCCAGCCTCGACGCGCTCACGCGGCTTCGCATGCAGGTCATGGTCGCGGCCCTCTGGCAGACGCATCACTGCGCGGTGCTGCTGGTGACCCACGACGTGGACGAGGCGCTGCTGCTCGGCGACCGGGCGGTGGTGCTGGATCGGGGCAGGATCCGCAGCGACCTGCCGATCGATCTCGCGCGCCCCAGGCGGCATGACGAGCCCGGCTTCGCCGCCGCCCGCAGGACGCTGCTGACGGCGCTGGATGTCGACGAGCAGGCCTAGCCGTCCTCGCGGCGGCGCCTCAGGCTGGCGGATGCCAGACGGCGTTTTCGACGGTGACGTGCCTTGGGATCAGCTCCTGCGCCGCGAAGGCATCGGCGATCGCCTGCTGCTCGGCCACCACGTCCGGGCTCAACGGCCTGATCCCGAACGTCAGCCGGCCGACCGCCCTGGCGACGACGGGAACCGGAAGGCCGGTATCTGCCGCCAGCATGCCGGCGACCCTGTCCTTGTGCGCGTCGCCCCAGCTGTCGGATTGCGCGAGCTGCGCCTGCAGCAGGCGGATCAGGTCGGGCTGCGCCTCGGCGAACGCCCGGCGGGCGAGGAAGAACTGCCGGTTGCCCACCACCCCGTCCGCGCTGACCAGGACGCGGGCGCCCGACATGGTCTGCACGGACGACAGATACGGGTCCCAGATGGCCCAGGCATCGACCCGGCCGGTATCGAAGGCCGACCGCCCGGCCGCCGGCACCAGATAGACCGGGTGGATGTCGGACGCCTGCAGCCCGGCCTTGGCCAGCGCCGCCAGCAGCAGCCAATGGACGTTCGAGCCCTTGTTGAGCGCGACGCTCCTGCCCTTGAGATCGGCGACGGTGCGGATCGGGCTGTCCTTCGCCACGACGATCGCCTCGCCGAACGGCGCCTTCGGCTCGTGCCCGACATAGACCAGCCCGTCCGGACGTGCCGCCTGCGCGAAGATCGGCGGCGTGTCGCCGGTGATGCCGAAATCGAGCGCGCCGGCGCCCATCGCCTGCAGCATCTGCGGGCCGGCGGAAAACTCCGACCAGGCGACGCCGTCGCCGGTCTTGGCCAGTTCCGTCTCGAGCAGCCCCAGATGCTTGAGAATGATCAGGGTGCCATAGCGCTGGTAACCGATGCGTAGGGTGCGTCCGCCGGCAGCCCGCGCCGGGCCGGCCTCGCCGCCGGCAAGACCGGCAGCCGCTCCAAGGCCAGCGAGCGCCGCCAGCTGGAACCGCCGTCGCGACAGGCTCAGACGATCGGGTCCCGACCCCATATCCACTTCTCCCGACGCAGGATCGCCATAGTACAGCCCATTGTCAGCAGATCGTCGATATTGACAAGAGCCGGTGTGGTTTAGCAGATGGCGTCAGGCATGCGAGACGAAGAGGCGGGAATGGACGGTCACGCTGTAGCCGACGAGCAGGCGGCCGACGCCTGCGACGTCCTCTGGTTCCTGCCGACGCATGGCGACGGCCGCTACCTCGCCTCGCAGGTGGGCGCCCGCCACGTCACGCTCGGCTATCTGAGCCAGATCGCGCGCGCCGCCGACGAGCTCGGCTACTACGGCATGCTGCTGCCGACCGGCAAATCCTGCGAGGATAGCTGGGTGATCGCGTCGGCGATGCTGCCCCTGACCAGCCGCGTCCGGTTCCTGGTGGCGATCAGGCCGGGACTCTCGGAGCCCTCGATGACGGCGCGGATGGCGGCCAGCTTCGACCGGCTGTCGGGCGGCAGGCTGCTGGTGAACGTGGTCGTCGGTGGCGATCCCGCGGAGCTCGAAGGTGACGGCGTGTTCCTCGACCACGAGACCCGCTACGCCGCCGCGGACGAGTATCTGACGGTCTGGCGTCGGCTGCTCTCGGGCCAGCGGGTCGACTTCGAGGGCGATCATCTGCGCATCAGCAACGGCAGCCTGCTGTTCCCGCCGGTGCAGACCCCGCATCCGCCGCTGTATTTCGGCGGCTCCTCGGCCGCCGGCCAGGCGGTCGCCGCCGAGCATGTCGACGTCTACCTGACCTGGGGCGAGCCGCCGGCCGCGGTGGGCGAGAAGATCGCCTCGATGCGCCGGATCGCGGCCGCGCGCGGCCGGACGATGCGCTTCGGCATCCGGCTGCACGTGATCGTCCGCGAGACCGAGACGGAAGCCTGGGCTGCCGCCGACGCGCTGATCCGTCACGTCGGCGACGACGACATCGCCATGGCCCAGCAGGCCTTCAGCCGCTACGACAGCGTCGGCCAGCGGCGCATGGCGCAGCTGCATGGCGGACGCCGCGACAGGCTCGTCGTGTCACCGAACCTGTGGGCCGGCGTCGGGCTCGTGCGTGGCGGCGCCGGCACCGCGCTGGTCGGCAGTCCCGAACAGGTCGCGGCGCGCATGCGGGAATACATGGCGCTCGGCATCGACCGGTTCATCCTGTCCGGCTATCCGCACCTGGAGGAATGCTACCGGTTCGCCGAGCTCGTCTTCCCGCTGCTGCCGCTGCGGTCGACGACCGGATCGGGCCGCGGCGGCGCCGAGCACCATGGCCCGTTCGGCGAGGTCATCGCCAACGTCGCAGCCCCTGCGAAGTCGGTCTAGGCGGCGCAGCATCGGCAGCCGGACGGTCGGCAGGCCCGGCGGCGGATACGACCGGGCACGGCTGATCCAGGCGCCGCGCTGCCGTTCCGGGCGGCGCGGCGCGGTCAGGCTGCGGGGGCGGCCATCTGCTCGATCGGCGACGGTCCGAGCTCCTCGAGCAGCTGCGCCATCCGCGCATAGGCCTTGTTGCGATAGGCGACCAGCCTGGCCGACATCTCCGCATCGAAGGTGCCGTTGAACCCCTCGCCGCTCTTCACGCCGTCCGCGACCAGCGCCGTCAGCAGCTCCGGCGTCGCCAGCCGATCGCCGAACGCGCTCTCGAAGGTCTTGAAGCAGTTGGCATAGACGTCGAGCCCGGCCATGTCGGCGATCGCGAACGGGCCGAAGAACGGCAGCCGGAAGCCGAAGGTGGAGCGCACGATGGTATCGACGTCCCGGGCGGTGGCGATCCCCTCCTCGACGATCGAGTTGGCCTCCTTGAGCAGCACATACTGCAGGCGGTTGAGCACGAAGCCCGGCACGTCGGCCACCTCGGCGCTCGAACGCCTGGCGCGGCGGAGCATGTCCTTGACCACCGGGATCACGGCCGGATCGGTGTCGGTGCCCGACACCAGCTCGACGCCGGGGATGAACGGGGCCGGGTTGCTGAAATGCACGGTCAGGAAGCGCGCGGGATTGGTCACGGCGGGCGCCAGGGTCTTCACCGGCAGGGTGGAGGTGTTGGTGCCGATGATCGCGTCCGGCCGCGCGGCCGCGCAGATCCGGCGCAGCACCTCGTGCTTGATGGACGGCACCTCGGGGACGGCCTCCTCGATGAAGTCCACGTCGCGCACGGCATCCTCGATCGAGTCCGCCACCCTGAGGTTCGCCTTGATCGTCTCGGCCGATCCGGCCGGAAACAGCCCCTGCGTCTCGAACTCGCCCGCCTCGCGGAGCAGGCGCTCGAGGGCGGCCCTGGTCACCTCGGGCGAGGCGTCGGCCAGGGTCACGGTCATGCCGGCGGCGGCAAGCGACTGCGCGATCCCGCCGCCCATGTAGCCAGCACCGATGACCGCGACGCTGTTGATGGTCTGGATCATGGAAAACACCTCACGAGAATGCGGATTGTCTAGGAGCTGATCGTTCCGGACGCCTCGACCAGCACCCGATGCAGCGCGGCGATGTCGTGCGCGAACCGGCCCAGGAACAGGCCGTCCACCGTGCCGCCCAGCTGCGTCAGCAGGCCGGGGCCGGCGCTGCCGCCATAGATCAGGCGGCCATCGGGCCAGTCGGTCAGCAGCTCGCGAAGGCCGGTGGCCACGGCGGCGATGTAGTCCGGGGCCGCCGGCTCTGCGGCGCCGACGGCCCAGACCGGCTCCCAGGCCACCACGAGGCCGGCGCTGCGGTCGATACCGGCTGTGGCCGTATCGAGCTGGCGTGCGCAGACCTGCACCGCCGCTTCCGGCGACATGCGCTCGTTCTCGCCGATGCACAGCACCGGCACGAGGCCCGCCCGCACCGCCGCCCGCATCTTGGCCGCCACCACCGTCTCGGTCTCGCCGAACAGGCGGCGCCGCTCGATGTGGCCGATCTCGACGTAGCGGCAGCCCGCCTCGACCAGCATCGGCGCCGACACCTCGCCGGTGAAGGCGCCCGCATCCTCCCAGAACACGTCCTGCGCGCCGAGCCAGATGCCGGTGTCCTGCAGGCTCGCCTGCGCGTCGTGCAGCGACAGGAAGGACGGGATGACGAAGACGTCGACGCCCGCCGGCAGGCCGGTCTCGGCCAGCCGGGCGAGCTCGGCCAGCCAGGCGCGCGACCGGTGCACGCCCATGTACATCTTGAGGCTGATGCCGATCAGCGGCTTGCGGGCCACCATCGCCCGGGCCGCGGTCAAGCGTTCGGACCGGTCTCGTACTCGGCGATCGCGGCAACCTTGGAGGCGGAGGCGGAGCCAGGATCGAACCGGTGCTTCAGCCACTCGCCCGTCAGCGCGCGGGCCAGCTCGACGCCGATCACGCGCTCGCCGAAGCACAGCACCTGGGCATCGTTGCTGAGCACCGCCCGCTGCACCGAATACATGTCGTGCGCGGTCACGGCCCGGATGCCCGGGACCTTGTTGGCGCTGATCGCGACGCCGAGACCGGTGCCGCAGATCAGCAGCGCGCGATCCGCCCTGCCGTCCGCGACCATGCGCGCGGCGCGCACGGCGATGTGCGGATAGGCCGTGGAATCGTCCGCCACGACGCCGACATCGGTCACCTCCGAGACGGCGGGATGCTTCTCCAGGTCGGCCTTCAGGGCATCGCGGAAGCGCGTGCCCGCCTCGTCGCAGCCGATGACGATACGCAACGGTTCTGTGGTCATGATGTGGTCTCCAAAGCAGTCTGCGCGGCCATCGCGAACGAAACCGCTCCGGCGTCGCGATGGCCGCGGCTGCGCTCGCTGTGGGAACGGGCCCGGCCGAGGCGCGGCACGAGTTCTGCGGTGTCCTCGGCTGCGGCATGGGCGGCGTTCGCGGCGTTGCTCCAGGCGAGCCTCGCGGCGGTGCCGCGTCCGATCTCCTCGGCAAGCACCGTCGCGAAGGGAGCCAGGGCGTCGACCAGCGTCTTGTCGCCGGGCCGGGCCCCGCCCAGGCGCATGACGTTCTCGAGCGCCTGGGTGGCGCCTCGCGCCAGCTGCTGCGCCGTGACCCCCGCCCCATCCTCCAGCGCGGCGGCGGCCGAGCGCAGCCCGAGCCCCCAGATCGCGCCGGACGTGCCGCCGGCCCGGTCCGCCCACGCATCGGCCGCGGCAGCCAGCACGCTCGACGCGCCGGCGCCATGATCGAACGCCGCCTGCGCCGCGATCGCGGCCGCGCGCGATCCGCGTGCCATGCCCTGGCCGTGATCGCCGTCGCCCGCCTGCGCGTCGATGCGGCCCAGTTCCGGCTCGGCATCCCGCAGCATGTCGGCCAGCGCCTGCAGCCCGGTCGCGATCCGTGCTCCGGCCTGCCGGGATTCCGCGGTCGCCTCGGGCCAGACGCTGCGCTCGGGATCGTCCGGCGGCAGCGCCGGGGCCGGCGTGGTCGCCGGGGTGTCGCCGACACGCAGCCCGACCGTGTCGCAGGGCGCCAGCCAGAGCGGCTCCAGCTCGTCGTCGAGCCAGGTCAGGCTGAGGGAGCAGCCTTCCATGTCGAGACTGGTGACGTACTCGCCGACCAGCGGCGCCACCGGCTCGATGCCGGCCTGGCGGAGCGCGGCCGCCACATGGGTCCACAGCACGAACAGCTCTTCCTGCTTGGTGCCGCCCAGGCCGTTCAGCAGGACCGCCGCGCGTCCGCCGGCGTCGTCCGGCGCCTCCTCGACCAGGCGATCCACCAGCAGTGCCGCCAGCCTGGATGCCGACGCGATCGCCGTCTCGTCGATCCCCGGCTCGCCGTGGATGCCGAGGCCGATCGCCATGCGGCCGTGCGGCACCGCGAACAGCGGCGCGTCGGCGCCGGGCAGGGTGCAGCCGCCGAAGGCGACGCCGAAGGATCGCGTCCGCGCGTTGGCCAGCCGGGCCAGCCGCTCGACCTCGTCCAGGGACAGGCCGGCCTCGGCGGCAGCGCCCGCGATCTTGAAGATCGGAATGTCGCCGGCGACACCGCGACGCCTGGCGAGCTCGCCGGCCGGAGCGCTCGCGATGTCGTCGGTGACCGCCAGCACGCGGACGTCGATCCCGTCGCCGCGCAGACGCTCGGCGGCGAAGCCGAAATTCAGCACGTCGCCGGCATAGTTGCCAAAGCCCAGCAGGATGCCCGCACCCCGGTCCGCCTTGCGGGCCACCCCGGCGATGAGGCGCGTCGCCGGCGAGGCGAAGACATCCCCGGTCACCGCCGCATCGGCGAAGCCGGTGCCGACATAGCCGGCGAAGGCCGGGTAGTGGCCGCTGCCGCCGCCGATCACCAGCGCCACCTTCTCCGGCGTCGCGGTCGAGCGCAGCACGCCGCCGGTCACCGGCCTGACGATGCGGGCGTGCACGGCGCAGTAGCCGTGCACCGCGGTCTCGGCGAAGGTCTCGGCCTGCTCGAACACGTGGGTCATGGCAGCCGGCTCAGGCGGGATCGACGCTGCGCGGGAGGATGCGCTTCAGATAGGCGCGGTTGGCGGCGCTGACGCTGAGGCCGTCGCCGCCGTAATGCTCGCAGCCGAAGGCGCCGCGGAAGCCCTGGGCGATCGCCATCCTGACCGCGACGCGATAGCTGATGACGCCGCTTTCCAGCGGTGCCGGCGCGCTCAGGAAGATCCCCTTCGGCTCGTCGGCGATGCGCAGGTAGTTCTTCACGTGCCAGTAGCGGACGAACGGCATCGTCTTCTCGGCCATGCTCAACCAGTGCTCGACCGGCCGGTGCAGCCGGACCAGGTTGCCGAGATCCGGGTTCAGCCCGACAGCCGGGTGGTTCACGTCGTGCACGAACTTCACCGCGCTGTCGGCGGTGCCGAGATAGGTGTCCTCGTACATCTCCAGCGCGATGTCGATGCCGACCTGCTCGGCATGCCGGCCCAGCTCCTGCATGCCTCGCACGGCGCGCGCATAGGTCTCCGGATCGTCGGGATTGCGCACCCCGTCCACGGTCCAGAACCACAGCACCTGCTTCTGCGCATCGGTCAGCGGGCCGAACAGGCCGAAGCAGGCCGAGCGCGCGCCGAGATCGGCAGCGGCGTCGATCACCCGGTGGCAGTAGGCGAGATACTCGTCGCCGCGTTCCGGATCGATGATGGAGCGGCGCGAGGTCGAGATCGCCGGGACGGTCAGCCCGACCTCGACCAGCGCCTGCTTGAACGCGTCGCGCCGCGCCTGCGACAGGTCGGCGACGCGCAGCCAGCAGTCCGTCGGATCGATCTCGGTGAACCCCGCATCATGGATCTCGGTCATGGTGGCGGCCCATCCCTCCGGCGACTGGTCCTGCACCGAGCTGCCGTCCGCGCTCACGTTGCCATACTGGATCATTGCCGCGGCGATCGGCCAGTTCTCGTTCGTCAGCCTGGACGGGAAACTTGATGCGGTCATGCTTTGCTCGCACTTCGTGAGATGAAGGGTTCAGCCGGGAAAAACGACGCACGGGCCATGACGAATGTGCAGGGCAGACAAGTCGCGATTGTTGCACACCGGCCTGAACGGGTGTCACGAACCACCATGTCGCTCCGGATCCGGATCATCGACGACCACACTGCCAGGTGAGCTGGACGGCAACCCACAGCCTGCTCACGACAACGTGCCCCGAACTCCCTGGTTGCGCTGCCATCGCCATGCCTGTCCGGTTCCGACACGCATCAATCAGCAGACTGTAGAGCGAAAGCCCCACGCCCGATAGGCCGGCCGCATCGTATCCCGGCCAGGCCCAGGCAGCGACGGTCCGGCGAGCCGCCGCCATTCTTTGGTTGCCGGCCTGGACACACAGTCACGCGTGGCGGGACATCGCATCCCTGCGCGCCCTGCCGGGGATAAGTCGTCAGGACGCTCACAGCGATCTATCCAGAGCGCAGCAAAGTGGCCTAGCATCGAAACAGCGCTGCCAAGAGCGCCCAAACATAAAACAATGATGTGCCGGGAGGATACATGCGTCGCCTGATCCAGGCCACTCTCACGGGAGCGGCCGCCCTGTCACTGCTTGGCGCACCGGCCGGTGCGCAGCAGAAGAAGTCGCTGGCGCTGATAACGAATGTTTCGGCCGACTTCTGGACGGTCGCCCGCGCCGGCGTCATGAAGGCCCAGAGCGAGCATCCCGACTATGCCATGCAGGTCATCGTGACGGGCCAGGCGACGGCGGCCGAGCAGCGTCGCGAGCTCGACGACCTGCTCGCCTCCGGCGTCGCAGGGGTCTCCATCTCCGCCATCGACCCCAAGAACTCGACCGAGGAGTTCAACAAGGTTGCCGCCCACGCGGCCCTGTTCACGACCGACAGCGATGCCCCGAACTCCGACCGCCTGCTCTATATCGGCACCGACAACAAGGCGGCCGGCCTGCAGGCCGCCAGCGAGATCAGGAAGGCGCTGCCCCAGGGCGGCAAGATGATGGCCTTCGTCGGCACCATGGATGCCGACAACGCGCGCGAGCGCGTCGAGGGGATCAGGCAGGGGCTGCAGGGCAGCAACATCCAGATCGTCGACATCCGCACCGACGGCGGCGACTTCGCCAAGGCCAAGGCGAACGTGCAGGACGCGCTGGCCAAGGGCGGCCTCGACGTGCTGGTCGGGCTCTACAACTACAACACGCCGCAGATCTATTCGGCCGTGAAGGATGCCGGCATGTCCGGCAAGATCAAGGTGGTGGGCTTCGACGAGGACGCGCAGACGCTGCGCGGCGTCGCCGACGGCACCATCCAGTCGACCATCGTCCAGCAGCCGTTCCAGTTCGGCTACCAGTCGATGACCGACCTCGTGAAATACCTCGCCGGCGACAAGTCCTTCATCCCCGCCAACCACCTCATCATCATTCCCACGCGGGTCATCCAGAAGGACAACGTGCACGAGTTCCAGCAGAGCATGCGGCAGATGCTGAGCGCCAGGTAGCGCGCAAGGACCCCGCCCGGCATGCCGCCGCCGCCGCTGCTCTCGCTCGTCGGGATCAGCAAGTCCTATGCGGGCGTGAGGGCCCTCGAAGACGTCAGCCTCACCGTCGAGGCCGGCGCCGTCCTGGGCCTGATCGGCGAGAACGGCGCCGGCAAGTCGACGCTGATGAAGATCCTCGGCGGCGTCGTGCAGCCCACCGCCGGCAGCATCGTCGTCGACGGCGTCGCGCACAGCACCATGACCGTGGCCGACGCCGCGCGCGCGGGCATCGCCTTCGTGCACCAGGAGCTGAACGTCCTCGACAATCTCGACGTGGCCGCCAACATCTTTCTCGGCCGCGAGGCGGTCGCGGGCGGTCCGCTCCGGCTGGTGCGCAACCGACGCATGCACGCGCTGGCGCGTCCGCTGCTGGACCGTCTCGGCGCCGATTTCGGGCCCGAGACGAGCGTGTCGCGGCTGCTCATCGCCCAGCGCCAGCTGGTCGAGATCGCCAGGGCGCTGTCGGTCGAGGCCCGCGTCATCATCATGGACGAGCCGACCTCCAGCCTGACCCTGCAGGAGACCGACCGCCTGCTGCAGGTCATCGCCGAGCTTCGCGCGTCGGGGGTGTCGGTGATCTATATCAGCCATCGCCTGCACGAGGTGAGGCTCTGCGCCGACCGCGTCGTCTGCCTTCGCGACGGCCGGGTCGCGGGCGAGCTCGCGCACGACGAGATCGAGCATCACGCGATGATCCGGCTGATGATCGGCCGCGAACTCCGCTCCCTCTACACCCCGCCCCGCGCGCCGCCAGAGGGCGAGCTCTGCGTGGTCGACCGCCTGGTGACCAGCGCCTTTCCCGATCGCCACGTCTCGCTGAGCGTCCGGCGCGGCGAGATCCTCGGCCTTGCCGGCCTGGTCGGCTCCGGCCGCACCTCGCTGGCCCGCGGCCTGTTCGGGGTGGATCCGGTCCTGTCCGGCGATGTCCGCCTGGCCGGCCAGCGGGTCGAGGTCCGTTCTCCCCGGGACGCCATCGCCCAGGGCATCTATCTCGTGCCCGAGGACCGCAAGCGCGAGGGGCTCGTGCTCGACATGCCGCTGACGGAGAACATCTCGCTCGCCAGCCTGCGCCGCTACGCGACCTTCAATCTCGTCGACCGTAACGCCGAGGCCACCACCGCGCGCGCCCAGCAGGTCTCGCTCAGGATCAAGACCCCGAACGTCGCCGTGCATGCCGCCACCCTGTCTGGCGGAAACCAGCAGAAGGTCGTGCTCGCCAAGTGGCTCTCGATGGCCCCGCGCCTGATCGTCTTCGACGAGCCGACCCGCGGCATCGATGTCGGCGCCAAGGGCGAGATCTACGCGCTGATGCGCGCTCTTGCCGACGACGGTGTCGCCATCATCATGATCTCAAGCGACATGGAGGAGGTCATCGGCGTCTCCGACCGCGTCGCCGTCATGCACGAGGGCGAGATCAGCGGCGTGCTCGACCGCACCGACCTCTCCGAGCTCAACATCCTGCGTCTTGCGATCGGTCAGCCGGCCGAGCATCTGGAGTCCGTGTGATGGCCCGCAAGGAATGGGGGCTCCTGCTCCTCCTGATCGTCGTCGGCGGCATCACCGCGATCCTCAACCCGCGCTTCCTGTCCGCCGTCAACCTGCTCGACATGGCCAACCTGATCGGCCTGTTCGGCATCTTCTCGATCGGCGAGGGACTGGTCGTCATCACCGGCGGCATCGACCTGTCCGTCGGCTCGATCTTCTCCCTGCTCGGCGTCATCTTCATCGACCTGCTGGTCAATCGCGGCGTGCCGTGGCCGCTCGCCATCCTCGCCATCGTGGCGGGCGGCATCGTGCTCGGCGCGCTGCAGGGGCTGCTGGTGACCAAGGCCAGGCTGCAGCCCTTCGTCGTCACCCTGTGCGGCCTGCTGATCTACCGGGGTGCTGCCCGCTACTACACCACCGACGCCACGATGGGGTTCGGCTACACCGACGATTTCGACTGGCTCGGCTGGCTCGCGTCGGGCCGCAGCTGGGGCGTCCCGCACCCGTTCATCCTGCTGATCCTGGTCGCCGTCGTCATGGGGGTGCTGCTGCACCGCTCCGTCTTCGGCCGCTACCTGTTCGCGATCGGCCGCAACGAGGAGGCGGCCCGCTTCTCCGGCATCCGCACCGGCGCCATCATCACCGGCGCCTACATCATCAGCGGCGGCCTGGCCGGGCTCGCCACCATCTGCCTGGTCTTCTACACGAACTCGGTCTCGCCCTCGTCCTTCGGCAACTTCTACGAGCTCTACGCGATCGCCGCCGCCGTGCTCGGCGGCTGCAGCCTGCGCGGCGGCGAGGGCTCGATCATCGGCATCGTCCTCGGCACGGCGCTGCTGCAGGTCCTGCAGAACCTGGTCAACATCCTCGGCATCCCGAGCTCGCTCAACTTCGCCGTCATGGGCACCGTCATCCTGATCGGCGTTCTTGCCGACCAGCCCTTCATCCGGCGCGCGATCCCATCGATCCGCTCGCTCCGGTCGACAGCGGCGGCGTCGACCTCGAACCCGACGCGGGCGGCGCGCTGACCCCTGCCGGTCGCCTTACCGAACAGCCCGCCTGGGCGTGGTGGTAGCCGCTCGCCGGGCTACGAGGACACCAGTCGGTCCGGCCCCGATGTCGCGCTTGCCGGGTCACAGCCGATTGCCGGAGCAATCCGGGACGCGTCCGGGCGATGATCCGACTTGGCTGCTGCGGATGGTGGCCACGACATGCCGGGCCAGATCGTGAAGCAATCCGGCGAGCTGCCCGTGTGGCTCAACCGACTGTTTGAATATGATTCGCAGCGTCCAGTTGTACGCGGCACCTGAACGACCGAAATCCGCTCTCCGACTGCCGGCTTCTGATCGTGGTCCTGCCGCTGTAACCTGAATGCCGCTTCGACCGAAGACAGAGACGATCACGGATGCTCCGGCTTCAACCCTGGAGAGAGGGGGAGCTCGGTGTTATGAGCCTGAGGCGGTTGCGGATCGTCCATGCGGCCGGTTGGGGATCACGGCTTTGCTTCCAGATTGTCGTCTGCCCCTGGTCAGCGGTAACGAAGGTCAGACTTTTCGGCTGATCCGAGACTCAGGTAGCGGCTACACCCTCGGGTAACGCATAAGGTTTGTGTCATGCACGCATCATCGGACGCGCCGTCCATCTCTGCCGGGCAGTGGCACGATCGCCTGGCGGTCCCATCCAGGGCGGCGGTTCGTCGGAAGCGAGCGACGCGCGTCTCGTGCGGTTTCGCGGGATCGATGGCCGCATCAACCAGCCGGCGTTGCCGGAGAACGCGCTGTCGATCCATCCTGGCGGTCGCAAGCGCGTGACCCGGTCGCAAGGTCGCCATGGCCAGGTTCGTGACGTCGACGAACGGCAAGTCTCGACCGGGACGTCCCGCGCCCCATGACACATGCGTCCAGCTCGCAGCCCCGGGCGGGGACCGCTCTCGGGTCGTTCAAGGGCGACTGCGCGATCGGCATGATGGCGAAGGCGCCGCAGCCTGGACGGTCAAAGACACGGCTCTGCCCGCCATTGGACCCCGAGCAGGCGGCAATGCTCAGCGCGGCGTTTCTCCGAGATACCGCCGACAACATGATCGCGGCAGCTCAGCTGGGGGCGCCGGATCTGGTGATCGTTCCCTATGCCGCGTTTGCTCCGGCCGGCGCTGAGGCCCTGGTGGCGTCGGCGATGGCGCCCGACATCCGTCTCGTCCTCGCCGACGGATCCACGGCGATGCCGCCTGCAGTGCAAGGCTTCGGGCGCTGCCTCCTGCACGCCGTGCAGGCGATGCTGGCAGACGGGCACGCGTCGGCGTGCGTGCTGAGTTCCGACACCCCCACCCTGCCGACGGAGCTGCTGGTGACGGCGGCGCGTCGGCTGGCAGAGCCGGGCGATCGGGCCGTGCTCGGCGCGTGCGACGATGGCGGCTATTACCTTCTGGGACTGAAGGCGCCGCATGCAGCACTGTTCAGCGACATCCTCTGGAGTACCGACAACGTCGCGGCGACCACCCGGGCGCGAGCAGCCGGGATCGGTCTGGAACTGGTCGAGCTGCCGACATGGTATGACGTCGACGATGCCGCCGCGCTGCGCACGCTGCTCGCGGAGCAGCGCGGCTATCCGGCTGCCTGTACCCGATCGACGATCGACCGCCTGGGACTTCACGCGCGTCTGCAAGCGGCTCCCTGTTCCGGACCGGCGCAGGCATCGGCGTGAGCCTTGGGCGTTCAGCAAGCCTGGGACGGCTCGTCAGCCTCGGCCTGCTGCTGCTGGCGCTCACGTCGGGGGGGCTGCTGCTGGAGGCGGCCGGTTTCCTCCCGCTGCGGCCGCAGGCGCGTACCGACCTGTTCGTCGGTCTGCTGGCGCTGGCGGTGCTGGTGTATCTGGCAGCGGTCCGCCTGGTGATGCGCGCGACCCTTCCGTCCCGGGCGTTCTGGTTCGTGCTTGCGGTAGGCCTCCTGGGCCGCGCCCTGCTGCTTCCGGCGCCACCCCTCCTGTCCAGCGACATCTACCGCTATGTGTGGGACGGACGGGTGCAGCGGGCCGGCATCAACCCCTACAGGTTCATCCCGGCGGACCCGTCCCTTGCGCCGCTCCGCGACACCGGCATCTTCCCGCGGATCAACCGCGCCACCTATGCGCGCACGATCTATCCGCCGGCCGCCCAGATGCTGTTCGCCCTGGTCGGCCGGGTGTCCGGCACCGTGCTGGCGATGAAGCTCGCGATGGTCGGGCTGGAACTGACCGGCCTGTTCTGCATGGTGCGGCTGCTGGTCCTGGCAGGACTGCCACGCGAGCGCATCCTGATCCAGGCCTGGAATCCGCTGGCGATCTGGTCGTTCGCCTGCGACGGGCATGTGGATGCCGCCGCCGTCGGCCTGATCGGCGTCGCCCTGCTGGTCCGCAGCCATCGACGCGACGGCTGGGCGGGGGCTGTGCTGGCGGCAGCGGCGCTGGTCAAGTTCCTGCCGCTGGCGCTGGCGCCGGCTTTCGTCAGGGGCGCGACCCTGTGGCGTCCGGCGCTGGCCGGCCTGGCCGTCGTGGCGATCGGCTACGGATGCTACGCATCCGCCGGCCGCGACGTGCTGGGCTTCCTGCCCGGCTACGGCAGCGAGGAAGGTCTGTCGGGCGGCGCCGGCTTCTGGCTGCTGGCCGGGCTTGCCCATCTGGGACGGCTGCCGGCCTGGTCGGGACAGGCCTACATCGCGGCTGTCGCAGCCGGGCTCGCCCTGCTGGCGATCCGCATCGCGTGGGGCGGCCGGCCGACGCAGTCAGCAGCCAGGCCGGCGGACGATGTCGTGCGGCTGTGCCGGGATGCGGCGATCCTGGCGGCCGCCGTGACCGTCGCCATCAGCCCGCACTATTCGTGGTATTTCGCCTGGCTGGCGCTGCCCTGCGTGGTGGCGCCGCTGCCGGCGGTGATCTGGCTCTCGAGCGCGCCGGTGCTGCTGACGCTCGACCCGCTGAACGAACGCTTCATCTGGCCCAGCCTCATCTACGGGCCTGCGCTCATTCTGGCCGTCGTCACGATCCGCCGTCGTCGGCCGGCGTTGCCCACACACGTGGCGATCTCAGAAGGAACACGCTGATGTCAGTCTCGACCGGTCTGCGGGATCCGCGCCGCTATTTCGAGGAGATCGCCGGCAATCGCCTGCCGGAGGCGGTGGGACCGCCGGTCTGCCTGTATCTGGAGGTCACCAACCGGTGCAACCTGCTGTGCGAGACCTGTCCGCGCACCTTCGAGACGCTCGAGCCGCCGGCCGACATGGACTGGGCGCTGTTCACCCGCATCGTCGACCAGGTGCCGAACGTCGCCAGGGCGGTGCTGCATGGGGTCGGCGAGCCGATGCTGGTCGAGGCGCTGCCGCGCATGGTCCGCTACCTGAAGGATCGCGGAACCTACGTGCTGTTCAACACCAACGGCACGCTGATGCAGCCGAAGCGCTTCCAGGAGCTGATCGATACCGGCCTGGACGAGCTCCGCGTCTCGCTCGACGCCGCCGACCGCGCCTCCTACCTCAAGGTCCGCGGCAAGGACTTCTTCGACCGCATCGTACGCGATGTCGGCAAGTTCATCGCCTACCAGAAGGCGGTCGGCGCCACGACGCCGCGCGTCTCGCTCTGGCTGACCGGCATGAAGGAGACCGTCGAGCAGCTGCCGGCCTTCGTGCAGCTCGCCGCCGCGATGGGCGTGCAGGAGGTGCATCTGCAGCGCCTCGTGTTCGACGAGGGCGGCTACGGCATGGCGCGGGCTGACCTTTCGCTGTTCGAGAGCACGCAGGCCGACGAGACGGTGGCGATCGAGGCGGCGCAGGCGCTCGGCCGCTCGCTGGGCGTGACGCTGGATGCCTCCGGCGCGACCGAACCCGGCCTCAGCCTGAAGCGGCAGAGCGACGACCAGCCATGGGCGACCTGCAGACGACCCTGGTCGCTGATGTATTTCACCGCCCACGGCCGCGCGCTGCCCTGCTGCATCGCGCCGTTCTCGCTGCGCGGCTACGGCAACTACACGCTGGGCGACGCGACGCAGAGCACGCTGCGCGAGATCTGGAACGGTGACGCGTACCGGGACTTCCGCACGTCACTGCTTTCCGACATACCGCCCGCACCCTGCCGCAGCTGCGGGCTCCGATGGAGCCTGTAGCCGTCGTCATCCCGACCCTGAACGAGGCCGAGACGATCGGCGATGTCGTGCGCGAGATCCCGCGCCGGTTCGCCGCCGACATCATCGTCGCCGACAGCGGCAGCCTCGACGGGACGCAGGCGGCGGCCCGCGCTGCCGGCGCGCGGGTGCTCGACACCGGCCGCGGCTACGGACGTGCCTGCGCGCTCGGCGCGCAGGCCGCGCATCCGGGCTGCCGGGTCATCGCGTTCCTCGACGGTGACGGCGCCGACCGCGGCGACCTGATGGCGCACATCGCGGGGCCCGTGCTGGACGGAACGCACGACTTCGTTCTGGCCTCGCGCACCCGGGGCGAACGCGAGGCAGGGTCCATGCTCTGGCACCAGGTCCTGGCCGGACGCCTGGCCGGCCTCGGGATCGGGGCGCGCTACGGTGTGCGCTACAGCGACATGTGCGCGTTCCGCGCCATCGACCGGACCGTCCTGCAGCGGCTCGCGCTGCAGGAGATGAGCTATGGCTGGAACATCGAGATGCAGATGCAGGCGGCCCGCGCGCGCCTGCGTATCCTCGAGGTGCCGGTTCCCTATCGCCGGCGCGCGGGAGGAGCCTCCAAGGTCGCCGGGTCGCTGCGCGGCACGCTGCAGGCGGGCAGCCGTATCGTCAGCACCTATGTCCGGGTGGCGGCGGCCGGTCGGCCGGTCGCATGAGCGGGCTCGTGTCAGGTTGGTTCGCGCTCGGCGATTTCTGACCCGCCGGGCTCCGCCTGCCCGTCACGATCTGTCCAGATCCGGCTCCGAGACGCTCAGTCTCGGCGCCCTGCTGCGGATGGCGTCGGACGACGAGCTGGCACGCTGGAGCGATCACGGGCTTGGCTCTACCGATCCGCGCGGCAACATCCGGCTGCGCGAGGCCATCGCGGCGCGGCAGGACGGGCTGGATGCCGAGCCTGTGCTCTGCTGCTGCGGCGTGCAGGACGCCGTGCTCCGCGCGGTGCAGACGGCGGGTGACTGGCAGCCAAACATCGACCGGATCGAGGCGGCGCTTCGTCCCGAGACGCGGCTGGTCTTGATGAACTATCCGAACAGTCCGACCGGCGCCTCGCTCGATCCGGCCCGCCTCCACGCGCTGGTGACACTGTGCCGCAAGCGCGGTCTGTGGCTGATCAACGACGAGATCTATCGGCAGACGGAGATCGTGCGGCCGCAGTCCGCTGCTCGCCGATCGTTACGAGCGCGGCGTGTCCATCAACGGTCTCTCGAAGGGCTTCGGCCTGCCCGGCCTCCGCGTCGGCTGGATCGCCTGTCGCGATCAGGCGCTGCCGCAGCGTGTGCTCACGATCAAGAGCTCGCTCTCGATCTGCCTGGCGGCTTCGAGCGAGATCCTGGCGGAGACCGGTCTCGCATGGTCGTGCGCCGGAAACCGTCATGCCGGATGATCAGCCACGCGCTGCCGCGATGATCGTGCCGCCACGACCCATCTGCACCAGGATGGCAATCCTCAATTGTGGGTCTGGCGACGCTGGCAGTGCAAAGCTCCGGCTGCCGCCGGCCCAGCTTCCCAGTGCAACCACCTGTCGGACGACGTTGCGATGCGGGAGGGTCAGGCCGCCATTCTCGCCGCGACTGATGGCAATCTGCAGGATGCGCGGGTCGTAACGCACGAGCAGAACCGTCGCCACATCGGCCTGCTGCGGACCGACGATCCTTGCCTGATCTCCGGCGATCGTGACCGTGGGGCCGGTCTCGCCCCGGTCGCTGTTGCGGATCAGCGCAACGAGATCATCACGATCGGCACCGACGACGTCGGCGCGGCCGTTCACCACCACCTCAGGGGTAAACACCTCGGCGCGGCCGAACCGGTCGGCGTAGTCGCGCTGCCTTTGCGTGAAGGCCGGGCTGTCGAACGTGTCCTTCCAGCCGAGATAGTCCCAGTACGTCACCTGCCAGGACAGAGTGAGCAGATCCGGACGATCGGCGAGACTGAGCACGTTGGCATTCGCCGGTGGACAGGACGAACAGCCCTGGCTCTGGAAAAGCTCGACGACGGTAGGATGGCGCGCGTCCGCGGCCCTGGCGGAACCCGGCGCGAGCTCCACGGCGAGCAGCAGGGCAATGGACAAGCAGGCAAATATTCGATCAGGCATTGAACGCTCTCCGGTCCTCCAGCCTGCTGATCGAAGCGGGACGCCAACCGATCTTCGGCAGAGCGGGCGTTCCGGTTACCCGCGCTCGCGGTCGCCCGGGTGTAGCGTGAGCCGCTCGGATTGCTCGGCCTGGTCGTCGGCGCCCTCCCCGCGCTCGTCTGCCCGATGGCCTTTCTGGCTTGCTGCCCTCACAAGGCGCGCGCCTGTTTGTGAGACTGATGGCGGAAAACCGGATTGAGCGGATGATCCAAACGGTCATTGACCGGTGCGTCAGGGGAACGGATGGGTATAATCGTTCCTGCGACGTGATCTTGGCAGGCAACAGCCCGTGCAGGCCCGTTGCGGACGGCACTCGAACCCATCCCGATCATCACGATCGGCGAGAGGATGGCAACGACGTTCGCTCGGAGCAGACGGTGCGCCAGATCCGAACGGCGATACCTGAACCCGCTGCCGCATCCACCGGCCCGGCGGCGGCGTCCGGCTCGTAACCGTTCGAGGGGTCGATACGAAGAGCCTTCACCGACCAAGGAAAATCTCGTGAGCCGAGCGAAAATGGCGATATCAGGACAGGCTGGCCGCCGGCTGCATCCCGTGCCGGTCCGCGTCATGCACTGGACCAACGCGCTGGCCATGATCGTCATGATCACGTCCGGCTGGGGCATCTACGATGACGACGTCATCCTGCGCGGGCTGCATTTTCCTCAGGCGCTCCGGCTCGGCGAATGGGCGGCGCCGAGCCTGAACTGGCACTTCACCGGCATGTGGCTTCTGGTCCTCAACGGGCTGGCCTATCTGATCTATGGCCTGGTCACCGGTCGCCTCCGGGAACGCCTGCTGCCGATCCGCTTCTTTGATCTGGTCCGCACGGTGCGTGATACCCTGCACCTCAAGATCGCCCACGAGGACCTGACCACCTACAACGCCGTGCAGAAGGCGCTCTATGTCCTCGTCATCCTGGCCGGCGTGTCGCAGGTCGTGACGGGCGTGGCCATCTGGAAGCCGATCCAGTTCTCAGTGTTCGTGTCGCTGCTGGGCGGCTTTCAGTCGGCACGCATCATCCACTTCATGGGAATGAGCGTCATTGTCGGCTTTTTGCTCGTGCACGTGCTGCTCTCCCTGCTGGTGCCGCAGACATTATGGGCGATGCTGGCGGGAGGCCCGAGGGTCGGCCTGTCCGGGCCTGGCAAGCCGACTGCCCCGCGATGAGATCGCCGTTCCGACCTGACGACATTCCGGACGCGGCGATCCTCGACGATCATCGGCCGCTCATCCGGTCGCTGGAACGGCGGCGGCTCATCCGGGGCGGCCTGTCGCTTGGCGCGCTTGCCATGCTGACCGGTTGCGACGTGAAGCGTCCGGCCTCGGTGCAGGCGGCCCTGCTGGCGATGCGCGACCTGAACGACGGCGTGCAGGCGCTGCTGTTCGACCCCGACAAGCTGGCCCCGACCTACCCGGCATCGATGGTGCTGAACCCGCCCAAGTTCAACGCCTACTACGACGTGATGAAAGTGAAGCCGGTCGATGGCGCCAGCTGGCGTCTGGAGCTGTCCGGGTTGATCGCCGACAGGCGGCCCTGGACCGTCGAGGCGATCAACGCGCTGCCGCAGCGCGGCGAGATCATCAAGCATATCTGCGTCGAGGGCTGGAGCTATATCGGCCAGTGGTCCGGCGTCCCGTTCCGGACCTTCCTGGAGCATGTCGGCGCGGATCTGCGCGCCAGGTACGTCGCATTCAGGACCGCCGACGACTACCCCAGCAGCATCGACATGGCGACGGCGCTGCACCCGCAGACCCTGCTTGCGACCCGATACGCCGACAGCACCCTGGCCGATCCGTTCGGCTATCCGCTGCGGCTGCGCATGTCGACCAAGCTCGGCTACAAGAACCCGAAATGGATCACCGCGATCGAGGTGACGAACACCTACCCGGGCGGCTTCTGGGAAAAGGACGGCTATTCCTGGTTCGCCGGATCCTAGATGCGGTCGCCTGCATGCCGCTCGCTGATCGGTCTCGCCGGCGTGCTCCTGAGCACGGCAGCGCTGGCGCAGAGCCACACGCCGGGCGGCATGCCGCCGCCATCGAACATGAGCCTGGCACAATCCGCCGCCATGCGCTTCCCGCAGCCCGTGCGGGTCGGCAGCCTGCTGGGCCGGGAGGTGCTGAGGCCAGTCGAAAGCCAGACCGTGCTCGGCCGGGTGGCGCAACTCGTCAGCACCGGCCATGGAACGATCGAGGTGGTGCTCGACTATGGCGGCTTCCTCGGGATCGGCAGGAGACCGATCGCGGTTCCGCTCGATGCCATGGTGCTGCTCGGTGCCGACATGGAGGTCGTTGCCTACACGCCGCGCCAACTGCAGGATCTCCCGACCTTCTCTGCAGCCGGCACGACGCCGGTTCCACCCGACACGATCGTCAAGGTGGGGCTTGCCAAGCCGTCGCACTGAACGCGTGATGAAGGAAGGCTTGGCGGTCGGTGCCACCGCCACAGGGGTTGCTGGTCATAGTAACGCTGCCAGGACAAGCGGCTCAGGCCTGGGGAGTCAGACGTATCGCTCGTCGCCGTCACCCCGACGCACCTGAGCATCGGCAACCTGTCGTCAGCTTGCGGGCCACCAGCGTGAATTACCAATCGCTTTTGGCTATGAAGGCATCCAGGTCAACCAGAGCCTCCCTCACCTTCGCGATTCCAGCGCCATAATCATCCACTCAGAACTGCAGGGAATATTACCGCCCCGGTGAACAACCTCGCAAAAGCCATCATGTGCGACAGCCCGATGCTAGAAGCGGCTGGTCACGGGCTCATTTTCGAAGATTTCTTCGGCCAAAACAGGCAGTCGATGCCGGTCTGGCGGAGAGGGTGGGATTCGAACCCACGGTACGCTTGCACGCACAACGGTTTTCGAGACCGCCCCGATCGACCGCTCCGGCACCTCTCCAGACGCTTGCGGCGGGCGATCTTGTAATTCGGCGTGACGCTGCATGCAACCGGTTGACAGGAGAAACCTCGGTCGGATACATGCCGGCCTCGTCGCTCCAGCCCGTTCGGGTCAGGAGGGGCGTTGCTGTGCGTCCTGGCGCACGGCCCATGATAAGAAGCGACTGGACACGACGGGCCCTGCTCGAGGCAGGCGGCCGGACGGGTCGAGAGATCGGAAAGCAGGATCATGTTTGCAGTCATCCGCACCGGCGGAAAGCAGTATCGCGTCACGCCCGAACTGGTGCTCAAGGTCGAGAAGCTCGACGTCGAGGCCGGGGCAACCGTCACCTTCACCGATGTGCTGGCCGTCGGCGGCGGCGAGGGCAGCACCGTGATCGGGGCGCCGCTGGTGCCCGGCGCCACGGTCACCGCCACGGTGATCGCCCAGGATCGCCTGGACACGGTCATCATCTTCAAGAAGCGCCGCCGGCAGAACAGCCGTCGCCGCAACGGTCATCGCCAGCCCGTCACGGTGCTGCGCATCGGCGAGATCACCGCCGCCTGAACCCGGCGGGAGTTTCCTCTCCCGCACGCGCGTCGGCAGCCCAAGGCACAGGAGTTCAGGTCATGGCACACAAGAAGGCAGGCGGCTCGTCCCGCAACGGCCGCGACACCGCGGGACGCCGTCTCGGCGTCAAGAAGTTCGGCGGCGAGAGCGTGATCGCCGGCAACATCATCATCCGCCAGCGCGGCACCAAGGTGAAGCCGGGCCGCAATGTCGGCGTCGGCCGCGACCACACCATCTTCGCCCTCATCGACGGGCACGTGAAGTTCGAGACCCGCTCTGAAGGCCGCGTGCAGGTCTCGGTCGACACGCAGACGATCGCCGCCGAGTAGGCCCCGAGCCGCACCGGCGGGTTGCAGATCAGGGGTCGGCCTTCGGGTCGGCCCTTTTTCGTCTCCCCCCCGCCCCATTGCCCTCCGTCCCTCCCGGCGGCGGGGACCGGACCAGTGACATCATGAAGTTTCTCGACCAGGCCAAGATCTACGTGAAGTCCGGCGACGGCGGCGACGGCGTCATCGCCTTCCGGCGCGAGAAATACATCGAGTTCGGCGGACCCGACGGCGGCAAGGGCGGCAAGGGCGGCGATGTCGTGTTCGAGGCGGTGGCCAACCTCAACACGCTGATCGACTTCCGCTACACGCAGCATTTCCGCGCCCGCAAGGGCGGCAACGGCTCGGGCTCCGACCGCACCGGCGCCGGCTCGCCGACCGTGCTGATCCAGGTGCCGATCGGCACGCAGATCTTCGACGAGACCAGGGAGGTGCTGCTCGCCGACCTGGACGAGCCGGGCAAGCGCATCCTGCTGTGCCGCGGCGGCGATGGCGGCTTCGGCAACGCCTCGTTCAAGACCAGCACCAATCGGGCGCCGCGCCGCGCCGATCCCGGCTGGCCGGGCGAGGAGCGCTGGATCTGGCTGCGCCTCAAGCTGATCGCCGATGCCGGCCTGGTCGGGCTGCCGAACGCCGGCAAGTCGACCTTCCTGTCGGTCGCGTCGGCCGCGCGCCCCAAGATCGCCGACTACCCGTTCACGACGCTGCATCCGCAGCTCGGCGTGGTGCGGCTGTCGGACACCGAGGAGTTCGTGCTCGCCGACATCCCCGGCCTGATCGAGGGCGCGCACGAGGGTGCCGGCCTTGGCGACCGTTTCCTGGGCCATGTCGAGCGCTGCGCGGTGCTGCTGCATCTGATCGACGGCGCGGCAGGCAACGTGGTGGAGGCCTGGCGCACGATCCGCGAGGAGCTGGTCGCTTATGGCGGCGGGCTCGCCGACAAGCCGGAGATCGTGGCGATCAACAAGACGGACGCGATGACGCCGCAGCAGATCGGCACGCGGCGTCGCGCGCTCGAGAAGGCGACCGGCGGCCCGGTGCTGACGCTGTCGGCCGCGACCCATGGCAACGTCGCCGAGACGCTGCGGGTGCTGCAGAACCGGGTAACGGAAGGCCGTCGCGCCGGCCTGGAGATGCCGATCCGCCGGACCATCCCGGGCGAGACGAGCGCCACCCTGCAGCAGGCGGTGCCGGGCGGCGCGTCGGAATGAGCCTCGCGGCGCGCCCGGCGGACCCGGTGGCGGCGCCATCGATCCGGCAGGCGCGCCGCTTGGTGGTGAAGATCGGCAGCGCGCTGGTGGTCGATGCCGCCCTGGCCGTTCCGCGCGCGGACTGGCTCGACGGGGTGGCCGCCGACATCGCCGCCCTGCGTCGCGCCGGCACCGAGGTGATCGTGGTGTCGTCCGGCGCCATCGCGCTGGCCCGGCACGCGCTCGGGCTGAAGCGGCGCACGCTGCGGCTGGAGGAGAAGCAGGCGGCCGCGTCGGTCGGGCAGATCCGCCTGGCGCAGGCCTGGAGCGTCGCCTTGAACGCGCATGCGCTGACCGCGGCCCAGCTCCTGCTGACCCTTGACGATTTCGAGCACCGGCAACGCTACCTGAACGCGCGCGCCACGCTCTCGACCCTGCTGTCGCTGGGCTGCATTCCGGTGATCAACGAGAACGATACCGTCGCGACCGAGGAGATCCGCTTCGGCGACAACGACCGGCTGGCGGCCCGCGTCGCCGAGATGATCCAGGCCGACCAGCTGATCCTGCTGTCCGACGTCGACGGGCTCTATACGGCCGATCCGCGCCAGGATCCGGGTGCGCGTCACATCCCCGTCGTGCGCGCGCTCACCGCCGAGATCGAGGCGATGGGCGGCGCGCCGCCACCCGGCTACTCGTCGGGCGGCATGCGGACCAAGCTGATCGCCGCCGGCATCGCCACCCAGGCCGGCTGCGCCATGGCGATCGGCCTTGGCACCCCGGCGCACCCGCTGCAGGCTTTGGCGGACGGGGCTGCCTGCAGCTGGTTCCTGCCGGCGCCGGACGGCCGCTCGGCACGCAAGCGCTGGATCGCCGGCGGGATGCAGCCGGCGGGCAGCTTCGTGATCGATGACGGCGCCGAGCGCGCCCTTGCCGCCGGCGGGTCCCTGCTGCCGGCGGGCGTGCGGGCTGTCGATGGCAGCTTCGAGCGCGGCGACCTGGTGCTGGTGCTCTCGGAAAGCCGCCTGCCGATCGGGCGCGGGCTGTCGGCCTATGGCAGCCGGGATGCCGCCCGCATCATCGGCCATCGCTCCGAAGCGATCGAGGGCCTGCTCGGCTGGCATGGCCGTCCCGAGATGATCCATCGCGACGATCTGGTGCTGGCCACCGCCTGAGCGAGGCCGCCGCCCTTCAGCGGGGCGGCCACCGCACCGTCGGCTCCGAGCGGCTCGGGCCGGGATCGCGCAGCGGGGCCGCGCGCAGCGGCCGGCGGGGCGCCTGCGCGACGTCGTCGCCCATCGATGGCGGCGTCGACCAGTCGTCGGCCGGACGGGGCCGGCGCGGCTCGGTCGCCGGCGGCGGCTCGCGCGTCAGCCGCGGCTGCTCCGGCCTGATCTCCTGCACGACCGGTTCCGCCTCCTTCGGCCGCACCGGGCGATGATCCTGGTCCGGCAGACGCATCGCCAGCACGCGCAACTCGGCATGGATGTCGTCGAGCTGGGCTTCCAGGAAATCCAGGCGCCCCTTCAGTCCGAACACCGCGAACGGCATCATCAGGAACGCCAGGCCGAACAGGATCGCGACCACGATGATCACGAGCTGTCCCCACCACGGGATCCAGTCGGGCAGAGGCAGCGTCAGGGGCATCGCGGCAACATAGCCACCACGCGGCCGAGCCGCCAGATCGCCGTCGACCTCCGCCGGGCGAGCCGGCGCGGCGCCCGGCTACATGCCGAGCGCGCGGCGATAGATGTCGAGCAAGGTCTCCTGCTCCTCGACGTCGGCCGGTTCCTGCTTGCGGATGCGGATGATCTGGCGGATCACCTTGACGTCGAACCCGGCCGATTTGGCTTCCGCGAAGATGTCCTTGATGTCCGAGCCCAGGGCCTTGCGCTCCTCCTCGAGACGCTCGACGCGCTCGATGATGGAGCGCAACCGGTCGGCGGCGATGCCGCCGACGCTGCTGCCTGCCGTGTCGGCGGGCGCGTCGTCATGCCCTGCCCCACGGTCCGCCGCTTCCAGCGTCATGATCCCCTCCGCCTCGATCGTCCGGTCGCCTGTCCCATCGACCGGCAAGGTCGGCGGGCTTACCTTGGCAGGACGCGAACGGTCAACGACAATGGCGCGGCGGCGCGATCCCGACGCGCGGGCACCGGTCGCCATGGACCTGCCGCCCGGCGGCGATGCGTTCGTGACCACCAGGAGCTGACAGCATGTCCTCGACCAGTGCCGCCGACACCTTCGACTACATCGTCTTCGGCGCCACCGGCGACCTGACCATGCGCAAGCTGCTGCCGTCGCTCTATTACCGCTTTCGCGACAAGCAGATCTCCGACCAGGCGCGCATCATCGGGGCGGCGCGGTCGGCGCTGTCGAACGAGGAGTTCCGGCAGCGGGGCGAAAAGGCGCTGCGCCGCTTCGTCAAGCCCGAGGCGCTCGACGACGAGCTGGTCCGTCGCTTTCTCGGCATGGTCTTCTATGCGAGCGTGAACGGCGCCGAAGCCGAAAGCAGCTGGGAGAACCTCACCCGGCTGCTCGGCGACGACACCGCCGAGCGGATCCGGGTGTTCTACCTGGCCACCTCGCCGGAGCTGTATGGCCGCATCTGCCAGAACCTCGCCGGCAAGGGCCTGGTGACGGCCAAGGCCCGGGTCGTGCTCGAGAAGCCGATCGGCCACGACCTGGAGTCCGCGCGCCGCATCAACGACGAGGTCGGCCAGCACTTCGCCGAGAAGGACATCTTCCGCATCGACCACTATCTCGGCAAGGAGACGGTGCAGAACCTGATCGCGCTGCGCTTCGCCAACCCGGTGTTCGGGCGCCTGTGGAACGCCGATGCGATCGAGCACGTGCAGATCACCGCCGCCGAGACCGTCGGCGTCGAGGGGCGCGGCGACTATTACGACCACTCGGGCGCGCTGCGCGACATGATCCAGAACCACCTGCTGCAGGTGATGTGCCTGATGGCGATGGAGCCGCCCGGCTCGCTCGATGCCGACAACCTGCGCAACGAGAAGCTCAAGGTGCTGCGGGCACTCAAGCCGATCACCGCGGCCGACGTGCCGCACGTGGCGATCCGTGGGCAGTACGGCCGCGGCCAGGTCGGCGACGAGATCGTGCCGGCCTATCTGGAGGAGCTCGGCGAGGGTCGCCGGAGCGGGACCGAGACCTTCATCGCCATCAAGGCCGAGGTGCACAGCCTGCGCTGGGGCAAGGTGCCGTTCTACCTGCGGTCGGGCAAGCGCCTGCCGAGCAAGGTCAGCGAGATCGTGGTGCAGTTCCGCGAGACCTCCTGGTCGATCTTCCCCTCCAAGCTGGAGCCGAACCGGCTGATCATCCGGCTGCAGCCCGAGGAGGGCATCCAGCTCTCCATCATGAACAAGGATCCCGGACCCGACGGCATGGTGCTGCGTCCGGCCAACATCGACGTGTCGTTCGAGAAGGCCTTCTCCACCCGCTATCCCGACGCCTACGAGCGGCTGCTGATGGATACGGTGCGCGGCGACCCGGTGCTGTTCATGCGTCGCGACGAGGTCGAGGCGGCCTGGAGCTGGGTCGAGCCGATCCTGGAGGCCTGGAAGGACAAGCCGGCCTCGCTGCATCACTACGCCGCCGGCACCTGGGGCCCGGAGGCCGCCCGTGCCCTGATCCAGTCCACCGGCCATGTCTGGCACGAGGACATGCACTAGCCGCGAACCGCGGCCGCCGTGAGCTGGACCAGCCTGCCGCTGCAGGATCCTGTCGGCCTGGCGGTCGAGGGCACGATGCCGGTCCTGCCGCCGGCGCTGGAGGCCGAGGTGTCCGCGATCTGGGCGGCCGAGCGGTGCCGTCGGCCGTCGCTGTTCAACGGCCGGGTGTTTTGCGCCGACCGGATCGCGCCCGACCGGATCGCCGGCCACTGGACCGAGTATCGGCGCGTGCTGGCGCAGATGCGCCGTCCCGCCCTGTTCGACGGCCTGCGGGTCCGGTCGCTGGCGGTGAATGGCCTGCTCGAATGCACGGACGGGCTGCTGCTCGGACGACGGCACGGGGACGCGGTCTATCTGGCCGGCTGTTGGCAGGCGGCGCCGGCCGGCACCGTCGAGGCGCGCAGCGGCCACGATCTCGATCTGGCCGGCCAGCTCCTGGACGAGCTGCGCGAGGAACTCGGGCTCGAGGCCGGCGACATCGTGCAGATGCGGCCGGTCGCGGCGATCGAGCATACCGACACGCATGTCGTCGATGTCGGCTTCCTGCTGCGCACCCCCCTGTCGTTTGCCGAGGTCGTCGCCCGGCATCGCAGCGGCGGCAACGGCGAGTACGACTGCCTGCAGCGGGTGGGCATGACGGAGATCGACGGGTTTCTGCAAGCTGCCGGCCCGACAGTGCTTCCCTCGGCCCGGATCCTGATGCGGTGCTGGCAGAGCTGACGGCCGGCGGCTGCCTCTCGACGGCAGGCGCCCCGCGCGTCCAGTCTTGTCCGGTTCGAGCGCGACGTTCCGCTCCAGCCGGAAGTGATCGGTTCAGCCATGTACACGCCCGCGCAGTTCAGGGAGTCACGTGCCGAGGTTCTGGCGGCTGCGATCCGCGACATCCAGTTCGCGACCCTGGTCACGTCGACGCCGGACGACTACCACGCCTCCCACGTGCCGATGGTGGTGAAGGAAGTGGATGGCCGCCTCGTGCTCGAAACGCATGTGGCGCGCGCGAACCCGCACCACGACGCGCTCCGCTCCGGATGCCGTCCGTCGCTTGCGATCTTCCAGGGACCCCAGGCCTATATCTCGCCGTCATGGTATGAAACCAAGCGCCAGCACGGAAAGGTCGTGCCCACCTGGAACTACGTCGCCGTGCATGCCCGCGGCCCGGTCGCGGTGATCGAGGACCCGGCGTGGCTGCTGGCTCACCTGGGTGACCTGACCGACGCCAACGAACGTCATCGCGACCAGCCCTGGGCGGTGGCGGACGCGCCGGCGGAATTCATCGGCAACCTGACCCGCGCGATCGTCGGGCTCCGGCTGCAGGTCGAGCGCCTGGAAGGGACCTGGAAGATGATCCAGCACCGCCCCGAAGGCGACCGTCGCGGCACGGCGGCGGGGCTCTCCGCCTCGCCGCGAGCGGCGGACCAGGTCGTCGGTCAGCTCATGCGGCAGCTCGAGGCCGCGCGCGGCACCAGCACCGCTTGAGCCGATCTGCCCGGGGCCTGTCGCCGAGGCTGGCGATCAGGCGAAGCCGCTGCTGCCGATCTGCTTGATGTCGACGAAGCGGAGCTCGGCATTGGCCTCGGTCGTGCGTCGCATCATGAACGGCGAGCTGGCCAGGAACACCGGATCGCCGTCGAGGTCGTCGGCCATCGCGGTGCGGTTGGCGGCGATGAAGCCGGCGAGCGGCACCTTGTCGCCATCGACCCAGCGCGCGAGCGAGAACGGTGTGCTCTCGAAGCCGATCGCCACGCCGTATTCGCCGACCAGGCGCGCCTGCAGCACGTCGAGCTGCAGCGTGCCCACCACGCCCACGATCGGCGGGCTGCCATCCTGCGGCCGGAACAGCTGCACGACCCCCTCCTCCGCCAGCTCCTGCAGCGCCTGGCGCAGCTTCTTCGCCTTCATGGCGTCGTCGAGCCGGACCCGCCTCAGGATCTCGGGCGCGAAGTGCGGCACGCCGGTGAAGCGGAGATCCTCGCCCTCGGTGAGCGTGTCGCCGATGCGCAGGGTGCCGTGGTTGGGGATGCCGACCACGTCGCCGGCGAAGGCTTCCTCGGCCAGCTGCCGGTCGCGGGCGAAGAAGAACTGCGGCGTGTGCAGCGCGAACTGCTTGGCCGAGCGCACGTGCTTGACCCGCATGCCGCGGGTGAGCCGGCCCGAGCACACCCGCGCGAAGGCCATCCGGTCGCGGTGGTTCGGGTCCATGTTGGCCTGGATCTTGAAGATCAGCGCCGTCATCGCCGGCTCGTCCGCCTGCACCACCCGCCCGTCCGTCGCCTGCGCCCGCGGCCTGGGGCCGAAGCTCACCAGCGCGTCCAGCAGGTCGGTCACGCCGATCTCGCGCATGGCGCTGCCGAAGAACACCGGGGTCAGGTGGCCGGCATCGAAGCTCTCCCGGTCGAACTCGGGCAGGGCTGCCTGCACCAGCTCCAGCTCCTCGCCGAGCGCCACCATGCGCGGATCGGACTGCGCCAGCGGCGGTGTCACATGCAGCTCGCGCGCCTGCAGGTCGTAGGTGCCGGCAAAGGTGGCGGCGCGCCCGACCGGCCAGGTGGCCGGCGCCGTGTCGAGCGCCAGCGCCTGGGACACTTCGTCGAGCAGGGCGAACGGGTCCTGCGCCTCGCGGTCCATCTTGTTGACGAAGGTGATGATCGGGATGTCGCGCAGGCGGCAGATCTCGAACAGCTTGCGCGTGCGCTCCTCGATGCCCTTGGCCGCATCGATCACCATCACCGCGGAGTCGACCGCCGTGAGCGTGCGGTAGGTGTCCTCGGAGAAGTCCTCGTGGCCGGGCGTGTCGAGCAGGTTGAAGATGCAGCCGCCATACTCGAACGTCATCACCGAGGTGACGACGGAGATGCCGCGGTCGCGCTCGATGCCCATCCAGTCGGAGCGGGTGCGTCGGCGCTCGCCCTTGGCGCGCACGTTGCCGGCCAGCTGGATCGCGCCGCCGGCGCGCAGCAGGCGCTCGGTCAGCGTGGTCTTGCCGGCATCGGGATGGGAGATGATCGCAAACGTGCGGCGACGGGAGATTTCGGATTGTAGGTCGGACAAGGCCTGGGGCTCCGCCCCTGGACCCCGCCAAGGGCTGAGCCCTTGGAACCCAGGGTTTTAAGCGATTGGGTGTCCAGAGGGCGACTGCCCTCTGGCGGAGGCGCAGGAGGCGGCGCCTCCTGCGGTCCCCGGTTCAGCGCGAGTAGAACTCGACGACGAGGTTCGGCTCCATCGACACCGGATACGGCACGTCGGAGAGCTTCGGGCTGCGCTGGAAGCGGCCCTTCATCGCGCGGTGATCGACCTCCAGATACTCCGGAACGTCGCGCTCGCCGCTCTGCGCGGCGTCGAGCACCACGGCGAGCTGCTTGGACTTCTCGCGCACCTCGATGGCGTCGCCGTCACGGACCAGGAAGGAGGGGATGTTCACCTTCTTGCCGTTGACCGTCACGTGGCCGTGGTTGACGAACTGGCGGGCGGCGAACGGCGTCATCGCGAACTTGAGGCGGTAGATCACCGCATCCAGCCGGCGCTCCAGCAGGTCGATCAGGTTCTCCGAGGTGTCACCCTTGCGGCGAACGGCCTCGTCGTAATACTTGCGGAACTGCTTCTCGCTGATGTTGCCGTAGTAGCCCTTGAGCTTCTGCTTGGCCATCAGCTGCACGGAGAAGTCCGACGGCTTCTGCTTGCGGCGCTGGCCGTGCTGGCCGGGGCCGTATTCGCGCTTGTTGATCGGCGACTTCGCCCGGCCCCAGAGATTGACGCCGAGGCGGCGGTTAATCTTGTACTTGCTCTCGAGGCGCTTGGTCACGAGCGCGCTCCTTTTCTTGTGCGCGGTTGCGCGTTCGAGCCGCCGGCTCGTCGCCCGGTTCCGCTTGTTGCACCGGTAGGCCATGACCTGGGCTGGTCATGGCGGGCGCGGTCCGCATCATCGGCGCCGCTGGGACACCGACCGGACCGTCCACGTTCCCGGCAGTAGCCGGCGCGTATAGGAGCGCGCGGCTTCCAAGTCAACGCGCGCCTGCTCAACCCTGCTCGTCGCGGCCGCGCATCCGGCGCCCGAGTGCGAGCTCGGCGACCACCCCGTGCAGGGTGCGCAGCTCCTGCTCGGTGACCTCGCCGCGCTCGAAGAAGTGCCACAGGTTGCGCACCATGCCGGGGCGCTTGGGCAGGTTGCGCAGGAAGCCGCATGCGTCGAGCTCGCGCACCAGATGGCCCATGAAGTTCTCGAGCTCGCTTTTGGTCGCGACATGGGTCTCGTTGGTCATCAGCTCGCGCGGGCTCGTGCCGTCGTCGCTCAGCCACCACTCGTACGCCATGATCATCACCGCCTGCGCCAGGTTCAGCGACGAGAAGTCCGGATTGAGCGGATAGCGGATCAGCGCGTCGGCGCGCGCCATGTCGTCACTGTCGAGCCCGGCCCGCTCCGGCCCGAACAGGATGCCGGCCCGCAGGTCGCGACGGCTCACCTCGCGCAGCTCGGCCGCCCCGCCGCGCGCGGTCAGCAGCGGCTTGACGACGTGCCGCGGCCGCGGACAGGTGGCGAACACCCGGTGCAGGTCGGCCACGGCATGATCCACGTCCGGGTGCACCGTCGCCGCATCGAGGATGCGGTCGGCGCCGGAGGCCGAGCGCCAGGCGCGCTCCTGCGGCCAGCCGTCGCGGGGTGCCACCAGCCGCAGGTGGAACAGCCCGCCATTGGCCATGGCGCGGGCGACGGCGCCGACATTCTCCGCCAGCTGCGGCCGCACCAGGATCACCACCGGGCTGTTGCTGCCGATCGGCGCCAGGGGCGCGCCGCCGTCGCGGCCGGTCATGCCTCCGGCCGGACGCGCCAGGTCCGGCGCCAGCTGGTCCCGTCCGGACCGTCCTGCAGCTCGATCCCGTCGGCGAGCAGCGCCTCGCGGATCTGGTCGGCGCGCTTGAAGTCGCGTGCCCGGCGCGCCTCGATGCGTTCGGCCACCAGCGCGTCGGTCCGAACCGCGTCGGCGCCGCGCCGGAACCAGTCGCCGGGATCGTCCTGCAGCACCCCGAGCAGGTCGCCCACGGCCCTGAGCGCGGCACCCGCGGATCGATCGCCGGCGAACACCGCATCCGCGAGCCGGTGCATCTCGGCGATGCAGAGCGGCGTGTTGAGGTCGTGCTGCAGCGCGTCCAGCGCCGGCTGCATCGCGTCCGATGCCGACCGCGACGACGATGTCGCATCCCCGGTCCCGGGCGGCGAGGCGTGCAGCGCGCCGTAGAGCCGGTCCAAGATCAGGCCGGCCTTCTCCAGCCCGGCGTCGGTGTAGTTCAGCACCGACCGGTAGTGCGTCTGCAGCAGCAGCAGCCGCAGCGACTCGGCGTTGCGGACGGCGCCGGCATCGCCGTGCGCCAGCACGTCGCGGATCGTGCGGAAGTTGCCGAGGCTCTTCGACATCTTCTCGCCGTCGACGTTCAGCATCGCGTTGTGCAGCCAGACCCGGGCGAAGCTGCCGCCAGGGTAGCCGCACAGGCTCTGCGCGCGCTCGTTCTCGTGATGGGGAAACAGCAGATCGTCGCCGCCGCCATGGATGTCGAAGCTGTCGCCGAGATAGCGATGCGCCATCGCGCTGCACTCGATATGCCAGCCGGGCCGGCCACGTCCCCATGGGCTGTCCCAGCCGGGCAGCTCTGGGGTCGACGGCTTCCAGAGCACGAAGTCGCCGGCATCGCGCTTGTAGGCCGCGACCTCCACCCGGGCGCCGGCCAGCAGCTCCTCGGGATCGCGGCCGGACAGGCGTCCGTAGTCGGGAAAGCTCGTGACCTGGAACAGCACGTGGCCGTCCGCCGCATAGGCATGGCCGGACGCGATCAGCCTGCCGATCAGGGCGATCATCTCGTCGACATGGTGCGTGGCGCGCGGCTCGATGTCGGGCGGCAGGATGCCGACGGCGTCGAGATCGGCATGGAAATCGGCGATGGTGCGCGCGGTCAGGCTGTCGATCGGAACGCCCTGCTCTGCCGCCCGGGCGTTGATCTTGTCGTCCACGTCGGTGATGTTGCGAACGAAGGTGACCCGCGGATACAGCCGCCGCAGCAGCCGCACCAGCACGTCGGGGATGAGCATGGCGCGCAGGTTGCCGATATGGGCGAGGTCGTAGACCGTCGGGCCGCAGCAATACAGCCGGACATGCGACGGATCGAGCGGCGCGAAGCGCGCGGTCTTGCGGGTCAGGCTGTCATGCAGAGCGAGCCGGGGCAGAACGGGCTGGGACATGCGCCCGGTTTTGCGTCATTGAACGCGGCCGGGCAAGCAACGCCGGCAGCCCTGGCCACACCCGCCGCCCGCAGGAGCCCGCAGGAGATCGAATGGACGGCGTCACCCTGGCCGGCACACGCGCGGGCCATCATGCGGCCGCGCTGCTGCGCATCGCAGCACCGGTGGCGATCTCCAGCCTGTCGCAGATCGCGATGGCGCTCACCGACACGATCCTGCTCGGCGGCCTGAGCGGCAGCGCGCTGGCGGCCGGCGGGCTTGGAGCCACCCTGTTCTTCACCGTCGGCCTGATCCTGCAGGGCCTGCTGGTGGCGGCCGGCGTGCTGATCGCGCAGCATCGCGGGGCCGGAACGCCGGAACGCATCGGCGGGCTCTACGGCACGGCGCTCGCCATCGGGCTGCTGCTCAGCCTGCCCGCGTTCCTGTTCTACAGCCTGTCCGCGCCGCTGCTGCTCCGGCTCGGCGAGCCGCCGGCGCTGGCACAGGATGTCGGACGTTACCTCGACGTCCTGCGCTGGGGCACGCCGGCCTTCCTGGCAGGCCTCGGGGTGCTGCGCGCGGTGCTGCCGGCGATCGAGCAGGCCGACCTGCTGCTGCGGGTCATGCCGGTGATGGCGGTCGCCAACGGGCTGCTGAACTACGCACTGATCCACGGCGTGGCGGGACTGCCCGCGCTCGGGCTGCGGGGATCGGCGCTGGCCACCTGCCTGACGCTGTGGGCGTCGGCACTCGTGCTGTTCGGCCTGCTGCACGGCAGCCGGCAGCGTCGCGCCCTGGTGGTGCGGCCGCGGCCGGACATGACGGCGCTGCGCCCGCTGCTGCAGATCGGGCTGCCGATCTCGGCCACGATCGCCGCCGAGACCCTGCTGTTCATGCTGTCGGGCCTCGCGGCCGGGCGCCTCGGCACGGCGGCGCTGGCGGCGCACCAGATCGTGCTGAGCATCGCCAGCTTCGTCTTCATGGTGCCGCTGTCGCTCGGCCAGGCCGCCAACGTGCGGACCGGCGTGTTCACCGGCGCCGGCGACCGGGCTGGCGTCCGCGCCGCGGGGCTGGTGGCGATCGGCCTGACGATCCTGGTGATGAGCGGCATCGGCCTCGTGCTGCATCTGGTGCCACGCTGGATCGCCACCGCCTTCCTCGATCCGTACCTGCCGGACAGCCGGGACGCGTTCAGCGACACCCTGACGCTGCTCGGCATCCTGGCACTGTTCCAGATTGCCGACGGCCTGCAGGCGGTGGTGATCGGCGCGCTGCGCGGCATGGGCGACAGCACGGTGCCGATGCTCCTGGCTATGACTGGCTACTGGCTGATCGGCTTTCCGCTGAGCTGGCTGCTGGCGTTCCGGCTCGGGTTCGGCATCGCCGGCGTCTGGATCAGCCTGGCCGCCGCCCTCGCCTCGGTGGCGGTGATGATGACGACGCGCTTTCTCGTCGTGACCCGGCCGGGCAGGCCGGGATGAGGCGGAGATCACGATTCCGGCCCGGCTCGGCCGTGCTGCTGTCGTTGCTGTCGGTGGCGCAGCCGGGCGCGGGCCGGTCGGTGCAGCAGGACTATCGTCAACTCCGGCACCGGATGATCGCGCACGGCTATCGCCCGTTCCGAAGGTCAGAGCGCGGGCGCTCCGACTTCGTCCTCAACGATGCGGGCCGGAAACGATCCGCACGCGCTTCCCCGAGCTCGTGTCATGCAGCGGCATCGGCCTGAAAGACTGCCGGTTCCTGTGGCAGCGCGCCGACAGGATCGACGAGATCGTCACGGCGGGAGAGACGCCCGACGATCTCCATGTCGAGCAGATCAGGGTCGAGCAGATCAGGCGCATCAGCGCGGCCGACGCCGCCGCGGAGCATCGGCTCGGCTGCGACCGGAGCGATCGGCCCGATGCGCCCTGCCCGTTCTGAAACGCAGAACGCCTGCCGCACCAGGCGGCAGGCGTTCGGGCAGGCGTCGGTATCGGCGCCGACTACATCCCGTTCATGGTGCCCTGATCGGCATGACCGGTGGTGCCGACCGCCGGAACCTCCGGCGTCATCATGTTCTGGCTGACATTGTGCATGATCCACAGCGAGCCGAAGATCAGGATGAACACGACCAGCAGGGCGAAGCCGAACGCCACCACGTTCCAGCGCTGCTCCGACGCCGCACTCATATGCAGGAAGCACACCAGGTGGACCAGGATCTGCGTCACCGCGAGGGCCGCGATGAACGGGATCACCCAGCCTGTCGGCAGCGTGCCGGGCACCATCACCGGATAGAAGGCGGCCACCGTCAGGATCACCGACAGGGCAAAGCCGATGCCGTAGGCGCCGTAGCTGGCATGACCGGCGCCGCCGGACCCCTCGATGTGGGTCTCGTGCGAGTGGCCGTGCAGAGCGGGATGGCTCATGCCGAATGGATCCCCATCAGATAGACGATCGTGAACACGCAGATCCAGACGATGTCCAGGAAGTGCCAGAACAGGCTGAGGCACATCAGCCGGTTCACGTAGACGGTGTTGAGCGGCTTGCGGAGCACGGTGAGCTGCAGCATCAGCACCGCCATCCAGATCAGCCCGCAGGTCACGTGCAGGCCGTGCGTGCCGACCAGGGTGAAGAAGGAGGACAGGAACGCGCTGCGGTCCGGTCCGTGGCCTTCGGCAACCAGATGGTGGAACTCGTTGATCTCCATGCCGACGAACCCGGCGCCCAGCAGGAAGGTGATCCCCAGCCAGATGAGCACGGGCCGCAGGCTGCCCCGGTAGGCGTTGATCATCGCAAACCCGTAGGTCGACGAGCTGACCAGAAGCAGCGCGGTTTCGGCCCCGACATATTTGAGGTCGAAGATGTCGCGTCCGCTGACGTTGCCGGCGTACTGGTGCCGGCTGACGGCGAAGGCCGCGAAGATCGTCGCGAACAGGATGCAGTCGGTCATCAGATAGAGCCAGAAGCCGAACACGTTGTTCGGCTCGTGGGAATGATCCTCAGCAAACTCGCCGTGGTGGGCGACGAGCGAATCAGGCGACATGAGCCAGCTCCAGCTTGGCGACGCGAGCCCTGTGCAGCTCCTCGATGCGCGCGACCTCGGCGGCCGGCACGTAGTAGTCGATGTCGTCGTTGCACGAGCGGACGATGAAGGTCACCGCGATGCCGATCATGCCCAGGATCGCCATCCACCAGATGTGCCAGATCAAGGCGAACCCGACGATGCCCGCCAGCACCGACATGATGAAGCCGGCCGGCGTGTTCCGCGGCATGTGGATGTCGGAATAGACCGGCGTCTCACGCGCCTCGATGCCGCGCTTCTTGGTCTCGTTGAAGGCGTCGAGCGCTTCGACATGCGGCAGCACGGCGAAGTTGTAGAAGGGCGGCGGCGACGAGGTCGACCACTCCAGGGTGCGGCCGTTCCACGGATCGCCGGTGACGTCCTGGTTCTCCGGCAGGTTGCGGTCGCGGATGCTGACATAGAGCTGGATGATCTGGCAGCAGATGCCAGCCAGCACGATCAGCGCGCCCAGGCCCGCCACCAGCAGGTAGGGCGTCCAGGCCGGGTTGTCGTAGTGGTTCATGCGCCGCGTCATGCCCATGAAGCCCAGCGCGTAGAGCGGCACGAAGGCGACATAGAAGCCGACCAGCCAGCACCAGAAGGAGCGCGTGCCCCAGCCGTCATGCAGCTTGAAGCCGAAGGCCTTCGGGAACCAGTAGGCATAGCCCGCGAGGTAGCCGAACAGCACGCCGCCGATGATCACGTTGTGGAAGTGGGCGACGAGGAACAGGCTGTTATGCAGCACCCAGTCCGAGCCCGGGATCGCCAGCATCACGCCGGTCATGCCGCCGATGACGAAGGTGACCATGAAGCCCACCGTCCACCACATCGGGGCGGTGAACTTGATGCGGCCGCGATACATGGTGAACAGCCAGTTGAAGATCTTCACGCCCGTGGGGATCGAGATGATCATCGTGGTGATGCCGAAGAAGGCATTCACGTTGGCGCCCGAGCCCATGGTGAAGAAGTGGTGCAGCCAGACCACGAAGGACAGAAAGGTGATGCAGACGGTGGCGTAGACCATCGCCTTGTAGCCGAACAGCCGCTTGCCGGAGAAGGTCGGCACCACCTCGGAGAATATGCCGAAGGCCGGCAGGATCAGGATGTACACCTCCGGATGGCCCCACGCCCAGATGAGGTTCATGTACATCATCTGGTTGCCACCAAGCTCGTTGGTGAAGAAGTGCATGCCCAGATAGCGGTCCAGCGACAGCAGGCCGAAGGTCACGGTCAGGATCGGGAACGCCGCCATGATCAGGATCGACGTGCACAGGATCGTCCAGGTGAAGATCGGCATCCGCATCCAGGTCATGCCCGGGGCGCGCATCTTCACGATGGTGACGAAGAAGTTGATGCCGGTGAGCAGCGTGCCCAGGCCGGTGAGCTGCAGGCTCCAGATGTAGTAGTCGACGCCGACGCCCGGGCTGAACTTCAGCTCAGACAGCGGCGGATAGGCCAGCCAGCCGACCTGACCGAACTCGCCGATCACCAGCGACACGTTCACCAGGATGGCGCCGACGGCGGTCATCCAGAAGGAGAACGAGTTCAGGAACGGGAAGGCGACGTCGCGCGCGCCGATCTGCAGCGGCACGGCGATGTTCATCAGCCCGATCATGAACGGCATGGCCATGAAGAAGATCATGATGGTGCCGTGGGCGGTGAAGATCTGGTCGTAATGGTGCGGCGGCAGGAAGCCGGGCGCGCCGTCATGCGCCAGCGCCTGCTGCGAACGCATCAGGATCGCGTCGGAGAAGCCGCGGAGCAGCATGACCAGGGCGACGATGATGTACATCGCGCCGATCTTCTTGTGGTCGACCGAGGTGATCCACTCGGTCCAGAGATAGGCCCACTTGCGGTAGTAGGTGACCGAGCCGAGCACCACGAGCACCACCAGGGCCATGAAGCCGGCGGCACCCATGATGATCGGCTGGTCGTACGGAATGTCGGAAAGGGTCATCTTCCCGAGCAGAGGCACGCCGTCGATAGATGGCATGTTCATGGTCTACTCCTTCATTCCGGAGTTGAAGCTCTGGGCCTTGCCCAGATACTTGGCGATGATCTCGTTGAACAGGTTCGGCTCGACCGAGGAGAAGTACTTGACGGGAGCCTTCTCCTCTGGAGCGGCGTATTTCGAGTAATCGTCGGCATCGAGCGCCACCTGCGACTTCTTGGCGTTGGCGACCCAGTCCTGAAACTTGGCGTCGGTGGTGGAGATGGCATTGAAGTGCATGTCCGAGAAGCCGCGCCCGCTATAGAAGGAGGACTGGCCCGGGAACGTGCCCTGCTCGCTGGCGATCAGGTGCAGCTGCGTCCGCATGCCCGCCATCGCATAGATCTGGCTGCCGAGCTCGGGGATGAAGAAGGAGTTCATCACGGAATCCGACGTGATGCGGAAGTTCACCGGCGTGTTCACCGGGAAGGCGATCTCGTTGACCGTGGCGATGCCCTGCTCCGGGTAGATGAACAGCCACTTCCAGTTCAGCGCCACGACCTCGATCGTGATCGGCTTGCGGTCGCTGAGCAGCGGCTTGTACGGATCGAGCTTGTGGGTGCTGGTCCAGGTCAGGGCGCCGAGGAACAGGATGATGGCCGTGGGCACGCCCCAGCAGAGGATCTCCAGCCGGACCGAATGGCTCCAGTCCGGCTCGTAGCGCGCGCCAGCACCCTCGCGGTAGCGCCAGGCGAACCACAAGGTCATGAGAATCACGGGAACTACGATGATCAGCATCGCGTAGATGGAGGTGAGGATCAGGTCCTTCTGGGCAAGGCCGACCGCGCCCTTCGGGTCAAGGATCGAGTACTTGCATCCACCCAGCGATGCCAGCGTCACCAGCGCGACCGCCCAGGAGATGGCTGGCCGTCTCGTCGTCTTCATACCGCGCCTCGCTGCATCGTCGTCCAACCCGTCCCGTGGGAACTGCCTGCCCGGGCCGCCTGACGACAGCCGACCGGCTCGACAGGCCGCGCCGCCCGGCCGCTTTCCCATGCCTTTATCATAACCCGACGAACTCATCCTTCATGGCGAAAGCGATGCCGCCCACATGGCATCGCTGTCGCGTCGCACAATACGGTACACCGGGTTCGGCTGCCAGAAATCTGTAACCGTTATGGTCCCCGGTTCAACTTGCCGCCAGCCGCAGGCGACCGGCAACGCGCTCGTGACCCATCAATGGCAGCAAATCGCGCAATTCCGGACCTTTTTCTTCCGCCGTCAGCGCCAGCCTGAGCGGATGGAACAGCGCCTTGCCGGTGCGGCCGCTGGCCTCGCGCAGCGCCGCGGTCCAGGTGCCCCAGGTCGTGTCGTCCCAGGGCGTCTCGGCCGCATCGGGCAGCAGGTCCATGGCCTGCAGCAGGAAGGCCACCTCGTCCTCCTGCACCGGCGGCACGATGCTGCCTCCGACCACGTCCCACCAGTGGCGCATCTCCGACAGCATGTCGACATTGCCGCGCACCGCGTTCCAGAACGACTCGGTGGCGCCCTCGGGCAGCCGGTCGCGCACCTGCTCGAACGGCATGTGGTGCATGGTGCGCCGGTTCAGCGCCAGCAGCTGGCGCATGTCGAACCGCGCCGCCGACTTCGAGACGTGGCGCACGTCGTAGCTCGGCGCCAGCTCGTCCAGCGACAGCGGCTGCGGGTCGTCCGACGTGCCGAGCCGCGCCAGATACGCCACCAGCGCGGTCGGCTCGATCCCGTCATGGCGAAGCGCGCGCAGCGACAGCCCCTCGAACCGCTTCGACAGCTTGCCGCCGGCCTCGTCGAGCAGCAGCGGCAGATGAGCGAAGGTGAAGCGGTCCGGCCGGCCACCGAGCGCCTCGATGATGTCGAGCTGCACGCCGGTGTTGGTGACGTGATCCTCGCCGCGCAGCACATGGGTGATGCCGAGCTCCAGATCGTCCACCACGGAGGCGAAGGTATAGAGCACGGTGCCGTCGGCGCGGATCAGCACCGGGTCGGATACCGACGGCAGCTTCACCGCGATCCGGCCGAGCACCAGATCGTCCCACGACACCTCGCGGTCCGACAGCCGGAAGCGCCAGTACGGCTGCTTGCCGTTGGCCTCGGCCTGAGCGCGCTGCTCGGGGGTCAGCTTGAGCATCGCGCGGTCATAGACCGGCGGCCGATGCTGGCGGATGCGCGTCTCGCGCTTGACGCGCAGCTCCTCCTCGCTCTCGAAGCAGGGATAGAGCCGGCCGATCTGCTTCAGCCGCGTCGCCGCCGCCTCGTAGCGGTCGATGCGCTCGGACTGGCGGACCAGCTGGTCCCACTCCAGGCCCAGCCAGCGCAGATCCTGCTGGATGCCCTGCACATGCTCCTCGCGCGACCGGGTGGCGTCGGTGTCGTCGATGCGCAGCACGAAGCCGGCGCCGTGCCGTTTGGCGTGCAGGACGTTGGCGACCGCCTGGCGGGCATTGCCGACATGCAGCAGGCCGGTCGGGCTGGGGGCGAAGCGGAGTTTCAAGAGCAGATCCTGCCAGCCAATGCGTCAGTCGCCTTCTTCGTCGTCATCGTCGTCGGACGGCGCCAGCCGCGGGTCGAGCGAGCGCCAGTCGCGCTCGATCTCGCTGCCGGCGCGGGCCGCGAACTCGTCGAGCTCGTTGGACGACCGCCAGCCCTCCTCGCCCGCCTCGATCACCTCGGCATCCTCGCCGAACGCGAACCAGGCGGCCAGGACCTCGCGCGAGCTGGCACCCGGAACCCGGCAGCGCTCGATGCTGTCGCGCACATAGGCACGGCAGAACGCGTTCGCCAGGATCAGCGTCGCGAACCCGCCGATCTCCTCGACGATGTCGTCCTCCGAGGCGCCGGACAGATCGAGGATGCGGACCCGCCATCCGCCCTCGGGCGCGAACAGCTCGTCGCTCACGCCGGCTGTCCTACAGCCGTCCTGAGCAGGAACTCGCGTCCCAGCTTCACCCGCGGCACCCCGTCATAGGCGACGATGTCGGCGGTGGCGTAGGTCTCGGACCAGCTGTCGGGGATGAAGCTGCCGGTGCCGACCACGTCGATCGGCGCGTGGGCGTCGGCCATCACCCGGCACTTGTCGACGCCGAAGCCGGACGAGGCGATGATCCTGACCGCGGGATACCCTGCCTCGTCCAGCGCCTCGCGCACGCGCCAGATCGCAGCCGCCGACACGCCGGTGCCGACCAGGTGGCGCAGCTCGCTCTCGCTGCGGTAGCGCCGGATGGTGCCGGGCGCATGCCGCTCGATCACGGCGTAGCTCCGCTGCGGGTCGAGCCCCTCCAGGAACCGTCCGCCATGGGTGTCGAGCCGCACGCTCACCCGCCCCGCCGCCGCGAGCTCGGGAAACCGGCGGCAGACCTCGAGCCCGTCGCTCACCTCGCGGCCGAAATAGTCGGTCAGCACCGTCAGGTCGCTGTCGGGAAAGGTCTCGCGGAACATCTCGGCCGCGCGCAGGGTCGAGCCGGCATAGCCGATCAGCGCATGCGGCATGGTGCCGGCACCGCTGGAGCCGCCGTAGAAATGCGCCGTCGCGTCGTTGGCGCAGCCGACGAAGCCGAGCGCTCCCTCCTTCTGCGCGGCCCTGCCGCCGACCGAGGCCGCATAGGCCATCATCTCCTGCATCTCGAAGCCGGCGCAGTGGCGGGCCTCCATGGCCAGGAACCGCGCGCCCGGCAGGCCCAGGCACATCTGGTAGGCGTTGTGTGCGGCGACACAGGCCGGGCCCAGCTTCTGCAGCAGCAGCGTCTCCAGATCGACCAGCCCCTGGAAGCTGCCGGTCACATAAACCAGCGGCTCGCCGGCGCCGACCCAGTCGCCCTCGGCGAAGCACGGCTCGCACGCGATGTCGAGCTGCCGCGCCGCCGCCACGCCGGCCAGCCACTCCGTCATCAGCCGGTGCGCTGCGATCACCGGCCGGCGCAGGAACAGCGCGTAGGTGACGCGCACGTCGCCGAACCGCGCGACGATGGCCCGGGTGCGGTTGAAGTAGGCGTCGGTGCCGGCCGCTATGGCGCCATCGTCCGAGGGCTGGATCCCGCTCACCGGCTGCCGGCCCGACGCCGCGCGGTCAGCTCCTCGGCCACCAGGAACGCCATCTCCAGCGACTGCTCGGCGTTGAGCCGCGGGTCGCAGAACGTCTCGTAGCGGTTGCCCAGATCGGCCTCGGTCAGGCGGTGCGCGCCGCCGACGCACTCCGTCACGTCCTGGCCGGTCATCTCGACATGGATGCCGCCCGGCAGCGCGCCCTCGGCCGCGAACACGTCGAAGAAGCCGCGCAGCTCGCACAGGATCGCGTCGAACGAGCGCGTCTTGATCTTGGCCGCGGTGCCGATGGTGTTGCCGTGCATCGGGTCGCACAGCCAGACCACCTTGCGGCCGGCCTTGCGCACCGCGCGCAGCAGCGGCGGCAGATGGCGTGCGATGCCATCGGCGCCCATCCGGCTGATCAGGGTCAGGCGACCGGCCTCGTCCCACGGGTTCAGCAGGTCGCACAGGCGCAGCAGGTCATCGGCCGTGGTGGTCGGGCCGACCTTCAGGCCGATCGGGTTGCGCACGCCGCGCAGGTATTCGACGTGCGCCCCGTCGGGCTGGCGGGTGCGGTCGCCGATCCACAGGAAATGCGCCGAGCAGCCGTACCAGTCGCCGGTGGTGGAATCGATCCGGGTCAGCGCCTGCTCGTACGGCAGCAGCAGCGCCTCGTGGCTGGTGTAGAACTCGGTCTCGTTCACCTGCGAGGCGTTGGCCGTCAGTCCGCAGGCGCCCATGAAGCCGAGCGTCTCGTCGATGCGCTGCGACAGGTCCTGGTAGCGCGCGGCAAGCGGCGAGCGCTCGACGAAGCCCAGGTTCCAGCGATGCACCTGATGCAGGTTGGCATAGCCGCCGCTGGCAAAGGCGCGCAGCAGGTTCAGCGTGCCGGCGGACTGGAAATAGCCGGTCTCCATGCGCGTCGGATCCGGCACCCGTGCCGCACTGGTGAAGGCCGAGCCGTTGACGATGTCGCCGCGATAGGAGGGCAGGCTCTGACCGTCGATGGTCTCGGTATCCGACGAGCGCGGCTTGGCATACTGGCCGGCCATGCGGCCGAGCTTCACCACCGGCACCTTGGCGCCGAAGGTCAGCACCACCGCCATCTGCAGCAGCACGCGGAAGGTGTCGCGGATCACGTCGGCGGTGAACTCGCCGAAGCTCTCGGCGCAGGCGCCGCCCTGCAGCACGAAGGCCTGTCCCTCCGCCGCCAGCGCCAGCTGCTGCTTCAGCCGACGCGCCTCGCCTGCGAACACCAGCGGGGGATAGGCGCGCAGCCGGTTCTCCACCGCATCCAGCGCCGCCTGGTCCGGATAGGCGGGCTGCTGGCGGATCGGACACGCGCGCCAGCTCGACGGCGTCCAGGCTGGCTGAGTCGAGGCGGTCGCGGAGAGAACGGCGCTCATCGGCTGTCTTTCGGATCCTGTGCGCGGGCGTCCCGCACGCCGCCGCGGCCGGGCCTGCCGAACGGCGCCCTTATCCACCTATTCCAAAACGAACGAAAGTGCGTCGGCCCGGACCCTGCCATCCGTCCGGTCCGGCCGGGCGCCGGCTGCGCCGACGGTCCGGAACGTCAGGTTGTAGCGCAGGCCGCCGGCGCGATCGTGCAGGCCCGGCCGCAGCGGCGCGATGCCGTGATGGGCCAGGCGCGACGCCCCGCCCCAGACCGCGACATCGCCGCTGCCCAGCCGGACGCGCCGCACGGGATCGGCGCGGGCAAGGCCGCCGAACAGGAACGTCGCCGGCAGCCCCAGCGACACCGAGACGATCGGCGCCGCGAGATCGAGCTCGTCGCGGTCCTGGTGCAGCGACAGTCCGGCGCCCGGGGCATAGCGATTGACCAGGCAGGCATCCGGCGCGAAGCCCGGAAAGCCGGCCGCGGCCGCGGCCCGCCGCGCCAGCCCGAGCAGGCGAACCGGCATCGCGGGCCAGGCGCGGCCGGTGACCGGGTCCAGCGTGGCGTAGCGATAGCCGCGTCGGTCGCTGATCCAGCCGAGCCGGCCGCAACCGGTCATCGCCACCGACATGCGCCTGCCGCCCGGCGTCTCCCAGTGCCGGAACGGCGAGACCGCGGCGACCGCCAGCAGATCGCACAGCACGCCGTCCGTGTCCGCGGCCGCGAAGCCCGGCAGCACCACCGCGTCCGGGCCCAGCCGCACGGGACGCATTGCGGCGGGCTCCGGCGCATCGAACAGGTCGCCGGTCACCACAGCACTCCTTCGCCCCGGGCGCGGGCGCACCCGCATGGTCGCCGCCGGCCCGGGCGAGCCCAGGCGACGGATGGCGGCGTCGCGGCTATCCTGACGCGCGCTGCAGAACAAGGATAGCCGGACCGCCATGTCGTCGACGTTCCCCTCCCCCGCCGGACCCGCCGGAGCGTGGCGCTGGCTCAGCTAGCACCCGACAGGCCGCCCGCCGCCACCGGCTGGCGAGCCCATCGCGAGGGCGATGTCGTCGTGCTGGTGCTGGATGGCGACTGGCGCCGTCCTGACGCGCGGTCGCCGTCGCGGCGCGCCGAGGCCATGCGCGCCGCGATCGGCCCCGCACGGCAGGCGCGCTTCGACTCGAGCGGCCTGCAGGAATGGGACAGCCTGCTGATCGCGGTGATCTGGCAGCTGCGGCGGCGGACCCGGACCGACCGGATCGTGCTGGACGAGCGCGGCCTGCCGGCATCGGCCCGACGGCTGCTGGCACTGGCGGCCGATGACGGGCCGCCTGCGCCCAGGCCGCGCGCCACGCCGAACCCGCTGGCGCTGCTGGGTGCCGCCACCCTGTCCGGCCTGGCCGCGACCGGCGCCGTGACCGGGCTGCTGGGCCGGCTGACCGGCGGCCTGCTGGCAGGACTGCTGCCACGGAGCCGGCGCACGCGGATGCAGCCGGCCGACCTGCTGGAGGCGGTGCAGCAGGCGGGTCCCTCGGCGCTGCCGATCGTGGGCGTGGTGAACTTCCTGATGGGGGCGATCCTGGCCTTCATCGGCGCGGTGCAGCTGCGCCGGTTTGCCGCCGAGGTCTTCGTGGGCGAGCTGGTCGGGCTGAGCCTGGTGCGCGAGCTGGCTTCGGTGATGACCGCGATCGTGCTGGCCGGACGCACCGGCGGCGCCAACGCCGCCCGGCTCGCCACCATGCAGGGCGGCGAGGAGATCGACGCGCTGCGCGTGCTCGGCATCAGCGAGGCGACCTATCTGGTGCTGCCGATGACGCTGTCGCTCGTGCTGACCATGCCGCTGCTCTATCTCTATGCCTGCCTGATCGGCATGGCCGGCGGCGCGTTCGTGGCCACCGCGATGCTGGGCATGTCGCCGGTGGCGTTCGCGCTGTCGCTGGCGCGCGCGGTGCCGCTGGAGCAGTTCGTCTTCGGCGCGACCAAGAGCGTGGCCTTCGCGCTGCTCATCGGGCTGGTGTCCTGCCATATCGGGCTCGGCGCCGGACGCAGCGCGGCCGCGGTCGGCACCGCCGCGACGCGCGCCGTGGTGGCCTCCATCGTCGGCATCATCGCCATCGACGCGCTGTTCGCGGTCGTGGGCGACGCGCTCGGCTTCTGAGCGCATGAGCGGATTCAAGCTCGAGACCCAGGCGCTGTCGCTCGGCTTCGACGGCGGGGTCGTGCAGCAGGGCGTCGCCTTGCGCATCCGGCACGGCTCGATCTTCGCGCTGATGGGCGCCAGCGGCTGCGGCAAGAGCACCGTGCTGAAGGGCCTGTTCGGGCTGCTGCGGCCGCTCGCCGGCCGGGTGCTGATCGACAACGAAAGCTACTGGGACGCCAGCGAGGACCGGCGGCTGGCGATCAATCGCCGCTTCGGCGTGCTGTTCCAGAGCTCGGCGCTGTGGAGCTCGCTAACGGTTGCCGAGAACGTGGCGCTGCCGCTCAGGCTGTTCACCCGGGCCAAGGCCGCGACGATCGCCGACCTGGTGCGCTTCAAGCTGGCGCTGGTGGGGCTGGAGGCGGCCGCGGACCGGATGCCGTCGGAGCTCAGCGGCGGCATGCGCAAGCGCGCCGGGCTCGCGCGCGCGCTGGCGCTCGATCCCGAGGTGCTGTTCTTCGACGAGCCGTCGGCCGGCCTCGATCCGGTCACCGCGCGCCGCCTGGACGACCTGATCCTGGAGCTGCGCGAGGGCCTCGGCGCCACCGTGGTGCTGGTCAGCCACGAGCTGCCGAGCCTGTTCGCGATCGCCGATGACGGGGCGTTCCTCGATGGCGACAGCCAGACGGTGATCGCCACCGGATCGCCCGCAGCCCTGCGCGACGGTTGCGCCCATCCCGCGGTGCAGGCCTTCATGCGTCGCGAGCGGCCGGCGGACGAGCGGGCCGGCGCGCGGGCGGGAGGTGCCGATGGCGGCTAGGCAGACACTGGTCGGACTGTTCGTGCTGGTCGGGTTCGGGCTGGCGATCGGGGCGGTGCTGGTCTTCGGCCGGCTGCATCTGCTGACCCCGGTGGATCGCGCGGTGATCTATTTCCATGATGGGGTCGCAGGGCTGGCGCCTGGCGCGCCGGTGACCTTCCGGGGCGTCCGCGTGGGCTCGGTGGAGGCGGTCTCGCTGCATGTGAACCCGCAGGACCTGCAGGCGCGCATCCCGGTCACGCTGCAGCTCGATCCGGGCCGCGTGATGCTGGACCAGCCGTCGGCGTCCGGGCGGCTCGATCTCGCCCGGCTGGTGGCGGCGGGCCTGCGCGGGCAGATGGCGATGCAGAGCTTCGTGACCGGGCAGATGGGGGTCGACCTGGACCTGAAGCCGAACTCGGGTGCGGTGTTCTCCGGCTATGTCGGCAGCCTGGTGGAGATCCCGGCGGTGGAGTCCGACTTCGAGCGGCTGCGCGACCAGATCCCGAAGCTGCCGCTGCGCGACCTCGCCGACAGCACGCAGCGCACCCTGCACGCCGCCGAGCGCCTCGCCGACACGCTCGACGCCAGCCTGCCGCCGCTGATCGCCAGCCTGCAGGTCACCGCGGACGGGCTGCACGATACCGGACCGCTGATCGACCGGTCGGTGGAGACGGTGCGCGAGCATGCGCTGGCGATGATCGCGCACTACGACTTGCTGTCGGCGGGGCTCAGGACGCAGGTGGCGGCGCGGGGCCCGGAGGTGAAGCGGCTGCTGGAAACCGCCAACCAGGCCGCGGACAATGCGCGCACGCTGTCGGCCACCATGACCGCGCTTGCCGGCGACCGCTCCGAGGTGCGGCTCAACCTCGAGGCCAGCCTGCGCGATCTCGCGGCCGCCGCCGGAAGCCTGCGCGGCATCGCGCACGACGTCGAGCACGATCCGTCGCTGGTGCTGCGGGGACGCGGGCGATGAGACGGCTCATCCTCGCCACGCTGGCGCTGCTGCCGGCCGGCTGCGCGGCACCTGCCCTGCGCACCTACGTGCTGGGCAGGCCGCCGGTCGACGACGCCCCGTTCGCGGCGCAGGCGCTGCCGGCAGCGGTGATCGAGGTGCGTCCGGTGCTGGTGCCGGACTACCTGGACAGCCGCGACATCCAGCAGCGCCAGGGTGCGCTGCTGGTGGCGAGCCCGAACGGACGCTGGGCGGAACGGCTCTCTGTCGGCATCCGTCAGGCTTTCGCGGCCGACCTGCAGGCGCTGCTGCCGCAGGCGGCGGTGGTCACGGCGTCGCCGCTGCAGCCCGACTACCGGCGCGTCGAGCTGAGCATCGGCCGTTTCGAGCTCGACGCCGCCGGAACGCTGACGCTGGACGCGGACTGGACGGTGGAGACGGCCCGGCCAGCCATGGTGCTGGCGCGCCGACGGGTGCGGCTGGTGACGACGGGCGTCGCGTCCGGCGATCCGGCGGAGGTGGCAGCCATGGGCGCGCTGCTGGTCCGGCTGGCGGAGCCGGTCGCGCGGGATCTTGGACCGGCGGCGGCATTGTGAGCCGCCCGAGTTGCAACCAGGCGGCGCGGCCTGCGTGAACCTCCGGCAACCGTGTGGAGGCAACGATGGCCCAGCAGATCCCGCTCGCCGCATCCGCCGTCATCGGCATCGACACCGGCGGCGACGTGATCGAGGTGCTGCCCGATCTCGCCTATCGCCGGCTGACCCTGGTGAATGTGGCGTTCTACGGGTCGGCAGGCGCGCAGGACCGGGGCTGGGTGCTGATCGACGCCGGGCTGCCCGGCTCGACCGAGGCGATCGTCGGCGCGGCGGCGCACCGCTTCGGCGTCATGTCGCGGCCGGCCGCGATCATCCTGACCCATGGGCACTTCGATCATGTCGGCGCCCTGGAAGAGCTCGCCGAGCGCTGGGACGTGCCGGTCTATGCGCACATCCTGGAGCATCCCTACCTGAATGGCACGGCAGCCTATCCGGAACCCGACACCAGGATCGGCGGCGGCGTCATGACCATGGCCGCCTCGCTCTATCCGCGCGGTCCGGTGAATGTCTCGGCCCGGCTGCTGCCCTTGCCCGAGGATGGCACCGTGCCGAACATGCCGCGCTGGCAATGGCTGCATACGCCCGGGCACTCGGTCGGCCACGTGTCGCTGTGGCGCGACTCCGACAAGACGCTGCTTTCCGCCGATGCGGTCATCACCACCGCCCAGGAATCGGTCTATGCGGTGGCGCGGGCCCGCACCGAGCTGCACGGACCGCCGATGTATTTCACGCAGGACTGGCCGCGCGCGCGCGAGTCCGTCGTCATGCTGGCGGCCCTGCAGCCGGCGTTCCTGCTCAGCGGCCACGGACTTGCCGTGGCAGGACAGCCGATGCGCGATGCGCTGGATCTGCTGGCGATCAGCTTCGATCAGGTGGCGCACCCGAAGCATCCCTATTACGAGACGCATCCGGCACGCGCGGAAGACGGCAGCGCCTATGCGGTTCCCGGAACGAGCGCCGGATCCGACGGGAGCGCCTGACAGCCTGGAACGGACTGAGGTGCGACGGAGTCCGACATCGTCGGCGGATTCGTCGGATCAGGCCAGGTCGGCAATCCGCCGGCCACGCGCTCGCCGCGCCTGGCCGGCGATGGCGGTCAGTTTCCGGAGGGCTTGCTGTAGCCGGGAGCACCCGTGTTGCCGCCGCCGGCGCGATCGTTGGCATAGCCGGGCTGCGGCTGCCCGCTCGGCACGTTGGCGGCCGTGCAGGCTACAGTGCCGAGAGCGCACCCGAACGCGACGATCGCCAGGAATTTCTTGGTCATTGTTTCCTCCGTTTCCTCGACCTTTAACGCAGGATCGCAACGACGTTCCGTGCGGCCGCCGGTATTTGCTGCAAGGCGACCGGCCATCCGGCCACCAGATCGGGGATCGCGCCGATCACGACCCGGCCGGGCACGAGCGGTATGCCCGGCCTACTGCAGGGGCGTTACGGGCCCCTTCTCGACGAGGTCAGGTCGAAGTCGGCAAAATGCGTTATTGTCCCTGTGGCGCTGGCTCCTCCACCCGAGGCGGATGCGGCTAGCCACCGACGTGCGTCGTCATCCTGACGGCGTGCCGAGCGACGCGACGGTCCGGACCGCCGACCGACCCCGAACAGCCGCGTCGCACATCACCTCGATGAGCAGGTCCGATTATTGCACGAGCCGGTGGCGCCTCAGCGGCAGCGGCCCAGCCAACCGGTCCCGGGGCATCGACAGGAGGATCAACATCATGAAGTTTCGCATAAGCGGCCTCGTCGTTCTGGCGGCGTTCTGGACGTCGCCCGGCCATGCGCGAGGCGGAACCGACCCGGAGGCGATCGTCGCGGCACCCGGCGCGGTCGCGACAGCGGCGACACCGGCAAAGAGCGCCAAGCGAGGCATCGCCTACGACCTTGCGTCTCCCGCCGACCTGCAGGCGGTCTCGCCGGGGGTGAGCTGGTGGTACAACTGGGGCGCGGCACCCAACGCCGGCGTCCCGTCGAGCTACCTCACCCAGTATCAGATGGACTACTACCCGATGCTGTGGAACGGCAGCTTCAAGGCCGCCACTGTCGTCGCCTTCCTGCTGGCGCACCCGACCATCCATTACCTGCTCGTGCTGAACGAGCCGAACGTCGGCGGCCAGTCCTATCTGACCCCGCAGCAGGCAGCGCAGCTGTGGCCGCAATACGAGGCGATCGCCTCGCAGGCCGGCGTCAAAATCGTCGGACCGCAGATCACCTGGGGCACGATGCCGAACTACAGCGATCCGGTGGCGTGGCTGGATGCGTTCTATGCCGCCTACGAGGCTGCCAACGGCGGCCGTCAGCCGAGCATCGACTATCTCGGTTTCCACTGGTACGACTACGGCCTGGCCAGCCAGCTCAGCCGTCTCGACAAGTACAACAAGCCGATCTGGGTCACCGAGTTCGCCAACTGGCACAGCCAGAACGATGGCGCCCAGATCACGACGCTCGCCGAGCAGGAAGCGCAGATGACCGCCATGGTGGCCACGTGCGAGCAACGCAGCGACGTGTTCCGTTATGCCTGGTTCACCGGACGCGTCAGCCCGGATCCGCACTATTCGAGCCTGCTTGGCGCCTCGGGCCAGCTGACGAAGCTGGGTCAGCTCTATCTCACCCTGCCCTACTGAGGCTCCGACGCGGTCAGGACCGTCAGCCGTGACGCCTGGCCGCGACTCGCCACCCGTCGGTTCCGGCGATCAGGCCGGAGCGCCGCCCAGCATCGCCTGCAGCGCCCGCCCGTCCTGGGCGCCGAGAGCGACATGGATACAGGATCGGATCTGCTCGCAGAGCCGCAGCGCCTCGCCCGGCGTCATCTCAACCAGGGCGGCATCGGTGCGCAGGAACACGGCGCCAGGCGACGGGGTCAGGATGATGCAGTGCGGTTTCATGATCTGGCGGCCTCCGACGGCATGAACGAACCCATTATCGGTGCACCAACGCAACGAAGCAAAGGCTTTGCGTCCTGGAATGTTGCGATTTGGGCAGCGATTATGCAGGCAGGCTAACAAACGAGTCGTTACAGCTCGCTTAACGGCGACGCTTCAGGCACGGCCATCGGCTTTGCCAACCGTAAGCGGTCTGCGAGACCTGGTCGGGATCGATCAGGATCCCATGGGTCAGGCCGCGCGCGTATCCTCGATGTCGTCGGTCCAGATGCTGACGAGTCCCGACACGCTTTCCGGGTTGATCCTGTACTTGTTCGCGGCGATCTCCTCGATCCGCACCCTGACGTCGTCGAAGCCGCGCAACAGGTCGGCAGGCGTGAACCGTCTGACGCCGCTGATATCCTGCAACGCCGACCGCGAGATCGCACATGCCACGACCTGGTCATCCACCGCGATCTCGAACAGCACCCGGCTGCCATCCCAGCGCGGCTTGGCCATGGTCGGCTTCTCTACGACGGGGACCATGGGCCTGCATCCTTGGAAAGGGAGCCGCACAGCGAGACGATCGCGGCAGCTCCGGCATCTCCAAGATGGGGATCGACCCCGACCATTGTTAGGTCGCCGTGAATCATCGCCGGCGGCGGCGCCACCCGGTGGTCGTCCGGCTCAGGCGGCGCCGGCAACCCGGGTGCGGGTGCGCAGCGTCACGAACTCCTCGGCCGAGGTGGGATGCAGGCCAATGGTGCGGTCGAAATCCTCCTTGGTCAGACCGGCGGTGACGGCAATGGCCAGGCCCTGCATCATCTCGGGCGCATCCTCGCCCATCATGTGCACGCCGACGACCACGCGGCTCGCCTGCTCGACCACCAGCTTCATCACGCTCTGACGCTTGCGGCCGCTCAGCGTGTGGCGCATCGGCGTGAAGCGCGCGAGATAGATGTCGGCAGGCCCGCGCGCCGCCGCCTCGTCCTCGGTCAGGCCGACGCTGGCGAGCGGCGGCGAGAAGAACACCGCCTTCGGCGTGGTGTCGAACGACCATTCGCGGACGTGGCCCGCGAACAGCCGGTCGGACAGGATGTGCCCCTCGGCGATCGCCACCGGGGTCAGGTTCATGCGGTTGGTGACGTCGCCGATGGCGAAGATGCCGGGCTCGTGCGTCTGGCTGCCGTCATCCACGAGAATGCGGCCCTCTTCCGTGGTGCGCACCGCCGTGGTGTCCAGGCCGAGCCCCTCGACATTCGGGGACCGGCCGACCGCGAAGAAGACGAGATCGGCATCCCACTCGCGCCCGTCGGTCAGGGTCAGGCGGAGGGCGCCGTCATGCCGCCGGATGCGGTGCAGCAGCGTGCCTCGGTGGCAGACGATGCCGCGCGCGGTCATGGCCTCGTCGAGGGCCGCGCGGAGATCCTCGTCGAAGCCGCGGAGCGGCAGCGTCTGACGGTAGACGACCTGAACCTCGGAGCCGAGGCCGGCGAAGATGCCGGCGAACTCGACGCCGATATAGCCGCTGCCGATGATGGTCACGCGCTGCGGGCGCTCGGGCAGGTGGAAGGCCTGGTCGGAGTTGATGCCGAGCTCATGGCCCTCGATGTCGGGCTGCACGATCGGCCTGCTGCCCGTCGCGATGACGATCCGCTCGGCCGTGACACGCTTCGGCTCGAAGCCGGGATCGAGCGGGCCCGGCTCGAGCACGAGCGTGTGGGCATCCTCGAAGCGGGCGCGGCCCTCGAACAGGGTGACGCCCGCATTCTGCAGCAGCCTGACGTAGATGCCGTTGAGACGCGCGATCTCGCGGTCCTTGGCCGCGATCAGGTGCGTCCAGTCATGCGTGCCCGGCTCGGCGCTCCAGCCGAAGCCGCGGCCGTCGACCGCGTGCTCGCCATACTCGCTGGCCTGGACCATCATCTTCTTGGGCACGCAGCCGAGATTGACGCAGGTGCCGCCCCAGTGCCGGCTTTCCGCCACCGCGACCCGGGCGCCATGGCTCGCCGCGATCCGCGCGCAGCGCACGCCGCCGGACCCGCCCCCGATGACGAACAGATCGAAGTCGTAGGCCATGACACGTCCTCACAAAGCCAGGGCCGTTCCCCGACACCAAAGTGGATTCCAAAGGCTCAGCCTTTGGCGGGGTCCAGGGGCAGCGCCCCTGGACCTGCTCACCGCTGCGCGAACGCCTTCTCGACGACGTAGGTGCCGGGCTTGGCGTTGTTGCCCTCGTCGAAGCCGCGCCGCTCCAGCATCGCCTCCAGATCGGCCAGCATCGCCTCGCTGCCGCAGATCATGACGCGGTCATGCTCGGGATCGAGCGCCGGGAGGCCCAGGTCGGCGAACATCCTGCCGCTCTCGATCAGGTCGGTGAGGCGGCCGGTGGTCTGGTAGTCCTCGCGGGTCACGGTCGGATAATAGAGCAGCTTCGCCGCCACCTCCTCGCCCAGGAACTCGTGCCGCGGCAGCTCGTGGCGGATGTGGTTGGCGTAGGCGAGCTCGCCCGATACCCGCACGCCATGCGCCAGCACCACCCGGTCGAACCGGTCATAGACCGCCGGGTCCTTGATCAGCGACAGGAACGGCGCGAGCCCGGTGCCGGTCGCCAGCAGATACAGGGTGCGGCCGGGAAGCAGGTTGTCGACCAGCAGGGTGCCGGTCGGCTTGCGGCCCACCAGCACAATATCGCCCGGGACGATCTTGCAGAGCTGCGAGGTCAGCGGACCGTCGGGCACGCTGATGGACAGGAACTCCAGCTGCTCCTCGTAATTGGCGCTGGCGATGCTGTAGGCGCGCAGCAGCGGCTTGCCCCCCAGCTCAAGCCCGATCATCGCGAACTGGCCGTTCTCGAAACGCAGGCTCTGGTCGCGGGTGGTGGTGAAGGAGAACAGCCGGTCGGTCCAGTGATGCACCGTGAGCACGGTTTCCGGGCTCAGGTGCCCATAGCTCCTGGTCGGGGGCGCCAGCACGGACGTTGCATCGTCGAAGGCCGTGTCGGACATGCAGATCGTGCTCCAGAATGCGTCGCCGCGGGATGATCTATGATCGGCCGGCCCGTCTTGCCAGTAGCAATCGGTCATGGCAGGGCGGCAGCCGGCGACGGAGCAGCAGGTCGACGATGAACGAGGCGCCGCACGAGGCCCAGCCGCTCAGTCCAGGGGCCGCCGTCAGCCGACTGCTCGGCGGCCAGTGCCCGGTCCTGCAGCCAGGCCAGGTCTGGCTCGCCGGCGCCGGACCCGGAGATCGCGGGCACCTCACGCTGTATGCGCTGTGCGGCCTGATCCAGGCCGACGTGATCGTCTATGACGCGCTGGTCGATGCCGGCGTGCTCGATCTGGCGCAAGGCTCGGCGGTGCTGGAATATGCCGGCAAGCGCGGCGGGCGGCCGTCGATCCACCAGAGCGACATCTCGGCCAGGCTGGTGACGCTGGCGCGCCAGGGCAAGCGGGTACTGCGGCTGAAGGGCGGCGACCCGTACGTGTTCGGTCGCGGCGCCGAGGAGGCGCTGGTGCTGGCCGCGAACGCCATCCCGTTCCGCATCGTGCCGGGACTGACCGCGGGGCTGGCCGGGCTGGCGGCGGCGGGCATCCCGGCGACCGTGCGCGGCGTGAACCAGGCGATCGTGCTGGCGACCGGGCACAGCGCCGAGGGCGAGGCCGATCCGGTGGCGTCGCTAGACTGGGCGGCCCTGGCCCGGCTCGGCCAGCCGATCGTGCTCTACATGTCGGTGCGCAACCTGGGCGCCATCGCCGGAAGGCTGATGGCGGGCGGCCTGGCGCCCGATACGCCGGCGGCGGCGATCTCGCGTGCCGCCACCCCGGAGCAGACCCTGCTGGTCGGCACGCTGGCGACGCTGCCCGAGCAGCTGCGTCGCACTCCGCTTCCGACCCCGGCGCTGATCGTCATCGGCGGGATCGTGGCGTTGCGGGACGCGCTGGGCGGGCTGGCGGCGGATGCCATGGCGGTGCTGGACACGTTCTGACGCAAGGGCTGTGACCGGCGATGCCCGGCCGGCCCGACGCGGCGGACCCGCGAGACGAGACCTGTGCTAAGACTGGCGCACCCAGACGACGTCGGCGCGACCATCGTCGTTCAGGTGGCGGGCCAGCACGAAGAAATAGTCGGACAGGCGATTGAGGGTGCGGACGATTTCGGGGTTGATCGGCTCGGCGGCAGCCAGGCTGACCACCCGGCGCTCGGCGCGCCGCACGATGGTGCGCACGACATGGGCCTGCGCCGCGCCGCGGCTCCCGGCTGGCAGCACGAAGCTGTCCAGCGGCGCCTGCAGGGCCGCCAGCGCCTCGATCGCCGCATCGAGCAGATGCAGCAGCCGGTCATCGATGCGCAGGGTGCGTCCGGCATCGCCCGGAACGCAGAGGTCGCCGCCGATGTCGAACAGCCCGTTCTGGATGCGGCACAGCAGGTCGCCCTGCGGAGTGCCGGCCGGCACCTCAAGACGCAGCAGCCCGACCGCGGCGTTGGCCTCGTCCACGGTGCCGTAGGCCTCGACGCGCGGCGAATCCTTCGGCGTGCGGCGGCCGTCGCCGAAGCTGGTCTGCCCGGCATCGCCGGTCCGGGTGACGACGCTGTCGATCCGGATCGTCACTCCCGCTCGACCATCTGCAGCACATCGAAGCCCTCGAACTGCGGCGGCCCCAGATACATCGAGCGCACGCCGGTCTGCCCGGCACCCTTGTGCGCCTGCCGGAAGGCGTCCGACTGCGTCCACTCCTCGAAGGCGGCCTTCGACGCCCAGATCGTGTGCGAGGCATACAGCACATGGTCCTCGGCCTCGGGACCGCGCAGCAGATGGAACGCCTCGAAGCCCGAGACGGTCTTCAGGAACACGTCGCGGCTGAGCCAGACCTGCTCGAAGTCGGCCTCCGAGCCGCGTGCGACGCGAAACCGGTTCATGGCAACAAACATGGTCGGCCTCCCGCCGAAACGAAAACCGCCGTCCATGCGGGTGTCGCATGGACGGCGGGCAGGTCAGTCTAGTTCCGGACGATCAGCTGGTCTGGACATGGTGGCGATGCATGCCCTTGTGCATCGGCATCATGGTCATCTTCTTGGCCTCGTCCAAATGCGACTGGATGATCGGCAGCGTGTCGGCGGCGAACTTCTTCAGGTCCGGATCGGTGCCGTTCTGGGCCTCGGTCTGGAAGACCTGCACCATCTGGGTGTGATCGGTGACCTGGCCCGCCAGGTAGTCATGGTCGAACTGACGACCCTTCTCGCCCTGCAGCGTCGTCATCTGCTGCATCTCCATGTCGTTCACGGTGGTCGGCAGGGTCGCACCCTTGGAGGTGGCGAGCTGCTTCAGCTGGTCGTCGGCCTGGGTGTGGTCGGTGATCATCTTCTGCGCATACATCTTGACCTTCGCGCTGTGCGAGGTGGTCTGCGCAAGCTGGGCCGCCTGGATCTCGGCCATGCCGCCCTGGGCTGCGTCCTGGATGAAGGTGGCGTCGGCGGCGGCGAGCGGCGGCGGGCCCGGAGGTGCGGCCGGCGGGGCGGGCGGGTTGCTGGCGCAGGCGGCGACAGGCAGGATGACAAGGGCGAAGCCCCAGCGTGCATAGCGATTCATGATGTTTCCTTGAATTGAGCGGGCCACTGCAGATCCGGGACGACGTGCTTCCGGTCAAACTCGCAGCCGGTAACGCCAAGCAGCATCGTGCGTTCACTGAAGATCGCGGATTTCTCGGCCACTCGCGACTCAGTTGCGAAACCGTTCCAGGGCGGCGATCAGAGCCCGTCGCGTGCCGGGCTCCAGCGCCGAATGGCCGGCATCCGGCACCATGGTGAGGCGCGTCCCCGGCCATGCCGCCGCCAGATCGAACGCGCTCTGCGGCGGGCAGATCATGTCGTAGCGGCCCTGCACGATCTCCGCCGGCAGGTGGGCGATGCGGTCCATCCGGCTCAGCAGCCCTTCGGGCGGCAGGAACAGGCCATGGCGGAAGTAGTGCGCCTCGATTCGCGCCAGGCCCAGACTGGCACGGTCGCGGGCAAAGCTCGTCACCGCCGCCGCCGTCGGCAGCAGCGTCGAGCAGGTGCCCTCATAGACCGACCAGGCGCGCGAGGCCGGCAGGTGGATGGCCGGATCCGGGTGGTTGAGCCGGCGGACATAGGCGCTCAGCAGGTCGTCGCGCTCGGCCTCCGGAACGTGGCCGGCGAAGGCGGCGTGGGCATCGGGAAACACCGCGCGCAGTCCGTACAGGAACCAGTCGAGCTCGATCGGGCGGCCCAGGAACACGCCGCGCAGCACCAGCGCGATCACCCGCTCGGGATGCGCCTGCGCATAGGCCAGACCAAGGGTGGAGCCCCAGGAGCCGCCGAACAGGATCCAGCTCTCGATGCCGAGATGGCCGCGCAGGCGCTCGATGTCGGCGACCAGGCTGTCGGTATCGTTGCAGCGCAGCGATCCCTGCGGCCGCGAGCGGCCGGCGCCGCGCTGGTCGTAGATCACCGCCCGCCACAAGGCCGGATCGAAGAAGCGCCGATGCACGATGCCGGCACCGGCACCCGGGCCGCCATGCAGGAACAGCACGGCGCGGCCGTCGCGACGGCCGACCTGCTCCCAGTACATGACGTGCCCGTCATCGCCGTCCTGCTCCTCGAGCGGCAGGTAGCCGGCCGCGAAAGGCTCGATTTCTGGAAACAGGTCGCCGCGTGACATGGCGCACTATACGCAGCCTGACGCCGGCAGCTAGAAGCCGGCATCATGATCACGCGACCAGACATCACGCTGCCGGCCACGCCCGCCCGCACCGGGGCGCGGCCGTTCCTGGTCTGCGGCGCCCTGCTCGGCCTGCTGACGGTGGCGATGGGAGCGCTGGCGGCGCACCTGCCGGACCGGGTGCTGGCGGGGGGCGGCCGGGAGATGCTGCGCTCCGGCGTGCAGATGCAGGGCTGGCACGCGATGGCGCTGCTGGCGACCGGACTGCTCGCCGAGCGGCGGCCGCGCGACCTCGTGCTGCGCCTCGCCGGCGCGGCGTTCCTGCTCGGGATCGTCTGCTTCTGTGCCGGCGTCTACGCGCTGGCCTTCGCCGGCGGCAGCGGCTGGGCGCAGGCGGCGGGGCATGCGGCGCCGTTCGGCGGCAGCGTGCTGATGCTGGGCTGGCTGCTGCTGGCCGTGGCCTGCCTGCGTCGATGATCGACGAGGTCGGCGGATGCGCCGCCGCCTACCTCGCCTCGGAAGGCAACGAGGCGGTGCTGGCGGAGGCGCTGGCGCGCCGGGGCGTCACGGTCTCGGCCTGGCACGGCAGGCTGGCGCTGTCGCCGGAGCCGCCGGCGCCGGCCTTGTGGCCGCTCGAGATCTGGACCGCTCCGGAACTGGTGGCCTGCCCGTCGATCGGCGCCGCGGTGTCGGCGCTGCGCGACCGGCAGCGCAACTGGAGCCTGCTGCCGGTGCTGCATCATCGCCGCTCGGCGCTGATCGCGGCCAGGCTGCCGCCGGTGAAGGCGGCGCCGCTGCGCTTCCCGGCTGCCGCGCCGTCGGCGCCGCTCGGCGCCTGGACGCTGCTGGCGCCCGACCGGCTGCTGCTGAGCACCACCAAGACCAGTCCGTTTCCCAACGGCGTCGCGCGCTTCGTCGAGGATCGCGTCGGTCCGCCGAGCCGTGCCTATCTCAAGCTGTGGGAGGCCTGCGCCCGGTTGGGGCGCTGGCCGCAGCCGGGCGAGCGATGCCTCGATCTGGGCGCGGCGCCGGGCGGCTGGAGCTGGGCCCTCGCCAGCCTCGGCGCCGGCGTCACCGCGGTCGATCGGGCGCCGCTGGATGCGAGCGTGGCGAGCCTGCCGGGCGTCCGCGTCAGGCAGGAGAGCGCCTTCGGGATCGACCCCGCGAGCGAGCCGCCGGTCGACTGGCTGTTCAGCGACATCATCGCCTACCCGGCGCGTCTGCTGGGGCTGGTGCAGCGCTGGATCGCCGCCGGAACGACGGCCCGGATCGTTTGCACCATCAAGTTCCAGGATCCGACCGACCATGCGGCGGCCGACGCCTTTGCCGCCATCCCCGGCGGCCGCGTGCTGCATCTGTCGCACAACAAGCACGAGCTGACGTTCCTCTGGAGCCGCGAGGCGGACAGCGAACCCGTCGGGATGCCGAGCGTAACGGTCACGGCGGCAGCTGGAGCATCGGCATGAGGCGGAGCGGCGGGGTCCTTGCGGCCGGTCGCGTCGCCGGGCGGGCGTCCATGAGCGGGGACGCGGCCAGACCGGGTTCTCCCCGAAGCCTGTTCCGGCCCGACGCGTCCGCCTGCGGACGCAGCTGTTTCCCTGCGCTGCCGCCGAGCAGGCGGCGGCCCTGCGGCACCGGCAACCGGACCGACAGGCCAGGGCTCGCCGCCTCCGCGCCATGCTGCGCCTGACCCTCCGGATCGACCAGGACGGCGCGCACTGGCTGGGTCCAGGCAAGGTCCGGCTGCTCGAGCTGATCGCCGAGCATGGCTCGATCGCCCGGGCCGGACGGGCGATGGGCATGTCGTATCGCCGGGCCTGGCTGCTCGTCGATGCGATGACCGCCAGCCTGGGCGAGCCGGTCGTTGCCGCCCGCCCCGGCGGCGTCGGCGGCGGCGGCGCCGTGGTGACGGCGGCCGGAACCCGCCTCGTGACCTGCTACCGCCAGATGGAGCGCGACGCCGCCGAGGCAGCCTCTGCCTCGCTGGACGCGCTCCAGACGATGCTCATCCGGTAGACAGACCCGCCACGCCCTCGACGGCTGCGTCGTCCGGATCAACCCGCCCGGCCGCCGACCGTGCCTGCCGATGCCGGTCGCCCGAGCAGGTAGCCCTGCACCTGATCGCAGCCGAGCTCGCGCAGCCGCGCCAGCTGCTCGTCGGTCTCGACCCCCTCGGCGATGACCTGCATGTGCAGGCTGTGCCCGAGGGCGATGATCGCGCGCACCACGGCGCGTGCGCTCGGATCGTCGCTCAGGCCGCGGATGAAGGACTGGTCGATCTTCACCTTGTCGAACGGAAAGCGGCAGAGATAGCCAAGGCTCGAATAGCCGGTGCCGAAATCGTCGAGGGCGATCCGCACGCCGAGCGACTTGATCGCCTGAAGCATGTCGCGCACGTGCTCGCTGTCGTCCATCAGCAGCCCTTCCGTGACCTCCAGCTCCAGGCGCTGGGCCGCGAGGCCGGTCCGGGCGAGCACGCCGGCGATCTGGCGGGCGATGTTGCCGCTCCGGACCTGCTCCGGGGACAGGTTGACGGCGATCGGCTGATCGTTGCACCAGGCGGCGGCGGTGCGGCAGGCGCGTTCGAGCACCCGGGCGCCGAGCGGGACGATCAGCCCGCATTCCTCGGCGAGCGGAATGAACACGCCCGGTGGAACCGTGCCGCGCCGGGGATGGGTCCAGCGCGCCAGGGCCTCGAAGCCGCAGAGCGCGCCGCTGCCGGTCCAGAACATCGGCTGATAGTGCATGTCGAGCTCGTCCCGCTCGACGGCCTGCCTGAGATCGCGCTCAAGCGCCTGGCGCTGCCGGAGTTCGGCCTCCATCGCCGGCTCATAGAAGCACACGCTGCCGCTGCCCGCCTTGGCGCGATACAGAGCAAGATCGGCGCGACGAAGCAGCTCCTCGGACGTGCTGGCGTCATGCGGGAACGTGGCGACGCCGATGCTGGCGCTGACCCGCAGCGGCTGCTCCTCGATGATGAACGGCTCGGACAGGATCGCCACGATGGAGGCGGCCAGCCGGGCCGCGTCGTCGGGCGATCCGCAGGGCTGCACCAGCACGAACTCGTCGCCGCCGATCCGCGCCACGATGCCGTCCTCGCGCAGGCCGTTCTGCAGCCGGTCCACCACCTGCCGCAGCAGCTCGTCGCCGCCCCGGTGACCGAACTGGTCGTTGATCAGCTTGAGCCGGTCGAGATCCAGGTAGAGCACGGTGCATGCGGCCGCGGTCCGTTCGCCCCCGCCCGTGACCTGCTCCAGCACCCGCTGCAGCAGGGCCCGGTTCACGGCTCCGGTCAGCACGTCGTGATAGGCCAGGAACTCGATGCGCTCCTCGGCCTGACGGGCGTCATCCACGTCGGTCGAGGTTCCGAACCAGTGGCTCGGCCCGTCGGCACCGTCGGCGCCTGGCAGCGGCACGGCCCGGGTCTGGAACCAGCGATAGACGCCATCGGCGCGCCGCAGCCGGTGCTCGACATCGAGCCCGCCGCGGCCGGCAGCCGCCGCCCAGGCCTGCATCGTCACCACCTGGTCGTCGGGATGGACCATCGCCTGCCAGCCATGGCCGTGGCTGTCGAGCTCCGGCTGTCCGGTGTAGGCGACCCATTGCGGGCCGGCCCAGTCCCAGTCGCCATTGTCGAAGGACCGCCAGACCAGCTGCGGGATCGTCTCGATCAGCAGCCGGAACTGCGCCTCGCTCTGCCGCAGGGCCCTGATGACCACGTCCTGGTCGCTGCGGTCCTGCAGGATGTGGATGAAGTCGGGCAGCTCGCCGGCATCGCGCGACAGCATGATGCAGCTCGCCAGGAAGCCGCTGCCGTCCTGGCGGCAGTACCAGCCGACATGGCTGCTGATCCCCTCCGCGCGCACCTCGTCGCGCTTGGCCGCCAGCAGATCCCGCTCTCGCTCGCCGGGTATCAGCAGCTCGCCATAGGATCGTCCGAGCACCTCGAGCTTGCGCCAGCCGAACAGCGCGTGCGCGCGCTCGTTCCAGCCGACGATCTGCCCCGCATGATCGGTGACGACGACCGCGTGGACGAGCAGGCCCTCGGTGGTGCGATGAGAGAGGCCTGACAAGGACGTCGCGTCCCCGGATTGCTGCTGCATCGCGATCCTCGGCGGCAGGGTTTCATCCCGGCGCCCAGCCCTGCCGTGACCGGGCTGCTGTCTCGCGCCATGGGATCGTTGTCGGAATGCGGCACGATCTGCGGGCTTGGAAGACGTCTCCGTTCGAGCCGCCGCAGCCCCGCTCACCTGACAACCCCTGCGTGCGTTAGGCAAGACAAATTCGGCCCGCCGCGGCGGCTCCGGATCAGGCCGGACGGAAGCGGTTGACCGGTCGCGGCAGACCGAGATTCTCGCGCAGCGTCCGGCCCTCATAGTCGCGCCGGAACAGCCCGCGACGCTGCAGCTCGGGGATCACCCGGTCGACGAACGCGTCGAGCCCGGCAGGCAGGAACGGAAACATGACGTTGAAGCCGTCGCTCGCCTCGGTCATCAGCCATTCCTCCATCGTGTCGGCGATGCTCGACGGCGTGCCGACGAAGGCCAGGCCCGAATAGCTGCCGACCGTCTGCGCCAGCTGCCGGATGGTGAGCCCCTTCTCGCGGGCGAGCGCCAGAACCCGCTCGCGCGCGCTCTTGCTGCTGTTGGTGTCGGGGATCTCGGGAAGCGGCCCGTCCGGATCGTATCCCGACACGTCGTGTCCCAGCATGCTGCAGAGGGTCGCGATGCCGCTGTCGTAATGCACCAGCCCGTCGAGGCGGTCGCGCATCGCCTGCGCCTCGGCCACGCTGTCGGCCACCACCACGAAGGCGGCCGGCAGGATCTTCAGATGCTCCGGGTCGCGGCCGATGCGGACCATCCGCGCCTTCACGTCGGCATAGAAGCGCTGCGCCGACGCGATGTTCGCTTCCGCCCCGAACACGATTTCCGCGGTCTCCGCCGCGAGCTGGCGGCCGGGCTCGGACGATCCGGCCTGCACGATCACCGGCCAGCCCTGCACCGGCCGGGCGATGTTGAGCGGACCGCGCACGCTCAGGTGCGGCCCCACGTGATCGAGCGCGTGCAGCTTGGCCGCATCGAAGAACAGCCCGGACTCGACGTCGCGGACGAAGGCGTCGTCCTCGAAGCTGTCCCACAGCCCGGTGACCACGTCGACGAACTCCCGGGCACGAAGGTAGCGCTCGCCGTGATCCATCTGCGTGCCGGCGCCGAAGTTCAGGGCTGCGTCCGGATTGGCGGTGGTGACGACGTTCCAGCCGGCGCGGCCGCCGCTGATATGGTCGAGCGAGGCGAAGCGGCGGGCGATGTGGTAGGGCGCATCGAAGGTGGTCGAGGCGGTGGCGACGAGCCCGATCCGCTCGGTGACGGCCGCGAGTGCCGAAAGCAGCGTGAACGGCTCGAACGAGGTGACGGTGTGGCTGCGCTGCAGGGCCGCCATCGGCATGTCGAGCATCGCCAGATGGTCGGCCATGAAGAAGGCGTCGAACCGGCCGCGCTCCAGCGTCTGCGCCAGCCGCTTGATGTGGTCGAAGTTGAAGTTCGCGTCCGGCCAGGCGCCGGGATAGCGCCAGGCTCCGGTATGGATGCTGATCGGGCGCATGAACGCGCCGAGGCGCAGGCGTCTGGCAGACTCCATCGACGATGCTCCCGCTTGATCGACAGGCTGCGCGCCGTCACCGCGACGGCGGGCGGCAGGCCCGGCTTCGGCCTGACCGGGCGCGATCGGCATGCGCGGCTGGCCGGCCCGTCCTGGTGGCTGGCAGCGGAGCTGGCGGCATGATGTCCGGCGTTCCAGACCGGTGAGATCACGCCATCTGCTCTGCAGGCTTCCGTGCCGAGGCAACCGGCGCCTCATCCCGATCTCGGTTGCAGGGCCGGATGGTTCAAGGGTCTCGAATGCCCGATCGCCGGGCGGCCAGCCGCTGCTGCCGCCCCAAGGCGGCGCCCCCGGTGGCAGGCGGGCACGGGCCTGCTAGAAGGAGGCGCATGCCGATCAGCCGGAACCGCCGTCCGTCAGCGCCCGCCGCGCGCCTGCCACCCGTCCCGGCGGGCGGCGATGCCGGCCGCCTGCGCCCGCGAGCGCGTCGCCTGACGCCGCGCTCGCGGGTCATCCGTCGCATCCTGATCGCCCTGCTGCTCGCCCTCACGCTGCTGACGCTGGAGCGAACCGGGCTGATGGAGCGGTGGCTCGGCGGCCTGCAGGGCCAGCGGCTCGACTGGCGCAACGACTACCAGCTCGTGGAGTATCTGCGCGCGCTGGTGGTGCAGCGCGGCCTGACCGGCGACCGGAAGGACTGCCTGCTGTTCATCATCGACGGCAACGATCCGCCGACGGGAACCCGGATGCAGGTCATGGAGAAGCATTCCGGCGCCTGTCCCGGGGAGCGCGGGCAGCTGCCGAAGCTGTTCACGCTGAAGATCGACCGGCTGGCACGCCAGGTGCAGAGCGATGCCGGCTCGCCCGGGCTGTTCCACCCGCTGCCCTGAAAGCCGCAGCCCGCGCTGATGACCGGAGGCACGACATGACTGCACAGGATGCCGACGAGCCGGCGCCGGCCCCCGCCGGACCGCCGCCGGTGCGGCGCGACTTCCTGACCCTGCTGACCGTGGCGACCGCCGCCGCGGGTGCTGGCGCCCTGGCCTGGCCGTTCTTGGACAGCCTGAACAGCCCCGCCACCGGGGAGGCGGCGGACATGACGGTCGATGTCGACCTGACGCCCCTGGCGCCCGGCCAGCAGATCGTCGCGACATGGCGCGGCTACCCGGTGTTCATCGTCCGGCGCACCCCGGAGGCGCTGCGGCAGCTGCAGGAGGCGGCGCTGCAGACGCGGCTGCGAGACCCGCTCTCGGCGGTGCCCCAGCAGCCGGACTATGCCGCCAACTGGCACCGCTCGATCGTGCCCGAATACGGCGTGATGGTCGGCATCTGCACCCATCTCGGCTGCGTGCCGCGTCTGCGTCCCCCGGGCGAGGCCGCCGGAGCGGCGGGCGGCTATGCCTGTCCGTGCCACGGCTCGCGCTTCGACCTCGCCGGCCGCGTGTTCCTGGGAGCGCCGGCGCAATATAACCTGCCGGTGCCGCCGTATCGCCTGCTGTCGCCCACGCGCCTTCGCATCGGCGACACCCTGCAGGATCCCGGCTTCGAGTTCGACGAGATCCCGCAGATCTGATCCCCCGCGCAAGCCCCCGCCACCATCCCGCCTTGCCGGCTCCACGTCGGCAGATCGTCTTGTCGCGTCTTAAGCACGTGTCGGGAAATCCGGCGCAGCATCGCCGGCGTTGACGGTGGATTTAGGGCTCCATAAGACACGCGCCGGCCCGGCGGCGACAGGCCGCAGACCAGGGATTTCCACGCTCCAATTCGTTGCGGTTTCAGAACGTTTTGTCAAGAGAAAGCACTGCATGATCGACGACTTCTCGCCGTCCTCGAAGAACAGCGCCGGCTCCTATGGCTGGTCGAACGCGAAGAACTGGTCCGGCGCCATTCCGGGCCGCCGGAACGACAGCGTGACCGTCACCGGCGCCGGCTATGTCTCGCTCATCGACCTGTCGCTCACCATCAACGGGGTGGCGGCAGCAGGCGGCGTCACCCTGGTCGAGGCCGCCGGCCAGAGCCTGATCGCCGCCGCCGGCATCACCCTTGCCGCCACCGCCGATCTCGCGATCGGCACGAACGCCTTCATCGGCGCCAGCACGCTGACGGGTGGCGGCAACGAGACGATCACCGTCGGCGGCGGCGCCGTCCTGTCCGTCGCCAACGGCATGAGCTTCGGCTCCGGCACCAGCTTCACGATCGCCGCGTCCGCCGGCCCGGGCTACGTCCAGTCGTCGCTGCTCACGCTCGGATCGTCATCGACGCTGTCGGTCGATCATCGTTTGTGGCTGCAGAACGGCCTGACGCTCGGCGACAACAGCCAGCTCGGCATGTCGGGCACGTCGGCCGAGCTCAAGGTCGATCATGCCAGCCTCGGCGCTGCAGACAGCGTGCGTTTCGACGCCGGGACCGTCATCATCGCCAACGCCCTGTCGCTGGGTAACGGCGACACCGTCGCCGTCGCCTCGGGCGTGACGTTCGGCGCAGGTTCGGTGTCGCTCGGCAGCAACGCCGTGCTCGATATCAGGAGCGGCAACGGCCTGTCCGCGAGCGCCATCGGCAAGATCACCGGGCTCGGCGCCGGCGCCTCGGTGGTGGTTGAAGGCGCCCTGCGGGTGGGCGATGCGGTCGGCGGCAGCTATACGGTCAGGAACGGTGGCGAGCTGGACGTCACCGGCAGTCTCGTCGGCACATCGGCCATCTCGCTTGCCGGCGGCACCGTGAGGCTTGACGGGTCGGTCAAGCTGGCGTCCGGAACCGGCTTCGCGTTCGGCGGCCCCGCCGGCAGCACGCTGTCGGTCGCGAGCCTCGACAACTTCACGCAGAACGGCGGCAGCTACGGGTTCGGCTGGACGATCACCGGATTCGACTATGGCGACGTGCTGCAGTTTCCGGCCTTCGCTCTCGGCTGGGACAGCGCGAGCTACAACAGCGCCAGCCACTCGATCATGCTCAGGGATCTGTTCGGCAGCACCGTCCTGACCGTCGGCAACGTGTTCCTTGCCGCCGACGTGACCACCGCGGGCTTCAGGCTGGGCTATGACAGCATCACGCTGACCTGCTTCCTGTCTGGCACCGAGATCGAGACGGAGGCAGGGCCGCGTGCGGTCGAAACGCTGCAGGTCGGCGACGGCATCGTCACGATCGAGGCCGGAGCCCGGGTGATCCGGCGCGCGTGCTGGATCGGCGCGCGCGCGGTGGATCTCGACCGGATCGCCAACGGCGACGCGCTCAGGCCGGTACGCATCCGCGCCGGAGCCTTTGCCGACGCCGTGCCGATGCGGGATCTGCTGGTGACGCCGGACCACTGCATCCTCGTCGATGGCGGGCTCATCCCGGCACGCATGCTCGTCAATGGCGGCAGCATCGTCAGCGACCACAGCCTGCGCCGCTTCAGCGTGCACCATGTCGAGTTCGACCGGCATGCGATCCTGCTGTCGGAAGGCCTCGCCACCGAAAGCTATCTCGACACCGGCAACCGGGACAGCTTCGCCAGCTCGAACGACGACGCCAGCCCGCAGCCGCTGCGCTGGTCCGATGCGGCGGCTCCGCTGACCACCGATCGGCAGGCCGTGGAACCGATCTGGCGACGTCTCGCCGCACGCGCCGTCCACCTCGGCCAGGCCGGTTGCGTCGCCAGGATCGCAGGAACGCCCGATGCCCTGCTGCGCGTCCGGCTTCAGGACGGCACCCTGCTGCGTGCGACCCGACGCGACGCCCGTCGGCATTTCTTCGTGCTGCCGGCAGGCACCAGCCAGATCGCGATCCTGTCGCGCAGCTTCGTGCCCGCCCTCGTCGAGGGGCCGTTCGTGAACGACCGGCGCCGGCTCGGCGTCGCGGTGTCGGCGGCGGCGCTGTGGAACGGCCTGCGGACCGAGTCGCTGGTCATCGATACGAGCCTGCCCGGCTGGCATGCGGGCGAGGACGGTGCCGGAGCGGTCTGGACCGACGGCGCCGGCCTGCTCGCCACCGGAACGCTCACGCGGCCGACGATGCTCGAGCTCACGCTCACCCTGGCCGGCACCTACCTGCTCGACCAGCCGGACACGCGGCGCCGCGCCGCCTGATCCCCGCCGGCGCCGGCGGCCTCCGGCTTGACGCCAGGGTCCTCCCCGGTCAGGTTCGGCCCGCCAGACGGCTGGACGGTCGCTGTCGCGCCGGGGTTCACGCTCCGGCCGATGGAGGAAAGTCCGGGCTCCACGGGAGAACGGTGCCGGCTAACGGCCGGCGGGGGCGACCCCAGGGAAAGTGCCACAGAAAACAAACCGCCCGCACGGCCCGACGGCTCTCCCGAGTCGCCGGATTGCGGGCAAGGGCGAAACGGTGCGGCAAGAGCGCACCGCGCTTCCGGCAACGGCAGCGGCAGGGTAAACCCCACCGGGAGCAAGACCGAATAGGGACGGCAGGCGTCGGCGTTCGCGCGCGGGGCCGGAGGCTCTCCCGCCTCGTCGTCCGGGTTGGTCGCGCGAGGCACGCAGCGATGCGTGTCCCAGAGGAATGATCGTCACGCAGGCGGGCATCCGCCAGCGTACAGAACCCGGCTTACAGGCCGTCTGGCACCCTTCTCCGCCGATGATTCAACCGTGGCGAGCACCTAATGCAAGACGACCTAAACGTGAACAAAACAAGAACAAGAACAGCGGGTGTTTGCTGCTAAATTGCATTGCCGTCCCATGGCAATGGACTTGCCTCATCGGATGTGAGTGGCCGTTTTCCGCCGTTTTGACGGGCCCTTTAGTTTGACCGCCCACGATTTCCCATGATATCCCACGGTTATCCGATGTAATCAGGCTGTCTCAGTTGCTCCGGCAGCAGAAGCCGGACCAGAGGACAGGGCGCACTCGGACTGCGCCATCTTGATATGCCGTGGGGGCGGCTTGAGCCGGGTTATCCGGTGCGGGAGGGGGGCATCGGTGAGTGTGTTCCTTGGCACGCACCAGAACCGGTTGGATGCCAAGGGGCGGGTCTCGATCCCTGCCGGCTTTCGCGGCATCCTGCGCGCCCAGACGCCGCAGGCCGCGCCCGGCGAGGCTCTGCTGGTGCTGCGCCAGTCGCCCAAGCATCCCTGCATCGAGGCCTGGCCGATGCCTGCCTTCCTGGCGCTCGGACCCAGCCTGAGCCGGCTGGACATGTTCAGCGACGATCAGGAAGACCTTGCCCTCTCGATCTACGGCGACGCCTATCCGGTCGATCCGGACAAGGAAGGCCGCGTGCTGCTTCCCGAGGCGCTGACCGCGCATGCGGCACTCACCGAGTCGGTCGCGTTCATGGGCCTCGGCCACCATTTCCAGATCTGGGAACCCGCCGCGGCCGAGCGGCGCCGTCAGGAAGCGCGCTCGCGTGCCCGCGGCGTGACGCTGCCTGCGGTCGGGCGCAGCGCGCCGTCCGTTCTGGGTGCCGCGTCCTGAGCGCGCGCACCGCCTTGCCCGAACCGGGTCACCTGCCGGTCATGCTGGCCGAAGTGCTGGAGTCGCTGCGTCCCGTCGACGACGCGGTCTATCTCGACGCCACCTTCGGCGGCGGCGGCTATGCCAGCGCGATCCTGACCGGCGCGCGCTGCACCCTGTGGGCGATCGATCGCGATCCGCACGCGATCGCCCGCGGCGTCGCGATGGCGGCAGCGCTGCGTGCCGCCGACGGCCTGGACCGGCTGCACCTCGTGCAGGGCGGCTTCGGCGACATGCTGTCGCTGCTGGCCGAGCGCGGCGTGGACGCGCTCGACGGCGTGGTGCTCGATCTCGGCGTGTCGTCGTTCCAGATCGACCAGGCCGAGCGCGGCTTCTCGTTCCGCAACGACGGGCCGCTCGACATGCGCATGAGCCTGGACGGCCCGAGTGCGGCCGACCTCGTGAACACGCTGCCGGAAGCGGAACTCGCAGACGTGCTCTATCAGTTCGGCGAGGAGCGGCTGTCGCGGCGCATCGCGCGCGCCGTTGTCGCCGAACGTCTGCAGGCGCCGATCGAGACGACGCTGCAGCTTGCCTCGATCATCCGTCGCGTGGTGCCGCAGGAGAAGTCGGGGCTCGATCCGGCGACGCGCTCGTTCCAGGCGCTGCGCATCCGGGTCAATGACGAGCTCGGCCAGATCGAGGACGGGCTGGCGCAGGCGGCACGGCTGCTGCGTCCCGGCGGCCGTCTGGTGGTGGTGTCGTTCCACTCGCTCGAGGACCGGATCGTCAAGCGGTTCATGGTGGAGGCGGCCGGCCGCACGCCGGCGCCGTCCCGGCACGATCCGGGCGGACTCGGCAGACCCGCGGCGCCGGCCGCCTTCCGGCTGGTCGCCAACCGCGCGCGCCGTCCGGGCGACGCCGAGTGCCGCATCAACCCGCGGGCCCGCAGCGCCAAGCTGCGCGCGCTCGAACGCATCCACGCCACACCCAACCCGACCCTCTCCGCCGGAGACGCACGATGATCCGTCCCTTCACCTGCGTCTGCGCCCTGCTGGCCGGCGCCTCCGGCCTTTATCTGTATTCGGAAAAGCACCAGACCACGCTGCTGGACCAGCAGATCTCGAAGATCGTCTCCGATACCCAGCAGACGCGGGAGCGCACCGCGATGCTGCGCGCCGAGTGGGCGCTGCTGAACCAGCCCGACCGGCTGCAGGGTCTGGCGACCCGGTTCCTGCCGCAGCTGCAGGCGATGGCGCCGACCCAGTTCGTGCAGCTCGCGTCGCTCGACAAGCGCCTGCCGGCACCGGGCCCGGAGACCCCGCCGCATCCGATCGCGACGCCCGCAACCGCGCCAGGCCTGATCGGCGCCCCGCCCTCCGCCACCCCGGACGTCGCCGCCTCGCCGACGCCGGATCATGCGGCCGGAACCGACGGCGTGGCGATCGCGCAGATCGACCAGCACCTGGTCGCATCGCACCGGGCCGCGCGCACCCTGGCCGCGCATGACGCGGCGCCGCGCCGCGAGACGCAGCTCGCCGATGCCGGCGGCGCGTCGGACGCCGACGATGCGACGGCGCCGGCGGTGGCGCCGCAGGCAGCGCCGCACCGCGCCGCGGCACACGCGCCGGTCCATGATCCGGCAGCCCGCCGCCTCGCCTCGCACCCGACCGCGCCGACGCGGCTTGCCGCCTATGTCTATGCGCCGCCGACACGGCCGCTGACGACCGCCGTCAGCAGCTATGGCCGTGCGCAGCTGATCGCCGCGGCAAGCTGGCGTCCGGCGCATGCCGCCTGGGCCGCGCCGCGCCCGGCAGCCTACCCCGGTCCCGCCGCCGCAGGCTCGGGACTCGGCTCGTCGCTCGGCTCCGGCCGCGCCGCGCTGCCGGCGCCGGTGCCGCTGTCCGACGGCAACTGATCCATGACCGACGCCAGCGACCGTCCCGGCCACGACCCGCTGCTCGACCGCGAGACCATCGTGCGGGTGACGGGGCGCGAGCTGGCGCAGCGTGCGGCGCTGGAGAAGATGCGCGTGCGGCTGCTGGCGGCGGCGGGCGGCTTCACCTGCCTGTTCGCGGCCGTGTCGCTGAAGCTGGCGGCGGCGACGGTGTTGTTCCCGATGGCCCCGGCCCGGCGGCAGATCGAATCGCAGGTGCCGCAGATCCCGGTCATCAGGACCGATCCGCACAGCCTGTATGCGGACGATGTCGGGCTGCCGCATGTGCACCGCGCCACCATCACCGATCGCAACGGCCAGATCCTGGCGATCTCGCTGCCGATGGCGGCCGTGTTCGCCAATCCGCTCGAGCTGATCGATCCGGCGGACGCGGCGGCCAGGCTCAAGCGCGTGCTGCCCAAGCTCGATCTCGACGAGACGGTGCGCCGGCTGTCGTCGAAGAAGCAGTTCGTCTACATCGCCCGCGACATCCCGCCCGACCGCGAGCTCGCGATCAACGATCTCGGCATTCCCGGGATCTATTTCGAGCCGGGCGAGAAGCGGCATTATCCGCTTGGGCGGACTGCCGCGCAGATCATGGGGGCGGTGGATGTCGACGATCACGGCGTCGGCGGCGTCGAGCGGTTCTTCGACCACCGGCTGAACAGCGACCACGCCTCGCTGCGGCTGTCGCTCGACGTCAAGGTGCAGGGCGTCGTGCGCGAGGAGCTGCTGGCGGCGAAGGACAAGTTCCACGCCATCGGCGCCTGCGCGATCGTCATGGACGTGCGCACCGGCGAGATCATCTCGATGGTCAGCCTGCCCGACTACGACGCCAACCTCTACAACAAGGCCAACGACGACGAGCGCTTCAACCGCGCCGTCACCGGCCTGTACGAGCCCGGCTCGACCTTCAAGCTGCAGACCGCGGCGATGGTGCTGCAGGACGGCGTCGCGCATGTGTGGGACAAGTTCTCGACGCGGCCGATCCATGTCGGACGCTTCACCATCTCCGACATGAAGACCGATCACTTCGCACCCTGGCTGGCGATGCCGGAAGCGCTGGCGCTGTCGTCGAATCCGGCGGCCGCCCACATGGCGCTCGATGCCGGCGCCAAGCGCCAGCAGGACTGGCTGCGGATGATGGGCTTCTTCGAGCGCGCGCCGGTGGAGCTGCCGGAAGCCGCCCGCCCGCTGCTGCCGCGGCTGAGCAACTGGGGCCAGTCGGCGGTGATGACGGTGGCGTTCGGGCACGGCGTCGCGGTGCCGCCGCTCGCCATCATCCGCGGCACGGCGGCAACCGCCAATGGCGGCATCCTGATCAAGCCGACGCTGCTGGCGCGACCCGAGCCCGGGACGGACGCTGCGTCGGAGTCCCTGGCGCCGCCGCTGCAGCAGGTCGCGGACACCCTGCAGGACGATCACGCGGCACCCGAGCCGAAGATCGTCCCGCAGGGCGTGCGGGTGCTGTCGGAGGAGACCTCGTCGCTGCTGCGCCGCATCCTGCGCATGGTGGTGGCGGGCCCGGACCCCGAGCGTACCGGCGCCAAGGCCGATATCCCGGGCTACTTCGTCGGCGGCAAGACCGGCACGGCGGAAAAGGTCGGCGCCGGCGGCGCCTATCTCAAGCACGTCAACATCACCGCGTTCACCGGTATCTTTCCGCTGAACGACCCGCACTACGCGGTCTACGTGATGCTCGACAGCCCGGTCGCGATCCCGGAGACGCATGGCTGGTACACCTCCGGCTGGAATGCCGTGCCGACATGGCACAACATCGTTGCCCGCATCGCGCCGATGCTGGGGATGTTCCCGGTCACCGGCAACGCCGACCAGATCGAGGCGGCGCTCTCGATCCCGATGTCGCCGCCGGTCGAGGCCGGCGCCCGTGCGCTCGGGCCCAACAACGATCCGGGCGATCCGCTGATCACCGCACGCGCGGCCAGGCAGGAAAAGGAGGCGGCGAAGGCGGCCCGTGCGGCGGCCCCGCGCGGCCAGCACGTCGCCGATACCGTCGCGCCGGCCGCATCGCTGCGGCGTGACGTCAGCTACGTCCGGCCATCCGGATGAACGTCCTCGCGACCGCGCCCCGAAACGCCGCACCATGGAAAGGTGCCGGCAGCCTGGGCGCCCTCGCGAGAGACATCGTTGCGTTACCGGACCAGGCGGCAGGCCTCGCGATCACCGGCCTCGCGGCCGATAGTCGTCTTGTCCGGCCCGGCCACCTGTTCGCAGCCCTCCCGGGTGCGGCCCAGGATGGCCGTCGCCACATCGCCGAGGCGGTGTCGCGCGGCGCCGTCGCGGTGCTGGCGCCGGACGGCACCGTCTGGCCGCCGGGCGTGGCGCCGGTCCCGCTGATCACGACACCCGAGCCGCGACGCGCGCTGGCCCGTCTCGCCGCCGCTTTTGCCGGGCGCCAGCCCGAGCGGATGGTCGCAGTCACCGGCACCAACGGCAAGACCAGCACGGTCGAGTTCCTGCGCCAGCTCTGGACGCTGGGCGGCGCGCGCGCCGCCAGCCTCGGCACGCTGGGGGTGGTGGCCGACATGCCGCTGCCCGAGACCGGCCCGGTGCTGACCACCCCCGACAGCATCGCCCTCGCGACCCTGCTCGCGGCCCTGGCCGAGGGCGGCGTGCAGGTGGCCGCGATCGAGGCGAGCTCGCACGGCCTGGACCAGTGCCGGCTCGACGGGGTCAGGCTGGCGGCGGCCGGGTTCGGCAACCTGACGCGCGACCATCTCGATTATCACGGCACGCTCGAGGCCTACCGCGAGGCCAAGCTGCGCCTGTTCGCCGAGCTGCTGCCGGAAGGCGGGCTGGCCGCAGCCAACGCCGACATGGATGCCGCGACGCTGGACCGTCTGCGCGCGCTGGCGGAGGCGCGGCGGCTGACGCTGCGCACCGTCGGCAGCAACGGTGGCGCGATCCGGCTGCGGCGCGCGCAGTCGCTCCCCGACGGCCAGGTGCTGGAGGTCGAGGCGCAGGGAAGCCGGCACGAGATCCGCCTGTCCCTGCCCGGCCGGTTCCAGGCCGACAACGTGCTGCTGGCCGCCGTGCTCGCCGAGGCGGACGAGGCGGCGCTGCCGTCGGTGCTGGGGCGTCTGGAGCGGCTGGTCGGCGTGCGCGGCCGCATGCAGCTCGCCGCCCGCCTGCCGAACGGCTCGGCCGCCTATGTCGACTACGCGCATACGCCCGACGCGCTCGAGCGGCTGCTCGCCTCGCTGCGGCCGCATGCCGGAGAGGGCGGCGGGCGTCTGGTGATCGTGTTCGGCGCCGGCGGCGACCGCGATCGCGGCAAGCGGCCGCTGATGGGTGCCGCCGCCGCGCGTCTGGCGGACCTGGTGATCGTCACCGACGACAACCCGCGCTCGGAGAACCCGGCCGCCATACGCGCCGAGATCCTGGCGGCCTGCCCGGGCGCGGTGGAGGTCGGCGACCGCGCGCGCGCCATCGAGGCCGGGCTGTCGGCGCTGCGGCCGGGCGACGTGCTGGCGGTTGCCGGCAAGGGCCACGAGCAGGGGCAGACGATCGCCGGCATCATGCATCCCTTCGACGACGTCGCCACCGTGCGGACGCTGGCAGGTGCGCCGTGAGCCCGCTCTGGACCGGCGACGCCGTGGCGCGGGCCGTGGACGGCCGCTTCGGCGGCACGCCGCCGTCGGCGATCACCGGCATCTCGATCGACACCCGCACCTTGCTGCCGGGCGAGCTGTTCCTTGCCCTGGTCAGCGACAGCGGCGACGGCCACGCGCATGTCGCAGCCGCGCTGGAGAAGGGAGCCGCGGCGGCTCTGGTGCATGCGTCGGACGCGCTGCCCGCCGCCCTCCGCGACGATCCGCGGCTGCTGCATGTCGCCGACAGCTTTGCCGCCCTGCACGCGCTGGGGCGCGCCGGACGGGCGCGCTTCACCGGCAGGCTGGTCGCGGTGACGGGCAGCGTCGGCAAGACCACCACCAAGGAGATGCTGCGCGCGGGCCTGTCGGCGATCGGGCCGACCCATGCGGCCGAGGCCTCGCACAACAACCACTGGGGCGTGCCGCTGACCCTGGCGCGGCTGCCGCGGGAGGCGATGTTCTGCGTCAGCGAGATCGGCATGAACCATCCGGGCGAGATCGCGCCGCTTGCCGCCCTCGTCCGGCCGCACGTGGCGGTGGTGACGACGGTCGCGGCCGCGCATATCGGCCACCTGGGCAGCCTCGAGGCGATCGCGGTCGAGAAGGGCTCGCTGTTCGCCGCACTGACGCCCGATGGCACCGCGATCTTCCCGGCCGCCGCCGCGCATGTCGAGCGTCTGGCCGGGCAGGCCGTGGCGGCCGGGGCGCGCCTGGTGCGCTTCGGCGACGGCGCCGACGCCGACGCCCGCCTCGACGATCTCGTGCTGGGCGCCGAGGGTTCGAGCGGCACCGTCCTGCTCGACGGGCGGCAGGTGCCGCTGCGTCTCGCCGCGCCCGGGCGGCACATGGCGATGAACGCGCTCGCCTGCCTTGCCGCCGTGCACGCGCTCGGCGCCGATGCGGCCGTCGCGGCGGCGGCACTGGCGGGCTTCGGTCCGCCGGAAGGCCGCGGCGCGCTGCGGCCGCTGCTGGGGGGCGACGCCGCCCTGCTCGACGAGAGCTACAACGCCTCGGGCGCCTCGATGCGGGCGGCCCTGTCGGTGCTGAAGCTGATGCCGGCAGGCCGCCGCGTCGCGGTGCTCGGCGACATGCTCGAGCTCGGCCGGTTCGCCCGGGCCGAGCACGAAGATCTCAACCAGGGCGTCCGCGAGTCGGCGGACGTCGTCTACTGCTCGGGCGATATGATGAAGTTCCTGTTCGACACCCTGCCCGAGACGATGCGCGGCGGTCATGCCGCCGATGCGCGCAGCCTGGCGCCCGTCGTGCTGTCCGCCTTGCGCGCGGGCGACGTGGTGCTGGTCAAGGGCAGCTACGGCAGCCGCATGCGCGACGTGGTCTCGGCTCTCACAGCGCCGGCTGCCGCGGACGCCGCCTGATGCTCTACGACCTGGCCCACCCGTTCGCGGAGCAGTTCGCGATCGCCAACCTGTTCCGCTACATCACCTTCCGCTCCGGAGCCGCCTGCCTGACCGCGTTCCTGCTCAGCCTGCTGCTGGGCCCGCGGGTGATCGCGAAGCTCCGGCAGATCCAGCGCGAAGGCCAGCCGATCCGCACGCTTGGGCCCGAGCGTCACCTGATCGAGAAGGCGGGCACGCCCACCATGGGCGGCGTGCTGATCCTGGCCAGCTGGCTGGTCTCGACGCTGCTCTGGGCCGATCTGTCGAACGGCTATGTCTGGGCGGTGACGTTCGCGACCGTGGCGTTCGGCGCGGTGGGCTTCGCGGACGACTATCTCAAGCTGTCGCGGCGCAACACCAAGGGCGTCTCGAAGCGGGTGCGCCTCGGCGCGGAGTTCGGCGCCTCGCTGATCGCCGGCTGGTGGATCGAGAGCCTGATGCCGCCGCCGATCGCCAACGCGCTGACGTTCCCGTTCGTGAAGGAGGCGCTGCTGCCGCTCTCCTATGCGTTCCCGATCTTCGCCATGCTGGTGATCACCGGCTTCGGCAACGCGGTGAACTTCACCGACGGGCTCGACGGGCTGGCGATCGTGCCGGTGATCATCGCCGCCGTGGTGTACGCGCTGATCTCCTACCTGGTCGGCAACCGGATCTTCGCCGACTACCTGCAGCTGCATCCGGTTCCCGGCACCGGCGAGCTCGGCGTGTTCCTGGCCGCCCTGATCGGTGCCGGCCTCGGCTTCCTGTGGTTCAACGCGCCGCCGGCTGCGGTGTTCATGGGCGACACCGGCAGCCTGGCGCTCGGCGGCGCGCTCGGCGCGGTCGCGGTCGCGGTCAAGCATGAGCTCGTGCTGTGCATCGTCGGCGGCCTGTTCGTGGTCGAGACGCTGTCGGTGGTGATCCAGGTCGGCTGGTATAAGCGCACCGGCAGGCGCGTGTTCCGGATGGCGCCGCTGCACCACCATTTCGAGAAGCTGGGCTGGGCGGAATCCAAGATCGTCATCCGGTTCTGGATCGTCTCGATGGTGCTGGGCCTCGCCGGCCTGGCCACGCTGAAGATCCGATGAGCAGCACCTTTCCCGCCAACCTCTTCGCCGGCCGGCGCTATGCCGTGCTCGGGCTCGGCCGCAACGGCGGGCCGGCGGCACGCGCGCTGGCGGCGATGGGCGCCTCGGTGCAGGCCTGGGACGACAACGCCGCCGGACGCGAGGCGCTGGCCGACGCGCCTGCCGGCGTGACGCTGGCGCCGTTCGGCACGCTGTCGGGCTTCGACGCGCTGGTGCTGTCGCCCGGCATCCCGCACCGCCTGCCGGCGCCGCATCCGGTGGTGCCGCTGGCGCAGGCGGCCGGCGTGCCGGTGCTGTCCGATGCCGAGCTGCTGTTCGAGGCGGTGCGCGCGTCCGGCAGCCGCGCGCGGTTCGCCGGCATCACCGGCACCAACGGCAAGTCCACCACCACGGCGCTGCTGGCGCACCTGCTGACCGGAGCCGGGGTGGCGAATGCGGCCGGCGGCAATCTCGGCCCGGCCGCCCTGGCGCTGCCGCTGCTGCCCGACGACGGCGTCTACGTGCTGGAGATGTCCTCCTACATGCTGGAGCGGCTCGCCACGCTGCGCTTCGACGCCGCCTGCCTGCTCAACCTGTCGCCCGACCATCTCGACCGGCACGGCGACATGGCGGGCTATGTCCGGGCCAAGTGCGAGATCTTCGCCCGCCAGCAGGAGGGCGACCTCGCGGTGATCGGCACCGACGATGCACCGAGCCGCGCGCTGGCACGGGCCGGCACCGTCGCCAGGCTGCTCACCGTGTCCGGCGCCGAGCCCGGCCGTCTGGCACCCGCACTGGCCCGGGCCGTCGCGCTGCCCGGCCCGCACAACGCGCAGAACGCGCTGGCCGCCAGCGCGATGGCCCGCCATCTCGGACTGGACGCGGCAGCGATCGAGGCGGGCCTGGCAGGCTTTCCCGGCCTGCCGCACCGCCAGCGTCTCCTCGCCACGGTCGACGGCGTCGGCTTCGTCGACGACAGCAAGGCGACCAACGCCGACGCGGCGTCGCGGGCGCTCGGCTGCTACGACCGCCTGATCTGGATCGCCGGCGGCATCGCCAAGGCCGGCGGCATCGAGGAGCTGGCGGCGTTCTTTCCCCGTGTTCCGCTGGCGCTGCTGATCGGCCGGGACGCGCCGGCGCTGGCCGGCACGCTGGCCCGGCACCGGATCGCGCACCGCATCGTGGACACGCTCGACGAGGCCGTGCCGCGCGCGTTCGACGCCGCCCGGTCGCTGGCGGCACCGGTGGTGCTGCTGTCGCCGGCCTGCGCCAGCTTCGACCAGTTCGCGAGCTTCGAGGCGCGCGGCGCGCGCTTCGCCGAGCTCGTTTCCTGCCTGGAAGGATCGCGCTGATGGCGCAGTTCTCGCGCGCGGACAACTCGGTCATCGCCCGCTGGTGGTGGACGGTGGATCGCTGGACGCTCGGCTGCGTCGGCCTGCTGATCGGCTTCGGCTACGTGCTGATGCTGGCGGCGTCGCCCTCGGTCGCCGCCCGGATCGGCGCCTCGCGCGACATGTTCATCCTCAAGCAGGTGATCTTCCTGGCCATCGCGGGGCTGATCGTGATCGCCACCTCGATGCTGTCGCCGAAAGGCGTGCGTCGGCTGGCGCTGGCGAGCTGTGCCGTCGCACTCGGCCTGACCGCGCTGACGCTGGTGCACGGCGTCGAGATCAAGGGGGCGCGGCGCTGGATCGCGCTGCCGATGATGTCGATCCAGCCGTCGGAGTTCCTCAAGCCGTGCTTTGCCGTGGTGACGGCCTGGCTGCTGGCCGAGGGCAGGCGCACCCGCGCCTTTCCGGGCATGCTGCTGGCGTTCGGCGTGTTCGCGCTCATCCTGCTGCTGCTGAAGTCGCAGCCGGATATCGGCATGCTGTCGGTGATCACCTGCGTGTTCATGGCGCAGCTGTTCGTCGGCGGGCTGAACCTGTTCCTGGTCGGATGCGGCGTCGGCAGCATGATGGCGGCATTCGCCGGCGCGTTCGTGGTGTTCCCGCATGTGCGCTCGCGCGTGCTGCGCTTCCTGCATCCGGGACAGGGCGACCACTACCAGATCGACACCGCGATGCAGGCCTTCGGCAATGGCGGGCTGCTCGGCCGCGGGCCCGGCGAGGGCCGCGTCAAGGACCTGCTGCCCGACGCGCACGCCGACTTCGTGTTCGCCGTCGCGGGCGAGGAGTTCGGGCTGCTGGTCTGCCTGTTCATCATCGGCGTGTTCTGCTTCATCGTCGTGCGCACGCTGCTCAAGCTGCTGGCCGAGGACGACCCGTTCGTGGTGCTGGCCTCCACCGGGCTGGTCACCGGCTTCGGGCTGCAGGCCTTCGTCAACATGGCCTCCTCCCTGCACCTGATCCCGACCAAGGGCATGACCCTGCCCTTCATCTCCTATGGCGGCTCGTCGGCGATGTCGGTGGCGCTGACCATCGGCCTGCTGCTGGCGCTGACCCGCAGGCGCGTGCAGGGCCGGAGCGCATCCAGCCGCGTGACGTCGCCAGGCCGCCGGAGCATCGCCGCATGAGCCGGTCGATCGTCATCGCGGCAGGCGGCACCGGCGGCCATTTCTTTCCGGCCGAGGCGCTGGCGGCCGAGCTCGACCGGCGCGGCCACCCGCTCGTGCTGATGACCGACGGACGCGCCGGACGGCGCACGCAGGGCGTGTTCGCACAAGGGCGGCAGCACGTGCTGTCGGGTGCCGGCATCGCCGGCCACGGGGCCATGCGCCGGCTCGGCGGCGCGCTGGCGCTCGGCCGCGGCACGCTGACGGCACGGCGCATCCTGGCCGAGCTGCGCCCCTCGGCGGTGGTGGGTTTCGGCGGCTACCCGTCGGTGCCGCCGCTGCTGGGCGCACGCCTGCTGGGGCGGCGGCGTCCGGCGCTCGTGCTGCACGAGGGCAACGCGGTGCTGGGCCAGGCCAACGCGCAGCTCGCCCGTTTCGCCGACGCCATCGCCACCAGCTTCGAGCATGTCGCCCGCCTGCCCCGCGGCGCGCGGACGGTGCTGACCGGCATGCCGGTGCGCGCCGAGATCGCGGCTGCCGCGCGCAGCCCCTATCCCGATGCGCATGCCACCCTGCGGCTGCTGGTCTGGGGCGGCTCGCTCGGGGCGCGCGTGTTCAGCGACGTGGTGCCGCAGACGCTGGCCGCGCTGCCGGCCGCGCTGCGCGCGCGTCTGGCCGTCACCCAGCAGGCCCGCGCCGAGGACGTGGCCCGAGTCGAGGCCGCCTACGCGGCGGCCGGCATCGACGCGGAGGTGGCGCCGTTCTTCGACGGGGTCGCCCGGCGGCTCGTCGCGAGCCACCTGGTGATCGGCCGCGCCGGCGGCTCGTCGGTCGCCGAGCTGGCGATGGTCGGGCGTCCGTCGATCATGGTGCCGCTGCCGATCGCCGCCTCCGACGAGCAGGGTGCCAACGCCGCCTCGCTGGTCGCGGCCGGCGGCGGCTGGATGCTGCGCCAGCCCGATTTCACCCCGGCCGTCCTGGGCGACCTGCTCGCCGGATTGCTGTCCGAGCCCGCGCGGCTCGCGACGGCGGCGGCGGCTGCCGGCCGCCTCGGACGGCATGACGCAGCGTGCGCGCTCGCCGATCTCGTCGAAGCCACGCTCGCGCGGCAGGGACTCGCGAATCCGCGAGATCACGGCTTGCACTCCTCGTCGCGAGGGGCCATCCCCGATGGCGCGAACCGGGAGATGCCAGCATGAGAGCCCTGCCCTTATCCATCGGCACCATCCACTTCGTGGGCATCGGCGGCATCGGCATGTCGGGCATCGCCCAGGTGCTGCACACGCTCGGCTACGCCGTGCAGGGCAGCGACATCGCCGAGGGCGCCAACGTGCAGCGGCTGCGGGCCACCGGCATCCGGGTGATGGTCGGGCACGATGCCGCCAATCTCGGCGACGCGCGCGTCGTGGTGACCTCGACGGCGGTGAAGCGCGACAATCCGGAAGTCGTTTCGGCCCGCACGCGGCTGATCCCGGTGGTGCGTCGCGCCGAGATGCTGGCCGAGCTGATGCGGCTGCGCTGGTCGATCGCGATCGGCGGCACGCACGGCAAGACCACCACCACCAGCCTGGTCGCGGCGGTGCTGGAAGCCGCCCGGCTCGATCCGACCGTGATCAATGGCGGCATCATCGAGGCGTACGGCACCAACACCCGCATGGGCGAGGGCGACTGGATGGTGGTCGAGGCGGACGAGAGCGACGGCTCGTTCCTGCGCCTGCCTGCGGTGATCGCGGTGGTGACCAACATGGATCCCGAGCATCTCGACCACTGGGGCACCGCGGAGGCGATGATGGCGGCGTACGACCAGTTCGTCGCCAACATCCCGTTCTACGGCTTCGCGGTGCTGTGCGTGGATCATCCCAACGTGCAGCAGATGATCCCCCGCCTGTCGGATCATCGCGTCATCACCTACGGATTCTCGCCGCAGGCCGACGTGCGCGCCGAGCGCATGGTGGCCGACAAGCGCGGCGCCACCTTCGAGGTGGTCATCACCGACCGACGCGCCAGGAACCGCAGCCGCAAGCTGGGACCGTTCCGGTTGCCGATGCTGGGCAGCCACAACGTGCAGAACGCGCTCGCCGCGATCGCGGTGGCGATCGAGATGGAGATCGACGAGAGCACGATCCGCAGCGCCTTCGCAGACTTCCGCGGCGTCAAGCGTCGCTTCACCCGCACCGGCGAAGCGGGCGGCATCACCGTGGTCGACGATTACGGCCACCATCCGGTGGAGATCGCCGCCGTGCTGAAGGCGGCACGGCAGGCGGGGGCGCGCGACGTGGTGGCGATCGTGCAGCCGCACCGCTACTCCCGGCTGCAGACGTTGTTTCCCGAGTTCTGCACCTGCATGAACGACGCCGGCACCGTCATCATCGCCGACGTGTACGCCGCCGGCGAGACGCCGATCGACGGGTTCGACCGCGACGCGCTGGTCGACGGGCTGCGTGCCAGCGGGCACCGCTCGGTGGTGCCGCTGCCGGGGCCCGAGCATCTGGCGGAGATGGTGCACGCCATCGCCCGGCCCGGCGACTTCGTCATCTGCCTGGGTGCCGGCAACATCACCGCGTGGGCGCAGGCGCTGCCCGAGCAGCTCGGCCTCCTGCAGAAGGCGCGCGGAGGCCACGCCGCATGAGCGCTGCCGCCACCTCGCCCGACGTGACCAGCAGCCTCGGCGCGCTGCCGCCGGTGCGCGGCCGGCTGGAGCAGGCGGCAGCGCTCGGCGCGCAGAGCTGGTTCCGCGTCGGCGGCCCGGCGGAAGTGCTGCTGCGCCCGGCCGACGCCGAGGACCTGGCGGCGTTCCTGGCGGCCCTGGCTCCGGAGCTGCCGGTGCTGGCGATCGGCAAGGCCTCCAACCTGATCATCCGCGACGGCGGCGTCGCCGGCGTGGTGGTGCGGCTTGCCCGCGGCTTCTCCGACATCGTCGTCGAGGCGGACGGCATCGTCTGCGGTGCGGCCTGTCTCGACATGACCGTGGCCGAGCATGCGGCGGAGGCCGGCCTGCGCGGGCTCGAGTTCCTGGCCGGCATCCCGGGCTCGATCGGCGGTGCGGTGTCGATGAATGCGGGCGCATACGGCGCAGAGATTACCGACGTGCTGGACTGGGCCGAGATCGTCGACCGGTCCGGGCAGCTGGTGCGGCTGCCGCTCGAGGCGCTGGGCTTCGGCTACCGGCGCTCGAGCCTGCCCGCGGGTGCGGTGGTGGTGCGGGCGCGGCTGCGCGGCGAGCCCGGCGATCCGGCGATCCCGCGTGCGCGCATCCACGAGATCCGCGTCGCGCGCGAGGCCTCGCAGCCGACCAGGGCCCGCACCGGCGGCTCGACCTTCCGCAACCCCGATCCGGCGCAGACCCCCCTGAAGGCGTGGCAGCTGATCGACGAGGCCGGCTGCCGCGGCCTGCGTCTGGGCGGCGCGCAGGTCAGCGAGAAGCACTGCAACTTCCTGCTCAACACCGGGACCGCCACCGCCGCCGAGATCGAGGCGCTGGGCGAGGAGGTGCGCCGCCGGGTCGCCACGAGCACGGGAATCGAGCTCGCCTGGGAGATCAAGCGCATCGGCGTGCCGGCCGGTGCCGCGATCCGGGATGGTGCGCCGTGAGCCCGGCCCGTCCGACCGTCGCCGTGCTGATGGGCGGCATCTCCAACGAGCGCGAGGTCAGCCTCAGCTCCGGCCGCGGCGTGCTGTCGGCGCTGCAGGAGGCGGGCTACCAGGCGCGCGCGATCGACCTCACCGCCGAGCTGTCGGTGCTGGTCGACAGCCTCACCCGCGACCGTCCGGGCGTGGTGTTCAACGCGCTGCATGGCCGCTTCGGCGAGGATGGGGCGATCCAGGGCGTGCTCGACTGGATGGGCATCCCCTACACCCATTCCGGCATACGCGCGTCGGCGGTGGCGATGGACAAGGCGGCCGCGCGCGCGGTGTTCGCCGCCGCGGGCCTGCCGGTGGCGCGCGGCGTGGTGATCGAGATCGAGCGCTTCGCCGATGCCGATCCGCTGCCGCTACCCTACGTCATCAAGCCGCTGAACGAGGGCTCGTCGGTCGGCGTCGACATCGTGCGCGCCGGCTCCAACCGCCGCGGCGAGATCGTGTCGAACTGGCGCTACGGCCCGCTGGCGCTGGTCGAGGAGTTCATCCCCGGGCGCGAGATCACCGTGGGCGTGCTGGGCGACCGCGCGCTGACCGTGACCGACATCACCCCGAACCCGGCCCAGGCGCACGATTTCTACGACTACGAGGCCAAGTATTCCGCCGGCGGCTCCAGCCACGTGCTGCCGGCCGACATCCACCCGGGCGCGTTTGCCGAGGCGATGCGGATCGCACTCGCGGCGCACGGCGCACTCGGCTGCCGTGGCGCCTCGCGCACCGACTTCCGCTACGACGACACCGGCTCCGGCCGCGACGCGCCGGGACGGCTGGTGCTGCTCGAGGTCAACACCCAGCCCGGCCTGACGCCGACCTCGCTGCTGCCCGAGCAGGCGGCATTCCTCGGCATCCGCTTTCCCGAGCTGTGCGCCTGGATGGTGGAGAACGCCGCATGCCGCGGGTGAAGCCCCTGGACCAGCTCGACCGGCCGTCGCGGCTGACCATCTTTGCCAAGCGCCAGCGCCGGCTGGTGCGGCCGATGCTGTTGGCCTGCCTGCTGGTGGCCGGAACCGGCGGGGCGCTGCACCTGGCCCGCATCATGCGCAGCGAGTCGAGCTTCGCGCCGCTGCGGGCCGAGCTCGGCCACAAGGTGGCGCTGCGTATCCGCACCATCACCGTCTCCGGCCGCGACATGACCCCGGAAGCCACGGTGAGCCGGGCGCTGGGCGTGACGGTCGGCGACGACATCCTGGGCTTCTCGGTCGAGGAGGCGCGCAAGCGTCTCGACGCGCTGACCTTCGTCGAGCACGCCACGGTCGAGCGCCGGCTGCCCGGGACGATCGTGGTGCAGCTCGTCGAGCGGCGGCCGTTCGCGGTGTGGCAGAACCAGGGCCGCTTCGTGCTGATCGACCGCAAGGGCGCGCTGGTCGTCGACCATGGCATGAACGGCAAGGATGCCGACGCCTTCGCGCAGCTGCCGCTGGTGGTGGGCGTCGGCGCGCCGGCGGCGGCGGAGGCCCTGATCACGGCGCTCGATGCCGAGCCCGACGTGCACGGCCATGTCGTGGCGGCGGTGCGGGTCGGGCAGCGGCGCTGGAACCTGACGCTGCGCAACGGCTGCGACGTGCTGCTGCCGGAAGGCGAGGAGCCGGCGGCGCTGCACCGGCTGGCGCAGCTTCAGCACAGCCAGCATCTGCTGCTACGGCCGCTTGCGGTGATCGACATGCGCCTGCCTGACCGGCTGGTGGTGCGGCTGCGGCCGGCACCCCCGGCCGATCCGGACGCGAACGGCAGCCCCGACTCGCCGGGCAGCGCAGCGGCTCCCGGGCAGGCGCCCGGACAGGCGCCAGGACAGGCCGACGGCCATGCGGCGCCGGGTGCCGTTGCAATCGATACCGGCAGGAGGCCCGCATGACCGAGCTCGTCCGCACGCCCGGCACCCGCGCCAGGCGCGGCACCCGTCGCACCGAGCCTGCCGCCGAGGCCGGCTCGTCCCTGTCCCTGCTGGCAGCCCCGGCGCCGGAGCAGTCCCGCCTGCTGGCGCTGCCGCCGCCGGAACCGACGCCGATGCGCCGGCGTCCCTACCGGCCCGGCATCCACGGCGTGCTGGATATCGGCACCACCAAGATCACCTGCCTGATCGGCCGCGGCGACCCGGACGGCATCCTGCGGGTGATGGGCTGCGGCTGGCAGCGCTCGCGCGGGGTGCGGCTGGGCAGCATCGTCGATCTCGCCGAGGCCGAGCGGGCGATCCGCGCCGCCGTCGGCCAGGCCGAGCAGCAGGCCGACCAGCATCTGCGCGCGGTCACCGTCAACCTGTCCTGCGGGCAGCCGGAAAGCCGGCTGTTCAACGTGCGCTGGCCGGTGGGCGGACGCGCCGTCGTGGACGCCGACATCCGGCGCGTGGTGAACGAGGGCCGCAACCGCGCCGCAACCGACGGGCGCGACGTGATCCACGCGCTGCCGCTCGCCTTTTCCGTCGACGAGACCGCGGGCGTGGAGGATCCGCGCGGCCACCATTGCGACCAGCTCGCCGCCCGCCTGCACGTGGTCGACGCGTCGGCGATGGCGCTGCGCAACCTCGCCGCCGTGCTGGCGCGCTGCGATCTCGACATCACCGAGCTGGTGGCGGCCCCCCTCGCCTCCGGCCTGTCGGTGCTGGTCGAGGACGAGCGCGAGCTCGGCGCCACCGTGCTCGACATGGGCGGCGGCACCACCTCGATGGCGGTGTTCGCCGACGGCCAGATCCTGCACACCGCCCAGCTTCCGGTCGGCGGCCTGCATGTCACCAAGGACATCGCCGGCATGATCTCGACTCCGCTCGGCAGCGCCGAACGGCTCAAGGTGGTCTACGGCAACGCCGAGGTCAGCGCCGACGACGAGCGGGCGATGCTGAACGTGCAGCAGATCGGCGAGGACGAGCACCAGTTCACCCGGGTGGCGCAGAGCCGGATCGTCAGCGTCATCCGTCCGCGCCTGGAGGAGACGTTCGAGCTGGTGCGCGACCGGCTCGACGGCGCCGGCCTCGGCCGGGCCGCCGCCGGCCGGGTGGTGCTCACCGGCGGGGCCTCCCAGCTCGACGGCATCACGCCGATGGCAGCCCGCATCCTCAACCGGCAGGTCAGGCTCGGCCGGCCGATCGGCGTGCGCGGCCTGCCCGACAACGCCACCGGCCCCGGTTTCGCGACCGCGGTCGGGCTGCTGGCCTGGGCCGCCGGCGCCGGCCGCACGCTGCACGACATCGACTTCAACGAGCCGCGTCCGCCCGGCCTGGTGCGGCGTCTCGTCGAGTTCCTGCGGGAGCGCGTCTGATGAGGACGCGACCCGTTCCGATCCCCAAACCCCGATGGCCGACGCCGGCCGCCCACCCAGCCTCCAGAACCCCGGGAGACCGCGCATGACCCTCAACCTGACCATTCCGCAGCAGACCTATTCCGACTTCACCCCGCGGATCACGGTCATCGGCGTGGGCGGCGGCGGCACCAACGCCGTCGACAACATGATCCAGCTCCAGCTCGCCGGCGTGGAGTTCGTGGTCGCCAACACCGACGCGCAGCAGCTCACCCACAGCCGCGCCGACCGGCGCATCCAGCTCGGGCCGCATCTGACCCAGGGACTCGGCGCCGGCGCCAAGCCCGAGATCGGCCGCGCCGCCGCCGAGGAGGCGGCCGACGAGCTCGCCCGCCACATGGATGGCGCGCACATGGTGTTCATCACCGCCGGCATGGGCGGCGGCACCGGCACGGGGGCGGCGCCGGTGATCGCCCGCATGGCGCGCGAGCGCGGCATCCTGACCGTCGGCGTGGTGACCAAGCCGTTCACCTTCGAGGGCGCGCGCCGGGCCAAGGCGGCCGATGCCGGCATCACCGAGCTGCAGCAGTTCGTCGACACGCTGATCGTGATCCCGAACCAGAACCTGTTCCGTCTGGCCAACGAGCGCACCGGCTGGAAGGAGGCGTTCAAGATGGCCGACCACGTGCTCTACATGGGCGTGCGCGGCGTGACCGACCTGATGGTGGCGCCCGGGCTGGTCAATCTCGACTTCGCCGACATCCGCACCGTCATGGCCGAGATGGGCAAGGCGATGATGGGCACCGGCGAGGCGGACGGCGAGAACCGCGCCATCCGCGCGGCCGAGGCCGCGATCTCCAATCCGCTGCTCGAGGACACCTCCATGGCAGGCGCGCGCGGCCTGCTGATCAACATCACCGGCGGCGACGACATGACGCTGTTCGAGGTCGACCAGGCGGCCAACCGCATCCGCGAGGAGGTCGCCGAGGACGCCAACATCATCTTCGGCTCGGCGATTGACGACAACCTGTCCGGCCGCATCCGCGTCTCGGTGGTCGCGACCGGGATCGACACGCCGGTCGCCCATGCCGAGCGTCCGCGGCTGGTCGCCATCGGCGGCGGCTCCATGCCGGTGCAGGCGATGAGCACCCAGCCGGAGCAGGCTGGTCATCAGCCGGTCCATACCGGCCCGATCGGCGCGCCGGTGCTGAACCAGCTGCCATCCGCCTCGCACGCGACCTCCTACGCCGCCGAACCGGCCGTCCCCAGCCAGGCGCCCGCCCCGGCGCTTGCCCCGGCAGCCGCGCAGACGATGCAGGCGGCCCCGGTCGCGGCCGCCACGACGATCGGCGCGCTGCGGCCGTCCGCGCCGCACTACGCGGTCGAGGCCGGCACCCATGCGCCGCCGGCGCACGCGCTGCCGCATCAGCTGCCGAACGCGCGGGCCATCTCCAGCCGCGGCGGGCTGTTCTCCGAGCCGCCGCGCCAGCCGGAGCCGGCGCCCGCGGCACCGTCGCGCAGCCTGTTCGGGATCGTCACCGGCGTGCTGCGGGGTCGCGCCGCGCCCGCCCAGCCGGCGGCGGCACCGTCGCGGGCCGAGCCGTCGCTGGAAGCCGAGCCGTCCGCCACCGTGCGGCCGGCGGTCGGCGAGGAGGTCGGGCTGGATATCCCGGCCTTCCTGCGCCGGCAGTCGTCCTGATCCCCGGCCATCGCCCGGCAGCGGTCTGCGGTGCCGCCCCGGACTGAGCGGCGGCACCGGGTCAACTCTTAAGAATCTGTTTAGAAACAACGTTTTATAAGGAAATACTCAGCAATAAACATTGACTGGCCGAAGCAGGGGCGACGGCCTACAGCTGATGCTCACCACTGTCGGCTCCCCGGCGGTCGGCACGGTGCAGGGGTAGCAGATGGACGGCATGTCCGGCGGCTTGAGTTTCCAGATCGAGCACGAGCCGGATCATGCCGCCGTCGTCCTGCCTGCCATTCGGGCGGTTGCCGACCTGCCCGCCGTGCCCGATCGCCACATACGCCAGACCACGTTGCGCAACGCCATCGACTGCACCGGCGTCGGCCTGCATGGCGGCCTGCGCGCCACGCTCACCCTGCGCCCGGCCGAGGAGAATACCGGCATCGTCTTCCGCCGGGTCGATCTCGGAGTCGAGATGCCGGCCCGGTTCGACCATGTGGTCGACACGCGGCTCTGCACGGTGCTGGCGCCGGCGGCACACCCGCAGGCGCGGATCGCCACCGTCGAGCATGTGATGGCGGCCCTCTCGGCCTGCGGGATCAACAACGCGATCGTCGAGCTCGACGGGCCCGAGGTGCCGGTTCTGGACGGCAGCAGCGCCCCGTTCCTGTTCCTGATCGAATGCGCGGGGCGCGTCGAGCAGTCGGCGGCCCGCGTCACCATCGAGGTGCTGAAGCGGGTGCGCGTCGAGGATGGCGGCGGCTTCGCGGAGCTGCGCCCATCGCATGCGCCGGGGCTGTCGCTGTCGCTGTCGATCGATTTCAACGCCGCCGCGATCGGTCGGCAGGCCTACACCATGCGGCTGAGCGAGGACGGCTTCCGCCAGGAACTGGCCGACTGCCGCACCTTCACCCTGCGCCAGGAGATCGAGGCGATGCGGTCGGCGGGGCTCGCCCAGGGCGGCTCGCTCGACAACGCGGTGGTGGTCGACGGCGCCAGCGTGCTGAACCCGGCCGGCCTGCGTCGCCCCGACGAGTTCGTGCGCCACAAGATGCTGGATGCGGTGGGCGACCTCGCCATGGCCGGCCATCCGCTGCGCGGCGCCTTCGTCGGACATCGTTCCGGTCACGGGCTGAACAACCGGCTGCTGCGCAGGCTGCTGGCCGATCCGTCCGCCTGGCGCCTGTCCGGCCGGTCGTCGCCGACGCAGGCCGCTGCCTGAGCGCCGTCGTCGCTTGACACCGCCGGTCCGGGGACGGCTTCTCCCGCCACGACCGCATGGTATAAGGCGGTCCCCACTGAAGCTCCGGCAGGTCAATGTCGTCCCTCACGTCGCGCCTTTCCCGCCTGGTTCCGGTTCCGTTGGCGCTGTCGTTGCTGGGTGGATGCGCGACTCTCGACAGCCTGAACCCGTTCTCGGACTCCAAGCCGGCGCCGGTCGCCGAGACGGTGCCGCAGACGCCTGAGGGGCTCTACAACAACGGCATCGATGCCCTGCATGGCGGCCGCTACAAGCTCGCCGTCACCCAGTTCGAGACCATCCAGCAGAACTACCCGTATTCCGGCTACACGGCGAACGCGCAGCTGATGGAAGGCTATGCCTACTACCTGCAGGACAGCTATCCGGACGCGGTGTCGCAGATCGACCGCTTCCTGCAGCTGCATCCGACCAGCCAGGACGCGGCCTACGCCTACTACCTGCGGGCGCTGTGCTACTACGAGCAGATCGCCGACATCCAGCGCGACCAGCAGGGCACCGTGCAGGCGATGAACGCGCTGCAGGACGTCGTCACCCGCTTCCCCGACACCGCCTATGCCCGCGACGCGCGGCTGAAGATCGATCTCTGTCGCGACCACCTCGCCGGCAAGGAGATGCTGGTCGGCCGCTACTACGAGACGCAGCATTATTACGAGGCGGCGATCAACCGCTACCAGCGCGTCGTGCAGGACTTCCAGACCACCAACCACGCCGCCGAGGCGCTGCACCGGCTGGTCGAGGTGTATCTGAAGCTCGGCCTCACCGACCAGGCCCGCCGGACCGCCTCGGTGCTCGGCTACAACTACCCGGGCAGCTCCTGGTATCAGGACAGCTATGCCGACCTGCGCTCGGCCGGCGCGCTCAGCCCGGATGCCGTGCCCGGTCAGCCGCCGGCGCCGGCGGCGCAGCGCGGCTTCTTCGGGCGCGCCTTTCATTCCGTCTTCTGACGCTCGTCCCGACGCGGGCCTCGAACCCGCGTCCAGGACACCCATCTTGTGGCCATGCTGACCCAGATCTCGATCCGCGACGTGGTGCTGATCGAGCGGCTCGACCTCGCGCTGCACAGGGGCCTGACCGTGCTCACCGGCGAGACCGGCGCCGGCAAGTCGATCCTGCTCGACAGCCTGGGGCTCGCACTCGGCGAGCGGTCGGCCGGCGGCCTGGTCAGGGCCGGCGCCGAGCAGGCCAGCGTCAGCGCCAGCTTCGAGATCGGCGGCGGCCACCCGCTACATGCGCTGCTGGCCGACCAGGGCATCGGCCAGGAGGCGGGCGAGTCGGTCGTGCTGCGGCGGATCGTCACCCGCGACGGCCGCTCGCGCGCCACGGTGAACGACCAGCCGGTCGGCATCGCGCTGCTGCGGCGGGTCGGCGCGCTGCTGGTCGAGATCCAGGGCCAGCACGAGCAGATGGGGCTGGCCGACCAGGCGACGCATCTGGACCTGCTGGACGCGTTCGGCGTCAAGCCGGTGCTGCGCGAGGCGGTGCAGGCCCGGCATCGCGCCTGGCTCACCGCCCGCACCGCGCTGACGGAGGCGCGCGCGCGGGTCGAGGAGGCGGCGCGGGAGGAGGACTGGCTGCGGCAGTCGGTGCAGGACCTGACGACGCTGAATCCGCAGCAGGACGAGGAGGCCCAGCTCGCCGGCATCCGCCAGTCGCTGCAGCAGGGCGAGCGCCGGGCCGAGGCGATCGCCGCGGCACTCGCCGAGCTGACCCCGCGCGACCGGCGCAACAGCGGCCCCGGCGCCGCGCTCAGGGCCGCCAGCCGGGCGCTGCAGCGGCTGCTGCCGGCACCTGGCAGCGACGACGCGGCGGGTCCGGAGGCAGGCGAGGCGCCGCAGGCCCGCGCCCAGGCGGCCCTCGACGCGCTCGACCAGGCGGAGGCGGCGCTGTCCGACGCGGAGGGGATGCTGTCGCGACTGGCATCCGACCAGGATGGCGACCCGAAGCTGCTGGAGCAGACCGAGGAACGGCTGTTCGGGCTGCGCGCCAGCGCCCGCAAGCACGGCGTCGCCGTCATCGAGCTGCCGGCCCTGCTGGCCAGCCTGCGGCAGCGGCTTGAGGCGCTGGATAGCGGCCAGGTGCGGATCGCCGCCCTGGAGCACGCGGTCTCGGAGGCTCGCGCGGCCTTCGAGACCGAGGGTGCCGCCCTCACCGCCGCCCGGACCGCCTCGGCCAAGCGTCTGGAGGCGGCGGTGATGGCCGAGCTGCGGCCGCTGCGGCTCGAACGTGCGCGCTTCATCGTATCGCTCGAGGCGCTGAAGCCCGAGAGCTGGACCGCGCGCGGCATGGAGCAGGCCTCGTTCCTGATCGCAGCCAACCCGGGCCAGCCGCCGGGAGCGCTGGCCAAGGTGGCATCCGGCGGCGAGCTGTCGCGGCTGATGCTGGCGCTCAAGGTGGTGCTGGCGGGACGTTCGGCGATCTCGACCCTGGTGTTCGACGAGGTCGATTCCGGCGTCGGCGGCGCCACCGCGGCCTCGATCGGCGAGCGGCTGGCGCGCGTGGCCGACGACGTGCAGGTGCTGGTGGTGACGCACAGCCCGCAGGTCGCCGCACGCGGCGACAACCACCTGCGCATCCTCAAGACCGCGAGCCGGGACCGCACCGAGACACGCGCCGAGCCGCTCGACGGCAAGGCCAGGCGCGAGGAGATCGCCCGCATGCTCGCAGGCGAGACCATCACCGAGGCCGCGCGGGCGGCGGCGGACAGCCTACTCGGGATCGCGTGACGGCGACCCCGCCCGCCCGCGCCGCGGCCGATATCGAGCCGGACGAGCTGAGCGAGACCGAGGCGGCGGCCGAGCTGGCGCGTCTGGCGGCCCTGCTCGCCCAGCTGGGACATGCCTATCACGTGGCCGACGCGCCGGAGGTTCCGGACGCTGAATACGACGCGCTGTTCCGGCGCAACGAGGCGATCGAGCGGCAGTTTCCGCAACTGGTCCGGGCCGACTCGCCCTCGGCGCGGGTGGGTGCGGCGCCGGAAGGCGGCTTTGCCAAGCACCGTCATCTGGTGCCGATGCTGTCGTTGGAGAACGTGTTCGACCGGAGCGAGTTCGACGCCTTCGCGGCCCGGGCGCGTCGGTTCCTGGGGCTCGGCGACGAGGCCGAGACCGCGCTTCGCGTCGTCGCCGAGCCGAAGATCGACGGGCTGTCGATCAGCCTGACCTACGAGAACGGCCTGTTCGTGCGCGGCGCCACGCGCGGCGACGGCACCACCGGCGAGGACGTGACCGACAACCTGCGCACGCTGAAGGGCCTGCCCGCGCGGCTGCACGGCGACGCGCCCCCGCTGATCGAGATCCGCGGCGAGGTGTTCCTGCGCAAGGCCGACTTCCTCCTGCTGAACGCGCACCAGGCGCAAGCCGGGCAGCGTCTGTTCGCCAACCCGCGCAACGCGGCCGCCGGATCGCTCAGGCAGCTCGATCCGGCGATCACCGCGGGTCGCCCGCTGTCGCTGTTCGCCTACGCGCAGGGCCGCACCGCCGCGCCGGTGTCGGACACCCATTCGGGCTATCTGCAGCGGCTGCGGGAGTGGGGCTTCGAGGTGAACCCGCTGTCGCAGGTGCTGGAGAATGCGGAAGCGGCGGAACGGTTCCAGGCCGAGCTGGCGCTGCAGAGGTCCGGGCTCGAGTACGACATCGACGGCGTCGTCTACAAGATCGACGCGCTCGCCCTGCAGACGCGGCTCGGCTTCGTCGGCCGGGCGCCGCGCTGGGCGGTGGCCTGGAAGTTCCCGGCCGAGCAGGCGGTCACGCGCCTGGAGGAGATCCGCATCCAGGTCGGGCGCACCGGCGCGCTGACCCCGGTCGCGGTGCTGGAGCCGGTCAATGTCGGCGGCGTGCTGGTGACGCGGGCGACGCTGCATAACGCCGACGAGATCGCGCGCAAGGATGTCAGGCCGGGCGACCGGGTGCAGCTGCAGCGGGCCGGCGACGTGATCCCGCAGATCCTGGGACGGGTTCCCGAGGAGGGCGTCGAGCGCGGCCCGGCCTACCTGTTCCCCGACCGCTGCCCGGCCTGCGGCTCGACGGCGGTGCGGCCGGAGGGCGAGGTGGTGGTGCGCTGCACCGGCGGCCTGATCTGTCCGGCGCAGACCGTCGAGCGGCTGATCCACCTGGTCTCGCGGCTGGCCTTCGACATCGAGGGGCTGGGCGAGAAATCCATCGCCGAGTTCCACGAGGCGAGCCTGATCAGCCGGCCGGCCGACATCTTCCGTCTCCGGCCGGCGCAGCTCGAGGGACGCGAGGGCTGGAAGGACGTGTCGATCGCCAGGCTGATGCGGGCGATCGAGGAGCGGCGCAGGATCGCGCTGCCCCGCTTCATCCTCGGGCTCGGCATCCGGCGCATCGGCGAGCGCAACGCCCGGCTGCTGGCCCGGCACTATGGCTCCTACGGCAACTGGCGGGCGCAGATGCAGCGTGCCACCACCATCGGCTCGGACGAGCGCCTGACGCTCGGCAGCATCATCGGCATCGGCGAGGCGATCGCAGACGAGCTCGCGACCTTCTTCCTGGAGGCGCACAACCGCGACGCGGTGGACGATCTGGCGGACCAGCTCACCATCCAGGACGAGGACGCGCCCGACAGCGCCGTGCTCGCCGGCAAGGCCATCGTGTTCACCGGATCGCTCGCCACCATGACCCGCCCGGAAGCCAAGGCGATGGCCGAACGGCTCGGCGCCAAGGTGACCGACAGCGTGTCGAAGAAGACCGATCTGGTGGTGCTGGGAGCCGAGGCCGGCAGCAAGGCCAAGAAGGCGGTCGAGCTCGGCATCGAGACGCTGGACGAGCCGGGCTGGCGAAGACTGGCCGGCCTGCCGGACTGACGCGGCCGATCACGCCGCCGCAGACCGGGCTCGCCGGTCTATGCCGACACGAACAGGCGCCGGAACAGCCGCAGCAGGTCGAGATCAAGCTGGCCCTGCATGCCCAGCATGACGTCCAGGGCCTGCAGCGAGGTCAAGGGTGGCCGGTAGGGCCGTTGCTCGATCAGGGCCACGAACACGTCGCACAGGGTGGCGATCCGCACCTCGTCCGGGATCGCATCGCCCGCCAGCCCGGACGGGTAGCCGCTGCCGTTGAGATACTCGTGATGATGACGCGCGACCCTCAGGGTCGTCGGATGGTGGTCGCCCTGTTCCTTCAGCAGCTGGTAGCCCCACTCCGCATGCTGGCGCATGATCGCCATCTCGGCCGGCGTGAGCACGTCCGGCTTGTTCAGCACCTCCAGCGGCACCAGCGCCTTGCCGACATCGTGCAGCATCGCGGCATGGGTCATCTGGTCGCAATCGGCGGACCTGAAGCCCAGCGACACGGTGAAGGCGGCGGTGACGCCGGCCATCAGGATGCAGTGCCGGTAGGTCTGGTCATGGACGGTCGAGACCGTCGTCATCCAGCGCTCGATGTCGACGCTGCGTATCGTCTCCAGCAGCAGGCGCGAGGCTTCCGCGGTCACCGCGGCGCTGATCGCCTGGCCGGCCGTCGCCGCGTTCATCAGGTCGGCGATGACCAGGCCGACATCCTGCACCGCGGCTCCCAGCGCCTCCGCCCGCTCCGCCGCCGCGAACTCCGAGCCGCCGGAGGTCAGGCTGCGCAGGGTGTTGGCCACCATGCGCATCGGAGCGCTCGACGGCAGCACCGCCGAGGCGCCCACCACGCGGGCCTGCATGTCGTCCCGATCCGACGGCTCGTCGAGGATGCACAGAACCGGCACCCGGCGCTCCAGGAACGGGCGCAGCGCCTGGCGGATCTGCGCGATCTTCTGCGCGCCGCTCAGCGCGATCCCGCTGATCACGACGGCCGTCGGCACCAGCCTAGGCAGGGAGGCCGACGCGCGCAGGGCGCGGGTCTCGACCGGGCAGAGCAGGCGCAGGCTTCGCGCCATCGAACGGCATCCCGGCTCGTCCTCGCCGATCAAGAGCAGGCTGCGCTCGGCAACAGGCATCGTCACCCATCCATCTCCAGCCGCGACGACCGGTCCGACGTCGGGCGGGACGACGTTCCGGTGCGCATCGCGCCTGCAACTGATAGGCCTGGCCTCGTTAGCGGCAGGTAAAGATCGGCTGCCGGTGTCCGACACAGGAAGGCCGGTTCAGGCCTTGTGCCAGATCGGCTCCTTCATCCGTCCGACGAAGGTTGCGTGGGAAGCAAGCTCGGCATCCGTCGGCACGATCGGGCGCGGCACGCGGGTGGCGGACGAGGCATAGGCGACCGCGGCGAGGCCGCCCGCCTCGACGGCAAGCTCCAGGCCGCGCTGCCGGCCGCCCATGAGCTCGACATAGACCTGGGCCAGCAGCCGGCAATCCAGCAGCGCGTTGTGGGTGGTGCGGCCGCTCAGATCGATCTCGAACCGGCGGCACAGCGCGTCCAGGTTGTTCGGCAGGCCGGGGAAGCGGGCGCGCGCCATGTCGAGCGTGTCGACCATGCGCGCGGGTCCGAGCGATGGCAGACGGAGCCGGGCCAGCTCGGCGTTCAGGAAGCCGAAGTCGAACGGGGCGTTATGCGCGATCAGCATGTCGTCGCCGACGAAGGCCAGGAACTCGTCGACCACCTCGTGGAACTTCCGCTGCCCCATCAGATGCGCACGGGTATAGCCGTGCACGCGGGAGGCCTCCTCGGGGATGTCGCGCTCCGGATCGATCAGCGCGTGATAGTGGCGGCCGGTCGGCAGGTCGCCGATCAGCTCCAGTGCGGCGATCTCGATCACCCGGTCGCCGGTGAGCGGCTCCAGGCCGGTGGTCTCGGTATCGAACAGCACCGCACGCTTCATGATCGGGTCCCTCCGGCGATGTCGAGCGCCGCCAGCCAGCGCCGGATCTGCCGCAGGCTGTGCCAGCGCGACAGGCCGGTGTCGATGACGATGTCGGCACGGGCACGCTTCTGCGCATCGGGCATCTGACGCGCGATCAGGGCGGCGGCCTCGGCCAGGGTCATGCCGCGCCGTCGCCGGATGCGGGCCAGCTGCAGCGCCCGCGGCGCCGAGACCACGATGACGAGGTCGCAGTCGCGGTCGCCGTGACCCTCCAACAGCAGCGGGACGTCGAGCACGGCCCGGCTGCGGCCGGCGGCACGGGCGCGCGCCAGGAAGCGGGCCTGTGCCGCACGCACCAGCGGATGCATGATCCGCTCCAGCGCCGACAGCAGCGACGGATCGGCGACCACGGCGCGGCGCAGGGCGGCGCGGTCGATCCGGCCCGCCTGCACCACGTCCGGCAGCAGGGCCGCGATCGCCGGCACCGCCCTGCCGCCCGGCGCCTGCAGCGCATGCACGCAGCGATCGGCATCGAAGACCGGCAGGCCGGCACGGCGCAGCGCCGCCGCCGCGGTCGACTTGCCCATGCCGATGCCGCCGGTCAGACCGATGACTTTCACGCGGCGGTGGCAGGCCGGCGGACAGGACCCAGGACTGGATCAGCCCGTCGCCCGGCCGGCGACCGCGGCCGTCCGGCGAGGCCGGGCCGCCTCATGCCTCGCCGTCCAGGTCGCGGCGGAGCTCGTCGAGCAGGCTCGCATCGATCACGGGCTCGACCCCGAACCAGGCGGCAAAGCCGACCCGCGCCTGATGCACCAGCATGCCCAGCCCCTCGACAGCCCGCAGGCCGCGATGCTGCGCCTCGGCCAGCAGCGGCGTGAGGCGCGGCACGTAGACGATGTCCGCCACCACCAGACCGGGCGGCGCCCGGTGCAGCCGGCAGGGCGACGCCGCCTGCGCGCCCATGCCGACCGAGCTCGCGTTCACCAGCAGCGCCTGATCGCCGAGAGCGGCCTCGCGCGCCTCCCAGTCGAGCACGCGGACCGGGTTGGCCGGACCCGCCAGCGCCTCGGCCAGCGCCTCGGCGCGCGCGCGGGTGCGGTTGGCCAGATGCACCGGCACGCCCAGCGCCTGCAGGGCGGCGGCGACCCCGCGCGCGGCACCCCCCGCCCCCAGCACCAGCGCCGGGCCGGCGGCCGGATCCACCCCGGCGGCGCGCAGGCTGTCGACGAAGCCCTGCCCGTCCGTGCTGTCGCCGTGCAGCGAGCCGTCCGGCGCGAACACCAGCGTGTTGACCGCCTTGCAGCGTCGGGCGGCAGGCGACAGCACATGGCTGAGGCGATACGCCTCCTCCTTGTGCGGAATGGTGACGTTGACGCCGGCAAAGCCTGCCGCCTGCAGGCCGGCCAGGGCGGTCGGCAGGGCGCCCGGTGCCACGGGGAGCGGCACATAGGCGCCGTCGATGCCGCACCGGGCCAGCCAGGCATTATGCAGCCGGGGCGAGCGGGACTGCGCCACCGGCCAGCCGACCACGCCGGCGAGGCGGGTGCGGCCGCTGAGGCCCGGAGCGCGGTCCGAACCGACGCTCACCCGGCCGGGCCCGCCCGACCGTCCTCGCACATCGCCAGTGCCTGCGGCAGCAGCCGGGCCAAGCGCTCGGCCCAGGCGCGCTCGCCGTCGATCGTCGTGATCAGGTCCTGCCTGATCTCGAGCTCGACATGCAGCAGGCCGCGACGCTCGCCATGCACCGGCACCGTGTAGTCGTCCGCGTCGGACAGGACGTAGGGCTCGTTGTCGCCGACGACGAGGTCGCCTTCCGCCTCCAGCAGCGCCAGCAGCGCGCGGCCGAGGCGCGGGTCGCGGTTGTAGAGCAGGCCGACATGCCAGGGCCGGTCGCGGCCGGCCATCGACGGCGTGAAGCTGTGCACCGCCACCAGCACCGTGCGCCGGCCGGCAGCATCGCGCGCGTCGATCTCGGCCGCGATCGCGTCCTGGTAGGGCAGGAAGATCTCGTCGCGCCGCGCGTCGCGAGCGGCCTGGTCAAGCGCCTGGTTGGCGGGAATCGTGGTGCCGTCGCTGCGCGGCGCGATCGAGGTCGGGTGGCCCGGCCTGCGGTTGCAGTCGATCACCAGCCGCGAATAGCGCTGGGCGATCGCCGGCGCGTCCAGCAGCGCGCAGAGCTCGCGGCCGACGCCGAGGGCGCCGATGTCCCAGGCGATATGGCGCTCGAACTCGGCCTCGGGCAGGCCGAGGCGACCGAGCCGCGCCGGCACCGCGCGCCCGGCATGATCGATCACCAGCAGCATGTCGGAACTACCCCGGGTGTGCAGGCGCTCAACCGGGGGCGGATCGTCGTCGCCCAGAAGCGCCGGTGCCGGCAGGATCGAGTCGTCGTTCATCCGCGGGCGTTCCTGCTCACGATCGGCACGGTTCATGCGGCATTTCTTGCTCCCGGCGCGGAAAGGCATGACGCTGCCGACGAGGGCTCGCGTCCCGGTCCTTATAGCCCGATCCCGACTGCACCCAGGAAGCGCGGAGGGAACCGCCTGATGCCGGTTCTGACAGTCCAGCACGTCACGACCTACAGCTACCGTCGCCCGGTGGGCTTCGGGGAGCATCGGATGATGTTCCGGCCGCGCGACTCCGCCGACCAGCGTCTGCTGTCCTGGGAGCTGGCGATCACGCCGAAACCGATCGAGCTGCGTTCAGTGCCGGACGCGTTCGGCAACATCGCCACGCTCGCCCGCTTCGCCGGGCGGGCCAAGGAGCTGCGGTTCGAGAACCGGCTGGTGATCGATCACACGCCGGTGGTCCCGCATGGCGACCGCCTGGCACCCTATGCCCGCACATGGCCCTTCACCTACGACCCCGACGATGCGATCGACCTCGCCCGGCTGCGCGAGCGCCACTGCGACGATCCGGAGCACACGGTGGATGCCTGGGCGCGCGGCTTCCTCGGCAACCGTCCGACCGGCGGCACCCTGGATCTGCTGGTCGACATCACCGAGGAGATCCGGCGCTCCTTCACCTACTCGGCGCGCTACGAGGAGGGCGTGCAGGAGCCGGCGCGGACGCTGGCGCTGCGCAACGGCACCTGCCGGGACTATGCGGTGCTGATGATGGAGGCGGTGCGGGCACTCGGCATGGCGGCGCGGTTCGTGTCGGGATACGTCTATTCGCCGGGCTCCGACGGGATCGCCCATGTCGGCGGCGGCTCCACCCACGCCTGGGTCGAGGTGTTCCTGCCAGGCTGCGGCTGGACCGAGTTCGATCCGACCAACGGCATCGTCGGCAGCCGGGACCTGATCCGCGTGGCCTCGGTGCGGAGCTGGCGCCAGGCGGTGCCGCTCGCCGGAACCTGGACCGGCTTTCCGGCCGACAGCCTCGGCATGAGCGTCTCGGTCAAGGTCGGTATGCGCGATTCGGTGGTGGACGCCTGGCCGGAGTCGCGCAACAAACCGCTCGCCGACGCCGACGAAACGATATCTCCGGTGGATGCCAGGCCGCCAGCCGCGATCTTGACGCTGCGCGATGCCGCCTCCGTCGCCGAGGCAGGCAACTGGAGCGGACCGGATCGCCCGACGCGCCAGGTTGGCTGAGACACATCGCCCAAAGCTGGGCCCGGAGCCGGATGCCGCGCACCGCGACCGGCAGGCGCTTCAGTCCTACAACCGACCGGCGCCAGAAGAGGAACCCGCATGCTGATCCGCGCCGGCTACGACATCGCCTTCAACGCTCCGGCGCCGACGCCGCTGATGCTGATGCTGAGCCTCCACCCCGAGCGCGAGCCGGACCTGCAGACGTCGCAGCAGCTGATGTTCGATCCGCCGGTGCCGTCGCACGTCTATCACGACTCCTTCGGCAACGTCTGCACGCGCGTGGTGGCACCGGGCGGACTGTTGCGCATCACCAACCAGTTCACCGTGGCCGATCACGGCCAGCCGGATGCCTACGCGCCGGACGCGCAGCAGCTCGCGGTCGAGGATCTGCCGGACGACGTGCTGATCTATCTGCTGGGCAGCCGCTACTGCGAGACCGACCGCCTGTCGGACACCGCCTGGTCGCTGTTCGGACATGTCCGGCCCGGCTGGTCGCGGGTGCAGGCGATCGTGGACTACGTGCACGACCGGATCAGCTTCGGCTACGAGCATGCCCGCTCCACCCGCACGGCCTACGAGGGCTTCATGGAGCGCCACGGCGTGTGCCGCGACTTCGCGCATCTGGCGGTGGCGCTGTGCCGCTGCATGAACATCCCGGCGCGCTACTGCACCGGCTATCTCGGCGACATCGGCGTGCCGCCGGTCGATGATCCGATGGATTTCAGCGCGTGGTTCGACGTCTATCTCGGCGGCCGCTGGTACACCTTCGACGCGCGCCACAACCGGCCGCGCATCGGCCGCATCCTGATGGCGCGCGGACGCGACGCCACCGACGTCGCGATCTCGACCGCCTTCGGCAGCGCCTGGCTGGCAGGCTTCGAGGTCATCACCTACGAGCAGGTCGCGGCCTGACCACGGCGCCCGCGCCGGACCGCCTCAGGCCAGCAGCGTCCTGACCAGCGCCACCGCGCCCGGTGCGGACCAGTCGACCGGCCCCTGCAGGCGGGCGACCTCCAGGCCGGCCCTGTTCACCAGCAGGGTGGTCGGGATGCCGTCCAGCTGCAGGGCGCCCAGCATCGCGCTGTGCGGATCGAGCAGGATCGGCAGCGACGAGATCGCGTGGGCGGCAAAGAACGGCCGCACCTGCGCCGCCCCGCCCCGGTCGAGCGACACCGTCAGCACCTGCGCGCCGGTCGGCGCCAGCAGGCGCGCGAGCCTGTCGAGCGCCGGCAGCTCGGCGACGCAGGGCACGCACCAGCTGGCCCACAGATTCAGCACCAGCCCGTGCCCCCGGTAGCGCTCGAGGGTCTGCGGCGAGCCGTCCGCGTCGGTGAAGGACAGCACCGGCAGCGGCGACGGGGCATGCGCCTTGACGGCGTCGAGCCCCTGGAACGGCGATCTCGGCGGGTCCTGCTCCGCGTCCGCGTCCGCCGGCAGGAATTTGCGCGAGACGAGAGCGGCCATTAGGGTCCCGCCGGCCGCCAGCACGCTGCGGCGGAGAATGGTGCGCATGATCCTGGACATCGCATGTCTTTAGAAGAGGACGGCCCGGCCGCAAAGCCGTCCCAGGCAGGATCGGCAGGCAGCCCGTCGCCGGCGCTGGCGGCCAACGCGCAGTGGGGCGGCCGTTTCGCCGGCGGCCCGTCGGCGATCATGCAGGAGATCAACGCCTCGATCGGCTTCGACCAGGCGCTGTGGCGGCAGGATCTGCGCGGCTCGATGGCGCATGCGCGCATGCTGGCGGCGGTGGGCATCCTGGACGACGCCGACGCGGCCGCGATCCAGGGCGGGCTGGAGGCGATCGGCACCGAGATCGAGGCGGGCCGCTTCGTGTTCGAGACCACGCTCGAGGACATCCACATGAACATCGAGGCACGCCTGTCCGACCGGATCGGCGAGGCCGGCAAGCGGCTGCACACGGCGCGCAGCCGCAACGACCAGGTGGCGACCGACTTCCGGCTCTGGGTGCGCGACGCGATCGACGGCATCGACGCGCAGGCGGCGTCGCTGATGCTGAGCCTGTGCACGCGCGCGGCCGAGCACGCTGCCGACCCGATGCCGGGCTTCACGCACCTGCAGACCGCGCAGCCGGTGACGTTCGGCCACCATCTGCTGGCCTACGTGGAGATGCTGGCGCGCGACCGTGGACGGCTGGCGGATACGCGCCGGCGGCTGAACGAGTGCCCGCTCGGCTCGGCGGCGCTGGCCGGGACGTCGTTTCCCATCGACCGCCGCCTGACCGCCTCCCTGCTCGGCTTCGACCGGCCGACGCGCAACTCGCTCGACGCGGTGTCGGACCGCGACTTCGCGCTCGAATATCTTTCGGCGCTGTCGATCCTGTCGGTGCACCTGTCGCGGCTGGCCGAGGAGATCGTCGTCTGGTGCTCGGCGCCGTTCGGTTTCGTGCGGCTGTCGGACGCCTTCACCACCGGCTCCTCGATCATGCCGCAGAAGCGCAATCCGGACGCGGCCGAGCTCGCGCGCGCCAAGACCGGACGCATCATCGGCGGCCTCGTCGGCCTGCTGACGGTGATGAAGGGGCTGCCGCTCGCCTATGCCAAGGACATGCAGGAGGACAAGCAGCCGGTGTTCGACGCGACCGAGGCGGCGGCACTCAGCCTTGCCGCCATCGACGGCATGGTGCGCGACCTGGTGGCGGTGACCGCCCGGATGCGCGCGCTGGCCGGCTCGGGCTATTCCACCGCGACCGACCTGGCAGACTGGCTGGTGCGGGTGCTGAAGCTGCCGTTCCGCACCGCCCATCACGTCACCGGCCGGCTGGTCGGACGGGCGGAGGGGCTGGGCGTCGAGCTTGCGGAGCTGTCGCTGCAGGAGATGCAGGCGGAAGAGCCGCGCATCACCGCGGAGGTGTTCGCCGTGCTGACGGTCGAGGCCTCCATCGCCTCGCGGGTCAGCGAGGGCGGCACCGCTCCGGCCAACGTCTCCGCGCAGGCGGCCGCCTGGCTCGATCGGCTGCGCGCCGATCCGGGCGCCGTCGCATGAGCGCGCGACCCGCGATGCTGGCGGTGCTGCTGTGCACGACGATGGCCCTGGGTCTTGCGGCCTGCGGCAAGAAGAGTTCGCCGGAAGCGCCCGGGCCCGGCAACCTGATCACCTACCCGCGGACGTACCCGACGGAGTAGACAGTCCGGCAAGCGGCACCGCGCGCCCGCCGGCGCCGGCCGATACCGCCTCGATCTGGATCGCCACCGCAGCCCAGCGTCCGTCCGGGCGTCGCCACAGCAGCGGCGCGCCGCTGGTGCCGCGGGTGGCCTCGCAGTCATGCGTCAGCAGCGGTCGACCCTGCCCGTCCGTCGCGTAGCCGGTCAGCCGGCAGGCCGGATCGGCGATCGCCACCTCGTCGCGATCCTGGCCGTAGCCGCCCAGCCGCACCGGCGACGGCAGCGAGCCGGGCGCCGCCTCGATCGGCAGGATGGCGGCACCCGGCAGCCTGTGCTCCAGCAGCAGCACCGCGCGGTCCAGGCCGGCGCTGCCCGACTCGTCCAGCGGGCGGTAGTCGGCCGGGATGGTGAAGCGCGCCACGCGGGCATGGGCCGCGTACTGCCCCATGCGATACGACAGCAGCACATGCACCGAGCCTGGCTGGATGAAGCGGCCGACCCGGAACAGGAACAGGCAGTGCGCCGCCGTGACGACCACCTGCGGCGCGACCACGAAGCCGGTGCAGCGGCCGCCGAGCTCGGTCTGCACGCGGACCAGGCTGTTCCAGGGCGGCCGCAGCACATCGACCGCGACGCGATGATCGGCCTGCCCCACGCCGGGCCGTTGGGCGGGATCGGCACCCAGCCCGGGCCGCGCCGGAATCGTCGCTAGCATCGCCGCCGCCAGAGCCCGGATGCCGTTCTTAACCATTCGTTTCCCCGGGCAGGCTCACCCTGCATCCGCGCCATCAAGGCGCCACAGAGCGTCCTCAGCTTGAGCGGCGTCGTGGAGACGGGAGCGCATCGTGACGGAAACCGAGCGGAGATCCATCACTGGCGGCTGCGACGAGGTGGCGCCGGATACCGCAGCCAGGCTCGACTGGATCACGGCGCGAGCCCTCGCCGGCAGTCGCGCCGTTGCCGGCTCAGGACGCCGGACGGCGTGGTCGGACGCCGCGAAGGACAGGCTCTACGGCCGCATGTTCCCGGATGATCCCGGCGTCGACCGCACGTTCGACGGCACGGCGCGGTCCGACCGCTGAGCCGCGTCGGCGCGCCACCGCCGGAAACCGGTGGCGGCGGCCATCATGCGCCGATGAAGGCCAGCAGGTCCGCGTTGAGCTTGTCGCGCTCGGTATAGAACAGTCCGTGCGGAGCGCCCTCGTATTCGACCAGCCGGGACCCTGGGATCATCGCAGCGCTGCGCCGGCCCGACACCTCGATCGGCACCGTCGCATCGCCGGTGCCGTGGATCACCAGGGTCGGCCTGTCGAACCCCGCCAGGTCGCGCCGGAAGTCCGTCTCCGAGAACAGCCGCACGCAGTCGATCGTCGCCAGCGCCGAGCCCTGCAGCGCCATGCTTCCGGTCCAGGCCAGCAACTCGGCCGATACCGGAGAGGTCAGCAGGCCGACGCCGTAGAGCATCTTGCCGAGGCTCGCCAGAAAGTGCGGACGATCGGCGACGATCTGCTCGACCATCTGATCGAACACGCCGCGATCGACACCGTCGGGATTGTCGGCGGTCTTGAGCAGGAACGGCGGCACCCCGGCCAGCAGCACGGTCCTGGCGATCCGCGCACTGCCATGACGCGCGAGATATCGTGCGACCTCGCCACCGCCCATCGAGAACCCGACAAGCGTCACCTCATGCAGATCCAGCGTGTCCAGAAGCGCTGCAAGGTCGTCGGCCAGCACGTCGTAGTCGTAACGACCGCCAGGCTGGTCGGACCGGCCGAATCCGCGGCGATCATAGGCGATGGTACGCAGCCCCCGCCGCACCAGCGGGACCATCTGATACTCCCACATGTCGGCGTTGAGCGGCCAGCCATGAACGAACACCACTGGCCGGCCGGAACCCCAGTCCTTGTAAAACAGGCTCGTCCCGTCAACGCTTTTCATGAATGCCATGAGATCGATCGCTCCGTCTGCTGCTTGTCGAACGAGCGACGCACAGGCCGGTTCCGCCTGCCGGCCGGCCATTAACCGGGCTTTAAATCGAAACCGTCAGGTTCGACCGGATCGAGGCAGGATGAAGCGATGGCAACGGACGCGTTCATGGAACGGGCGTGCATCCAGACCGACGGATGCAGCGGCCTTGGCGATCACGACGCCGCAACGCAGCCGGGGATGACGGCGATGGCCGGCGACGAGGCGCCGCCGATGCAGATGCTGGCCGTCGTCGAGCCGGAGCGTGCCGCGATCACGCCGGACCGCCCGGCCCTGGCGACGATCCGCCTGCTGTTCGACCGGAGCTTCTACCTGTCGAGCCATCCGGACGTGGCGGCGAGCGGCATCGATCCACTCGATCACTTCCTCAGCTCCGGACTGGCCGAAGGCCGCTCGCCCTGCGCGCTGTTCGATCCGGATTTCTATCTGCGCCAGCCCGGCGGTCCGGCGACACGCGACTTCCTGTTCCTGCACTACCTGAAGGTCGGCATCCGGGCCGGGCTCGATCCGCATCCGCTGCTGGATGCGGGCTTCTACGCACGTCAGTTTCCCGTGCTTCAGGACGGCATCAATCCGCTCACGCACCTGCTCGGCGCCGGACGGCGGGAGAACCGCCGGCCGAACCCGCTGTTCGACATGGCCTATTATCGGCGTCGCCTGCGCGGCGGCGACAAGGCGCTGCACCCGCTCATCCACTATGTGCTGCAGGGCTGGCGCGACAGGCTGCAGCCGCATCCGCTCTTCGATCCGCTCGCCTACCTGGAGCAGCGCCCGGATATCGAGGCGGTCGGCATCGATCCGCTGGCGCATTATCTGCGCCAGGGACTCCACGAGCAGGCACGTCCCCACTGGCTGTTCGATGCCGCCCACTACGCCGCCCTCTGCCCGGACAGGATCACGCCGAGCGAGGCGCTGCTGCATTTCGCGACCGCCGGCTGCGGCCCCGGCCGCTCGCCGAACCCGCTGTTCGATCCGGCGCACTACCTGCATCAGCATCCGGATCTGGCGACGTCCGGGGTCGATCCGTTCCTGCACTTCCTCGAGTTCGGCCTGCCGGAGAATCGGGATCCGCACCCGCTGTTCGACACCTGGTTCTATCGGAGCCAGAACAGCGACGTGGTCGAGAACGACGTCGCACCCTTCATCCACTACGTGCGCTACGGCGCGAGCGAGGCACGCGATCCCAACCCGTTCTTTCCGGCGGCGCGCTACCTCCTCGATCATCCCGAGGCCGCCGGCGAAAGCGGTGGTCCGCTCGCGCATTTCCTGCGCACGCCGGGCACCCACCTGCAGCGCCTTTCCGCCGACTTCGACCCGGCCTACTACGCGACCTGCCATCCCGCCTGCGCGGAGGCGCTGGCCGACGGCAGGCCGCCTCTCAGCCATTATCTTGCGGTCGGCCGTGCGGACAGGCTGTCGCCGCTGCCGGCACCGATCGACCACCATGACTGGCTCCTGCCCGCGACCGGACTCCCGGCGGCGCAGGCCCGACCGACAGACGGCGCGGCGGCGACGCCGATCCTGCTGGTGGTGCAGGAAGCGTCGCATGGCGACATCGCCCTGTGTGCGCTGCGTGCGCTGCAGGAAATGGCCGCCGACGCCGATCTGAGCTGTCGGGTGATCATCCGGCATGACGGGCCGCTGACGCCAGCCTTCGCCGCCCTGGTGCCGACACTCGTGCTTGCCCGCGAGCGAACGAATGCGGCGAGGCAGACGGACCGGCTGGCCGACATCCTCCATTCCTTCCGCGACCTGTCCGCGCATGGCGTGGTCATCGTCACCAGCGCCGCCATGCCCGATGTGGTGTCGCCCGCCAGCCGGCTGCGGCTCGGCGTGGTCGCCTGGCTGCACGAGATGCCGGTCTCGATCGACAGCCTGCTGGGCGGCCACCAGACGATGCAGGCGCTGTCGCGCGACGCCGCGTGCATCCTGACCAACTCCGAGGCGGCACGCGACGCCCTGGTGCGGCATTACGGGCTGCCGCCCCGGCAGGTGGTCTCGCTGGCTGACGGGGTCACCCCGCCCCCGATCGGGCTGGATGCCCGGGAGGCGAGCTTTGCCCTGCGCGAACGGCTCGCGCTGCAGCCGGACGCCCTGGTGATAGTCGGCAGCGGCGCGATCGACTTCCGCAACGGCACCGACCTGTTCATCCGGATCGCGAGCCTGGTGGTGACGCGCGCGCGGCAGGAGGCGCCGGCCGCCAGCGCCCTGCATCAGTCCTGCTTCCTGTGGATGGGCGGCGCCGACGATCCGCTGTTCGCCGCCCTCTGCCAGCGCGACATCGATCGGCTCGGCCTGTCGGACCGGGTGAAGCTGCTCGGACCGCAGGACCAGGCGGCGTCGATGCTGCTGGGTGCCGACCTGTTCCTGCAGACCGCACGCGATGCCGCCATCGGCGTCGCCGGCCTCGAGGCGCGCAGCAGCGGCCTGCCGATCGTGCGCTTTGCCGGCGGCGACACCGGCGCCGGCCCGGTGGACGACGCCGACAGGCTGCTGGAGGTCGCCTATCTCGATCTCGATGCCATGGCCGACGCCGTCATGACGCGCGGCAACCGTCCCGCCCGGCGAACCCGGGCCAGCCGTCCGCCGCCGCCCGGCGGTCCGAGCTGGGCGGATTGGCACCAGTCCCTGCGGCGGCTGCTCGCCGAGACGTGCGCGGTCCCGCTTCCCGCGGCACCGGCCGATACCCCGTAGCCGTCGCAGCGATGGCAGCACTCAGGCCGGCGGCGGCGGCAGGTGATCCGGACCGAACGCGTCCGGCAGCAGTTCGGCAAGGCTCCGAACCAGGACCACCCGGCCGGCCGGATCGACCATGCTGATCCCGACTCCGGGGCCTGCGAACTCGCGTAGCTTCTGCCGGCAACCCCCGCAGGGCGTGCAGGGCGCCGGCCCGCCACCGGCGACGACGACGGCCTCGATGCGACGGCTGCCGGCCAGGATCAGGGACGAGATCGCGCCCGCCTCCGCGCAGACCCCCTGAGGATAGGCCGCGTTCTCCACGTTGCAGCCCGCATGGATCATGCCGCGCTCGCAGCGGATCGCGGCACCGACGGGGAAGTTCGAGTAGCGCGCATAGGCCTGACGGCGCGCCGCCAGGGCCGCCTCGATCATCGCGTCGTCCATCGATCCTGTCATCGATCCTGTCCTGGCGTCTGCATGATCCATGAACGTTATCGCCGGGCCGGTCACGGCGCCATCGACGAGGTACTTGGAGACTGGCGGGGGGTCCCCTAGGTTGAGCGGATGCCAACTCCGTCCCGTCACATGGCTGCCGATGCGGCCGATCTCGACCAGGATCCGACGGTTGCCGAGCTGTTGGCCGGCCGGCCGCATCTGCGCCTGCACGGGCTGGACGGGCTGATGCTGGAACAGGTTCCGCTCGGCGCCATCGCAGCCGAGCTCGGCACCCCGACCTGGGTGACCGGAGCCGGCACGCTGCGCGCGCGCTACCGACGCCTCCATGCGGCGCTCGCGGAAGCAGGCGTGGACGCGTCGATCCATTACGCCGTGAAGGCCAACGATCATCTGGCGGTCCTGCGCGTCCTGGCGGACGAGGGTGCCGGAGCCGACGTGGTCAGCGGCGGCGAGCTGCGGCGTGCCCTCGAGGCCGGCATCGCACCGGACCGGATCGTGTTCTCCGGGGTCGGCAAGTCGGACGACGAGCTGACGCTGGCCCTGTCACGGTCGATCGCGCAGATCAACATCGAGAGCCGCGAGGAGCTCGAGCGCCTGTCGAGCCTGGCTGCCGCGGCCGGGCGGCGCGCGCGGGTCGTGCTGCGCGTCAACCCCGACATCGACGCCGGCACCCATGCCAAGATCGCCACCGGGCTGGCCGACAGCAAGTTCGGCGTCGCCCATGACGAGGCTGCGGGCCTGTATGCGCTGGCGGCCACGTTGCCGGGTCTCGATCCGGCGGGATTTGCCGTGCATATCGGCAGCCAGATCACCCGGATGGCGCCGTTCGCCGCCGCCTACGCACGCATCGCGACGCTGGTCGGACAGGTGCGGCAGGCCGGGCACGCGGTGTCGGTGGTCGATTGCGGGGGCGGCCTTGGCATCAGCTACCGCAACGAGGTCGACGGCTCGCCGCGCGCCCTTGCGCACGCGATCCGCAGCACCCTCGGCGGCCTCGGGTTGCGGCTGCTGGTCGAACCCGGTCGGTGGCTGGTGGCGCCGGCGGGGCTGCTGCTGTCGACGGTGCTCAGGGTCAAGCAGGGCGCGAACGGGGCGGCACCCTTCGTCGTGCTCGACGCGGCGATGAACGACCTGCTGCGGCCGAGCCTGTACGACTCCTGGCACGGGGTGGTGCCGCTCGGCTCTCGCGACGCGGTGCAGCCGCCAGCGCCGGCGCATCTGGTCGGTCCGGTCTGCGAGAGCGGCGACATGCTGGCGCGGAGCCGTCTGCTCCCGGCGCTGCGGCCCGGCGCGCGGGTCGCGATCCTCGATACCGGCGCCTACGGCGCGGTGATGAGCTCGACCTACAACGCCCGACCGCTCGCGGCGCAGGCGCTGGTGGATGACGGTCGCTGGACCACCATCCGCGCCCGTCAGCGGGTCGAGCAGCTCTGGGCGGGCGAGATCGTGCCGGACTGGATCCTGCCGTCCCACGCCAGGACCGCGGAGGCCGGATGAACGAGCAGCACCAGCTTCCGATCACCGGGATCGCGCCGCTCGCGCAGGCAAGCCGCCGCGCGGGGCGCGTGCTGTGGATCGAGCGGATCTGGCCGGCGATGCTGCCCGGCCTCGGCATCCTGCTGGTGCTGGTGGTGCTGTCGCTGCTGACGCTGCCGCAGCGCCTGCCGGTCTGGCTGCATGCCGTGCTGCTGGCGGTCGTGGTCCTCGGCATCGCACAGCTGCTGCATCGTCGCCTGCGCGCGATCGTTGCCCCGTCGCAGCCCGAGCGCGAGCATCGGATCGAGCGCGCCTCGCGGCTGCATCATCATCCGCTCTCGACGCTGCGCGATCGGCCGGCCTCGTCCGGCGCCGGGGACGCCGTCGCCGACCTGATCTGGCAGGCGCATCTCGAGCGCACCCGCGCGTCGCTGCGCATCCTGTCGGTCGGATCGCCTCGGCTGGGCCTGCGCGCCCATGACCGGTTCCGTTCCGGCCCGATCCTGTTGGCCGCCCTGGGCATCGCCCTGGTGATGGCGGGGCGGCAGGCACCCATCCGGATCGCCTCCGGGTTCTGGCCCGGGCTTGACGTGCCGCTCGGGCCGCGCCCGGTGCTGCAGGGCTGGATCACGCCTCCGGACTATGCCGGCGGCGCGCCGATCTTCCTGACCGATCCGCACGGACACTATGCGGCGCCCTCAGGCGCGCGGCTGACCGTGAGCCTGACCGGTCTCGCCGACCGGCCCTCCATCGTCATGACGGGCGGGGCGCGCTTCGGCAGGCTGTCGGAGCGGAGCTGGACGCTCGAGCAGGTGCTGTCCGCCAGCACCCATGTCACGGTGCGCGGTGCGGGCTACGGGCTGGCGGACTGGACGCTCGCGGTCGAGCCCGCAGCGGCGCCCGTGGTCAGCTGGACGACGCCGCCCGGGCCGGCGCTGAAGGAGCCGTGGCGCACCAGCCTGCCCTGGTCGGTCACGCACCGTTACGGCGTGCAGGCGCTGGTCGCGGAACTGCGGCTGGCGCAGCCGGCGAACGGGACCGTGCCGCGGGTGCTGCGGGTGCCGATCCCGCTGCCGGGCGCGCCGCGGGCCGCGAGCGGCGTGGCGCTGCCAGATCTGGCGGCGGATCCCTGGGCCGGCGAGGCGGTGGTGGCGAGGCTGGTGGCCACGGACGTGACCGGCGGCACCGGTCGCAGCGCCGATGCCCGCTTCAGCCTGCCGGCACGGCCGTTCCGGAACCCGCTCGCCCGCGCGGTGCTGGATGTCCGCCGCCGGCTGGCGCTGGGACGGGAGCAGCCCGCCGAGGCGGCCGACGACCTGCAGGCGCTGGGCGACACGCCGGGCGCGTTCGCGCAGGACAGCAGCCTGTTCCTGAACCTCAGCACCGACGCCTCGCTGCTGCGCCTGCCGGACGGGCAGGCCCGACACGTGGACGAGGCCTCCGCGCGGATGTGGGAGCTGGCGCTGGCGCTGGAGGACGGGCTGCATAACGACCGCGCCGGAGCGCGCGCCGCTCTCGACGTGCGCGCGGCGCAGGATCGGCTGTCGGCACAGCTCGAGCATATGCGGCAGCTGGGCGCCAAGGGGCAGTCGGATGCCGCACAGGCCGAGCTGCAGGCAAGGATCGCCGCCCTCACCGCCGCGATCGCGCGGCGGATGCAGGAGCTCGCGGCCCAGGCCGCCCGCAACCACACGACGATGCCGGCGATGCCCGACCAGTCGATGCTGAGCGGCCAGGATCTCGCGCGGATGCTGCAGAAGATGCGTGATGCCGCAGCCAGCGGCCATGCCGACCAGGCGATGCGTCAGCTCTCGCAGATGCAGGCGATGCTGGACCAGATGCGGGCAGCCACGCCGCAGGATCTGGAGAGCGCCCGCCAGCAGGCGGAAGCGCGACAGCAGGCGAAGCAGCAGATGGACGCGGTGCAGGACCTGGTGAAGCGCCAATCCTCGCTGCTCGATCGTGCGCAGGCACGCCAGGCGCAGGCGGACCAGGCCCGGACCCGCTCGGACGGGGTGACGTCCGGCGACGGGGAGGACGCGGGACAGGCGGCCGGCGCCATGGATCCGGCGACCCGGGCCCTGATGCGCCAGCTCGGCGTTCCGATGAACGACGCGCCGCAGGCCGGTGCGGCGCCGGACGGCAGTCCGTCCGATGCCGGCAAACCGGGTGGACAGAACGCCGCCCCTCCGGCCCCGATGCCGGATCAGCAGCCGCAGCAGCAGGCGGATCGCCACGCGCAGCATGTGCTGCAACGCGCCCTGGACGAGCTCGGCACCGAGTTCAAGTCGCTGACCGGCAAGCAGGCGGACTCCTTCGCCGACGCCGCCCGGGCGATGGATCGCGCCCGCGACGCGCTGGGCGGCGGACGCGACCGGCCGGCCGTCGATGCCCAGATGCAGGCACTCGCGGCACTGCAGAAGGGCGCCGGACAGATGCGGAGCGCGATGTCCGGCGGCAGCGGCAACGGCAGCGGCAGCGGCGGTTCCGGCCTGGCGCTGCTGCCGGGCGAGGGCGGCACGGGCCAGGATGGCGGCACCGAACCGGGTCAGGACGAGGCGGACGGCCAGGACCAGGACGGCACACGCGATCCGCTCGGCCGCCACATGGCCTCGGGCCATGCCGGCATGGATGACGGATCCGACACCCACGTGCCCGACCATGCGGAGCCGGCCCGCTCGCGCGAGATCGAGCAGGAGCTGCGTCGTCGCGACAGCGACCGGACCAGGCCGCAGCAGGAGCTGGACTATCTCGACCGGCTGCTGAAGCCGTTCTGAGCAGCCGGGGTCAGGCTCCGGGCCTATACGGCGCAGGATCAGGAAGCGCCCGGCCTGCTAGAGGCTGGTGTCGAGCACGCGCTGCATGAAGTCGAGTGCCCGGGTGCGAAATCCGTGCGCGGCCTCGACGGTCTGGCCGATCAGCAGATACGGATCGTCATGGCCGCCGGCGCGCGGCCAGGCAGGCAGTCCGCCGCCGTTCGGATCGCCGGTGGCGGCGAACCGGGTCCAGGCGGCCATCATGGTGTCGGAGACTGCGCGATCCTGCGCCGTCGCCGCCGGACCCAGCGTGCCGAAGACATAGCGCAGCTCGGTGGCGTGTCGTGGCGGCCGGCCATCGACCGGCTGAGTGAACAGGTAGCGGAAGGTGCGCGGATCACGCTCGGCCGCCGCGCGCGCCAGGGTGCGCGCGCCGGCATAGAACACGCCGTCGCCGATGATGTCGGCGCCGGCGCGCAGCACCGCGGCGGGATCATGCGCGGGATACAGGCCGGCGGCCTCGGGCGCCCGGGCGCCGAACAGCGACGACAGGCTGTGGGCGTATTGCCCGGGTGCCACGCTCGCCCAGCGTCGCGCGAAGACCGCACCCTCGTCGCCGTTGTCGCCGATGATGACGGGCATGGCGGGCAGTCGTCCGTGGGCTGCCAGCAGGCCCGGCTGCTCCGGCACGATGCGCCCGTCGACGATCGGGAACGGCAGCGGCACCGGCGCCATCGCCGGCGCCAGCGCCTGGATGCGGATGTTCCAGGCCAGCAGCGAGGTGGCGGGGGCGCGCCGGAGGGCGGCGATGTCGGGGCCGATCGAGAGGCCGGTACGCTCGGCCTGCCCCAGCGTCGCCAGGTGCCAGCCGATCGCCGGGCTCTGCAGGATCGCCCGCTGGAACAGGCCGGCAGCCGGCGGCGTGGCCAGCAGCATCGCGACCGAGGTGCCGCCGGCGGATTCGCCGAACAGGGTGACGCGATGCGGATCGCCGCCGAACGCGGCGATATTGGCCTGCACCCAGCGCAGCGCCGCGACCTGGTCGAGAAGCCCGTAATTGCCCGACGTGCCGGTCTCCCGGGTCAGCGCGGGATGGGCCAGGAAGCCGAAGACGCCGAGCCGGTAGTTCAGCGTCACCAGCACGACACCGCGGCGCGCCAGCGCGGTGCCGTCATAGGCAGGCTCGGCGCCCGAGCCGAACACGAAGCCGCCGCCATGGATGAACACCATCACCGGCAGAGGCCGGCGTCCGGTCGCGCCGGGGGTCCAGACGTTCAGCGTCAGGCAATCCTCGGAGGGTCCGTAGGCGGCGCTGGCGGGGACGGCCTGCATGCAGGCAAAGCCCGGCCTGGTGGCGTCCCGCACGCCGGTCCAGCCGCGCGCCGGCTGCGGCGGACGCCAGCGCAGCGGACCGACCGGCGGGGCGGCGTACGGGATGCCGAGGAAGGCCTGCACCGTGCCGCCCGGCACCATCCGGCCGGCCAGGCTGCCCTGGTCGAGCCTGACCAGCGGCGCAGGCACGACAGGAGGCGCGTGCGGGATCACCGGCGCGGAGGCGGCAGCACTCAGCAGCGGCGCCAGCAGAACGCTGGCGGCCAGACGGCACCGTGCCCGGACGCGGCGCGGGGTCATGATGTCGTCCGACCGGTCCAGCGCGGCCGCATGATGCCGCTCGGCACCTCGGGCGCAGGCCCCGGTCCGCCCGGCGGCCGGGCAGCGCCGCCAGCCGGCGAGGCCGCCGGCGTCACGGCCCGGACGGCACGCGGCAGCGCGGAACCGGAGCTGTCGCATGCCGGCGGCGTCGGAAGACCGGCATCGCCGGACAACCGCGCCCCGATCAGACGTGGATCCCGGATGGCAGATCTTGCTGCGGACAGGCTGGACATGCTGGCTTCCGTTACAGGACGCTGGTGTCGATGATCTGCGGCGACGTGGCCGTGCGCTGCGACGGCAATCGAGACGTCCGACGGCTCCCGCCGCCGGGGCGGTCGAACAGGCGTTCCGCCGCTGATCTCAACCGAGCAGGACGCGCAGCTCCTCGAGGGTTGGCGCGGCCTCGGCGGCACCTGGCCTGGTGGTGGCGAGCGCGCCGCAGGCTGCCGCGAAGCGAACCGCATCGGCCAGGCGATCGCCGCCGGCGAGGGCGACGGCAAGACCGCCGTTGAAGCAGTCCCCGGCGGCGACGCTGTCGATCGCGCGGACCGGGAACGGCGAAACGAAGCCATCCTCTGCGCCGTCGCGCCAATACACGCCGCGCGCGCCGAGCTTGACGATCACGCGGCCGAGCCCCCTCGCCTGCAGCCGGTCCGCAGCCGCGGCGGCCGACTGCGGATCGACCGGACGGATGCCGACCAGGCGCTCGGTCTCGGTCTCGTTCGGGGTGAGGAGGTCGACCAGTTGCCAGGCCTCGTCGGGAAGCCCGTCTGCCGGCGCCGGCGCCGGATCGAGGATGACGAGGCCGCCCGCGGCACGGATGTGACGGGCAGCCAGCAGGCCGATCGCCAGCGGCGTCTCGAGCTGCAGCAGCAGCACGCGGGTCCGGGCGAGCAGTGGCGCGATGGCGGCGACATCGCTCGCATCGATCGCCATGTTGGCACCGCCGGCGACGGTGATGGCGTTCTCGCCGGCCGCGTCGATCCCGATCAGGGCGATCCCGGTGGGATGATCCGGATCGCTGCGCAAGGCGGCGAGATCGATCCCGAAGCCGGCGAGCTGCCGCCGGGCCATGTCGGCGAACGGGTCGATGCCGGTGCGGCCGGCCAGCGCGACCTGCAGGCCCAGCGAGGCCGCCAGCCTGGAGGCGGCGGCGGCCTGGTTGGCGCCCTTGCCGCCGAGACCGATGGCGTAGCGTGCCGCATGGATGGTCTCGCCGGCGCGCGGCAGCGCCTCGGAATAGGCGACGACGTCGATGTTGACGCTGCCGAAGGAGACGATCAGCGCCGGAGACGTCATGGCTGCTCCAGACTGCGGCATGGAACGGGTTGTGGCATGGCTACCCCAGCCGGTCGAGGTCGATCGGCGGCCCGATGGGGGCCGCTCGCCTCAAGATGCCGCCGATGATCGCCAGACGTCAGGCGATCCGCCCGGACCGGCGCGCGATGCTAAGAGTCCAGATATGGTCCGTGCTGCAGCACCGCCGCGGCGAAGTCCGGATCGCGGATCTTCCGCGCAAAGAGATAGCCGTTCTCGACCGCGCCGACGAGGTCGGACCTGTCCTCCAAGATGTACGGTGCCGGCTGCCTTGAGAAATCGGCGAACACGAAACGGGCGAAGTGCCGGCGCCGCTCGCCGCTCATGCCGATGATCGTCTGGATGTACATCTCGTCTGGCACCGAGGAGAACCGGAACGACCGCTGGATGTCGGGGTTGGTGTCATGGAAGGCGATCGCATACTGGACGTCCCTGGCGGTCAGCGCCATCCATTGCTGACCGTGGAACAGGTTGTCGAGAGGCGCCTTTCCCTTCTCCATCAGCAGACGCAAGCTGAGCAGCGCGTCGAAATCCTCGATCTTGTAGGGCTTGACGTGTCGCGGATGCGAGGCCTCGATGTCGTAGCAGACGAACGCGTTGTAGCGCTCCTTGATGCCGCTCGACGTGTTCGGCGAGAATAGCCTCCAGTTCTTGTGGCTCTGAAGCTCAGCCAGCACCGACCTTGCATCGCGCAGAGGTATCGAATCGTCGGACAGCAGCATGAAGTAATCGAACCCAGGGTCCTGGGCGCAAAGACGCATCAGCTCGATCTCGGCCAGCACCATGTTGAAGCCGCCCCAGAAAATATCGAACCGGCTGGAGATGATCCGGGCGTTGGGATACTGCGAAACGAACTCGTAAAGTCCGATATCGAGCTTCTGGTCCACGTGAATGAATATCTCGAAAGACTCGGCAGGCCAGTGACGCAGCGACTGCTCCAGAACCAGCGGAGCGCTGAACGCCAGGATCCCGATCGCAACCTTCATGAATGGCTTTCCGACTGTTCTCGCGTCTCGCATCTTGCACACGATTTCGGGAGAATTAACACGCGCGAGGCCCGGTGTCCTGTCCAGAGGCTGCATGGGGGCACGCCCCCGGACTGCAGGCGACGGGCGCGGCAGGGAGGCGCTGCAGCCTGTCCGGCCAGGTCGCTCCGTTCGGGGCCGGAGCCTGTCCCTCGTCGCCGGCCATTCCCGGCCGGCAGCGTCGGCGGAACGGTGTCCAGGCGTCAAGCCTGCCAGACGACGATCCGATCAGGGACGGTTCGCCGCAGACCCGGCGGTGGCCGCCAGCGACGGTGCTGCCTGACATTCCGCGAAAGCCGGCAGCCCGGCGTCCAGGAGCTGATCGGCGATCGCCCGTCCGGCGATCCGGTGGCCGCGCGCGTCGAGGTGACCGTCGAGCGGCAGATACAGGCTGCCGGGACTGCGAACCTGAGCCAGCTCCGGTGTCACGTCCACGAAATGCCCGCCCTGGCTCTCCACGATCCGCTGCACCGCGTGGTTGAGGCTGTAGGGATCGACGTTGTCGGGGTCGGTCATCTTCAGCAGCGCGGCCTGTGCCCGCTGCGGCACGAAGGCGACCACCATCGGCACGCCTGCCGCCTTGCTCTCGTCGGCGATGGCGCCGCTGATCCGGCCGAAGGTCGAGATGCGCTGGTCCCATGACGGCGTATAGTGGCGATACAGGAACCCGGCCTTGTCGCTGTTCATCAGGAACAGCGGCACGTAGTTCGTGGCCTTCTCGTAGTACAGGTGCTGGATGAACGCGAACGCCCGGCTCTCCAGCAGCAGCGAGTGGGCGCGCACCAGGAGGGGTGCCGGCGCATTGTCGGCGGCGGTGTGGAAGGTCGGAGGATCGGAGTCGCCCACCTGCACGTCATAGGGGGTCAGCACCCAGACCAGCACCGCGGGCTTCAGCGTCAGGGCCTCGGTCGCGCGCGCGCGTATCTGCTTCATGTAGTATTCGGTGGCGGCGAGGTTCTGCACGTCGACCGGGCGGCGGCATTCGCGGGTGAGCCGGTCGCCGATCTGCGCGCCGAGCGAATCCTCGTAGCTGACGAAATGGCCGGCACCCACCGACGAGCCGATCAGCGCCACCCGCGAACTGCCGGCCGGATCGGGCCTGCAGGATTGCGCGGTGCGGTAGCCGCAGTCATTGTAGCGATTGACGACCCGCTCGGCCTCGAAGGCCTTGAGCGTGTCCGAGCAGCCGGGCCGGTTGCGGTAGCCCAGCACCGGATCGCGCACGCGGCAGGCGGTGCCCTCGCTTGCCGGGAACAGGGCGCGGCAGCCGATCTCGCCCACCGCCGCCATCAGCACGACCGTCAGCACGCTGACCAGCGGCAGCAGCCAGAGGTCGCGACGCGGCAGGCGCTGTCGTGGCGGGATGCCGCTCACGATGCCGCCTCGGGCACCGGCAGGGCACCATGGCGCACCCGCATCGGCGGCATCTCGATCTCGGTGGCGGTGTCCAGCTCCCAGCGTGTCTCGTCGCCGGCCTGGTCGATGGGCGTGAAGCCGAGCTTGCGGTAGTGGTCGCGCACCATGCCGTTCCGGTCGGTCGGCCGATACACCCCGACCAGGCGCGTGATGCCGCGGTCTCTGGCCTCGCGCAGGATCTCGTGCAGCACCGCCCGCTCGACGCCGCGCCCGAGCACGCGGCAGCTCATCAGCCAGGTGTCGAGCTCCCAGGTGTCCGCACCCGCCTCGCGGCAGATGATCACGCTGATCATGCCGTTATCGTCGAACTTGTCGGCCAGGCGCACCTGCAGCGTGAAGGTGCCCGGATCGCGCTCGGCGTCGGTGACGTCGGACTCCGAATAGCGCCGCGTGGTCAGGTTGAACTGGTTCGACTTGTTGATCAGCTGGGAGATGCGGCTGCGGCCGATATCGTCGAAGGGTGCGAACATGATCTCCATGTCGAGCGAGCGCAGATAGGCCGAGAGGTCGCCCACCTGCTGCTGCAGCGCCACGCGACGGGCGTTGTTCTCGTAGAAGGAGGCGCGCTTGCGGTCCTCGTCGGAGAAGGTCACGCTCTCGAAGTAGCCTGCAGCACTCAGCGTCCTCGCATACAGGGCCGGGTCGGCGGGAAGCTCAGGCACGGCGACCGCCGGCAGATGCTGGCGAACCAGGTTGCGCTCCACCGGGTTGTCGTCGAGGAACACCATGCTGCCGATGCCGAGCGCCAGCTCGTCGGCGATCGCCTTGATGTTGGTCGCCTTGTCGTTCCAGTTCGCCTGGAACACCGCGAAGTGGTTCTCCTTGAGCAGCATCTCGGGATGCTCGCGGAACGGCTTGCGGGCGACGTCGTCGTCGTTCTTGCTCGACACCGCCAGCACCACGCCACGGTCGCGCAGGGCCAGGGCCAGCCGCTGCACGCTCAAGTGCGCCTCGCCCACCGCGTCGCCCTGGGCGATCCTGATCCCCTCCAGCCCGTCATCGCCGATCACCCCGCCCCAAACGGTGTTGTCGAGGTCGAGGATCAGGCAGCGCCGGCTCCTGCCGCGCATCGCCCCGATCAGCCGCGCCACGTGATCGGCATAGAGCGGCACGAACCGGTTGTTGAAGGGCAGCTTGGCCATGTTGTACTGCTCGGCCGAGTGCCACTCGGACAGGCCGACGGTCTCGGCGATCCCGGCCACGTCCAGCAGCACGTCCTCGCCGCCGAACACCGCGGCCGCCAGTTCCCGGTTGAACTGGTCCGCGGCCCAGCGCATCGTGCCCGGCACGGCCCGGTCGAGCTGGCCGAAGATCGTCTCGACCGGCGGCGCCAGCGTCTGGAGGATGCAGGTGGCTCCGCCATGCTGGCGCAGGCCCGAACGCACGGACGCGATCTGGTCCAGGGCCGACTGCACGCCCGCGTGCGCCACCTCGGCATCGCCCGGAGCGAGCCGGAGCGGCAGGCCGCGATAGTCGAGCGCCACCAGCACCGCGTCCGGACGGGCGAGGTTCATCGCGCTCTCGGGATCGAGCGCGTCCTGCACCACCTGGTCGTAGCCGGCCCGGACGCAGTCGAGCGCGATGCCGTGCCGGGCGGCGCTGGCGATCAGGGTGGGCACGAGCAGGTCGAGGGTGCCGTTGCCCATCAGGCCGAGACGGAACGGGACCAGCGGCGCCAGCGAGGTGCCGGCAGCGGCGAGCGCCTGGATCGTCCGGCCGAGCCGGTCGAGCTGATGCTCGGCCAGGGCATGTCCGGCCAGGGCCTGCAGCTCCGGGCCCGGCTGTGTCGCCTCGGCGACCGCGCGGCAGCGCTGCCGGAAATCGTCCGGAGCCTGCGGCAGCCAGGCCAGGTCGGCATACAGATCAGAGCTCATGGAACGGAAACCTCGCAGGATCGGCCGGACGGAACTCAGCCATCGACGCTGTAGTCGTGCTCATGACCTGGCGCCTCGATCAGCTCGACGAGCGAGTAGATCGGCGACATGAAGAACTGGATGAGCGCCCCGCCATAGGCGATCGCCGGACGCGCGTCGGCGATCGGCGTGAAGTCGAGTGCGAGAAGCCGGTCGCGCTCGGCGTCCAGGTCGGCCACGCGGTAGGCGACGTGGTTGGTGATGTTGGAGCCGGTGCGAAGCGCGCGACGGACCGGGCTCTTCTCGGAGAGGGGCGCGATCAGCTCGTAGCACAGCCCGGCCTCGTCGCGGCCGAACTGCACGTACACGTCGTTCACCGGGTCGGTGAATTCCCGGGTCCAGGCGCACACGCCCAGGGCCTGGCAGAGCACCGGCCGGCCGGCGGAGAGCTCGGCCACGACGATGCCGATATGGTCGAAGATCATCAGAAGGCCTTGTAGACGATGTCGGGTGCCGGCGCGCTCAGCACGACGCTCGCCAGCACCACGACCGCGACCAGGGCGGTGCCCCAGGCGGTCCGGGTGTAGCGCGATTCGAGCACAGGCACCTGTTGCCAGCGCACCCCCAGCACCGCCGCGCGCAGCACCTCCATCGCCTCCAGCAGCAGGGTGGAGCCGACCAGGATCGCGAGCCCGACCAGCACCAGACCGGTCGGACCGAGCACGCGGGAGAATGCGCCGATCTGCGTCCAGCCGGTCCAGAACCAGAACAGCGTCAGGGTGAACCAGGTGAAGGTCAGCCCGCGGCAGCAGGCGCTGTAGAGCGGGTTCGCCGTCAGTGCCCGATAGCCCTTCTTGCCGAGCATGTCGGTCATCTTGATCTGGTACAGCTTGTTCGCCGCGATGCCGCCGCCCTGCAGGAAGCCGTAGAACAGGAACTCGGTCGTCTGGCCGTGCCAGAGCCCGACCAGGAAGAAGGTCACGAAGAAGGCGAAGACGGCGACGTAGGGCGCCAGACCCGGAGCGGTCACGCGGGTCATCGCGGTCATCATGATCGGGTTGTACACGTAGGTCTTCAGCCAGCCGGACAGCGTCATGTGCCAGCGGCTCCAGAAGATGATGAAGCTCTCGGCGGCGAACGGGCGGTTGAAGTTCTCCGGCAGCTCGATGCGGAAGAACCGCGCCACGCCGATCACCACATCCACGTAGCCGGAGAAGTTGAAATACAGGTAGACCGGATATACCGCCGCCACCAGGATGCCGACACCGACCCGATCGCCCAGGGTGCCGCCGGCCAGCAGGTCGTCGATCGCGCCGTGCTGCAGCATCGACAGCACCGCCGACACGATCGCCACCTTGAAGTAGCCGATCACGATCCGCTCGATGGCGGCCCCCATGATCGGCAGATCGAGCGGCAGCCGCTCGAGCTCCATGCTGCGATAGGGCTGGTAGAACTGGATCGGGCCGGAAACGAGGCTGGTGAAGTTCAGCGTGTAGTTGAGGTAGGACACCAGGCCGATCCGGCCGTCGATGGCCTCCTGATGGCCGTCGATCACGACGTGCATCACCCGGAAGAACACGTAGGACAGGCCGATGAGCACATAAGGGAACGGCAGGAACGTGGCGTGTGGCACGAAGCTGTAGCGCTTCAGCCAGACGAACACCGCCAGCACCAGCACCAGCAGGGCCGCGAACAGCCACCGCGCGGACGACCCGGACGACAGCCGGTATGCGGCGTAGCCCAGCGCGATGAAGCCGGCGAGCGGCAGGAAGGTCACCGGATCGCGGGAGAACGAGGCCAGGAACAGCAGGTTGACGACCAGCAGCACCGCGCGTCGCCAGCCGACCGAGCGGCCGAGGTTGAACACCACGGCAGCCGCGGCTGCGAACAGCAGGAAGACCGGCGACGGGACGTTCATCGCGCCGGCCGCCGCTGCCGCCGGGCAGGCGTGACGAGACGGGCGCGGACGCTCCGCGCGCCGTGGCGGGCTCGCGCCCGCGATGCGCCGTCGCGTCCGCAGGTGCGGGACGGCTGCGTCATGACGACGAACCCCGACCCTCGCGCGCCGGTGGCGTCGCGCCCGCAGTCGGCGATCGCAGCACGTGCAGGAGCGCTGCCCGTCATGCCGTCATTTTCGTTTTGATCAGTTCGGCCAGATCGCCCACGGTCTTCAGCGATGCGATCTGCGCTGCCGACAGCTTGATGGCGAACGCCTTCTGCACGGCGAGCATCAGCCTGATATGGCTGAGACTGTCCCATTCCGGCACGTCGTCGGCGGTCGTCTGCGGAGTCAGCACGATCGAATCGTCGTCGAAGACGTCATGGAAGATCGTCGTCAGTTTGCCGTAGACGTCTGTCATTGCCGATGACCCCGCAATCCTGGATGGGTTTGTCTGCTGCTGCCCGAACCGGCGACGCTCGCGGCGGTCGGCATAGCATGACGATACCGTAACATTAACCTCAATCTGCGATGCCGGCCCGGTTCGAGACGGACCGCCATGTCGCCCAGGGCATCGATACCACGACGCGCCAGGATGACGGGAGGCCCTGCCACGCCGAACAGGCCGGCAGTCATCCCGCCAGACCGATTCCGAGGCGATATTGTGCAGGCGAAACCGGTGATTTGCAACCTGGATGTGATGCCGGCGGCTGTGAGCCAACCTGGGGTGGTTGGGCCGGCCAGGCGGCGTCCGGCGCCACCCCGCGTGCCCGACGTCGCGGCCGCGGACCGCGGCCCGAGGCGGCGCTAAGCCGATCCAGCCTCGCCGGGCCTGCCCGGGGACACGCTCGGAGCATCCGGGATCATGCTGAACACACGCGTCGCCCTGCTGCTGACCAGCGTTCTCGCGGTGCCGCTGTCGCGACGCGCGGGCTTCGGCAGCGCGTGTTGCCGTTCAGGACCGATCCCCTGGAAGGCGTCGTGGTGATCGCGCGTCAGACCGGCATGAAACCGGACAACAGTCCGGTGACGGCAAGTCAGTTACGGTCCGGCGCCGCGGACGGACCGATCGTCACGACGGCGCGCAAGCTGCTCGACCTCGGCAGCGTTCCCCGGGCCGGGAGATCGTGTCCGGGTCCGGTCAGGAGGCCTGACCGGCGATCCGGCAGGCATGGTCCTGCAGCTCCTCGCCGGAACCGGAACCGAGCCTGATCCACGGGCTCAGCATGGAACCGAGCGGGCCGGCCTCGCCGTCCAGCAGCACGAAGCCGGGCTGGCCGCCGCGTATCTCGCCGACCAGGACCAGCGTATGGCGGCCCATCTCGCGCGCCGGATCGGCCAGGGACGCGGCGAGAAGCCGGAACGGGTTGACGTCGCCCAGGCCGTCGCCGGGGATCCAGATCGCGCGGTAGCGATGCAGCGCCAGGCGGACCGGCAGCAGGGTCCAGCGCGCGCCGATGGCGGGTGCCGCACGATCCAGGGCTGCGCGGATCTCCGGCCCGATGCAGTCGACATGGATGTGGAGCTGCTCCTGGCTGCGGCCGCTCTGCGAGTTGATGGCGAGCGACAGGTCCCGGCGCGGCAGCAGCCGGTGCAGGCGAGCATCGACCAGCGCGGTGGCGTCCCAGGCGCGGGCGAAGAAGTTCGGCGCGTCGGGTGCCAGGATCGCAGGCGACTCGATCCCGGTGATCCGGGCGGTCGGGATCAGCAGATACTGCGACGCACCCTCGATGTCCTTCAGGACCGCCGAGCCGTCGGCCACGCCGCCTGCGAGATCGACGCTGGCGCACGGCGCCGGGCTGCGATGCTCGAGCTGGTCCGGGAGGCAGCGGTCATGCACGATCTTCCACAGCGCGTCCGGATCATGCGCCCGTGCCGACCCCGGGACGAGGATGCCGGACGCGAGTGCCGCGACGATCACGCAGAGCAGGCGGGCGGGCCTCACGCGGCGACGATCTCCGGCTGCAGTCCGATCGCCTGGGCGAGCCGGTCCAGGCGCCTGGTGACGCTCTCGCCGGTGAACATGCCGCGCTCGCTGCTCAGCTGCAGCACCAGCCGCGTGCCCTGCGGCGCCAGGCTGGTGCCTTCCAGCAGTTCCGGCACGCCGGCGCACAGGGTGTAGGCCAGGCGCAGCGCCAGGCCCAGGATCTCGGCGCGGCGGAAGCCGGCCGTGTCCAGCAGGCGGCGGGCCGGCTGCAGGAACGGCTGGTCGAGCTCGGCCTCGTAGCGCATCGCCAGCGTGAGGGCCAGGAAGGCGCGGGTCGGGTGGTCGAACGCCATGCCGGGCTGGCGCAGCACCCGCAGGAAGGTCTGCTCGGCGCGATATTCGGGATGGTCGAGCGCGCCGCTGTCGGACATCCAGCAGGCGCTGACGCGCAGGCGCGTCTGGGCGGCGGTCTCGCTCAGCAGGCCCGCGGGGCTTGCGAACAGGCTGGCGGTCCAGTCGATCAGCGCCGGCGGCAGCGCGTCGTTGCGGCCGAGATGGGCCGCCATGTCGCGCGACGCCGCCTCGAGCGGGTCTTCCGACATCACCTCCGGCGCCACGTGGCGCATGAACCAGCCTTCGCGCAGCCCGTCGACGCAGAACACCACCCGCCCGGGCGCCACCCGGCGCAGCAGCCGGCGCAGCACGGTGGCGGCGAACGGCAGGTCCTCCAGCCGCCGGCGCGGCGCGCCGGGAAGGCGTTCGAGCGTGCGCTTGCTCGATCCGATGATCCAGCCGGTCATCTCGCGCGCCTCGTCCGCGCGCAGCTCGTAGTGATGCACGATGCTGAGCGGATAGAAGGTGCGCGAGATCTGCAGCCGGGCCAGCGCCCGGAAGGCGCCGCCCACCAGGTAGAGCGTGCGGCCGCTGCAGTCCGGCAGCCAGTCGACGCCGAGCAGGTCGTCCTCGACCAGCGCCCGCGCCCGCTCGAGGTCGCCGCCGGCCCGGTCGCTGAGGCGGATGACGCCGAGCCTCAGCGTCCGCATCTGGTACTTCTGTCCGCCCGCGAGCCGCACCAGCTCGAGCGAGCCGCCGCCGATGTCGGCGACGAGGCCGTCCGCGTCGGGCAGGCCGCAGAGCACGCCGGTGGCGGCGTAGTCGGCCTCCTCCTCGCCCGACAGGATGCGGATCGGCACGTCCGGCATGATCCGGCGCAGCTGCTCGACGAACTCCGGCCCGTTGCTGGCATCGCGCACCGCGGCCGTGGCCAGCACCTCGAAGGGCTGCGCGTTCATGCTGCGGGCGACGGCATAGAAGCGCTGCATCAGCGACAGGGCCTGCTGCATGCCGTCCGGATGCAGCCGGCCCGAGGTCTCCAGGCCGCGGCCGAGGCGCACCACGCCCTTCTCGTTGAAGATGGTGACGGGATTGCGCGCCTTGCCCTCGAAGACGACGAGACGGACCGAGTTGGAGCCCAGATCGACCACGGCGGCGCGCGGCGGCCGGGACGGCGACGCGGCGGAACCGCCCAGGGGGTGCGCGTCCATCATGTCAATCCTGCAAGATGCGGTCGGGACGGCGCGTCACCGGACGCGCCACCGGCAGCGCCACCTTGCGGCCGGCGGAGCCGCGACCGGACAGCGACGGGTTGGTCATGAAGTACTCGTGCGCCGAGAACGGCTTGGGGCCCGGCTCCAGGCGGCTCCAGCTGCCGTCGGGCCCGAGCGTCCAGGATTGCAGGTTGTCCTTCAGGTCCATCACCATGATCTGGTCGAGCACCTGCGCATGCGCCGTCGGATTGCGGATCGGCACCATGCTCTCGACGCGCCAGTCCATGTTGCGCGCCATCCAGTCGGCGCTGCTGATATAGACCAGGGCGTCGCGCGACGGCATGCGGCAGCCGTTGCCGAACACGAAGATGCGGCTGTGCTCCAGGAAGCGTCCGACGATCGACTTGACCTGGATGTTCTCCGACAGCCCCGGCACGCCGGGCCGCAGGCAGCAGATGCCGCGCACGATGACCAGGATGCGCACGCAAGCGGACGAGGCGGCATAGAGCTGGTCGATCAGCTCGGCATCGACCAGCGAGTTCATCTTGAGCCAGATCTGCGCGGGCTTGCCCGCCCGGGCGAAGGCGATCTCCTTGTCGATCAGGGCCATCAGCGTGCTGCGTATGGTCAGCGGGCTGAAGGCGATCGCATCCATCGAGTTCGGCTTGGCATAGCCGGTCATGTAGTTGAACAGCCGCGCCGCATCCCGCGCGAGAGCCGGGTCGGCGGTGAAGAAGCTGAGGTCGGTATAGATCCGCGCGGTGATCGGATGGTAGTTGCCGGTGCCGAAATGCGCGTACGAGCGCACGCTGCCGCCCTCGCGCCGGACGACGAGGCTGAGCTTGGCGTGCGTCTTCAGCTCGGCGAAGCCGAACACCACCTGGACGCCCGCCGCCTCCAGGGTGCGGGCCAGCCGGATGTTGGCCTCCTCGTCGAAGCGCGCGCGCAGCTCCACCATCGCGGTGACCGACTTGCCGCTTTCGGCCGCCTCGATCAGCGCCTTCACGATCGCGCTGTCGCGCGAGGTGCGATACAGCGTCTGCTTGATCGCCAGCACCGCCGGATCGAGGGCGGCCTGGCGGAGGAACTGCACCACCACGTCGAAGCTCTCGAACGGATGGTGGACGACGATGTCCTTGGCGCGGATGGCGGCGAAGCAGTCGCCGCCGAAATCGCGGATGCGCTCGGGAAAGCGCGGCACGTAGGGCGGGAACAGCAGGTCGGTGCGATCGCCCTCGATGATCTGCTTGACGTCGACGACGCCGACCAGCCCGTCATGCACCTGCAGCTCGCCGAGCGGGACGTCGAACTCGTCCGCGACCAGCTCGATCAGCTCGGCCGGCATGTTGTTGCGTATGTCGAGATGGATCACCACGCCGCGCCGGCGCCGCTTGAGCGCGGTCTCGTAGGAGCGGACCAGATCCTCCGCCTCCTCCTCGTACTCGACGTCGGTGTCGCGGATGACACGGAACACCCCGCCACCGTCGACATGGAAGCCCGGGAACAGCCGGTCGAGAAACATCTCGATCAGGTCTTCGAGAATGATGAACCGGGCCTGCTGCGGCAGCTTGGCGCCGGCTTCCCCGCGCGCCGGGAGCCGGATGAAGCGGTCGACCTGGCCCGGCAGCATGATCAGCCCGATCATGGCGTGCCGGTTGTCCTCGTCGCTCAGCAGGCGCAGCACGAGGCCGAGGCCCATGTTGGGGATGAACGGGAACGGATGCGCGGGGTCGATGGCAAGCGGGGTCAGGATCGGGAAGATCCGCTCCATGAAGCAGGTCCCGAGCCAGGCGCGGTCCTCGTCGTCGAGGTCGCCCGCGGTCAGCACGGTGATGCCGGCGCCGGCAAGCGCGGCGCACAGCTCCTTCCAGATGCGCTGCTGCTCGGCGAGCAGGGTGCGGCTGCGCTCCTCGACCGCGCCGAGCTGCTGCGCCGGGGTGCGGCCGTCCGGCGAGCGGGTGGTGAGCGCCTCGCGCATCTGGCCGATCAGGCCTGCAACGCGCACCGAATAGAACTCGTCCAGGTTGCCGGCACTGATCGACAGGAAGCGCAGCCGTTCCAGCAGCGGGTTGCGCGGGTTGTCGGCCTCCTCGACGACGCGCTGGTTGAAGTCGAGCCAGGACAGCTCGCGGTTGATGAACCGCTCCGAGGAATCCGGCGTGATCGCCTCGGACGCCGGATGATGCGTGACCGCGCGCCCGGCAGGCCTGTTGGTGAGGGAGCGCGCAGGCGCCCTGCCCGTCCTGCTCCTTGCCGGCTTCGCCTCGTCCACCTGGGTCCCCTGCGCCTGCTGCGCTGCCGAACCTAGGGACAACGAAGCGGGGAGGAAATAGCGCCGTCCACGCCCCGCCCGCTCCGGCCGGTTGATAAGCCTGTCATAACAGGGCCCCATGCCGTCCTGTCTCGAGGAGTTCACGCATGCGCCGCAGATCCTTCATCGCCGCCCTGCCCGCTGCCGCCGCGATCCCGCTTGCCAGCGCCTTCGCCGCAGCGCCGCCCTCGGCCTCCGGATCCCCCGCGGGCACCGATGGTCCCGGCCAGGGCGGGGCTGCGCATGCGGTGCCCGGGGCGCCGCCGGGCTTCCAGCCGGCGGGGGCGGAGCGGTTCGATCGGCCGGACGTGCATGCGGGCGACCGGCCGTCGGGGGCGAGCTTCGCCACGCGCTCGGCCGCCATGGGCTGCAACGGCGCAGCCGGCAGCGCGCAGCCGATCGCCACGCAGGCGGCGATCGCCATGCTCAGGCGGGGCGGCTCGGCGGCCGATGCGGCGGTGGCGATGAATGCCTGCCTCGGCTTCCTGGAGCCGACCAGCTCAGGCATGGGCGGCGACTGCTACGCGATGATCTGGGACCCCAAGCTGGCCAAGGTGGTGGGGCTGGCCGGATCGGGACGCAGCCCGAAGGCCCTGAGCCTGGAGACCGTGCGGGCGCGGGCGAAGAACAACGCGCTGCCGGCGCTCGGCGCGGTCAGCGTGTCGGTGCCGGGCGCGCTCGACGGCTGGTGGACGCTGCACCAGCGCTACGGGAAGCTGCCATGGAAGGACCTGTTCGGGCCGGCGATCGACCTCGCCACGCACGGCGCGCCGGTGCCGCAGATCATCGGCTACTACATCTACCGCAACATCAAGGCGTTCGTCCGGCCCGGCTCCGGCGTGGAGGAGACCGCCAACGCGCTGCACACCTACGCGCCGAACGGCCAGGCGCCGCGCGAGGGCGACGTGTTCCGCAACCCCGACCTCGCCCGCACCTACAGGATGGTCGCCGAAGGCGGGCGCGACGCGTTCTATGACGGGCCGATCGCCGACACCATCGAGCGCTACTTCAAGCGCATCGGCGGCTGGATGACGCGCGACGACCTCAGGCACCAGCATGCGGACTGGAACACCCCGCTCGCCACCGACTATCGCGGGATCACGGTGCACGGCATGGCGGAGAACACGCAAGGCGCCGCGACGCTGCAGATGCTCAACATGCTCGAACATTTCGACCTGCGCGCGATGGGCTTCCAGTCGGCGCAGTCGTTGCAGGTGCAGATCGAGGCCAAGCGCCTCGCCTACGAGGATCGGGCGCGCTACTACGCCGATCCGCAGTTCTCCAGGGTGCCGTTCGAGTGGCTGGTGTCCAAGGAATACGGCGCCGAGCGCGCCAAGCTGATCCGCCCCGACCGGATCAACACCGACGTGCATCCCGGCGACGCGCCGAGCCATGGCGACACCACCTATTTCAGCGTGGCGGACTCGTCGGGGATGATGATCTCGATGATCCAGTCGAACTTCCGCGGCATGGGATCGGGGCTGGTGGCCGACGGGCTCGGCTTCATGTTCCAGGATCGCGGCCAGCTGTTCTCGCTCAAGGACGGGCATCCGAACCTGTACCAGCCGGGCAAGCGGCCGTTCCAGACCATCATTCCGGGCTTTGCGACCAAGGCCGGCCAGCCCTGGATGGCGTTCGGGGTGATGGGCGGCGACATGCAGCCGATGGGACAGCAGCAGATCATCGTCAACCGCGTCGATTACGGGCTCGACGTCCAGGCCGCCGGCGACAGCCCGCGCTGGCACCACGAGGGCTCGTCGCAGAGCATGGGCGAGGACCGGCCGGGCTACCCGCCGAACGGCGTGCTGCGGCTGGAGGCCGGCGTGCCGGACGCGACGAAGAAGGCGCTGGTGGATCTGGGCTGGACCATGGCGCCGTCCGATGGCGGGTTCGGGCGCTACGAGTGCGTCGAGCACCGGATGAGCGGCAGCGACCGGGTCTATGCGGCAGCCAGCGACATGCGCGCCGATGGCTGCGCGCTCGCCTACTGATCGTCGCGTGCGGTCCCGTCCCGGTCGCAAGGGCCGAGCTGCGTCAGCCGGACGGCCGCCGGAGATGACGGTCGTGTCTGCGGCTGCTAGATCGGGTCGATGGTTGTCGCGCCGCCCGCCTCCGTGACCGAGCCTGCATCCGACCGGTCCGGCGCGGAAACGGCGTCACCGGACGACGCGGACGCCGGCGCGACCCGGGACGCGCGCCACCGGGCGATCCTGGCGAGCGCCACCGCTTTCGCCATCATCGCCACCGATCGCCGCGGCCGGGTGACCGACTGGAACATCGGCGCCGAGCGCCTGCTCGGCTGGTCGTCGCAGGAGATGCTGGACCAGCCGATCGACCGGCTGTTCACGCCGGAGGATCGCGCGATCGACCGGTGCGGCGCGGAGATGCGCCAGGCGCTGGAGCTGGGACGCGCGACCGACGAGCGCTGGCGCGTGCGCAAGGATGGCGGCCGTTTCTGGGCCTGCAGCGAGATGATGCCGTTGCGGGGCCCGGACGGCGCGCTCCTGGGCTTCCTCAGGATCCTGCGCGATCGCACCGAGCAGCGGCTCGCCGCCGACCGGGACCGCGGCGACGTGGAGTTCCTGCGCAAGGTGCTGGTGGCGTCGGTCGACTGCATCAAGGTGCTCGACCTCGAGGCCCGGCTCCTGTTCATGAACGAGGGCGGCCTGCGCGCGATGGAGGCGGCCGAGCCGGGAGCGATCCTCGGCACCTGCTGGACCGAGTTCTGGCCGGGGGAGAGCGGCCCGGACGCCGTCCGCGCGGTGGCGCTCGCCCGCGCCGGCGGCACCGGCCGCTTCCAGGGTTTCGCCCCGACGCTGGCCGGCACGCCGCGATGGTGGGACGTGCAGGTCACGGCGATCCCCGGCGCCGACGGCCGGCCGGACAAGCTGCTGGTGGTCTCGCGCGACGTCACCGGGGGGCGGCAGGCGGATGCCGACATCGGCAACCTGGCGCAGCTGGTGGAGCAGTCGTCGGATTTCATCGGCGTCGCCGGCCTGGATGGCCGCATGCTGTTCGTCAACCCGGCCGGGCGGCGGCTGGTGGGCCTGGGCGAGCTGGAGGCGGTGCGGACGCTCGAGATCGCGACGTTCCTGATGCCGGGCGACCAGGCCGCCATCGCCGGGCTCGTGCTGCCGGCGGTGCGCGAGCGCGGCACCTGGGAAGGCGAGCTGCGGTTCCGCCACGTCGCGACGGGCGGCCCGATCCCGGTCCTCTACACCGTGTTCCCGCTGCGCGACGTGCAGCGGGTGGTGACCGGCTACGGCATCGTGAGCCGCGACCTGCGCGAACGGCGCCGGGCGGATGTCAGGCGGACGGCGCTGCTGGAGCTCAGCGACCGGATGCGCGACCTGGACGATCCGGCGGAGATGGCGTTCGTCGCGGCCGAGATCATGGGGCGGACGCTGGGCGTCAGCCGGGCGGGCTACGGGACCCTCGATGCGAGCGGCGACACTTTGCTGGTCGATCGCGACTGGACCGCCCCCGGCTGCGAGACGGCGGCCGGCGTGCACCTCATGCGCCAGTACGGCTCCTACATCGAGAACCTGCGCCGCGGCGAGATCGTCGCCGTCGCGGACGTGGCACAAGACCCGCGCACGTCGGCAAGCCATGACACGATGCAGTCGATGGGCGTGCAGGCCCTGGTCAACCTGCCGCTGATCGAGCAGGACCGCCTGGTCGCGCTGTTCTACATCAACCATGAGCGGTCCCGTCCCTGGGACGACGGGGAGATCAGCTTCGTTCGCGACGTGGCGGAGCGGACCCGCGACGCGATCGAGCGGCGCCGGGCCGAGCTGCGCCTGCGCGAGCTGGCCTTGCTGCTGGAGCAGCAGGTGGCGCAGAAGACCCGCGAGCGCGACCGCATCTGGCGGGTGAGCCAGGACCTGCTCGGGATCTCCGACAGCGACGGGCGCTGGATCAGCGTCAACCCGGCCTGGGAGGCCTCGCTCGGCTGGAGCGCCGACACCTTCATCGGCCGCACCACCGAATGGCTGGAACATCCCGACGACCGGCTCGCGACCAGGTCCGAGATCGAGCGCCTGGCCGCCGGTCAGCGGACGCTCGTGTTCGAGAACCGGCTCCGGGCCCGGGACGGACGCTACCACTGGCTGTCCTGGACCGCGGTGCCGGAAGACGGGCTGTTCTACTGCGTCGCGCGCGACGTGACGGCCGAGAAGGCGGCGGCGGACGCACTGCGACAGGCCGAGGACCGGCTGCACCAGTCGCAGAAGATGGAAGCCGTCGGCCAGCTCACCGGCGGGCTCGCGCACGACTTCAACAACCTGCTGACCGGGATCAGCGGCAGCCTGGAGCTGATGGGCACCCGCATCGCGCAGGGACGGATCGCGGAAGTCGATCGCTATATCGTGGCGGCACAGGGTGCGGCGCGGCGGGCGGCGTCGCTGACGCACCGGCTGCTGGCCTTCTCGCGTCGCCAGGCGCTCGACCCGAAAGCGGTCGGCATCAACCAGCTGGTGACCGGCCTGGAGGAGCTGATCGGCCACACCGTCGGACCGTCGGTGGCCATCGAGGTGATCCCTGCCGCCGGGCTCTGGACGGCCCTGGTGGACACGAACCAGCTCGAGAACGCGCTGCTCAACCTGTGCATCAACGCACGGGATGCGATGGCAGGCGGCGGCCGGATCACCATCGAGACCGCCAACACCTGCCTCGACAAGAAGGCTGCACGAGAGCTCGACCTGCCGCCCGGAGACTACGTGTCGCTCTGCGTCAGCGACACCGGGAGCGGCATGACGCCGGACGTGATCGCGCGCGCCTTCGACCCGTTCTTCACCACCAAGCCGGTTGGACAGGGCACCGGGCTCGGGCTGTCGATGATCTACGGCTTCGCGCGCCAGTCCGGCGGCGGCGTGCGCATCCGCTCCAAGCCGAATGTCGGCACGACGCTGTGCCTGTATCTGCCGCGTCACCTCGGCGCGGAGGCCGCCGACGATGCCACGGCGACGCCGGATCAACCCCGTGCCGAACCGGGCGAGAGCGTGCTGGTGGTCGATGACGAGGCGACGGTCCGCCTGCTGGTCGTCGAGACGCTGGTGGATCTCGGCTATCGGGCGATCGAGGCGGCCGACGGTCCGACCGGGCTGGCGCTGCTGCGGTCCGACATCCGCATCGACCTGCTGATCGCCGACATGGGCCTGCCCGGCGGCATCAACGGCCGGCAGCTCGCCGACGCCGGGCGGGACGTCAGGCCCGGCCTGAAGGTGCTGTTCATCACCGGCTATGCGGAAACCGCCGTCATCGGCGACGAGGCGCTGGAGCCGGGCATGCACATGCTGACCAAGCCGTTCGCGATGGATACGCTGGCCGGGCGGATCAGGGCGCTGATCTCGGACCGGTAGCCGGCCGCGACCGGCTGCCGGACGACCGGGCCGGACGCCTCACAGCAGGGACGCCGTCTCGGTGTCGCCGTCCGCCGCCGGCAGCTCCGCGGGCCCCGCCAGCAGCTCGGCCAGCACCGAGGCCGCCAGCGACCGCGTCACGCCGCGGCCCGACGCCAGGGTCGCCTCGTCCAGCCGGTGCGCGGCCTCGCGCATGGCGCCTGCGGTACGCGGCAGGCGCGGCATCAGCCAGTCGATCACGCCCTGCGTCACGCCGAGCTGCCGCTCCACCAGCAGCCGCATCAGCAGGATGCGAAGCAGGGCCGCGTCCGGACGTCCGAGTGCCACCGAATGGGTCGCCCGCAGCCGCGAGCTGAGGTCGGGCAGCGCCACCGGCCAGCGGGCCGGCGCGGCGCGCGCGGTCAGCAGCACCGGCAGTCCGGACTCGTGGGCAGCGTTGAGCAGATGCAGCAGCGCCGGCTCGTCGGGCGAGGCGTCGGCGTCGTCGACGGCGATGCCGCCCCAGCGGCCGGGCATGCGGAACAGGGCGTCGAGGTCGCGCAGCGCCGTCCCGGGCAGCAGCAGCGCGTCGTGCTCGCGCGCCCAGACATGCAGCAGATGGGTCTTGCCGCTGCCGGCCTCGCCGCACAGCGCCAGCCGCCGCGACGGCCAGCCGGCGTGGCCGCCCGGCCCGAGCCAGGCCAGCGCCGCCCCGTTCGACGCCGCCTCCAGGAAGTCGGCGCGCTCGAAGCGCGGGCAGTGGGCGAACGGCAGGGCGAGCTGGCGCAGCCCGTCGCCCGGCGCCGCCGGACCGACGGCGGCCGGGATCGCCGCCGCGGTCAGATGCCAGGGCACCCCGTCATGACTGCCCGTCTGTCCCACCGCTTTGCGCGCCGCCCCGCCTGCCGTAAATGGTCCGGACCATTACCGCAGCTTCGGCGGCACTTCGATCCCTCACGGGGCCGATCGCACCGAATGCCAGAAAGGCGTCCGCATGAGTGTCGAGAAGCCGCCTGCCGCCTCCTACCGCGATGCGGGCGTCGATATCGAGGCCGGCGACGCGCTGATCGAGGCGATCAAGCCGGCGGCGAGGGCGACCGACCGGCCCGGCACCATGGGCGGGCTCGGCGGCTTCGGCGCCCTGTTCGACCTCAAGGCGGCGGGCTTCCTCGATCCGGTGCTGGTCTCCGCCACCGACGGCGTCGGCACCAAGCTGATGCTGGCAATCGAGAGCGGCCGGCACGAGACGGTCGGCATCGACCTGGTGGCGATGTGCGTCAACGACCTGGTGGTGCAGGGCGCGGAGCCGCTGTTCTTTCTCGACTATTTCGCCACCGGCAGGCTGGCGGTCGCCGAGGCGGCCCGGGTGGTGCGCGGCATCGCCGAGGGCTGCCGGCTGTCGGGCTGCGCGCTGGTCGGCGGCGAGACGGCGGAGATGCCCGGCATGTATGCGCCGGGGCATTACGATCTCGCCGGCTTCTCGGTGGGGGCGGCCGAGCGCGGCGCGCTGCTGCCGGGCCGGATCTCGCCCGGCGACATCGTCCTAGGACTGCCCTCGAGCGGGGTGCACTCCAACGGTTTCTCGCTGGTGCGCCGCATCGTGGCGCAGGCCGGGCTGGGCTGGAACGAACCCGCCCCGTTCGCACCGGCGATGTCGCTGGGCGAGGCGCTGATGACGCCGACCCGGCTCTATGTGAGCCAAGTGATGGCGCTGCATCGCGCCGGCCTGCTGCGAGGGGCGGCCCACATCACCGGCGGCGGCCTGCCCGGCAACCTGCCGCGCGTGCTGCCGGCGGGGGTGACGGCGGTGATCGATGCGAGCGGCTGGACGATGCCGCCGGTGTTCCCGTGGCTGGCCCGCACCGGCGGCGTGACGCCGGACGAGATGCTGCGCGTGTTCAACTGCGGCATCGGCATGGCGCTGGTGGTGTCGAACGCGACCGGCGCCAGCGCGCTGCTGGCCGAGCTCGGCGAGGCGTTCGTGATGATCGGCCGGATCGAGGCGGCACCCACTCCCGACGCGCCGGGCAGCCTGCGCTTCTCGCACCTGCCGGCGTTCTGACTATGTCGGCCCGCGTGCCGATCGCGGTGCTGATCAGCGGCCGCGGCAGCAACATGACCGCGCTGGTCGAGGCCTGCCGGGACCCCGCCTTCCCGGCCGCGGTCGCGCTGGTGATCGCCAACAATCCGGACGCGGCCGGGCTGCGGTGGGCCGCCGCCGCCGGCATCCCGACGCTGGCGATCGACCACCGGGACCATCCTCGCGACCGCGAGGCGCATGAGCGCGCGATCGATGCGGCGCTGCAGGAGGCCGGGATCGCGCTGGTCTGCCTGGCCGGCTACATGCGGCTGCTCACCGTCTTCTTCACCGGGCGCTGGCAGGGCCGGATGCTGAACATCCATCCGAGCCTGCTGCCCGCCTTTCCCGGCCTGCACACGCACGAGCGGGCGCTGGCGGCGGGCGTCAAGCTGCATGGCTGCACGGTGCATCTGGTGACCGAGGTCATGGACGAGGGCCCGATCCTCGGCCAGGCGGCGATCGCGGTGCATCCGCACGACACGCCAGACAGCCTCGGCGCGCGCGTGCTCACGCAGGAGCATCGTCTTTATCCGGCAGCGCTGGCGGCCTACCTGTACCGGCCTGACCCCGCGTCCGCCGCCGTTCCTGCCGGCCTGCATGACGGTGGCTCAAGCCTGATGGCGGTCTGACGGACGCTGCCCGGCCGCCGGCGCGCAGATCCGTTCCCCCTTGGGCGGTGGAACTCGAAGCGCCTCGTCCAGCCCGGGTCCACGACCATGCCGATACCGCAGGCGAGCCCGGAGGCTGTGGCCGGGCCAGGTTGCCGTCGATCTGCGGAACGCCGCAGCGCCGCTCGGCTCGCCGCCGGCCGATTGCAGGATCGCGATGCTTGCCGGCGGATCCGCGGGCGTCGCGACCGGCTTCCGGATCGACCTCATCCCGTCCGGGCGGCCGCATCCCGCCCGACTCCGGCACCAGACGGGCGCGCCGTCCACCGTTGGCGGCGCCGCAGCTCCAGCGCCGCGCCGACGCATATCAGGTTCACCAGCGCCAGATACCACGCCGGCGAGACCGGGTCGCCGGTCCAGTGGATCAGGCTGGTGAAGACGATCTGCGCGGTGCCGCCGAACAGCGAGATGCCGACGGCATAGAGCGTGCCGAAGCCGGTGGTGCGGACTGCGGGCGGAAACAGCTCGCACAACAGCACGATGGAGGCGGCAAAGCTGCCGACCTGCAGCACGGCGATGATGGCGGTGACGGCGGCAAACATCCAGGCATCGGGGTGGCGATGCAGCAGCCACAGCATCGGCACGATGCCCAGCGCCAGGGCGAGACGCGGCAGGATGATGACCGGGAAGCGGCCGGCGCGGTCTGCGAGATGGCCGCAGGCGAGGGCCGCCGCGGCCCCGAACGAACCTGCGACCACCGTGCCGAGCAGGGCGGTGCCGGACGGCAGATGCAGCGCGGTCAGGGCATAGGTGGTGATGTAGTTCAGGAAATACTGGCTGACCGTGCCGGCGATCAGCAGCATCAGCCCGTAGAGCAGCGGCAGCGGACCGACCGAGACCAGCAGCGCGAAGCGGCTGGTCGTCGCGGCCGGCAGCGGCGTGACCGGCTCCTCGCCGAGCCCGCGACGCAGCACCAGGCCGACCGGCACCACCAGCACGCCCAGGGCGAACGGCAGGCGCCAGCCCCAGCCGTCCATGGCCTCGGGCCCGAGCAGGCGGGACGCGCCGTAGCCGATCAGGCCCGCGGCAACGGAGGACAAAGACTGGCTGGCCGACTGCCACGACGCGAACAGCCCGGCACGGCCGGGCGGGGCGTTCTCGAGCAGGTAGGTGGTGGCGGGACCGGTCTCGGCCCCCCAGGCGAGGCCCTGGATCAGCCGGGCGACCACCAGCAGGATGGGGGCCGCGATCCCGATCGCGCGGTAGCCGGGCAGCACGGCGATCATCAGGCTGCCGAGCCCCATCAGGCCGAGCGAGACCAGCATGCCAAGCCGGCGGCCGCTCCGGTCCGCCAGCAGTCCGACCAGCACGGCGCCGAGCGGACGGGTGACGAAGCCGATGCCGAAGGTCGCGACGGACAGCAGCAGGCTGACGAACGGATCGTGGGACGGAAAGAACGCCCGGCCGATCATCACGGCAAACGTGCCGTAGGCGGCAAAGTCGAACACCTCGATGGTGTTGCCGATCACCGCCGCCGCGATCCGCGGGCGGCGGCGGGAGGCCGGCATCACGCTGTCGGCGGCACCCGCCAGTGGTGCGGGTGCGGGTGTTTGGATCAGGGCAGGATCTCGGTGCCGGCGAAGAAGAACGCGATCTCGGTCGCGGCGTTCTCGGGGCTGTCCGAGCCGTGCACGGAGTTCGCCTCGATGCTTTCGGCGAACTGCGCGCGCACGGTGTGCGGCTCCGCCTTCTTCGGGTCGGTGGCGCCCATCACGTCGCGATGCTTCAGCACGGCCCCCTCGCCTTCCAGCACCTGCACCACCACCGGCGCCGAGGTCATCGAGGCAACCAGGCTGCCATAGAACGGGCGCTCCTTGTGCACCGCATAGAACGCGCCCGCCTGCGCGTCGGAAAGCCGGATGCGCTTCTGCGCCACGATCGTCAGGCCCGCCTCCTCGAACAGGGCATTGATCCTGCCCGTGAGGTTGCGGCGGGTCGCGTCCGGCTTGAGGATCGACAGGGTGCGCTCGATGGCCATGGGGCTCTCCTTGTAGGGTGCTGGCGGCTGGTCGGATTGCGCGCGGGCTTTAGAGCAAAAACGCCGCGCCCGCCACTGCGCGCGCTGCTAGAACACGCCACACGAACGGAGCACCAACCGCTTGAGCCTGCTGGTCATCTCGTCGCTCACCCTGCGCATCGCCGGCCGCACGCTGCTGGACGGGGCGGACCTTTCGGTCGAGCCGGGACGGCGGATCGGGCTGGTCGGACGCAACGGCGCCGGCAAGTCGACCCTGCTCGGCGCCATCGCCGGCGACATCCAGCCCGATGGCGGCGAGATCCGGCTGTCGAGCCGCGCCCGCATGGCGCGGATCCGGCAGGAAGCGCCGTCGGGACCGGCCTCGCTGCTGGACACGGTGCTGGCGGGCGACGCCGAGCGCACCGGCCTGCTCGCCGAAGCCGACACCGCGACCGACGGCGCGCGCCTGGCCGACATCCACGAGCGCCTGCTGGCGATCTCGGCCGACAGCGCGCCGTCGCGCGCGGCGACGATCCTGTCGGGCCTCGGCTTCGACGCCGCAGCCCAGGCGCGCGCGGTGGACGACTTCTCCGGCGGCTGGCGCATGCGGGTGGCGCTGGCGACCGCCCTGTTCCTGAACCCCGACCTGCTGCTGCTGGACGAGCCCACCAACCATCTCGACCTGGAGGCGACGCTCTGGCTGGAAGGCTGGCTCGCGCGCTTTCCGGGCGCCGCGCTGATCGTCAGCCACGATCGCGGGCTGCTGGACCGGGCGGTGGAGGCGATCGCGCATCTGGACCATGGCCGGCTGTCGCTGACGCCCGGCGGCTATGACGAATTCGTGCGCATCCGCACCGAACACGCGCTGCAGCAGAACCGGGCGGCCGAACGCATCGCCGCGCGCCGGGCGCACATGCAGTCCTTCGTGGACCGGTTCCGCGCCAAGGCCACCAAGGCCCGGCAGGCGCAGGCGCGGCTGAAGGCGCTGGAGCGGCTGCCGGCGATCGAGAGCGTGATCGAGGACACGGCCACCCGGTTCGCCTTCCCAGAGCCCGCGCAGCTGGCGCCGCCGATGCTGACGCTGGAGCGGGCGACGATCGGCTATGACGGCCGGGCGGTGCTGTCCAACCTGTCGCTGCGGATCGACATGGAGGACCGGATCGCGCTGCTCGGCGCCAACGGCAACGGCAAGTCCACCTTCGCCAAGCTGATCGCCGGACGGCTGGCGCCGATCTCGGGACGCCTGCAGCACAGCCCGAAGCTCAAGGTGGGCTATTTCGCGCAGCACCAGACGGACGAGCTGGTCGCGGACGAGACCCCGGTGCAGCACATGGCGCACGCCCTGCCGACGGCGCTGCCGACCGTGCTGCGGGCGCAGCTGGCACGGTTCGGGCTGGACGCGAACCGCGCCGAGACCCCGGCGAGCGACCTTTCGGGCGGCGAGAAGGCGCGGCTGCTGCTGGCGCTGGCGACGCGCGACGCCCCGCAGCTGCTGATCCTGGACGAGCCGACCAACCATCTCGACCTCGATGCGCGCGAGGCGCTGATCCGGGCGCTGGCCGAGTTCGAGGGCGCGGTGCTGCTGATCAGCCACGACCCGCATCTGGTGGAGCTGGTGGCGGACCGGCTGTGGCTGGTCGGCGACGGCACGGTGGCGCCGTTCGACGGCGACATGGCGGATTACCGGCTGTGGCTCGCCGAGCGGGCGCGCGCGGCGGCGCGGGAGGCGCCGCGCGAGCCGGGATCGCGCCCCCCGCCCGCCCGCGCCGACGACCGGCGGGACCGCGCCGAGGTGCGCCGCGCGATGGCACCGGTGCGCAAGCGCGCCCGCGATGCCGAGGCGTCGATGGCGAGGCTCGCGGCCGAACGGACGACGATCGAGGCGCGCCTGGCCGATCCCGAGCTCTATGCGTCCGGCCGCCCCGACGAGATCACCCGCGCCAACACCCGCCTTGCCGCCATCGCTCGCGAGGCCACGGCAGCGGAAGAAGCCTGGCTCGACGCCGAAGCGGAGCTGGAAGCCGCGTCCTGAAACCAGGATCACCGGTCCATCGGCGTTCCCGCGTCGGGATGTCCGGGCGGCGTGCCTCGGGCGTGCCCGGCCCGGTCCGGGCGTCAGCGCCAGTGGGCCGGGATCCACACCTGCTGGTAGCCGCGACGGGACCAGTGACCCGGGATCCATTCGCCGTAGTGCGGACGCCAGCCGACATAGTGGCCTGGGCGCCAGCCATAGCCCCGGCCATCCCATTCCCAGCTGCCGCGCTGCCACACCATGCGCGGACCGGGCGGCGGCGGGGGCGGCGGCGCCTCGAAGCGTGGCGGCGGCAGCGGCGCGTAGCCATAGGGCTGCGCATGGGCCTGACCGAGAGCGGCGAGGCTGGCGGCGGCGGCGAGCAGTGAAACCCCGAGCCGATGTCGGATGGGCATGGAACGGTGAACCTTCCAGATGGGATCGAGCGGCGCAGCGTCATGGCCGGCGCCGGCTGCGTTCACGATCGGCCGACATCATGGCAAGAGAACGGCGTGATGTTGCCATTGTGAAACAGATATCTTCACCGTTCGTTCAATCTGTCGTGCCACCATGCGTCCATGGACACCATTCTCCTTGATCCCAATCCCAAAGCGGACGCGGCCGTCGGCTGCGCCGGCTGCCGCAGCGACGGGTTCGTGCTTCCGATCACCATGGCGTTCCAGCCGATCGTTCATGCCGACGGGCGGGTCTTCGCCTTCGAGGCGCTGGTGCGCGGGCCCAACGGGGAGGGCGCGCAATCGGTGCTGTCGGCCGTCACCGCCAACAACACCTACAGCTTCGACCAGAGGTGCCGCACCACCGCGATCGAGACCGCCGCCGCGCTGGGCCTCCGCCGGACGGGCGCCATGCTGTCGATCAACTTCCGGCCGAACGCGATCTACGAACCGGTGCGATGCCTGCGGACCAGCCTGGCGGCGGCGCGGCGCGCCGGGCTGCCGAACGAGGCGATCCTGTTCGAGATCACCGAAGACGAGAAGCTGCACGATCCGCTGCACATGCGCGCCATCATATCCGCCTACCGCGGCATGGGCTTCAAGGTGGCGATCGACGATTTCGGCGCAGGCCATTCGAACCTGAACCTGCTGGCGGATTTCCAGCCCGACATCGTCAAGCTGGACATGCACCTGATCCGCGACATCCATGTCGACCGGGTACGTCGTACGCTGGTTCGCAGCCTGGTGCGGCTCGGCGCCGAGCTTGGCATCACCCTGATCGCGGAAGGGGTCGAGCAGGCGGCCGAATTCGACACGCTTCGGGAGCTCGGGATCGAGCTGTTCCAAGGATACCTGTTCGCGAGGCCGGCGTGCGGCGTCCTGCCCGTCGCGGCGATGCCGCCACGATCCTGACCATCCGCGATCCGGGCACGCAGTCCGGGCTGGCGCCGGCCACGGGAACGCGCGGCCGCGGCGCGTTCAGCTGAACAGGCTGGCGACAATGATCTCGGCAGCCCGCTCCGGAGTCGTGGTCGCGGTGTCGATGCGGATCTCGGCGTGCTCGGGTGGTTCGTACGGGCTGTCGATGCCGGTGAAGTTCTTGAGCTCGCCGCGTCTGGCCTTGCCGTAGAGCCCCTTCACGTCGCGTCGCTCCGCTTCGGCGAGGCTCGTATCGACATGGATCTCGACGAACTCGCCTTCGGGCAGCATCGAGCGCACCAGCCGCCGCTCGGCCCGGAACGGCGAGATGAAGGCGGTCAGCACGATCAGCCCGGCATCGGTCATCAGCCTGGCGACCTCGCCGACGCGGCGGATGTTCTCCACCCGGTCGGCATCGGTAAAGCCGAGATCCTTGTTCAGCCCGTGGCGGATATTGTCGCCGTCGAGCAGGAAGCTGTGCCGGCCCATCGCATGCAGCTTCTTCTCCACCAGATTGGCGATCGTCGACTTGCCGGCCCCGGACAGGCCGGTGAACCAGAGCACGCGCGGCTGCTGCTGCTTCTGCGCCGCATGCGCGTCCCGGTTGATCTCGATCGCCTGCCAGTGGACGTTGCTGGCGCGGCGCAGCGCGAAATGCAGCAGGCCGGCGGCCACGGTGGCGTTGCTGATCTTGTCGATCAGGATGAAGCCGCCGAGCTCGCGGCTCTCGGCATAGGGCGCGAACACCAGCGGCCGGTCGGTCGACAGGTTGGCGATGCCGATCGCGTTCAGCTCCAGCGTCCGTGCCGCCAGATGCTCCATCGTGTTGACGTTGACCTGATATTTCGGCGGCTGGATCTGCGCCGACACCGTCTGGCTGGCGAGCTTCAGCAGATAGGAGCGGCCGGGCAGCATCGGGTCGTCCGACATCCAGACCAGCGTCGCCTCGAACTGGTCGGCGACCTCGGGCGGATCGGCGGCCGCGCTGATCACGTCGCCGCGCGAGCAGTCCACCTCGTCGGCCAGCGTCAGGGTGACCGACTGGCCGGCGACGGCGAGCTCGAGGTCGCCGTCGAAGGTGACGATGCGCGCCACGGTGCTGGTGCGTCCGGAGGGCAGGATGCGCACGGCGTCGCCCGGACGGATGCTGCCCGACGCGATCAGGCCGGCGAAGCCGCGGAAGTCGAGGTCCGGGCGCTTCACCAGCTGCACCGGCATGCGGAACGGCCTGCCCTGCTCGGCGGCGACGTCGAGCCCGACCGTCTCCAGATGCTCGATCAGGCAGGGCCCGGCATACCAGCCCATGTTGGCCGAGCGGCTGGTGATGCTGTCGCCGGCCAGGCCCGAGATCGGCATCGGCAGGAAGCTCCCGATGCCGATGGAGGCGGCGAACAGGCCATATTCCGCGACGATGGCATCGTAGCGAGCTTGGTCGTAGCCGATCAGGTCCATCTTGTTGACCGCCAGCACCAGGTGGCGGATGCCGAGCAGGTGCGCCAGGTAGCTGTGGCGGCGGGTCTGGGTGAGGATGCCCTTGCGCGCATCGACCAGGATCACCGCTAGGTCGGCGGTGGAGGCGCCGGTGACCATGTTGCGGGTGTACTGCTCATGGCCCGGCGTGTCGGCGACGATGAACTTGCGTCGCTCGGTCGAGAAGAACCGGTAGGCGACGTCGATGGTGATGCCCTGCTCGCGCTCTGCGGCGAGCCCGTCGACGAGCAGGGCGAAGTCGATGTTCTGCCCCTGGGTGCCGAGACGCCGGCTGTCGGCTTCCAGCGCTGCGAGCTGATCATCGTAGATCATCCTGCTGTCGTAGAGCAGCCGGCCGATCAGGGTCGACTTGCCGTCATCGACCGAGCCGCAGGTGATGAAGCGGAGCAGCGATTTCCGCCGGTGCTGCTCGAGATAGGCATCGATGTCGGCGGCGGCGAGCGCATCGGCCCGGTAGCCCGGCATGTCCATCAGAAGTAGCCCTCCTGCTTCTTCTTCTCCATCGACGCGGCCGCGTCACGGTCGATGGCGCGGCCCTGGCGCTCGCTGGTGGTGGTCAGCAGCATCTCCTGGATCACCTCGGGCAGGGTCGCCGCCGTGCTCTCGATGGCGCCGGTCAGCGGGTAGTCGCCCAGCGTGCGGAAGCGGACGCTGCGCGTCACCGGCGTCTCGCCGGGATGCAGCCGGAAGCGATCGTCATCGACCACCACGATCAGCCCGTCGCGCAGCACCGTCGGCCGGAGGCTCGCGAAATACAGCGGCACGATCGGGATGGCCTCGAGCTGGATGTACTGCCAGATGTCGAGCTCGGTCCAGTTGGAGATCGGGAACACGCGCAGGCTCTCGTTCTTCCCCTTGCGCGCGTTGTAGATCTGCCAGAGCTCCGGCCGCTGCGTCCTGGGGTCCCAGCGATGGTTGGCCGACCGGAACGAGAAGATCCGCTCCTTGGCGCGGCTCTTCTCCTCGTCGCGGCGGGCGCCGCCGAAGGCCGCATCGAAGCCGCCCTGGTCGAGCGCCTGCTTCAGGCCCTCGGTCTTCCACATGTCGGTATGCAGCGCGCCGTGATCGAACGGATTGATGCCCCGCGCGCGCGCCTCGAGGTTGTGGTGGACCAGCAGCTCCATGCCGCTGTCGCGCGCCATGCGGTCGCGCATCTCGTACATCGCCCGGAACTTCCAGGTGGTGTCGACATGCAGCAGCGGAAACGGCGGCGGCGCCGGGTGGAATGCCTTGCGCGCCAGATGCAGCATCACCGCGCTGTCCTTGCCGACCGAATAGAGCATCACCGGGCGCTCGGTTTCGGACACCACCTCCTGCAGGATGTGGATGCTCTCGGCTTCCAGGCGCTGCAGGTGGGTCAGCGATAGGCTCACGGTCGTCGCTCCTCGGTCGGACGATTCTGCCTTCGGCCATCATCCGATAGCAGTCGCATGGCCCACGTCCAGCCGCCACAGCACATGCCTGCACGGCGTGCCTCAGGCGAGGCGGAATAGGTGCGCGCCAGGCGGTCCCATCAGGCAGGACGGGCGGCATGATTTACAGCCGGCGCCGGACCGGCGCTAATGCGGGATGTCGACAAACCTTATCGCAGGCCAGAGCCCGTGAACGAGGCGATGCAGACGCGCGTCGTGCTGGTGACCGGCGCATCCTCGGGCATCGGGCTGTGCAGCGCCGCCTTGTTCGCCAGCCGCGGCTGGAAGGTCGGGCTGGTGTCGCGCAGCGGCGCGGGGCTCGCCGCGGCCGCGGCGCTGATCGAGCGGCAGAGCCCGGGTGCCGCGGTGGCGTGGGCTGCCGCCGACGTGACCGACAGCGACGCCCTGGCCGCCGCCGCGCGCGCGGTCGCGGCAGCGCTCGGGCCGATCGGCGTCTGGGTGAACGCCGCCGGCAACGGCGTCTATGGGCACTTCACCGACGTGTCCGAGGCGGAGTTCCGGCGGGTCACCGACGTGACCTATCTCGGCACCGTCAACGGGACCCGGGTGGCGCTGTCGCACATGCGGCCGCGCGACGAGGGCATGATCGTCAATGTCTGCTCCGCCGTGGTGTTCCACGGCGTGCCGCTGATGACCTCCTATTCCGGCGCCAAAGCGGCGGTGCGGGCCTTCGGCCAGTCGCTCGGGATGGAGCTGCGGCTGGCCGGCAGCGGAGTGCGGATCGGCACGCTGTTCCCGCCGGCGATCAACACGCCGTTCTTCGATCACGCGGTCTCGCACATGGGGTTCCCGGCACGCCCGGTGCCTCCGGTGTATCAGACCGACATCGCGGCGCAGGGGGTGTATCTGTGCGCCACCGGACGCGGCGGCGAGATGCTGCTCACCGGCGTGGTGCTGGCCTTCTCCTGGATCGCGCGGCTGTCGCCGCGGCTCGCCGGATACCTGGTGTCGAAGAGCGATTTCGCGTCGGAGATGCCGCGCGACGAGGAGATGCGGCAACAGGTCGCCTGCCTGTTCGCGCCCAAGCAGGCCGGCTTCTCGATGCACGGGCCGTTCCGACGGGGTGCCAGGGGCTGGAGCAGCCAGCTCGGGATCGCGGGCGCCTGGCGTCGCCTGCGGCCGGTCAGTCCGCGCCCGCCAGCCGCTCCGTCGCCGCCAGCACCCGGGCCCGCAGCATCGGATCAAGCGCCCGCCGGTTCGGGGCGACCACGGCACGCGACTTCAGATAGCATCCGCTGACGCCGGCGAGCTCCAGCGCCAGTGCCGCATGGACCGGGGTGTCGGCGCCCTGCGCCTCGGTCAGGGCGAACCGGCTCATCGCGCGCCAGACCAGCTGCTCGATGCCGCCGCTGCGCACCAGCCCGGTGGCGACAAGGCCGGGATGCACGACGTTGATGGTGACGCCCAGCTCCCGCAGCCGCGCGGCCGTCTCGATGCTGGTCATCAGCAGGGCGAGCTTGGAGCGGGCATAGGCGCGCGCCATGAACCAGCCGCGCCTGAGCTCCAGGTCGTCGGGATTGATCGCCGCCCGGTCGGAGCTGGACGAGCCGACCATCACCACCCGTCCTGCTCCGCCTGCCTGCAGCGCCGGCAGCAGCATCCGGGTCAGGACGAAGGGGGCCAGATGGTTCACCGCGAGGGTGAGCTCATGGCCCTCGGCGGTCTCGAGGCGACGCGGCGACAGGGTCCCGGCGTTGTTGACCAGGACATCGACCACGGGCGCGAGTGCTGCGATCTCCCGCGCGGCCCGTCTGGTCTCGCCGAGCAGCGACAGATCGGCCCGCACGGTGGAGAGGCGCGCGCCCGGCGCCCGCTCGTCGATCCAGGCAACGGCCGTCGCCAGCCGCTCCGCCGACCGTCCGACCAGCACCAGCTCGTGGCCGGCCCGGGCGAGGCCGAGCGCGATCCAGCGCCCGATCCCGCCGGTGCTGCCGGTGACGACGGCGGTGCGGGTCCGGGCCGATCCGGCTGGGCTCAGCGGCGCGCCTTGCGGGCCGCGTAGCGGGCATCGCGGGCGGCCTTCTGCTCCAGCTTGAGCAGGGCGGCGGCACGCAGCGCCTCGACGGCCTGCGCCTCCTCATCCTTGCGACGCACGGCCTCCGCAGCCAGCGCCGCTTCCCGCTCGACGGCCTGCCGGGCGGCCTCGGCCTCGCGCTCGAGCCGACGCTCGGCGAGGCGGGCGTCACGGGCGTCGGCGATCGCCTTGCGCTCGGCGGCTCGTGCCTGGACCTCCGGATCGTCTGCCGGCGGCCGCGACTGGAACTTGGCCAGGATGGCCCGCTTCGCCTCGGCGGACGTTGACTGACGCTCGCCGAACTTGTTTCCCTTGAAAATGGTGCTAACCCTCAGATGGTGATGCAGCTGCGGCTGCCTCAAACGCGGGCCGATACACGTGGTTCCCCTGTTCGGGACGCGGCAGCCAATGGCCGTATAGCAAAATCCGGCTTGTGCCGCGACAGCATGATGCACACCTACATAACTCTCAGAAGCAGAGACGCCATGCAGTGCCGACAGGACCGGCTTCTTGATCGGACAGTCCCGGTCGAAGACCTTCTTGTCACCGGCGGCAGCGGCTTTCTCGGCGCGCAGTTCGTCGCGGGCTGGCTGCAGCGCCATCCGCGCGCCAGCGCCGGGTGTCTGGTCCGCTCCGGCGACGATGACAGCGCCAACCTCAAGCTGCAGGACGCGCTGCGTTGCGTCGGCGAGGACCGGGTCGCGGCCGGCGGCATCGACGTCATGCTCCGGCGTGCGGAGGCGATCCGCGGCGACGTCAGCGAGCCGGACTGGATCCAGGCCGCGACCCGGTGGCGATCCGCCCGCCCGGACCGGCCGTTCCGGATGCTCCACTGCGCCGCCAACCTGTCGTTCCGCGCCGCCGACCGCGACGCGGTGCGTGCCGCCAACATCGACGGCACGCGCGCGATGCTCGCCGCCGCCAGGCGGCTGGGTGCCAGCGAATTCAACTATGTCAGCACCGCCTACGTCGCCGGCAACCGCAGCGGCGACATCCTGGAGGACGCGACCGATCGGCCGCCCGGCTTCAGCAACGCCTATGAGGAAAGCAAATGGGAAGCGGAGGCGCTGGTCCGCGGCACCTGCCACGCGTCCGGCATGCCGTTCCGCATCCTGCGCCCCAGCATCATCATCGCCCACTCGGTCACGCAGCGTTTCTCCTCGCCGTCGGGCTTCTACAAGGTGATCGAGACGATGCGGGCGCTGGGCCGCCTGCCGCGGGCGCACGGGCAGACCATCCTGCTGCCGCTGCCGCACGACTCCACGCTCGACCTGATCCCGGTCGACGTGGTGGTCGACGAAATGATCCAGCTCCTGGATGCGGGCGACGTCAGCCTGGGGCATGCATTCCACCTGACGAGCGACAGCCCGCTGTCGCTGATCGAGGTGCTGGCGACACTGTCGCCGCTGTCAGGTCTGACGATCGGGCGGACGGCGGACGGCAGCGGCCCGGATGGCAGGCTGGCGGAGATGCTCATGCAGAGACTGCGCCACTACGTGCCGTATTTCAGCCAGATACGTCGGTTCGACCGCGGCAACGTGCGGGCGGCCGGGGTGGGGCCGCAGCGCACGCTCGACGTCGAAAGGCTGCGGCAATACGTCATGAGCTTCCTCGCCCACGCCGCCTGACGCCTCGCGGTCCAGCCGTCCGGGGTCGGGCCACCGAGGCAGGCGGCCGCTATTGCTGGTGCTGCGAGGCGAGGCCGCCGGCCACCGGACTGGCGCCGGTATAGGCGCTGCCGAACGGCGCGATGAAGGCCCCGGTCTGATCGTCGAAGCTGTCCTTCTTGCTCTGGTCGCCGGAGATCTTGTAGCGGCCGAGATGCAGGCCGGGCTTGTCGGGCGGCGGCGGCAGCTCGGGGCCGGGCATCGGCGCGGCCTCAAACCGCTTGCGGTGGCCGAGGACGGTAAGGTTCTCCTGCGAGCCGGCGTCGGCGGCGGACGGGCCGGTCGCGGACGCCGCCTTCGATGCGCCCTGCTGCTGCGCACGGGCCGGCGCCTCACCCGTCAGCCAGGCCAGCAGCAGGCCGATCCCGAGCAGGCCGGCCCGGCGAACCGGCAGGCGGAGAAGCTCATCCATGTCGCGTGCTCTCCACGTCGCGGCGGCGACATGGCCGGCCTTTCGATCTTCCTAATCGCCGGGAAGGCCTTCGAACAGGTAAAACGACCCGGTCACCGTTTCTGACAATCCGCCATCCGGCCCGCCAGCGTGTCTGCGAACGGCAACCGGCGACCTCGAGACCGTCAGCTCCGTCGCCATGCTCGCGGCGTCACAGTCGCCGGGCCGCGCGGCCGACAGCGTCCTGACGTTCGGCTTTTCATGAAACCCGCTTGGTCTCTGCGGGTATGCACAGGACGGTCGGGCCGCCCGGCACGGGCCTGCATGGGCGTTCCCCGTCATCGGAGTTGAACAGATCGCGTTCTGTCGTCGTCGTCCGCTCCGCCGGTGATCCCGCTCGCCTTCGTCCCGCTGCTGATGGCGATGCTGTGCGGCGTCGCTTTCCGGCAGCAGCCCCATCCATCGCTGCGCCTGCTCGGCCTCGGCGCGCTGGCGGCAGCGCTCGGCCTGCCCTTCTCGGTGCCGGCAACGGCGTCTCCGGCGCTCGGCCAGGCCGCGGTGGCGCTCGACCTGCTCGCCGCCAGCTGTTTCTGGCAGGCGACGAGCCGGATCCTCGGTGGCCGGCCGTCGCCGATGTGGCTGGCGGCCTCCTCGGCGGTCTGGCTGATCGGGAGTTCATGGCTGGCGGTGTCCGGCGCGGCATCTCGCCTCCCTGCCCTGGCGGGTGCGGTCGGCATCGTGCCGGTCGGCCTGTCGCTGACGGCCCTGCTGCGTGCGCGGCGGCGCAGGCCGGCCGGGAGCGGCCTGATCGTCGTCGGCATCGCGCACCTGTTCTGCATGACGTGGCTGGCGGCGTCGGCTCCCGTCGGGGACGGCCGGTCGTGGAACGGCCTGATCGCCTCCGTGCTGCCGACGGAGCTGCTGTGCTGGGTGGTGCTGTGGCCGGGGTTCAGCATGCTGCTGATCCTCGACGGGGCTTTCCTGCGCGAGCAGGCGCGGGCGCTGCATGACGAGCTGAGCGGCGTTCTCAACCGGCGCGGCTTCTGGCGCGCCGCCGAGGCCATCGAGCATCGCGGCATCCTGCTGTTCGACATCGACCACTTCAAGCACATCAACGACACGTCCGGCCATGCGGCCGGCGACGCCGTGATCCTGCGCTTCACGCAGATCGCGACCGCCATCCTGGGCGACCGCGCGGTCTTCGGCCGGATCGGCGGCGAGGAGTTCGCAGCCGCACTCGACGGCGCGACCGTGGCGGAGGCGCGCGGTCATGCGGAGGACATCCGGATCGCGTTCGCGGCCGCGGCGCCCGGAGACGGCGTTCCGGCGACGGTCAGCGTCGGCTTGAGCATCGCGACGGGACGGCAGGCGCTGGACGACCAGATGGCGTTCGCCGATCGGGCGCTCTACCGCGCCAAGCGGCTCGGCCGGAACCGGACCGTGCTGCATGTCGGCGACAGCAGCGACCGGCTGCCGGGCGAGCCGGCGGCAGACCGCGAGCCGCCGGAGCCCTGTCCCAACGGCGTGCGGCGGCGTGCGAGACGGGACGCCCGCTGACCGGTCGCGCCGTCAGCCGGCGAGCGCGCCGCAGACGGAGTCGATGACGTGGCGTATGTCGGCCTCGTCGAGCTCGGGGTGGATCGGCAGCGCCAGGATGCGGCCGGCAAGATCTTCCGACACCGGCAGGGCGGCGCCGTCATGGTGCGGCCGGTATGCCGGCTGCAGATGCAGCGGCCGCGGATAATAGACCGCGGTCGGCACCCCGCGGCGTCGCAGCCCGGCCTGCAGCGCGTCCCGCTCGGCAGGACCCGGCAGCAGCACGGCATACACCGCCCAGGCGCTGCTGCTGTCTGGAACACGAGCCGGAATGGCGACGCGGCCGGCCAGGCCCAGGTCGTAGGCGCGCGCGATCTCGTCGCGGCGCACGAGCTCGGCCTCGAACACGTCGAGCTTGGCCAGCAGCACGGCCGCCTGCAGCGTGTCGAGCCGGCCGTTCATGCCGGTGCGCAGCACCTCGTAGCGGGTCCCGCCCTCGCCATGCGAGCGCAGGCTCCGGTAGAGCCTGGCGCGATCGCCGTCGTCGGTCAGCAGCGCGCCGCCGTCGCCGTAGCCGCCCAGCGGCTTGGACGGAAAGAAGCTGATCGCGGTGGCATCGGCCTCGCGTCCGAGCTTGGCGTTGCCGAGGCTGGCGCCGAAGCTCTGCGCGCAGTCATCGAGCAGGAACAGGCCGGCCTCGCCGGCAATCGCGCGCAGCGCCGCCCAGGGTGCGGGCTGGCCGAACAGGTCGACGCCGATGATCGCCGCCGGACGCAGCCTGCCCTCGCGCCGCACCGCGTCGATCCGGGCGCGCAGATGGGCGGTGTCGATCTGGAAGGTCTGCGGATCGACATCGACGAACACCGGCACCGCGCCCAGCACCAGCGGCACCTCGGCGGTCGCGGTGTAGGTGAAGGCCGGCAGGAACACCGCGCAGCCCGGGCCGATACCCTCGGCCATCATGGCGATCTGCAGCGCGTCGGTGCCGGAACTCACCGCCACGCAGTGCGCGGCCCGGCAATAGCCGGCGAGCCGCTGCTCGAGCTCCGCCACCTCCGGCCCGAGCACGAACTGGCAGTGCGCCAGCACCGCCTCGAGCCGGGCGCGCAGGCCGGGGGCGATTCGCGCCTGCTGCGCCTTCAGGTCGAGGAACGCCACCTGGCGGTCCGGTGCCGGATGCGGCTGATCGGCGCTCATGGCATGGTCGTCTCCGGCTCGATGCGGGCGGCTGCGGGGCCGTCGATCGAGATCAGCCCCTCCGGGTTGTGCGCGAACTCGGGCACCAGGCGCTTGAGCAGAACCAGCGCCTCGTCGGTGCGGCCGGCGCGGCAGGCGGCGCCGATCGCCTCGAGCGCCTGACCGACGGCGAGCGCATCGGATGTGCGCGGCGTCGCCACCAGCAGGCCGGGATGACCGGTCGGCAGCGGCGGCTCGCGGCCGTGGAACAGCTCCTCGAACAGCTTCTCGCCCGGACGCAGGCCGGTATAGCGGATCTGCACGTCCTGCTCCGGACGCAGGCCGGCGAGCCGGATCATCTGCCGCGCCAGATCGACGATCTTGACCGGCTCGCCCATGTCGAGGACGAAGATGCCGCCATCGCCGAGCAGCGCGTCGGTGCCGGGGCTGCCCGTCTCGGCGCCCACGGCGCTGGCCTGCAGCACCAGTCCGACCGCTTCCGGCACGGTCATGAAGTAGCGCTGCATGTCGGGGTGGGTGACGGTGAGCGGACCGCCCCGCTCGAGCTGTCGGCGGAACAGCGGCACCACCGAGCCCGTGCTGCCCAGCACGTTGCCGAAGCGGACGGTCACGCAGCGCATGCCGGCGCCGGCGCGACGGGCCGCGATGTCGAGCGACTGGCAGTACATCTCGGCCGCCCGCTTGGAGGCGCCCATCAGGCTGCTCGGATTGACCGCCTTGTCGGTGGAGATCAGCACCATCTCGGCGCAACCGGCGAGCCGGGCCGCATCGGCGACATGCCGGGTGCCGACGATGTTGGTCAGCATGCCTTCCGCCGGGTTGGCCTCGACGATCGGCACGTGCTTCAGGGCGGCGGCGTGGAACACGATCTCCGGCCGCAGTTCGGCGAACAGCTCGGCCAGCCGGCGGGCGTCGCGGATGTCGGCGACGACGCTGCGCCGCGCAATGCCGGCCGACGGGCCCTCGGCGAGCTCCAGGTCGATCTGCCACAGCGCGAACTCGCCATGGTCGAGCAGCACCAGCAGCGCCGGCGCCAGCGCCGCCACCTGGCGCGCCAGCTCCGAGCCGATGGTGCCGCCGGCACCGGTGACCAGCACCCGGCGCCCGGCGACGAGCCGCGCCATGGCGACGCGGTCGAGGGCGACCTGCGGCCGGTTGAGCAGGTCCTCGATGGCCACCGGACGCAGCTCAACCCGCGCCGCCGGCGACAGGGCGGTCGGGTCCGGCACGCGCCGGACCGGGATCGCCAGGGCTTCCGCAGCCCGGATCACGATCGCCAGATCCTCGCCGCGCAGATCCGGGTCGGTGACCACCAGCCCGTCCGGCCGGCGTCCCTGCTGCTCCAGCCGGGCGAGCACGGCGCCGACGTCGCGCACCGTGCCCAGGATCGGCACGCCGTGGATGCGCCGGCCCGGCTGATGGCTGCCGCGCGCCAGCAGCCCGACGATGCGCAGAAACGTCGCCCGCTCGCGTCGCACCGCGCGCAGGAACAGGTCGGCCGCCTCGTCGGCGCCGATCAGCAGCACGCGCTGGGCGGCGGCCCCGCTGGCGCCGATCGGCCGCCCCTGCGACAGGCGGTAGACGACCCGGAGCGAGCCGAGCAGCACCAGCAGCGTCAGCGCGTGGATGATCGGGAAGCTGACGCTGGGCAGGTGGAAGCCGGTGGCGAGCAGCAGGCCTGCGAACAGCAGGGCGCTGAGCACGGAGGCGCCGGCGATGCCGAGCAGATCCGCCACGCCGGAGAAGCGCCAGTACTGCTGCGGGATGCGGAACGGCACGCCGACCACGAGCAGGGTGATGGCGCCGCTGGCCAGGAACCAGAGCGGGTGGATCAGGCCGCCCTGCGGATCGGCGAGCCAGCGGGCGATCGGCGCCGCCGCCGCCGCCAGGGCGCCGTCGAGCGCCATGTTGACGAGGATGCGGTTCAGCGGGCGCAGCCTTTCGCGACGCGTGGGCGTGGCGGGCGGCGTCCCGGCTGCGGGACGCACGGGAGGACGTTGCGAGGCCATCTGCGCGCCCCTATAGCCCAGCCTCCCCGGCGCTAGAAGGCCGTCGCGGCGCAGCCGGCGGCTCGTGGCCCGGGGGAATCCATGCGAGGCGCGTCCGGAGAATGGCGATGGCGGTCGGCGGAGCGGCGACGGATACCGGCCCGGACCTCGTCCGGTTGCTGCTGCTCGGCCTGCTGGGCGTCCTGCTGTCCGCCGTCCTGGTGCGCCGGATGATCCGGCTGGCGGTCATGGACGTGCCGGGCGGGCGAAGCGCGCACGACCGTCCGGTGGCCAAGGGCGGCGGCGTCGGCATGGTCGCATGCCTGCTGCTTGGCGTGCCGGCGTCGCTGGCGCTGCCGCCGCATGCGCACGATCGGGCCCTCGCCTGCGGCCTGTTCCTGAGCGGCGTGCTGCTGCTGGCGGCGGTGTCCTGGGCCGACGATGTCCGCCAGTTCGGCTTCCAGGCCAAGCTCGGCGCTCAGCTCGCGGCCTCGCTGCTGACCATTGGCGCCGCGCTGTCGACGCTGCCCGCCCTGCCGCCGCCGATGCTGCTGATCCCGCTCCTGCCGCTGGCGCTGGGCTGGCTGATGCTGGTGACCAACGCCACCAACTTCATCGACGGCATGAACGGGCTGGCGGCGGGCAGCATCGCCCTGCTCTGCCTGCTGGCGGCCGGTTGCGGCTTGAGGCTCGGCGATCCGCTTCTGGTCGGCATCGCGACGATGGCGGCCGCCGGCCTGATCGGCTTCCTGCCCTACAATTACCCCAAGGCGCGGATCTTCCTGGGCGATGTCGGCAGCCAGGTCTGCGGCCAGCTCGCCGGGGGGCTGGCGCTGTTCCTGCTCTGCGACGACGTCACCGGCGCCGCCGCCCTGTCGGTGCCGCTGATGCTGGCGGGCATCCTCTGGGACGTCTGCTTCACCCTGTGCAGGCGGCTGCTCGGGGGCGAACGGCTCACGCAGGCGCATCGCGGCCACCTGTATCAGGTCGCCGCCCGGACCGGCATCCCGCCCCCGGCCATCGCCGCCCTGCATTGGGGCTTCGTGCTGTGGGGCGGACTGCTCGGGAGCCGGATGGCGCCGGGGCAGCCCGCTGCAGCGCTGCTGCTGGTCCTGCTGCCGCAGTTCGGCTGGACGATCCTGATCCGGCGGCGCGCCGCGCGCGCCGGACTGGACCGCTGGTCCTGACTAGGCGCCGGCTGCCAGGGTGAGCTCGATGCCCTGGACCGCACCTGCCAGACGCGCGCCCTTGCTGATGTCGTCGATGCGGATCTCGACGCCGTTGCCGTTCTTGAGCACCTGGCCACCGAGACCCTTGCCGGCGGTGGCCTCGCCGTTGGCCGCCGCATAGGTGCCGTCGAAGTCGTGCAGGTGCTTCAGGTTATAGACCCGGCCGCGCCCGACGACCTTGGAATAGCCGACCGCCGCGACATCGACGCCCTTGACGCTGAACTTGTAGCTGTGACCGGCATAGCGCAGCACGCCGTTGCCCCAGCTGGCGCCGATCCCGATGTCGGCCGACTTGGAGACGATGGTCACGCGTCCGTCGGGCGGGCCCGAAACCCCCGGATCCTGGGCGGCGAGCACGGGCGACGCCATGCCCGCGGCGGCGAGGATGAGACTTGAAGCAAAGATGGCCATCCGCATGAGACAGTTCCTAAACCGAGGCTGACAACAGGTCTGCACTCCGCAGGCCCGTTATCCTGTCCTATCGCAGCGCCATCTTCAGGGTTGCGATCCTGGATCAGCCTGCTGCGCGACGGCTGCCGCGTTCCTCCGAGCGGTCCGCCCGCTTCGCGGTGCCCGATGCTTCCGACATGATCGAGCGCAGCTCGCGAAGATAGGCCGTGCCCTTCAGGGTCCGCTGCACGAGGATCGAGCGGCGATCCATCGGATCGACCTTGCGACGCGCGAGATCGAGCTCGCCGAGACGATCGAGCGCCCGGGTGATCGCCGGCTTGGACACGTTCAGATCGGCTGCGAGACCGCGAACGGTGTGCGCGCCTTCCTGCAGGTAGCACGTCAGGAACACGCCCAGCTGCCGCGCGGACAGATCGGGTCCGTCACGACGAACCATCGAAACAATTGTATCCCGGAGTGTTGCGACCAGATGGTCGGTGGTTGCGACCTGCGCCATAGAGTAAATCCTTTCTTGATCGAACCGGGACGGCTGCGTGCAGCACCGGCGGGTCATCCTGAACCTGGTGAGCGGTGTCTGCGGAACCGAAAATACGGTACGGCCGGCTCGCCTGGGAGTAAATCTCCGGCGGCCATAATGGCACTGTCCTATAAGGCTCAGCCTTGAGTTGGTTCAGTGCCAATGACGTTACCAGACTGTTTCGGTCGGTTTTCGAGATTAAGAATCGGCAACACGGCCTGGAACAGCGCCTGCAGGCCGAGAGCCTCGCCGCCTTCCGGACGGCCCGGGCGGGCCTGATCGTTCCAGGCGTAACTGTCGATATGAGCCCAGCGCACCGACGGCTCGACGAAACGCTGCAGGAACAGTGCAGCCGTGATCGCGCCCGCCATGGCCTTGGATGACACATTGTTCAGGTCGGCAACATTGCTCGAAAGCCAGTCGTCGTAGCCAGCCCAGAGCGGCATCCGCCAGAGCGGATCATGCGCGCGCTGTCCGGCCGCGAGCAGCAGGAAAGCCACGGCGTCGCTGTTGCAGAACAGTGCGGGAAGATCCGGGCCCAGCGCCACGCGCGCCGCACCGGTCAGCGTGGCGGCGTCGAGCAGCAGATCCGGCTGCTCGTCCGATGCCTCCGCAAGCAGGTCGCACAGAACGAGCCGTCCCTCGGCATCGGTGTTGCCGATCTCGACGGTCAGGCCGCGACGGGTGCGCAGCACGTCGGACGGCCGCATCGCTGTTCCGGACACGCTGTTTTCGACGCAGCCGAGTCGCAGCGCCAGGCGCACCGGCAGGTCGCGCGCGACGACCAGCCGCGCCAGCGACAGCATGATCGCAGCGCCGCCCATGTCCTTCTTCATCCGCAGCATCGCCGCCGACGGCTTGAGATCATAGCCGCCGGTGTCGAAGCACACGCCCTTGCCGACCAGCGACAGCAGCGGCGCGTCGTCGGCAGCGCCCGTGCCGCGCCAGTGCGCGACCAGCACCTGCGGCGGCCGTGCCGATCCGGCGCCGACCGCCTCGATCGCCGGGTAGGCCCCGGCCAGCGCGTCGCCCGAGACGATCCGGGCCTCGGCGCCGGACGCCGTCATCACCGCGTGCCCGGCCTCGGCGAGCTCGACCGGACCGAGCAGGTTGGCCGGCATGTTGACGAGGTCGCGCGTCAGCCAGATCGCGCGGGCGACCGCGGCCGCCTCGTCCGACCCGGCCGGCCGCACCAGCAGCGCCGGCGCCGGCGCCGGACGCGCCGTGCGGAGCGGGTTGAACCGGTAGGCGCCGAGGCAGAAGCCAAGCACGGCATCGTCGACCGACACGTCCGGCGGCAGCAGCAGCCGCCAGGCGGGAGCGGCCGGTTCGGCCGGCGGCGCCGCGGACGACGCGATGGTCCCGGCCGGCCCGGCACCGGACAGGGCGGTGGCGAGGCTGCCGAAGGCGTGCGGACCCTGGGTCCCGCCCGGCGTCGGAGCGTCGCCCAGTCCGAGCACGGCGCCGGCGATCCCGTCCGGTCCGGGCATCGTCACCAGCTCGCCCGGCCGGGCGGCGAAGCGGTGCGCCCGCAGCCAGGCGGCATCCGCCGGCGGCAGCGACGCGAGCAGCGCCGCCAGTCCGGCCGGCCGGATCGCGCGGATCTCGCGCACCGGGCGGTCGCCCAGCGCCGCCTCGTCGATCAGGCAGTCGAGCGGTCGGTCGAACATGGGCGTCGCTTCCGGCAGGCATTGCCGCGCAAAGGGTGCCGTCGGCGGCGGCCGCTTGCAAACCGCACCCGTCCGACCGACCATCTGAGCATGTCGGGCGCACCCTATCGGCCGCGTGGCCCTTTCGATCCCTCCAGCCTGGCCGACGGGCGGCGGGAGGAACCGCGGCACGGGCCGTTCGCGCCGCGCGTCAGGGCGGTGCTGGGCCCCACCAACACCGGCAAGACCCATCTGGCGATGGAGCGCCTGCTCGGCTACGGCTCCGGCATCATCGGCTTCCCGCTGCGGCTGCTGGCGCGCGAGAACTACGACCGCATGGTCCTGGCCAAGGGTGCGGCGCGGGTCGGGCTGATCACCGGCGAGGAGAAGATCGTGCCCCCGGGCGCGCGCTGGTTCTCCTGCACCGTGGAGGCGATGCCGCTCGACCCGATCAACCGCACCGGACGCGATCTCGGCGGCGACGAGATGCCCAGGCCCGAGTTCGTCGCCGTCGACGAGATCCAGCTCTGCGCCGATCCCGATCGCGGCCACGTGTTCACCGACCGGCTGCTGCATGCGCGCGGCACCGTGGAGACCATGTTCCTGGGCGCCGAGACGATCAGGCCGCTGCTGCAGCGGCTGGTTCCCGCCGCCGAGATCGAGACCAGGCCGCGGCTGTCGCAGCTGCTGCATGTGGGCGGCGTCAAGCTGACCAAGCTGCCGCCGCGCTCGGCCGTGGTCGCGTTCTCGGCCGCCGAGGTCTATGCGATCGCCGAGCTGATCCGCAGGCGCCGGGGCGGCTGCGCGGTGGTGATGGGCAGGCTCTCGCCCCGCACCCGCAACGCGCAGGTGGCGCTGTATCAGGAGAAGGAGGTCGACTACCTGGTCGCGACCGACGCGATCGGCATGGGGCTGAACATGGACGTCAACCATGTCGGCTTCGCCGGCCTGTCGAAGTTCGACGGCGCCCGTCCGCGCCGGCTGACGGCAGCGGAAGTGGCGCAGATCGCCGGCCGGGCGGGGCGCGGCATGCGCGACGGCTCGTTCGGCACCACCGGCACCTGCCCGCCGATGCCCGACGACATCGTCGAGGCGGTGGAGGCGCACCGCTTCGATCCGCTCGATCAGCTGTTCTGGCGCAACAGCGCGCTCGACCTGTCCGGCCCGGACGCGCTGCTGGACAGTCTGCTGGTGGCGCCGCCGCTCCGGGGCCTGGTGTCGGGCAACGACGCCTCCGACCTGCAGACGCTGCAGGCGCTGTCGCTCGATCCGGAGGTGCGCCGGCTGGCGCAGAGCCGGTCCGCGACCCGGCTGCTGTGGGAGGCGTGCCAGATCCCCGATTTCCGCAAGCTCGGCGACGACAGCCACACCAGGCTGTGCGCGCGCGTGTTCTTCGAGGTGATGCAGGCCGGGCGGCTGCCGGATGTCTGGCTCGAGCAGCTGCTGAACAACCTCAACCGGGCGGACGGCGACATCGACACGCTGATGCAGCGCCTGTCGGGCGTGCGCGTCTGCGCCTACATCGCCGCCCGCCGGGACTGGCTGGACGATGCCGCCGCCTGGCAGGCGAGGACGCGCGAGATCGAGGACCTGCTGTCCGACGCGCTGCACGAGCGGCTGACCGCGCGCTTCGTCGACCGCCGCGCCGCCCTGCTGATACGCAGCCTCGACGAGGCCGAGCGCAACGGCGGCAGCGACCTGCTGTCCGCCATCACGCCGCGCGGCGAGGTGGTGGTCGAGGGGCACTCCGTCGGCCACGTGTCGGGCTTCTCGCTGATCCCGGACCCGCAGGCGGAAGGGCCGGAGAAGCGGCTGGTGCTGCGGGCCGCCCGGCGGGCGCTGCGCGAGGAGATGCCGCGGCGCGTGCAGGCGCTGGCCGGCGCACCGGACGGGGCCTTCGCCCTCAGCGACGACGGACGGCTGCTGTGCTGGGACGCGGCACCGGTCGGCCGGCTCAGGCCGGGTCCGAGCCTGCTGAAGCCGATGGTCGAGGTGCTCGACAGCGAGTTCCTGGACGGCGCGCAACGCGAGCGGGTGCGCGGTCGCCTGCAGGCGTTCCTCGATGCGGCGGTGGCGAGCGGGCTGGCGCCGCTGTTCGCGGCCGAGAGGGGGGCTGCCGAGGATGCCGAGCTGCGCGGCGTGCTGCACCGGCTCACCGAGCAGGCGGGGCTGGCACCCGGGCCCGCACGCGCGCCGCTGGCCGCCCCCGTGCGGGCCCGGCTCAAGGCGCTGGGCGTGCAGGCCGGGCGCTTCGCGCTGTTCATGCCGGCGCTGCTGAAGCCGCGGCCGGCGCGGCTGCGGGCGATCCTGCTCGCCGTCCGCGCCGGCATCCCGCTGCCGCCGCTGCCGCAGGAGGGACGCATCTCGCTGCCGCGCGACGGGATGCCGGACGCCCCGGCCGGTTTCCTGGTCAAGCTGGGCTGGGTGCCGTGCGGCCCGGTGCTGCTGCGCCTCGACATCGCCGAACGCATCGCCGGCGAGCTCGGCTGGCTGACCCGCCGGCGGCCGACGGCGGTGCCGCCGGAGCTCGCCTCCCGGCTGTCGATCCGCGCCGAGCTGCTGGCGCAGGTGCTGCCGGCGCTGGAGGTGCGGGTGCTGCAGGCCGTGGCCCTGCCGGACGGCGCCTTCGGTCCGCCGGCGCCGGCACTGCTGGCGGCCAGCGGTCCGCGCGCGCGCAGCCAGACCCGGCAGGCGCGACCCCAGCCCCGGCCGCCGGCGCCGCTGGCGGCTGCCGCCCCGGCGGCCGAGCCCGCCATCGAGCCCGCCCTGCCGCCGGCGGCCCCGCCGCGGCCGCGCACGCCCAAGCCGGCAGCGCGCAAGCCGGTGCCGCCGCCGCGTCCGGTGCGGGTGGTGAACCCCGACAGCCCGTTCGCGGCACTGGCCGCCATGCGCTTCGGGCCCTGAGCGGGTCGTGGCAGCGGACACCGAGGACCGCGACTGGCAGCGGCTCGACAAGTGGCTCTGGTCGGCGCGCTTCCTGAAGGCCCGGTCCGACTGCGTGCGCTTCATCGAGAACGGGCTGGTCCGGATCAACCGCCAGCCCACGGACAAGGCGCATGCCCGTCTGCGTCCCGGCGACGTGCTGACCCTGCCCTCGCCGCGTCCCGGCGCGTCGGCGGTGCGCGTGATCCGCGTGGTCGGGCTGGCGGCGCGACGCGGCCCGGCGACCGAGGCCCGCACGCTCTACGAGGACATCCCCGGTTGAGGGCAGCCGCGGCGTCGCCTTGCGCTCGGGGGGAAACGCACTCATATGTCGCGCCCGTCCCGGGTCGAAGATACGCGGTGTCCTGAGGATTTCTACAGACAGGCTGCGGCACGATGATGCCCACGCCGTATGATCGGAGATGGCGATGACCTACGTGGTCACCGAGAACTGCATCCGCTGCAAGTACATGGACTGCGTCGAGGTCTGTCCGGTCGACTGCTTCTACGCGGGCGAGAACATGCTCGTCATCAACCCCGACGAATGCATCGATTGCGGCGTCTGCGAACCGGAATGCCCGGCCGAGGCGATCTTTCCCGACAGCGACGATCGCGCCGGCGCGTGGGCGGAAGCCAACACGACCTATTCCAAGACCTGGCCGAACATCACCCGCAAGGGCACGCCGCCGGCCGATGCGGACGAGTGGAAGGACAAGCCCGGCAAGGGCGAGATGTTCTCCCCGCAGCCGCATAGCTGACGCAGCCGGTCATCCGGCAGGGTCGCGACCAGCCGCCCGGCGTCCAGCCGGGCGGCTTTTTGCTGTCCGGCCCGGTCCCGTCGCAGCCCGCTCCGCTCATCCGTCTGATGCTGGCGACGCTGATCTTCACGACGCTCTATGTCGTCTGCGTGCCGATGATGTTCCTGCTCATCATGGTCGTGTTCACCTGGGAGCTGCTGCGCTGGCTGCTGTTCTCGGTCACGCTGGTGCCGCTGCTGCTGGGGCTGGGCCTGCTCGGGCTCGCCAAGGGGCTCATCCCGTCCGGCCTGCTGATCGGCGCCATCGCGGTGCGGACGCCGCATCTGCACTGGCCGAAGCTGGTCACCGCCGCGACGGTGCCGCTGGTCGACCTGCTGCTGCTGCGCACGGGCACCCTGCCGGCGCTGCTGGAGCGCGGCATCCTGCTGCTGATGGATCATCGCGCCCTGTTCCTGCTTGACACCGCAGCGCCGCTCGCCGCCTCGCTGCTGGTGACGCTGGCGGTGCCGCAGCGTCTGCTGCGCCGGCTGCTGGGCAGACAGGGCGGAGCGTGACCGGCCCGGCCGGCGGTGCCGGATGGCGAACCGCCCCGGAACATCAGGCAGAGCGCGGCCGGCCTGTATGAGCTAGGCTCCGGACATGCCCTGGTCACAGACGCCTCCGGTCCGTGCTCCTGCCGCCGTGGCGCCCGGCCGGCGGATCTATGCGATCGGCGACATCCATGGCTGCCTGGAGATGCTCGACGCGCTGCACCGGGGCATCGAGGCGGACCTGTCGGCACGCAGGGTGGCCGAGCCGGTGCTGGTGCATCTCGGCGACTACGTCGACCGGGGTCCCGACAGCGCCGGCGTGCTCGAACGCCTGCTGACGCCGGCACGGCTGCCGGCCTGCACGATCGTCAACCTGATGGGCAACCACGAGGCGATGCTGCTGCAGGGGCTGGAGGGCGACAGCACGGCGCTGCTGAGCTGGCTCGCCAACGGCGGCGATGCGACGCTCGCCAGCTGGAACATCGCGGCACCGGCGGACGATCCGATGCAGCCGACCGACTGGCTGCACCGGATCCCGACCGCGCAGCTCGAGCTGTTGCGGCGGCTCGCCTGCTCGGTCGAGATCGACGGCTACCTGTTCGCCCATGCCGGCGTGCGGCCCGATCGTCCGATCCAGGCGGCGACGAAGCGCGACCTGCTGTGGATGCGCGAGCCGTTCCTGTCCTGGTCCGGACGCCTGGAGCGGGTGGTGGTGCATGGCCACACGCCCGCCGCCTCGCCGGCGATCCGTTCGCATCGGATCGGCATCGATACCGGCGCCGTGTTCGGCGGTCGCCTGACCTGCGCGGTGCTGGAAGCGGACACGGTGAGCTTCCTGTCCGTCGGTGCCGCAGGCTAGGCGGCAGACCCGCGGCATGGCGGGGTCGCCGGACGAGGACGGGTAGCCGCCGGAACCGCTCGCGCGTCTGTTCGACCGGTCGAACAGGGCGCGGGCGGTTCCGGCGTTCCGACGGCTGATCAGGAAAAGATCGAGTGGCCGTTCGAGACGACGAAGTTGCGCAGATCGATCTGGGTGTTGTCGGTCAGGGTGATCTGGGTTGAGCCCTGGACGAGCTGCTCCGTCTTGATGCCGGTCCCGCCATAGCCGGACAGATGGATGAAGTCCCGGCCCTGCACGAAGTCGGAGATGGCAAGCGAGCCGCCGGCCATGCCGTTGACGATGTCGATCAGCGTCGCCCCGCTGCCCAGGCTCAGGCTGGACGCGGCACCGCCTTGCATGAACGTCATGCTCCCGGAGCCGCCGGTGAGCGACAGGCTGCCGCTCAGCGCGGAGATCGTGCTGGAGCCGCTGCCGCCGATCAGGGTGTCGCTGCCCTGGGTCGTCAGGTTCGAGTAGCCGCTGCCCAGCTTGATCACGTCGGTGGCGGCGGTGGCGGTGACGAGCGAGTGGCTCGAGGAGTCGGTGAGGTCGTAGGTCTTGACGACGCTCGGGCTGGCGACGGACGTGGCCACCGCCGCCGACGCGGGCGTCGCCACCAGGCTGGCGGTCGATGCAGCGGGCGCCGCCGCGGCAGCGACGGTCCCGGGGATCGAGAAGGACTGCGTTCCCTGCGACATGAAGGTGGTGGCGGCTCCCTTGACGGCAGTGCCGTTGAAGCTGGCGCCGGTGACGTAGAGGTTGCGATCGGTCACGGCGGTGCCGCCATAGGCGTCGTTGAGGAAATCCACCGAGACCGTATGCGCGCCGGTTCCCCAGTTGCCGTAGAGGGCGAGCTTCTCGCTGGTGCCGCTGCTCCGCAGCGTGGTCGCGGTCTCGATGCCGCCCACCTGCGTGCCGTCGACCGAGACGGTGAACTGGGCGTTGCCGTTCCAGGCATCCTCGTTGATGGCGAGATCGAGCTCGCTGCCGCTCGTGAAGCCAAAGCCCTCCGAGCCGTTCCAGAGCTGCGTGATCGGCGCGGTGAGCACGGCCGCGCCGTCATAGGTTGCGCTGTTGTCATAGAGGTTGCGGTCGGTCGTCGCCGTGCCGCCCCAGGCGTCGTTGAGGAAGTCGACCGAGACCTGATGCGAGCCGCTGCCCCAGCTGCCGGCGACGTCGAACTCCTGGCGCTGTCCCAGGGCGTGCGAGGCCGTGACCGTCTGCGTGCCGCCGACCTGCTTGCCGTCGACCGAGACGGTGAATTGCGCGTCGCCCTGCCACGCATCCTCCGACATCTGCATGATCAGGGTGTCGGGACCGCTGCCGAGCTTCGTCGGCGCAGGCGCCACCGGGACCACCGGGATCGGGCTGCCCGAGACCTCGACGATCAGCGGATCCTTGGACAGGCTGAGCGAGACGCTGCCGGTCTGGGTGAGGGTCTGGATCGGGCTGCTCGACACCAGCGGATCATAGACCTTGACCGTCTGGTAGACGCCGTCGAGCTGCACGGTGACGGGTGACGCCGTCGGCGTCGCCTCGGTGTTCGTCGCGGTGTTCCAGACAATGGCGCCGCTGTTCCAGATCACCAGGTCATGGGTCCCGTTCGACTTCTCCAGCACCATGTCGGATGCGGTCGCAGGCAGGCCCGACACCGAGACGGTCATCGGAGTGGCAGCAAAGCTGTTCGCCGTCGTTGCTGTATCGGCCAGGATCGTCGTCAGATTATGCAGATCGACCGCAGCTGCCTTGGGCGTTCCGTCGGCGTTGAACAGGCCGAAATTGTCCTCCAGATCGGCTGCCTTGTTGTTGTCCATCAGGTCGTAGAGATAGGTCTTCGAGGCACCGTCATTGAAATCGTCGAGCACGGCGTTGGTGTCGATCAGGCCCTGAGTGAACTCGTCTCCCGCAGTGCCCCAGCTCGACTGGGATACGGCGGCCGACGAGACGCCGGTCTCGGTGATGAAGACCTGCTTGCCCGGCGCGGTCGCCTTCGCTGCGGTGACGGCCGCGGCGAGGTTGCTCTTGAGCTGCTGGCCGACGCCGCCATAGACGTGCCAGTTGGACTCGCTGACATAGGGTGCCACAACCGGCGCCGCCGACACCGATCCGGTGGACGCCGCGACATAGCTGATGCCCGACAGCGACGGGCTGGCCTTCAAGGCTGCCTGCGAGACCTGGTCGTCGAGCGCGCCCCAGGCCATGTTGCCGTTCGAGTTCTGGCCGTTCAGCATGTAGCTGTTGCTGTTGTACTCGTTGGCGCCTTCATAGGCGATGATGGAGCCCGGCGCCGCGGCCTGCATCGCCGCCAGGGCGGTCATGTCCGATGCGACGGCGACCTGGCCGCCATTGATGTTCTGCAAGAGGTCGAACTTGTAGCCGTCCTTGCCGAGATCGATCATCTCGGCCGCGGCGCCGCCCTGCGGCGTGGAATCACGGATGTTCTGGACACCCAGGTAGGTCAGCTCTGCGACAACCTTGCTCTCGGCGCCGGCCCACTGGCCGTTGCCGACGCCCCAGGATGTGTCCCACCAGCTCAGATGCGTGTTGACGCCAAGCGAGTTCAGAAACGTCGCTGCGCGGCTCGATGCTTGTTGCGTTACCGCAACGGTCTTAACGGGCTCTGTCATGGCTCCTCCTGAGGGAAGCAATAACAGGATTATCACGATAACGTGAATACAATCGCCGCGTATCGGTCGTGTTAGTTTTGGCAACGACATCGGCCCCACGATCTATAATGAGGAAAGTTGCTGATTATAGACAGATACGGTCAGTTCTATCGCGCAGAGTTATCCAAGATGGTCAGGACGATGCTTGCGAGAGCACGTCGACGTCGCCAATCGGCCGGCACAGAATGCCATATCCATCCTGTTGCCGGCACCGGCCGGATCCGGATATCCGAGGGCCATCGTGAGTATGGCTGCTCACCGGGTCGTCACGCAGCCCCACGGCGCCCGCCACCCTGTCGGAAGGCGCAGGCCGAAGCTATCGACGGTCGGGCAGCCTCGATGCGACCTTCTGCAGCAGATCCTGTCCGAGCTTGACGGCGCTTCGCCGCGGGATGCCCATGAAACGGGCGCTGAGGGCATTCACCGTCTCGGCGTCCAGGGTGTTCCAGGTGCCTCCCGCCTTGAGATGGGCGTGCCACATGCGCCGGAACCCGAACTTCTTTTCCGCCGGCAGATGCCAGATGACCAGCTCGGTGTCCGTGGCGCGGACGTTGACGTCGCCGAAATTCGTCCAGAGGCGCCGGACGATGCCATCGGCGGTATAGGACTGAACGTCGTTCGCCCAGGCGAGGATGTTGAGGAAATGTTCCTCGGTCTTGATGGAGTCCGTCTCCGACGCATGGGTGCACGCGTAGTCCCACAACGTCTTGATCTGGGGAACGATGCCTGCGCAGTAGTGTCGGGTGGCAGCGAAGAACTCACCGCCGTTGTGAGGCGGCGCTTCGACGAGTTTCTTATGAAACACCTCGCCCAGCACCGCCACCATCTTCTTTCTGGACATGCCGTTGAGAAGAACGTCGCCCTCATAGTTCTTCTGATCGTCCGGCCTGAGCGAGTACACCAGACAGTCGTGGCTGGTCAGAAGCGACGTGATGCTGCGGGCAGACTTGCGCCAGATGCAGTCTGCGTCGGTAAGTATCAGAATGTCGTGCGGCAGCTTCTCGACGAAATACTCGATGATGTTCAAAACGTAGAAGACGTTGCCCCATCGGGAGATCGAGCCTTCCGGAAGCCTGTACGACAGTGGCAGCTCGACGAAGACAACGCCGAGCGAGGTGAGGCTCGCGACCACCTCAGGCGGTGCGACCGTCGGGATGTCCTTGTTGCAGAACAGGAAATGCGTGCAGTCCGGATTGTGGATGACGCTGGTCATCAGGCAGAGCGCGACGCACTGCCAGTAGATCAGCTGGAACTCCGATGATGCCGAATCCTGTCCTGCGGACGGAAATTCCGTGGCTTCACTTTTATCATCCAAGATAACGCTGGATACGATACAAGCTTGCGGCAACATTCAGTCCTCGGCACGGGGCTGTACAAGGTGCAGAACAACAGCCGCCTATAACACAGCCGTGCCTCGAAACCCATCGGCACCAGCACTCGGCACGTCCCCGGGAACGGCGCAGTGATCGTCCCGCGATGCCGTCGATCGAGGCCGCCCCGCCCCCAGGCCACATCCGCGTGGCATCGGGACCGTCCAGCTACCGGCGGGACCTGCAGGCGGCGGCCGTCCGCTCCCGCCTGCAGGTCCCGCCGGGCCGGTGACCGCCCGCGCCCTGGCCGCTGCCCGCGCTAGAGCGGTTTCTCACCTCGCTGAATCGCAGGGGATTCCCATCGGCCTGGTTT